>CAVUON010000001.1:0-117555 GCA_963743135.1 uncultured Acidobacteriaceae bacterium
TTGAAGTCCGGGGCAATCGAGGTCGCCGAAACGCCGTTTTTCGTGCACATCATAGGTTTTGGTGTGACCGCTGCTTGCACGTCCCCAAAGCGCCGGAAGTTTGAAAAAGCCACCAGCGAATGGTGGCTTTTCCCATTCTAGGCGGGACTCAGGCGACCAACGCCGCCAGTTCGCCGCTGTTGACCTTCATTGCGGCGTCCTTCGACCGGACGCCTTTGAGGTACACCATCGTCGATTGGATGTCGCGGTGGCCGAGCCAGTTCTGCACGGTGCGGATGTCCACGCCGTCGCGCAGATGGTTCGTGGCGAAGGTGTGCCGGAACTTGTGCAGGAAGAAGTTCATGCAGTACGGTCCCTCGGCGCACTTGTTGTTGTGCTCGGTCACGCACTGTCCGCAATTCAGGCCCGCACGTTCTGCGACGCGCTTGACGACCATATCCATCTCGCTGTCCGGGCGGCCCTTCGTATTGCCGAAGACGAGATCGTGCGGCCTTGCCTGCTTCCGCTCTTTCCTCTTGCGCAGACGTTCCATCAACCCCGCGGGCAGGGGCACGGTGCGCTCCTCCCAGTTCTTCGGCGTGAAGCCCCACTTCGCTTTGGCCGTCACACGCGCCAGATGATGCCGGAAGTCGAGGTCCAGATACGCGACATAACGGAGCTCCTGGTCGCGGAAGCCGGAGCCAAGGATAAATTTAAGCAGGTCGGCCTCGTCTTCGGTCGCTACGTTGAACATCGCTATCAGCTCTTCGGGCTCATAGATCGGGCGGATGGCATCGACGTACTTGGGCCAGTCGCCTTTTTCCATCAAGCCGGTGCGCCCATGCTTTTTGAAGAGCTGCAGCACGGTCACGACCTTGTCGTAGACGGTCCGAGCGCCCAGCCCAAGCTCATAGCAGTAGGTCATGAAGTCGAGCACGTCGTCTCGGGTCGCGTCCTCGACGTACTTCTTTTTGTAAGCGGCACGGAGCAGGGTGTCGAGCGTGTAGCGGTAGGTCAGATGGGTGCGAGGCTTGCGCTGCATCTTCACATACCGGAGATAGGCGTCGATGGCATCGCCGATTGTCGTCTTGGGCGCAACCTCCGGCTCCGGCTCGGGACCGGCAATGAGGCCGTCGCGGATGGCGCGCAGCTCGATGGCCTTGCGGCGGGCCTGGTCGATGGCCTCGTCTCTGGCGACGGCAGTGCGATAGCGGCGCCCTCGCCGGCCACCGACGCGCCACTCGATGTAGTAGGCGCCTTCGGGATGGACTTCAATCTGGCCGTTGATGCGGACGCGATCCTTGAGCCGTCCGTTGGCTTCAGGAACGACAGGTGCGAAGCGCCACCCGTCAGCAGTTTTGATCTTCTTGATGAGGTTGACGCGGTCCGCGTAGTCGGGAGCGTTGAGAAGTGTGCCGAGGGGCTTGAGAGTGGGCATCCAAAGAGTCCTCCTCTGGGCCATAGCTTATCAAAGCGTGGACACCAACGTGGACACCAAGGAGTTATCTTACTGATTCCAAAGGTAGCCGGTTAGAAGGCAGCGTTCTAACCAACTGAACTACGTCCCCCTCTGCAATTTCAATCGCTTAGCGCAAATCGCAGAATTTAACGTCTTTTCTTACTGTCCACTCCTTCGCCTGTCTCCATATATTCCACCGGACATAACCGAATTCCGGGAGAAATGGACAGTATGGACAGTAAGCTGAAGCCTCAAATCTCTGTCCACCGGCAAGCGAAAGCGAACCGCGAAGTTGTCATCACTCCGCTGTTCAAATTGTACCAAACAAATCGGCGTAGCGAGACGGGCTCGCGAACTACCACTGGCACGCCGCGGGCTCTTTGGAGAATTCCCACACCTCGCCGAGTTCGTAGGACGGAGGGAGAGTTCAGATCCGGTTTTGGTCAGTACAGAACTCCGCCAGTTGTCAAAACCAACACCTGATTTGCGGAGGAAGACGACCAGGTCACACGCTGTCGAATGGGCTTCAGCCAGGGCTTCCTCCTTCCGGTTGTTGTCAACGACCATCGCCGGTAGTGCTTGCTCAGTCAGAGTCTTCCATTTGGGCTCTGTTCCGTGTTCTCGGCCCATCATGATAGGAACCGTGAGGTTGAGCCGCTGCAGGCGCGGGGGATCACGGAATACATCGATTGTGACGATCCTGCCGCCATTGACCGTGAAGCCCCGGGGTCGAAAACGACTGTCCACCCGGACCCCATGAAACGTTTTTGCGATTTCGTCTTTCTGAACGGATAGGTCCGTGCCTCCCGGCACGGCCGACTCTCATGATTGATACCCTACGTCGTCTGCGTCAACAGAGCACGAAGCAGCACTCTCAATGTTGAGCATGCTAGAAAGAGACGCACAATACTCAAACGTAGGGGGACTATTTTCGAGGGAGAAGGTCTTCCGGATCGGAGAGATTGTTTCCCATCAAAAAGCCATCGCAGCAACCAGCGACCTGCTCATAGAAGTCGGCTTATCGGTGGTGTCCGGCCAGTCATCGCAAACCCGTATTTCATTACTGATCGAGCAAGACCACCGGTAAGCTGAACCTCAATGAGCGACTCTCGCTGTATGCGCCAACAGTCGACAACGTCATACAGATGCTCGTCCAGCCGGGCTGCTTAGTCTTCGTCTCCCTGTGATGGCATATCGTTCGGCGCCTTATCCAGGTTGATTGCCGGACGGTTGGCGTTGCGCAATATGTTGTTCAGCGTAAGCAACTGGTTCTCCCTAAATTCTTGCCAGCCACGCAGCACCTCCTTGCCTTCTGCCTTCACGTGCGCGGTAGCGTCGAGTAACGCCTTGGTTGGGGCGGCATCGGCTTGCTCCAGTTCACCGTACAGCTGTGTTGCTTCCTCGGTCACCTCGTCGATTCCCGGCATGTGCTTTGACGCGCCTGGCGCGGTTCCACTGAGCAGGGCCTTTAACGCGTCGGTGTATGGGATGAGTTGCGCGGTAAGCGCGCCGTTTTGCGGCGCAGTTAGCTGCTCGGTTACCGAGTGTGCTGCAAGGTCAGCTTTCGCCAAAGCGTCGAGGGAAGTGGCCATAGCCACCTGCTCCGTATGCAGCGCCTCGAGGTCTGCAGCCGACACCCGCACGCGCGGATCCATCTTGACGGCAAGAGGCTGCGATTCGCTGTGTCGGTCAACCGCGAGTCGCACAGTATAGGTTCCCGGCAACACGAGCGGGCCCTGCGGGGTGAGCGGCGTGCGATGCGGCACGGCAGAGATCGGATAGTCGTAGCGCGTGGCAGTGGGCGCGGCAGAGCGCAGGTCCCATACCCAGCGGTGCATTCCGGCGGTTGTCGGCAGGGGGCCCTGCATCTGCGGCCAGTATGGCGGAATCAGGTTTGTATGCAGCTGCTCCGGAGTCGGCGCGACGGGATCGTCGCTGCTGTAGCGGCGAAGCAATGTACCGTTGCTGTCAAGAATCTCCAGCGTGACCAGCCCCTTTGCATCCTGATGCAGGTTGTAGTCGAGGATCGCGCCATCGGGCGGATTTTCTCCTGCAGGCTCGTCGGGAGGTAGCGGTGTGTCAGGATTTGTGCTGCGCCGCACGCGCCAGGCTGAGGCGGGCGCAAATAGCATGGGCGTTGTCTTTCCGGCGGTTGCAGCCAGCTCACGCAGAGGAGCGATTTCGTCCAGGATCCAGAATGAGCGGCCATGCGTCGCGACAATCAGGTCGTCGTCTTTCACCAGCAGGTCGCGCATTGAGGTATGAGGGAGGTTGTACTGCAACGACTGCCAGTGCGCGCCGTCGTCGAAGGACACCCACACGGCATGCTCCGTCGCCGCGTATAGCAGGCCCGGCTGCACCGCGTCTTCACGGACAGCGTTCACCGGCGCGTCTTGCGGAAGCCCAGCGCTGATTTTCTGCCAGGTCGTTCCCCCATCATGGGTGCGATAGATGTAAGGGCGAAGATCGTCGATGCGCAGGCGGTTCACGGCCACATACGCGGTGTTGTCGTCGAAACGTGATGCATCGATCTGCGCAATCTTGCTCCAGGCTGAGACTCCAGGTGGGGTGATGTTGGTCCAGTGTTCGCCGCCGTCGCGCGTGATCCACACCAGGCCGTCACTTGTTCCTGCCCAGATCGTCTGCGTGGTTTTATACGAAGCAGCGACGGAGTAAATTACGCCACGCCGTTCAGCTTGCTGTTCCCGCGTGAGCGCCGGTACCGACGGCGGCTGCCCGGTCTTCTCCTGACTGAGGTCGGGGCTGATGATCTGCCAGGTTTGTCCGTAGTCGGTTGTTTTGAACAGGTGATTCGCCGCGTAGTACAGCGTGTGCGGGTCAACGGGTGAAAAGAGAATCGGCTCAGTGCGGTCGCCGCGGAAATCGCTTTTGTGCATGGGTAGCGGAGTCACATTCTGCACCTGCCCAGTCACCATGTCGTACCGCGACACTTCGGTGCGTCCGGCTCCGTAAACGATGTTCGGATGCAAGGGATCGGGTGCTGCGTAGCCATACTCGATAATTCCAACCGGATGCCAGTCGCGGAAGGTAATTTCTCCGTCGTTGCCGCGGCTTGCGATACAAACTGAGCCGCTCTCCTGTTGCCCCGCGCATACCTGATAGGGAAAGCCGGTCGTTGCCGCAACATGATAAAGCTGGGCCGTCGGCTGGTTGTACCACGAACTCCAGCTTTCGCCGCCGTTCACGCTCACCACCGCGCCCTGATCGCTCACCAGCAGCAGGATGCGCGGGTTGCGGGGATTGATCCAGAGGTTCTGATAGTCGTCGCCGCCGGGCGCACCACGCAGGCTTATCCAAGTTTTGCCGCCGTCGGTGGAGCGGCAGGTCACGATGCTGGTGCTGTAAACCACATCCGGATTCTGCGGATCTACTACCGGGACGGGAAGATCGCCGCCGCCGATCTTCATCGCCGGACGTGGATCGTCGGTAATCTTTCGCCACGTCATGCCTGCATCATCGGAGCGGTAGACGCCAAGGCCTTTGGCGGAAGCGTATTCTCCTTCGGTTTTGGTCGAGACCGTAGCGTACAGCCGTTGCGGATCACTCGCTGCGATCGCGACATTGATCTGTACCAGATCACCAGGGAGCCCATTCTTCAACTGTTTCCAGGTTGTGCCTCCATCAGTCGACTTGAAGAGCCCACCGTCTGTCGTTGCATAGCTGTTCTTGTCCTCCCATGGTCCCAGCCGCTCACTCCAGAGACATGCATATACGATCTGCGGATTCTTCGGGTCGACCACAACATCGGAGCCGCCAGTGCTTTCGTCCTTATAAAGAACCTTCGTCCAGCTCTTCCCACCATCTTCAGAGCGGAAGATGCCTCGTTCCGGATTCGGGCCGTAAGGATGGCCGAGCACAGCAGCAAAGAGCCGATCAGGGTTCGTCGGATCAACGGCAATGGCCGGAATCTGCTGGCCATCGCGCAGGCCGAGATGTGTCCAGGTCTTGCCTGCATCGCTCGAGCGATAAATGCCGTCGCCGACAGAGAGATCGGGACGGTGCAGTCCCTCGCCGCTTGCCACATAAAGTATGTTGCTGTCGGAGGGAGCAACCGCGATCGCTCCAGTTGACTGCGTATCTTCGCCGTCGAAGATCGGATTCCATGTGCGGCCGTAGTCTGTCGATTTCCAGACCCCGCCGTCCACCTGTCCCACATAAAAGACATTCGGCTGATCGGGAACGCCGGCCGCGGCCCGTGTTCGCCCGCCGCGGAACGGCCCGATCACGCGCCAGTGCATATCCGGCATCGGAGTCTCGGCTGCGAGATAAGGGGCCAATTGCAAGAACGCTCCCACGAGAACGGCTGTGAACAACACAAGGCGTGATAAAGAGCGGTTTTCCATAATTATTCTTTGCCTTTCCTCTTAAGCGGCAATCAGGCGACGCTCATATTTACAGCCGACATTGTACCTGTCACGCTCAACCCTCTATCTCCGCGGAAAACTGCATCTCGCGCGCAGGCAATAGGTTGGTTAAATAGGAAGCAAACCCGGGCAGAAAACGCAAACAATGAGTGCAAAATCGCGTGGCTGTTGAAAAACTCGGATGCGGGAAAATGTCCAAAATGACTTCGCGTCAGGATGCCCTATAAACGATTCGTAGGCGTTGACTGACCATTTACCATCACCCAGAATCATGCAGTTTCTGCAAAGATCGAGTTTTTCAACAGCCACTCGTCGAATCACTCATTGAGACACTCTGAACTCAGCGGTGAAGGCCGGATTAGTCCCGGGAGAGCGTTTGTGTTTTCTGCGCCGGGACCTCCGGCGATTACAAGGGTGTCGATGGGACCGTGGACGTCGGCGATAGGAGTTGCGTCGGCGAGCACGACGCCGCGATTGGTCTGAAGGGCTCGTTCAGGGCCGGCGTTTGCAAGTTGAATCTCGTAATCAGGCGCATTGGAAAAGACCTCTAATGGGCCAGTTACGTCGAGCACCTGAACGGGAGGCGGTCCGACGATGACTACTTTCCGCATATGGGTAGTTTAGGTGATGCTCAACCGGTTTCAAGCCCGTCGGGTGGGCAAACACGGCGCTTGACGCAACTTGTTGTGGAATTGCCCGTCTATTCAGATCAGAGTCTCGGCTGGGGCTGCGTCGAGAATCCTCAAGGAGGTTGCTGTTCACGCGAAATCGACCTTTCACGGTCGCGTTTGGGGTTATGCTCATGCTCGGAATGGCCGGTCCTGCCACAGCTCAGGACAATGGGGTACAGCACCCCTCAGCGCGTCAGCAGATCCAGCATATCCATACCCGGCAATCGATCGACCAGGAACTTGCTCGCCCTACGAAAGATATGGAGTTGACACCGGAACAGCAGCACCAGGTACGGCCTCTGCTTCACGAGGAGATCAGCGACAGTATCCGGCCCCTGCTTCGGCTTGGGCGCGAACACATCCTGCGGGGACAGCGACTGGATCGTGCGCTGATCAGTTCACTGGAACGGGATCCGCTGCTATCGGAGCGGCTGAGACGGCTGAGGACGATCCCCGGAGTGGGCCCCATCACCGCCCTGACCTGGGCCCTGGAGATCGGAGACTACACCCGCTTCCAATAGATCCAGCCGGTGAAGATCGTCGCTTCCATGGCCATCATCCGGGGTTGAGATAACGTTTGGATCCAGGCATCCAGTTCGCGCCGGGTCGATCCGATCTTGCCTTCCCGCTGGGAGTTCCCCCCATAGGGCGCCGGATCTTCCCACTTCTGCTGCGTGTCCGGGAAAGAGGGCACGTTGCCCAGGAAACTGGCAACAACAGGTTTGCCTGCGGTTGGTTTGGCGCCTGCGCTATTGTCCAGTGTTCGCGTGCGCCGAATATCCCTTGGCCCTAGCTGCCCACGGGTGTTGTCCGGTGCCGGGTTGTGCACCGTATCCATGAGAGACGTCACGCTCCCTTTGGATGGCGCCGACTGCTCTTGTTTGGCTTGCTGAGACGGCGGCTTGAGATTTCCGCCGACTTCTTCGGTGACTTGCTCACGATCCAATCCTTCAAGGTGCGCACGTCGATGCCATGACGAAGATGCTCGGTCGCAAATGTGTGGCGGAACTTGTGGAGGTAGAAGCGTTGGCAGTACAGGCCTTCTGCGCACCGGTTACCATGTTTGGTTACACACTGCCCGCAATTGAGTTTTGCTCGATGCGCGACCCTTTTTACCACTTCGATGTGGAGACTGTTCGGCTTTCCCTTGGTGTTAGGAAAGATCAATTCCGCCGGCGTCGCATTGCGCCGAGTTTCTGCTTCTCCAACTGATCGATCATTGCCGCAGGCAGGGGCACAGCCCGCTCCTCGTAATTTTTCGGTTTGAACTTCCAGATCGGCTTCGCGGTGACGCTCACAACGGAGTTGCGGAAATCAACGTCTCGCCAAGTCACGTAGCGGATTTCACGATCCCGGAAGCCGGAAGCAAGGCGGAACTTGATGAGGATCGCCTCGTCCTGATCGGCGTCATAGCTCGGCCAGTCGCTCGCTTCCACCAGCCCCTTGTAACCGTGCCGCTTGAAGAGTTGGAATACCGTAACAAGGCGGGCAACCGATTTTACTGCGGCGACTGATCTTCCGGAGCAGGGTTATCGGATGCGTTCGCCGGCTCGGGCACGACTTTTTCCGGCGGCGTAGGCGCAGGCGCCATCGTTTTCCAGACTGGCTCCGCCGGGTGCGGCATGACCTTCCAGCCGGGCCTGGATGACTGTTCGCTGGCGCTTGCGGAATTTACTGCCGGCAGCGCACTCGCGCTCGCAGGATTCACACTCGCGCGCGCGGGATTCACTGGTGACGGCGCGCTCGCTGCCGACGGTTCTTTGCTTTCTTCGGGAATTTCCTCAGCCCGGTTTGCCTCCGGCATACTTGCTGCTACAGCAGGCTGAACCTGCGGCGTAGCCTTTGCCACATAAACCGAATGATCTTCACTCCCGGCAGCTATCACCCTTCCGTTTTTGTTGAACGACACGCTCCATATTGTGTAGCCGCGTGCGCCTTCGCTTCCTGCAAACGTAACGCGGGTTGTGTGGTCCTGCACATCCTGATGAATTGTTGCCTGGGGCTCACCGGCTATTGCGAGTTCTCCGCCGGAGCCGCTCGGAACACTGGCGCTGCCGCCGGTTAGCTCTGCGTAACAAGCGCCTAACTGCAGCCAGTTATCATTGCGTGCGGTGCCGCTGGGGGCGATGGCCTGCGGTACGAGGTCATGGAAGAGCGCGAAATTGCGCGGGTTCTTTGGAGCGGGTACAAAGGGTGTTGCATTGCGGTAGAGCACCGGCACGATGCGGACCCGTCCCGCGCCGCGCGGCACGGCAGCCATAAATAGAGACTCAGTTCCGTCGGAAAATTTGTGGATGTAGCGCAGCAGGATGGTCTCTGGCATTGGCGAACACACGGCCTGCTGGTAGCTCCAATTCCCTTCTTCAAGGTCGTAGCCGTAGATTCTTGCGGTCGCGGCGATCTCACCCTGGCGCGCGTGAAGCGCGGCGCTGTCGGCTACGCTTATGGCATCCGGCGCGAGTCGCTGGGCATTCGCCGAATGAGATATGGACAACGCCAACGCCAGCGCGAGCACGGCAAATGTCCATGGGGGAAATATCTTCTTCATCGCAATTTCACTCTATCATTCTGGGCAAAAACCGAGGGCAGCCGCAATGGCTGCCCTCGGTTCTTTCTGAGGTGCTTTCGACGAAGGATCACTTTCCGCCGGTGTGATGGTGTGGGGCGGTGTGGTGAACGGGCGGAGGAGGCTTCGGTCCGCCATCCTTCATGATGATCATAGGAGGATTCTGAGTGTAGGAATCGAAGGTGGCGATGTAGGTGACATTCGTCCCAGCCGTCGGCACTTCCTTAAGCGGGGTCTTCATGTTGATGGTGAAGTCGGCCTTGTTGGACTGCTTGGCGTCATCGGAGACGGCGAGCTGGACCGAATCTGCTGTTGCAGCAACGACCGTTCCCGGCACTTCCGCGGTTACGCCGTTAAGGACAGCCCAAACCTTCTGCGCGTCGTCAGGGCTTCCGTTGGCCAGGACAAACTCCTTGTCGGTCAGCGCGAGTGTCTTGAGGTCGGGGGTGTTCGCGACTGCGTTATGCGCGAGCTCCTGCGGTGAGGGCGGCGGTGGCGCGGGTACCGGCTTGTAGGAGTCCGGCGGAAAGACGTTGTCGTGAGCAAGCTGCTGGATTTGAGGGAAACCATCCATGCTGCCGTGGTACTTGTTGTACCAGTATTCTGCGGCTTTCTCGGCGGTGGTCTTGTAAGGATCGGGCAAGTACTGCGCGGCGCGGGCGAGGAACCAGATGCCGTTCACCAGATCCTTGGGATCTTCCTGCACGTAGGCGGTTCCGAGATAGTAGGTATCGGCGAGGCTGGGCTGCTGCGTGGTCTGGGCCGGCTGCTCAGATTTCAACTCCGCGGTAAGAGCCGAGATCGCATCCTTGTAGTCCTTCTTGGCGAGATCGTCAGAGGCGATTGCGTTGTAGAAGATCGGCGTTGCCACGCCCTTGAGCTTGTCGAAGTCTGCCTGACTCAAAGCCGCCGGCTTGGTTGCGCTCAATCCGCGTTGGGCATTTGCGGCGGCATCATCGAGCTTGGCTTGATCGCCATTTGCCTGCGCCTTTTCCACGTAGACGACGAAGGTCAGGGCGCGAAGATTGCTTGGGTCGACCTGAAGAAGGCGCTTTGCCGCGTCGTAGGTCTTCGCGGTGTCGCCGGTTGCCTGGTATGCGCCGACCAACTGTTCCAGCATCTCCTGCTTGACGACGCTGTTGGGATACTGCTGGAGAAAGCTCTCAATCGCCGCCGCTTTGGCCGCCGGAGCCGACTGGCCGATGGCGTTCGTGTAAGCGTTGTACTCGGCAGGATCTTTGATAGTGATTTGGCTCGACTGCGATCCCTGGTCCTGCGCGAGAGCATAGGGAGCCGCGACCGAAACCATGGAGGCAGCAACCAGCATGGAAGCAAAAACAACCTTCTTCATTCAACGCTCCTAGGAATTCCTTGAAAATTTAAACTCTACGAGTGCAAGCCTGGCGGGACGCGCACGGTCGGTATCGAATCGTTTGAATCCTCTCAGCAATAATGATTGAGGTCAACGAAAGATGCGACGATGGCTGGATTATAGAAAGCGGAAGCTCATTGTGACAAGCGCGCATTGCAACCGCATTCATAATTTCTGGCCGATCGCAGAATTTCGACATCCGTCGGATGCAGTTCGAGCAGGAATCCGTGACTGCCGGATACTAAGCCGGGAACCGTCTTTGGCGGTCAGCTCATCTTATTTTGACAAAGACGCTCTTTGAGCGCGAGGAGATTGCGTGGAGAACCTTTCTGGACAAATCGCAGTGGTTACGGGCGCGGCGCGTGGGATCGGCGCGGCCATCGGCAAGCGGTTGGCGGCGATGGGCGCAACGGCTGTCCTGACGGCGCGCGATTCCGCGCGGCTGGAGCAGGTCGCGCAGGCGATCAAGGCAGCGGGCGGCAGGGCCGAATTCTCGGCCTTCGACCTGCTCGACGAGACAGAGATTGCGAAATTTGCGAGCTCGCTTCAACAGCGGCACGGGCGGTGCGACATCCTTGTGAATAATGCCGGAGTGGGTAAGATCGGCGCTCCGCTGCATGAAATGTCTTCGGACGCCTGGGACGCCGTGATGGGAACGAACCTGCGCGGCCCTTACCTGATGATTCGAGCGTTCGCTCCGATGATGATTGCTGCGCGGGGCGGTCATATTGTGAACATCTCCTCTCTGGCCGGACATAATCCTTTGAAGAACGGCGCGGCTTATGCGGCGTCCAAGTGGGGGCTGAATGGTCTGACCTACTCGGTCGCCGAAGAGCTGCGGGAGTACGGGATTCGGGTGTCGGCGATTGCTCCGGGTTCGGTGAATACCGGATTCGGCGTCAGCAGCGGCAAGGATGCAAGCAAGAAAATTCAGCCGGAGGACGTAGCGAATGTGGTGGCCATGCTGGTTACGCAGGCTCCTCAGTCGTTTGTGAGCGAGGTGCTTTTGCGGCCTACGTTCAAGCCGTAGCTTGTCATTCAAACCCTAGCCTGGGCGGCCAAAAAATTTGTAGTTCATAGCAGGCAAACAAGTTAGCAAAGAGTGAGTCGTGGCTTCGGCTCGACCTTCTCCTGCTTCGGGCCCTGCTCCCGTTTGCCGGCGGGATGGAGACCTGAGCCAACAGATTGGGCGTGGCCGCGAGCGTGATTGTTAGAACCTTGATGAACTCAGGCCCTTGCTTAAAACTCCAATCGTCCCTGTCTTTCCCGCCGCATGGGATGAGCGACAAGGAAACAAACGTGTTCCAAACTGCTAATTTGTTGGCGTTCGAACATTTCCAGGCGGCCAAGGGAGTCTTTGCGGGTCCCCGCCCGCGGAGAGGGCCTATGTAGAGTACCTTGCCGGGTTCCCTTTTCTGCGGTATCCGCTTGCTTCCGGGGGCGGGTGAGACTAGCTTTGGAGATGGCGATTCTCTGCGACACCCTCCTTTCCAAAACTCTACCCGGACCTTGTTTTATATGGATATTTCCATCCCCGCGCTGTAGATTGAGTTAGGGACGGCTTATCCACAAGATGTTGGGGTGCTTCTGTTGACCCTGCTGCTTGCCGCAGCTAGAGTTTTCTCTGAACCACGCTGACGGCGCGGAGCCTTTTTATTAGCTTCGCTGAGAACTCAAGGAGTGATTCCTCATGCTGAAACTCAAAAAAATCCAGATCCTGGGCTTCAAGTCGTTCTGCGACCGGACCGAGGTCGCGCTGCCGGGACAGGGAGTGGCCATTGTTGTTGGGCCGAATGGCTGCGGCAAGTCGAACATTCTGGATGCGGTGAGCTGGGTGCTGGGTGAGCAGAGCGCCAAATCGCTGCGCGGCGGCAAGATGGAGGACGTGATTTTTGCGGGGACCCGCGACCGCAAAGCGCTGGGAATGGCCGAGGTGTCAATTACTCTGATCGATCCGGAGGCCTACGGCGGTCCCCTGTTGCTGGAGCCGGACGTGGTGATCGAGGACGAAAGCAGCGCGGACTGGGACGAAGAAAAACTGCGCGTAGAGCGAGCGGCTGAGGTTGAGGAGATCATTGCCGAATCGCAGCCAGGGCAGACGATCGAAGAGGAAGGCGCAGTACAGGCTTCGGCGGCAGTTTCGGTGGCTGAGGCCGAGGCTGGAAATGCCGTGGTGCTGAAGATTCGGCGGCGCAAGTTCCAGAAGACTCCGCAGCAGGGCGAGATTGTTGTTACGCGACGGCTGTTTCGCACCGGAGACAGCGAGTATCTGCTGAATGGGAAGCTGTGCCGGTTGCGCGATATTCAGGACATCTTTATGGGCACCGGGCTGGGGCCGGAGTCGTACGCGATTATTGGCCAGGAGCGCATCGGCCAACTGTTGAGCTCCAAGCCACATGACCGCCGCGCCATTATTGAAGAGGCTGCGGGGATTACGCGCTTCAAGACGAAGAAGCGGCTGGCCGAGTTGCGGCTGGAGCAGTCGAAGCAGAACCTGGCGCGCGTGCATGACATTTTTGAAGAGGTCACGCGGCAGATGGGTTCGCTGAAGCGGCAGGCAGCGAAGGCCGAACGCTATGGCGCGGTACGCGACGAGATGCGTGCGCGGCTGCGAGTGGTTCTGGCGAGCAAGATCGCGCAAATGGACGCCGAACAGGCGGAGGTAGCTGCCGAGATTGCGGCGCAAACGGCGCAAATTGACGAACACAGCGCGACCATTGAGTCCCTGGACACCGAACATAACGCGGGACGCGCCCGAGGGTACGAACTGGAAGCCGGCGCGAAGGAAGCGCAGACGCGCGCCAGCCAGAGTGCGGTCGAACTGGAGCGGGCGGCGGCGCGTCAGAATGCGAATCAGGAGCGAATCGCAGAATTAGAAGCGCGGGCAGCGGCTGGCGCGGCGGAGCTGGAGCAGGCGCGGCAGCATCTCGGGAACCTGACGGCGGAGCGCGACTCGCAGCGGAGTTTTCTGGAGACGGCGGCGGCAGAGGCGGTGAGCTTCCGCGAACAGGCGCAGGCGAGGCAGACGCAGGCACGGGATGCGGTTGCGGCGGTGTCGGCGGCGGAACAGCGCGCAGAGGCGGGACGGCGGCAGGCGATGCAGCTGCTGTCGCAGCTGGGACAGGTTCGCAACCAGGCGGCGCAGAGCGAGGAATCTCTGGCGGCGCTGGAGCGGGACGCGGACCGACTGGCCATGGAGATGGCTTCGGCGAAGGGCGATCTGGAGGCTTTGGGGTCGGAGCGCGGACAGGTTTCGATGAAGTTCGAGTCGGTAACCGACACGCTGAAGCGGCTGGAGGGTGAGATCGCAGAGTTGCGCGCCGAGATTTCCGCCAAGCGTATTGATGAAGCCGAGGCGAAGCGGCGCGGCGACCAACTGCGCGCGGAACGGGCTACGCTGACAGGGCGGCGCGACTCCCTGGACTCGCTGATTCGGGAGCACAGCTATTCGACGGACACGGTTCGGAATTTGTTCCGGTCGAATTCGCTGGGCGGTGGGTTGGCTCCGGTGGGCACGCTGGCGGATTTTCTGGAAGTGAATGGGCAGTACGAGAGTGTCGTCGATGAGTTTCTGCGCGATGAACTGAATTACATCGTGGTGAAGAGCTGGGATGCGGCGGACGAAGGAATGCGGCTGCTGAAGACAGGGGTGGATGGACGCGCGACGTTCCTGGTGCATCCGGAGGATTCGCAGGCGAAGTTTTCGTTTGCCGGAGAGCCGGATGTTCCGGGCCATGAGCAGCATAAGGGCGTGGTTCGGCTGAAAGAGTGCGTTCGCGTGCTGGATGGCTTTGGGCGGTCACTTGAGGTGATTCTGCCGAAGCTGCGCGACGGATATGTGACGGACGATTCGTCGATAGCGCGGACGCTCGCGCTGGAGAATCCGGACGCGTTCTTTCTGGCTCCGACGGGCGAGTGCTTTCATAACGTCACGGTAACGGGCGGCAAACCGCGCGCGGAGGGTCCGCTGGCGCTGAAGCGCGAGTTGCGCGAGTCGCAACAGAAATTGGATTCCGTGGAGCGGGAACTGGGCCAGGCGGAGATTCTGGCGGCTGCGCTGGCGAAGAAGCTTGGGGACCTGACGCGGCTGCTGGACGGCAAAAGCGAAGAGTTGCGGACGGCGGAGCGGGAGAGCGCGAACCAGTCAGCTGCTCTGCGGCAGATGGACTCCGAGGTGCAGAGATTAGAGCGGCGGTTGCAGGACTGGACGCTGCAGAACGAGCGCAACCGGGACGCGCGCGCGGCGAAGCAGGCGTTCATCGAGCAGAAGCGCGACGAGGCGCAACAGATCGAGGTGCAGCACGAGCAGGCTGAGGCCGGTCTTAGTGAATTGCAGCGTTCGGTTGAGGAGTTGCGGCAGGCGCGTGAAGAGGCGCAGCAACAGGCGGCTCAGGTTTCAGCGGAGTTGGCCGGACTTGAGGAGCGGCGGCGCGGGGCGGAGTCGGCGTTTGCGCGCATCGACCGGATGTATTCAGAACTGGCGCAGCGCGTGGCGCAGATTGAGCGTCAACTTGCCTCGGCGGCGGCGGAACAGCAGCAGCGGGCGCGGGAGAACGAGCAGCTTGCGGTGGATGGCGAACGGCTGGCCGCGGTTCGGGAACAGGCTCTGGCAGAAGTTACGCGGCTGACGGAAGAGGCGACGCAGTTGCGAGCTCAGCTTGCGGAGATGGAAGGACAACTGAAGACCTTGCGCGCGGAGACAGATGCGCTGCGCGAGGCGCGCAGCGAGCGCAGCGCGCGCGGCGCGACGCTGGCGGCGGAGTTGACGCATCTGGAAGAGACCTGCGTGAACGATTTAGGCGTGGAGGCGGTTGCGCTGCGCGGCGATGCAGAGATTGCTCGCATTGAGGGCGAGCCGCTGGTTGCGGAAGACGAAGCGTGCCGCGGATTGAAGCAGAAGCTTGAAGCGATGGGTCCGGTGAACATGATGGCGCTGGAGGAGTACAAAGAGACGGCGCAGCGGCATGAGTTTCTGGAGACGCAGCGCAAGGATCTGCTGGATTCGATTGAGAACACGCAGGCGACGATCAAGGAGATCGACCAGATTTCGTACGCGAAGTTCAACGAGGCGTTTGCGCGCATCAATGAAAACTTCAGTATGACGTTCGGGCAGTTGTTTGGCGGCGGCCAGGCGTTCATGCGGCTTACCGATGAGGAGAACGCGGCGGACAGCGGCATCGATATTGTGGCGCAGCCTCCGGGCAAGAAGCTGCAGAATGTGCTGCTGCTCTCGGGCGGCGAGAAGGCGCTGACGGCGCTGTCGCTGCTGGTGGGAATCTTCCAGTATCAGCCGAGCCCCTTCTGCGTGCTGGACGAAGTCGATGCACCGCTGGACGAATCCAACGTCGGCAGGCTCGCTGACATGCTGCGCGGCATGTCAGCTACGACGCAGTGCATCATCGTGACCCACTCGAAACGCATGATGACGGCCGCGGATTTGATTTACGGCGTTACGATGCAGGAGCCGGGTGTTTCAAAGATTGTGAGCGTGCGGATGGGTGGCGCGGAGCGGGCTTCCGAACGGGCGGGGGAGTTGAAGAGGGCTTAGGACTTCGATAGCGGTTAAGGCTTAAATCAGTGCCCATCCCTTGCGCCAAACTCGCGCAAAAGATGGGCACTTTCGTACTTCGTCACTTCAATAATGGCGCTGCTTTACCAGTGGTTTCCTCTGCAACCCTGGCCGTTAGTGACTCCGGTTAACACCTGATCAGCTGCGGTGAGTGTTCGGCTATAACAGTCGCCTCTGGAGTTCTGGAAGAAATACGTTTGGGTGGTCTTGGCTCCCTGTGGGGTGACGGTGCCGTTGGTGTTGAAGACGAGCGTGTCCTTCGCCTGGACATGGTTGCTGACGCTGCTGGTGTACAGCGGAAATCCGTTCAGGTGATCCCAAGTATTGCGTAGGAACTGCTGATTCACGCTGGTCGTCTGGTCGGCGGTCCCATCGGAGTTCACAACGAAGGAATAGTCGATGGTGAGCGGATAGGTGAAATGCTGCTCGCGTTTACTTTCGAACGGGCCTCCATGCGTCGTGGTTTCAGCGTCAACAGTTGTCATCTGCTCGACATTCTGCCCGTCGAGCGTGGGCGAGACGTCGAATTGCTGCGTGTTGAGGAAGTTTACGTTTTGGTGAACGGTGGTCTCTACGCGGCCATGCGAGGTGTTGATGTATCCGCTGATGGAGAAGCTGCGGTCGGAGCCAACTGAGATAGTGCCGGTGTAGGCCTGGGTGGTGGAATTGTATTTGATGTCTTCCTTGACGGTGGGTGAGGGAGCAGCGGAGAGGCTGTTGCTGATGATGCCTCCGGTGACGTGCGTCGTTCCGTGGTCGGTGTAGACGAGCAAGTTGGCCGTGGCGAGGAAGTAGCTGTTGGCATTGAAGACGCTGACTGCTACGGTGTGCGGGCTACCGTCGGAGAGGACTCCGGCAAAGGGCGTGAGATCGACGCGGTAGGGCTTGAAATCGAGCGTCTGCACGGCTGGGATGGGCTCCCACAGATATGGATCGATTCCGCCGGTGAAGATCCACGGGTAGACGGGCGCGACTCCGGCGGGTTTGCCGTCGATGGTCACTTCGGTCTCACGGAAGGCGGTGTTTCCGCAGCTCTCCAGATTTGAGGTCTGATCGTTCGGCACGCAGAAGTAAAAGAACTCATCGTTGCTCTGGTTTTGCGCGATCACGTCGAGATAGACGCTTTCGACGTTGGTGGGCAGATCGAGCGTCTGCGTGATCTGGTCGGTGGTGGTGTTGAGCGTGCCAGCGTCGCCACCCGATCCGTTGACGGGAACGACGATGTCGGGAGTGCGCGGGGCCGGATCGCGGAACGACGCGGGATAAAACTCAAGCGCGGCGTTCGCGTAGATGATGCCGTTGTAAGTGACGCCTCCGGACACGCCGACGAAGTTGCCGATATTGGCTTCTCCGGTCTGCGTCGATTTGAAAATGGCCGACAGGTCGGTGACGTCGCGCTCGACATGCCAGGAAGGGCTGAGGGTAGCGCGCGGTTCCGAAGTGGTTCCGTAATAGATGCTGGCATGACCGAGATAAAACGCAGCGGTGCGATCGAACTGCCTGCCAGCGGTCACGGTAAAGTCCGCGGTAAAGACGACTTTCGCCCAGGGTCCGGGACATGCGGAGGGCGGCGTGTAACTGAAGGTAGCCGGCGTGAAGTTATCAAAAGCCACGTTTTGAAACAACTGGACAACGCAGGGATGAGTACTGGGGCGCGGAACGGAGGGGTCCGCTGTAATGGGATTCGATGATCCTATTTGCGGAGTGGTGGGAACGATAACTACCTGAGCTTGTCCGAGGCCGGCGGAAAGAATCGCGAGCGCCGAAAGCGTAGCGGCAACCTGGCTTGCACGAAGGATAAGGGAGGTTTTTTTGCGCATGGCACATTCCTTTCAAGAAAAATGCGCAATCAAAATATCATGTGTATGACGAGTTTGTACAAAACCATTGTTCATAAATGCAACAATTTAACAGTTTTCGTCAAAAATTTGGGCAAATAGCTCATTTTGAAAGGGGAGAAACCTCGTGCATCCCAAAGGCATAGAGCGAACCTCGCATCTTGCGCGGCCGGTTTCCGATAGCGTCGAGGCATGAGGTTCGACGCTATCGTCCCGGCTTCTTTACTGGTTTTTGGGCGGATGACCGAGGGTGAAGCGCAGTCCGATTCGCATGTTGAATGGCAGCGAAGTATAGCCGATGGGAGTTATGTGCTGCTGACTCAGGTAATTGTTTAGCTGCGCGTAGATGCCGAACCAGGAATTGACCTTGAATGTTCCGCCCAGGTCGAGCTTGGCGTAGCTGTGGTCCAGGTTGCGATTGGGTAGCAGGAGCGTATTGTCGAAGCTCGGTGTGTCTCCGCCGAGGTAGGTTGAGTCATCGCTGCGGCTGGCGAAGGCTCCCGTGCCGACAAGGGTAAACAGTTTGGCGTTGTAGCTTACGCTGACGAAGCCGGTGTGCGGCGGGCGGCGGAACGGACGCGCGCCGCGGAGCGGCGAAGTGTCTCCGATGGGAATGGTGGGAAACAGAGGATTGTAGCTGGGCCCGATGGCGTCCGCGGAGAACGAATGCTGCACGACGGCATCGAGATAGGTGTAACCGCCGCGGATGAAGATGCTGCGGCCGAGCCCGTACTGGACTTCGGTTTCAAATCCCTGCGCGCGAAAGGCGAGCGAGTTGAGAGTGAGCTCGAAGGCTTCTTCGCTGTTAAGGAAGGCTTCGAGCGCTTGCTGCTGCGCGGGGGTGAGATTTGGGAGCAAGGTTGGGACGATGTTTGCCGGAACGTATTCGATCTGATTGCCGAATTCGTTGTGAAAATAGGTTGCGCGCAGCGTGACGCGCTCGCTGAAGAGGCTTTGCTCGACGCCTCCGTCGTAGGTGCGGGATAGTTCTGCGCCGATGGGCTGGATTCCGTACTGGGAGACGGTGGATTGACCTCCGTTGGTGAGCAGGAAGGTGTACAGCGAGCCGAACTGGTCGTCGATGCTAGGCTCTTTCACGCCTTTGGCGAAGTTGAAGTTGAGCTTGGTTCCGTGAAAGATGCCTTTGCCGGGACGGACAGGGTAATACGACACGCCGATTCGCGGCGTGCCTTGAGTGCCGTAGAGCTGGTTCTTCTGGATGCCTCCGCCGAGTGAGTAAAAGACGCGTTGCTTGAAGTCTCCGTTGATTGCAGCCATGTAGTCGTAGTTGGCACGCTCAAGCGTTTCGCTGAAGTCGTAGACCCACTCGTTTTCAGCTCCGCGCTCGTCTTCGTAACGGAAGCCGGCGACTACACCGAGATGCGGGGTGATGTTGTAATCAGTTTGCGCGTAGAGGTTGTCGCGGTTGGAGACGAGGTTAATGGTGGAGGGATAGATTCCGCCATAATTCATCAGCGCCTGTCCGCTGGCGGCGTAGCCGTTGGCTCCAGTGATGGTTGTGTAGTTGCCGTAGTAGTTGCCCTCGATGGGATTGCCCGCGGGGTACCACTGTTCGGACTCTTCCCTTTTGCGTGCGAGGCCGTAACGGACGAGGCCGTGCCAGTTGTCGCTGAAGCTGTGATCGATGGAGGCGGCGAGATAGATGTTCTGGTCGGATTCCTTACCGTCGTTGGGCATTCCCCAGAAGGCGTAGGTTCCAGGGAGGTCAGTGGCGTTGTCGTTGTTGTGCGCGGCGACTCGGATCTCAGTTTTGCTGGACCATGCGTAGCCGAGATTGGCGGCTTCGGCGATGTTGTGCGCCTCGTCGGCGGGAACGGAGTTCTGCGTTTGCAGATCGGAGAAGGCTCCGTAGTAATCGAATTTGGAGTGTGTGCCGCCCAGTTGCACTTCATTGCGGTAGGTTCCGAAGCTGCCGAGGTCTCCCTGATAGATGAGCGTGGGAAAGGATGTGCTGCCGCGCGGCGTGGTGAAGGCGACGACTCCGGCGGCGGCGTCAGAACCGTAGAGGACGCTGTTGGGGCCGCGATAGGCCTCGACGTTTGCGATGCCGGTGGTGGAGAGGCCAGCGAGGTCGAAGACTCCGCCGACGTCTTCGATGGAAACGCCGTCGAGGAGAACTTTGTTCGCGTCGGAATTTCCGCCGCGGATAAACATGGATGTGATGCCGCCGCGCTGGCCGGTCTGCACGACATCGAGTCCGGTGACCTGACGAAGAGGATCGACCATGTCGGCGTGGTTCGCGAAGTCGGTGGCTGGGATAGTGGTGACGGAGGCGCTGACCTGCGCCTGCGGTGTGGGCGTTCCGGTTGCGGTGACGACGATGGACTGACGCACCCATTCGGGTTCCAAAACTATGTTCTGCTCGACGGCATCGAGCGCGCCGCCGTAGAAGGCCTTGGTGCTGACCTGGCGGAAGGATGTTCCAGCAGCGAGGACGTAGAACTGGCCGGAGGCTCCGCTGCTGAGTTGATAGCTGCCATCATAGCGACTCGTTCCGCTGAGAATGACTGCGCCGTTCTGGATGAGGGCTACGTTGGCGTTGGACACAGGGCGGCCTACGGTATCGGTGACGATTCCGTGGACGGTGACGGCGTGGGAGGCGGATGCGAAAACAAACGTGCTGGCGAGTAGCAAGGCTCGGCGATGGAGCCGCTCAAAAAGAGACATAGGTCCTCCGTTCCCCTCGGAACGCGGGTAGAAGCGACAGGACCGGTCTCCTGACTTGCGCCGGCCGGATTCCCTTCCCAGAGCGAGGCTCCAGTGGGCGTGCTTTCCGGCCAATTCAACCACTTCCTAAAAACTAGACGCGGCTGATTGCGCTTACAGTTGCGGGGCAGTGGCGGATTTTCACCGCCTTCCCGAGCATCCCGTTGCGTTGCTGGTGATGGTTGAACCGCAAACCAGCAGCGTAAAGCGGCTGATGAAATTTGCGGCAGCGGGCCGCAGAACCTTGCGGCGGACTTCTTTTTTATATGGTTGCGGGTGGGGAAAGTCAAAGATGGGTGGTGACCCTGGGCTGATTCGAACAGCCGACCTGCGGTTTAGGAAACCGTTGCTCTATCCATCTGAGCTACAGGGCCACTTCTGACGATGATATCTCACGGGGCTCGATGCAATCTGCACCTGGACAGGCGATACTGGTACCGCAGAATCGAGTTGATGCGTACGTTGATTTGTTGCGTGCCATCAATGGCTGATGAAAAACCGGGAGCACACGGTGGGAAGAATTACGCGAAGAGAAATGCTGGGACGGTCCTCCCTTTTGGCGGCGTCATTGGGGGTAAAACTTCCAATGGCCGTCACAGACGCCAAGCCGGGCGGAGAAAGCCGCAAGCTGAATATCGTGATTGTGGGAGGTCACCCGGACGACCCTGAATCTGGATGCGGTGGCACTATCGCCCTCTATTCTGATCAAGGCCACAACGTTACAATTCTCTACCTTACACGCGGAGAAGCTGGCATACCTGGGAAATCAATGCAGGAGGCGGCCGCTATCAGAACGGCAGAGTGCGAAAAAGCCTGCGCCATATTGAATGCGCGGCCTGTATTCGCAGGGCAGATCGATGGCGATACGGAGCTGAATCAATCGCGATACGCCGACTTCCGAAAGCTTCTGGACGCTGAACGTCCTGACATCGTATTCACACATTGGCCTGTTGATTCTCACCGCGACCACCGCGCCGCATCGCTGCTCGCTTACGACGCCTGGATTCAGGGGAGCAGAACATTCGATCTTTATTATTTCGAAGTGGACCAGGGTGAACAGACGCAGATTTTTCACCCGACTGACTACGTCGATATTTCGCAGGCCGTGAACCGGAAGCAGGCTGCGTGTTTTGCTCACACGAGCCAGGATCCGGAAACTACGTTCTGGCCGCTGCATGAAAGAATGGCTCGCTTTCGCGGGATGGAATGCGGTGTCGAGAATGCTGAAGGATTTATCCGGCATTGCCAAAATCGTGAGACGGGAGTGCCGAAGAAGGGGTAAACATTATGCGCGCTGCGGTTTTTCACTCCTCTGCGATTAAAAGCGCTTCGCCGCTGACGATTGAGGACTGGCCCGTGCCTGAGCCAGCTGCGGGCGAAGTGCTGCTGCGCGTGGAGGCATGCGGCGTTTGCCGCACGGACCTGCACATCACGATGGGCGAGCTGAAGCCTCTGCATGAGGCGATTGTTCCCGGCCACCAGATTGTGGGGCGCGTGGAGCGACTCGGCGAAGGCGTGCCTGCGGAAATGACTGGGCGGCGGGTTGGCGTCTCATGGCTGGGCGGCGTGGATGGGACTTGTCTGCTCTGTCGCAAGGGCATGGAAAATCTCTGCGACCATCCGGTGTTTACCGGCTATTCCGTGAACGGTGGTTATGCCGAGTATGCCGTGGCGCGGGCGGATTTTTGTGTCCCGTTGCCCGAGGACGCTGCCGTTGAGGAATTGGCTCCTCTGCTCTGCGCGGGAATCATTGGATATCGCAGCCTGCGGGTTGCGGGGGTGGAGCGCGGAGATCGCGTGGGACTGTTTGGCTTTGGGGCGTCGGCACATCTGACGATCGACGTGCTGAAGGCATGGGAGTGCGAGGTTTATGTGGCTTCGCGGGGCGAGTCGCATCGGAGGCTGGCGCGTGAGTTGGGCGCGGTGTGGGTGGGCGATGCTCTGGAGAAACCTCCTGTGCCGTTGGACCGCGCTGTCACTTTTGCTCCGAGTGGAGACGTGGTGGTTTCGGCGCTGGCTTCGCTACGCAAGGGAGGAGTGGTCGCAATCAATGCGATTCATCTGGATCACATGCCGGAGTTTGATTACGACAGCCTGCTGTGGGGCGAGCGCCAGTTGCGCAGCGTGGCAAACATGACGCGTGAGGATGCGCACGAGTTCGTAAAGCTGGCGCGAGAGATCAGGATTCGGCCGAAGACTACGTGCTTTCCTCTAGCAGAGGTGAATCGTGCGCTGGATGCCGTCTACCGCGAGACGATTGATGGCGCGGCTGTGGTGATTTGTTAGGGACTGGCCGTCCAGGCGTACGCGCTTCGCGAAAAACACTGACATGCGCCCCTCTGTGTGTCAAAGGTGCGATTGGGGGCCCAAAGCTAACCGAGGACCAGCGCGAGCGTGAATCCGTCGTAGCCTTTGCTGCCCACCGTCTGAATGGTCGTTGCGATTACGCGCGTTTCACTTGTGAGGACGTCGTTGAAACGCCGCACTCCTTGCACCATTGGGTCAGTGCTCTTTGCGTCGACGACGGCTCCTTCGCGGACGACGTTGTCGATGAAAATAACAGTGCCGGGACGCGAGAGTTTGAGCGCCCAGTTGAAGTAATTGGCGTTGTTCTCCTTGTCGGCATCGATAAAGATCAGATCGAAAGGGGCGCGGGCTTCCGCTGCGATCTGCGGCAACGTTTCGAGGGCGGGGCCTTCGCGCACCTCCACTTTGTCTGAGAGTCCGGCTCGGGCAATATTGGCGCGCGCGACCTTGGCGTGTTTCGCGCTGTATTCCAGCGTGATAACGCGGCCATCGGCGGGTAACGCTCTGGCCAGCCAGATGGTGCTGTACGCGCCCAGAGTACCGATTTCGAGAATGTTGCGCGCGTTCTGGCTACGGGCTAGCAGATGCAGAAGCTTTCCCTGGCTTGGCGTGACGGCGATCTCCGGCAGACCGGCGGCGGCACTGGCCTGGAGCGCGGATTCGAGGATCGGATCGTGCGGTACGAGCAGGCTGTTGATGTATTCATCGACCGTGGTCCATGTTTTCTGGTTCGTGTCGTGATTGGCGTCCCGAGTCATCAGTTCTTTCCTCACAAGTTCAACTTCATCATAGCGGCTTGCTGCGTCGCGCTTTGGAGTCGCGCCGGTTGCGCGCCCCCTGTAAACTGGTAGTGAGGGAGTTATGCCGGAAATTCAGCGTAGGAAGACAGTTACGGTCAGGGTGGGCAACGTTCGCGTCGGGTCGGATGCGTCTGTCGTTGTACAGTCGATGACGAATACGGACACGGCCGATGTTGAAGGAACCATTCAACAGGTTGCGGCGCTGGCCACGGCCGGGTCGGAGCTGGTTCGCGTTACCGTAAACAATGACGCGGCGGCGAAGGCGGTTCCTTTCATCGTCGAGGGGCTGGCGAAGCTTGGGATTGATGTGCCCATCATCGGCGATTTTCATTACAACGGGCATCAGCTTCTGACGAAGTACCCGGAATGCGCGCGGGCGCTGGCGAAGTACCGCATCAATCCGGGCAACTGCTCAATTGGGCGCAAGGACGATGACAATTTTCGCGCGATGATCGAGGTCGCGGTGAAGAACCAGAAGCCGGTACGGATCGGCGTGAACTGGGGATCGCTGGATCAAGCGCTGTTGACGCGCATGATGGACGAAAACTCGAAGCTGGCCGAGCCTCGCGACGCGCGCGACGTGATGATGGAGGCGATGTGCCGCAGCGCGCTGGACTCCGCTGCCGCCGCCGAGCGGTACGGGCTGCGCCATGACCAGATCATCGTCAGCGGAAAAGTGAGCGGCGTGAACGACCTGATCGACGTGTACGAGATGCTGGCTTCGCGCTGCGATTATCCGCTGCACCTCGGGCTGACCGAAGCCGGGATGGGGATGAAGGGCATAGTTGCTTCGACGGCGGGGCTGGCTCCGCTGCTACTGAAGGGCATCGGCGATACGATTCGCGTTTCGCTGACACCGAAGCCGGGCGGTGACCGCACCGAAGAGGTTCTGACCGGGCAGCAGATTTTGCAGTCGCTGGGGATTCGCAGCTTTACTCCGCAGGTGACGGCCTGCCCCGGATGCGGGCGCACGACGAGCACGTTCTTCCAGGAACTGGCGCAGCAGATTCAAAACTATCTGCGCGATTCGATGCCCGCGTGGCGCGCGCAGTATCCCGGCGTGGAAGAGCTGAAGCTGGCGGTGATGGGCTGCGTGGTGAATGGGCCGGGGGAATCGAAGCACGCGAACATTGGCATCTCACTGCCGGGAACATTCGAGGAGCCGAAGGCGCCGGTGTACGTTGACGGACGTCTAATGACTACGCTTCGCGGCGACACGATCGTTCATGATTTCAAGAAGATTCTGGATGAGTATGTTCGGACGCGCTATGGAGCCTCGGAGAAAACTGATCAGCTTGCAGGGGTTCGCTAGTCTTCAAGTTTTGGTTGAATATTGTCCTGTATACTACTGATTAATAACGGCTTATAAAGGTTAAATGGCAAAGAATATTCGCGTAGGCGTGATTGGGTTTGGGCTGGCCGGGCGAGTTTTTCATACGGCTGTGATTGCTGAAACTCCGGGATTGGAACTGGCCTGCATTGTGCAGCGGCACGGAGAGGAAGCAGCGAAGGCGCATCCGGGGATACAGATTTGCCGGTCGATTGAGGAGGTGCTGCGTGACGCCTCAATTCGGATTGTGGTAGTGGCGACTCCCAGCTATAACCATTTTGAGATTGCCGCACAGTGCCTCCGCGCGGGACGAAATGTCATCATCGACAAGCCGTTTACGCTGACCTCTGATGAAGCCAGAGAGCTGATTGACCTGGCGCGCGAACAAGGCGTGCTGGTAACGGCTTACCAGAACCGTCGGTGGGATGGCGATTTTGTCACGCTGAAGCAGGTTATCGCTTCAGGCGCGCTGGGGCGCGTGGTTTCGTATGAATCACACTTCGACCGGTTCCGAGTGGCCCCGCGGACGGACGTATGGCGTGAGAGCGGAGGGCCAGGCGGCGGAATTCTGTTTGATCTGGGGCCGCATTTGATTGATCAGGCTACGGTGCTTTTTGGAAATCCAGAAAGTGTGTGGGCCGATGTGCGAATTGACCGCCAAGGCGGGGCGGTGGACGATGCCTTCGATGTGCTGCTGAAGTTCGATAGGGTTACGGCACTGCTGCGCTCAACGCTGACAGCGGCGACGGCGGGTCCGCGCTTTGTGGTTCACGGCACCAAAGGCAGCTTTGTGAAGTGGGGGCTCGATCCGCAGGAAGATGCTCTGAAGGCGGGTGCGAAGTTCTCGGACGCGGGGTTTGGCGAGGAACCGGAGCCGCTTTGGGGCGAGTTGCACATTGCCGGCGAGCCGATCAAGAAGGTGAAGACGGCGGCCGGGAATTATCGCGGGTTCTATGAGAACGTACGCGAGGCGGTGCTGGGGCACGCCAAGCTGGAGGTGACTCCGGAGCAGGCGTGGAGAACTACCCGGCTGATTGAGTTGGCGCGCGAGTCAAGCGGCGAGGGGCGGCGGCTGGCGTTCAGGCGCTAATGCCTTCCGGTGCTTTTTCGCCGGTTTATCGATAGCCCTTCGTCCGGAAGCGGGAAACGGAGACATAGAACGTGTTCGCGTCTGTTCCCGGGCCTTGCTGCGCGAGATCGGCGTTCGCCAAATGCTGGTAACGGTAGCCGATGGTAACCGCCTGCCGCTCTTTGCGGAAGATATTGACGCCGCATCCGAAGTCGGCAGTGTAAACGAGCCTGGAGCCCTGCGGCCCAAGCACTTGACTAAAAAAATAAATCAATCCTTCGTCGGTGCTCAGGAAAGGCTGCACGCGGCTTGAAGGAAAGAAGTCGGACTGGAGCCCTATGGGGCTGAGACCGCTGCCATAGGTGCGTTTGCGTTCCGTCATGACGTTGGTCGGGTGGAGTACAGGCTCGTCGAGCATGGCGAGCGCTGTAACTTCGGGCGAATAGCGCATGGCCCAGTGATCGTGGAGGCTGAAGAGGTATGACTCGCGCACGTCGATGGGCATGTATTTCACATCGCCTGCGGAGCCCCAGAGATGACCGGTCATGATCGATAATCCCCACCACGCTCCGAACTCACGCACCCCGCCCGGGTGCGGCCATACCGGCAGAAGGCGAGATGCGGATGCGAGTTGGACCGGAGCTGCCAGTTCCGATGTTTCCGCGGCTTCAGCCTCGGCAGTCGCGGTCGATTCGGTCACGCCTTCGCCGGGAGGGTCGCTCCAAAAGCTGTTGGCCTTGACGGTGCGGGTGTCTCGATACCAGGGTGGACGAAAGCGCAGGATATTGGCTGTGGCTCGCGCCGGATTCAGAAACTGGTCGCCAAGCAAGGCGAAGGGGTTGTGGCTTTTTGCTTCGAGGTGCGTGACGACATGCTTGTCGAGCGCGTCTTCGGCCATGGTCCACAGGCCACCGACGACGGGCGTGGTAACCATCTCGACATCGCCGGTTCCGTAGGTGGTTTGGCCGTTGGCCTCATCCTGAATGTGGTCGCCGTTGTGCCCGAAGCCGGCTTCGCCGATGGGGCCAAGCTTCCACTCAAAGTGATAGACGGTGGTAAAGGCGGTGGCACGCAGCATTCTTCGCCAGTAGGGCCACGTGTTGGACTGCGTGAGCGTCATGGATTTTGGGTCGTTCTGAATCCACAGAAAGTCGGTGATCGCGCCCATCATGGGGTGGCCGATATAGTCGTCGAGAAACGGGTTGTCATCCGACCACCGGCCCCATTTCCAGTCGGCTGCAGAATCGATCCAGCGCTGAAACCAGTCGCCGTGGGTGGTTTCGTAGCGGTACCAGTAGCCGGTGTAGAGATTTCCGGCGTTGAGAAAAGTAATGAAGACGGTCGAGGAGATGAGCAATTGGGGCCAATGAACACGGCATTCGCGGGCACGGGTCTGGTCATAGGGGCAATCCTGCAGGGACACAGGATGCTCGACATTGCCCAGGACAATGGTTTTTTCAGCATCTAATCCGGGCGTCAGATGGGGGTCGGGCGCTGAGGGAAGGTTTGTCAGCTGTAGCTCTGAAATCTGCGCCTGCGCTGAGATTTGCGCGGCACAGAGGGTAATGCAGAAAAAGATGCTCAACGACCGGCACAGCAACTTTTTGGCAAGAGTCGGGGGGGGCCATGCTCCGTCGATCAACATGCAATATTTCCGCGATCCTCGGTGTCGCCTTGAAAAAATTCTATCAGCCCTGTTTTGACGCGCGAATCTTGCGGATTTCTTCCATGCGCTGCGCAAGGAGCTTCTCGCGGCCTTCGCCGGTTGGATGATAGTAGCGGCGGTCTTTGAGACTCTCGGGAAGACAATCCATGCCGGCTACTTTGCCTTCGATGTCATGGGCGTACTGATAGCCTTTGCCGTAGTCAAGCGACTTCATCAAGCCGGTTGGGGCATTTCTCAAGTGCAGCGGCACGGGTTCGGCGCGGGTGTTTTCTATGTCGGCAAGAACGTCTCCGTATGCGGTGTAAATGGCGTTCGATTTGGGTGCGAGGGCGAGGTAGGCGACGGCCTGCGCCAACGCGAGATCGCCTTCAGGCGAGCCGAGAAAGTGCATGGCGTCGCGCGCGGAGAGCGTTAGATTGAGCGCTTCGGGCGCGGCGAGGCCGATATCTTCAACGGCCATGCGGACGACGCGACGGGCCACGTACATGGGGTCTTCGCCGGACTGCAACATGCGCCCCAGCCAGTAGAGCGAGGCGTCTACGTCGGAATTGCGGATGGATTTGTGGAGCGCCGAGATGAGGTTGTAATGCTCTTCCCCTTGTTTGTCATAGAGAAGCGTTCTTTGCTGGAGGGCTTCAGTTGCAATCTCCTTTGTTATGGTATTTCCGGCGCGCGCATCGGCGAGCTTGGCTGAAATTTCGAGCGCGTTGAGAGCGTTGCGGGCGTCTCCGCTGGAGTAGGACGCCAACATGCGCAGGGATTCTTCTTCCGCGGCGATTTGCATGTTGCCGAGACCGCGCTCCTTGTCGTTCAGCGCGCGTTTGAGCAGGGTTACGATTTCGTCTTCACTCAAAGCATGCAGGGTGTAGACGCGGCAGCGGGAGAGCAGCGCGGAGATGATCTCGAACGAAGGATTTTCGGTTGTGGCTCCTATGAGGCGGATGGTTCCGTGCTCGACGTAGGGCAGAAAGGCATCCTGCTGGGCTTTGTTGAAGCGATGGATCTCATCGATGAACAAGATGGTGCGCGAGCCGTAGTGCGCGGCCTTCTCCGCGTCGGCCATAACCTGCTTGATCTCCTTGATGCCGGAGAGGACGGCGGAGAACTGGATGAAGGTGGCGCGCGTGGTTTCGGCGATGATCTTCGCGAGGGTGGTCTTCCCTACTCCGGGCGGTCCCCAGAAGATCATGGAGGCGGTGTCATCGCGTTCGATCTGAACGCGAAGCGGCTTGCCGCGCGCAAGCAGATGCTGCTGGCCGACATATTCGTCGAGGCTGCGCGGGCGCATCCGCTCGGCGAGCGGGGCGGAGATTGCTGCGGCTGCGCCGGGTTCCGGAACTTGATTGAAGAGGCTCATGGTTTCGCCCGCTGACGCGCGGCCTCATAAAGAAGGATGCTTCCCGCGATGGCGGCGTTGAGCGATTCGACGGGACCTGGCATGGGGATGGTCACGCGGGCGTCGGCGTGACGGAGGATTTCCGACGGGATGCCGCTGCCCTCGTTGCCTATGATCAGCGCGAAGGGCCGGGTGAGATTTTGTTGCGCGAGCGATTCGCCTTGCGTTGCTACCGCTGCGAGGATTTTTATCTGTCGTTGAGCGAGAGCCTTAAAGAGCTCGTCTTCGCAGGCAGGAGTTCCGGGAAGGCGAAAGATCGATCCGGCGGAGGCGCGGAGGGTTTTCTGATTGTCGAGGCTCACGGTTCCAGGAAGCGTGATGTAGCCGGTCGCTCCGAAGGCTTCGGCGGAACGGATGAGCGTTCCGAGGTTGCCCGGGTCCTGCAGACCTGCGGCGATCAGTATGAGCGGTTGCGGGCCGTTCAACACCTGCTGCAGGGTGAAGGCGGGCGGTTTGACGAAGGCGGCGATGCCCTGCGGGGATTCACTATGGACGGCGCTCGCGAAAACCTCCGGAGGAAGCGCGAGAATTTCTGTTTCTTCGGGGACGCCGAGGCGGTCGAGCAGCGCTTCGCTTCCGGTCTGGATGAAGACGACGGCGAGTTCAAGCCCGCTGGCGATGGCTTCGAGCACCAGGTGTTCCCCTTCGATGGCGAGCAGGCCGGGTTCGGTCCGTATGGCTCGGGTGAAGGCTGCACGCAATTCCTTCACACGCACGTTTTGCCGACTCTGTACAATTCGAATGAGGCGCGCGCGGTTGAAAGCGGTAGGCATGGGTGCGATTTTAAACCTCTCGCCGCGCAACCGGGACTCCGGCACACGGTCTTTGCGTGTTGGGTGGTCAAGCGCTTCGTATCGCGACTACGTTTCTCAGGTGGAGATACTTTGTCAGCAGAGATTCTGCGCATTCATCCGGACGAGCCGGAACCGGACCGCGTGCAATACGTTGTGTCGTGCTTGCGCAGCGGCAAAGTGGTCGGCATTCCGACGGACACCTTCTACGGCCTGGCGGTAGATCCGGTCAATCTACGGGCAGTGGAGCGGATATATGAGATCAAGAGCCGATTGAAGCACAAGCCGCTTTCGCTGTTGATTGCGAACGTCTCGCAGGCGTATGAGCTTTCACGCGATCTGGGCACGAACCTCGACCGGCTGGCGGAACGTTTCTGGCCTGGACCGCTGACGGTAATCGTAAAGGCCAGCTCGCGGCTGCCCCTGCGAAGCACGGCCAATACCGGCAATGTGGCGCTGCGCGTGCCCGACGCGGGGATTCCGCGCGCTTTGGTCGCGGCGTTCGGGCTCCCAATTACGGCGACCTCCGCAAACCTGGCGGGGACGCCCGAATGCACTAATGCGGCGGAAGTGCGCGAGCAGCTTGGGGATCGAATTCCGCTGATTGTGGATGGAGGCCCGACGGGACGCAGCCTGCCGACTACTATCGTCGATCTGTCAGAGGGCGAAGGCGTCTGGCAGGTCCTGCGCGAGGGCGCGATATCTACGCATGAAATCGCTCTGACGCTGCAGACTTAGGCTCGATTTGAAACGATGATCGTTCCTGATTCCAATTTGCGTTCGATAAAGCACATCGACTCTGGCAGACAGACCCACGCTCTCGCGTGGATCGTCGCCGTTGCCCTGATATTTGCGGGCGTGTCCTGGGTGGCCTGGGTGGATTCGCAGATTCGCTACTATGCCACGCATGACGAGTCGCGGGCGTCCGATGCCATCGCGGTGTTCGGGGCCGCGGAGTACGACGGACGGCCTTCTCCGGTGCTGCGGGCGCGGCTCGATCACGGGCTTGAACTCTACCAGGAGAAACTGGCTCCGCTGATTATTACTCTGGGCGGTGGCGATCCGACGGACCAGCACTCCGAGGGCGGCGTTGGGCGCGATTATCTGATGGCGCATGGCGTTCCCGACTCGGCCATTATCGCGGAGACAGAAAGCCTCAACACGGAGGAATCGGTAAGACGGCTGGCAGCAATTGCCCGTGTAAATCATCTGACAAACATTGTGGTGGTGAGCGACGGCACGCATCTTTTCCGGGTGCACGCTCTTTGTTCGAGTATGGGGTTGAATGTCGCCACCTCGCCCCGTCGGGAACTGCGAACAGGTCCCTTCAGTGACCGCCTGACGCGGACCTTGCATGAGATTCTGAGCTATTCGTTCTGGCGCGTGAAGCGAGTGTTCGGAATCCGGGAATGACTGATTCGCTCCTCGAAAGAATTTCTTAAGACGGGCGGCTGAGCGCCGCGGCCAGTATTGCCGCCGCCAGAGTGGATAGAAAGTTCACGGCGTCGTTGTTGAGCCATCCTCTTCTCTCGAAGGTTGCTCCTAACAGGCTATCCACAAGAAATCCGGCGATGGCTGCGAAGGCGACGAGGGCTGCCTCGGCGGGAGTGAGGCGCAATGCAAGTGAGGCCACTGCGGTTACTACGGCCGCTCCGCTGCACCCTGCCAGAGTTCCGGCGAGACTGACGGCTCCATCCGTACCGGCGGGAACGGGGCGGAGATTGGTGAGCAGACGCGGCTCGCCTCCGAAAACTTCTCCGAGTTCGGAGGACAATGTGTCAGCAGCGGCCTCGGCGAGCGCGGCCACCAGTGCCAGTTGCATGGCGTCTGGGTTGAGGATGTGCGTGACAACAAAAAAATGAGAGAAGCCGAGCGGAATGCTGGCCAAAACCGCTACTCCCAGATTTGCCGCGACCTGCGAAGCCGTTCGTCCGTGCCGGCCTTCGGCAACTCCGAGCTTTTCCTTGCGCGCGCGGCCAAATCTTGTCGCAGCCAGTGTAAGAAGCAGGAGGGCGAGCAGAGGCCAGAGCGAGGTTCGCCAGCCCGGAGTGGCAAAAGAAAGCGCCGTCGCGCATAGGCCTCCTGTAACGGCAGCGGTGCCGGTCGCGGCGCGAAGGTGCCAGGTAAGGACGGCCAGGAACGCGCCCAGGCCGAACGCCTGGACGATTCGCGGGGCGCTCGTCGAAGACAGGGCAATGCATTGGAGCGCAATGCCGGCTGTCCCGAGCGCAACTATGAGGAACAGCGGAAGTTGCGACTGCCAGCGCAGGCGAACGGTGGATTGGCGTTTCAGGCTCATGCGGAATCCCAGCGATAAGGCCGGCGGTGATTTACAATCATCTTTCTAACAGGATTTATCGTGGAGTGAGGTATTTGCGAGTGCAGAGCATGAAATGGCCGGCAGCCGGAGCGTTGCTGGTCCTGGCTGGAATGACCGGCTGCGGAAGTCAGTATCGTCCCGTCATCAATCCAATAACCCAGACCGGTCCCCCTTCTCAGCCAGGGGCATTCGTCGCGGTATTCTCTCAACCGGGGCTGGTTGCTGGTTCGGCTGATTCCACGACTCCTCCCTGCCCGTCGTCCGCGTACACCAGCCCGGGTGTAGTCACAGTGCTGGATGCCTCGGGTGACAGCGTTGCGGCTCAGGCTACGCTGGGCAATGGTCCATTGACCTTTGCGCTGGACCCAGCGGGTGCAACTGCGTACAGCGAAAACTGTGATGGTACGTTGAGTTCGATGGTGATCAACGGTTCGCTGCAGAGCAAAGACGTGGCCACCAGCACGTTGTTACCGGGCTCCGCGCCGATTAATGCACTGGTCCTGACGACCGGCCAGTACATTGTTGAGCAGGGACACAACGCGATTGCCGCACTGGGCGGCAGCCCTCCCACATTGAAGGTGGAGATTACAAATATCGCTCCGAGCGTGATCAACCTTACAGGCATTTCCCAGGCGCAGAGAATCTATTCGATTAGCCAGGGCAATTCTCTAAGTTCCGCAGGAGCATTGGCGTGGGGCGCGTGCGGCAGCCCCTCCGCGGTAAGCGTCAACGGCGAGGCTGACGGCATCGAGATTGCGTCGAATAGCGTTTCTTCGCGCATTCCGCTTGGAGTTTGCCCGGTCTACGGCATTACTTCCCAAGATGGCAGACGAGCCTTCATTCTCAACCGGGGCAGCGGGACCATTACCGTGATCAACAGCCAAACGAACCAACTAGACACGGTGAATGCTTCTGCTTACCTGAACGGGACTGGCACGATCAACCTGTGCAACGGGGCCACTCCATGCAATGCGGGGCCGGTCTATGCGGACTTCTATACGCCCGGTAACCTGCTGGTGGTTTCCAACTACGATAACGACACGGTCAGCGTGATCGATACCAGCCTGGACATTTACGGCAACGACAGCTCGACGTTCGGCAAAGTGGTGGCTACGATTCCGGTGGGCCACGAACCGGCTGCGGTGTCGGTGCTGCAGGATGGCAGCCGTGCGTATGTTGCCAATGAGCTCGATGGCACGGTTACGGTGGTGAGCCTGACCAGTTTCACGCCGCTGAGCACCATTCAGCTACCGCCGGTTCCAGCTCCCACGCCAACGGATCCTAACAATACCGTGACGGCGCAGCCTCGCTCGATCGTCTCCAATTACAACTATCCTGCGGGCAACGTCTTCGTGGCAGCTCAGAACAGCCCGTATGTGACCGTTATCCGTACGGACACGGATGTTATCTCCGCCCAGATTCTGGTTCAGGGCAATGTGGTGGATCTTCATACCAGCAGCCAGTATGCCGCGCAGGCTTCAGTGAATAACAACATACAGAGCCGCTCGGTGGGATCGGGCGCTCCGTAGACCCATTCTGTTCAAGGCGGAAGGCATCCCTCTGGGGATGCCTTCTCTTTTTATGGCTGCGTTCCTGTTTCGTAATTGAGCGTGGCCAGCGAGAGCCGGTACTGATACTGCGCGTTGGTGTTCCCGATCTCCGCCTGGGTTTGCTGGAGCTGCGCCTGACTTAGCTCAACGATGGAACTGAGGCCAAGCTTGTAGCGGGTTTGCGCAAGTTGCAACGCGAGGTTGGCCTGCTTGACCAGTTGCGCTGCGACAGAGACGCGCTGCCATGCGGTATTTGAGGCCAGCCACGCTGTGCGCACATCGCGCACAATCTGATCCCGCAGGGCGCGTTTGCGTTCGGATTCCGCTTCGGCGCGCAGCGTAGATTCCTTTGCCTGCGCACTGTAAAGGAAGCCATTGAAGATGGGGATGCTCATGTTGACTCCCGCAGCTGCCCACCAGTTCTGGTTGTAATATGCGGCTGGGCGTATCGGAACAGAGCCTGCTGTGCCGAGAGCGCTGATGGTCGGAAGCATCTGCTCGCGCTGGGCACGCGCAAGCTTCTGCGCGGACTGCTGGTTGTAGGCAAGCGCCTGTAGATCAGGCCGCTGCTGAAGCGCAAGTTGAATGAGAGGCTGCGCATCGTCCGGCGGAGGCTGGACGGTCAGGTTGCTTTCCACCAGATTGTATTGAGCCTGGTGATCGAGGCCGAGAATTGCGTCGAGCGCAGCCATGGCGGAGTCGGCGTTGTTCTGTGCGTCAAGCTGGAGAAGCTTTCCCTGCGACAGATCGACATCGGCAAAGCTCAGGTCGAGCGTGGACTTGAGCTTGTTCTGCGTCATCTGACTGACCTGGTTTTCAGTGGTCTGGCGAGTATCGACGGTCTGTCCGGCGACGCGGACCAGGGCCTGCGCCTCAAGGGCGTTGTAGAAGGCCTCGTCGGTTGCGAGAACAATGTCCTCAGTCGTTGCGAGGGCATTCGCGTTCTGCGCCTGCTCCTCAAGCTTCTGGGAGGCGACGAGATTATGCGTGCGCCCGAAATCTGTGATGAGCTGGGAAAGGGTGCCGCCAGCGCCCGCGTGTGTGAAGACGCGAGAACCCGTGAGATAGCCTGCCGAGATGCGGCTGCCGTCCTCGGCCTCTTCCGCGGTGATGTCGCTAGTCAGGAGCGGCAGCTCCGCCGAACGGGCCTGGCGCACGACCTGATGCTGCGCCAGCGCCAGCAGTTTGCCGACGCTGATGTTCGGGTTCTGGCGAATGGCCATCGCCTCCGCTTGCGCGCGCGTGAGACTGAGCGTTGCGGGCGCGCCGACACCTTGAGCATTCGCCTGCGCAATGAGAGTGGGCGCAGGCGCGCTGGGAAGCATGACAGCCGCCCGTTCATTTTGCGCAATTGCCGCCAGCGGAACCATGAGGGTTGCGAAAAAAATGCTGCCGAGAGGATACTTCATGCTGTTGCCTCCTGAGCGGTGGCGTTATCTTCGCTTTGCTTGTGAAGGATGAGGTAGACGGCCGGCACCAGGAAGACGGTGACGATGACCGAAACGCCGAGTCCGCCAATGATGGCGCGGGCCAGCGGCGCGTACTGTTCGCTGCCCGCTTCAAGGCCGAGCGCCATGGGAATCATACCGAGCAATGTGGCCAGCGATGTCATGAGGATGGGCCGCAGACGCACCTTGCAGGCCTCGACCGCCGCATCGAGCATCGGCAGCCCCTCCTTGTGCAGCGTTCCGGTGAACTCGACGATGAGAATGCTGTTCGAGACGACAATGCCGGTCATCATCATGACGCCCATCAGCGACATGATGTTGAGCGTGCTTCCGGTGAAGAAAAGAATAAGAGCCACGCCAACGACTCCCGGCGGAATCGCCATGAGGATGATGAAAGGGTCGGTGAAAGAGCGAAATTGCGCCATGAGGATCAGGTAGACAAGCGCAACGGCGAGCAGAATGCCGATGGCAAATCGCTTGAAAGATTCATTCATGCCATTGACGGCTCCGCGCACAGTCAGGCGCGTGCTACCGGGGATTTTGGTGTTGGCTACGATTTTGGCTACCTCGTGGCCGGTGTGGCCCAGGTCCGTGCCGCGGGGCTGAACGTAGATATCGATGGCGCGGCGCAACTGATAATGATCAACTTCGGTGGGTGTGTTGATGCGTGTGATGTCGGCGACCGATTGCAGCGGCGTGTAGCCCTGAACATTCTCGCCGCGCAGCGGGATCTGCCGGAAATCCTCCATGGACATGTTTTGAATCTGCTTGTCGTAATACTGCACGGTGAGCATGTAATTGTTTCCGGTTTTGGGATCGATCCAATAGCTCGGCGCAATCATGCCGTCGGAACTCAGGGCGGTAATCACGTTATCGACGACCGCTTTGGGCGAAAGGCCGATGAGGCTGGCGCGCTCACGGTCAATGTTCAGCTCAAGGCCGGGATAGCGCAGATCCTGGGGAATATAGACTCCGGAGACGTCGTGCAGGGCGCGAATTTTCTGCGCCATGGTGCTTGCGATCTCAAAAGACTGCTCCATGTTATTGCCGGTCACCTGAATATCGATTGGCGCCGGCAGGCCCTGGTTGATAACCGCGCTGACCAGGCCGCCACCTCGAAAATAGGTCGTCAGCTCCGGCATTTGACTGGTGAGCGCGCGCCTGACTCGATCAATGTATACGAAGCTGCTTTTGGAATGCTCCGCTTTGAGGCTGACCTGCACAAAGGCCGTGTCCATCGAAGAGTTGCTGGTATAGATCGACGACAGATCGGGAGTGATGCCGATATTTGAGACGATCATGCCGAGGTCGTGCGCGGGAACCTGCTGGCGGATGATATTTTCGACACGCGCAACGTAGTCGTTACTGACCTCAATGCGCGTTCCGCTGGGACATTTGATATTGATAACGAACTGCCCGGGGTCGGTGCGCGGAAAATATGACGTGCCGATGAAAGGAAAGAGCGCGACAAGCACGGCCACCATGGCCACACTGATGACGACCGTAGTCAAGACGGGCCGCTGCAAGGTGCGCTTTACGTAGACTTCGTACACATCCAACATGCGGTGGAAGTGCTTGTTGAACCAGCCTTCAAATCGTTGAAAGAGCGAGGGCTTGTGATCCGGGGGCGGCTCGGCTCCGTGCGTTGTCTTGATATAGGTGGCGCAATAGAGCGGAATGACGGTCATGGAAAAGGCGTACGAAGCGAAGATGGAAAAAGTCACGCCCAGGGCGAGGTCGGTAAAGAGATACTTGCTGACCCCGAAGAAAAACGTGACCGGGAAGAAGACGATGGAGGTGGTGAAGGTTGCGGCGAGCACAGCGAGGGCGACTTCGTTGCCTCCGCGTTCCGCGGCGACTTCCGGAGCTTCGCCCATTTCGAGGTAGCGAAAGATGTTTTCAAGTACGATGACGGCGTTGTCGATCAATCGCGAAAATACCAGCGCCAGGCCGCCGAGCAGCATGGTGTTGATGGAGCCGCCCATGGCCTTGTCGAGGATCATGCAGACAAGCACCGAGAGCGGGACGGACAGCAACACGGCAAATGTTGCGCGCGGACTGCCGAGGAAGATCAGAATCATGATGCCGGTGAGCACCATGCCGATCGTCGCTTCCTTCAGCAGGTTCTTGATTGCGACTTTGACGAAAACGGACTGGTCAAAGACGACAGCTGTCTTCAGCGATGCCGGTATATCGACCAGGTCTTTTGTGGCGGCGCGGATTCCGTTGACGATGGAGATCGTGTTACTGTCGCCTCCCTGCTTGAGGATCGGGAGATAGACGGAGCGCTGGCCGTCAATGCGGACGATGTTGGTTTGCAGGGTTCCTGAATCTTCGGCCTTGCCAACGTCTGCGACCATGACGGATGCGTTGCCGACAGACTTGAGCGGCATGGAATTGATCTCGTCGATGGGCGCCTGGCTGTTGGCGTAGATGTTGTAGTCCTTGGGGCCGATGCGCACGTCGCCAGCGGGCAGGATGAGGTTGGAATTGTTGACGGCTTGGACCACGTCCATAAGCGAGAGGTTATGCGCCTCAAGCTTGAGCGGATCGACGTAGACCATGATCTGGCGGTAGCGTCCGCCAAAGGGCTGTGGAACCGAGGCTCCGGGAACATTTGCGATCTGATTGCGAACCTGGAATTGCGCGAGATCCTTGAGGCCGGTTTCGTTGAGCCCTTTGCCTTTGAGAGTGACAAGGCAAACCGGCTGATTGGATGCGTCCATGCTGAGCACAACGGGCGGCAATGTGCCGGGAGGCAATCGTCGCAGATCGGCCATGGCGAGATTCGCGATGTTACTGAGCGCGGCGTTGGGGTCAGTGCCAGCGCGGAAATAAATTTTTATGAGGCTGACACCGGTGAGGGAGCGCGACTCGATGTGATCGATGTTGCTGCCCAGCGTGAAGAATCGCTCGAAGGTGTCGGTGATGTCTGCCTCAACCTGCTCGGGCGGCATACCAGAATAAAATGTGGCGACGACTACGACGGGAAGATCAATTTTTGGGAACAGATCGACCGGCATCTGCACGATGGTGGCAATGCCGATAACGGCCATCACCAGGCAGAGCATGATGATGAAGTAGGGATACTTTATAGCAAACTTCGGCATTCCTACTGGCCCTCCTGCTCGGCTTGCGCCCGCTGCGGCCTGACTTTTTCGTCCTGCTGGTAGTTGCTCTGGCCACCGGTGATGACGCGATCGCCCTCCTGCAATCCGCTGACTACTTCCGCGCGTGACGAGCTTTGAATGCCTAGTTGAACGGGGCGAACCTGCACGCGATTCTGCGCATCGACGATGAGAACGTTGGCCTGATTGCCGTTTTGGATGACTGCCTGTATCGGAATGTTGAGTACGTTGTCGTGATGCTCAAGCTGCAGCGTGGCGTTCGCATACATGCCGGGCGTGAGGGTTAGATCGGCGTTGGGAACGTCGATTTCCGTTTCCATGGTGCGCGTGTCGGTACTCACATTGCGCGTGAAGCGGACCACTTTCCCGGTGAAAGTGCGGTTAACGGCATCAACACGAACCCGAACTTCGTCGCCCTCGTGGATGTATTGCACAGCGTCTTCGGGAACGGGCAGACGCAGGCGGAGCAGGTCCGACTGCGACAACTTGACGATGGGCAGCGACTGAACATCGGACGTGGTGCCGGCCTGAATGAGCGCGCCGGTATCGGCATAGCGCCAGACGATGACTCCGTTCAGAGGCGCGATGACATTGGTATAGGCTTCGAGATCGTGGACGCGCTGATTGTCGGCATCCGCGTAGGCTGACTGTTTTTCAGCCGCTGCCAGCGCGGATTTTGCGGCATCAACCTGCGCCGCTGAAGAGAGATCTTTTGATTGCGCGTCGTCCAGTTCCTGCTGCGCGATGAGTCCGGGCTGCGCGGCGGAAGCCTGTTTGAGACGGATGTAATCGGCGTGGATTGACTGGGCCTCGGACTGTGCGCGCACGACTTCATGCTGGGCGCGCGTGATTTCGTCCTTGCTTCGCGCGAATTCGGCCACTGTTCCCTTGACCTGCGCGTCGAGCTCCGGCACTTCGAGGACCGCCAGCGTTTCGCCCGCGTGAACCTTGTCTCCGATATCGACATAGATGCGGCGGATATAGCCGGAGACTTTGGCGTGGACGTCCACGACCTGATAGGGCTGGAACTCTCCGGCGAGGCTCAGGGAGTGGGAGATGGAGCCGCGCTCAACAGGCACGACATTGGCGGTTGGTACGATCTCGGCGCTGGCGGAGACGGGCCCAGAACGATCGCGATGAGAGAACCAGATGGCACACGCAATCAATACCGCCGCGACAACGGCGGAAACAATGAGGAGAGACGAGCGCTTTCGCATACTCCGTAAACACCTGTGAATGAAGTGCAGCCACATGGCTGGAAAAGGTTCCGCGAGGAACGGGACGGGCCGGATTTTGATTAGATGAGGTTTTGTTTAACGACGCGATGGGGGAGGGCGCAAGGATCTTTGCGGAGTCTCTACGGGAATTGGGCGTCTTTGAGGATTTTGTGCGCGCTGCAATATCCAGCGCGACTGACGCCTTGGGTCGAGAAAAAGACCTGCCGAAAGCGTGAATGCCACACAAACGGCGATGAGGGACGGCGCTGTCGCATGCTCGATCTGGGTTACGGTATCCGCCGGACGCTCACGGTTCGAGAGCAGCTTCGCCAGTACTACGTGGTGAGACGACGGAGGCACAGAATCATACAGCGAAAGCTTGGATTTCAGCCCCCACGCAAACACAGCAATGGCCAACGCCAGAATCGAAAGGGCGAAGATGTTCCATTTACGCGAATTTTTGGGGTTTAGCTGCATCGTGTGGGCGCTTGCATCCGAACAGACGCTACCTGTCTATGATGCCATACTGTTGGACGTTGCTGCCGCTGCAAGGTTATTTTGCTGTGAACGCTGGAGTTACATCAGGCTGACGGCATCGACGTCAACGATCAAATTGCGGCGCGGAATGCCGATGGCTTCGGCGTGAGTGAGGGCGGCACGGAGCGTTCGCGCGAGCGCCTGGCGCTTTTCGGCTTTCAAGACCAGATGGAAGCGGTAAATGCGCTTAACCTTTGCGATCGGCGCGGTGGCCGGACCTAAGACGCGCACTCCGTTAAGCTGCGTGGACTGGAACCAGCGCCCAAGGACAGCGGCCCAGCCTGCCGCTTCTTCGAGACGCGGGCTTTGGATGATGAGGTTGGCGAGCGCAGCGTAGGGCGGATAGTGCATCCACTTGCGGTATTTCATCTCTTTTTCGACAAAGGCATGAAAATCGTGCTTCGCCGCGTATTGAATCGCGTAGTGATCCTGATGATAGGTCTGCACGAGAACTTTGCCGGGAAGTTCGCCCCGCCCGGCGCGGCCCGAGACCTGCGTAAGCAATTGAAAGACGCGCTCGGCGGCACGGAAGTCGGGCAGGCTCAGGGCGAAGTCCGCTCCGACGACGCCTACCAGCGTTACGCCGTGAATGTCGTGCCCTTTGGCGATCATCTGCGTGCCGACGAGCAGGTTGATTTCTCCGGAATGCAGGCGCATGAGCAGGCGTTCCATATCATTTCGTCCCCTTACGGTGTCGCGGTCCATGCGGCCGATGCGCGCGTTGGGGAAAATCTCCTGCAAGCGCTCTTCGCCCTGCTGTGAGCCTGCTCCGAGGAAATAGAGATGCTCACTGTCGCATTTGGGGCAGCGCTTGGGCACATTGCGTTTATAGCCGCAGTAGTGGCATTCGAGATGCTGGCCGACGCGCGCGCGGTCGTCTGAGCCGAGTACGGGTTTGTGGTAGGTGAGCGAGATGGAGCAGTTCTCGCACTGGAGTTTTTCGCCGCAGGCGCGACACATGACGACAAATGAATAGCCACGGCGGTTGAGCAGGATGATGGCCTGCTCGCCGCGATCCAGCGTGGACTGCGTTTCCTCAATCAATGCGCGAGAGAAAAGATGTTCCTGGCCGGTTTCCTGAAATTCGCGGCGCATATCGACGAGTTCTACCAGTGGTAGCGGACGCTGCTGGACGCGCTCGCGCATCTCGATGCTTGCGTATCTCCCTTGCTGCGCGTTGTGCCACGATTCGAGTGAGGGCGTGGCCGAGCCTAGCACGATGGTTGCGCCCGCCAGCTTGGCGCGCATCACCGCTGTGTCACGCGCGTGGTAGCGCGGCATCGATTCCTGCTTGTAACTGGAGTCGTGTTCCTCATCCACGATGATGAGGCCGACGTTTTGGAGCGGTGCGAAGATGGCGGAGCGTGTGCCAACGACAACGCGAGCTTCTCCGCGCCGGATGCGATGCCATTGTTCGCTGCGCTCCTCGGGCGTGAGCGCGGAGTGCAGCAGCGCCACTTCGCCGCCGAAGGTGTGATGAAGCTGCGCAGCCATTGCGGGCGTGAGTCCGATTTCCGGGACGAGCAGAATGGCGGATTTGCCCAGTTCAAGCGTGCGCTGCATGGCGGCGAGATAGACGGCGGTTTTGCCGGAACCGGTGACTCCATGCAGCAGATGCGGCCGGAACTCTGCGGCCCGGACGGCTACGGTGATGGTGTCTAGAGCCGCTTGTTGTGCTGCGTTGAGGGTGTGAGTCTGCCGGTGCAGCGAAGAGAGGTTGGTCAAACGAAAGTCGGCGGGGCGCTCTTCGATGCGGACCAGTTCCCTTTTGACCAGCGTGGCCAGCGTGGATGATGGCGCAGCGATACGGCGTAGCTCGGCTACCGGCAGTTCATTGCCGGAACCCGCGAGTTCTGCAAGGATGGTCTGCTGATTTTCATTGAGCTTCGGAAGACGGGTACCTTCGATTAACACTGCGTAGCGGATGGTGCGGCGAGCGTCACGGGGCGCGGCGCGGGTTTCGCGAGCGATCCATTTCTTGCGGAGCATGCCGGTGAGCAGTTCGCGCGTTGCTCCGGTTGCCGAGCGTAGCGTGGCCATGCGCGCGGCATCTCCGTTTTCAAGATAGTTAAGAACCTTGTATTCCGTGTCCTGTTCCTCGGGTGAGCGGCGTGTCCGGCGCGACGAACCCTGCTGCGCTCCGTTGAAGAGCGCCTCGCGGCCCTGATCCGTGATGCGAAAGAGCACCTGCTTCTTCACCTCGCTCATTAGCGGCAGCATGGCGCGCAGGACTTCGCCGATGGGCGCGATGTAGTAGAGGGCAATCCATTGCGCTAGCTCAAGAAGCTGGGGCGAAAGGATCGATTCCTCGTCGAGAATGTTGATGACCGGTTTGGCTTCGACGGGCGGCGGATCGTCATGGACACGAAGGACGATTCCTGCCAGCTTTTCGTTGCGGAAAGGGACGAGAACGCGTGCGCCCACGACTGGCGTTATCTGCTCAATTGCATAGGTGAAGGCGCGATCGAGCGGGACAGGCAGGGCGACATCGCAGAAAGCGGGCACTTGTTACAGGGTACAGGGTTCAGCAATCAGGGTCCTGCTCGTGGCTTTCCGGGTGTAATCTGTTGCGGCGGTTTGCAGTGGGATTTTGCCGCTCACTTTCAAATTATGGACCGCCCTTCGAGCCTGGATGGATCGTCGCTGCCCTTTGTCTTCGACCGGATGCAGCTGCAGGGCCAGATTCCTCTGAGTTTGCAAGAGCTGGACGATTTGGCGGTGAAGAAGGATGCTCCAGTTCCCGTCGACAGGAAAGACGCGAAGAGCCTCAAGCGCGCGATGCCGCTTTCGCTGGACATACTGTCATTTGACTGAGTCAGCTCGCTGGACGCGCGGGGGCTTTCAACCCGAGTTCCTTCATGGCGATCTGCAGGTCCTTCCATGCTTCGACCTTCTGCCGCGGGTCGCGCAGCAGGTAGGCGGGATGATAGGTAACGATCAGCTTCGAGTCGCGCAGGCTGTGGATGCGTCCGCGCAGGCTGGCCAAAGAGGCTTTGCCACCCAGCAGATAGGTTGCAGCCGTCGCGCCGAGTGCGACAATCACTTCCGGGTGCACGACGTCGATCTGCTTCCAGAGAAACTGCATGCAGGTGTTGGCTTCTACCGGCTCCGGCGTGCGGTTTTGCGGCGGACGGCATTTGACGACGTTCGCGATGTAAACCTGCTCCCGCTTTAGGCCCATTGCGTTGATCATGTTATTGAGGAGCTGTCCGGCGCGGCCCACGAAGGGCAGCCCCTGCGCATCTTCATCGGCGCCGGGGCCCTCGCCTACGAACATCAAGCGGGCGTTGGGGTCACCGTCGCCAAAGACTATCTGGTGCCTTCCCTGGGAGGCAAGGGGACAGCGGGTACAGTCTCCAATATCGGCGCGGATGGCCTCAAGCGCGGCGGCGCGCTGCTCTACCGGTACTGCTACGCTGGGGACGACTGGCGGGAGGGGGGCTGACTTACGCGGTGGAATGGCAGGCTCCGGTTCGGATGCTGTAACAGCTGCGGTTGCAATTTCGAGCTGGCCTGGGTCGGGCTCGCAGCGACGGTAGAGATTGTAGATGCCGAGGTCGTGGTAATAGCGCAATCGCGCCTGAAGCGCCGTTTCAAGTTCGGGGTTGAGTATCGGCATTACTCGAAGACCGGACCAGTCTCCGTGACGACCAGCTGTGGACGACGCAGGGCGAGAATTTCTTCGAGAATACGGTCTGCGAGGTCGCGCTTGGACATCTCGGGAAGGTCGAGCGCAGTGTGGGGAGTCAGCAATGTTACGGCATTGCGGTCGGAATCGAAACCCACGCCTTCGCGGGAAACGTCATTGAGCACGATGGCATCGGCCCCTTTGCGGAGCAGCTTGTCGCGCCCGTGCGCGACGGCGTTCTCGGTCTCGGCGGCAAAACCGATGATCAACTGGCCGGTATGGCGGCGCGCCACCACCTCGGCGAGGATGTCTTCCGTCGGCTCCAGGTCAATCGTAAGCGGGCCGGTCCGCTTCATCTTCTGCTCGGACTGTTTGATCGGGCGATAGTCGGCTACGGCTGCGGCTTTAATGATAATGCTGGCCTGATCGATGCGGCTCAGGACGGCTTCGCGCATTTCGGCAGTAGTAATGACGGGGACCACTTCACAATTCGCGGGCGGCCGCAAGGCTGTCGGCGCAGTCACCAGGATGACACGGGCTCCGCGGCGTTCGGCGGCTTCGGCGAGGGCGTAGCCCATCTTTCCGCTGGAGCGGTTGCCGAGAAAGCGTACCGGGTCGAGAGCTTCGCGCGTTCCTCCGGCGGTGATAAGAACGGTTTCTCCGCTAAGATCGTTGCGATGGTGCAGCGTGGCGAGAACAGCTTCAACGATCGCGCCGGTTTCGGCGAGGCGGCCTGCTCCGGTCATGCCACAGGCGAGGTATCCGCTGCCGGGCGGCACGATGCGAACATTGCGACCGGCCAGCGTTTCAAGGTTGGCCTGCGTGGCCGGATGCTGCCACATATTCACGTTCATAGTTGGCGCGACGATGACGGGTGCAGTGGTGGCGAGATAGAGCGTGCTCAGAAAATCGTCGGCGATGCCGTGCGCGAACTTCGCCAGCGTGCTGGCCGTAGCCGGAGCGACTACGAGCGCATCCGTGGTCTGCGCCACGTCGATGTGTTCGATGGCGGAGGCAAGGTTGTCCTCGGAATCCGCGGCGGATTCCGCCCAGAGGCTGGAGATGACTTTGTGTCCGGTCAGCGAGGCGAAGGTAAGGGGCTGGATGAACTGCTTTGCCGCTTCGGTCATCACGACATGAACATCAAGCGCATGCTGCTGGAGGGCGCGCACCAGTTCCGCCGCCTTGTATGCGGCGATTCCACCTGAGACTCCGACTGTGACCTTCATAGGGACATTCTACGGGAGTTCGCGAGCACTGCTACGGGCTGCTCGCGAACTTCCGTTGAGACCTTGAAATCAGTTCAGGAGATGGCGAATTTGGGGATATCAGGTGCGGCGACTTCGGGCTTCAAAACCGGCGCTTCTTCTCGAATGTAGCCGACTTTGCCCGCGGCGATTTCGTCCTGCGCTACCTTGCAGGCCTTTCCGGAACGGGATGTGACCAGCGGCTGCGATCCGTTTTGAAGCTGACGCGCGCGACGTGCGGCAACCATTACGTAGCGAAAATTGCTATCGAACCCTTGCTCAACACTCATGGCTTCTCCTCAAGAAAACATCTTTGCCCCGGCCTACTTTCCAGCAGTTCCGGCGTTGATGACTCCGAAAGCCTGAAGCACCGGTTGAATGCGTGCCTCAGAGTTTCGCTGGCGGCATTTTTCCGCCATGGCCAGCAGCTCCTCGTTCTCAGAGCTTACCGGACCGGATGACCGGAGGATTCGCTCAGAGGCTACGATGGCTGCCATTTCCTCGACCGCTCGATCGAGGATGTCGTTGACGAGAATATAGCCATATTCGCGGTAATTCTCAATCTCCTGCCGGGCTTTGGCCAGGCGGAGTTCGATAACTTGTTCCTGCACAGCGCCTTCCGCACGGCTGCGATTGCGGAGCCGGGTCGCGAGAATCTCCGGGGAGGGGGGCATGAGAAAGATGGTGACGGCATCGGGCATTTTGCCGCGCACCTGCGCGGCGCCCTGCACGTCGATGTCGAGCAGAAGATCTTTGCCCTTGCTGAAGGCGTCGTTCAGCGAGCGGCGCGCAGTCCCATAGTAGTTGCCGAAGACATCAGCGTATTCGAGGAATTCGCCGGCATCGATCATCTGCTGAAATTCATCGCGCGAGATGAAGTGATACTCGCGGGCCTCCTGCTCGGAGCCGCGCGGCGTACGCGTGGTCCAGGAAACGGAAAACTCAAGATTTTCAACCAGCGAGCGAAGCTGGTTCACCAGAGTGGACTTGCCCGAACCGGAGGGCGCCGAAATGAGAAACAGAATGCCGGCCAAAACGCTGATCTTCTCCTTGTGCCTGTGACGATGTTTGCGACGGTTTATTCGAGATTCTGAACCTGTTCGCGCAGTTTCTCGATTTCAGATTTCATGCTTAGACCAAGTTCGGTAATGCGCGGGCCATTTCCGGCAATTCCACCGGTTTTTGAGAGCAACGTGTTGGCCTCACGGTTCATTTCCTGCATCAGAAAGTCGAGCTTTTTTCCAATCTCGCCCCCGCTGTCAATCATCGCGCGGAAGTGATCGATGTGGGTGCGCAGCCGCGTCACCTCTTCATCCACATCGCTTCGCTCGGCTATCAGCGCTGCTTCCTGAAGAACACGGTCGCGGTCGAAAGAGTTGTCGAGCATCGCAGTGAGGCGCTGGCTGATGCGCTCAAAGTACGCTTGTTGCACGTCTTCCCGCAGGTCCGCAGCTTCATTGACGAGCTTGCGAAGGCGATCCAACCCTGCCAGCAATTCCTTTGCGAGGGAGTCCCCTTCCTGCGCACGCATGGTGTTCAGCGACTCGACCAGCGGAGCGATTTCCTGCAGTACGGCGGCTTCGAGCGCTTGCATCTCCAACTCGGAGCCGCGCTCGGAGTTATTCGAGGAAGATCGTCCATCGCCGCTGAAGACGCCGGGGAGACGAAAGATCGCATTCAGGTCCGGTTCGCAGTTGAGCCGGTGCCTTGCGGCAACTTCGCGGAAGGCTTCAATATAGCTGGCGATGAGCTCCGCGTCGTAGCTAGTTTCGTTTCGATGTCCGCGGTCAAGATTCAGTGTGACCTCAACGTGACCGCGCACCAGCTGCTGCTTGAGCAGACGGCGCAGTTGCATCTCCAGTGCATCCATGCCTGCGGGCAGCCGCAGATGCAGATCGAGAAAGCGATGGTTCACACTCTTGAGACTCAGAGTAAAGCCAAGCGTATCGGTAAGGCGGCTGGATATCCGCGCAAAACCTGTCATGGAACGTACAGCATCCTGTTTGTTTGTGACAGCGGGGAATGATATGGGAGCTGAAGCGCTCATGCGTCCGTCTTTCCGGTAAGCGCGGGTTCATGTAGATCGAATTCCGGCGCATCCATGAATTGCAATTTGTAAAGCTTCTGATAGATCGGGGAAATGCGAAGCAGCTCATCGTGCGAGCCGATGGCGGTGATGCGTCCGCTCTCCAGCACCGCAATGCGTGTGGCGCGGCGCACGGTAGACAGGCGGTGTGCAATGACAACAACCGTCCGGCCGGCCATCAGGTTGCTGAGGGCCGCCTGAACCAGCGATTCGCTTTCTGAATCGAGCGCGGACGTGGCTTCGTCGAGAATGAGAACGGGCGCATTTTTCAGGATGGCGCGGGCGATGGCCAGACGCTGCCGCTCGCCTCCGGACAGACGAAAGCCCTTCTCTCCGATAATTGTGTCGTAGCCCTCGGGCATTCCCAGGATAAAGTCGTGGGCGAGCGCGGCCTTGGCGGCATCCACCACGCTGGATAAAGGGATGTCCGGCTGACCATAGGCGATGTTGTTGCGCACGGTGTCGTTGAAAAGGATGGTCTCCTGGGTGACTTTGCCGATCTGCTCGCGCAGCGATTTGAGGCTTACGTCGCGCAGGTCATGTCCGTCGATCAGCACGCGCCCTGTAGTCACGTCGAAGAAGCGCGGAATGAGATTGACAAGCGTTGACTTGCCGGCCCCGCTGGGACCGACGAGCGCGATGACCTCTCCGTGGCGGATGTCGAGATCGATGTTGTGCAGGACCTCTTTTTCGCCTTCACTGGTGCTGTAAGCGAAGCCTACATTTTCGAGTCGAATGCTCTGCCGAAATTCCTTTAATGTGTGCGCATGCTTCTTTTCGAGAATTGGATCCTGGTCGTCCATGAAATCGAAGATAGCCGATGAGGCCCCGACGGCCTGCTGGAAACTGTTGTAATACGTGGCAAACTTACGCACCGGGTCGTAGAGCTTGAACAGCGCCACGATGAAGGTAAAGAACATGCTCGTGGTCATCGCACGACTGCTGATCTCTCCGCGCCCCAGCAACAGCAGGCCCGCAATAGCGACAGCACCGATGAGGTCCATCAGAGGCGAGCTGATGGCCTGCGCACGCACGGTGCTCAGGTTGGCGCGGAACAGACGGCGCGCGGCCTTACGGAAACGCAGCAACTCCCAGAACTCCATGTTGAACGCCTTCACGATGGGGTTGCCGGTGATGGTTTCGTGCAAAATGTTCTGGATTTCGGCTAGCTTGTCCTGACCTTTGCGTGTGGTGCGGCGCACCCCGCGCCCGATGCGGCGCATGGAGCTTATGACCACCGGTACAAAGATAAGCAGGATCCAGGCAAGCTTGCCACCGACCGCAATCACCACGCCAATCATGAAAATCAGAGTGAAGACCTGCTGGAGGAAATCGGAGAGCACGGAGGCCATGGCATACTGGACGCGCTCAATATCGTTGATGAGAGCCGAGAGCAGGGTTCCGGTGGCATGCTTTTGAAAGAAGGAAACGGATCGGCGCAGAATGGCTTCGTAGAGATCGTCGCGCAGGTCGGTGATCATTCCGAATCCCGCGTAGTTAGCCAGGTAGGTGCCGGCGTAATCGCAGACCCCCTTCAACAGGGTGGAGCCAACGAAGAGGTAAGCGACAACGGTGCAGTCATTGTGAAAATGCGACGGGGCCAACCGATCAAGATTGATATGGTAGCGAGCGCCCAACCACGAAAACATGGTGAGCTGCCTGTGATCCGCGCCAGGATGCAGCACGTTGTCGAAGATAGGCATGATCAAGAGAATGCGGAAAGCGTCGAACAGTCCTACCCCTGCGGCGAGGACAACGGAAGTCAGCGCCTGCCACCAGTATCGGCGCGCGTAGTGCAGCAACCGGCCTACTCGTTTCATTCGCAATCCTGCTTCGGGTATCGGTAAAGCACCGAAAAATGCGGAGATTGCGGGATCATCCCGCTATTTTACAGCGGTCGCGGTTGGATCGAGCGGAGCCGCTCGTCCGGCAGAGCGTCGCAACGCCAAGTTCAAGGCACTTACGCGATGGCGCGAACCACACCGCCATCGACGCGTATGGCAGAGCCAGTTGTGGCTGAGGCTGCTTCGCTGCACAGGTACACGACCATCGAGGCGACCTCCTCAGTTGTAGCGAACCGCTTGATGAGGCTGCTGGGGCGGCCGTGCTCGAAGAAATCGCGAGCTATGTCTTCTTTCGTCGTGCCCTGCTGACTCGCCATACTGCCGAGGAAGGTTGAAACGCCTTCACTCTCGGTCGGGCCGGCCAGCACTGAGTTCACCGTGACGCCGCTGGCTGGGAAGGACTCGGCAATGCCGCGGGCGACGGCCAACTGCGCGGTTTTCGTCATGCCGTAATGGACCATCTCGGCGGGAATTTGAAGCGCGGATTCGCTGGAGATAAAGATAACGCGACCCCACTTTTTGCGGAGCATCTTCGGCAGATAGTGGCGGGTGACGCGCACGCCGGAGAGCACGTTCGCCTCGAAAAAACGCCGCCATTCGGCATCGTCAATTTCGAGAAACGGCTTGACATCGAAAATGCCGAGATTGTTCACGAGGATGTCGAGCTCCCCGACCCGGGCAAAAAGCGCCTCTGCCCCCTGGTCGGTAGTCAGGTCGGCGGCAACGCCATCGGCTTTGCCTTCGATCTGGCTCACCGCCTTCTGCACACGCTGCTCGGAGCGCCCGTTGACGTAAACGAAGGCTCCTTCTCGGGCGAGCAGCTTTGCGATAGCGAATCCGATGCCCGCGGTTGAACCTGTTACCAGTGCGCGCTTGCCCTTTAAGCCGAAATCCATTGGTTTCTTCCTCGCCGTCGTTAGTTGAATAGATTCAGAAGGCGAGGATTGGGATTCATTGGCGGCAGGTTCAAAATACACTCTGCTCCGCAGCGAGTTGCTCGGCGCTTGAAACGCCCATCAACGCGGCATGTCGCGGTGTGCAGTCTTTGCCTGATAGCCCTCTTTCGCCAGGCGCCGGCGCATCTCCTCGGCGATCATGACTGACCTGTGCTGGCCGCCAGTGCAGCCGAAGGCAATGGTCAGATAGCTCTTTCCCTCGTGAATGTAGTGCGGCAACAGGAAGAGCAGCAGGCCGTTAACGCGATCGAGAAACTCCTTTGTTTGCGGAAACTGGTTCAGGTAAGCAATAACCTTTTTATCGCGTCCTGTGAGCTTGCGGAACTCGGGCACAAAATGCGGATTGGGCAGAAAGCGCACGTCGAAGACGAGATCTGCTTCGAGCGGGACGCCGTGCTTGTATCCGAAACTGATGGATGAGACCAGCAGGCTGTTCCCTTTGGAGTCGCGCCGAAACTGGTTCTGGATGTAGGCGCGCAGCTCGTGAACGTTGAAATTGGTTGTGTCGATGAGGATGTCCGCCGTCTTGCGAAGCGGCTCGAAGAGTTTGTGCTCGGCTTGGATGGCGTTGCTGACCATCTCTCCCTGCCCCAGAGGGTGCGGACGGCGCGTTTCCGAGAAGCGGCGCAGCAGAGCGGCCTTTGAAGCCTCAAAATATACGACCTTGACCGAAAGCATTCGGCGTAGCTCTTTCAAGATCGATGGGAACCGTTCGAGGCCGCGGCCTTCGCGTGCATCGATCACCAGGGCCGCGCGCGTGATTTCTACCGATTGCGAGACCAGCTCGGCAAAGCTTGGAAGCAGCTCCACGGGCAGGTTGTCCACGGCGTAAAAACCCATATCCTCAAAGGCCTTGAGCGCGGAAAGCTTACCTGAACCGGAGAGGCCGGTCAGGATGACCAGCTCGCGCATCGCTTCAGGATGGGTGGAGATTGCCGGTGCTGCATGGGGCGCAGCAGGAGCCGCCGGCTTTGCAGAGGCTTTGGCGCGCTTCTTTTTCCCGGACGCCTTGCTTCGATCTGTCTTCTTTGGCCCGGCCATGCGCTCATCCTAGCATCGTGGGCTGGCGATGCAGCCGCAAAACGGACACAACTCCGCGAAACGGAATCTTAGCGTGATGAATCTCTTTCGAGAATGCCTTGTTGATCAGCGGACTCTACGGAGCTTCAATCAGTTCCATTTTGCCGTCGCGCTTACGGTGCAGCACCTTTACGGCCCCCTCATTGTCGCGGAAGACGAAGACCTCGCGGTCACGGAACTCGGCTTCCTTCACCGCCTCTTCGAGCGTCATGGGGCGCAGAGCGACGGAATCGGTGGAACGGACGACGTGCGGTTCCTGTACGGGCGTTTTTGCCGGGAAGCTATGCACTGTGACCGGAATGACCGGTTTGTTGCGGCCATTTCCGTTGGCCTTTGCCGACGGCGCGGCTGCTGCCTCTGCGACACGTGGCTTCGCGGGGCGGCGCGGACGCGAAAGCTGCGGTTCCACGGTAAGCTTTTCTTCCTTGGGCTGGCGTTTTTTGGCCTGAAGCTTTTTTCTGGAGCGGATGGCCTGGGTTTCGGCTTTTTCGAGCGCTTCGCGCAGCGAGCTCTCCATACTGGTCGATTCAGAAACACCGACAATTTTACTCAGCCTGGTTTCGATGGTTACTTCCGCCGTCTGGCGATATTTTGTGGAGCTTAGAATGATGTGCGCGCTCGTTGCCTTGCCAAGAATCTTTACGATCCGCTCAATGCCCGCATCCGCCAAAGTGCGGAGGGCGCGTGTAACGGTCACCTGTCTGCCCGTGTACTCGATCTGCATCGTAAACGCTCCTTTCAGAAATGATGTTCCGCTGGAAATGGCGATTTTAGTCCGTTTCGGGTCCGGTGATGCGGCTACTTTCGGATGCGGCGCTGATGAGTGCTGGGGATTCGCAGGTCTTCGCGATATTTGGCTACGGTGCGCCGCGTAACTTCGATTCCCTGTCCCTGCAACAGGATCGCGATGTGATCGTCGGTCAACGGCTTGCTCGGATCCTCCTCTTCGATCAGCTTTTTCACCTTGCGTTTCAACAGCATCAGCGGAGTTCCCGATCCCTCAGGGCCATTGACTCCCTCGGAGAAGAAGAAGCGCAGCTCGAAGACTCCCTGTGCGGTGTGGACATATTTACTGGAAACCGCGCGGCTTACGGTTGAGGGATGGACTCCGATCTCTTCGGCAACTTCCTTAATCATCATGGGGCGAAGCGCCTCTACGCCTTTCTCCAGAAAGTCCTGTTGGCGGCGAACAATGGCTTCGCAGGTCCGGAGGATGGTGTTCTTGCGCTGCTCGATGTTGCGCATGAGCTGGAGCGCGGAGCGATACCGCTCCTTCACATAATCCTTGACTTCCTTTTCTGCTCCTGGCTGGGTCAACATGCGGCGGTATCCCTGGTTCAGGCGGAGGGTTGGCAGATCGTCCTCATTCATTACAACGACGTATTCTTCCCCGCGCTTTACGAAGGCCACATCCGGTTCGATCAATCTAGCGTCGGAACGGTTGTATCGCTGGCCGGGACGCGGATCGAGAGTGCGGATAAAGTCGATGGCCTGCGTTGCCGCCTCCACCGTCTTGCCGAGTATCTTTGCCAGTTCTCGCGGATCGCGCTTCTGCAGCAATTGCAGATGCTTATCGATGATGCAAGTTGCCGCGTCGAATATCTCTGCCTTCGCACACGATGCGCTGCTGGCGGCTATTTCGAGCGCGCCGTTTTCGTCCCCTGCGACGCCTTCTTCCGTGCTGTGGTGTTCTTCGTGGTTCGGGCGGGAAAAAATCAGATCGAACTCTTTGCGCTGCGCCTCCACCTGCACCAGCAGGCACTCGCGCAGATCGCGGGTGGCGATGCCCACCGGATCAAGCTGCCGGATTACGGCCAGCGCGGCCTCAAGATGCGCTTTGGCGCGATCGACCATGGCCGGCGTCACTCGAGAAAGAGCGGACCCACTGTTTTTTCTGGACGCCTCGGCGTCCGGCTCCGGATCGAGCTGTTCCTGCAGGTAGCCTTCCAGCAACTCCTCGTCGCTTGCGTTGAGGTATCCATCTTCGTTGAGGTTGCCGATGATGTACTCGCAGGCCTCGCGGATGGCGGGAGTGAGGCTGAGAGCGCCGATCTGCCAGAAAAGGTGATCGGTAAGCGTTCCCGGCTGCGAAAGGAAATTTTCAAGGGACGGCGTTTCGGTGAGCTCGAAATTGCTGGGCGAGCGAAATCCCGGGTCGAGGTAATCCTGAAAATACGACCCAAAATCGATTTCGTCGAAAGGATCGGTTTTCTTCTCCGGTTCGCCCGCGCTATCGCGCATTTCGGTGGCGCGATCGTGCTCAATTTCTTTTCCGGCTACTTCGTCGAACAGGGGAACATTCTCTTCCACCTCTTCAAGGACCGGGTTTTCGGTGATTTCGGCGTTGATCATCTCCTTCAATTCGAGCTTGTTCAACGCCAGCACGCTGACCATCTGCATGAGGCCAGGCGTCAATATCTGCCGTTGAGCTACTTTCAAGCTCAGTCTAGGTTGAAGAAGAGCCATTGCACCCTGTCTTAGAAAATTTACCGAGTAGTTACTGCACAGTTTACATCCAGTCAGTCCCTCTTAGAGAAGCATTTCGATTGTGCCACTTTTCAAGTCGTTCCGCAGTAACACCCGGTACATCAGACGAGCGAGAATCCCTCGCCCAGATACAGCCGCCGCACTTCCGGATCGCTGGCCAGTTTTTCCGGCGTTCCGTCGGCGAAGATCCTGCCCTCGTTGATGATGTATGCCCGATCGGTCACCGAGAGCGTCTCGCGAACATTATGGTCCGTTATAAGAATGCCGATGTCGCTGGCTTTCAGGTCGGCGATAATTTCCTGCAGGTCCAGTACCGCAATGGGATCGATTCCCGAAAACGGTTCATCCAGCAAAATAAACGACGGCTGGATGCACAGGCATCGCGCAATTTCGACCCGGCGCCGCTCGCCGCCAGAGAGGGCGTACCCGCGTGTCCTGCGAACGTGACCGAGATTGAGCTGCTCGATGAGCTTTTCCGTCCGTGAACGGCGCATTTCCTGCGAGATGCTCTGCACTTCGAGCACGGCAAGGATGTTTTCCTCGACGGTGAGCTTGCGAAAAACCGAAGGCTCCTGTGGAAGATAGCTGATGCCGTACTGGCGTGCGCGCATATACATGGGAACGCGCGTGATGTTTTCGCCGTCCGCCAGAATATAGCCTGAATCGGGAGCAGCGAGGCCGACGATCATGTAAAAGCTGGTTGTTTTGCCCGCGCCGTTTGGCCCCAGCAGTCCTACCACTTCTCCACGGCTTACTTCGACGCTGACGCCGCGGACTACCTGTCGTCCTTTGTAGGACTTGCCGATCTGATCGGTTGAAAGCTTCTGCATCTATTTTGGAGTGCGCGTTTCGGTGACGGCGCTCGACTGCCCTCCACTCACCACGACGCTATCATCCTGACTATTGAAAATCAACGTTGCTCCAGTGGTGGTACCTTTTGCCGCATCCTCGACCTGCGGAGGGTTTGCAGGCGATCCGGTGAGCACGTATCGGCCGTTATCCGCGGTGTAAACGAGCTTTTCCCCGACACCCCTTCGTCCGGGCTGCGTGAGAACGACATGGCCTGTGGCAACGATGCGATCAAGCTGGCCCTGCTGGTTTGCCTGCTCACCCCCGGCGATCTTCGGCGGTGGCGTGAGGTACACCTCTGCCTGATCCGCATGGATCACTCCATTCGAATCGTCCGCGGTCACCGTTCCGCGGAAATCAGCACGCCGATCCGCATCGGAATAGAAAAGCGTCCGGCTATGAACGCGCACGGCGCTCTGCTGATGATTCGCGCCCGTCGCCGACGTCAGGTTCGCACTCACCACAGCAGCCGTGCTCCCGCCGGGCCCAAAGGCCTTCAGGGTCTGCGGCTTGCGAGTCAGCTCGAGCACAGGCGCCTGGATGGAATTGGTCCCCTGCCACATGCGCGCGTCCGTCGCACCGGAGCCTGCCCCGTAGAACGTGCTCACATCCGTGGCATGGCGCAGCAGTGCATGGTCCGCCGTGATGTGAACCGGTCCATCGCCTCCCAGCGTGGGGACGCCGTTTGTCGATGGCGCTCCGTTCTGCGCTTTTTGCTGTGTATAGGTCGCCTTGACGTTCCCTGCCGCGCCGGCGTCGCCCGTATCACGGTGGTAGTCGATGCGCGCGCCGGCTATTTGCAGCGATTGTCCGTCGAATAGGCGCGGACTCCCGGTAAGGCGCAGAATCTGGTCAGTTGCGTGATACTCGGCGTGTTGCGCCCAGGCCGTCAATGTCGCCGGGTTCGCCGTCTCTGCCGCCTTTTTCTGCGGCGTTTGGGTTAGAACTACATTGCCATCCTGAATGGCGGTTTCGATTTGCGAGACCGGCGCGGTTGCCGCATTATCTTGTTTCTTTTTCGATCCGGCCCCTGATTCAGCGGCCTTCTGCATATTGAATGTGACTTCCAGGCGATCGCCTGCACTGGTATTTGTTGAGCCGTCCCCGGCGAGGTCAACTATCCTGGTATGACCAGTGCCATTCAGTTGCCGAATCGATTTGCCGTCGGCGGTGAGCAGCGCCAGCAGCTGGTCTCCGCTGATCCTCGTAACCTCCTGCGGTCCTTTGGAGGGGATGGTATGCAGATTCACGGAAGCGTTCCCGCTTGCGAGGGCTTTTTGCGCGATTGCCTTTTTCGCGTCCGGGCCCGGGGCAAAGTCCACATCGAGCTTCGAGGCCTGGATCTGCCGCGATGCGGTTCCTTTGGGGTCGTTCGCCAGCTTGAACACCTGATCGACAAAACTGACAGCATCTCTGAACTGCGCGTGCTTGAGCATTGAATTATTGCCGAAGCTCAGCGTTCCGGAGACGGCGGTTCCGTGCATACTCTCGTCCGGAGCGTTCGAGACGAAATTTACACCCCCGCCAAGATCGGCCCGCACTGGCTGGCTTCTCTGGTCCAGCTGCGTCTGAGAATTGGACGCGGTGATCACCGCGCCGTCGGCGGTAACGACGCGCACATGGCCCTGCGCGTTGATGCTCTGCGCCGAGCCATCCTGCCGGAAGGAAACGATCGCGGCATCGGCGGAGCCTTTTTCCGACTGGTATTCCGTCTCGGGGTTGAGCAGGAAGGCCTGCTTCGAGTCCCGCACGATCTGCGCGTGGGACGCGTGAACGACGGCCGAGTCGCCGTTGGTGGTTGTCGCCATCTCCACCTGGCTATCGAGGACGAGAACGCCTGTCCTGCTGTTGTAGTGGGCGCCGGTAGAGCTGCCTGAAGCTTTCGGGAAGGAGAACTCGGTGTGCTGGCTGGTGTCGGCCTGTCCGGTCGTCTGGTTGAAGACGAGTCCGCTGGTTTTTACATGAATGGTATTTTGCGGCGAGGCTGCTTCGTTTTCATCGCCGAAGCCCTGGAGATCGATCACCACCGTTCCCTGGGCACTGACGATCTGATTTTTCGCGTCGTAATCGAAGTCGGAGCCGTAGATCTTGTCGGTACGGTTGGACCCCACAGGGCCGTACAGTGTGATGGCGACATCGTGCAGGGTGGCGTTACCGCCCTCCTTGTACTGAATGAGCTTCGACGCGTGAATCGTGTAGAGCGTGTGCCCTTTGCTCGATTGTGAGTAGGTGTATCCGTTGGCGGTCTGCTGGATATTGATGCCGAGCCTGGCGGGCAGATCCTTCTCGAAGCGGCGGAGGCGGTAATGCGCGTAGGCAAAGAAGCCAATAAGAACTGCCACCAGCAGGCCAGCCAGAATCAGAATCCCCTGGCGCAGCCTCGCAATCGTTAGGCGCATGGAAGTATCTTCTCAGACGCGGCTGGAGTCAATTCACGCTCTGCAATCGCGCTATCAGCTTCTGCGCCAGGCTCTCACCGGATTCAGACCAGAGCAGACGCGTAGAAATGCCCGCATGCTGCTGGACGGCGTTCGTAAGGTCCACCAGCATCTGCACGTTTTGCTTGACACGCTCAGCGGCTTCGCCGTCGAGGTCCACGTCTTCCTGCAGAAAGGGCGTGTCGGGGCCGAAATCGATGCGGATGTGGCCGTTCTGCTCGTAGGCTCCTTCGTCAAACTCGGGACCATAACCGACGATTCGAACACTGGATGGCTCCCTCCTCCAGACGGGATCGAGACCACCGCCGCTTTCCGGCGTCCACAGCTCCCATATCAGCTCGAACTCGTAGGCGAAGTCTTCGTGCAGCATTTCAGTCGCCGCCGAAATCGCCTGCCGCGGCTCAGAAGCTTCCACATCGGGCTCATGCTCTTCGTCGTAGACGCGCTGATAGGCTGGAGGTTCGTTCCATGAGATAGGGTAAGCGACGGCGGCTTTCACCCGCGATGACCCTGCAACGGTCCCAAACAGGTCCATGACCTTTTCGAGCGCGGCGGGCAGCGCAATGAGTCGAAAATTCGGATACCACACGCTGAGATAGAGTTGGTCGGCCATCGATTTATATTAGACGCGTTCCTTGAGACGCATGGGCGCGGCGTGGAGTTGCGAAAAATTGGCTCTTTAATTTGTTCGCGATACGTATGCGCCGTTCTATACTTTCCGGTTACGCCCAACACGAACCGCCGTCTCAACGCTTCTACATCCCTCTTTCTGAAGGACCGACTGATGCAAAAATTCTCTTCGCTGCTTGCTCTGGTGCTGGCAGCTACTGTTTCTATACCTGCCTTCGCGGCGGACGACGTCAAAGCTGCCGACAAGCCCGCTGCCCCTGTCTCCACCGATTCAACCACGGAAGGCATGCTGAATGCCGGCGGTGAGCACATTGCGTACACTGCCGTGGCTGGAACCATCACGGTGGGCGCAACCGAGGAAACGGACTCACAGCTTGGCCCGGACGGCAAGCCCGAGCCCGGCTCCAGTGCCGCTCTGGTCAAGGATCCAAAGGACGCACCGCCCACGGCCAGCATGTTTTATGTGGCTTATTTCAAGAAGGACGCGGACCCCGAGACGCGCCCCATCACATTTCTCTACAACGGCGGACCAGGCAGCTCAACCGTCTGGCTGCATATGGGCTCGTTCGGTCCAAAGCATGTGGAGACTCCGGACGACCAGCATCTGGCCGGCGCCCCCTACAAACTGCTTGATAACCCTAACAGCCTGCTCGATACCAGCGACCTGGTCTTTATCGATATGCCCGGGACCGGCTTTGGGCGATTTTACGGGAAAGACCCGGAAAAGGCCTTCTGGGGCGTTGATGAGGATGGACATGCCTTTGCGCGTTTTATCGCGCGGTTCGTCAGCAAGTACAACCGCTGGAATTCTCCTAAATATTTGTTTGGGGAAAGCTACGGAACGACGCGGTCGGCGGTGCTCTCAAACATCCTTGAAAACGAGAAGGATATCGACCTTAACGGCGTGATCCTTCTTTCTCAGATCTTCAATTTCACGTCGGACATCGACGCGTCGCGCACGAATCCGGGCATCGACCTTCCCTTTGAAACCGGGCTACCCACCTATGCCGCGACCGCGTGGTATCACCACAAACTGCCGAATCAGCCTGCCGAGCTTCAACCATTCCTGAAAGAAGTAGAGACCTTTGCCATGGGCGATTACACCCACGCGCTGCAACAAGGTACCGACCTTCCCGCGAGCGAGAAGCAGGCCATTGCCGAGAAGCTGCACCAATACACTGGCCTCTCGGTCGAATATCTGCTGCGCGCCGATCTGCGAGTCAGCGGCGGAGGCTTCACTAAGAATCTCCAGATCGACAGCGATCTCACCACCGGCAGGCTCGACACGCGCTTCTCCGGACCATCGCTTAACCCGCTGAGCGAGGAGTCGGAATACGATCCGCAAAGCTCGGCGATCTCCTCCGCGTATGTGTCGCTTTTCAACGATTATGTGCGGCGCGATCTCAAGTACGGTGCCGGCCTGACCTATCTGCCCGAGGCCCAGTTCAACGGTCACGAGTGGGATTTAAAGCACAACGGCAACCCCATCGACACGAACGTGAGCAGCGACCTGGCCACCGCCATGAAGACCAATCCGCGGCTGAAGGTGCTGGTGAACGGCGGCTACTACGATCTGGCGACGCCATTCTATGCGGCATGGTACGAGGACAAACATCTGCCGATTTCAGCAAGCCTGGCGAACAATATTCAGTACGACTGGTATGAGTCGGGACATATGGTGTACGTCCGCGATGAATCGCTCAAGAAGTTACACGACAATGTGGCAGCGTTTATCCGCAGCACCGACGCGGGTAATCGATAAGAGAAAATCTGCCGGGCGCGCGATTCCGTGCGTCCGGCATCCCTCGTGTTGATCGCTACGACCAGACACTCGTGAACCCGCGCAACAGTATGAGCTGATTCTGCGGCCCCTACTCCTCGCCAGCTATTTCCTGCGGGCTCGACCACCCTCCCGGCGGCGGAGTAAAACTTCCCGTCTCGGACGGTCCCCATACTCCGGGCTGATAGACCAGCGGTTTGTGGTGGTGCTTCAGCAGAGGATCGAGAATCCGCCAGGACTCCTCGACGTAATCTTCGCGGGCGAACCAGGTCTGATTGCCCTGCATTGCATCCTGCAACAGTTCTTCGTATGGGAGCAGATTCTCTGTTCCACAATCCTGATCCACCACCAACTCCGTCATGCAGCCGAGCAGCCGATCGCCTGCCTGCTTCACCGAGGCCCCAATGGCAATGGCCGGGACAGGGCTGACGCGGAAGCGAACGTAATTCTGCGGCGTCAGCTCTTCAGAGAACACAGGCGGCGTCTGGCAGAATTTCGCGATCACCTCGGTCGCCGTTTCCGGCAGCAGCTTGCCGGTGCGGATGTAGAAGGGCACGTCGCGCCAGCGCCAGGAGTTGATTTGCAGGCGCAGCATGGCGAAGGTTTCTGTGTTGGAGCCGGCCTTCACGCCGGGTTCATCATGGTAGCCGGCGAACTGCCCGAGCACGACGTCTTCCGGCTCCAGCGACTGCGTGCTGCGGAGGACCTTGACGCGCTCGTCGCGGATGGATTCGATATCGGGACAGGGTGGCGGCTCCATCGCAATGTTGCTGACGAGCTGCATGAGGTGGTTCTGCACCACGTCGCGGAGCGCGCCCACGCTGTCGTAGAACGCTCCCCGGCCCTGAATGCCGAACTTTTCGGCCATGGTAATCTGTACGCTTTCGATATACTGGCGGTTCCAGATGGGCTCAAGGAACGAGTTGGAAAAACGAAAGAAGATGAGGTTCTGGACCGCATTTTTGCCGAGGTAATGATCGATACGGAAGATATCGCGCTCGGCGAAAACCCTGTGAATGACGTGATTGAGTTCGCGTGCAGAAGCCAGATCGTGCCCGAAGGGTTTTTCGACGACGACGCGCGCGCCTTCGGCGTTGCCCGATGCCTTGAGCTTCTCGATGACATCGGCAAACAGGCTGGGAGGAATAGCCAGATAGTGCAGCGGGTGCTTGGCGCTGCCCAGTTCCTTCCTGACCTGAGCGAAGGTGGAGGCATCGGCGTAGTCTCCGTCCACATAGCGCAGCCTTTCCAGCAGTTTTGGCAGACCCTCCGGGTCGGCGCCTCCGTTCTTTTCCACGCTGTCTTTGGCGCGCGCCTTGAACTGATCGAGATTCCATCCGGCCTTGGCCACTCCGATGACTGGGCCATTGAGCTTGCCGCGTTTCGCGAGGCGCTGAAGAGATGGAAAAATCTGCTTGTACGCAAGGTCGCCGGTTGCGCCGAAAAAGACGAGAGCGTCGGATTGGGGCCTATCCATAAGCTTATCCATAAGCATGATTGTAAGGGATGAGATGCGGTATCTAGTAGACTCGTTCCCAGCATGATGCGGCGCTTTTTTACTCTTCTGACCCTTAGTCTGGTGGCGTTTTCCAGCGGTCTGGCGTGTTGCCAGGGAACGCGGCTGTGGACCCAATCGAAGTTCGAGGAACTGGAGCGCGGCAAGCCGAACGGCGTTGCGATTACCAGCGACGGGCGTTTGATCGCCGGGCCTTCAAACACAGTGATTGCCACCACTCCCGCCACCTATGTGTGGTCGGTGGCCGCGGATAAAACCGGAGATGCGTATCTGGCTACCGGCAGCCCGGCAGCGGTGCTGCGGGTTACGCCAGATGGAAAGTTGACGAAGATGTTTTCGTCCAACGACCTGAGCGTGCAAGTTGTGCGCGTGGGGCCAGACGGCGCAGTGTATGCTGCTACGCTGCCGTCAGGGAAGGTCTATAAGTTCAATCCCAACGCTTCGGATTTGAATGACGAGAACGCCACAGTCGTGTTCGATCCAGCGGCGACGGCGGAAAAGCCGAAGTACGTCTGGGACATGGTTTTTGACCCGGAGGGTCGGCTTTATGTGGCTGCGGGGGGACCGGCCGGCATCTACCGCGTTGCGCCCGGTGGCAAGCCGGAGCTGTTTTTCAAGAGTGATGAACAGCATATTCGCTCGCTGGCGTTTGATACGGCTGGAAATCTGATCGCCGGTTCGGATGGAACGGGGCTGGTGTATCGCATCGATAAGAGTGGAAAAGGATACGTGATCTTTGACGCCCCGAAGCGTGAGATTACCGCGGTTGCCGTGGGAGCGAACGGCGCAATCTACGCAGCTGCGGTCGGCGAAAAAGGACGCGAGACGTTGCCTCCGCTGCCGGTTACGGGCAATGCTACGGTCACCATCAAAATCGTGCAGCCAGGTTCGGTGGGAGCCTTCAGCGCAAATACGCTGATTCCGGATGGCTCTGAGATCGACGAAATTGCGCCTAACGGCGCACCGCGAAAGCTGTGGGCCGGACGCGATGACATTGTGTATGCGTTGCGCTGGACGAAGAACGGCCTGCTGGCGGCGACCGGCAATCGCGGACGGATTTATCGCATCGCGGAAGACGGCTCTTACGCGGACGTGGCCCATCTCGAATCCTCGCAGGCGACGGGCTTTGCCGATTCAGAGCATGGGATATATGTGAGCACGGCGAATGCGGGCAAGGTTTATCTGCTGAGTCATGACGACGCCGCGGAAGGCACATACCTGAGCGACGTGTTCGACGCGGGCGTGTTTTCGCAATGGGGACGCGCCGAAGTTGAGACCGGCCCAGGCTCGGGGAGTTTCGATTTTTATGCGCGGGTTGGAAATATTGAAAATCCGCAGCGGGCCTGGAGCGACTGGAAAAAAGTCACTCCGGAGGCGGGGCCGCTTGGACTCGAATCGGCGCGTTTTGTGCAGTGGAAGGCAGTCTTGCATCCGGGCGCGGATATCGCTTCCGTGGGCTTGAATTACCTCCCGGTGAACGTGGCTCCGGTGGTCGATGAGATTGTTGTTGAGCCGGGAGCGCGTGTGAATCCCGGGCCGGGGGAGGCGGCGCAGGCGCAGCAGGTCACCATCAACTTCCCTGCTCCGCAGAATCCCAGCATCATCAACTTCACGCAGGAGCCGGGGCGCGAGCCGCTGGTGGGGCTGCGCGATAAGTCAGCGGTAACTGTGCGCTGGCTGGCGCACGACGATAATGGCGATGCGCTCACGTTTGCCGTTTACTATCGCGGCGAAGACGAGCGGAACTGGCAGTTGCTGAAAAAGAACATCCGGAAGCTGTACCTGAGCTTCGACGCGGAGCTGCTGCCGGACGGCCCTTACCGCCTGAAAGTCGTGGCCAGCGATGCTCCTTCGCAGAATCCGGGCGAGGCGCTAACTGGCGAGCGAGTGAGCGACCGGTTTGTGATCGACACGACTCCTCCGGTGGTGAGCGGAATGACCGCACGCCTGGTAGACGGAAAGATCCATGCGGAATTGACCGCTACGGACGCGACAACTCCGATTTCTCACGCCGAGTACTCCGTAGACGCAGGCCCGTGGCAATACATTGCACCGGTTGGAAATATCTCGGATTCGACGACAGAAAAATTTTCCTTCGATGCACCGCTGCGCGCGCTGCCGCCGGATACTCTTGCCCCAGTTGACGCATCTGAGCATGTGATCACCGTGCGCGTGTTCGACCGGAATGAGAATGCGGTCGCGGCGAAGGCGGTCGTTCGATAGGCATGCGTTTTGAATTCTTTGTCGCCGCGCGATATCTGAGGGCCAAGCGCCGTCAGGCGGTCGTGGGTGCGATTACCGCCATCTCCATTGCGGGAGTGGCCGTAGGTGTGGCTTCGCTGATCATCGCGCTGGCTATTACCAGCGGGATGCGGCGCGATTTGCAGGACCGATTGGTCAGCTCGACGGCGCACGTCGAGCTGATGCGCACCTTGAACGACGGCATTAAGAACTGGCGCCCCCTCCTCACTCGCCTGAGGCATGTTCCACACGTTACCGCGGCTTCTCCTGGGCTCTACGATCCGGTATTGGTTGCGCGCGGAACGCTGTCTGGCGGCGCGATGCTCAAAGGCATTGTCCCGAGCGAAGAACAGACGGTCAGCAGTCTCTTTTCGAGCGTTACCTCCGGCTCGGCTGCTCCTCTGTCGGAGCCGGAAGATGCGAGCGGCGCAAATGCGGCCATCCCACCGCTGGTTCTTGGCTATGAGCTGGCCGACACACTCGACGCTCAGGTCGGATCGACGGTAATGGTCATCAGTCCGCAGGGCGAGCTCACTCCCTATGGTCTGGTTCCCAAATACCAGCCCTTCCGGATCGTGGGAATCTTCCACTCCGGATTCTACGAGTACGATTCGAGCTTCGGCTTCATCCGGCTGAAAGACGCGCAAACGCTCTTCGGCGAGCCGGATGTGATTTCCGTGATTTCGTTCAAGGTGGACGACCTGAACCACGCCGATCGGATAGGCAAGGCGATTGAAGCCGCTGCCGGTCCGGGATTTCAGACGACGAACTGGATGGAGCAGAACCGCGAGCTGTTTCGCGCACTGAAGCTGGAGCAGGTGGTCACGTTCATTGTGATCGGACTGATTGTCTGTGTTGCGGCGCTGAACATCCTGATCGCTCTCACCATGATGGTGATGGAGAAGACCAAAGACATTGCCGTGCTGATGTCGCTGGGCGTCGAGCCGGGACAGATTCGGCGGATTTTCCTGATGCAGGGATTTTTGATCAGCGTGGTGGGGACTGCCCTCGGGCTTTTGTTGGGCTATCTGCTGGCGTGGCTTGGCGGCCATTACCGATTTATTCATCTTCCGGCTGATGTTTACTCAATCGACTATCTCCCCTTCGATCCCCGGCTCATCGACGGGCTGAAGGTGACGGCGGTTTCTCTAGGGGTTTCCCTGCTGGCCACGATTTATCCCTCCAGTTCCGCGGCACGCGTCCTGCCCGCCGAGGCTCTACGTTATGAATAAAACGACCATTCGCGGAATCCTTGCACTATTGCTGGTCGTTGCTTTTGGCGCGCGCACCGCCGGAGCATATTCGGTACTTACACATGAGCAGATCATCGACCTGGCATGGAAAGACTCGATTCGGCCACTGCTGCTGAGCCGCTATCCGAACGCGACCGACACGGAACTGAAAGAAGCACACGCCTATGCCTATGGCGGATGTGCAATTCAGGACGCAGGATATTATCCATTCGGCCATGCAACGTTGAGCGACCTGACCCACTATGTGCGATCAGGCGATTTCGTCGCCAACCTGATTCGGGATTCGCGCAATGTGGATGAACTGGCATTCGCCCTCGGCGCACTCTCACATTATGTCGGCGACAGCATCGGCCATCACGAAGCCGTCAACCCCTCAACAGCAGTTGAGTTTCCAAAGCTCAAAGCGAAGTACGGCGCGGTCGTGACCTATGACGAGAGCCCCCACGCGCACGTGCGGACGGAGTTCGCCTTCGACATCGACCAGCTCAGCAAAAAACGAATCGCGCCCTCCGCCTATTTGAAGCATGAGGGTTTGAAGGTTCCGATTCCCCTTCTGGAACGGGCCTTTTACGAGACTTATGGATTACGTCTGAGGAGCATGGTGATCAACGAGAGCGCGGCATTCGGAACCTACCGGTGGTCAGTTCGCACCTTTCTGCCAGACCTAGCCTACGGCGAGGTGATGCTGCACCGGAAGGATTTTCCGGCGGATACGCCCGGCCCGGAGTTCGATCTATATGCAAAGAGGCTCTCCGAGGCTGACTTCAACAATGGCTGGGAGCAGTACCGGAAAAAGGCGGGAATCAGAACCCATGTGATCGCCGCGCTGATCGTGATTGTGCCCAAGGTTGGGGTGCTCTCCGATCTCGCGATTCGCGGGCCACAGCCTTCCACGGAAGAGAAATATATCGAAAGCGTAAACCGGACGGTTGCCCGTTATGACGATTTGCTGGATTCGCTGACGAAGCATCCCAAGGCGTCTCCGCGTCTTACCATGAATCTTGAAAATATTGACCTCGACACAGGGGAAAAAGCCATTCCAGGCACGTACCGCCTCATGGATGAGGCGTATGCGAACCTTCTGGCTAGGATCGTCGAAGTCAAGGATCCAATTCCTGTGAATTTGAAGCTGGATATCCAGGCTTACTACTCCGACCCGAATGCGCCGATCACCACAAAGAAACACCCTCGGGCCTGGCGCAGAGTACAGCAGCAATTGACGATTCTGGAGTCGATGCCGGTCATCCCCGAACGGGATGTACCTGCGCTTCTGGCTCAAAGTAATTAGCGCGCCCGCATTTCTGTGCTTCCATTTTGTCTCGTGGAGGTGATACAGATAGTCATGGAGTCGCTTTCGCCCGTATCGCTCGCGCCAAACCAACCCGCTGAGCTCGGTCTGAGTCCAGCCGCGGCTGCGGGCCATCCCATCCTTATACAAGTCAAGGATCTGCGAAAGGAATACTCGACCGGACGAGGCAGCCTTGTGCTCTTCGACGGCTTGAGTTTCGAAGTGGCCAAAGGCGAAATGCTGGCCATCGTCGGCGAGTCAGGCGCGGGAAAAAGCACACTTTTGCACATTTTGGGGGCTCTTGATAGCCCTTCGAGCGGTGACGTATACTGCGCCTCAATTCACTTGAGAAATCTGTCGATCAAAGAGGCCGCGCGTTTTCGCAACCGGGAAGTGGGCTACGTCTGGCAGTTTCACTATTTGCTGCCGGAGTTTACGGCTGCCGAGAATGTCGCGATGCCGCTGCTGGCGCGCGGCGAGGGAAAGGTAAACGCACTGAAAAAAGCCGCCGAGTGGCTGAATGAGGTGGAATTGGGCGACCGGGCCGAGCACCGGGCCGGTGAGCTTTCCGGCGGCGAGCAGCAGAGGGTCTCGTTAGCCCGCGCGCTGGTAACAGGGCCGAAAGTCCTACTGGCTGATGAACCTACGGGCGATCTCGACAGCCGAACTTCAGGAGTTGTTTTCGATCTGGTGGAACGTCTTCACCAAACCCATCATCTAACATCTGTTATTGTTACGCACAATCTAGCCTTGGCGCAGCGATGTAGCAGAGTTTTGCGACTGGAAAAGGGTCGCATGCAGGAAGTTTCTCCGCTGGCAAGTTGAGCGGGGAATGCAGCAAGTGCAATCGCGGGATTGGATGCGGAAGAGCGCACCCAGCCCGAAGGCCGCTCCATTACTGGCTCATGATTTTAGGCCGGAGCGGCGCTACGGACGAAGGCTCTGAAAGCTTTCCGTACCTGGCGGGAACTCCCGGGCAGGATCGGCGTGCAATCAAAGCTTTTCGAGGGGGAATATGTTCGAACGCTACACGGAAAAGGCACGGCGCGTCATCTTCTTCGCCCGGTATGAGGCAAGCCAGTTCGGCTCACCCTATATCGAGACGGAACACCTGCTGCTTGGTCTTTTGCGCGAGGACAAGGCGCTGACCAACCGCTTTCTTCGCTCGCACGCATCTGTTGAATCCATTCGGAAGCAGATTGAAGGTCACACTACGATTCGCGAGAAGGTTTCAACGTCGGTCGATCTCCCTCTCTCGAATGAATGCAAGCGCGTTCTGGCGTACGCAGCCGAGGAGGCGGAGCGGCTCTCCCACAAACACATAGGTACGGAACATTTACTGCTGGGTCTGCTGCGCGAAGAAAAATGCTTTGCGGCGGAAATTCTTCACGAGCGCGGGCTGAAGCTGGCCGCGATTCGTGAGGAGCTCGCGCGGACCACGCAGGAGAAGGCTCCGCAGCAACAACGCAATCGTGAATCGAGCCTGTTGGCCGAGTTTTCGCGCGATCTGACGCAGGCGGCGCTCGATAATCAGCTTGATCCACTCGTCGGACGCGACTCCGAACTGGAGCGGGTGGTACAGATTCTGTGCCGTCGCACGAAAAACAATCCTGTGCTGATTGGCGAGCCGGGCGTGGGGAAAACGGCAATCGTCGAGGGCCTGGCGCAACGCATCTCCGACGGTGATGTGCCCAGTTTCCTCTCCGAAAAGAAGGTGCTCGCGCTCGATCTGTCGCTGATTGTCGCGGGAACGAAATATCGCGGGCAGTTCGAGGAACGCCTGAAAACAATCATGAAAGAGCTGATGGAGAATCAGAACTCCATCGTGTTTATCGACGAGTTGCACACGCTGGTGGGCGCGGGATCGGCGGAAGGTTCGCTCGACGCCGCGAACATTCTCAAACCGGCGCTCTCGCGCGGCGAAATTCAATGCATCGGCGCAACCACGCCGGCCGAATATCGCAAATCCATTGAGAAAGATCGCTCGCTTGAACGGCGCTTCCAGGCCGTCAAGGTTCCGCCTCCGAACGAGGAGGACGCGATCAAAATCATCATGGGTATCAAGGACCGTTATGAGAAGTTTCACGCGGTCAGCTACACCGATGACTCGATCAATTTCGCTGTCTCGCATTCGAACCGCTATATTCCGGATCGCTTCCTGCCGGATAAAGCCATCGATCTAATTGATGAAGCCGGAGCGCGCGTCAAGCTGCGCCAGACTTCGCTGCCCGAAGAGATTACTGAGGTGCAGAAGCGGATCAAGTTCATCGTGCATCGCATGGAAAACGCCATTGCAAACCACGAGTTCGAGAAAGCCCGCTTTTACTCGGACGAGGAACGCAAAGAGCGCGAGAACCTGCGCGGTCTGCGCGACAAGTATCATCTCGACGACTCGACGGCAGGCATCGTCAGTCGCGAAGACATTGAAGATGTCGTCAGCCGCTGGACCGGCGTGCCGATTACATCGATCAAGGAAGAAGAGACGCAGAAGCTGCTGCGCGTCGAAGAAGAGCTGCATAAGCGCGTGATCTCGCAGGACAAGGCGATTTCCGCGCTGGCGCGGGCCATTCGCCGGTCGCGCGCGGGACTTAAATCGCCGCATCGTCCGATCGGATCCTTTCTGTTCCTGGGTCCAACCGGCGTCGGCAAAACCGAGATGGCTCGGACGCTGGCGCAGTTCCTCTTCGGCTCGGAAAAGTCTCTTATCCGCTTCGATATGTCGGAGTTCATGGAGAAGCATTCGGTCTCGAAGCTCATCGGTTCGCCTCCGGGATACGTGGGCTACGAGGAGGGCGGTCAGTTGACGGAGCGCGTCAAGCGGTCGCCGTACTCCGTCGTTCTGCTCGACGAAATCGAAAAAGCGCATCCGGATGTGTTCAACATCCTGCTGCAGGTCTTTGAGGACGGCCAGTTGACGGATGGGCTCGGCAACACGGTCGACTTCAAAAACACGATCATTATCATGACCTCGAACATCGGCGCGCGGCACCTGCAACGCAAGCAGGGGCTGGGCTTCCAGAGCGACCGCGAAGACCTGGTGATGGACAAGATCGAAGAGATGGTGAAAGGCGAGGTGAAACGAACCTTTAACCCCGAGTTCCTTAACCGTATCGACGAGATCATCCTGTTCCAGTCGCTGATGGATGCGGACCTGATCCAGATTGTGGAGCTGTTGCTTGCGCAACTTAACGCAAATCTGGTGCAGAAGGCGATTACCATTTCCGTAACCCACGATGCCAAGAAGTGGATCCTGGACAAGACGTTGATCGATCGCAGCTATGGGGCGCGTCCGCTGCGCCGCGCGCTGCAGCGGTACGTCGAAGATCCTCTGTCAGAGGCTCTGATTGCGGGTGGAATTGCCGAGCGTCCAGCGTTTCTTGAGGTCTACCTTGAGAACAATCAGCTCTTCTATCGTCCAGTCGCCCAAGAGGGCGCTGAAAAATCTGAGGGAGTTCTGCTGTATAGCTAATTTCAATTGGAAAGCCCTGCCTGAGCTCAGGCAGGGCTTCATTATTTTTTCCGCAACGGCGTCAGATCGGTACGACCTTTCGGGCTGCGCCATAGGCGGACGAGGCTGTATCCACGACGTCATCCACGATACCCTTCCCCCGCTTCACGTATTTCTCAGTGTGGCCGCTCACTGTTTCCGCGGCATTCTTAAGATAGTCGCCGGCATCTTCCAATCCGCGCCGAAGCTTGCGGCGTGTTTTTACTCCGGATTGGGGAGCGTAAGTTAACGCAACGGCTGCGCCTGCGGCCACTCCAATGGCAAATACGGTCCAGAATTTAACGGCACTCATAGGATGAACTCTCCTCTCCACTATGAGATAGCCGCCGGAGCGAATTGGTTGCTGAGGCCGCCCAAGCGCAATCGGTCTGCGCGAGCATCGCTGGTCAAGCATCGCAGGTCAAGGCACTGATGCATCAGGATGAGTGCAGAGTGCCGGAATGCGCGTCAATGCTGCACATGAAGCCGTCAGGCCCGCGAAATGCACAGGGTTTTTCACAAAGTTGTTGAAAAAGCCAGCTGGAAAATTCTTCCACCGGGAGGAGATTTCGTGCGAATCTGTTGCACTTCTTGTGATGGGTAGATCGGCGAGACGCGAACGCTCTGTGAAGAGGAATGTGTGCGATACAATCGCCTTGATCGCAGAAAACATATCACCGATGACCGGAAATAAAACGACTCAGGCCGCCAGAGTTGCAGGCAAAAATGGTTTTTCACTGATCAGCGATGGAACATTCCGGGAGCTTTACGCTGCTCTTTTGCAATGCAAGATGCTCGACGAGCGGCTGCAAACGACCGACGGCTACGAAGGATGGGCGGGGCGGGAAGCAAGCACTGCGGGAGTGATTACGTGCCTGCAATCCGGCGATTCTGTGACGCCGACACCGAGAGGCCAGCTGGCAAATTATCTCCAGAATGCTTCGCTCACTCCCAGGCGCGCAGCATCCTCTGCTATGACGCACCTGGCCATTGCAACGGGCGATGCGCTACGGCATAAGCTGGAAGGTTTGGGCAACATCGCCGTGGTATTTGCCAATACGAGTGCTTGCAATTTAGCCCGAGACGCTTTTGCGGCGGCAACTGAGTTCTGCCTGCCGGTGCTTTATGTCCTGGAGGGTAGCGCGCCGGCGGCGGAAATCTGCGGAGACATTCCCGTGATTCGCGTTGATGGCTCAGACGCAATCGCTGTCTACCGCGTAGCACACGAATCGATTGCGCGAGCGCGCGATGGCGGAGGCCCAACGGTGATGGAATGCGCCGCGTGGCCGGGCGACAGCCAGCTGCAGGATCCGCTGGCGAAGCTGGAGCATTATCTGGCGGGCAAGAAGCTGTTCCGGCAGGACTGGAAGCAGCGTCTGGAGAAAAAATACAGTGAGGCTCTGGACGAAGCTGCAAAGACCGCTGGCTTTGAATTGATTCGAAGTAAGCCGGTCACATTTTGTGACGAAAGAGGCAATCGAAGCAAGTGTGCACCTGCTTAAGAAATGCTGTAGCCTGAATCGAGTACTGTGAATGCAATAATCAGCCAGGTTTCCATGTCCGCCCTGGCATATTCCCCCAAATTCCCAGAGGTGTAAGTGAGAACTGTTCCGTCGATCATTTTGCTGATTATGCTGAGTTCCGGTCTTCAATCCGTTACGGCTCAATCCGGCAGCGTGAACCAGACACCACAGATTGCATTTTCAAGCGAAGCTCCGGCGTGGCAGCAGCCGTTTCCAGCCAACTATCACCCAGCTTCTCCTATTGTGTACAGCAGTTCTCTCGGCTCGACGTATGTCCCCATGGATAACTGGGTCTATCCAGCGCTGGACCGCTTGCACAGCATGGGCTACCTGGACACGGCCTTTCTGGGATTGCGTCCGTGGACGCGCCTGAGCATCGCTCACATGCTGCAGGAGACGGCGGACAAGATCGATAACAACCCGAACGATGACGAGGCGCGCGAGCTTTATCTTGCGCTCGTGGACGAGTTCGCAAACGATCAGGCAGCTCCGTACAGCCAGCGCGCAGTTCATGCTGAATTTGAGAGCACATATTCCATCCTGCGCGGCATCATCGGCACGCCACTGAACGACAGTTACCACCTCGGCCAAACGATCGTGAATGATTACGGACGGCCCTATCAGGAGGGATTTAACAACTACACAGGGTTCAGCGCGCGCGCCGAGGCAGGTCGCTTTTCCCTTTACTTCCGCGGAGAATACCAGCACGCGCCCAGTGCAACCGGCTATTCCCTGCCGATGGCCATGTATCTCTCACAGACCGTTGATGACATCCCGTTCGCGACCAATCCGGTTCAGGACACAATCCCTCTGGGGCCGATCAATGCGGCAAATTATTTTCGCGTGATTGAGGCGAGCCTCTCTTATCATCTGCTGGGCCACGAAATTTCGTTCGGTAAAAATGATCAATGGCTCAGTCCCGCGCTGGGCGGCAGCATGTCGTGGAGCACGAATGCGGAGAATCCGTACACTTTCGAGATTAACCGCGTGGAACCGCTGCGGATTCCCTTGGTGTCGCGCGTGACCGGACCGTTCCGCTATGAATTTTTCGTGGGGAGCCTCAAGGGCCACACTTATCCGAACGCCCCCTGGACGCACATGGAAAAGATCAGCTTTAAGCCGACAAAGAACCTTGAGCTCGGCTTTGAGCGCACGGTCATCTGGGGCGGCGACGACCACGGCTGCCTTGATTCCAGCACGAACACAATCATCCCCTGCAGACAGCCCATCACGCTGCATACCTTTTTCAAGACTTTCTTCAGCTTCTCGAACGTGTCCTTAGCTGAAAAGTATTCGCGCAATGATCCTGGAGCGCGTTTCGGCAGCTTCGACTTTGACTATCGCCTGCCCTTTCTACGCAACTGGGTCACGCTCTACACGGATTCGATCGTGCATGATGACGTAAGCCCGATCGCCGCGCCGCGCCGCGCAGGTGTGCGCCCGGGAATCTACCTCTCGCACTTCCCTGTTCTCAGCCATATGGATTTGCGCGTCGAGGGAGTCTCGACCGACCCGGTGAGCAACGAGGGCGAGAACGGACAGTTCCTATATTACGAAGCTATTCAAAAACAGGGCACAACTAACAAGGGCTTTCTGTTCGCCGACGCCATCGGACGCGACGCGAAAGGCGGGCAGTCATGGCTGACCTATCATCTTTCACCCACGGAATTCGCTCAGTTCTCCTATAAGTACACAAAGGTAGACCCGAAATTTATCCCGTTCGGAACGACGCAGAACGATTATCAGTTTGCGGTGACCAAACGCTTTATGAGCGATTTCGAGTTTCGCGGATGGGTGCAGTATGAGCGTTGGGTCGCTCCCTTTTACAAGCCCGGGCCGCAGCGCGACACGACGATTCAGGCGCAGATCACGTGGTTTCCAAAATGGCAAAAGACTTTCTGAAACCTGACGCAATAAAGCCCTCATCTTTCGATGAGGGCTTTTTATTTTTGTGCTGGCTCGGACCTGGACGGCTATCCGAGTCGGACGCGCAGATCTCCGCCGGACATGTGCGTGGGCTGATCAAGCCCAAGTAATCCGAGCACGGTCGGCGAGATATCGCGCAGCGATCCGTCGGGGCGCAGCCTGTAATTCTTTGCGTCTTCATTCACGAAGATAAAGGGAACGGGGTTGGTAGTGTGTGCGGTATGCGGTCCGCCGCTGATCGGATCGACCATCATTTCGGCGTTGCCGTGGTCGGCTGTAATCAGCATTGAACCGCCGTACTGGCGAATCGCCTGATAGATTCGGCCCAGGCAGGCATCCACTGTTTCGACTCCCTTAATGGTCGGGGCAAGCTTGCCGGAATGACCCACCATATCCGCATTGGCAAAATTGACGACCAGCAGATCGAAGGCGGTGTCCTCGACAGCCTTCACGACCACGTCGGCAATTCCGGCAGCCGACATCTCCGGCGCAAGATCGTAGGTCGCAACCTTTTGCGAGGGCACCAGCAAACGGTCTTCGCCGGGAAACGGAGTTTCAATGCCGCCATTGAAGAAGTAGGTCACGTGCGCATATTTTTCTGTCTCCGCGATGCGAAGATTGCGCAGGTTCGCCTGCGCGAGCATATTGGCAAGCAAATTCTCCATCGACTCCGGCAGCAGAATCATGGGCAGTGTGAAAAGCTTGTCATACTGCGTCATGCAGACATAGTGCAGGTCCCTGGGCGCGCTGTTGCGCGGAATGGTGAGGTCGAGATCGTCCGCGCCGGACAGATCGCGACCCTCATTCTTTGTCAGGCTGCTGTTGCGTGCGAGGACGCGCGTAATCTGACGGGCACGATCGGCGCGGTAATTGAACATAATGCAGACGTCGCCGTCACCAATGACTCCGTTAGGGTTACCATGCTCGTCGGTGACCACGAACGGCACAATAAATTCATCCGTGATGCCGTTGTTGTAGGACTCCTTTATGCGAGCGATAGGATCGGCATAGGCTCCGCCCTCTGCCTTGCCCGCGACCATGGCATCGAAGGCGAGCTTTTCGCGCTCCCAGCGACGATCACGATCCATCGCGTAGTAGCGCCCTGAGACAGAGGCAATTTTCCCAACTCCATATTCGCGCATCTTCTGCTCAAGCGCGGCGACGTAGTCTGCGCCCGAAGTAGGCATCGTGTCGCGGCCATCCATAAAGGCGTGAACGAAGACGCGCTCCACGCCCTGCTGCTTCGCGGCCTTGAGCAGAGCATAGAGATGATTCTGATGAGAGTGCACACCACCATCGGAGAGTAGTCCGAAGAGATGGAGCTGGCGGTCACCCTCGGCTGCGCGCTTCAGCGCCGTAACAATCGTGGGATGCGAAAAGAACTCGCCGCTGGCGATCATCGCATCGATACGCGTGATATCCATGCGCACCACCCGGCCGGCTCCGATGTTGAGATGGCCCACTTCGCTGTTGCCCATCTGCCCATCGGGCAGGCCGACGAAGTGATCTGAGGCATGGAGGAGCGTGTTAGGAAACTCGGCGAGCAGCCTGTCGTAGACAGGTTTGCGGGCAAGTGCGATCGCGTTGTTTTCAACCTGCGGACGATAACCCCATCCGTCGAGGATGGTAAGGACGATGGGTCGGGTGCGAATAGACACAGTTCCTCCGGATTTTCTTGCAGAAGTGGCGGCGCAACAATTCGCAACAACCTAAGGACTGCCGCGCCGCAGATGTATACAGTTACTCGCCGAAATTTACCGACTCCAGGCCGAGAAATTCGGCGGCCTGTCCCAGCTCCTCTTCGATGCGGAGCAACTGGTTGTACTTGGCGATGCGATCGGTGCGCGAAGCCGAGCCGGTCTTGATCTGACCCGCGTTGGTCGCCACTGCCAGGTCGGCAATGAAGGTGTCTTCCGTCTCGCCGCTGCGGTGCGAAATGATCGAGGTATAGCCGAAGCGGCGACCCAGTTCAATCGCCTCCAGCGTTTCGCTGACTGTGCCGATCTGGTTCACCTTGATCAAAATCGAATTGGCGATGCCTTCTTCGATGCCGCGCTGCAGGCGCTCCGTGTTGGTTACGAAGAGATCGTCGCCGACCAGCTGCACGCGGGCGCCCATCAACTCAGTCATATATTTCCAGCCGTCCCAGTCGTCTTCCGCCAGCCCGTCTTCCAGAGACACGATAGGATACTGGCGCGTCCAGTCCTGCCAGTAGCGAGCCATCTCTTCGCTCGTCTTCTCCGTCCTGTCCGACTTCTTGAAGACGTACTTGCCCGTTTCCTTGTTGTAGAACTCACTGGCCGCCGGGTCGAGCGCAATGGCGATGTCTTCGCCCGCTTTGTAGCCCGCCAGTTCAATGGCTTCGAGGATCACTTCGATCGCTTCCACGTTCGACTTGAGCGATGGCGCAAAGCCGCCCTCGTCGCCCACGGCCGTGTTGTAGCCCCGCTTCTTCAGTACTCCCTTGAGCGTGTGGAAGACCTCCGCCCCCCAGCGCAGCGCATCGGAAAACCGCTCCGCGCCGACCGGCATGACCATAAATTCCTGAAAATCGACATTGTTATCTGCATGCGCGCCGCCGTTAAGAATGTTCATCATAGGCGTGGGCAGCAGCGATGCGTTGACCCCGCCGAGATAGCGATAGAGCGGCAATCCTACGGCCTTTGCCGAGGCGCGCGCGGCGGCCATTGAGACGGCGAGGATCGCATTCGCTCCCAGGCTCCCCTTATTCGGCGTGCCATCGAGCGAGATCATGGTAGCGTCCAGAAGACGCTGATTCGCGGCATCAAGACCTGTGAGCTCCGGAGCAAGCACGGTTTCAATGTTGTCGACAGCCCGCAGCACACCCTTGCCGAGGTAGTGCGACTTGTCCCCGTCGCGCAGCTCCACGGCTTCATGCTCGCCGGTGGATGCGCCGCTTGGAACTGCGGCGCGGCCCGTTATGCCGCCTGCAAGAACAACATCGGCTTCTACGGTCGGGTTTCCGCGCGAATCGAGAATCTCGCGCGCATGAATGGCAGCAATCTCCGTCATGTTACTCCTTGAAATCTGGTGTTGTAAGCGGTCTTTGAGTTTCGGGCGGCGGTCGACGAGGATGGTTTCACCGGCAGTTCCGCTAATTGTGTCGATGAAGCTCGCCATGGGATGAAACACTAGCCTTCCGCAATTTTTCCTGGGTTCCTTGCAAATTCTAACAAAGAATGGCCGGCAGTTTTCGACGCAGCCGGACACGGAAGGAAACGCTACAAGCGGGTAACCGCCGTGGTTCGCACAGAAAGAGTGTTGTGTCCGCTTTGCGTCTAATAGGCAGGCTTTGAAATACCATAAGAATCAGCTGCGGCTGGAACAAGAGTGCGCGGCGGATTCACTGGAGCTGGTATGAAAATCAATGGCAATCGATGGGCGCTTGCTTGCCTGGGCTTAGCGGTTATGGCCACTCCGGCTGCCCTTGCGCAGCAACAGCCGGACGCTTCCAATCCTTATCAGGGAGTGTCTCAACCCCCGCCGGATGACACGATCGTAACGACACCGGATACTCCGCCACCGGCAACTGATGCGAAACCTTCGCCCGCAATTCCTGCGGTGGCGCCAACCGCTTCGGCCGCCACGCCTCGGCCTGACGAGCCCGTTATCACAACTGGGCCTTCGGAGGGCGGCCCGCAGCAATATGACAATACCGATTACGGCATCGTCACTATGCCAGGGTCGGCCAAGGCCGCCATCTCAGGCGACACAGCTGTTCTTCATACGCGGGGCGATCCCGATGCCGATATCGTGACGCGAGTACCCGGACCTTCAAATGAGTTACCCGAAGGTACGGACATTCTCGTTCGCATCAGCAATGACCTGTCCACCAAACGGACAACCGTCGGTTCGTCCTTTCAAGGCCAGGTTATGTCTAACGTGACGAGAGACGGCGCCGTCCTTATTCCCACGGGGTCGGTTCTCCGTGGCCGCGTGGTGCAGGTGAGTCAGGGGCATCACTTCGGTCCGGCAGCTACCCTGCGGCTCCGCCCTGACACGGTTATTCTTCCCGATGGCACCGCCTATCATCTCTACGCGCAAGTGCGCCGATCACAGGCGGCCGGAACCCGGACGGCCAGCGAGGGCGGAATCGAGCCAACCTCACATGTGTTGATAAAGACAGCAGAATATGGAGTCGGCGTCGGGACAGGCGCAATGGTCGGCGCACAGCTAGGTGGGCCGACAGGCGCACTGGTCGGTGGACTCGTAGGCGCGGGAGCGGTCACAACTCATCTCCTGCTGCAGCATCCCGCGGCCGCCGTGGTTCCTGCCGGCTCTGAGATTGTCTTCAGCCTGACCGAGCCGATGGATTTAACCCCGACTCGAAATTAAGCCAAAACAAACAGCTACGCTGTGAAAAAGAGGAGTGCCCATCGGCTCTCCTCTTTTTTATTGACATCGCCAGCCGCTAGAATAGCGCTGCTTCTCAAAACCCGAACCAGCAGCGAGGAATTTCCATGCCAACCATCAAGCCCATACCGGACGGATACCACTCCGTGCAGCCTTATCTGATCGTGAAGAATGCTGCCGGTGCGATTGATTTCTACACTAAGGCCTTCGGCGCCAAGGAGCGCCTGCGTATGGAGAAAGATGGCCGCGTAGGTCATGCCGAGATAGAAATTGGCGACTCATGCGTTATGTTGGCTGACGAGACCCCGGAGATGCGTGCATTCAGCCCCGAACATTATGGCGGATCACCCGTCAGCTTGATGGTTTATGTTGGCGACTGCGATGCGGTCTACGCGCAGGCTCTGGCCGCCGGCGCAAAGAGCGAGCGCGAACCCACCGATCAGTTTTACGGTGACCGCATGGCGGGCGTGCTCGACCCATTTGGATATAGGTGGTACATCGGCACCCATATTAAGGACGTTTCAAAAGATGAACTGGAACAGCACAGCTAGTTTCTAGCTGCAAGCAGCCGCTTCCAGTTCTTCTGGTTGCGGCGAAAGCTCTTCTTCAGGTCTTCAAGGGTGCGCTCAAAGTCGCCGTGGCCACGCACCCGGTTCCACGCCGGATTGATCGCAAACCAGGGATAGTTTTCGTTGCCGAGATAGATTGCGCGGCGCAGCCAGTGGAGCGCTTCGCTTTCATCTCCGTCTACGGCAAAATAGGTTGCCAGCCGGTAGGCCATCTCGCTATCGGCTTCGGCGGCTGCCATCGAGTCTTCCTCAATGAGCGAGGAGGCGCGATCCCGTTCGCCTGCCTGCGCGTAGCACATGGCGAGCGTGGGATAGGCGATGCGCATGCTGTTGTCGTCGCGGATGACCTCTTCGAGAATGCGAATAGCCTCGCGCAAATCGCCCTGGCGCATACGCTGGTAAGCAACTGAAGTTCGTAACAGCGGGTGCCTCGGTTCCAGCGTGAGTCCCTTGGCCAGCTCTTCATCGGCCAGCTCGATCTGGTTTTGATACTGATAGACGCGTGCCCGATGGTTGTAGATCATCGGCGCATTTGACGGATTCAGGCTCAACGAGCGGTTGAATTGATCGAGCGCCTCTTCATACATTCCGTCGAGCCGCAGGGTGATGCCTGCGACCATGTGAACATTCCAGTCGTTGGAGGCGCTGTGCAGCAGATTTTCAATTCCGTGGCGGGCGCTCTCTTTTTCTCCGCGCGAAAGCAGCATGTAGACGCGATAAAGATTCGCCTCAATCGAGCCGGGATCAAGCTCAAGAGCGCGGTCAAAAGCTCGCCGCGCAGCCATGATGTGCATGCGTCCACCCAAACCGTGCCGCACATACTGCAGGTGAGTGATTCCCAGCCCCGTCCACGCCGGCGCAAATGCCGTCTCCCGCTCTACCACGCTTTCAAACAAGTCTCGCGCGTGGTCGAGGTCGGCGCGGCTGCCCGTTCTTTGCATGAACGCCGACAGCACGGCGCGCGCCTGGAGATATTCTTCCGATAAATCTTCGGCCAGCGGCTCGATGCGAGCCAGGTTCCTATCCTTTCTCTGATGTAGCTGCCCCAGTCCCTGCAGGGATGCAAACACTTCATTGCATATCTCCGTTTGCACGGCGATCAGGTCAAATGAGCGAACGCTAATCGATCCTCCTGCGCGAACGCTCTCGCCCGGCACATTGAGCAGTTGCCAATTAAGATCGAAGCCCGCTTCAGACCGGATGAAGTTGCCGGCGAGGACCCACTCCACCAGCAGTTTGTGGCCGATGGCAAGCGGATCCATCTGCGTGGTAGACATGTTCATCAGCGCGCTGGAGGGGCGCACCACCAGCGACGACATGCGCGCGATGCGTGCAGCAATCGCGTCCGCAAGCGCAAATCCATAAAGAGGCGCGATTTCGGAGAGGCCGAGGTTTTGAAACGGCAGCACCAGAATGGTGCTTTGCTTTTCCTTGGTCTCCGATTCGCGAAAACGCTCGGCAAGCATCGAAAGCAGACCAGTGGTACGCTTTTCCATCTCCGCGGTCGAGGGCGGCAGCTTTGCTCCCGCATCGCCTGGCACAATCCCTGTTTCGATGTGGAGCACCCTCATAATCGTCTTGAGCGCCTCCCGCACGTCCGCCGCGCTCGAGTATCGCTCCGCCGGAATCTTTTCGAGCAGCCTGAAAATTACCGAGCTAAGCTCCGCAGGTGTGTCGAGAGGAGCGGGATCGATGAACTGAATCGCGCGAATGCTCTGAAACTCGTCACCGTCCGGGCGGGCAAAAGGATGCCGCCCGCAAACCAGCTCATACAGGATCACTCCCAGCGCCCAAAGATCGCTCTGCACACTGCTCTGGCCCGTGACAAACTGCTCCGGAGCCATGTAGGCGATGGTGCCTCCGCGCGCTGTATACGTCGCGGTGGCTGCTCCTGTCTTGCGCTGCGCCGGTTTTGCCGGGTCGAACTCGGCGTCCTCAGGACGGAGCCGCCGCGCCAGGCCAAAATCGAGGATTTTTGCAAGGCCGCCATCGGTCAGCATTACGTTCGCAGGCTTCAGGTCGCGATGGAAGATGCCCAATAAATGCGCTGCGCTCAGACCGTCCGCAATCTGGATACCCACCGAGAGTACGAGCTGCAAACTCGATGGTCCCTTTGCAATCAGCTTGTCCAGCGACACCCCCGGAACATACTGCATGACGATGAAAGCTTCCTCGCCTTCTTCGCCGACCTCGTAAATCGCGCCGACATTTGGATGTTCGATGGCGGACGCCATCCGCGCTTCGCGCAAAATTGTCGTCCGCATCTGCTCCAGGGTAAGCGCTCCGCGCTTCAACACCTTGAGCACGACAGGACGCATCAGAAGCGTGTCGTTCGCGAGATACACCACTCCACTGCCGCCCGCGCCAAGCCGCCGGACAAGCTCGTAATGCTTGATTGTGCGATGTTTCATCCAGCCCTAGTTTAGCGTCTCTCGAACAACATCCGATGAGGTATGTCGAGAACGCGAACGCCGTATAAAAATTATTTTTCGAACCATGCCTCCAGCCCCATCGCAGCTTCCTCGATCCACGTGCGCCCAAACGGCACTTGAGCCAACATCTGCCTGATTTGCTCCGCCGTGTACGCGCGCGGCAGAAGCATAAACTGAAAAGTAAACTTTATGAATAATCCATTAACGATGTTGGCGCCCGTCGAGTCTACATAATCGGTGATGTCGCGCATCGACGCGTCGCGTCGCAGATCGATGATGACTCCTTGGGCACCCGGGCGCAAAACCCTCTGCATCTCCGCGATGGCTTTGACCGGCTCGCTGAAGTTCTTGAAGGCCGCGCGGCATATGACGAAGTCGAAGCTGCCCTCTGCGAACGGCATCTGCGAAGCATTTCCCTGTTGGAAGTCAACCGGGACTCCAGCTGCGACGGCATTCTTGTTCGCAATGTCCACAAATGTACGGCTGATGTCGAGCCCGGTTACGCGATGCCGGCCGCCGCGCGCTAATTCTATCGAGAGAAATCCTGGACCCGGCGCAACTTCCAGAATCTTCGCATTTGCCGGAACCATCGCGTCGATCCGCCGCGCCAGGCGCACAAATTCCGGCATATCCTTGCGCGTCGTCTTCTCATACCAGCGCGCAATTGAGCCTTCCATACTCATTCCCTTGTATGCTTTTTCCACTTGCTTTTCTCCTTTGAAGGAAGTATCTTATTAAATAAGTATTATATAAAATAAGACAACAATGTCAAATCTGTCAAATAAAAAATCTGTCATCCCTGCGCTAGTCCACCAGCTCCGGCACTTCATTGCCGGAGTCATCCTCTACAATCAGCGGGTCGCCGACAAGCTGGGCATGAACCCCACCGATATGCAGTGCATCCATCTGCTGGAGCTGATGGGGCCTCTCACGCCCGGCAGGCTGGCCGAGTCTACCGGCCTTACCACCGGAGGAGTCACTGTGGCGCTGGACCGGCTGGAAAAGGCCGGGTATGTACGCCGCGAGCGCAATCCGCAGGACCGGCGCAGCGTACTCATTCATCTGGAGCCGGAGACCCTCAACCAGATCGGCGTTCACTACAACTCCATTAACGAGCAGTTGGGCGCGTTTCTCGCCGCCTATCCTGAGCGCGACCTGAAGACCGTGCTGGATTTCCTTGGAAAGATCAATTCCATCAGGACCACCCCGCAAGCATCTGCCGGAAAACCAGCGTCGCCCGCAGCACGTTCCAGCGCATCCAACTCACGAAGAAGTTGAGGAGAAGGCTAATATGAGTGAAACGAAAAAATGCGCGCATCCAGCTTGTAGTTGTTCAGTTTCCGATGGAAAGAAGTATTGCAGTACCGCCTGCGAATCGGCAAAGAAAACAACCGAACTGGCCTGCCAATGCGACCATCCTGGCTGCCAGGGCGCGCAGCTCAGGGCATAACAAAAACCCGCGCGGTCTGCGTTGGACGCGGCTTTTTCTTCCGGTCAGTGGCCGTGTGGTCGGGTAGTTCCCTGCACTGGCTTCCGGGCCGGTCGGCTGCTCGCGCGGCGTCCGAGGAAAAACATCGTCACGCCAAACACCAGCATTACCAGACCCCAGATAAGGTTGATGTTCATGTCTGCGGATCGCTCATAAATTGCGCTGCCGCGCGTGAAGAACCCGTAGACACTCATCATGGCGCCGACGATGCTGAACAATAGCCCCAGTGGAACGCGAAGATCGAGGTTCATAAAATTCGGCTCTCCTTAGGCTTAGCGGAAGATCAGGTTTAGAGTCACCAGTAGCGCGATCAGCCCGACGGCAATGATTTTGGGGCGCGCGTACCAGGCCATATTATGCTCGACCGGCTTGGGGGTGAGCGAATAGACCAGTCCGACCAATTCCGGCTCAGGCTTGGGCTTGGTAAGAAGACTGATCACGACCGTGACGATGAAGTTGATAGAAAACGCCCAGATGGCCGTCCAGAAATTCTGCGCCATATCGCTCGGATAAGAGTGAACCACGGCGATCCATCCGCCATGGATTCCCGGATGAGCAGCGGCAGGCAGCGTCAGGCCGTGATGCACGATCGCCGCTAATGTTCCGCTGACCAGCCCCGTGAAAGCCGCATGGCCTGTTGTGCGCTTCCAGAACATGCCCAGCAGGAAGGTCGCAAACAGCGGCGCGTTCACAAACGAGAACACCAGTTGCAGCGTGTCCATGATGTTATTGAATCCCATGGCGGCATACGCGGTCGCCATGGAAAGCACAATGCCCCCGACCGTGGCCCACCTCCCCATCTTCAGGTAATGCGCATCGGTGGCATTTTTGTGGATGTAGGACTGATAGAGGTCATAAGTCCACACGGTATTGAACGCCGTAACATTGCCCGCCATGCCCGACATGAAACTGGCGAGCAACGCCGTGAGCCCCAGGCCGAGAATGCCTGTCGGCAGGTAGTAGAGCAGCATATTCGGAATGGCAAGGTCATAGTCGAGGATGGGCTGTCCCTTCTCATCGCGCATGATTTTGCCGTTGACGGGATCGACCTTGACGGGAATCAGGCCTTGCCCCATTGCGGTCGTCGCTTCCGCCCCGCCCGCGGTGGCCGAGCCGTGCATAGAGTGTTCCGCAACGTGCCGCGTAAGCGCCGGCGTTGCAATGGCGATCAGCCCGGGCAGGATCACCAGAAAGGGAAAGAACATTTTTGGCAGCGCTGCAATCAACGGAACGCGACGGGCCGATTCTTCTGAATCTGAAGCCATCGCTCTCTGAATCACAAGGAAATCCGTACACCAGTAACCAAAGGAAAGCACGAAGCCGAGACCCATCGAGAGTCCAAACCACTCCACGCCTAAAGGATTGTGCTGCGGGTTCGTCATTCCCTTCCAGGAATGCGTGTACGCCAGAGGCAGCGCCTTCTTCAACCCGCTCCAACCGCCCACATTTTTCAAGCCCACCCAAACCAGCGGTAAAAATCCAGCAACGATCAGAAAGAACTGAAGAACCTCGTTGTAAATTGCGCTGGTCAGTCCACCCAGGAAGATATAGCCGAGCACAATCAACGCAGAAAGGAGGATGGCGAAGTGAAAGATCCAGTCGAGCGGCAGGTGGAAGTATAGGAACAGCGAATCGAAGATGTGCAACACCTGGATCAGCCGTGCCATGGCGTACATCGAAATACCGGATGAGAAGAGAGTCATCACGGCAAACGAGCCGGCGTTGTAAGCCCGCGTTTTTTCGTCGAAGCGCAACCTTAAGAACTCGGGCACCGAGCGCGCCTTCGAGCCGTAGTAAAACGGCATCATGAAGACGCCGACGAAGATCATCGCCGGGATCGCGCCTATCCAGTAAAAGTGGCTGGTCACGATTCCATATTTGGCGCCCGAAGCGCCCATCCCGATGACTTCCTGTGCACCGAGGTTGGCGGAGATGAAGGCCAGTCCGCAAATCCACGCGGGCAACGCCTGCCCGGCCTGGAAGAAATCTTTGCTCGTCTTCATGTACCGCTTGAGTGCGAAGCCGATGCCCAGCACAAAAACGAAGTACAGAAGCATAATGAGCCAGTCGATAGTCGTAAGATTCACTGTGCTCTGTTCTGCCTTCCCAAAGAAATCCTCACAGCATGTCACTCCGCGTGGAAGAATATTTTGCGCCCAACGCCATTCCGGCCGCAGGCCGGGACGCGCGCAGCAGCGAGCTCAGGCGAGCATCTTCGCGTCAATGTACACGTTTTCATTGCTGTCGTCTATTTTGCCACGGCTGAAGCTCTGCTGACACCACGCTGTCAGCAGGCCTCCCGTAGGCTGCATTTGAGCGTGACAGTTCACGCCGAAGGAGAGGACACAATGAGCGCAACCGCAACCCAGCCAGAAACCAATTCCACAGCAAACGTCCGTTCCAATGTCGCCACCTGGTTTGAGATCCCCGCAACCGATTTTGAACGTGCCGTGCATTTCTACGAGGCCGTCTTCGGAATCCGGCTTCGCCGCGAGTTGGCATGGCCGGGTCTGGCAATCTTCCCATACGAACAGCCCAGCGTGTCCGGAGCCGTTGTAGCCGCCAAAGACGCCCAGCCCACGACGGATGGAGTGGTTGTTTACCTCAACTGCGACGGTAAGCTAGACGCCTTGCTGGCCCGGCTGACAAATGCAGGCGGGTCGGTTCTCGAAGAGAAGAATCACCTGCCCGGAATCGGCTGGGTCGCGCAGATTCGCGACTCCGAGGGTAACCGCGTCGGGCTTCACGCGGTTGCGTAGCCCGGAGAAGGCGGTAGGATAGATGCGATATGCGCCGCGCCGACCGCCTTTTCCGCATCGTGCAACTGCTGCGTTCCGGCCGCTTGATCACTGCGCGGAGCCTGGCGCAGAAGCTCGAGGTCTCGGAGCGGACGATCTACCGCGACATTCAGGAGTTGCAACTCGCGGGTACTCCCATTGAGGGCGAGGCTGGCGTGGGGTACACGCTGCGTCGCGAATTCGACATTCCTCCGCTTATGTTTGATCGCCAGGAAATCACTGCTCTCGTCTTCGGAGCGCGCATGGTCAAAGCATGGGGCGGCACGGAGATGGCTGAAGCGGCCAACAATGCCTTGCGCAAGATCGAAGCAGTGCTTCCGCTGGATCTGCGCGAAAAGATTGACCAGGTGTTGCTCTATGCGCCGGGCTACAAAGTGCCGCAGACCCTGCGCCGCACTCTCGATACGCTTCACAAAGCGGCGCTCGAACGCCGCCTGCTGAAGCTGGATTACGTCCGAGAAGATTCTCAGACGAGTAGCCGATGGGTTCGCCCGCTGGGGCTTTATTTCTGGGGAGAAGTCTGGACGCTGGTGGCATGGTGTGAGCTTCGAAATGACTTCCGCACCTTTCGCGCCGACCGAATGCAGGCGGTGACGGTAGCTGAAGAGACCTTTGTGCCCCAGTCCGGACAGACATTGGCGGATTTTTTGAAGACCGTCGTAGGTTTGCCTGCGAAGTCGATGCCCCGATAGCGATTCCCGTCAATATTTCAAAGAGCCGCGATGATTTCGGCTGCAACCTTCGCGGCCCGTTCACATGCAGCGCGGTCCACGTCGTTGTGGGTTACAAAACGTATCTGGTCCGTCGCCGCCGTTCCTGCAACCACTCCTCGGTTCTTCATCGCAGCCAGCACCGGAGCCACATCTGTCACGCCGCGCAGCTTGAAGATGACGATATTGGTCTGCACACAGGTGAGGTCGATTTCTACCTGCTTAAGTGCGGCCATGCTGTCGGCGAGCAGCCTTGCGTTGGCATGATCCTCGGCCAGCCGCTTCGGCATTTCCTCTAGAGCGATCAGACCAGCAGCCGCCAGCACACCCGCCTGGCGCATTCCTCCGCCCAGCATTTTGCGAACCGTGCGGGCACGCTCGATAAACCTGCGGCTCCCCACCAGCATCGATCCGATCGGAGCGCACAATCCTTTTGACAGGCAGAACATCACGCTGGAAAAGCCCGACGTCAGCTCGTCTACCGGAACACCGAGCGCCACCGATGCATTGAATATGCGCGCGCCATCGAGATGCGCGGGAAGATCTGCGTCCCGCGCCCCTGACCAGATTTCGTCATAAACATCGAGCGGAGTGACGGTCCCACCGGCCATATTGTGCGAATTTTCAAGCGCAATCAGGCCGGTCTGCGCACGGTAATAAAGCTTCGGCGACAGCGCGGTCTTGATCTTGTCCCACGTAAGAATGCCACGCTCGCCGGCAACCGTTCTCGCCTGGCAGCCGGAGAAGGCGGAGACCATCGCCATCTCCCAGTCGAAAATGTGCGCGCGCGCCTCGCAGATAACCTCCTGCCCATGTTGCGTGTGCAACCGAATGGCGATCTGGTTCCCCATGGTGCCGGTGGGAACAAAGATTGCGCCTTCGCGTCCGAATATCTCCGCCGCGCGCCCTTCGAGTCGGTTGACCGTGGGGTCTTCGCCGTAAACGTCGTCGCCAACTTCGGCGTCGGCCATGGCCGCGCGCATGGCGGGCGTAGGTTTGGTTACGGTGTCACTGCGCAGGTCGACTTTCAACTCTGTATTCAATTCTGGGGACATGGTCTGATTCTAAGCATTCACAGGCTCGCCGAGAAAACGAGCAAAGACTTCGTTCGAGAGCAGACGCCCGCGCAACGTCAGCCTGACCTGCTCGTCAATGTATTCGATCAGGCTATCGGAGGCCAGTTCCGCGATCGCGGAATCGAATTGGCTGGCCGCATCTGCGCCAAATTCTTCGCGCAAGGCAGGCAAACTCACGCCTACATTGAGGCGCAAGCCGAGAAACCATGCCTCCTCCAATTCTTCTTCCCGGGTTAGTGGAGCCGGCCTTTTCCATCGGGCGGATTCGAGAAACGGCTCCAGCGAATCGGTCGTGGCAAAGCGCAGAGCCCGGCCATCGGCATCGCGCAGCATGGAATGCGCGTCCAGACCCACACCTAAATAGGGCCGGCGTTTCCAATACTTCAAATTATGCCGCGCCTCCGCGCCGGGCCGCGCAAAATTGGAGATCTCATACTGCTCCAGGCCACTCGCGGCCAGGAAGTCGGCGGCCTCAACATACATCTCGGCAATCGCGTCATCGGCAGGGACTTTAGGAGCGTAGTATTTCAATCCGCCAGTATTGATCTCACGTCCCAGACGCGAGTCGTCGTCCACTTCAAGCATGTAAATGCTGGCGTGATCGGGAGTAGCACTACACAGGACATCCAGCGACTCGCGCCACGAGGCCCGCGTCTGGCCCGGCAGCCCCGCAATCAGGTCCAGATTCATGCGGGTTATCCCCGCCTGTCGTATCCGGCCTAAGTCTTGCAATGTAATCGCGCGAGTGTGCAACCTGCCGGTATGTTTCGCCTCGTCGTCAACGAAAGACTGCACGCCGAAGCTGATGCGGTTGACGCCACATTCGGCCATCGCCGCTAATGTCTCGTCCTCGAGTTGGCCCGGAGCGCATTCGATGGTAATTTCCGCGCCGGCGTCAACGGAAAACGCGTCGCGGACAGCAATAAACAAGCGCCTGAGCAGCGGAGCAGGCAGGAGCGACGGTGTTCCGCCGCCAAAGTAGACAGTATCGAGATGATCAGGAAGCGTTGCTTGCCACAGCGCGGCTTGCGCGCACATCCCACGCAGGTCGTGTTCGAGGCGTTCAACGTAGCGCTCGAAGTAGCTCGCCGGAAACACGCCCGATGCGAAATTGCAGTAGGTACATTTCGACCTGCAAAACGGAATCGAAATATACAGCCCGAGCGAGTCCATCTACTTCATTGTCGTTGATTTGCGATCTCAAGTCATTCTGGCGAAAAATGCGGCTCAAACTATCCTTCGCGCCATGCGCCGATTTCCTTCAGAATCCCCAACTCGTCGGAGCTGCCCCACCGCTCGACCAGCTTGCCCTTTTCAAAGCGGCCGATCTGTACGCCGCGCGCTTTGATCTTCTTCCCCGTCGCCGGAATTCCATGAAAGCTGCCTTTGTGTGTACCTGTAATCGTGTAGGCCAGCGTAACGTTATTCTCGTCGGCGACCAGGGCTTCGGGTTGGACCTTCAGATCGGGAAAGGCCTCGCGGAAATGCGTAAAGAAGTGAATAAATCCCTCCGGACCTTGTACCTGGCCGGGCGCCAGATCGTGATCCACACAATTTTGGGCAACCACTTCACGTAGACCTTCCAGCTTGCCGCTGTTAACCGCTTCGCCAAACTTCTTCTGCGTTTCAATATTCTCTTTTTGACCCATCGCATTGCATCCTTTTGGAAAAAGGGGGCCGGTGTCTTACCGGCCCGTCAGTTTTTTTGATTAGGCCGCCATCGCGTCATCGAGGCGGATGAGGACCTTGGTGTATCCGTCAGTACGCTTGATAGCCTATGGCGTCGATGACGCAATCGACTCCGGTAAAAACTCCTGTATATGGCGTTCTCTCGGTAAGATGCAGAAGCTTTCCGGCGGTTAACTCATCAGTTATCACTGGGGGCGAATTTTTCCGTGACGCAGGAAAGCTAGAATAGAGGCATCAATGGCCGACCAGGACAAGACGAAGCAGCCGCAGGACGACGACATAATCGGCAAAGCCTATGATGCGCGCCTGATGCGGCGGCTGCTCACCTATCTGGCCCCTTATAAACTCGCCACGCTCGTCTCGATTGCCGCCATTCTCGTCAAAGCGGTCTGCGACGTGTCCGGACCATATCTGATTGCTGTTGCGATTGACCGGTACATGACCGGGCATCCCACCGGCAAGTCGGCGTGGTTAGCGCGCTGGCTCAGCCCCAATCCGTGGCATGGCATTACCCAGATCGCGATGATCTACATGGCCGCGCTGGTCATTTCGTATGTCTGTGAGTTTCTCCAGACCTACCTTATGCAATGGACCGGCCAGAAGATCATGTTTGATCTTCGCCGCCAGATCTTCACGCACCTGCAGCGAATGCACGTTGGGTTTTTCGACCGTAATCCGGTGGGACGGCTGGTTACAAGGCTAACCAGCGACGTGGATGCGCTGAATGAGATGTTCACCTCGGGAGTCGTCGCCATTTTTGAGGACGTCTTCGCGCTCGTCTTTATTGTGCTGGTGATGCTGCGCATGAACTGGCGGCTCGCGCTGCTAACGTTTGCGGTGCTGCCGCTGATCTTCATCGCGACGCTATTCTTCAGGAAGTATGTGCGCGACTCTTACCGTCGTGTTCGCTCGGCGATTGCCCGCATCAACAGCTTTACCCAGGAACACATCACCGGCATGAGCCTGGTGCAACTCTTCAACCGCCAGCGCCGCGCTTACCAGGACTTCGAGGACATTAACCGCACGCACATGATCGCCTTCAAGGACGGGATCATGGCTTACGCGCTCTATTACCCGGCGGTTGAAATCTTCAGCTCCACGGCAATCGCGCTGGTTCTTTGGGTCGGCGGACGCGGCGTGATGCACAATGCCGTCACCATCGGCGTGCTCGTCGCCTTCATTCAATATGCGCTGCGTTTCTTCCGCCCCATTCAGGACCTCAGCGAAAAGTACAATATTCTGCAGGCCGCGATGGCCGCCAGTGAGCGGATATTCAAACTCCTTGACGCGCAGCCGGAGATCGTCTCGCCTCCCCAACCGAAAGCCGGCGATGGTTCGGGCAGCATCGAATTCCGCAACGTCTGGTTCACCTACCAGCGTCTCGACCCGGAGACAGCGGCCCGTATCGCACGCAGCACGCCGTCTGAACTTGAGACCATGTCGGATATCGAGTGGATTCTGCGCGGCGTGTCCTTCAGAATCGAGCCGGATCAGACGGCGGCCTTCGTCGGCCATACTGGCGCAGGCAAAACCACAATCGTCAGCCTGATGATGCGCTTCTACGACATCCAGCACGGACAGGTCCTCATCGACGGGCTCGATGTGCGCGAACACGACCTGCTCCGCCTGCGCCAGCATTTCGGCGTGGTCCTGCAGGATCCGTTTTTGTTCAGCGGCACAATCGGGGACAACATCCGGATGGGCACCACCGACATTACTGAAGCTCGGATGCAGATGGCCGCCGAGCAGGTCAACGTACATGACTTCATCGTGTCGCTGCCGGGCGGATACAACGAGCCGCTGCGCGAGCGGGGCAACTCGCTCTCCACCGGTCAGAAGCAGCTCATCAACTTCGCCCGCGCGCTGGCGCACAACCCGCGCATCCTGATTCTCGATGAGGCCACTTCCTCGGTCGATACCGACACAGAGATTCGCGTTCGCATGGCGCTGGAGCGCATGATCGAGGGCCGCACGTCGGTCGTGATCGCGCACCGGCTCTCCACCGTGCAGCGGGCGGACACGATCCTCGTCATGCACAAAGGCCACCTTCGCGAAATGGGCAGCCATCAGGAGCTTCTGGCGCACCGCGGAATCTACTGGAAGCTTTATCAGCTTCAATATAAGGATCAGGAGCTTGGGGATCGTGGTTCGGGACTAACTCCAACGCTGGTGGTCGGAACCGACTGATGCCCCGCATCTTTCTCTCGGCCGGAGAAGCCAGCGGCGAACATTACGGCGCGTCAATCATCCCGGCCATCCGGCAACTTGTGCCCGATGCCGAATTCTTCGGCCTCGGCGGGCAGCGCATGGAGGCGCTCGGTTTCCACCGCATCGTCCGCGCTGAAGACGTGGCCGTGATGGGGATCACGGAAGTCATACTTCACATGCCGCGCATCTATGGCGAATACCAGAAGCTCAAAGCCAGCATTCGGCGGGAGCGTCCCGACCTGGCCATCCTCATCGACTTCCCTGACGTAAATCTCTCGCTTGCCCGGCATCTCAAGCGCGCAGGAGTACCCGTCCTCTACTTCGTCTCCCCGCAGCTCTGGGCGTGGAAGAAGTACCGCATCCGCGATGTGCAGCGCTATGTGGATCGGATGCTGGTTATTTTTCCCTTCGAGGAGCAGTTCTATCTCAACCGCAAGGTTCAGGCTGCCTTCGTCGGCCATCCACTGGCCGATCTGCCGCTTCCGCAGATCAGCCGCGACGCCTTCGCTCGCGAAAATCGTCTCGACCCGTCCAAACAATGGATCGGCCTGCTCCCCGGCAGCCGCGCGAAGGAGATTCGACTCAATCTGCCCGAAATGGTTAAAGCAGCACAAGCCCTGCAGCACCGGAGCGAATACGAATTTCTGCTCCCGCTCGCCCCGACGTTGACCAACGCGCAGCGCGCAGAAATTCAGGCCATGCTTCCCGCGGTTCCCAAAATTGCCGTCATGCAGGACGCACGCGCTGCGCTGCAACATGCGCGCACCAGCATCGTCGCCAGCGGAACGGCCACGGTCGAGGCCGCGCTGATTGGAAATCCATTCCTCGTCGTCTACCGCGTCTCGCCGCTAACTTACGCGGTAGCGCAGCGCGTCGTCGATGTGCCCCATGTTGCGATGGTCAACTTGATTGCTGGCCGCCGGGTCGTTCCTGAGCTCATCCAAGGCGACTTTACGGCGGAAAACCTCGTCTCACACTTGCAGCCTCTGCTGAACGACGAGGGAGCCCGCGCCGAAATGCAGACCAGCCTCGGCCAGATATCGGATATGCTCAAGGCCAAAGGCAATCCCGGCAAATCCGCAATCGAACGTGTAGCCGAGATGGCCAGCCAGATGTTGGATCAGTCAAAAATCCCGCAAGAACTTCATTAACCACCATGACGAAAACCCGCCACGCCTCCCGAATCGCCTTCGCCATCCTCGCCATCCTTGTTGCCACCGCGCCAGTCACGCGAGCGGCTGACAAGGCTCCGCTCAACGTCACAGGCTACTCGATTGATGCGACCCTCAGCCCCAAAGATCACACCCTCACCGCTGTCACTCGGGTCACCTTTACGGCGCTTCAACCGGTGCAGACGGCAGAGTTTCAGCTTCACGGCGCGCTGAAGGTGGACAAAGTCACCGATGCAAAGGGAGTCACGCTTAACGGCGAGCGCGGCCCGGATGCGTCGGTCTTGATCACGCCTGCCGCTCCACTCACGGTGGGACAGAGCTACACCTGGACGTTTAACTATTCGGGTGCGCTGGACAGCGACGCCGGAGGGCCGGTCCCAGGACTCAAGCTGGCCTACGTCGGCGATCCCATCACCTACCTGCTTTACGCGGGACGCTGGTTCCCTATGGTCGGCTATCAGACCGACCGCTTTACCGCCGACATCCATGTTCACATCCCCGCCGGGTACAGAGTCATCGGCAGCGGAGCAGCCTCAGCTCCGGCTGACGCCACAGAGTACGACTTCAAGTGGGACAAACCGGGCTTTCCCGGAACCATCATCGCCGGAAAGTTCACCGAGACCTCGCCTGCTCCGAATATCCATCTCTATACAACACCGGCGCACAAGGCGGAGGCTCAGGATTACGCCCAGTCGGCGCTGCGTATCTTCGCATACTTCACTTCGACCTTTGGCCTGCCTGAATCCACCCGCATCAATGTCGTTGAATTGCCCGACGACACTGTTCCCGCTTCCTGGGCGCCTGAGGTCGCAGCGATTGCAGGAAATCGCATCCCCGGAAAAACTTCCTACCGCCTGCTTTCCAACACTATCGCGCACCAGTGGTGGGGCAGCGAGATCAGCCCCGCGTCGCAAGACGACGCCTGGATCACCAATGGCATGTCACGATACGGCGAGCTGATGTACCTGCAGGACTCCGCCGGAGAAGCAGCCATGCAGGCTGCGATCCTTGATACTTCTGCCGCGGCATTGGCTTATGACACCATTCCGCTGACCAGCGCCGGACGGATGAACCCGTTTACGCCGGAGTTCCAGACGATGACACTTGATAAAGGTGGCATGGTGTTCCACATGCTTCGCTGGGAAGTGGGGCAGGACAGCTTCATCAAGATTCTTCGAGCAACGCTTTCGCAGTATACAGATAAACCAATAAAAACAAGCGACTTCGAGAAAGTATCGGAGGCCCAGTCCCAGCAGCAGCTTACGCCATTCTTTTCACAGTGGCTCGACGGTACCGGAGCGCCGGACTTCACCGACAAATACGCCGTCTATCGCCTCGGCAACAATAAAGGGTTCCGCACTATTGGCGAGATTCAGCAGGATCTCGACCTGTTCAACATGCCGGTCGAACTGCGCATCGAGACCGACGGCAAAACCGAATCCCGGCACATCTCCGTCGTCGGCACCGACTCGCAGTATGTCGTCGACACCTTCGGCCGCCCACGCCACGTGCTCATCGACCCCGACAACTGGGTGCTGAAAACGACGCCGGATATGCTTGTCCGCATCGACATTCTCAAGGGCCAGCAACTGGTAGCCCAAGGGGATCTGACCGGAGGGCTCGCCGAATACCAGAAGGCTTTGGTTGCCAACCCGCAAAGCTCTCTTGCCAGCTATCGCATTGGAGAGATTTTTTTTACGCAACGCAATGAGCAGGCCGCCGTAAACGCCTATCGCGATGCCCTGCGCGGCGACGACGATCCCAAATGGACCGAGGTCTGGAGTCATATTCAAATCGCGAAAATCTTCGACCTTACCGGCCAGAGAGACCGCGCCATCACCGAATACCGCGAAGCGATTCAGACCAACGACAACACTTCAGGCGCGCTGAACGAGGCGCGGCACTATCTGCAGGTGCCGTACAAGGCACCAGACGCGGATTAAATCGCGGTCTTTTTCGATGTCTGGGTGAACAGGTTTTTGATCGTGTCAGCTCCGAAGCCTATGGCCAGAACCGCGATCATCGCGGGGAGAAAGTCGAGTTTTTCCAGTTGCTGCAACGCGCCCGACAGCAATCCTGCCAGGGCCACGCCGAATGCGATCAGAAAGCGCACTGCTTCCGCGAGCGCGCGTGAATACGAAGGCCGCTCGGCCGGGTGAATCTCAACCGTGGTCGAAAGCGCATTCCTGAGCGGTCTAGTAGTCGATCTCCCGTCAACCGAAACAACCGGTTCGGCATGCTTCTGGCTTTCGACCCTTACGGAGACCGTTATGTCCCGACCCTCGCCGCGTTTCGGTTCGTTGCCCTGAAAAAAGTGGCAAATTTTCCAGTTCTGTTCCAATAACTCATTAGGAAAATCCCAGTTGAAGTTCAGCCGCCGAATGGCCGCGGCATCATTGAAACGGGGATCCTTGAATCTGATCGAGAAAAGCAATGGCAGGTAAGGTCTGACCGTCCGCGGATTGAACACGATCTCCGCTTGTCCTATGGTTCCGATCTCTTCGAGCACATCGCGTTCATAGATATTTTCGCGCATTTCATGCACAAGGGCGCGCATCTCGCGCAGCGCTCCCCACGATAAGGTGCCGAGCAGGTTGATCAACTCTTTCTGATGGGCGAGAAGGCGGTCCCTGGCGCTCTGATCCGGGCCAGAATCAGAGGTGGCCCCGATTGCCGTCGCGGGGGCGTTGGCCCTCAGAATCGCGAAATCGAACGCCGTTTGCAGCGCGGCGATCCCATAGTCAATAGCAAACATCATCGCCCGTGTGATGTTCCTGAAATCGTCGAATGGCTGATTCAGCATCTCGAAGAGTCCTGGAAGCGCAGTCTTCAGGTCATTGTAATACGCATACGGGAGCAGCTTTTGTCGGACTTTCAGGTCTCTAAAATTGGCGGCGACCAACTGAGCCAGAGCATCCGCATCGCCCAGCATCGCCAATGGAGTTTCCGCCGCGTCCAGAAACCTGTTTGCGGCATGCACTTCCTCCTCTGTCAGCGCAAATGGATAAAGCTGATAGGCGGCCATCTGCAATTTGCTGTCAATATCGTCCGCAACCGACGGTGGAGCAGTCGCCGAAACATCTTCAAGCCCGCGGCGCAACTCATCCAGGCGCTCTGCCACTTTCAATCGCTTGCTCAATCGGTCGATGGCCACCGAAATCTGGTCCAGCGTTTCTACCGATGACGGCGAAAAAGCCCATGCCCCTTTCAACCGAAGATGGATTTTCTTGCGCTCCAGCTTCAGAAGCATCCGCAGATATGAATCCACGTGCGTGCTTACGCTGTTTACCCGGTCAGTAAGATCGTTGATCTGCCTGCGCATGCTGATCTTCCTCAGGATATTCGGCAGAACCGAATTCCCGATGAGCGACAGCAGGCCGCCCAGCAGCAAAATCAGCGTCACAAAGGCATGAGACCAGAAACTGGTCCACGTGGAACTCAGCTTCATCATCGTAAGGCTCACCGGCAGTGTTCGAGCCGGAAGAATCTCTTTCGCCACCGTGGGCGGCCCGTGTACGGCCAGCATTAGAAGCCCGGTTCGCCTGGACGGACGCACGCCATCTGTCCATGAAAAAAGATCGCTTGTCGGCATCACATCGATGTTCGAGCTGCCATGCGGAGCTAGTTCCAGCTCCCCGCTCTGAAGTGTCTGGCCGCCGATCTGAAAGCTCCAGTCGACCGGGTATGCTTCGGCATCGCCGTTTTTCAGAGTCAGGGTCGCGTCGCCGCCATCCGTCAAAATCAGCCTCTGATCGGGGCTTCCATTGCCGCTGATTGAAACGTCGAATCGAGCGTCCCCTTCCAGCGCCTGCAATTTACCAATTTCCGCAATCCCATCGAAGAGCGTTGCGCTGGCCGCGCTTGATCCGGTCAGATTGCTGATGCTGAGTTCGATCCGGAGGGCCTGTCCCGGAAGAACATATGTGGGTACGATTCCTCCTGTATCCGTCAGAAAGGTGACCTTCGGCGGGGCCAGCGTCATCTGCGTTGTGTCATCAGTGAAGGGACCGGTTCTCAGGGCCAACGGAAGTACAGTTTTCCCAATATTGGTCAGCGTGAATTCCGCCGACCCAGCACCCTCATGCAGAATGACAGGCGCTTTAGATTCGTACCGGAGCTGGGCCGCAGCCGTCGCCGCAATGCACGCCAGGAAAACAACCCCAAATCGAAGCATCCGCTTTCCGTGCAAAGCCGCCTCCGCGAACTCCTGATGATTTTACTCAATTGCCGCGCCGGGATTCGCAACCATTGTTTGCTGGCGGCGGAATTCCTCAGTAGCGCCTCCGAGCCTGCTAGTCTTTTTCCATGTCGCGGTCGGTAAAAGCGCATCTGCTGCTGTTGGGTGTGGTCTTCGTCTGGGGCTCGACATTCGTGCTCGTCAAAGACGCCCTGGCAGACGTTTCTCCGCTGCTTTTTAACCTGATGCGCATGGCGCTCGCCGCCCTTTGTCTGGGAGTTCTTTACCGCAGGCATATCGGCCACGTCGACCGGGGCGCATTACTCTCTGGAGCCGTCGCCGGCTTGTTTCTCGCTACCGGGTATCAATTCCAGACGGCGGGGCTGCGCCTCACCACGCCGTCTAAATCAGCCTTTATAACCGGCATGACAGTGATATTTGTGCCATTGCTAATCGCCTTTCCCCGGCTGCGCCCGGCAGGCACGCACGCGCCGCGCTGGAATGCCTTCGCTGGAGCCTTGCTGGCTTTTATTGGGATCATCTTTCTCACTGTTCCCGCCCATACCGGCTTCGCTTTCCGATCCATCAATGCCGGAGATTTGCTTACGCTGGCCTGCGCCTTTGGATTCGCCTGCCATGTGCTGGCGTTGGCGCATTTTTCTCCCCGGATGCGGTTCGAACAACTGGCGCTATTGCAGGTGAGCTTTGCCGCCGTTTTTATGGCCATCAGTCTGCCCATATTTGAGCGGCCCTACGTTCACTGGAGCGCTCGCGTCGTTCTCGCACTGGCAGTGGCCGCCGTGCTCGCGACGGCGGTGGCCTTTACTGTCCAAAGCTGGGCGCAGCAGTTCCTTCCCGCCACGCACACAGCGGTGCTTTTTACTCTGGAGCCGGTCTTCGCGTGGCTGACTTCCTGGATCATTCTCGGCGAGAGGCTCGGCCTGCGCTCTGGAGCTGGAGCGCTCCTGATTCTGGCGGGGATAGGTATAACCGAACTCGTACCTTCGCGCATCCAAGCTACAGCGCACGAAGGTGCGCCACTGACGGGCCCCGCATCGTAAAGACTGTGACCGTTTTGCCCTAAGTTGCGTCTAAAACGCAAGAGGCATAGTCACCCAAACAATATGCAGTCGATTTATACTGGAAGATGAAACGCCGCGTCAGATGGCACGTCGACTATTGCTACTGAAGACATGAGGTTAGACCAGAAATGAAATCTCTTTTAGGGCGGCTCCGCTACCGCCGTCTCGCTTCAACCTTTACCATTCTCGCGACTCTTTCAGCCGGGATTCTCATCGGCTCCGTTGTTGCACATGGCGTCCACGGCCAGGAGTCGAAGCAGACCCAGAAGATTGACACGTCGGATGCGACCCCGCTCAAGGTCCCGGCACCGCGTGATCTCTCAACCGACTTCACCCGCATCGCGAAGGAAGTGGGTCCGGCGGTTGTGAATATCAGCACCGTCACTTTGCCCAAATCGGAAAGACCGCGCCACGGACATAACTTCAATGGCTCTCCGTTCCAGCAGCAGCAACCGCCCGACGGCGGCGATGACGATGATCAGGGCGATCAGGGTCAGGGCCAAGGTAACTTTCAGGACTTCTTCAACCACTTCTTTGGCGGTGGTCCCGGCATGGGTGGGGGGCAGGATGAAGCCGGCCAGGAGCGCGAGTCCCTCGGCTCCGGCTTCATTGTCGATCCACGCGGCTACATCATCACCAACAACCACGTCATCGAAAAAGCCGACAAGATTTGGGTCAGGCTTTCCACCGATCCCGACAACGGATTCATGCAGGGCCGTCCCGCGACGGTCGTCGGCTTTGATAAGGCTACCGACATCGCTGTCCTAAAAATTCAGACCGACCATCCGTTGCCTACGGTGAAACTAGGCAACTCCGACGGCGCGCAGGTGGGCGACTGGGTCATCGCCATCGGCAGCCCATTCACGCTTTCGCAGACGGTCACGGCCGGAATTGTATCGGCTAAGAACCGCACCATTGATCCAGGTGTCAGCGGCCAATATCAGCACTTTATCCAGACCGATGCGGCCATCAATCCCGGCAACTCCGGCGGTCCGCTGCTGAATATGGCCGGTGAAGTCATTGGCATGAACACCGCGATCTATACCGAATCCGGCACCTATGCCGGCATTGGTTTCGCCATGCCTGCGAACACGATTGTCGACATCTACAATGACCTGATCAGCCCTGAGCACAAGGTCGTTCGCGGCAGCATCGGAATTACCTTCCAGCCCAATCTGCCGCCCGCCGTGGCCCACGTCTACGGGTTCAAGAATGGCGTGTTGGTCAGCAGTGTGCAGCCTGGATTCGACGCCGACAAGGCGGGATTGAAGGCCGGCGACATCATCACCACTATCGACGGACGTCCTGTGAAGGACGGCGACGACCTGGTGAACGATATCTCCGCGCGCAAGCCCGGGTCGACCATTCAGCTCGGCTATATCCGCAACGGTAAACAGGCGACCGCAACCGTAACCATCGGCGACCGCACCAAAATGATGGAGTCGCTCAATAATAACCAAGGCAACGGGAACAACCCGAGCGAGGGCCAAAACTCGGAGAATGCGCAGGCTAAACTCGGCATTTCCGTAATTGATCTGCCCCAGGGCGCACCGGCTGGATTGCACGGCGTCCTGATTCAATCAGTAAAGCCGGGCTCTTTCGCGGATGAAATTGGACTGGCGGAGGGGGCGGTAATCGTCTCCATCAACCGGCATCCAGTGCATAGCCTCAATGATTTCCGAGCTATTGTTGCGGGACTAAAATCCGGGGACGATGTTGCATTCGAGATTGTCGATCCTCAACAGCCGAATGGAGGAAGCTTCTACAGAGGCGGAACACTTCCCTAAATAGGGAATGAGCCATGATTGATACTGGCTCCTGGGAAAGCGACAGGAGCCAGTATTTTTATGTTGCATTCTATTACGGATCCCATTAGCCTCGGCCTATCGCAGGTCCGGTATGATTAAGAGATAGATCAAGTCGAAAAATCCCCCTTGAGGTTTTGCATGCTTTTTGTTCGAGCTTGCCCGTCATTTTTGCTGATAACCGCGCTGGCGGCGACCCCTGCTTTAGCCAGCCGAACGCACCGGGCCCCTACTTCAGGTCATCATCACAACGCCCACACAAAAAAAGTCCACCACCACGTCGTTCAGGGCCAACGCGGCATCGACCCGGAGCGCGCCACTGAAATTCAAGCGGCGCTCATCCGCCAAAAATATATGACCGGCACGCCGAGCGGCCAGTGGGACGCCGAAACCGAAAGCGCGATGCTGAAGTATCAGGCGGACCACGGTTGGCAAACCAAGCTTACTCCTGACTCCCGTGCGCTCATCATGCTCGGCCTCGGGCCCGACCATGCCACGGAAGCAAGCCCGATCGCTGCAACAGCGGCTGCTTCGTCGCCCGCAAGTTCAGCGGCCGCGCCCGACACCCTGGCTTCAACTCACGTCATTCAGAATTAATAGTTCTTCCGGCCACAAAGGCCGTGCTTTGCGCGGCCAATCCTGCAGGATTACCGTCTAATGAGTGCGCCGCTCTATGGCGCATTTATTACACTTATGATGACTTTTCGCCAGACCAGTCAGATAGTTTCTCTCCTCATTGCGCCTCTATTCGCCAGCCCGTTGTTTGCTCAAAGCCAGCAGGCTCCGGCGACCACACTGCATGTAAATGTCAAAGTAGTGACCATGGCCGTCACCGTGCGCGACAAGCATGGAGCCATCGTTCCCAACCTCACCAAGGATGACTTCACGCTCGCCGAGGATGGTCGTCCGCAGACCATCCAATACTTCAACCGGGACACCAATCTCTCCCTTACGCTTGGGCTGCTCGTCGACACCAGCATGAGCCAGCGCAACGTTCTCGATGCCGAGCGCACGGCCAGCCAACATTTTCTCGACCAGATGATGACCGACGCCCGCGATAAAGCCTTCCTGATCCAGTTCGACCGCGAAGTCGATCTGCTCGCCGACGTGTCTCCGGACAAGAACAAGCTGCGCGCAGCCATCGATCAGCTCGGAGCGCCGCAGTTCAGCAATGCCAGCGATCCACAGGACACCAGCGGCGGAAGTCATCGCATCGGTGGCGGGGGAACGATGCTGTATGACGCGATCTATCTCGCCTCCGATGAGTTGATGAAGAAGCAGCCGGGCCGCAAGGCGCTTGTAGTTCTCACCGACGGCGTCGATCGCGGCAGCAAGGAGACGCTGTTCTCCGCAATCGAAGCCGCCCAGCGCGCGGATACCGTCGTTTATGCGATCTATTTCAAAGGCGAAGAGGGTCACAACAATAATGGGGGATTCCCAGGCGGTGGTCATCGCGGAGGCATGGGAGGCGGTTATCCCGGCGGTGGGTATCCCGGTGGCGGTGGCGGCTGGCCCGGCGGTGGCGGTAATCGAGGCGGAAGTCGACCCACCGAGGGTTCCAAGATCGACGGCAAGAAAGTTCTGGAGCAAGTCTGCGGAGAAACCGGCGGACGTATGTTCGAAGTGACGAAAAAAGAATCCGTCGATCAGATTTACTCAAGCATCGCCGAGGAATTGCGCGCACAGTACATTCTCGGCTACACGCCCGACAAGAAGAGCACCGACACCGGATACCACAAGATCACGCTCACAGCGAAGAAGAAAGACCTCTTCGTGCAGACACGCCAGGGCTATTACGCCGGAGAATAGCCGGACAGCTAGCGGCGGCTCACCCTGTCTGCCATAATGACTCTGTGCGCCGCCTTCTGGCCATCTCGCTGCTGATGCTTTTTGGAATGCCTTTTGCGCTACCCCTCTTCGGGACAAGCGCAGCTGAGGCCAACCTGCCCCAGTGCTGCCGCAGAAACGGCAAACACCACTGCGCCATGGTCGATACGGCCTCCTCTCCAGGCCCGTCCATGGGCAAAGTCAGTGAAAAGTGCCCGTACTCGATCGCGCCGCCCGCGATCCCGATTCTGTCCTCTTTTAAGCCTTCCACAGCGGCATCGGTCTTTGCGGAAATCGCGCGGCATCCCGCCGTCGCTCCGCAAACCGAGGCGAAACGCCGCATCTCATTCGACCTATCCCGCCAAAAACGCGGCCCTCCCGCGCAGATTGTTTAGTCCGCAATCCTGCATGAGCGCAATGCTGCCGCACTCGCTCTGCCTTCGTAGCAGTAACTGATACGAGTTCGCCGCAATTTTCTGCGGCGAGGAGGCCTTGTCTTGATCTCAAAATTTGCAGCCGCACCAAAAATTGCAACCGCACTCTGTCTGATTTCTGCTGCCTTTTGCCTGATGCCCGCGCAGCCTGCGCAGGCCACAGTCTTTGGCAGCGTAAAAGGAATCGTCCACGACCCGCAACATCGCCCGGTTGACAGCGCGAAGGTTACCCTCCATGCGGCACACTCAGCGTTCGTCGAAACCGCAACCACCAATCCGGACGGGGCATTCAGCTTCATCTCCGTCCCCCTGGGCGACTACATCATCACCATTTCGGCCGATGGCTTCGCAACGGCACAGCAGCCGCTGGCCGTCGTCTCCAACTCCTCTGACATTCTTCACTTTCCGCTCGCCCTCGCCACCATTCAACAGTCCGCGCAGGTAACCGCACAACCGCAGATCACCAATCCCGACTCCGTCACTCCAACCACGCTGATAAGCCGCGAAGCGATCGCGCGCACGCCGGGAGCCGACCGCACCGACAGCCTTGCCATGATCACCGACTACGTGCCCGGCGCCTACGTCACTCACGACATGTTGCACATGCGCGGCGGACACCAGCTCAGCTGGCTCATCGACGGCGTGAACCTTCCCAACACCAACATCGCCAGCAATGTCGGACCGCAGATCGACCCGAAGGACATTGACTACCTTCAGGCCGACCGCGGCAGCTACGATGCCGATCTGGGCGACCGTACCTATGGCATCTTCGACGTCGTTCCCCGCAGCGGCTTTGAGTACAGCCGCCAGGGAGAACTGGTCATGACGTTCGGCAACTTCTACCAGACCAACGATCAGATAAGCCTCGGCAACCACTCGGAGAAATTTGCATGGTATGCCAGCGCCAACGGCAACCGCAGCAACTATGGGTTGCAGCCGCCGACAGAGCAGCCGGTTCACGATGCGGAAAACGGCTACGGCGGATTCGGCTCCTTCATTTACAACCACGATTCGCAGAACCAGCTTCGCCTGACCACGCAGCTGCGCACAGACTACTACCAGATCCCCTACGATCCCAACGTCAACAGCTGGCAAAACCAGCTCTATAACTCCAGCGGACTGCGTGACGGCGAGCACGAGACCGATGGCTACGGAGCCTTCACCTGGGTGCATACCTTCAATTCGTCCACGCTGTTGCAGGTTTCGCCCTTCTATCACTACAACAGCGCAAAGTACGAACCCAGTCCCGACGACTATCCCACAGCCACCACGTCCTACCAGACAGGCAACTATGCCGGCCTGCAGTCTTCGATCTCAACCACCATCGCAAAGAACTCGCTCACAGCGGGCGTTTACGGGTACAGCCAGCATGAGGCCGATCTGTTCGGCGTAGTCTTCAACGACGGCAGTTATCAAAGCTTTTCCCAAAGCGACACCATCGTGGGAGGCGTGGAAGAGACCTATGTCGAAGACAAGTACAAGCCGACGTCCTGGCTCACGTTGCTAGGTGGGGAGCGCCAGACGCACTTCCAGGCAACCATAAGCGAGAACGCCGTCTACCCGCGCATCGGAGCCACTGTTCAGATTCCCAAACTTAAATGGGTCTTCCGCGGCTTCTACGGACACTACTATCAACCGCCACCCCTCACCAGCGTCTCCGGACCCGCCCTGGAATACGCGAACGGCACCAACACCAGCTTCGTCGCCTTAGCCGGCGAGCGCGATGAGGAGCACCAATTCGGCGTGCAGATTCCCTTCCACGGATGGCTGCTCGACGCGGACACCTTCCAGACGCGAGCCAACAATTTCCTCGACCACAGCAACATCGGTGAATCCAGCATCTTCATTCCCGTCACCGTGCAAGGTGCGCTCATTCAGGGCTGGGAAACCACGCTTCGCTCACCGCTGCTCTGGCGATATGGGCAGTTTCACCTCGCCTACTCGAACCAGATCGCCCAGCAGATCGGCCCCATCACCGGCGGTCTCATCTGCTACGATCCCAGCAATCCAGCCGCCTGCGAAGTTGCGCCCGGTTATTCCGCGCTCGACCACGATCAGCGCAATACCCTGAACGTCGGGTTTAATGGCAACCTCCCCTATCGCGCCTACGGCTCCTTCAATGTCTACTACGGATCGGGATTTTCAAACGGGTATCAGAACCCTCCGTCGCCGTACACGAGCGCCTATCTGCCCGCGCACACAACCGCAGACGTGAGCCTCGGCAAGAACTTCGGAGAAAGCTTTACGCTCGCAGTGAACGCCCTCAACGTCGCCAATACACGCGTGCTCCTCGACAACAGCCTTACCTTCGGAGGCTTCCACTACAACGATCCACGGCAAATCTACGGAGAGCTTCGCTATCGCTTCCATTTTTAATGCCACGAGACTGGACACCGCATACGAATGTGAGATTGCGACTTGAACATGGCCTGAGCCCCTGAAACGCGCTCAAGACAGTTCATTCCGGTTTCTTCCGGTTTCTTCCGGTTTTTTTCCGCTTACTCTCAGTTTTTCCTTGACAGGAAAGTTGCCTCGGATGCAACCTCACAAATAGCGATGTTGGTGTGCGAGTACAATTCGCATCTCCCCTCGCTGGAGAGCCCCGCTCTGGCACTCCGTAACAACACTATGGCAACTAACCTGGCAACCGTCGAGGCACGTGAAGTACTTCGGTGTGACCATTGCAGTCTGGTGCAGTTTCGCACTGCGAATGCACTCTGCCGCCGCTGTCACAAACCTCTTGAGATAGAAGAACCGGAGCCTTTACAGCCGCAATTGGTTGTACCTTCTCCGGAATCGGAAGTCGAAGGCATTGACGTGGCTCGCGCCGTTCGCGATATGCGCGGCTCAAAGAGTCTGAGCCAGCGCCAGCTCGCGGGGCGCATGGGCGTTCCCCGCACCTACATCTCAAAGATCGAGAATGGCAAAGCCATGCCTACGCTCAGTTCACTCGAACGGCTCGCGCGCGCGCTTGAGGTGGATATCTGCGTTCTCCTGCGCGATGCGCGGAGTCGCAGGCACGCCGATATTCATTCCATCATGTCCGATCCCTTCCTGGCGGAGATCGCCTCGCTGGCTTCGAGCCTTGACGGTTTCCAGCGTGCGATGTTCCTCAACCAGGTTCGAGAAATGGCGTCGGGCCGCGTGAGACGCATGGCGTAGGCGAATCTCACGCAACCGTCACGTACATAGAGCGCATCGCATTGCTGTGTTCCTAATTCCTGGAATCCGACAGGAAATCTATGCTTCGTTTTGAGCCGGGAAAAGACTCGCCAGCCAACCTCTATAAGCTCATGATTGGCATGGTCGTACCGCGGCCTATCGCCTTCGTCTCCAGCATCGACGAACATGGAATACGCAACCTCGCGCCCTTCAGTTATTTCATGGCGTGCTCAGCGGATCCGCCGGTGATCTGCTTCGTCGCCTCGCATCGCTCCGGGCCCTTACCAGCCAAAGACACCCTGACCAATATCCTCGCCACCAAAGAATTTGTCGTAAACATTGTCTCCGAGGAATTCGCCGACAAGATGAATCTCACTTCCGCAGAAGTTAGCCCGGAAGTTGACGAATTCATCATCTCCGGCCTCACGCCGCTGAGAAGCGAACTGGTCCAGCCGCCGCGTGTCGCCGAAAGTCATGCGCACATGGAGTGCCGTCTGCGCCAAACTCTTCCCATCAGCAATGCAGCGGGCGCGACCAACACCATCGTTTTCGGCAACGTCCTTCGATTCCACGTAGACGAGGCCATCCTTTATGGAAACGGGGACGGCTACAAAATCGACCCCGAAAAGCTCAAAGCCGTCGGACGCATGGGCGGCCCCACCTTCACCCGCACCCGCGACCGTTTCGACTTAGTTCGCCCCAAATGACTCTTAGAGGTTTAAGCATTGCGGCTGCCTATGCCGTCGTGCTAGGGTCGACTAAGAGTCATGTCGTTGTCTCCCAACTTGAGCCGCGTTCACGAACTACCTCCGGACGAATCGGCGATCTATCGTCGACTGGATCCGGTGCGTTTGCCGAAGCACGTCGCCATCATTATGGATGGCAATGGCCGTTGGGCCGGCAAGCGCAGCCTCAAGCGCTTCCTCGGTCACCAGCAGGGTGCCGAATCCGTGCAGTATGTGGTTGAAACTGCCTCCCGTATCGGACTTCCCTGGCTCACCCTTTACGCCTTTTCGCTCGAAAATAACCTCAAGCGCCCCAAGTCCGAAGTCAGCTTCCTCATGCGCCTGCTCCGCACCTATCTCACCAATAATGTGCAGCGGATGAATGACAACAATGTCCGCATTCAATACATCGGGCGTACGCACGAATTGGAAGAGGATGTCCGGGAACGCATGGAATGGGCTTCCGAAGCCACGAAGCTCAACACCGGGACCGTTCTTACTCTGGCGCTCAATTATGGCTCACGCTCGGAACTGGTAGACGCCTTCAAGGCGCTGCAAGCCGAGATCGAGCGCAAAGAACTCCGCCTCGAAGACCTCACCGAGCAGGACATCCAGCGCCATTTGTACACCGCGCACATGCCTGACCCCGACCTGCTTATCCGCACCTCCGGCGAAATGCGCGTATCGAATTATCTGCTCTGGCAGATCGCCTACTCTGAGATTTTCGTAACCGATCGCCTTTGGCCTGACTTCCGCGGCATCCACATGCTTGAGGCCATTGAGGACTACCAGCGCCGCGAGCGCCGCTATGGAGGGCTCAGTGACGGAACCGAATCCGACGACATCGCCTCGCTCCCGGCCAACACCACGCTGGTTCCACGATAAAGCTCACAGCACAAGGAGGTCTTTGATTCGCTGTGGAACTGGGCAATCACATACATGTATTTGTCAGATCCTAAGCATCCGTCCCATGGCTATTTTTTCTGGTCATGCAAGACCGACGGCACGCCGAATGAGGAAACTCCGGCACCCGATGGCGAAGAATAATCCCTGATAATCATTCGCCCTGATCGGCTAATTGGCAGCATCTTCCCGTCAACGAGACAGGCGACCGCGTTGCCGGAGCGGGGAAGGCTGAACTCGCGTACATATCCCAGATTAACGATCGCGTTGCGATGAATGCGGAGAAAATACGACGAACTGTGTCGCCTCTCGATCTCACACATGGTCATTCTGCACGTATAGATCCCGTGTTCTGAATGGATCGTTAGCCAGTCACCGTTACTCCGAACCCAGCGAATATGTTGTGGCTCAAGAAGCGCGAGGCGCTCGCCCGCTCTGACAGCAATCCTGCGCACGACGTGCTCGAGGTGCTCTTGAACGAGCCCCGCATCGGGCCGTCGAACCGGCGGGGCGGGGCACGTCGGCAGTGTAGCGAGCGTACGATTCGCAAAATCGGCCCGAGCTTCACCGTTGGCACTGTCGTGGTGCAGAATGACACTTCCTACAGCAGCCATCTGGAATCGCTCCGAACCATTCTCGTCAGATTCCTTAGCGTCCCTTGGTTGAGACGTGGAATCACCACGCGAAGAGTGTGACCACTGAGTCCCACTGCGCCGCGATCGGTCTCACTTTTGTCGATCTTGCGGCTAGTGTAGGCTACCTGTCAGATGAGCGGACGACAGTATGGTGCAGGTTTTTTCAAAGGAAAATCAAACCCGAGTCGATTTGGCATATCGGATCGGAGAGTTTGAGCTGTACCCTCTCGATCGACTCCTCAAACGTGCAGGCGCTCTGATTCAGTTGCCGCCAAAAGCTTTTGACGCGCTCCAGTGTCTCATTCGAAGGGCTCAGCACCTTGTCTCCAAACGAGAGCTGACAAGCGAACTTTGGCCATCCGTTCATGTTGCGGAAGTCAACCTCACGAATATCATCGGAGAACTGAGAAAGATCATCGGTCGAGATGCCATCCGAACAGTTTCAAAGTACGGCTATCGCTTCGCGCTTGATGTATCGGGGGAGCCAGGAGTAAAGCCATCAACCTACGAGAAGTACGCGCTTGCGAAGATTCTTGCCGCAGAGCGATCATTGGAAGACATGTACCCGGCGCGGGACCTTTTGTGGACCTGCCTTGCAAGCGCTGCCTTCGAACGCGCATTTGCGATTGATCCCGAATTGGCGAGCGCGCATCAGTTCTACACGCTGGTTCAGGTTGACACCGGGCGAGCAGACCAGGCAATGAAACGGCTTCTGGATCGACTTCAACGTCACCCGGGCGAACCAGAGTCTTTCGCAAGCCTTGTCCAGGTGTTCCGCTTAATCAATTTCATCCTGTCCAGGCCGAATCGCCGGCGACTCGGAGAAAGGTGCCTTACCGAGCCTCTCTTCTTCGTAGAGGTATACGAGAAGTCGACATAGGCTTGCGGTGTCTTCCCAAAAGTCGTTTTCACTGAATGCTCTCGCGTGGTAGATCTTTGCAAAGGCCGTGGCGCGCTCGAACTGGCGAGAAAGATCATTGCCCTGAAGTTCTATGGAGTCCTGAAAGCGAGTGATCGGGAACTCTCTACGCTTTGCGACCTCCCTGGCCCACGCAACCTTGCGCTCAAGGTCTTTTGCAAGCGCCCACTTCCGATCGCCGCTCTACGAGCCCAGGGAGTTTTTTCGGATCACCGACTGGAGCATGTCATTGTCCAAGCTCAACTCCGCAACCAGCTTTTTCAGCCGGGCATTCTCGTCGCGCAGGTGCTTGACCTCCTCGGCCTCGCTCACTTCCATGCCCCGTACTTCGCCTTCCAGGGTGACCTGCCCCTCCTCGTTTCATCCATCCGTCCCTCACCACTTCCAGGAAAAGCCAGCCTCGAAATCGTGAGAAAGTCCCCATGTGGGTCGGCAGGTAGGATCGTCATAGCACCCAGTCTGAGCGGCTATGATGGTTGAGCTAATCCGAACAGCAAGCTTATCATTTACCCAATAGTCCGTTCCACCGCCCGCAGCAAACGCTAAACTATGACTCACTCCAGCGGCAGATTTGTCACCCTTATCATCTTCATGGGTAACAACTGCTCCGGCTCCCTCTTGTATAAAAGATGTGAATCTATTAGCTTGCTCGGTAAATCTATTTACTTTAACTTCCTCAGTAAACATACCAAGGAGTTCCATTCTCATCTGAGGCCAGATATACCATTTACGGTTAACTGCGCCAAGTAACTTGCCGTCAGATGGGTTTTGTTCGTACCTTACGCCAAAGGCCTGATGGGGATTAAACCAATGGTCGTACTCAGCGCCTCCTCCAAGCGAGGACTTTTGTGAACTTCCCACCGTGTTACTTTCAACTGCTGGGCTCGGTTGGTAAAGGTAGATGTAAGTGACAGGGTTAAAATTCCCCACGCCTACTACACTGACCTGGTTACTCTGAGCCGTCGCCGTAGCTGAAGCCAGCAACAAGAAAAAGAGTAAGTTTTTCACTTGATGCGGTACAGAAGAAAAGAGTCCTTTGTATTGCATCGCCGTAGCGCCGCTGCTGGCATATCCCGACGTCTGGTACTGGATATTCGTTCCTCCCGAAACGTCGATGTATGCCGTCGCGGTCACATTTGCCCCAACGGTGTTACTGGTTAGCGCTTTCAAGTTACCCCTCCTTGCTATGCCCTGCACTTGGGTTCAATCGTCTGGCGCTCTTCGCCTCAGCCTGAAAAACGTCGGCGAAATACCACCCGAGCTGAGCCGCATTTCTTTGGAAGAAGCGGCTGGGACCCATTGGAGTTATCGGAATGATTGGGAACTTCCTTTATTTCACTTCGCTCTTGCGCACGGGGCTGCAACCAACTTGGAACCTCATCAGACCGCCCTCCCGATTTGGAAGTTGAGGTCCACTTATCGCTAGTGCGCCCCTTGCAATGAGAGATGGGTTTAAGGCAGGATACTGTCCCCTTGGAGTGCGGTCGATACAATAACTTATCTTTTTACTAAATGGAGATGGCCTAATGAACGTGTGCGCGGATACTAAGTTGACGCCCCGATCGGTTGCGAATTCCTGCTGCTGAAGCAGTGACCAGCAGCTAAGAGCTAATAATCGTCGATGCTCATCAGACGTCACGACACTTCCGACTTAAGCACGGATTCCCGGGCATTGTGGATGCGCGCACGGGACGCGTTCTTTCCACGCTGAAAAAATACGAAGATGCCATGCATTTCGATCTGACTGGATGGAGCCGCGAGAACTTCGGTCTAACGATTCGCATGGAAAATGATGCGCGCATGGCGCTGCTGGGGGAACAGTATGCGGGCGCAGCGCGCGACGTGCGCGACGTGGTGATGATGACGCTCGGCACTGGCATTGGAGGCGCAGCGATGATTATGGGCAAGCTGCTGCGCGGCGCGCATGCACATGCCGCCTGTCTGGGCGGGCACCTGCCAGTCGATTTTCGCGGACGGCTATGCTCCTGCGGGAACATCGGCTGTGCCGAAGCCGAAGCGGCGGGCTGGTCGCTGCCTGGAATTGTGCGGGAGTGGCCCGGCTTTGGTGCGAGTTCGCTTGCGAAGGCGCCGAAACTCGACTTTCTGACCCTCTTTGCGGAAGCTGAGCAAGGTGACGGCGTTGCTGTTGAAGTGCGGCAACGTTGTCTTGAGGTCTGGGCCGCGAATGCTGTCGCTATGATCCATGCGTATGACCCTGAAATGGTCATCATCGGCGGCGGCGTGATGCAGAGCGCCGGGGTCATTCTGCCGTATGTGCAGGAACATGTCGCGAAGCATGCATGGACCGCGTGGGGAAAGCCCCAGATACGCGCTGCCGGTCTGGGTATTAACGCTGCGCTGCTTGGCGCGGTTCCACTTCTTCTTGAGGAGTTTTAATGGCGCGTCGATCGAATTACGACAAGTTCCCTGTTGTTGCAGCCGGCCCAGAAGAGGAGTGCAGTGCGGGCTGGCGGGCCATTGCAGCACGTCTGACCCCACACCTGATGCGAAACCATCCTCTTTGCGCGGAATGTTATCCCGGCGTAATTGTCGGTCAATTGCGGCGGGAACTGCATGCACATCTGCCGTTGGCCGCGGTATTTCTCTCAGAGGATTGCCTGAAAACGCCCGACGCGCTGCGATCCATGCTGGATCCATTGCTCGGCACTGATCGCGTCTTCGGACGGATGAATGGCCTGCAACTCGAAGACTATTTCGACCATGCAAAGGTGGATCAGATGCGTCAGGCAGTAGAACGCGCGGCGCAGGATGGCCCGGTCATCGTGCTCGGCGCAGGCGCATCGCTGGTCTCGCCCGCAAGGGCGACTCTGGTCTATGCCGACATGGCACGCTGGGAAATTCAACTCCGCTGGCGTCGCGGAGAGATCGGGAATCTCGGACTGAATAACGCAACGGACGACTTCGCCACTAAGTACAAGTGCGGCTTCTTTGCCGTATGGCGCGCCGCGGATCGTCTAAAGAAATCTCTGCTGGAGAAGTTCGATTTCGTCCTCGACACCAATGCACCACAGGAACCGAAGCTCATCGGCGGGGCTGCGTTTCGAAGCGCGCTCGAAACCACGGCAAAACGGCCTTTCCGCGTAGTGCCATACTTCGATCCGGGGCCGTGGGGCGGGCATTGGATGGAAGAGATTTGCGATCTGCCGCGCGATGTGCCCAATCATGCGTGGTGCTTCGATTGTGTGCCTGAAGAGAACAGCCTGCTGCTTGGCTTCGGAAAACATCGCGTTGAAGTTCCCTCCATCGATCTCGTATTCTCGCAGCCGCGTGCGCTGCCGGGCGATGCCGTCCATGCGCGCTTCGGAACGGAGTTCCCTATTCGCTTCGACTTCCTCGATACTATGGGCGGCGGCAATCTCTCGTTGCAGGTGCATCCGCTCACTGAATACATTCAGGACAAGTTAGGAATGAACTACACCCAGGATGAAAGCTACTACCTGCTCGACGCAGGTCAAGGCGCCACCGTTTATCTGGGATTAATGGACAACGTCTCTCCGAAAAAGATGGTTGATGATCTTTTCCGCGCGCAGCAGGGTGCCGGGGAGTTTTCCGCGGACGAATATGTGAACCGCTGGCGGGCACAGAAGCATGACCATTTCCTCATCCCCGCGGGTACGATTCACTGCTCCGGCGCAGAGAGCATGGTGCTTGAGATCAGCGCTACTCCTTATATCTTTACCTTCAAACTGTGGGATTGGGGGCGCCTCGGGCTGGATGGCAAGCCGCGGCCCATCCACATTGAACACGGCGCGGCGAATATTCAGTGGGACCGCACCACGAAGTGGGTTCAGAGTGAGTTGATCAACCAGTTCGAAACTGTGGCCGAAGGTGACGGTTGGCGCGAAGAGCGCACCGGTCTCCACAAACGAGAGTTCATCGAGACCCGCCGCCACTGGTTTACCGGCAGAGTTCCCCACGATACCCGCGGCGGAGTCAACGTCCTTAATCTGATCGAGGGCGAAGAGGCAATCGTCGAAAGCCCCACGGATGCATTCGAGCCGTACGTTGTCCACTATGCCGAGACTTTTATAAATCAGGTGGAACGCTGGTTCGCACTGCTCACCCAGCGACAGATCAAGCGCGCTTCCCATCGAAGCGTTCAGGAATTGGAAGCTGCGATCCGCGCGTTTATTACCGTCCACAACCAACAGCCAAAGCCTTTCCTCTGGACCAAATCCGCGGACCAGATTCTGGCCTCCATTGCACGCTTCGCTACCTCAACTCTCGCCGCACAACCACCAGTACATAATGCAAGAAATCAATGACTCAGGAGACTAGTTAATCGAAATCTGCAGCACGTTCGATCCAGGTGCACCGGGATTCGTCGCGACCACCGATGCCGTTCCCGCGTTCGTCAGGTCGCTCGCTGGGATCGCCGCGGTGACATGCGTCGCATCAACGATAGTCGTAGTCCGATACCTTCCGTTCCACGTTACGGCTACGCCCGGAAGGAAGTTCGATCCCGTCAGAGTGAGCAGCGTGTTGCCCGCCCCATGCATTACCGAAGCAATTGAACTCGAAATCAGGGTCGCCGCAGAGTTCGCGCTCATCAGTCCCGGTACGATTGCCCCAACCACGAACGAGGTAGACGTTCCCGGCACTGCTCAGTATCGCTAGGCCATCCTGGCCCCAGCGGAAAACGTCGACGCCTGTGAACTCGGTGTTGCCCTCAATCGACTCGAATGGAAGCGACAGCGTACTCACAGGCGCGAAGGTTTCATTGCTGAAAGTGGTGATGCTGTCGAAGATGGCCGCGTTGTCATTGCTTGCAGGCAGCAGGGCGTATACGACGCCTGATCTACTTATTGAAACGGTCCAGCACGGTCGGGGTTTGGCAGAAGCCGAAATAGCCTTGCCAACCCTGAAGGTAGCGGCCTAGCTCGCGAACCATGACCTCGATGCTGATGCCACGAGTTCGACGAGTGAGGACTCGGATCCTTGACTGGAACCGGGCCTTAGCTTTGGGCGCGATTCGGCGCTTTGGCAGCTTCCCGTTTGTGAAGCTGAACCCGAGGAACTTCCGCTCCCACGGTCGTGCCACAGCACTTTTCTCCCGGTTTACCTTCAGCTTGAGCTTACCTTCAAGGAGTCTTGTGAGCCCTCCCATCAGGCGTTGGCCTGCTCGCCGGCTGCGGACATAGATGTTGCAATCGTCCGCATACCGAGCGAACCGATGCCCTCTTCGCTCCAGCTCGCGGTCAAGTTGATCGAGAACAAGATTCGATAGTAAAGGCGAAAGAGGACCACCTTGCGGCGTACCTTCATCCGTCGGTCCTACCAGTCCGTTCTCCAACACACCCGCCTTGAGCCAGCTCCGAATCAGTCGCAGCAGGCGCTTATCATGCACTCGCCTTGCGATCTGACCCATCAGTCGGTCGTGGTGAACTCGGTCAAAGAACTTTTCCAGATCGAGATCGACCACCCAGCGGTACCCCGCGGCAATATGTTGCTGGGCACGCGCCACGGCCTGATGCGCCGAGCGTCCGGGACGAAACCCATAGCTCGATTCTGAGAAGGTGCTGTCCCAACTGGATTGCAGAACCTGCATCACCGCCTGCTGGATCATTCGATCCAGCACCGTAGGAACGCCAAGTTTTCGCACGCCTCCGTCCGGCTTCGGGATTTCCACCCGACGTACCGGTTGCGGTTGATAGGTCCCACTCAACAGTTGTTCCCGGATTTCTAACCAGTGCTGCTTCAGGTAGCCCGGCAAGTCATCAACCGTCATCCCATCGATGCCCGGACTGCCTCCGTTTCGCTTCACACGCTTGAGCGCCTGCCAGAGGTTTTCTCGCTGGCAGATTCGCTCCATCCACTGCTCATCCGGAGCCAGGCTTTCTGCACTGCACTCCGCCACCGATGCTTCGGTCCCTTCAGAGGACTGACTTCGAGCTTCACTCGTCGCCCCTTCCCCAAAGGCCAGCTTTAACTGGTTATTCTGCCGCTTTGCACCGTCGAGTCGTGCCACGTACTTGCCTCTCCTATCGTTCAGGCCTTCATCCGGTCTACTGGACTGATATGCCTTCTGCTGCACATTCAAGAAGAATCGATTCTTCTCCAGTCGTGTTTCCACGACATGCAACAGACCTCCCGTGGTAAGTTCGACCGTCTTCAGCGCACCACCGCCGGATTTACCAACACCCGCCTTGATGGATATGGGCTTTGCTGCTCATTGCCAACTCGCCCGCGAGTGCAGGCCTCGTATCCGATTCTTGTCCATCGGCACACGCCTTTGCTCCACGCTTCCTTCAGACCCCGCCTCGCGACGACGCCCTTGCGCTTCGCTAATCCTTCACCTCCATCAGGTTGGATAAGGGACTTGCACCCTCAAACTGTCGAACATGCACCGCACACAATGACGCCTGCGGCTTGGAAGCGCTGACGCGCTCCCACTTTACCGCACCACTGCGACGGCTTGAAGTTCATCCCACCGAGGTCTGCACAGGAGCAGCAAGGACGAAAGAACAGGCACAACGGCGTGTCCGCAGCCTGGTAACGAGAATGGTCTCGGAAGAGCAACCGACCGACTTAGAAGGACAGACACGCGCGCAACTCATCATGGCCAAGAGAGTTGATCTCCACCTAAAGGCTGATTAGATAAGGGCGAAGGCTCCACTTATCCCGGTAGACTGTGGTTGGTTTAGAGGCCAGGGTCAGCGGGAGGAAGGAGCACGGATGATCATAATAGGTTGTGATTTTCATCCTAGCTATCAACAAGTCGCCAGACTCGACACCGAGACTGGCAGAATCGAAGACCACAAGCTGATGCATGCGAACGGAGAAGCCGAGCGGTTCTATCGGGAACTAGCTTCACCGGCCTTAGTGGGTATCGAAGCGGTAGGCAACGATCAGTGGTTTGTGCACTTGCTGCAGAAGCTGGGCCACGAAGTGTGGATCGGCGATGCAGCACGGATTCGTGCCAGCTATGTGCGAAAGCAGAAAACGGATCGACGGGACGCGAAACACATTCTGCAGCTGCTGATGGAAGGACGCTTTCCCCGCATATGGGTATCCTACTGCCGTCGTAACCTGGTTCCACTGAGATTTACCATCCTCCGTGGTAATGCGAATCTGGGCTCCAATTGCCATGCGATTGCTCTTGATGCCCACCAGGTTCAGTAGTATCCAATGGTTTTTGGTGTCTGATATGTTGTGAAATAACTTAACCGACCCACCAAGTACCGAAACCACCATGTCCATACGCCCGTCGTTGTCGAGGTCCCCGAAGGCCACCCCCCGATGAACGGCTTCAAGTTGGAAGTCCGGTCCCGCCGTAGCGCTGATATCTGCAAACTTGCCATTGCCGAGATTTCGAAAAATCGAATTTGGTTCCGGATACCGCCGATCTGGATGCAAGAGACTAATGTTATCCATAACATTCGAGCGGGCGACGAACAGGTCTTTCCACCCGTCGTTGTCGAAATCAATCATCCCGTTACCCCACCCCGACATATTACCGGTGGGTTGAGCCAAGCCGCCGGCCACCGTCGCATCGAGAAAATTGGCGCCGTCACGATTCAGGTAAAGCGGAAACGTCTCATGCTCTACGGCTGTATGCCAAATATCGGGCCGGCCATCATTATTCACATCGCGGAAATCTGAGCCCATACCGGAGAGCGCCGTGCCGTATGCACCGTATGCCACGCCCGCATCCGCGCCGACCTCTTCGAATTTTCTACCGCCGATATTATGAAACAAGAAATTCCTGGTCGTGTCGTTGGCCACGAACACATCCAGGAAACCGTCGCCATCGAAATCTGCGAAAGAGACACTCATGCCCTTTCCCATTTCCATCGCGATCCCGGTCTCTTCGGAAACATCGGTGAAAGTCCCATCTCCATTGTTTCGGTAAAGGGTATTGTGCAGCGGGGGAAAATACTTGGGGTGACAATATCCGGGGATTCCGTTGCTGAGCGTACACGTAGGACCTTTATTCACTTCCCACTTGCAGTAGTTAACTACGAAAAGATCCAAGAGCCCGTCATTGTTGTAATCAAACCAACCGGCGCTTACCGCCCACATCTTTTTCCCGTCGAGCAGCGCTCCTGCCAAGCCCGCCTTCGCAGTAACGTCGGTGAAAGTCCCATCCCCGTTGTTACGAAACAACTGATTGCCAGTGACATTTGCGAGGAATAGATCGGGCCAACCATCGTTATCGTAATCGCCCACCGCTATTCCCATCCCGTAGCCCTGTCCAGCAACACCGGCCTTCTCCGTTACGTCTGTGAAGGTGCCATCGTGATTGTTGTGAAAAAGGCGATTCCAATATTGAGGCGATTCCTTTTGGAGCGACGGAATGGCCGCACCGCTCACTAGATAGACGTCCAGGTACCCGTCGCGGTCATAGTCGAACAACGCGACCCCTCCAACCATCGTCTCAGGCTGGTTCTTGTTTGGAGTCGGACAGTTGGCGGTCACATAGTGAAGACCACTCTTCGCGGCGATCTCTTCGAATTGGATTCCACGCGAATTGAAAGCGCTTTGGCTTCGCGGAGTCTGATAGCCGACTAAGTTTTGTAGTCTTAGCCAATGCAGGCCCGCCGCCGCCGCAGCGTCGCGCATGAACTGTCTTCTATCCATAAGAGGACTTGCCTCCGACGGGCTGCATGCAGCTATTCATTGACCTGCCCGAACTACGCGGGTGCAAACACTACGAATTGGAATGCGCGTCAGTCTCGCCGCGAAGAGAACAATATTTCACCACCGATAATATGTCGATGAAAAACATATTTTACATATGCGACACGCAATATGGATACGCGATCTCCGCTGTTATCCGACGATCGTTAACTACGAAAGCGGCGACGCACTTGAATGTTTGCTCTTTGCGCTTGGAGAACCATTCCCACCGATTTTCTCCGAGAGTTTGTTTGCCGCAGCAGCCAGGCTGCGGTGGACAGCGTCGTGATTCGGCTTGTCTCCGATTCGTTTCAAATGCGGGACTGTCAACGCGGCCACAGCAAATCCGTTCTCATCTAATATAGGATAGCTAAAATTTGTCACGCCCTGGATCTCATAACTTGCCTTCTCCTCATATCCCACATTTTTGATCATTAATAAATGGTTTTTCAGGTCCCTCGGCAGCGGCTGGCGAGTCTTCTGTCGCCACGCGGCGATGGCCCGATCAAAAACTTCGACAGGTTGATGGGCGAGGATCACATACCCCGTTGCCGCATGCATCAGATCGACCACAGATCCGAGTTTCACCGAAAGTCTTGGGCTTCTCGGAGTATCAACTTGGGCGACAATGACGATCTCTCCGCTATCCAGAACACCCAAATGACACGATTGATTCAGTTCGTGCGCAAGCTCGTGCATTATGGGTAGTGCCTCACTAGCCAAGCGCTGTATGGGCGGGTAATCATTGACGAGTTTGAATAGGTGTAGCGTCAGGCGAAACCGTTCATCCTCACCTATAGAAATGTACCCTCTCTCCTCAAGGCAACGAAGCATGCGAAAGACTTCCTGAACGGTGCGATCCAGCTTTCGCGCGACATCGCTCTTCGTCATGCCGCCACGTTCCCGCGCAAACAGCTCCAGAATATCCAGTCCCTTCTCGAGTGCCGGTGTCGCATAGAGTCTATTGTTGGATTTCATATTCACCCGCGAAACATTCGATTTTAGCAAGAGTTCTGCGTCGCAGAGTATCGAAATAATCCTGGAGCAGCACCACAGCTATGTATCTCCTACTGGGTGCCGCTCCGAATGGCAGGTGGTGTGAGGTTCTCTCTGTCATCTTTGAAGAACCTTAGAAGGCGATCTGACTTCGTTCCAAATCTTTCCGTCACGGAAGTTGTAGTCTTCGAGTGTCCCTTTCCACATTTCGATCGAATATCCGGGTCGTTCTGGAACCATATAATGCCCATTCTGGATGCGGACCGGGTCCGTAAAGTGTTCATGCAGGTGGTCGACAAACTCGATCATTCGGTTTTCCATGGAGGCGGACACTCTCAAATAGTCGAACATGGATAGGTGCTGAACGTATTCACACAGCCCAACCCCTCCCGCATGTGGGCATACTGGGACGCCAAACTTGGCCGCCATTAAGAGAATGGCAAGATTTTCAGTTACCCCGGCGACGCGGCAACTATCGATTTGGCACACATCGATGGCTCCTGCCTGGAATAATTGCTTGAATATCACGCGGTTCTGACAATGTTCTCCGGTAGCTATCTTTGTGGGCGCAACAGCCTTACGAATCCGCGCGCACCCCAGAACGTCGTCCGGACTAGTCGGCTCTTCCATCCACCAGAGATCGACCTCGGCAAGCTGTTTCGTTCTACGGATTGCCTCGTCTACATCCCACTTCTGGTTGGCGTCGGCCATCAACCGGCATTCTGCCCCAATCTCGTCGCGCACCAGCCGCGCGCGTCTCAGATCGTCGGCCTCATTGCCGCCCACTTTGAGTTTGAAGTTTTTCCAGCCTTGAGCCAGCGCCTCTACCGCGAGACGCTTGATCTTTGCATCGCTGAATCCAAACCATCCCACCGAAGTGGTATAGGCGGGGTAACCGTTCTTCTTCAGCAACGCCAAACGCTCTCCATAGCCCGCCCGTTGCCTTTGCAACAGCAGCAGTGCCTCCTTCGGGGTGATCGCGTCGGTGATGTAACGAAAATCGATCGACTGGACGATTTGCTCAGGCTCCATCTCCGCCAGCAGTTGCCAAAGAGGTTTGCCCTCCACACGCGCATACAGGTCCCAGACCGCGTTCACGAGTGCGCCGGCTGCCAAATGCACAACACCTTTTTCAGGTCCCAGCCACCGGAATTGAGTATCGCTGGTCACTTCGCGCTGGAAGGCCGCAAAGTCATCCGTGATCGACGAGATCGTCCTTCCCACTACAAAGCGCGACAGGAACTCAATGGCCTGCACACAAAGTTCGTTTCCGCGACCAAGTGTGAAGGTTAGTCCATACCCCTTCAGGTCGCCATCGGTCTCCAGAATGCAGTAGGCTGCAGAATAAT
>CAVUON010000002.1:0-394723 GCA_963743135.1 uncultured Acidobacteriaceae bacterium
CATCGGAGAAAGATCGTTGTAGCTGCCTGTATTTTACTCCCGAATCCGCGGCAAACACTAGACACCCGCCGCCCAACCTACAGGGGTAGCTCAGATGCCGGATTCTCTTTGTCCGCGGAACATGGTTAGGCGTACACTGGCGCTCACATCTGGCCCTCACATCTGGCCATTGAACCGAGGGGAGGCCATGACATGGCGGAGCCTGGCGACGGCAAAACACTCGATCCTGTGGAGGCGTCCGCTGTGGCACTGCCCTCTGCTGCCGATGCAAAGCCGCTTTCTCCGATCTTCGTCGAACCTCCTCATTATTTGGCCGACGCGCTGGCGGATGCCGAGCGGCTACTGGGGTATGCAGCTGAATCCGGTATAAAAGTTGATGACGCCACTCGCGATCACGTCTTGCAGGCCAGACTTACTAGCAGCACTGGATGGAGCGAGGAATGCGCCGCGAATCTGATAGCAGCGCTCACGACACTTGCCGCTTTAGTCAAGCCTGTGACCGCCGCCAGTCTCAGGGCCTGTTCCGATGGGACAATACAGACCGTCCAGACCTACCTGAAAGTGGCTATCTGTCTCGCCATATTCATCGTTCCCTTTTCCGTAGCTAGCTTCCTGGTCTCAGCGATCTCGAACACCATCCGCGCAGACATTTCTGTCGCAAACGACCTGGCCGTGAAGCTCCAGGCACAACTCGGATATCCGCAGCCGGGAATTCGGGTGGAAGCATCCCCATCGTGGCCGTGCGCCCCGTTTCCTCCGGCGCAGCCAGCGACACCTCCAGCAAACGTGAATTATAACGACGTGATCACAGAGCTCCAGCTATACGCCTCCACGATTCGGTCAATCGATGCGCGCGCCCGGCAATTGAAGCTGCTTGTTCCGAACCAAGACCCGGATCCTTGTTACAGAATTCGGAAAGACCCCGTAAAACTACATCAGGTCTTTCAACTGCCCGTCGGCCTGCCGAATCTCGGTCAGGCTGCGCAGGACCGAACCATGCTTTATCAGGACATACGATATTTTGCCCAGAATCTGCTGGACGATGAGTCGTTCTTCTACGGCGCAATAACTACCTGCATACTCCCTGTTTTGTATGCGCTGTTAGGAACGTGCGCCTATCTCCTGCGAAACTTCGAACAGCAGATGGCCTCGCGGACTTTCATACCTTCAGACGCCAATTCTGCCCGTTTTCTAATCGCAGCCATTGGGGGCGCAGTCGTCGGTCTCTTCAACAACTTCACAATCACGCAGGGAGCGTCGATACCTCCGCTGGCTCTCGCATTTCTGGTGGGGTACGCCGTGGACGTATTTTTTGCTTTTCTGGAGGGCTTGCTCCAGATGTTCACCAGGAACACCGCCGCGTCCCTGCCGGTTGCAAAGACGAACACCTCACAGCAATAGGAGGAGCACGCATTCCACCAGTGAGGTGAGAATTGGAGAGAGCTGCCATCCGAGTGGCGCAGGTCTCAATTCCGAGACCTGCGCTTCTGAATCTGCGCCGCCCACTGGCAATCGCCGATCAATCCCGTCTCTCTACAAAGCCAGCCAGGGAGCCGAACCATCCTCGCCAAGCCGTTCCATCTCCTGCTGATCCTTACTGGTATCCATCGACTTCCAGAAACCATCATGCCGATAAGTAAAAAGCGCGCCCCGCGCTGCCAGTTCCGGCAACACGCCTGACTCAAGATTCGCGCCCACCCAACTCGACGCGCCAGCCTTCTCAAAGACAAAAAAACCGGCGTTGATCCACGTGTCTCGAATAACCGGCTTCTCGGTGAAGCTACGCACCCGCCCATGCTCATCGAATTGAAGCGTGCCATACTGCGAGCGCAGTGGAACCGCAGTGACAGTCGCCAGTCCGTCGCGCTCACGGTGAAACGCAAGGAGTGCCTTCAGATCGACATTACCTAACCCATCGCCATAGGTGGCAAAAAAACGCTCACCAACATGACCTATACAGGCGCGAATGCGGTCTCCCGTATCGGCCTCCGCGCCCGTATCCAGAATCGTAATTTCCCACTCCGGAAAACGGCCTTCAAAATAATCGAGCAGCATCTCCTTCCGATGACCCGCCGCCAACACGAACCGCCGGAATCCCTGCCGCGCATAAATGTGCATCAGATGGACAAGAATTGGCCGCCCATTGACCGGCATCATTGGCTTCGGAAAATACTCTGAAAACGGATAAATCCGCGAGCCTTTGCCTCCGCACAGAATCACAACTTGCAAATCATCCGCAGATGCCACCATACCTCCCAGCCTTTTCCGCCTGTGCATGCGCGCGGCGAAAATGGTCTAATACTGATTCTAGACTGGAGTTTTTCATTGGCAACCTATTGGAAAGGCAAGACCGTTTTTGTTACCGGAGCCACCGGGCTCATGGGCAGCTGGCTCGTCAAAGCTCTGTTGCGCGAAGAAGCGGAAGTTATCGCCCTGGTGCGCGACCAGGCACCGCGATCCATGCTCGTGCGCGAAGGCCTGCTCGAGCGCATCGCTGTCGTCAACGGCGACCTCGAATCGCTACCCACTATGCGACGCGCCCTCGCCGAATACCAGCCGCACACCGTCTTTCACCTAGCGGCGCAACCGCTCGTTCAGGTGGCCAAACTCGACCCCGTCGGGACCCTCCGCGCCAACGTCATGGGAACCTGGAATGTCCTCGAAGCCTGTCGCCTCACCGGCAAGTCCAACGTCGTCGTGGCCTCATCCGACAAGGCCTATGGAGCCAACGAAAACCTTCCCTATCTCGAAACGCATCCGCTGCAGGGCCGCTATCCTTACGATGTCTCCAAGTCCTGCACGGATCTCATCACGCAGATGTACTTCGCGACCTACGGCCTGAAAACCGCCATTGCGCGATGCGGCAATCTATTCGGAGGCGGCGACCTTAACTATAGCCGCACTATCCCCGGCGTCATCCGGGCCACATTAGCGGGAGAGCGCTTCGTCATTCGCAGTGACGGAAAATTCGTCCGCGATTTTCTTTATGTGAAGGACGCAGCCGAGTGCTATCTAACACTGGGCGAGCGCCTGGCCGAAGACCCTTCCGTCTCAGGCGAAGCCTTCAACTTCTGCCTTGGACTCAAGCTCACAGTGCTCGACATCGTAAACATGATCCTGAAAATCATGGGCCGAACCGATCTTGAACCGGTGATCCAGAACACTGCCAGCTCCGAGATCCGCGAACAATATCTCGATGCATCAAAGGCGCGAGAGCGACTTGGATGGTCGCCAAAGTACGGCATGGAAGAGGCGCTGCGGGAAACCGTTGCGTGGTACCAGGCGGAGCTTGGCAGCCACTAAGCGACTCACCAAATCGCATCAAGGCATTGGCCAATTCCAATCAGCGGCTTTCACTGTCGCCCTCGCGGCCCAAGACATGAACTGAAAGGGCAGCATCGCAAAACCTCTCTTGAAGCATGCAAGCTGAATACGGATGCCAGAACTACCGGACATTACGGCTTATATCAGTGCGCTTGAGCCACGCATCGTCGGGCAGCCACTCCTGCGAGTGCGGTTGGCGAGCGTCTTTCTTCTTCGGACTGCGCAACCGCCGCTCGAGAGTGTCGAGGGTCGAATGGTGCGCGAACTGCGGCGCATTGGCAAACGCATCGCAATCGGAGTAGAGGGTGATCTCTGGCTGGTTCTTCACCTGATGATCGCCGGTCGCCTGCATTGGAAGAGTCCAGAAGCAAAATTGGCGGGCCGCAACAATCTTGCGGCCCTTGATTTTCCCACTGGTTCGCTGGTCATAACCGAAGCTGGAACCAAACGCCGCGCATCCTTGCACGTTTTCAATGGCGAACAGGCGCTGCATTCTATTGATCCCGGCGGTATCGACATCTTTGCAAGCGATCTCGACTCTTTCCGCGCCGCCCTCGCTAAGGAAAACCGGACACTCAAGCGTGCGCTCACCGATCCGCGCATCGTGAGCGGCATCGGCAATGCCTACTCCGATGAAATTTTGCATGCAGCACAACTCTCGCCCATCAAGCTCACCCACAAATTGACAGGGCATGAATGGGAAAAGCTTTTCGCTGCCACGCGAAACACGCTCCAACTCTGGATCGATCGGCTGCGAGATGAAGCGCGCGTCAACTTTCCAGAGAAAGTCACTGCGTTTCGCAAGGATATGGCTGTACATGGCCGTTATGGAGAACCGTGCCAAACGTGCGGCGAAAAGGTGCAGCGCATTCGATATGCGGATAACGAAAGCAACTATTGCGCCAAATGCCAGACCGATGGAAAGCTCCTCGCGGATCGAAGCTTGTCCCGGCTCCTCGGGTCCGACTGGCCACGCACTCTGGAAGAGCTGGAGGCTTTGAAACACCGCTGATTCCTGAAGAGGGCATAGCATCTAAGCGTTTCAGATAGGAATGCTTATGCCGGCGAATGCTAACAACGAAGGTGCAGCACCTTTTGTTCCTGACGACCGAACCCTGCCCGTCTTGCAGGAGGCCGTGCAAGAGTGCCGTGGCTGCGACCTTTATCGTCACGCCACGCAGGCCGTCTTCGGAGAATTGGAAACAGGTTCAAAATCGAAAAGGCCGAAGGTCGCCATCATGATGATTGGCGAACAGCCGGGCGATCAGGAGGACAAACAGGGCAGGCCCTTTGTTGGCCCAGCCGGGAAATTGCTGGATAAGTGTTTAGAAGAAGCGGAAATCGATCGGCGAAACGTCTACGTTACGAACACGGTGAAACACTTCAAATGGGAGCCCCGCGGAAAACTTCGTCTTCACAAAAAGCCCAGCATGAAAGAGATTCATGCCTGCAGGCCATGGCTCGAAGCGGAGATGGAGGCCGTCCGCCCTCAGCTGATCGTCTGTCTTGGAGCCGTTGCCGCGCAATCCTTGCTGGGGCCGAAGTTCAGAATCACGCAATCCCACGGAGAAGTTCAGGAAATTAAAGGATTCCCGCCCATCGTCGCGACTCTGCATCCGTCGGCAATCCTGCGTGCCCGGACGGATGAGGATCGTCACCGTGGGATGGAATCCTTTGTGCAGGATCTCCAGCAAATAGCCGCTTTGCTGAATCGAGCAGGCTAAAAAAATATATCCCATCCTTTCATGTATTTGCCCAAAGTCTGCACCCGGATCGATGCAGCCTGATTTGCACATCCCAGCGCTATAGGCGAACATAAGGCGAAAATACTTGTATGCCCTCTGCCGCCACACTTCGCCATCAAATTGAAGCTGCTCTGGCCCACAGGATTCCTTCGGCGCTCACGCCCGCGCCGAAGATCGTACGTCCGGTCGCGGCCACCGGCATACGAGCTTTGGATACGGTCCTGGAAGGTGGTCTTCCCTTGGGAGCCATTACGGAGATCGTTGGCCCTGAATGCTCCGGGCGCACTTCGCTCGCGCTCTCTTTCATTGCCGGTATGACGCAGGCTGCAAAGGTATGCGCCTGGGTGGATGTTTCGAATGCCTTGCATCCTGAATCCGCGGCAGCGGAAGGCATCGATCTGTCCCGGCTCCTCTGGGTGCGCTGCGGAGTTCCACCTGCGATCAACGTTCCGCAGCCTTCTTCGAATGGCTTTGCGCTTCAAGAAAAACACCTTATTCCCCCGCCCATCAAGAAAGGGCTGCACGGCGGCGGCTTCGGACCGCATCCGCGCAACGAAATCAAAGGGCTGTCGCATGCAATCGGCGATTTCCTGAAGCCGGAAGTAACAGCGCCCCGATGTGCGGAGCCGCAACGCAGAATAAAGCTCGACCGGGATGTCTTCGGGCCCAACCCTCCGCAGCGATCCGTCCCTCCCAGAAAGCCGGTTGTCTCCGTAAAGCCCTGGTCGCGTCTTGAGCAAGCCTTGCGAGTCACAGACCTCCTGCTGCAAGCGGGCGGCTTTAGCGCAATCGTGCTCGATATGGGAAGCATCGCGCCTGAGTATGCCTCGCGTGTACCGCTGGCGACATGGTTCCGTTACCGTGCTGCCGCAGAAAAAGGCCAGACGAGCATTCTTCTCCTGAGCCAACATGCCTGCGCCAAAAGCAGCGCAGGGCTGCTGCTACGCTTGCAGCCCGGCACCGCACTTCGCGAAGAGAAGACCGTGTTTACCGGAGTTGAATATTGCGTTGAGATAGCGCGCGAACGATTCACACCTGTGTCCACTAATGTCATCCCTTTGCACAAACCGCCGCAAAGGACGAGGGATGCCAGTTGGCAGAGTCGAGCAAAATGGGCAGGCCCACGATGAATAGGCCATCAGAGCTGTATGTCTGTCTCTACGCAAAAGAATTTCCGGCGCAGGCAATGCTGCGCCTGCGTCCGGCGCTGCGGGATAAGCCGTGCGTCGTGATGGAAGGCGAGCCACCGCTCCAATATGTGTGCTCCCGCAACGCAAAAGCCCACATTCTCGGTGCCGCTCACGGCATGACGCAAGTTGAGATAGACACGTTTCCTTCAGTCACCGTACTGTCACGTTCACGAAAAGAAGAAGCGGCAGCCAGAGCCGCCATCCTCGAATGTGCCGGGGCATTCTCGCCGCGCGTTGAAGATCGGAGCAACGATCAGGCGTTCCTGTGTGTCATCGATATTGCCGGAGCGGAAATGCTCTTTGGTCCACCAGCGACTTTGGCGAAGAATCTGCTCGATCGGGTCAAGGCATTGGGCATTGTGATCTCCGCCGCCATAAGCAGTAACTTCCACACTGCCATCTGTCTTGCCCGCGGACGATCTTCACGCACTGATGTGGCCGTCGTAGCGTCCGGTGAGGAACGCGTCTCTCTGGCGTCTCTTCCATTTGCGGTCCTCGATCTCTCGGAGGAACATGCGGAAACATTTTCTCTTTGGGGGATACAAACTCTCGGAATGTTGGCGGATTTACCCGAGAAAGCATTAATTGCCCGCATGGGACAAGAGGGCAAACGGCTCTGGCAGTTAGCGCGGGGAGAGATGCCGCATCTGTTTCTTCCGGTCGAGCCGGACTTCACTCTCGAAGAGCGCATAGAACTAGATACCCCTGTCGAACTGCTCGATTCCCTGCTCTTCGTTGTGGGAGTCATGCTCGAACAGCTCATTATGCGCGTAACGGCACGCATTCTTGCGCTTGCATCGGTCACCATCACCTTGTCTCTGGAAGGCGGAACATTCCATACGCGCACGGTACGGCCCGCGTTGCCCAATAATGACCGGCAGCTCTGGATCAAGCTTATTCATCTCGATCTTGAAGCCCATCCGCCGCAGGCTGCCATCCTGTCCCTGACGCTTACAGCAGAACCGGGCAGCACAAGCAAGGTGCAACTTGGCCTGTTTTCTCCGCAGCTTCCCGAGCCAGCGCGTCTCGATGTAACGCTTGCCCGCATTCGCGCCATCGTTGGAGAGAATTGCGTAGCCCGTGCCGTGCTCAAAGACACGCATCAGCCGGATGGATTCCGCATGCAGCCATTTACTCTCCCCTCGAAATCGCCCGGCGAATCAACCCGCCGGCAGCATCGAGCTGCAATGCGTGAAGTTCGTCCGGCAGAAAGCATTGCAGTCACGCTTCGCGCAAAACAGCCGCAGTCATTTTTCTTTCGACAAAAGCAATACGTCGTAGAGCAGGCTTATGGCCCCTGGCAGATGAGTGGAGATTGGTGGAACCCAACGTTCTGGAGTCTTCATCAATGGGATCTGGTCGCACGCGCCCATGACGGCTCGTTGCTCTGTTGCTTCCTTACCCATGAACTCACACAGAACGACTGGCAAATGGCGGCCTTCTATGACTGAGCGCTATGTCGAACTTCATGTGGCGAGCGCCTTCAGCTTCCTCGAAGGTGCGTCCCAGCCGGAAGGGATGATTGAGCGGGCCGTCGAATTGGAGATGCCTGCCATGGCACTGCTCGATCACAACGGCGTTTACGGATCAGCGCGCTTTCACACCAGCGCTAAACGAAACGAAGTCCGCGCCCACATTGGAGCGGAGATCAGCGTTTCAAGCTTCGGACCGCGGCTGACACCGGCTCGCTGGCTGCCGCATCAACACCTGGTGGAGCCTGCGCGCCTCCCCCTTCTCTGTGAATCGCGCACTGGCTATCAAAACCTCTGCCAGCTCATTACGCATTTCAAAATGCGGGAGGTGGAAAAAGCCAGCGGCGCGACCACATGGGATGATCTGCAACGATATGCATCCGGGCTGGTCTGTCTGACCGGTGGCGAGGAAGGCCCATTGGCTGCGGCGCTCGCGAATGGAGGCGAAGAGGCAGGCTGCGAAACGGTAGAGCGCCTGGTCAGAATCTTCGGACGTGAGAATGTATACGTCGAGGTGCAACGCCATTACGAGCGAGAAGAGGAGTGGCGGAATCAGGCAGCGATCCGCATCGCCCATTTACTGAAGCTGCCGGTGCTCGCGACCAATGGTGTTCGTTATGCGACTGCATATGACCGCGAAATCCTTGACCTCTTTACTGCGGTGCGCCATCACACGGAACTTGATCATGCAGGCCGTCTCCTCGCGCTGAACAGTCAACGCCATTTGCGCCCAATGCATGAAATGGCGGCACTCTTTCGTGATGTACCCCATGCAATCGAAAACACAGTCGAACTTTCCTCCCGGCTGCAATTTGAACTGACCGATCTCGGCTATGAGTTCCCCCATTATCCGGTGCCGGACGGCGAGACGATGGATAGCTTTCTTCGGAAGCGCGTCGTCGAAGGCGTCATGCGGCGATATGCGCCAAAGAATAATCGAAACTTGCTGGAGCGGGCAAAGAAGCAGGTCAGGCATGAACTCGCCCTCATTGCGCGACTGGGTTTTGCCGGATACTTTCTCATCGTTTGGGATATCGTGCAGTTCTGTAAACGGAACGGCATCCTGATTCAGGGCCGCGGCAGCGCCGCCAACTCCGCCGTTTGCTATGCGCTCGAAATCACAGCGATTGATCCGATCGGCATGGAGCTACTCTTCGAGCGCTTCCTGAGCGAGAGCCGCGGAGAATGGCCGGATATCGACCTCGATCTTCCCTCCGAAGACAAACGCGAGCAGGCTATTCAATACGTGTACGAGCGCTATGGTGAGCTGGGCGCCGCCATGACGGCGAACGTTATTACCTATCGCGGCAAGTCGGCTGCACGCGAAGTAGGCAAAGCCCTCGGTTTCGATCAGGAATCATTAGGACGGCTATCGAGTCTTGTCAGCCAATGGGAGTGGCGCGGCAAGACCGACACGATGGCACACTCTTTTCATAACGCAGGCTTCGATCTCAAGCATCCACGAATCGCAAAATATCTTGAGCTGTGCATGCGGATTCAGGATTTGCCGCGCCACCTCGGACAACACTCTGGGGGCATGGTCATCTGTCAGGGTCAATTGAATCGTGTCGTGCCCATCGAGCGCGCCTCAATGCCGGGCCGCACCGTTGTTCAATGGGACAAGGAAGATTGTGCCGACCTCGGCATCATCAAAGTGGATTTGCTCGGACTCGGAATGATGGCGGTCCTCAAGGATTGCCTGGAGCTGATCCCACAGCATTATGGGGAAAGGGTAGATCTGGCGCAGCTGCCCAAAGATAGAGATGTGTACCGGGTGCTGCAAAAGGCCGATACGGTGGGCATGTTTCAGGTGGAGAGCCGCGCGCAGATGGCTTTCCTTCCCCGGAATAATCCATCAAAGTTCTATGACCTTGTTGTGCAGGTAGCAATCATTCGACCCGGACCGATTGTCGGCAAGATGATGCACCCATACATGCGGCGGCGGCAAAAGAAGGAAGCAGTCACGTACCCACACCCTTCCCTGGAACCCGTACTCGCTCGCACCCTGGGAGTTCCTCTTTTTCAGGAGCAGCTGCTTCGCATGGCTATGACTGTAGCTAATTTCTCCGGTGCGGAGGCTGAAGAATTACGTCGCGCGGTCGGAATGCGGCGTTCCTGGGAGCGCATGAAGAATCTGGAAGTGAAGCTTCGAGCGGGCATGACTGCGAATGGCATCGACTCAAAGACGCAAGACAATATCGTTGAGAACGTCAGTTCGTTCGCCCTGTATGGCTTTCCTGAATCGCACGCCGCAAGCTTTGCGCTGATTGCATATGCATCGGCGTACTTCAAAGTGAAGTACCTCGCCGCGTTTACCTGTGCCATCCTGAACAATCAGCCCATGGGATTCTATGCGCCTGCTGTCCTGGTAAAAGATGCTCAGCGGCATGGCTTACGTGTAAAGCCCATCGATGTTCAGATTTCAGATTGGGCCTGCACCATTGAACATGAAAGCGACGGCAGCCTTTCCTTGCGCATGGGATTGGGATACGCGAAAGGATTACGCCGGCAGTCCGCAGAAACTCTCGTTGCGTCTCGAGCACACGACGGATTGTTCCGCTCTGCCGACGATCTTGCTCAGCGTGTTCCGTCACTTAATCAAAAAGAACTGACCCTTCTGGCTCGTATCGGAGCTCTGAACAAAATCGCTGACATCGAACACCGGCGAGATGCGCTGTGGCAGGTGGAGCGTGCGGGCAAACTGGAGGGGCCTCTGTTTACGCAAAGCAGTCAATTGCTGCGGGATGATTCGAAAACTCTCCCTCTTCAGCAAATGGATACAGAGGAGCGGCTGGTTGCAGACTATGCAGGCACAGGTCTCACCATAGGGAAGCACCCTATGTACTATCGTCGCCTTGAGTTAAGGTGCCAACGAGTCTCCTCCGCTCAAGAGCTAAAACAGTGCAACGACGGAGAATTCGTCCGGACGGCCGGCTGCATCATCGCACGGCAGCGTCCCGGCACCGCGAAGGGATTTATCTTTCTCTCGATGGAGGATGAGACCGGTATTGCAAACGTCATCATCACTCCCGCTTTATATGAACGGCAGCGGCTGTTAGTAACACGCAGCAAGTTTCTTCTCGTCGAAGGGCCGCTTCAGAATCAGGACGGAGTTATTCATGTAAAGGCTGCTCGCCTGATGCCCCTCTCTGATCTCGCTTTGGAGTTACGTTCGCATGACTTCCATTAATCGATTTACACGCTCAACGCGAAGAGTTCGCAGTAGCCCGATTATCACTGCGAACTGTCAGACCAGCGGCGAAGCAGTCCAAAGGTACTAATCCTCGAAAGCGCAGCTCCTGCCGCTTCTTCATAGCCGAGGTTATTTATGAAATCACTTCTTGACCTTGGAATGGCGTGCACAGCGCACAGTACGCGTGTCACAACATAGTAACTATGTTTACGAAAAAAAATGTTGCGCATCGCAAGTTATTATTCTAGAACACATTCAGCCTTCAAAACATGCCCACTAGTTAATGCTTCCATCGTCAGTGGTGCAACTCTGTCCGCCACGCAACTGGATGCAACATCCAGCGTATCCGGCAACTTTGTATACAAACCTGCGGCAGGCACCGTGCTCTCACCTGGCACAGCTACACTGAGCTTGACGTTCACGCCGACGGACACAGCGGCGTACGCGACCGCCACCCGGACGGTGCAACTGGTTATAAACCCCGCTCCCGACTTCACGATCACGGCCAAGCCAGCGACGCTGACCATTGCGGCGGGCGCGTCGGGACCAGCAATCCTTACCATTACGCTCGTCGGCGGGTTTAATGACGCTCTGCAGTTGACCTGCTCCGGATTACCGGCAAACTCCACATGCACTTTTTCTCCCACCACGGTGACACCCGCTGGGGCGCCAGTTACCGCCACGCTGACGATTGCGACCGATGTCCAGACCGCGTCGCTCGCCACACCATCACCTTCAGTACGGACTGCACTCTTGATTCCTCCGGGCGGTTTCGTCGGAGGTCTGATTGCGCTTTGTTTCTTGCCCCGCAAAAAGATGCGGGCTGGCTGGCGGACGTTCTGCGGTGCCATTCTGGTTGTTGCAGCACTCGGCGCAGGAATCTCCGCTATGGGGTGCGGAAGCTCGATGAGCACCGGAGGCGGTACATCCAGGATCGCACAAGGCGAAAGCGGCACGGTCACGGTCACACCGGCCGGAAGCAGCACCATAGTAGTGACGGCGTCCACTGCCTCGCCCGGAGGCCGGTCGCATTCCGCTGCCCTGACTCTGAACGTTACGAGCTAGCGCTCTTCTATCTCCACATCTTTCGGGCTCTCGAAGGTGTTGGTAGAGTTTTCGGTTCGCATGCCTGACTGGCCCCAAGCACGTTGGCTCCAAATGAGGCAGAGCATAAACATTGCACAAACCCACGGTACGCCACCGCCCCGACAGCATCATTTACTGGCAGTCTGTCAACTCTGCGTGATAAAGTTCGCGTACTGCGTAGACCACACCACGTTCTTCCGGAGATTCTTTCCATGTCACTCACCATCACAGGCCTTTCCAAGACCTATCCGAACGGCGTGCGCGCCCTCAAAAGCCTTTCTCTCACAATTGGCAACAATATGTTTGGCCTGCTTGGGCCGAACGGCGCTGGCAAGAGTTCGCTCATGCGCACGGTCGCGACGCTCCAGGACGCTGACACCGGCTCTATCGACCTGGACGGCATCAACGTTCTTACCCAGAAGGATGAAATACGCAAGATACTCGGATACCTGCCGCAGGAGTTTGGCGTATATCCGTCCATACCTTCGAAGGACAAGATCGGCTGGTTTGACGTGGCCTGCTTGATCCGAAGGTCCACCGATCCCCCGATGGCGTCCCCATCCTGGTTCGCGGAAAGTGTCTTGTTGATTGCTACCGAGCCGACCAGATCTGCGGGTATCGCGTCGAGATCTACCTGCCGGACCTGTGGATCGGGCCCCGGAACGATTACGCCGTCGATAGTAGTGTTGCTCAACCTCGGCTCTGTTCCCCGAATCTGGACGTATTGCCCTTCGCCCTCGTTCCGCTGGAGCGTCACTCCTGGGAGTCGACCCAGCGCATCCGCGACGTTCGCGTTGGGCAGGCTTTGGATTTGTGTATCCGTCTCAACATTCAGAATGTTGGCGGAAGTGCGCTGCTCGTTGATGGCAGCAGCTTCGCCAACCAGATTCGCATTTACTACGACCTGTTGCCTGCCCGAACCGACGGTCAGAGTCGCATCCAGCAGTGCATCCTGCCCGGCAGCGACGACAACGGTCAAAACGGAAGCCGTAAATCCAACATAGGAAACCGTCGCCGTATAGGTGCCCGGTTTCACGTTCGGAATCACAAAGTTTCCCTGTGTATCCGACGCCACGGTTGTCGCAGTCGGCTGCAATACAATCCGCGCACCCGGTAACGCAGCGCCAGTTGCGTCTTTAACGGTGCCGCTCACACTGCCATTGATGTTGGCCACACTCTTATCACCTTCAACGACGCTAGCCATGCATGGGAGACAAAGCATAAGCGAGAGGAGCGGTAAACTAAGAATTCTTGCGAGCATAACTTTCCGTGTGCAGGATCTTTGGAAGCTGCGGATGCTCCAAGGCTGCCACTCGTTTGGGGGGCATCCAAACCCTAGCCTCCGCCGTATCTGTCAAGGGATGTTTACGGGCGCGTGAATAATTTCTAAGGTCGCGTCGATAGGATCCCGGCAGACTCGTCGACACCTCTAATTAACGCGGGACACAGATCGAATCTTTAAAATTGCGTTAATAATCCAATAATTCTTTCGTAAGGTTGGGGTTTCTTTACTCGTCCGGGTGCTGAGGTGTGCTGAAATTGTCCCGAGCGGTAACCGGTAACCCGAAAGCGCGTTTCCGCTTCGAGATAAAGCGTCGATGCGTATCCTGGTGATCGAAGACGAACCACGCATGCTGGAGTTATTGCGGAAGGGACTTCACGAACATGGTTGCGCCGTGATGACCGCATACAATGGAGAAGCGGGTCTCGAGATTGCGACCAGCTATGACTTCGATGCCATTCTTCTAGACATTGGTCTGCCAAAACGAGATGGCTACGAGCTGACGCGATTGCTGCGTGAACGCGCGCGCGCGACGCCTGTGCTGATGTTGACCGCGCGCGATTCCGAAGATGACATCATCCGCGGTCTCGACCTCGGGGCCGATGATTACATGACCAAGCCGTTCTCTTTCCCAGAACTGGTAGCACGGCTGCATTCGATCACCCGGCCTCGTCGTGAAGAACTTGTCGAGAAACCCGAGACGGGTGATCTGGTCTTCGACCCCATCCGGCACATGATAACCCGCTGCAACACCAGCATCAGCCTCACACGCTCGGAGTTCCTTCTTCTGGAGTGCCTGGTGCGGCGAGCAGGCCAATGCGTCTCGCGAGAGATACTGACGGAGCACGTCTGGGGCGACAATCATGATGTGGGGCACGGAGCGCTCGATGTACTCATAAATTCTCTGCGCGGCAAGATTGACGCGCCTTATCGCCATAAGCTCATCCGCACGGTACGCGGATCGGGTTATATCCTCAGGCACTACGAGGTCGTGGCGGGAAATTTACCCCGATGAAATATCTCCCTATCCGCATCCGCCTCTCGCTCTGGTATTTTGCAATGTTTGCATCCGCAGCGTTGCTTCTGAGCATGATGAGCTGGTGGATGCTGCATCGCAGTGTCGATGCGACCGTTTACCACGATCTTCAAGAGCGAGCGGAAGACGTTCAAATATTGCTCGACCACGAAGGCGCGAACCGCAGTGTCAACGATCTTCAGCAGAAATTCGCTTCCATCTACATCCTGAAAGACGATGGCAAGTGGCTGCAGGTGCGGGATGACGAGGGCAACTGGATTTACCGCTCTCGACGCATGATCGAAGAGAATTTGGAATTGCCGCCCGCGGACCACCTTCCGAAAAATGGAATCCTTGAGGAGTTTCATCAGGGAACCCGCTTCGTGCGCGTTCTCGCGTATCCCATCAAGGCGCAGGGTCGGCATTATTCGGTGCAGATCGGCGTTGCGCTGAATCAATCCATGGCGCTTCTTGCCACTTTTCGCACCGGTCTCCTGCTCCTGACTCCTGCGGTGATCCTTCTGGCCGGCTTTGGTGGCTACTTCATGAGCCGCAAGATGCTTCAACCAGTGGCAGCGCTCGCAGCCGAGGCGCGGTGCATCAATGATCGGAATCTGGATATAAGGTTGCCGGTGCCGAGCGCGGACGACGAGATTTCGGATCTCTCACAAACCCTCAATCAAATGCTCGAGCGTATCGACAAGGCCTTTGCCAGTGTTCGCGCCTTCACCGGAAACGCTTCGCACGAACTACGTACGCCCATAACCCTTCTGCGCACGGAAATCGAAGTAGCGCTTTATCGACCGCGAGAAGCGGGAGAATACCGTGCCACTCTAAGGAGACTCCTTGAAGAAACGGTGCGAATGACCAATTTGGTCGAGCACCTGCTGTCGCTGGCCCGTGCGGACGGGGGTGCCGAAACGATGAGCATGACCCACGTGAGCGTAAGAGAGCTTTTCCGGCAGGCGAAAGAGACTTGGAAGCTTGCCATTGAGCGGGCGATGCTCGATTTTCGGGTGGATATTCCCGGCCAGAATCTCATAATGCTTGCGGATCCGGCCGCCATCGAACGACTGGTGTCAATCCTCATCGAAAATGCCATCAAGTTCTCCCCTCCGGGGGGAGCTGTCATTTTGAGCGCCGTGGCGATGGGCTCAGCAATTGTTCTTTCGGTACGTGATACCGGAGTCGGAATTTCGGCCGAGGACAAATCACGGATCTTCGACCGCTTTTATCGCGCGGCGCAAACCGGCCACTCGGTCCCGCACGGGTCAGGTTTGGGACTCGCACTGGCAAAATGGATAGCCGAATGCCACGGCACCCAATTGATGGTCAACAGTGAGCCGGGACGTGGAAGCTGCTTTTCCCTTTCGCTGGAGAAAGCCGTCCCAATTGAGTCAAGCACCGGCATTTTCGATAGCTCACAAGTCCGCTGAAATTCCGTTCTCGTAAATCACTTTGACCGCCAGGAATGAACCCCTGCAGGAGTGTTCTGTCTGTCGCAACCGGTGCAGGTGCTCAGGCCGGAGAGACCACGCGATGCTTGCATTTCTGATCGGACGTGTTCTCGCCAGGCTATATGGGGCCGTTGCTAGTGACCTGCCCCCGGAAAACTCTACCAGTTGAAGCTGGAGTTCTCTCGTAATCTAAGGGAGGGAGCGGAGATGAAGCAGAGCCGGTATACGGAAGAGCAGATCATCGGGATCTTGAAGCAGCACGAGGCTGGGGTGAAGACAGCGGATCTGTGCCGGGAGCACGGGATCAGCGCGGCGACGTTCTATGGCTGGAAGTCGAAGTATGGCGGCCTGGAGGTGAGCGAAGCGCAGCGTCTGAAGGCGATGGAGGACGAGAACCGGCGGTTGAAGCTTCTGGTGGCGGAGCTGAGCCTGCACGGCGAAGCGCTGAAGGCAGTCATCCGAAAAAACGGCTGGAGCTTGCCGGTCTAAGAGGCGACGTGGCGTTCCTCTCGGCCGAGTTCCGTCTGAGCGAACGCACGGCCTGCAAGCTGCTGGGCGTGGAACGAACCAGCTATCGGTATGAGCCGAAGCCGGATCGGAACGCGGAGTTGCGCGAGGAACTGGTGAAGCTGGCGCGGCAGAAGCCGCGCTACGGCTATCGCAGACAGCATGCGCTGCTGGAGCGAAGAGGTCACGAGGTGAACGTAAAGCGTGTCTACCGGCTGTATCTTGAGGAGAAGCTGTCGGTTCGGCGGCGCAAGCGCAAGCGCCTGGTGCGGGATCGGGCCGCCGAGCCGCGGCTGACACGTGCCAACCAGGAGTGGGCGATGGACTTCATCAGGGATGGCCTGGCGACCGGGCGGATGGTGCGCATCCTCAGCGTGGTGGATGCGTACACGCGCGAGTGCCTGGCTCTGGAGGCCGACACCAGCCTCGGCTCGGGCCGCGTGACGCGGGTGCTGGAAGGGTTGATCGAAGAGCGTGGCCGGCCAGAGAACGTGCGTTCCGATAACGGGCCGGAGTTCACCTCGCGGCGCATGCTGGGCTGGGCAGAGGACTGGAAGATCGGGCTGGTGCATATCCAGCCGGGTCGCCCGATGCAGAATGGGCATGTGGAGAGCTTCCACGGGCGGCTGCGCGACGAGTGCCTGAACGCAAGCTGGTTCCGCACGCTGAATGATATGCGGGTTACACTGGCAAGCTGGCGGCGGGAGTATAACTGCGAACGACCGCACAGTGCGCTCGCCTACAGGACGCCGGAAGAGTTCCGGCAAGCAGGCTATGCAAATGTGGAAAGCAAAGAACGCTTCCCACATTTACACAGCCACGACGACGGCTGCGGGGCAATCTCGAAGCCAAACCAAAACTGGGAAACTCCAGTTATCAGTGGTTGAGAATTCGGGGGCAGGTCATAAGTGCGGGATAGGGCCTGACGCGGCTCGACCCGATCGATTCGAGCGGCGCTGGCATTCTGCTCAGAAGTAAATCTTTGCACCGAGCTGGGTTGCCCGGCCTGGCTGCGGGTCAGTAGCTCCATTGTTCCCGAAGCTTACGGGCTGGATCACGGAAAGGATCTGCCCGAAGGTTGAATCGCTGAAATCTCCGTCGGGCTGTGCGAAGTTGGCGTGGTTGAAAACGTTGTAGGACTCAAGCCTTAACTCGAGATATCTGCTCTCTTTTCCAAGGGGGAAATCCTTGTACAGAGCCAGGTTTGTGTAGTTGAAGCCTGGCCCGTGAAAGTAGTTGCGCCCTACGTTGCCGAAAGTTCCTAAGGGTTCCGGCGAAAAGAGTGAAGGGTTAAACCACAGATGGCCTGGATTGCGCGGATTCATAGTGTTGACTTTGTAGGTGGAGGTACTTGGAGTGTCCGGGCAGCCATAGTAAGAAAACCCATCGCACCAGAGTGAGGCAAAAGAGCCTGTCTGGGAGATGGTCACCGGGAATCCAGTCTGGAAGGTTGTGGTTCCGCTGATGTGCCAACCACCGAGGAATTCATTGGCGATTAAGTTGCTCTTCATGTTCTGAAGAATTGGGATTCCATAGTTATACAGGGCGACGAAGCGATGACGGGCATCGAAATCCGAGGATCCGTAATTCAGGTTTTCGAACCCAGGTATAAAGTTGACCGTTCTTCCATTAAAGCCACCAACGCTGTTAGGACTCCCGGTGGCTGTGGCCGATTCGTACCCTGAAAAATCATCGAGGGCATGAGAATAGGTATATGCCAAGGTGAAGTAAAGCCCGTGTGTAAGCCGTTTTGACAGGCTTAACTGCAGTGAATGATAGCTGGAGGCTCCGTTTGTCACCTGATTCCCAACGCTGAGATACCAGGGGATGCCATTTGGCGCGAGCGATGAAATGCTACCGGGAACGATGGCCGGCTGCGCTGCGTATTGCGGGTAACTGAGGTGCAGGGTCGCAGCACTCGCCTGACATTCGGGATCAACCACGCAGGCTGCGTGTCCCGCTGGGGTGATTGGATCGCCTTCCGAAATCCGGGGAAGTTTTCGGCCAAGAGACCCAACGTATCCGATCTGCATGACCATGCTGCCGGCGAGCTGTCTCTGTATATTGAGGTTGAAATTGTAGGAGTATGGCACTCCATAATCTTTGGAGACGTTACTCATGTCTGCCTCTGCATAGCTTGGCCAGTTCAACTGACTGCCGGGCGCGGGCCGAACGTAGGGGAATGGATTGGGCTCAGAGCCATTATCCGCTACGTCTGCGAAGGGATTTTGAAAGGCAGGGCTGCCGCCAAAATCAGCGGCTCCACGCGATTGAAAGTAATAGGGCGGCGAAGAAAGGTTCTGGAGGGCCTCTTCTTCCTGATCGCGGTTGTAATATATGCCGAAGCCGCCACGGACGGCGAACAGATGGCTTCCCGGCTCGCCAATCAGCGCGGACGGGCCGGAGCTGGGTGACCAGGCAAAGCCTATGCGGGGTCCGAAGTGATGCCACTTTACAGTTGCGGCGCCGTAGGTCGTGCAGCCCGGGTCTCCGGGATAAAGTAAGCCGGGAGCTCCATTGGGATAGATTTTCGACGTTGCACTGCTGTTCTGCCAGCAGGTGATCCCTTCACCGTTGTACTGATGATTGGCCCACGGTGTTTCGACATCCCAGGATATGCCATAGTTCATGGTCAGATCCGGGGAAACCCTCCAACTGTCCTGAGCAAAGGCGTAATACTCGCGGGAAATGGCATCGATGAAGCTGCCGGATGCCTGCACGTAATTTGTAGGGACACCCATAAGATAATCAATGGCGGGATCGCCGGAAGAGTAACTACCTGATCCGAAGAAATTGTAGACTCCATTGTTATTCGCATAGTAGGGGTTATCCACTCCAAACTGCTCGTAAACGAAGCCAAATTTCAGGCTGTGGTCTCCGATAATTTTCGTGAAAATATCAGTACCGAGGAGATTGCTGTCCTTCCGGGGCTGGGGACCTTCAAAGCTGAAACCTATTGTGAAGTAGCCGTTGAGGGTGATGTTAGGAAGGCCTTGCTCCGCGGCCTGAGGCGTAATGTTGAAGCCCACGCTGCTGGGAGGGACGATCGTCTGCGGACTGACGGCAGCATAGTTGAAACGGAAGTAGCCGCCCCGCAATTCGTTAATGGTGGTGCCATTAAAGGTATGCGTCCAATCGCCGTTGAAGATCTTAAAATGCTCGGCATTCACCTGGGCAAATCCGGGTAATGTAGATCCTCCAAACGGCAAGGTCTCAGTAGTTGGTACGGATTGAAAAATGCTGGAGCCCCAAAGCAGATCTCTCTGCGTGGGGTGATAATCAATGCGCACGACACCTTGATCTCCTGCGCCTGTATCTGCAGTGTTGAAGTTGTACAAATACGAGGTGGTTCCGTTAGTAGAAGGGACGACGCGGTTTGCTGCAGGCACATAGGTTTGCGTGAGCTTGAGGGCGAGCGGATTAAATGCGCCGATCGGAATCGTGCCATTTGCGATTGCCGGGCATATGTTCCAAGGCGTTCCTGCCGCGCATCCTGCGATTGCGAACGGAATGGGATTGCCGGAAAGACCGGCGGAATTAAAGCCACCGGTCACAAGATTTGAGTCTGCGGAAAAGTCCCCTCCTAACTGAGCGGGGCTGAAGACAGGCGTTTGCTGCGTGGTGCCGGTGCCATTTCTGAAGCCCTGATAAGCGAGAAAGAAGAACAACCGGTTCTTGAAGACTGGACCGCCGAGAGTACCGCCATACAAATTCTGGTGAAATGGAGGACGCAAAATGGAGAAGTAGTTTCCATTATTCAAGAATGTGTCGCGATAAAACTCGAATGCGTTACCGTGGAAGGAATTTGTGCCGGTCTTCAGGGTCTCATTAATGATCGCGCCGGAATTGCGGCTGTACTCCGGGTTAAGCGTGCTGGTGACGATCGCTACTTCCTGAAGCGCATCCGGATTCACGGCGATGCCATTGTCCTGAAGAGGACCGTCGTTCACATCCGCGCCGTCGAGCAGGTAATCACTTTGGGAGGTCTGGGCTCCGTTGGCAGAGAACGAGCCAAAACGGTCCGAAGATTCCATAACTCCCGGCGCAGTCTTTTCCAGCTGAGATGCATCGCGACCGAGTACGGGCAACTGTGTGACTTCGGAGGCGAGAATGTCGGTTTTGAGCTGCGTCTCCGACGTCTCCACCTGGACGCTGCTCACCTGCACCTGAACCGTCTGCGCTGTGGCGCCGACCTGAAGCTTGACGTCGATGCTTCGGTCGTCATTCACGTTCAGCATTAAGCCGCTTGAAGAGAAGGCAGAAAAGCCCGTCGCTGAAACAGTGACCGTGTAGGGGCCTCCTGGTTGCAATGACACAGCCGCAAAGTAGCCTTTGGCGTCTGATTTCGTCTTCGAAGAAACTCCCGTACTGGTATTTAAGACCGTCACGTCAGCGCTGGGAATGACAGCGCCGGTGCTATCGGTAACAGTCCCGTGGATGGATGCGGTGTTAACCTGCGCGGCTGAGTATTGCTCAAATCCCATTGCTCCAGTCAGAAGCAGGTTTGCAATGATGCAGATTGCTCTCACTTTCATGGGGATCCTCCGATGGAACTTGTTGCGAACAGCGAAATGATTCGAGAAGAGCCCGTCGAGCGCTGTAACGGCTCCGCTCCTCTACATGTCTTCTGTTCCCTGCGGTCGTGAGGCGCGAACAATAAGGGAACCAGTGAAGCCTTTCGTTGCATGCGAAGGCTTCTTGTCGACTTGTCCAGAAGCTCCATGGAGTCGATCTGGCCTGATTCCCTCTTTGTGCTTGCGCCCTTGTCACTGGCCTGGCTATGTTTCCAGCGTGCAACTGCAGGCCCTAAGGGGAGAAGCGGACGCCGCTATGTGACAAACGGCCCGTATGTGCAATGAGTTCTCGGGAAAATGGGATGAGCGGATAAGAGGGGCGCGAAAAGAGAAGTGGAGGTTGTCAAAAGAATCCCGTCTTGCGGATAAAGCTCACGATGCAGCTACAACATTCAGAAAGCTGTGACGAAATGCCTGAATAAGGGATGAAGAACCCGCAATTAGTAAGTGAACCGCCGACATTGTGTTTCCGGAAGTCCTTGAAACCTCCACAGCAGCTCCAAAATTGTGTAGATTGAGAGGTTCGATTCACAGATGTGAACGAGTTCGTTCGCCGTCAAGTTGGATAGGCCAGCCTCATTTCAGGCGATTGCGTTCTCTCATCCGCCCGTGCCGCAGTCCTGGCTCATGCCGTCTCTTGTCGGCTTAAATCCATTTCCAAACCAAACTAACTCGCCCCAAAACCCGCCCTCCAAAAAGTGCGGTTTTGTGATGAGGTGCGGGATTCTTGGGATGATCGTTCGTCAATGCGCAGAAACTGCCCTCCAAGATGGGACGAAGCCTCAAAGCAGGCGCTTTCCAATGCGGGACTATGTGTGCATGAGCCTGTTTCCGAGGCTCGTCGAGGAGGTCAGAATGATTCTGATTCCGGCGTTGAAAACTCTCAGAACGGCAATATCAGCGGGTTCCCTGCTCATTTTCGGAGCCATATTTCTGACAGGGCAAAACCTCGAGTCACCGCTAACCGCCTCTGTTGCAGATGTCCCGAACGGAGGGGTTCATCAGAATACCGCTGGAGAGCACCTGCAGCAGGAGTTGAAGTTGGGAGGCGACTATCTTGTGGGAAGGGGCGTGGTTCGCGATCCCGCCAAGTCGGCGTATTGGTACCGTAAAGCCGCGGATCAAGGGGATCCTGAAGCGCAGGATGAGCTTGGATACTTTTATCTCTCAGGCATTGGGGTGCAACGCGATCCGGCTGAGGCTGCGAAGTGGTTTGGGCGCGCGATGGCAGGGGGATCGCAACTTGCAAAGCTGAATTTGGCGGTGCTCTGCCTAAAGGGGTTAGGCGTATCACGCAATCCACAGATGGGCATCGATCTGCTCCAACAGCTTGCACGGAAAAATGATTCCCGAGGAGAAGACTACCTGGGGCTTGCCTATTATCTGGGCTACGGCGTTAATATCGATCACCAGGCTGCGGAGAAGTGGTTTGCGAAAGCAGCAAAGCAACATAACCCCGACGCTGAATATTCCATGGGTACCCTCTATTCCGTTGCGGACGGCCACATGCATGACTTCTCAAAGGCAGCAGAGTTTCTAAGAAGCTCGGCAAATAGTGGTTATGTGGAGTCGATGCACTCCCTCGGGCTCCTCCTGCTAAATCATCCCGAGGTTGCTCAGCAGAATGGTGAGGCGTTGAAATTGCTGGAGACGGCGGCGGAAGCGGGGTCGTGGCAGTCTTCGGTGGTTCTCGGCATTCTTGCCCGCGACGGAAGAGGTTTATCCAGGAACGCAAAACTCGGCTGCCGCTGGTTTGCAATCGCAGCAAAGCAAGGCGGCCCAACCGCGGAGAAATATCTGAATACGGACCTTGAACTGTGCAAAAATGCGCTCGACGATTCAGCTCAGGCGGAACAGAATCTGGCCGTGAACTCATGGCTGGCACAACATCCCAGCCGGGACTTGTTTATGCCCAGAGATAACCACCAATACACATATTTTCCATCCACGGAGACATGTGCTCTCCGGCAGGAGGAAACGAATTGAGCAAAGGAACGGCGGTAACGACTGACAACGCCTGACACACCAACACGACCGCTGTTTATGCATCCCGCCATTTTTCTTCCGGCGTGGTTGCTACTGGGAGTACTTTTTGCGCTTCAGGACTATACGATGGCGCGCTCCTGGAACTATCATCCTCGCTTCCTTTTGCTCCTGGCGGCCGAGGGAGTTCATTTTTTTCTGTGGGGAACAATTTGCCTCGTCATCTGGTGGAAGCTGCGGCGGGTTATTCAGCAAGATAGCCTTAAATCCGCTCTTATTCTACTGATTCCACTTAGCGTGCTCATAAGTGTTCTGGAAGAGATGATCTGGGTCGCGGTTTTTCCTCATGGTGTCCTTCCGAATCCGAAATGGACATATTGGCATACGCTCAAGTCCTACCTGAATGCGGAACTGCTTAATAACCTCGTCATTTTCTGGCTCGTCTTTTGTCTGTTTCGCGGGATCGGCTATTACCAGAGGCTTCGGGAAAAGGAATACGCCGCCGTTCGCCTGGGAGCCGAGCTGACGAACGCCCAGTTACGCGCATTGAGGATGCAGCTCAATCCTCACTTCCTGTTTAACACGATGAATAGCATTTCCAGCCTGATGCGCTCCGACGTGGAAGCTGCGGACGTGATGCTGGAACGAATGAGCAGTATGCTGCGTATCACCCTTGAGCGAGGAGACGCAAAGCTCATTCCACTCACGGAAGAGATTGAGTTCATTCAACTTTATCTGTCGATCCAGAAAATGCGCTTCCAGGGAATTGTCCATCATTACATCGCGATTGATCCCGAAGTGCTGGATGCTGATGTGCCGGCAATGATTCTGCAACCCATTGTTGAGAATGCGTATCTGCATGGCGTTGCGAAAACTGACGGCGAGGCGTTTCTTGGAATAGAGGCTCAGAACCATGAAGGCAGGTTGCGACTGTGCGTGCGCAACTCCGGACGCGGCATCGATCAGACCTCCTCAGGCAAGAGGAGGGTGGGGGTTGCCAATGTTAAGGCCCGTCTCGAACTCCACTATGGCAATGCCCAGGGCTTCACGTTGAACGAATATCCAGACGGAGAAGTTCAGGCGGTTCTGTTGCTGCCCCTGAAGTTTTGTCCGCGTCCAACAGGCACCAGCGTGGGTTACGACAATGGCAGTGAAAACAATTATCGCGGATGATGAAGTCCTTGCCCGGCAAAAGCTGCGCCAGCTATTGGCGGACGAGAGTGATATTGAGATCGTGGGTGAGGGGGCCAGCGCTTTCGAAACCATTGACCTGGTACAGTTCACCAACCCGGATTTGCTCTTCCTCGACATCCAGATGCCCGGTATGGATGCTTTTGACATCATCTCCGCGCTATCCGCCTGTGAAGGCGTTCGCATGCCCTGTATCATCTTTACCACCGCATTTGATCAGTACGCCATCCGCGCATTTGAGATCAATGCCGCTGATTATCTTCTGAAGCCATTTACGCGGGAACGCCTCACGCTGGCCCTGCAACACGCCCGGAACCAGGTATCCGCATTTCGCGATGAAATTCATAATTCAAAACGGCCCAGGGAGGCAGAGCACTATACGACGCGCATTGTCTTCAAGTCCAAAGGCCGGATATTATTCCTTCCTGTAACCGACATCCGCTGGATTGCGGCGGAAGAGAACTATTTGCGCATCTGCACTGGCCGGGAAAGCCATCTTCTTCGTGAAACCATGGCACACTTTGAAACACGTCTCGATCCCGGATTCTTTATCCGGGTTCACCGGTCCACGATTGTAAATCTTCAGTACGTGAAGGAGATTCGAACCGCCTGCCAGGAGGGAGATTTGTTCGTCCTGATGCAAGATGGGCAGAAGCTTTCAGTAAGCCGAGGATACCGCGCACGCATCACACAGCTCCTGGCCGGCTAGAACCAGCTTCGTAAGGCCTGACTCGCTCCCCTGATCCGCACTTGGAGAAGAAGAAGGTTGGCAGTTCCATCCTTTCGCAGATTGCTCCTAGGTGACGGTCAACTCGGAGGTGATAACGGGCAGTTTGAGACCTGGGCCGGTTGATGCCACGGCGGAGCTATTCCTGGCGCAGCGCTCGCGCCGGATCGATCGACGCGGCGCGAAGGGCAGGCAGCGCGCAAGCGATGCTTGATACCAGCATGAGCACAATGAACGCCTCAACCAGCATGAGCGGATCATGCGAGCTGCCTGATACCCAGAGAATCATCACACGATTGACCGCGAGACTCACTGCGATCCCAAGCATTCCTCCAAAGAACACCATCAGAGCGGTAGAGTGGAAGGCGAGCTGCATAACGTCCCCACGCTGCGCTCCCATGGCCAAGCGGATACCGAATTCGCGCGTTCGCTGCGCAACCGTATACGAGACCACACTGTAGAGCCCTGTGGCCGCAAGCGCGAGCGCCAGCAGAGCAAAGCCGACAAACAATGACGCGATGAATCGTTCTTTGCCCCACGCCTGCGTCCAAAGGAACCACGACAGGTCGTGGACATCGTGAACCACAATCTCAGAATTGACGGTTCGCATCTCCCGACGCATCGCCTGGTAAACGAGATCCGAGTTCGCTGAGGTGCGGACCACCAGAAACAAATTCGGAGGCAGGATAAATGTGTAAGGCAGGAAGACGGCGGGAATCGTGGGATGGTCCACGCCTTCATTGAGCGCATCCCCTACCACGCCAATGATCTCCAGATAGCCGTCGGGGTTTTCTGTTGAAATAAGATTCGGCAGATTGAGCTTCAGCGCCGGGCTTCGAACGCTGTGTCCGATGGGATTTCGCCCTCCGAAGTACTGGCGCACCATAGCCTGATTCACAACTGCCACGTGGGCGGCGCGAGCCGTCTCCGACTCGGTGAACATACGTCCGGAAATGAGGGGAAGGCGAAGTACCTGAAGCTCCTGGGGGCTGACCAACTCCAGCGATGCGGTGCGCTGTTGTGCCACTTGATCGCCGAGAATCTCGATCGGACCGTCGAAGGCCGGGAAGGGCGGTAGATAGGTGGTCGACACGCTGGCAGAAACGACTCCCGGTGTGCGTTCCACAGCCTGCCGGACAAATTCCATCTGGTTAGCGCGCTGTTGCCAGGTAGGCTTTTCAATCCGGGGTAGAGTCACGTTCACCGCCATCGCGTGGTCGGGATCGTACCCGAGCGGGGTGTGGTAGAGCGCGAGAAAAGCTCGAATGGCGGCGCCTGCGCCGGTCAGCAGCAGCATGGTCAGCGCCACCTGACTCAGGACTAGCGCGGCACGAGTATGGCTCCCGCCGGAGCTGCCATCGAGCCGGTTCGAAGCGGATTGCGCCATCATCTGTCCAATTTGCGGACGAGAGAGCTGCAATGCGGGCACGATGCCAAAGAAAATTCCCGTGAGCACCGAGGTGATCGCCGTGAAGAGGAGCACAGGCAGATTTACTCCGATAGCAGCCTCGTGCGGGAAGGACCGTGGGGGAAGCCACGCGCTGATGAGACTGACGCCTCCATAGGCCAGACCGATCCCCAGGATCGCGCCAATCATTGACAACATCACAGATTCGGTCAGCAATTGACGGACGATGCGGCTGCGAGTGGCGCCGATAGATGCGCGCACCGCTAGCTCATGCTGGCGCGCAGTGCCGCGTGCTAGCAGCAAGATCGAGACATTGGCGCAGCCAATTAAGAGCAGCAGCGCGACTGCGCCGAAGAGCAGAATCAGCGTTCCCTTAAATTGCCCAAGTACCTCCTCATTGAGACTTATGACATGGACACGAACGTCTTTCGGGTAATAGAAGCTGTCAGTAGAAGACCAACGGCCAACAATTGTCTGCAACTCGGCACCGGCACGGGCAAAGGTAACTCCTGGCTTAAGCCGGATAAATGCCAGCCAGTGTTCAGCAGGATCGGTGCTCGGCACGCCGGGTAGATAAATGTCGGCGTCGGTCCAGGTGAAGCGCCGCGGTACGACACCGATCACGGTGAAGCTCTTCTGGTTGATCTGAATGTTTTTTCCAAGAATGTCTGTTCGGCCACCGAACTGACGCTGCCAGAAGAGATAACTAAGCACCGCTACCGGTTGCGGCACGTTGTTCGGAGCATCAGCCGCCGTAAATTCACGGCCCAGAAGAGCCGGGACACCCATAAAAGTAAAGAGATTGGGCGTGTTATAGGTGGCACTCACATTTACGGGCAGATCGTTGGTGGCCATCGTCTGAGAGAAGTCCTCGCGCACCGCAAAAGCATCCTCGATGGAGTGCGCCTGAAGCAATTCGCGCCACTCCTCGCTGTTTACCTCAATCAGCGAAGTGCCATTGTGTTCTTTGCTGGCAAGCTCGACATGCACCATGCGATCCGCGTCTTTGTACGGATAGGGGTTGATGAGCACCGCATGAATCACGCTGAAAACCGAAGTGGTAGCGCCGATGCCAAAGGCCAGCGAAAGCACAGCGACGATGGCATAGGCGGGATTCTTGAAGATCTGGCGGAGCCCAAAGCGCAAATCCTGAAGTAATGAAAGCATGCAGACCTCCTGTGGCACCGCGGTCGCCGCTATCGGGAAGATACGCTAATACACGGGCCGCAGTTCCGCGGCGCGGAGCAAACGCGGGTTTCGATCAAGCGTGGACGCTGAACGTACTTCTCAGCCTGCGTGGAGAGCCTTCAGGCGGCGGCGAGGATGGCACGACCGAGGGAACCGGTCAGTGAGTCCTGCGCGTTGAGGGCGACTTCACGATCGAGGCCGGCGAGACCGCGCAGGTGGTTGGCGAAGTCCCAGGCGAGGTCGCGGGCGCGACAGATGTCCCAGAAGGCGAGCAGACGGCCGATTTTGCCAGTGTCCTGCGCGAGTACGCCCAGCGTATCGGTGGCGAGCATGGTGAGCGCCGAGGGCATGACGGTCTTGAGCAGAACATTTACGGATTGGTAGTCGGCGAATTCGGGGCTGTCCGGTTCAGGAACCACGTTCAACTCGGCGTCAGTGGCCAGAAGGGCCAGCGCGAGATCATGGTTGATGTGGGCGTTCATGCCGGCGAGTGCAAACTGGATGCGATCGATGCCGGTGCGGTAGCGCCCCTCAAAAAGCGCGTTCCATGCCGAGGGCACGGAGTGTCCACCGAGAAAGCCGGCGACCGCGCTGAAGTAGAGGCCGGCGAAGACAACATCCAGACGGTCGAGCCAGACCGGGCTCTTCCACGCGCCACCGGGCGGGTGCAGATCAACCTGCTGCGTCACCATGAGATAGAGCCGGTTGAACCACTTGAGGCCGTCGTTCACCGGCAGCAGTGCGTCGATAGCCTGCATGCGCGCGATCACGTCCGCGATAGTCACCGGAGCCGAGCCGTTCACGAGGTCGTAGAGCGGCTGGTCTGCAGCGGACGGGGCGGCTGTGGACATGCGTGGTCTCCGGAAGCGGTCTGCAGCAGTATAAGCGATCTGGTCGGCACGGGCCTGCCGCCAGGTTAAGTTAGTGGTCAGGGGGGTTCGGTTAAATCATAATGTGGGGGCCGTCCGGAACACTGAGAGATTGATTCACAGGACATTTCTCCTATGCCGACTTACCGGCCTTCCTACGCTGAGTTCAGATGACAGTTCCTGAGATTTCATGATTAACCCTGCCCGCGCCCATCAGGACCAGCGAGCGCTGAGCAAAGGGGGAGTAGACGAGAAGTGCCGTGCACGACAGTGCCAGACCGAAGTTGATATGGTGCAGCAGCAGGAAGGGTGAGAGCGCCCATAGTTCATCGAGTGGCAGCAGAAAGGGCCAAATCCTGAGGAATTTTTCGCGTATTCCGGGAGCATGGAAGAATACAGCGCTGAGCACGAAGGCGCGGACAGGAATCAGAATCGCGGCAGTCACGATCAGCACGGTCAGCCACTGAGTTGCTTTGGGCAGTGCTGTGAAGAGATCACCGATCTCCGCCAGATTGGCCAGAGCCCCAACATAGAAACCCAGGTACATGAACTGCAACAGGACGAAGAGCGTCCGCACAACCGGAATCGGAGCGTTCGGAAGGTCCTCGGGAGTGGCCAGAATCCGGCTGCCCAGTCTGGTCTTGGGCTCCGCTTGAAATGCCGCTTGCTCCGGCGATATCGAGGATGGGAATTCGGACACAGACTCAGACGTGGTGGGCGATGAATTTTCACTGAGGGTAATTGGCTCAACAGGAGCCACGAAGCGGTAGCCGCGACGGGCCAGGGTCTCAACGAATCTTGGATTGCTCGCCGTATCTCGGAGGGCTTCGCGGATGCGATTGATCGCGGAGTTTACGCCGTGTTCAGAATCGACAAAGGTTCCGTCGGGCCACAGCTCTCGGGAGATTTCCTCCCGAGTCAGCAGTTCGCCGGGTCGCTCCAAAAGCATGACCAGCACCTGGAAGGGCTGCGCGTTCAACTTGATGCGAACCCCCTGCCTGCGAAGCTCCCCCGTGAAAGTGTCTGCTTCAAATGCTCCGAAGCGGTAACACCGAGCTGGCATGGGGTCCGTCATGTCTCATGTCGAGTCTATCCGATCAGGCTCTCAGTCCAAGACAGTTCCGCAATGTACAACTTCTCAGAAGTGTAATCGACGCAATCACTTGCAACGTGAGAAACAAACCTTTATTGGATGAGACTCGCTGCATTGCCTGAAAAGCCGGGAACACGGCAAAGTGCGGTGCATGACTCGCCGCCTATTTTCCGATTCCCGCAAATTGCCCCTGCTCTGCGGACTCCTGATTTTTGCGACTCCTGTCCGCTTTATCGGACAACCCGCGCCCGTAGCTGTTGCAGCTTTCGATTCCTATATCGATGCGCTTGAGTCACGTCTCTCTGAGCAGCATCGGTCTCCAACTGGGTTCCTCGCTCCCACAGCTTCCACACGCCTGCGCGGAGGAGAGTTGATTGTCGAGCGGCTCACACCTTCCACGGGTGCCGTTTTGCCGGGAGCACTGCTGCACCACTGGCGTGGTACTGCCTTTACCGCCGGAGCTAAAACCGCGGATTTTGAACGATTGCTGAAGGACTTCAACGCCTATCCGCAGGACTTTTCTCCCGAAGTGCTTCAGGCAAGAGTGCTCAGCCAAGACGGTGATCGTCTCCAAGCATGGATGCGAGTACGCCAGCGGCACGTCATCACCGTGGTGATGGATACGAACTATGACATCACCTTTGGGCGGCTGGATGCGCAACAGGGATACAGCATCTCGCGCAGCACACGAATTTCCGAGATGGACTCTAAAGGGCGCGCGCTGAATTCCAGCGAGGAGAACGGGTTCCTGTGGCGGCTGAATACCTACTGGAGCTATGAGGAGCGAGACGGCGGACTCTACATACAGATTGAGGCGGTTTCGCTTACGCGATCCATTCCGGCCGGCCTTCGTTGGGCGGTTGGGCCCTTTGTGGAGAGCGTTCCACGCGAATCGTTGGAATTCACTTTGCGTTCTGCCTGCGACGCGCTTCGCAGATCGCTGGATCGAGGCGCTGAATGAGTGCGCGAAACACAGCCTTTGGGAAGGACACCATGATGAATGCGGGATCCATCACAACGAGCGATGAAGTGGAATTTCGAGCAGCGCGCCGGATCAGTCACGCGTTGACATCTTCCATTGAGAAGCGCGCCTTGCACTGGATGGCCCAGCGTGCGCCGAACTGGGTCAGCTCGGACCAGCTCACCCTGCTCGGTCTGAGCGCGCAGGTTGGAGCAGGAATCTGTTATGCATGGTCGCGCTACAATCGCCACGCTCTGCTTCTGGTGATCGCGTGCCTGGCGCTCAACTGGTTCGGAGACAGCATGGATGGGACCCTGGCCCGAGTGCGCCGGCAACAGCGTCCGCGCTATGGCTTCTACGTCGATCACATGGTGGACATTTTTGGATCCGTCGCGCTGATGTGCGGGCTCGGCTACTCCGGGTTTTTGCACTGGCAGACAGCAATCGCAATGCTGGTCGCGTTTCTATTGCTGTCGAGCGAAAGCTACCTTGCCACATATACCTTGTCATGTTTTGAACTTTCGCAAGGTATTTTTGGCCCCACAGAGATTCGTATTCTGCTGATTACCGGCAATCTGGCCCTGCTGCGCAGCCCGTACTCGACATTATTCGGGCACAAGATGCTGCTCTTCGATCTGGGAGGAACGATCGCGGCGGCCAGTATGTTTGCAATGGCGATGATCGTTACCATTCGCCATACGGCGCAACTCTACCGGCAGGAGCCGCTGCCGTGAACATTTTCATCCGCTGGTGCAAGTTCAACGTGGTGGGAGCCATGGGTATGGTTCTGCAGCTTGCCGCGCTCGCTCTCATCGACCGTTGGACAGGGGGCCACTACCTTTGTGCTACGGCTGCGGCCGTCGAGCTGACGCTTATGCACAATTTTCTTTGGCATCTGCACTACACGTGGCGCGACCGCCGCAATCGCTCCGACCTCCTCCCTCAATTCGTGCGGTTTCATCTTTCCAATGGGTTGGTTTCTATGCTGGGGAATCTTGCGCTGATGCCAATCCTGGTCCAAAAGGCGCGCATTCCCATGCTCGGCTCGAACAGCATCGCGATTCTGTTCTGCTCAGTCATTAACTTCTGTCTTGGAAATAATTGGGCTTTCGCTATCAGGGCGAAAGCAACTCTGGGCTGACCGTTCTCAACGAGTTCGACCGCTACACCCTCGCGCTGGACGCTGTCCGGACCTGGGTGCCGGGGATGCTCTACCGCCGCTAACAGGGATGCGACAAATTCCGGACGTGTCTCTTTTGCCCCGGCAAGCATTACATTCTTGCAATCCCGAAAGCGAACAACCGAGTTACCGATAGCACTATGCCTGACGGGCATACATTGAGCAACGAGCCGGTGGCGGGCAAGAACCTTGAGTTCCTGTTCCAGACTGGCAAAACACGGCGAGAGACCCAATGCTGTCAAGTTTTGTTGGATATAGTCTGCGGAATAAGCCATGAACACTTAAGCTTCAGTATCGAGACGGAAGGGCTTTGTGTAGGGCTCGACCAGATATCCCTTCGCTTTCCAGCCGGCCAACCCTCCTTCGAGAAATTTGATCCGGGAAATATGCAGAGCGAGAGCTCGACGCAAGACGGCACGACTGGTTTTATCACTTGGGCAAGTACAGTAAACGACCGAGTCCTTGTCTTGCGGGATGAGCTGTGGATTCTCAAGCACCTCCTTTGGCGGAATCCGTTTTGCTCCAGGGATGATCTCAGAGTCGGCCAGCAAGTCCAGAGGCAGGCGAACATCGAAGAGCAGCACGGCTTGATTCGAGGCCATTAGTTTATGCAGGGCCTCGGGTGTGATGCAGTGCTGGTTCATCTCAAGCCGGTTTTTTGTGCGCCTGATCCAGATTGTGATCAGCAAGCATAGCACCACAACGCAACCGGCAATCAGAGCAAAAACCATTTTCTATTCCTCCTCAGCAATACTCTCCCATAGCAGATTTACAGGCGCTTCAGAGGATTCCTGCATCCAGGGGTGACGGCAGGTCAGTACTATTTCCATCCGAGTCGCGTTAGACGTTCTGGAAACATTTCTTGCTCGCTTGACGATTGGCAGATTTGATTCGCAAGAAACATCGAGGCGCCCTCATCTTTGGGGACGGATTCAACCATGATACTGCCGAGTCCCGGCCTCAGCAGCGCAACGCGGATTTGATTGGCTTTGGACGCAAGTTTCTGGCGAATTCGGATTGGCCGGAACGTTTCCGCATGTGCGCCCCCCTCAATCTCGACGGTCCCTTTAGCTACTATGACGGAGCACGGATGTGTCGACTACCTGACGTTCGCGCAGGAGCCCGGCGAAGAACCAGAACGTTGCGTGGACCAGAGACGGCGATAGGGTCACAAGGCGATCAAGCGTTTATGGACATATCGTGCTCTATCGCAGCCCTCGAAGGAAGCAGCCATGGCTGCACTCAGCATCAGGAAAATGCAGCCAATCCTTTACGGCGACAGATGCTGAGCTCGCCTCGCCGGCAATTTTCCGCCTGCCGCGGCTTGCTGCTCCATCATCCGGCGCTTCAAGGTTTCATAGATAGGCTCACTCTTGAGCAACATCGCAACCAGCATGGCCATCATAGAAGCCCCCAGCAAGCCGAGTGTCAGGTCGCCACGGCCGGTCATTTCAATGGCAAGCACGATTCCGGTCAGAGGCGCGCGAACGCTGGCCGAGAACAACGCCGCCATTCCGACAACCGCAAAGGCGAGGGGTGAGAGATGAATTAGCGGCAGGAAGTGATTCACAACTCCGGCAAAAAGCGCCCCGGAGGAAGCACCCAGCACTAAGAGCGGGGCAAAGAGACCGCCGGGTGTACCCGCGGCATACGACCACGGACCAAGGAGAAAGCGCATGAGAAATACCGTCAGTAGCCCCCCGACTGCGTAGCGATCAGCAAGAATCGCCTGGGTCAGCGTATCGCCGCCTCCAACCATGGCCGGTGCAAACCATGCCGCAAGTCCTACCGTCGCGCCGATGACAGCGGCGCGGTTTATCGAGGAGAAGTTGGACAATGGGTCCACGAAGCGGAGCAGGCCCATGGTGACGGCGTTATAGAGAGCGCCGACAGCCCCCAGCAATGCACCCAGGGCTAGAAACGGCCCAATTCTCCAGGATTCGGTCAGGCTTGCCTGCATCACCGTAAAATCCAGCTCGTTGCCCAACATCCATCGCATGATCCACACAGCGACCAGGGCAGTCGCCAGCGTGGCCACCAGCAGCCAGGGTGTGAAGCTGCTGGTCAGCTCTTCGAACACGAAGATAGATCCGCCGATAGGAGCGTTGAAGGCGACAGCGAGGCCCGCGCCCGCACCAGCCGCACCGATAACATTTATGTCCTGGTCGTCTTTTATGAGGAAGCGTGAGACCAACCAGCCAAGCGAGGCACCCATCTGGACGGTAGGGCCCTCGCGGCCGAGCGCAAGGCCGGAACCCATGGCGAGCAAACCACCGAAGAACTTGACCGGCACGATGGATTCGGGTGCGGACTCTATCTCGCCGCTGAAAACGGCCTCCACGCGCTGGATGCCACTTCCCTCCGCGGTGGGAGCAAACCGGACTACCAGGATGCGCGCCACAGCGGCGCCCGCTAGCCCCAGTGCGACCGGCGCCAGCCAGCCGATGTGAGGCCATGCGTGCACCCGTGCGACTAAGTCGTCACGCAGGCGATCGGCGGCAATCAGAAGGTAGCGAAATGCGCCGCCGACTAATCCAATAAGAATTCCCGCAAGGATGCTGGCGGTTGAGATGCGGATTACACGCAAATTCAGGAGCTTCATGAGGGTAAAGCAGTTGCCATCTGCCGTTTTCGGCGTGAAGATTAGCGATCCTCGCAGAATAGGCTCGTACTACCCATGCGTCAAATATGATTCTGCTTGTTTCGTGGTCAGGAGCTGCCGCGAACACAGTCGCCAATGCGCAGCGGCACCTGCATGTCAGTCACGGCAGAAACTTCGGACGTCCCGACTGTTATGACAGGCAGGCAACAATGAGAGCCGATCGTCTTGATAGTTTTTACATCGTGGCGTAATACTGTGAGGGTCGTAGCCTTCTGTCCTTGTATTCAATTCACCTCAGACAGGTGGTCCGCAATGTCAACCACATCCTTTCTCGCCGAAAGCGCTGCTGTTCAGCAAGCCACCGAGGAACTGCTATTTCAGCAAGTGCCGCTTGGACCTTATCGGCTTCCACACAGGATAGTCATGGCTCCGCTGACCCGCTCCCGCTCGCGCCAACCGGGGAACATTCCCTCCGCTCTCAATGCCTTTTATTACGCGCAACGGGCGTCGGCCGCTCTCATCATTTCTGAAGCTTCCCAGATCTCACTCCAGGGCCAGGGATATGCATGGACTCCTGGGATTCACACCCTCGATCAGGTAGAGGGCTGGCGCCTCGTCACCGACGCGGTGCATAAAGCTGGAGGCTTGATCTTCCTTCAGTTGTGGCATGTTGGACGCATCTCTCATCCTTCCCTGCAGCCGGATGGGATGTTGCCTGTCGCCCCTTCCGCCATCCGGCCCCGCGGCGAGGCGTTTATCGAGAACGAAAACGGCGAGGGAGCGCTCGTTCCGTTCGTGACTCCGCGGGCGCTGCAGACGGAAGAGATGCCTTACATCGTCCGGCAATATGTGCGCGCAGCCGGGAATGCGATGGAGGCTGACTTCGATGGCATCGAGATTCATGCCGCCAACGGTTATTTTCTGGATCAATTCATTGAGTCCAGCACCAACCATCGCACCGACGAATATGGCGGCTCAATCGAAAACCGCGCAAGACTGCTGATGGAAGTAGTGGCGGCTGTCACCGAAATCTGGAGGTCCGACCGCGTGGGTGTGCGACTTTCTCCCATGGGAGCAATCAATGACATCAGCGACGACGATCCCGAAAAGACCTTCGGCTGCATTGCAAGAAAACTCAGCGATTGCGGCCTTGCCTATCTGCACATCGTCAATCCGATCATGACCGCGATAGAAAGGAGAACGGAGCCCGATCCCCGCGCCCTTCGCATGGTTGATCTGATTCGCAAAAAGTATCGCGGCACCCTCATCTTTGCCGGTGGATTCGATCATGATACTGCCGAGTCCTGGCTCCAGCAGGGAAAAGCTGATTTGATCGCCTTTGGCCGCAAGTTTCTGGCAAATCCGGATCTGCCGGAACGATTCCGCAGACGCACTCCACTCAATGCCGACGATCCCTCTACCTACTATGGCGGAGGCATGAAGGGATACGTCGACTACCCGACGCTCGCGCAGCAACGAGGCGAAGAACCGAAACCCTGCGTCGACGAGAGATGGCGATAGCGTCCGATCGCTGCTTTCACCCTCTTCGCTTTTTCACCTGGCATATCAGTGGACCCGCGACTTCATAATGTAGGCATTGGGCGCGGGTGCTCTTTTTCCTGGAACTGCTCATGCTTCAGGCAATAAGGAGTCCATGGCATTGCGTGGAGTCTCTTCTCTTCGATCGGGCCGCCATCAACCACGCATCTGCCGAACGTGTCTTCCTCGATTCGCTTCAGCGCGTCTCTTACCTGGTTGAGAGTTGTCGAATCAATATCTGATTCCTCGAACTGCTCATATTTTCCCTCGTCTCTGACGCTCGCGTCGCTCCAGTCACCGGCGGAAGGCCCAACGCTCAGGTCGCGCGCGTTTGTATCGGCGCGGCGGATACTTTTCAAGAGTTGCTGCTCCTTCGCCTGCAGTTGCTGCTTATATCCTTCTGTATTCAAGATCGCCTCCATGCTTCCCTTGCTCGCACGGTCATTCTATTCCCGCGCTGGAAAGCCTTTAAGATGGTGCACGTCGAAGCGACAGCTATCCGACCTGCACAGTCAGCATCGATATGGAATCTCCATCCACACCTTCGACGGGAAAAGTAACGGCTTCGCCTCGCTGCCGCGTGCCGAGTAGGTAGAGCATCGTCAGGTAATGATCAGGGGTCGGAATCGAGAGTTCTGCTTCCGGTCCGCGGGCAGCATGTTGGCCATGTCAGACACTCCATTTCCAAAAGCGGCATCATGATCATCGGTTAGTGTGAAGATACAGCTGCAGGAGTCAGCAAATCCTCCGGAGTCTTACCTGCCAAAGCTGCATCCAGGTTGTCCAGCGCCCGCATGCCCATCCGCGTCCGTGTCTCGATGGTGGCCGTGCCCAGGTGAGGAAGCAAAAACACATTCGGCAGGGTTCGATATTCAGGGTTGATATGAGGTTCTCCGTTGTATACGTCAAGCCCTGCGGCGGCGACCCGGCCGGAGCGAAGGGCCCGGATCAGCGCGTCATCATCCACTAGACTGCCGCGTGACGTATTTATAACAATCGCGCCGTGAGGCAGCAGCTCGATCGTTTCCGCGTTCAGGAAATGAGCGGTTGCCCTTGTTCCGGGAGCATGCAACGTGAGGAAGGGGCTCATCGTCAGAAGTTCGCGTGCATCGGCATGAAATACAGCGCCCCGTTCCAGCTCGAGACTCAGCCGGCGCGAATTCGTGTAGTGAATGCTCATGCCGAAAGCCCGTGCCCTCTCGGCCACTGCGGAACCAATACGTCCCATTCCATAGATGCCGAGAACCTTGCCCGTCAGCTGCCAGCCCAGCAGGTCGGTCGGCCCCAGGCCCTGCCAGTTGCCGCTTCTTACGAGTTCCTGACCTTCACTCGCCCGCCGGGAGGCACCCAGCAGAAGAAGGATCGCGAGATCGGCCGTCGCGTCTGTCACCACTCCCGGAGTATTCGTCACCTGAATTCCCCGGGCAGCCGCGGCGGCGAGATCAATGTGATCGAATCCCACGGAGAGAGTGGCGACCGCTCGTACTGAGCCCGGCAGGCGGGAGAGCATTTGTGCGCCCATTACATCCTCTGAGGTTATGAGCAGCGCGTCCGCTCCGGACGAAACGTTAATCAGCTCGTCGCTCGAATACGGCCGGTCTTCGGCATTAAAACGCGCAACGTAGTCCCGGGTGATCCGCGACTCCACCTCATCGGGCAATCGACGCGTCACGACGAGAGTCTTCTTGGGCACCTGTCATTCCCTCCTTTGCCCGCGCTAATGTCCGGAGGAATCCGCGTGCCGGCTCGCCTCGAACAGGAACCAGGTGCGCCGCTCTGTTTCGTCAATCCAGTTTTCGATGAGGCTCGCAGTTGCGATATCGTTGTGATCTTCGCAGATGACGTGGGCCTCGCGCAGGCGCGCAGTCAGGGTTTTGCTGTCCTCGCGCAACTCGGAGAGCATATCCTCCGGCTCGACGTACTCGGCATCGTTGTCCGACACACGTTGCAGGCGGGCGACCTGGCCGATAGATCTGATCGTGGCGCCCCCTATCTTGCGGACGCGCTCGGCAATGGGATCGGTCATGGCGAAAAGCTGATCGCCCTGTTCGTCGAGCAGCAAGTGGTAGTCGCGAAAGTGCGGTCCGCTCATGTGCCAGTGGAAGTTCTTGGTCTTCAGGTAAAGCGCGAACACGTCCGCCAGAATGACGTTCATGGCTGCTGCGATATCTTTCGTCGCCGCCGCCCCTAGGTCTGTCGGAGTAAGCAGAGGAGCCTCTTGTCTGCGCTCCAGGTCTTCCGTCACTGCAACGGATTTCTTCATACGATCTCCTTGGCCGAAAGTTCGGATAAGCGCGCCTCCCCTCAGGCTGAGGTGAAGTCGCACCTTTACTGATTCTACTTCGACGAGCGTGAAGCTGACTCTGGGCAGACCTAATCGCCTACTGGCAGCAACCCGACCTGTTTCCGATATAACTTGTATTTATGCGGATTTTCAATGATTACCGATCCTGATGGGCCATTTCTCAGAGGGATTCAGTAGCTTAGAGGAGCACGACATCGCAATTCCGTATTATCACGTTGATGCATTCACGGGTGAGCTCTTTGCAGGCAACCCGGCCGGGGTCTGCATCCTTCCCGCTTTTCTCGCGGATAGCATCATGCAGAAAATTGCGGCTGAAAACAGGCACAGCGAGACCGCTTTTGTTGTTCCTCGCGCAGATGGTGATTTCGACTTGCGCTGGTTTGCACCCAAAGTCGAGGACGACCTATGCGGGCACGCGACCTTGGCATCCGCCTATGTGCTTGCGCTGCGGAAGCACAACGTGTGGCCGGTTCGGTTCCACACCTGCAGCGGCATTTTGACCGTCGCCCGGGACCAGGACAGCTTTGAAATGGACTTTCCCGCCAGGCCACCCCAACCATGTGAGACGCCAGTCAACCTCTTACCAGCCCTGGGTTTGAAAGCGGCGCTGGTAATGAGATCGCGCGATTACCTCGTGGTGGTGGATCAGGCTGAGCAAGTGCGAGCGCTCTCGCCCGATTTTGCCGCTCTTGCCAAACTGGACATCGGGATCGGCGGAACGATTGTTACCGCTCCCGGCGAGGGCGACGTGGATTACGTGTGCCGATTGTTTGCACCGTCGGTCGGCATCGATGAGGACCCCGCAACCGGCTCGATACACTGCACACTGGCTCCATATTGGGCGGGGCGGCTGGGTAAGGACACGTTGCGTGCGCAACAGCTCAGTGTCCGCGGTGGATCCATGCAGTGCACAATCGGTGGCGATCGCGTGAAGATCGCCGGCAGGGCACGCTTATACCTTCACGGCACGCTCGAACTCTAAAGCGTCCGGCTGCAGAGCGAGACCTGGCACCCACCCCTGTGAACGAATTCTACCTCTCAGAAATGTATCTTTATGCAGGGTAACCCGCGTCCATCCACTTCTTGAAAAGTGAAATACGATCGGGCGACCAGGGTGTATCTGGAGGCATCGTGCCAGCGGACACCTGACTGTAGACACTTTGCGCGTTGGCCGGGACACACATCCAAGCGGGATCATCAAGATCAACTCCTGCGTTTCCCATACACTTGATGTCCCCATCTCGGAAAAGAGGGCGGATATCTGTAGCAAAACTGAGAGCCATTTAGCCTCCTTTTGATGATTCTGGATTCAATGACTGGCCCGTGAAGTCTTCTGCGACGCAGAGGAGTGCGGTAACGGTCACGAGCCCTCTAAAGCATACCAGTCGACAGAGAGCACCTGATTTAGCGGGATGATCTGATTTACCGGCCTGTTGAAGACAGAATCAGATGATCCAAACTAAGCCATCCCGGCCCGGAGAGCCACACGTTTATCGGCAGCGGGTGAGCCGGTATGCGGTCGGTTCCGGCGTGCTGCTTCATCCAAGCCTGATATAGAGCGGCCTCAAAGCCACGCTGCAACGCGGTGAGCAGCACCTCGCCTTTGGAGTTGGACTGGATGGCCTTGGCGAGCGCAATCGACTGAACGTCGTGTTCGGTATTGCGCGGCGCGACGACGGATGCGGATGTAGAGACGTACTTTGGGTGCTTTCGCCAATCCAACAAACGCCTCAGAGGCTAATACCCATGTGGAGCGGCGAATCCGCTTATCAGGCCCGAGTGCAGTAAAAATGTGTCACAAGAAGTGTCACAGTCCGAACTCCCATCCAAAACCTGTATATAAGCACTCCAATTGCCATCTCCTACTGCATCATCATGTACAGGGATTTAATGCAGGGTTTCACACATTGCTCCTTTACGCATAAGGGCTGCGGGCCTCGTGGGTTACGATTTACCGTCCACATTTCCACAAAGTGCCAATTGTTCACAAAAAGCACCGATATTTCCTCAGGGCGAATTGTCGCATCGTGGCTACACTTGATGTATGACGTTAAAGCGATAGTCCGGGCCATCTGCATACCGTGGCAACGGGCGATAACCGAGTGAGGCTCCACGATCCTTTTGCCGGGTGCGGAACCTCACTCTAAGGTAGGCGCGTTGAAAACACCCGCCCTCAGTTTCTATGGCTGAGGGCGGTGTTGTCTAGTCACTTCTGCCCGGATTTATTCAGTCAGAGGGTCAGCCAGAGACGGCTCGTTATTCCTCACATTGCCTACGCGCGCATTTACTTTCCAACTCTTCATCAAATCCGCGCCGTAAGGCCGTAGCAGGTCAATGGGCGGCTGCGCGTCATCGTTCCGAGTTAGCCAGCGTTCGTAGTCAGTTGGCTTCAAGATCACTGGCATTCGATTGTGGACGGTTGCTGTTAGCTCATTTGGTTCAGTGGTGACAATCGCGTAGGTATCCATCTCGCGCCCTTCCGGTGCAATGAAGGGAAAACCGACTTCGCAGACCTATGTGGGAGTCAATTATGATTAAACGATCTTTGAAGGACAGTAACAGCACGTTGGCCGCTACCATTCCACCCGAAATTCCCGAGCCGCGCATATGGGCAGAAGACACACCGACGCTTCTCCCAATCACGACTCTTTTGGACCTTTTCAACTGGTATCGCCTCAATCTTTGCGGTAGAGGATTTAATGACCCAAGAGGTTATCGAGTCACCTTTCTGGATACAGATTTTGTTCATCTGATTAAACTGACGGACAAGTATGGGAAAGAACCAAAGAATCGGCGCATGACGGTTGAGCAGATTCAATCGGGAAGGATCACGCTTATACCTAGCCGCATGGTGATCCAGAGAGCGCAAGAACTTAGCTGGGCGCGTTCGATTATCGAAAATCCGACCAAGATTGTTCCGAACTGGCAGGCTATGGGGCGCGCAATTCCGGGTGATGCGTACATCAAAGATTTTGGGATTGATGGACAACCGATTTACAGAGTTTTGATTTGTGGGCACAGCGGGCTAAAAAGATGGGCAGTAACGGTATTTCCAAGGCAGCACTTTTCAGAAAGAGAAATTGCCAATGTACTTTGGCCTTAAAAGCGAGGGGGCCGCTCTAGGCGGCCCGCTCTAGCCCTACTATGTCCCGGGCTGGGGTTTAGCAGACTCAAGTCCGCAAACAACTATAGATATGATGCTTCATTTCACCGTAGGATGCAACCGCATTCACTCGAAATCATTTCATCGTAGCTCCTTAACGCACTCAAAAGAGTGGCATCCCGAAGCGTGAAAAATCCAACAAGTACGCCCTTGGTAACGTTTGGCAAGGCGTTTTGAGGGTATTTGCTTGCGTATTTTCTCTTATAAGTTATAGAAAATAATGTAACTTACGCGAGTAAATGGCGGAGAGGGAGGGATTCGAACCCCCGGTAGCCTTTCGACTACGCCTGATTTCGAGTCAGGTGCATTCAACCGGACTCTGCCACCTCTCCGTGTTTGTTTACAATGCCTTCCGGTACATCCTCAGTTTACCATTTCGTGACTATGACGCAGACTATGACGTAGCTCATTCCGTCATCCATCAGCGCGCCAATCAACTCCATATTCATTCGGATGTTGATTCCGCTCGGTGGTGGGCAACTCAGTATGTCCTAAGAGTTTCATCGTCAGGAATGGGTCTTTCGTGGCGTGCATCACATCGGTCGCATACCGGATGACAAGACGCCAGTATTTATGCGATAGTCGCTCGGGTGAGGGTCTCACGAAGAGATGTGAATCGACAGGCGAGATTAACTCCACTGGAGCAGGTGGTCAGACATAGCGTGCTCCGGGACGGCAAACAAGGAGAGCGCTTATGTGGATTGTTCGCTTTGCGCAGCAGAGACCTTATACCTTTGTGATTGTCGCGGTGTTGATCGCGATCTTCGGGATCACCTCTGTCCTGAAGACGCCGACGGACATTTTGCCCGACATTGATATTCCAATCGCGAGCTTCAACTGGACCTATAGCGGTCTGGATGCGGATGACATGTCCAAACGCATCATCGCGGTCTGCGAGCGGGCGTTGCCGACCACAGCCAACAATATCGAGTACACCGAGTCGCAGTCCTATAGCGGCGTCGGAGTTATCAAGGCTGACACGGAGCCGGGGCCGCGAGACGGACGCCTGCCGCTTTTAACGATGAAGTTCCGAATGCGAAGCACGCCAGCGCTGAGTGCCTGCGTTCGTCGCGAGAAAGTGATAGAACTTCGAGCCAGGACAGATTAGCGCCCCGCATCTCGTTCCAGCTTGCCGTGCTCAGGTTTGCGAGCAACGCATAGTTTGCGCTTCTCACACAAGCAAGTTCAGAATTCAAAGGTTCGGGAGGTGTTTGGTTATGAGACTTCCTCTTCGTTCGTTCGCCACGTTCGCGTTGGGCCTTCTGTGCTCGAGCGCCTGTCACGCCGCCCTTGTCGGCAATCCCGCATCGAGCCGCGCATTTTTGGCTTCGGGAGACGCTGCGCCGACGGCAAATTCCGATAGTGTCATCATCCCTGGCCCGCTGCGATCATTTCTGCGCATGGCGGGAATCAGTCAGGAGGTTTCTCCCGAGGAAGTCCTGCCGCTGCTGGCTCGCAACGTTTCTCTCCGCGGGTATCAGGCAGGAAGGGCAACGGAGTTCCTTGTGCTGCTGAACCGCTATGTGCATTATGCGCGAGAACTCCAGCTGGTCGCAGGCGCGGACGGCACGATCCACGTGGCTGACTGCGACGATGCCATGAAGCTGATTCCGATCCTGGGCTATGAGTTTGACCAGACCTGCGGTCAGAAAGATGCCTATCTGCAGACCGCAAATGCCGAGCGAGCGTTCCTGACCACGGACTCGGGTTTCCCGCTGACGGCGCTGGCAGAGGCGATGGAGAACCACACGCCCTTCACCTATACATTTCCCGCGACCCGGGTTCCCGTGCTGCTCCGCCAAACTGACTGGATTGGGGCAAGCCTGTTCAGGAACAAGGGTGGAACCGACCTTATCGACGTGCTTCTGCACGATCAGAACCTCGACCGCCTCTACTGGGGATTCTCAAAGAGCGATGAGGAGACCAGGAACGCATTGAGGACGTCGATGTCGGCGCTTCTGCCCCTGGCTCCTGCTTTTGATTTTTACGGGAGCCAGATTTGTATTCACTCGGGACGCATTCTTCTTCCCGGCGGCGCGGGGGCAGAGCGCGTCTGGGAGGATTTAGTGGGAGCCAAAGCAACGTCTCCAAAGGACTTTGTGGTCCGCCTTTTGGCAAAGGACCACGGCTGGCTCGCAGCCTACTTTGACGCGTCGTCTCGAGTGAGCCGCTCGCAGCAAATCCGGCTTACGGAAGGATCGCGCCTGAAGCTTCTTTACGACGTTTATCGCAGGCCCATGCCCGATTCCCCTGCGACGAGAGGAGTATTTCCAAGAAATGCCGATCTTCTGGTTTTGTTCACTCGAATGCAATGGCAGCCTGACGGCGAGCCTTATGTCCCCGGCACTTTGGCAACCTGGAAAGGACTTCTCACCCAGAACTGGACCCCGGAGCCGGTCCGCGGTTGGGTAAAACATGCCGATAGCTGGGATAGTCCGGACCAGTTGCTTATGTCTCTCGTCGCCTGCTCCCGGTTTGATCCCGACAATGGGCCTGTGCAGGTTTACCTGACGCTCAGTGCAATCGATGGCGCGCGGGCGCCGGGAGCGCCGCTGTCGGACACGACGGTCCGCCTGCTCGCCGATAATTTCTCCCAGTTCCACAGCTGGTATCTGATTTTTTCAGAATTCCCGGCCTTGAATGACTCTTCGATTACCCGGTTCGTGAACGCTGCGGAGGCTATGGACAAGATCGAGAGTCCCACGCTGCGGGCGAACGCGATGGGCGCTTTGCAGGCGAATGTGGGTCTGTGGCAGATAGTTGCTCGCCAGCAGCAGATTAGGGGAGACAAGATCAATCAGTCCTGGCTGGATCTGCTTCAGCCCTTTGCGGCAGTTTCCTCATCGATTCAGCTATTTGAAGCAAGCCGCAGCTCGCTGCTATCGCTGGTGCTGACCGTCACCGGCAATGCGAATCCCTCGCAGGATGAAATTATTGAAATGCTCACTGGGCCTCCACAGGACACGGAGTCGGGGCGCAGCGTGCACGAGGAGTTGGCGGATCGAATGCGCTCTGTGCTGGACGATCAGCGACTCGTTTCTCTCGATACGCTGTTTGGGCTCTATGACGGTCTGGATGAGATGGCCCGCGGAGCAAAGATGCGCGACCATCTGGTCCAGCTGGCGGGTAATCTGCGGGAATTCGAGATGCCTCGGCCTATCTTTACGGAGAGCGAAAAGATATCCTGGGCGCCGGGAATTTACACCAGCCGTCACGCCGAATTGCAGATCCGCACCGATCTGACGAAGGTGATTCAGGCGCCGGGATCGGCCGCACAGCTTGAGGCGGCGCGGGGCCAGCTCACTCCATTCTTGAGGGATACGCTGGTCGGTTTGAATTATGCCTACTACGAGCCGCCCGGGGCTCAGGCTCTGCATTTTAACCCGCTCTTCGTTCGATCCCATGACTTTTCAGGAGCATCGATTCAGGGTTACGGCACGACCTGGGATTCTCCGGAGCTGATCGGGATCGGGGTAACCGCCGGCGGAGGTGCTTATCTGATTGGCTCACTCTCCGACTTACCGTACGCGCTGTCATCGTTGGAAGAAGATTTCATTGCTCCTGAGAATGTTCAGGCTTTGATCTGGAGAGCAGCCGTGCCTGCGCTCCTGGTGAGCGCAATCCAGCCGCGCTGGTGGAGCGTCAGCCCAAAGGAGCTGCATGCTGTGGCTCTCTATCAACGTTCCGGCGAAGAGCTTCTGCTCGCTTCGACGAAAAACCCCGAACTGCGGGGGAAGGTGATCAAGATTCTTTCGGACGTAATGACACCGAAGCGCCTGGAAATGACGGAGCAATCTCTGACCCGTGCAGACGGTGCGTCCACACTGATTCCGCAAATCACGCCCGCAGAAAAGTTCTACCTGGCTGAGGAAGTTCTGAAGAAATCTCCAGCGGATGCTGTGTCCTCAGGAGCAGCAGGTCGAGAACTTGACGATCTTGTGCGTAGTGACCCGTCGGAATTCGACGCGGAACGTATGGCGCGAGACTTCGGCGTCCCGCAGCCAACCCTGGCACAGACGAACGCCTGCGGACTCCTTAACGTGAAACCCTTCCCGGCTTTTAGAGGAAACCCCTACCGGCTGATGGGAGAGTCATGGGAATCCACCAATCTTTACTGGGCGCGAATCGCGGATGAGATGGGCTATCCGCCTGTCGCGCTGAACATCCTGGTTCCCGAGCTGACCCGGCACATGGTCGCGAAAATTTCGGCTACGGACGTGGAGGATTGGCCCGCGCTGTTGCGCGCGATGCAGCAAACCGGAAACGAATTTCGAGATGGCCAGATCACGATTGCGTTACCCGGCGCGGCGAGTCGCCGTTAGCCGGACGGGAAAGCTTAAGGAGCTTTATGAAAGCGAGATTCGTTATTTGCGTCGGATTATGTCTGGGGCTGCTCTTTGATTCAGACGGGAGGCTGCAGCCTGCGGCACAAGAAGGAAGGTCACGCATCTTGGTGAACGTCGTCCTGGTGCAGCTGAGCATCGCGGTGACGGATCGGAAAGGAAATTACGTTACTGGACTTCGTCCGGAAGAGTTTGCAATTGCAGAAGACAAGATCCCGGAAACAATCGCTTCGTTTGAAGAAGGAGGAGACTCCGCGAGCATATCCGGCCGAGCCACGCGGCCCGCCCGGCAATCGGCGACGCCAGCCAACGATGAGGCGGCGCACGATTCGACCGATGGGCAGGCCCAACCACAAGCTTCGGGGTTTGCCGGCGCCAACGTGTTTATCTTGTTCGACACCAGCAACTACATGTATCGAGGATTTGTCTACGCTCAGGACGCCATTGCAGGCTTTGTCCGGTCTATGCAGGACGCAGATAGAATCGCTTTCTACTCCTACAGTCGCAACCTTTCACGCGCGACCGCCCTCACCCCCGACCGATCCCTCGTGCTGCGCGGGGTGCGCAGCACAGTAGCCGGAGACGCAGCGGCACTCTATAACTGCCTTCTGTTGACCGTAAGAGACGCCGCCCCGCTGCGCGGACGCAAGGCAATCGTTGTGTTCTCCAACGGTCCTGACGACGCCAGCTCAGTGCCGCCGGAAGATGTGGAGGAGCTTGCTCAATCAACGGGAACGATTATTTACATCATCAGCACGCGGGCGGCGGAGGCGGACCCCATGTCGACCTCCGTCTTTGAGCGTATGAGCAAGGCCACCGGCGGCAAGGCTTATTTTGCGAAAAACTGGCAAGACGAAAAGCTCGCATTTGGCTCGATCCGCGACGACGTGGCACACCTCTACACAATTACGTATTACCCTAAGCCCAACAACAATGGCGGCTGGCGCACCATTAGCGTGAAACTGGTGGGCAAGGATTTTGCGAAATACCACGTCCGAACGCGCGATGGCTACCGCCTCCTGCAACAGGCTGCGGCAACTTCTGCACCCACGCCTGCACCAGACTCAGCAACTGATCCAGGAAAGTGAGGGACCGCCACCAGCGTCAAGCAAATGGCGTTGAAAGAAGGTCCCTGTCCGGCGCGCGCGTGAGGCAGACCGGAATCAATGAACAGGTGAAATCAGGATGCTGGGGTGAGAAGGCAGGTCATCAAAGACGTCCTGCTGACGAATTGGCGTAGTTATCTGCAGTAGCGTGCGTATTCCGCTGATCGAAAGCCCGGAATTCCATCGGAGGGCACAGGGACATCGTGGCACGGAGACAAGGCAGGAAAAGAAAATGGTTTCCAGCACATCCTATCTTGTCATGCAGTGTTATCTTGCATAGTAGGTTTGGATCAGAGATCATCGATGTGCCATCATCAGTCGAGATGGAGAAATCATTTACCAGCATCGCCGGTTGTTGCCGCGTCTTACAAGAGCGATCGCCGTGGGCTCCGGTGGTTGGCACTTCGGAAACCTTGCGCGGACCCCACATCCGACAGGCGATATCCGGGTATCGCGGCATGGGCCGTTTTCCGGGCGGCGTAAGGTGAAGACGCTCCAATTAAGCGCAAGGGGAATTCCAACAAATGAGCAGAGAAACAATGGAAGCGAACGCACGCAGGAATTTCCTGAAGCTTGCCGGCACAGGCATGGCTGGCGCAATGGCACTAACGGTACCCTCGATGGCGGAAAGCTCTGGTGCCCACGAGGGAAAACCGAAAGGGGCGGCCGCAAGAGTTGGATTCTTTGAAGTAAGGGCATACGGTGGAACCGGCGACGGTACAACCATCGATACACCAGCCATCAACCGGGCTATAGATGCGGCAGCGGCGAATGGCGGGGGCACGGTTTACTTCGGAGCGGGGCAGTACCTTTGTTATTCGATCCGGCTGAAGAGTAACGTGTCGCTGCACCTGGATCAGGGTGCGGTCATCATAGCGGCTGATCCTCTGCCGGAGGGACAGGCTGGCGGATACGACGAGCCGGAGCCGGAGCAGCCATGGGAGGCATACCAGGACTATGGACACAACCATTGGCACAATAGCCTGATCTGGGGCGAGGGCCTGCACGATATTTCCATTTACGGGCCGGGCCGCATCTGGGGGCGCGGCCTGACGCGCAGCAACGGGCCTGACAGCGGCGACGCGAAGAGCCGGCGCACCAGCGGCGTAGGCAACAAATCGATCAGCCTGAAGAACTGCTGCAATGTGGCGCTGAAAGATTTCCAGATTCTGCAGGGAGGCTGGTTCGGCATCCTCGCGACGGGCGTGGATAACCTTGTGATCGACGGTCTAACGATCGATACGAATCGCGACGGCATGGACATTGACTGCTGCCGCAACGTGCGGATTGCCAACTGCGCCGTCAATTCGCCGTGGGACGACGCCATCGTTCCGAAGAGCAGCTACGCACTGGGCTACGCGCGGGCTACGGAGAATCTCGAGATCACGAACTGCTTTGTGACCGGGACCTACGAGCTAGGCACCATGCTGGATGGCACCTGGAAGAAGTTCCCGGCGACTACTGAGAACGTTTGGCGCACGGGCAGGATCAAGCTGGGAACCGAGTCGAATGGCGGATTCAGGAACATCACAATCTCGAACTGCGTCTTCGAGGGCTGCCAGGGGCTGGCGTTGGAGACAGTGGACGGCGCTTTGCTGGAAGATGTGACGATTACGAACATCACGATGCGGGATATCGCGTCGGCGCCGATCTTCCTGCGGCTGGGCAGCAGGTTGCGCGGGCCCGCTGAATCCACGAAAACCGGCGTCCTTCGGAGAGTGGTCCTCAGCAATATTGTTTGCTCCAATGCGGCGTCCGGTCTGGGGTGCATCATCAGCGGCGTTCCGGGACACGAGATCGAGGATTTGAAGCTGCACCATATCTATATTCAGCACCGTGGCGGCGGCACGAAAGAGCAGGCGGCGATTACGCCTCCGGAGAACGAAAAGAAGTACCCGGAACCGAATATGTTCGGAGACATGCCGTCGCAGGGGTTCTATCTGCGGCATGTGAAGAACGTCGAGTTGAGCGAGATCGAGATCGCCGTGATCAATGAAGATGCTCGTCCAGCGTTCGTGCTCGAAAACGTGCAGGGAGCGGATTTGTTTCACATCAAGACGCCCTCGGGGACGCCGGCGCTGGAACTGCGCGACTGCAAAGATGTGAACGCGCTATGGGTGCGCGGAGTGAAGGATGGCCCGGTGACGGCAGGTGGATTGTAATCTCGCGGGCGTTCAACAGATATTCGAAATTCCAACAAGGAGTAACGCAGAAGTGCGAGGCAAGACAGTAACGCGAAACCGCAGCATGCATGTTCTTCTCATGTTCCTGATAGCCGTGAGCAACGCAGGCGCCGCCCGCGTATTGCGACCACAGGTCACGAAGCAGCAAAAACGCGATTCCGCGCCAGCCGCTTCTGTGCCGGCAAGGCCGCCTGTTACGTTTCCCACAGTGCTCTATGGCGCTGCCTACTACCACGAGTATGAACCTTATGAACGGCTCGATGAGGATGTGAAGCTCATGAAGAGCGTGGGCCTCAATGTCGTTCGCATGGGAGAATCCACGTGGAGCCTATGGGAACCGGAAGATGGCCAGTTCCAGTACGCGTGGATGGATCGCGTGGTGGATGCAATGGGAAAAGCAGGGATCAAGGTCATTATGGGTACGCCTACGTACTCCATTCCGACGTGGCTCTACAAAGAGCACCCGGAAGTTCTTGCGCGTCCGCTCGGAGGCGAAAAAACTTTTTACGGTATGCGGCAGAATATGGATTTCGACAATCCAACGTTTCGCTTCTACGCGCAGAGAGTGATTACGAATCTGGTTGAGCACTACAAGAACAACCCGTATGTGATTGGCTGGCAGGTCGACAATGAAACGGCGTCGAATGGAGCATCGAACCCTGACGTATTCGCCGGTTTTGTCAATCACCTCAAAGAAAAGTTCGGCACGCCTGAAAACCTGAATAAGGCCTGGTTCCTGAATTACTGGGGCGAGGATGTAAATTCCTGGGAGGATATGCCCACGCGCGACAGCGCGCAGAGCACCGGCTACAAGCTTGAATGGACGCGATGGCAGCAGATGCGCGTGACCAACTATCTGTCGTGGCAGGCTGCGCTTGTGCGGCGGTACGGCAGGCCGGATCAATTTGTCACCACGGATTTTGGTCCTGCAATGAAGGCTGACGTGAATGAAGAGGCTGTCGCCTCCTCTCTGGATATCGCAGCTGTGAATGTTTATCACGGTACGCAGGATAATTTCGATGGATCAGGGCAGTCGCTGGCTGAGGACTATACGCGTTCGCTCAAGCACGGCAATTTTCTGGTAACGGAGACCAACGCTCAAACCACGGACTGGACTTCGGCCTTTCAGTTCCCACCGTACGACGGACAATTGCGGGAGGATGTCTACACACATATCGCCAACGGCGCGAATATGGTGGAGTACTGGCATTGGGCATCGATTCCGGCGAACCAGGAGACGTACTGGAAGGGGGTTCTCTCTCACGACTTTGAAGCGAACCGCGCCTATGCCGAGGTCTCCCGGACCGCTCATGAACTGCAAAAAATCGGTCCGCAACTTGTAGACATGCAGCTTAAGAATCAGGTGGCCATTCTCTGGAGTCGCGATTCCATGAACGCCATCAGCTTTATGCCATTCACTTCGAGCGGCTCGCAGTGGTCCTTTGCGCCTCCTGTAGCCGGCTATTCCTCCCTGGTCCGGCAGTTTCATAACGCTCTGTATTCGCTGAATGTCGGCGCGGATTTTGTCTTTCCCGAGACGGCGGACTTTTCGCAATACAAGCTTCTCATTGTTCCCGCACTGTACATTGCCGACGACGCTCTGCTGCAACGAATCTCCGACTACGTAAAGAATGGCGGCCACGTCGTGATGACCTTCAAGAGCGGGTTCGCCAATGAGAATTCGGCGGTTCGATGGGTACGCGCCCCGGGTCCCCTGCGCGAAGCGGCGGGTTTCAGTTATCAGGAGTTCTCAAACCTGGAGCACCCCTTGGCACTCAAAGGAGATCCGTTCCACGCGGGGAAAAACAATCAAGTAATGTACTGGGCTGAGTTCCTGATGCCCGATCATGCCAAGGCTTTGGCATATTACGATCACCCTTTCTTCGGGCGCTGGCCGGCAATCACTGAAAATCAGTACGGGAAAGGCAGTCTGCTTTACGAAGGAACCTACCTCAGCGATGGCTTACAGCGCGCGATCGTGAGCGATGCGTTGAAGAGTGCCGGACTGACGGGGCCCGATCAACAACTCCCTGCGGCCATCCATGTCGTGAATGGCGTAGACCGTCTCGGCAAGCGCCTCCACTACTACTTCAATTATTCCGGCGATTCTGTCTCTTTCACCTACTCCTATCCGGCAGGAAAGGACCTGCTGACGGACAAGTCAATCGCGAATGACGAGCAAGTCACACTCAAGCCATGGGACCTGGCGACAGTGGAAGAACCGTGAGCAGATTTGATTCTCATGAGCGATTCGCTCATGCCGCAACTTCCTCTAGACGTGGATTCGTGCAGCTTTGGAAGTGAATCGTTTCTGGAACGGCGCACCCCTGCTCAGTAGTTCACCAGATACACCGTGCCCTTCAGCACCACCGGGTCTTTTTCCGTGGACTGAAACGTCAGGGTCAGTGGGGCTCCGGGATGCAGATCCTTCTGGCTGATTTCGCCGGCAGCCCACGAGAGCCCGGCCCATACCACCCGGTCGTAATTCTCTCGAATGGGTAGCTCTTTGCCCCCCTGCTCAGCCTTCAGCAAAAAGACCTTGCCCATATTTGTTGAACTTCCTGCCCACGTGCGGCGGAGACTGCCGTCCGGCGAAGATTGCTGCATGATCAGGCGCAAATCACCGTCCGCCGGTGCCGGAATCGTAGCCTGAATCACGCCTATGCCAGTGGACTTGAATTCTGCCGTCACCGGCTGGATCGCACGCGGGATTGTCACATCCTGCTGGACGCCAAAATCGTACGCTGGCGCGGCATATTTGCCGAATCCCACCATGGCCATCTGTCCGGGACCAAGTTCGATCGTGTCGCCGGTAAGGCGCGGTACGAAACCGGCATCTCGGAAGAGCAATCGTCCTTGCCCCAATGGCTTCTGTACCTGCGACAGAAGAGGCAGATTGATTTTCGCAATATTCTGCGCAGGATTCACCACGACATACACGCTGCCATCTCCATCAAGCGCGCCGAAACCATAGGTCTGAACATCGCCCGGAATGCCTCCGAAAGCCTTGATACGGCCCTCTGACTGAAAGTGCAGATAGAGAGACTGCACGTGGGCAAACCAGCGAGCATCCTGGTCGCTCATCAGCTCAAGGTTTCCGTATGTGGTATTGATCCATCCGCCGCGAGCCAGCATCAGGATGAGCGATCCTTTCCATTCCTGGAAGGCGCGGCGGTAAATCGTGCCCGTCTTCCCGGGCATGAAACTTGTGGTATCGATGCGTTCCAGTGGCACACCCGCCTGCTCGTAGCGGCGCATTTGATGATCGCTGTAGATATCCAGCGAGCGCCAGAAATCCATTTCAGGCACATCACTGGGACGCGGATCTCCGCAATACAGTGAGTCGAAAACCTTTAGCCAGCGCAGATCGACAGTATTTTTGAAGGGAAATGGATAATACGTAGAGTCCATGTCGCCCCCGAAACCGTTGAACGCCTCCAGGACGACGTCCGGGTTTTTGCGGCGGAAGTTGGCGAGGGCATCCCACAACGCTTCTGAGTTCCGCTGGATGATCTCTTCCTTGGTCATCATCGCCTCCGCGTGCGGAGTCGCCGCGGTCATGTCCGCAAAGTCAAACAGGAACATGCGGATTCCATGGTCGTGCCAGTACTGCAGTGTGTTCATGAAGTCGGGCAGGAAGCCGCCCTCGAACATGGACATCGCCGTTCCTTGCTTATTGAGCGAGTCCCGCCATTGTGGAGCAGCTTTGATCTGCACGAGCGCATTCGTCCCGAACCACAGACCGGGCTGAATCCCGTTTTCCTGGCACTTCTTAATCCATGCATCCGGACCATCCGGCCAGTTTGGTTTCTTCCAGGTGCGATAGCCGCCATTGGGATCGAACCAGAAGGCATCCATGACGTAGTAATCAAAACGAGCGCCAGATTTCTTGAGCCGTAATACATTGTCCAGCTCGCCCATTGCCAGCGCCTGGGTCAGCGGAACGTTATCCGACAGCTCATCATAGGCCGCCCAGTTGTCGTATACGGATATGGGGTCGGGAATCGTCGGCGAGCCGAGGACGTCTCTGGAATATCGCTGCTGTGCCTGCGCTGAAGACATGAAGCCATTTGCAGCCAGAACGAGGCTGGCAGCAAGCACCAAAACTCGTTTCGCACTACTCATCTGCTTTCACTCCCATCTGTGCATATACCGGCTCACCCATTGCCCGGCGCAGGGCGAGGCCCAGTGACACCGGTCCCGCAAAACCGTCCCATTGCCCCGCAGTCCTGCTTCCGGCCAGAGAAAGCGTCGTCCGCTCCGAGGCGCTGCCAACGGTCTGCTCTACCGTGATGCCCACCAGGTCGAGATCGGCCAGCGCATTACGGAACGCTTCGGTCTTGAAAAGCTGCGCGTCTGGCGAAGTCATCCGCAAGATTACGTGCAAACCTTCCGCCCGGTACTGCTGGCTCAGGCTTTTCAACACCACAATCTGTCGCAGCGCTGCGTCGTCCATCATTCCTTGCGCATCGAGCGAAACCGGCAATACGCAGGAGAGCTGCCAACCTTCGTCCCGCTCCATATTTGAGGGATGGTATTTGGCTCCCGCCGACGATCCGCTTGCTTCTTGCTCAAATCCTTCGGACCATTGCCGCAGGGGCCGCTGCACAAAGCGGCTGCCTGTCTCCTGCTTCGGTCCGGCCTGCAATTCATTCAAGCTGCCGAAGACCTTTGCCCCATATCGCCATTCCGGACTCCCGGCGCCAAAATAGCTGTAACGATTTTGTGCCAGTGACAGCGACGTATTGCTGTCCACCATCCACGGTGAGGTCGAGTGGACGGTGTTGTTGCGGAACACAGCGGTTCCGGCTTTGATGGTGGCCTCATTCAGCAGAGCGGGCGAATTTTCGAAAGGACTCCAGTAAACGGTGTTGTCCTCCATCGTGAGCCCATCAACGGAGCCGCCATTCCAGGACAGCAGAAAGATGGCGCCTTGATACTTCGCCATCCGGGGACTCCGGCCGTTGTTGATGCAGAGGTTTCCCCGCACAACGCTCTGCCTTGTCACAAAACCGGCGCCGAACACCGCGACGCAGTAGCCCTGGGTGTCGTGGCCATAGTTGTCGATGACCGAGTTCTTCGTATTTCCATAATCGATGTCGTAGGCGCCGCCATCCACTCCGGGGCTGTCTGTTAGATACGCCTCATTGCCTGCAACCGTGCAGTCGTCGCACATCCACGTCCAGATCGCATTCGGAGTGCCTATCGTCTGTGTAATCTGCATGCCGGTGTTCCATGCCACGCTCGAATCGATTCTGCCGTTGCGCACGCGGAACAGCACAATGCCATCGCCCTGCACGTCATGAATCGCGGAGTTGCGGATCACCACATTCGTGCTCCAGTCCTCCTCCGGCGGATAGCCAAGGTCTCCCCCGCCCACCACGATCCCAACCCACTGGTTTGTATTCCAGGCCGTCACGCCGTCCACCAGCACATCGTCAAAATGCTGATTCACGTTGCCCGGAGAAATCGCCACCAGCCCGCTCTCTTTGTGCTTCAACTCACCACCGATTACATCGTGGACCGCAAGGTTGGAAAGATGAATATGGTGCAGGATGCCGTTGTTTCCGCTGATGAAGACGCCGTACGTGTTACCGCCGGCGAGATCGAGCGAATCTATGTCCCAGTATTGCTGATTGAATAACCGGAGCGCTTCTTCGCTTTGCCGAGGCGCCACCAGCTTTGGTCGCGGTCCTTCGCCATAAGCGGTTAGCCGGATCGGCGCGCCTTCGGCCCCTGATCCTTTCGGAGCGAGCGCGCCTGCGCATGTTGTTCCTCGTCGCAGCCGTATCGTGTCGCCTGGGGAAAAGGTGACAGCGTTGACCTGCGCCGGTGTGTTCCATGCGGTCTGCGGCGAGCTGCCGTCTCCCGGCACTCGCGCACTGCAATCAACGTAAAACGTGCGCCCGCGCACCGGAACAGGCGCAACCTGCGCTGCACAGACTGCGCAGGATACAAGCAGAGAGAATAAAGAAAAATGTCTAAACGTAAGCATCGGCAAATGAAGTATGTCCTGGAAGAATCTCAAAAGAAAAAGCTCTGCCGCAATATGTGCTTCGCGGCAGAGCCCGTGAAGTGCTTCAAGTGGAGGATTTAGAAAATAAACTTGCCTGCAATCTGCAGAATTCGCATATTGCCGAAGGTTGAGCTAATCTGCCCTGCGGTCTCGTCCGCCAGGTCGCCGTCCGGATTCGTGAAATGGGGGGTATTCAATGTGTTGAATGCCTCCAGCCGAAGCTGCAAACGATACCGCTCGGTGAACGCGAACTCTTTGAAAAGTGACGAATCCAGGTTGATGTAGCCCGGTCCATAGAAAGGATTCCTTCCTGCATCGCCGGGAGCATTGCAGCTGGTTGACGTTGGGGTGGAACAATCGAACCGAGCGTCGCTAAAAGCTGCAGTATTGAAATAGTGCAACAGGGTCCGCTGACCTCTGGGAATGACCGGGTTCCCAACCTGATCCGGGCGCAACCCCGGAAGGACGGACGTGGGGTTATTCCCGCGTACCACGTTCACAGGCGTTCCCGTCCGCATGTTGTAAATCGAGTTGATCTGCCACCCGCCGAATGCGGCGTTCATTGTCCGGCCCCAGTTGGAGAAGTACCTCTGCCCTGTGCCAAAGGGCAACCGGTAGAGTCCGCTGAACACGAAATTATGCCGTACATCGCTGTCCGACGAAGCCCATTCCGCATGCAGATTGTATGGATCCTGTGGCTCGTCGTTGTTGATGTGCCCCAGGTTGAACGGCGCCGGCCCATTGTCCAGTGCGTGGCTGTAAGTGTACGAAAGCAGGAAGCTGAGGTTCTTCGACTCGCGCTTGGTGAACTTCACCTGCATCGAGTTGTAGCTCGCAGATCCATAGTCACTCAGGTACTGGATCTTTCCCAGGTCTGCCGTAATGCGGTTGTTGTAATTGTTTGTGCTGTCATACGGATTCGCGTTGACATCGCCGACTTGGTACGAGAGAGCATGCGCCAGCGATCCCACGTACGCTACTTCCAGAGATAAGTTTGTGCTTAACTCACGCTGCACCGCGGCATTGAACAACTGCGACACGCCCGTTTTCAGGTGCGGATCGACCGCATACGTCGTCTCCAGACTTCCGTTCACGAGTGTCGAAGGATCGATCCGTCCGCTGGAGGGTGCATTGATTGTCGTGTTGCGCGGGACGCCTGTGTCGTCCTGGTACTCATATGGAGGTCCGTCATACCAGTAGTTGGTGTAGACAGCCTGCTCAGCGAACGGAGTGTTCTGTGTCAGGAAATCTTCACGTCCATCATTCTCAGGCGAATAGAACAGCCCGTATCCGGCCCGAAGCACCATTTTCGGAGTCGCCATGAAGCTGATGCCTACGCGTGGCGCGATATCGTTGCTGCGTGCCGCGATCAGCGACCGCGAATTTCCTCCGAGTCCCGCTAGCAGGATGTCACCGCTCGCAATATCGAAGTTAGATTCATAGTTATGCGATTCCACATACGGGTCTTGGAATTCATACCTCAGGCCGTAATTCAGCACTACGCGCGGAGTTGCGCGGTATGTGTCTTGCGCGTATAACCCAAGATTCCAGCTCTGGGTGTGCGGACTCGTAAGCTGCAGGCCTATATCTACATCGAACGGCAATCCCAGCAGCAGGTCCGCGACGTCCGAGCCTCCGTTATAGAAAAACGCATTGGGCTGAAAGTAGCTATAGGTCGGATCTGCCGTCTGCGAAAAGCCAAAGCTTCCGTAGTACTGAAATCCCGTCGGAAACAGGGAAAAGAGAGGATGCGAGTTCAGCCGCCGCCACTCTCCACCGAATTTGAACTCATGCCGCGGAATTGTGGACCAGGTGAAGTTGTCCGCAACCTCGTAGTTGTCGTCCAAAACGTGATACGGCTTGTATGTCGAGCCGCCGACGAGATAGCCGGTTCCCATATAGACTTGCGGATACCCGATCGTCGCTGGATAGCCCGGGACCGTAATGTTCCCCATCCCGTACTTTGTCGAGTAGTCCGTCCCATTGAGCAGGCTGTAGAGATTTTCGTCGTACTTCGAATAACCGAAACGCAGCTCATTCAGTGTCGTCGGACTGAAAACATGCGTGTACGTTGCGGAAATCGTCTGCGTCTCCTCATCTTCCTTATTCGCCTGATCCGCGTCTCCGCCTCCCGGCACCACCGTTGCGCCGTGGTACGGGTCCGTCACAAGCGTATTGAAGTTGACGTAGTGGTAGACGAGATACACGCGGTCGTTCTGCGTAATGTTCTCGTCATATCGGGCGTCAATCTGGTTTTGCGTGAAGGTCGTGGGTGAAAAGACGAAAAAGTTGTCATACCACCCATTATCGATTCCAGGCATATTCGGCTTGGCGAAGAAATTTAGCAGCGCGTTCTTCCCTGCAGGACTCACACGGTTTGCAGGAATAGTGTTCCCGGCAAACTGCTGCGAGCACCCCCCGTAACACGCATAGGAAACGTTCGGATCGAAGATCGGTATTTTCAGTCCTGCGGGAACGCCATTTTTCCCCGCGTTCGGATCGACCATTTGTGACATGTCGACCGATCCGTCAGGATTAAACGTGATCTGATTTACAGGCGGCGTCGAATCCAAATAAGTGTAGGCGTTTGCCTGCTGCGTCCGTTCGTAGGACCCAAAGAAAAATGCCTTGTCGCGCTTCACCGGGCCGCCCAGTGTCCCGCCATAGTTGTGCTGCTTCAGGATCGATGGCGGTTCCGTCGCCCCGAGAAAGCCGTAAGGGCGCGCCGCCGTAAAGTTTGGACGAAAGAATTCATAGGCATCCCCGTGCAGTTGGTTGGTTCCCGCTTTCGTCTGGATGGAAACCACCGCGCCCGCCGAATCTCCGTATTCTGCGTTGTAAGCCGAAGTTGAAACCTTGAACTCCTGCACCGAATCCACGCTAGGCACCACCGTCACGTCCTGCGTACGGTTGGTCGTCGACTGCACACCATCTATCAAAATGGAGTTGCCATATTCACGATTTCCATTCACCGACAACGCAAATGTGTTGATGCTGCCTCCCACGGAAACCACTCCGGGGACGAGCAGCGGCAAATCGAAGAAATTGCGGCTCAACAACGGCAGATCGGTGATGTCCTGCGTCTGCATGACCACGGCTGTCTCCGAGCTCTGCGTCTGCAGCATCGTCGGCGCAGTCGTCACCACAACCGTGGTACTCGCTGCTCCGGGATTCAGCTTGAAGTTCAGCAGCAGCTGCTGGTCGATGTTGATCGTTGCATTCACAGCCACCGCTGTCTTGAATCCCGATGACGCGGCCGTAACCTTGTACGTTCCGGGGGTCACGTTGAGTACCACGTAATTCCCAATCGCATCGCTGCGGCCCCTGAACTCAGTCCCCTTGTTGACCTCAGTCGCAACAATCGCCGCGTTCGGAATCACGGCGCCAGTGCTGTCGGTCACTTGTCCGGTGATGGATCCCGTGGTCTGGGCGCCCGCCTTGCAGGCGAAAAGAATGATGAAGCAAAGGGTAGCGCACAGGCCAAAGGACTTCAATAAAGCTTTTTTCATTTTGATCTTCTCCTCGCACTCAATCGCGGACGGCCCTGCAGCAGAACAGATTCCCGCCCGAATCGTAAGCCGGAGCGCCATCCTGCCGGGCTGCTCCATGCATTTTGAGTAAACGAATTCTCAAACAGCACAAAGCTACCTTCACTGATCTGCCTTTGTCAAGATTTCTTATTTAGATCAAAAAGACCCTATCGAATCCCGGATTTCATATCGGATCGGCAGGCCCTTTCTCCGCTCTTGCGGCGTTCAGTAAATGCTTTCTCAAACTACTCAGGGCTCTCTCGCTGCCAGATTCTTGCCGTGCTTCCACTCGCCCGCAAAGGCCATACGCTCAAAGCAGGCCCCCGACAATGTGACTTCCCGGGGGCCAAATCGCCTAATTCTGCGGTCCTACGATCTGGGCGCGCCCGTTTGGTCCAGCCGCGTTAGCGTGTAGTGGTGCTTTACGAGCTGAAGTCCCGTCTGCGCCCTCTGCTCGAACTCGGCTTCCCCCTCGCGCAGAATCCTGCTGCCGGTTGCCTTGTCCTTCACTTCGGTCCCGAAAGACAGAATGAGATCGGCGTCTTCCAGGCGTGAGCGCTGATCGAGATCGCCGTCATACTCCCGCGACTGTTGCCACATGGGCGTCTTCAAGAGCGCCAGGTTGATCCCCGCTGCGAGCTGCTCCGCGGAAAACGTCCCGACTTTCGTCTTGTCTATCGTCAACTCGTACTGGCCCGGCTGTAGGTCGTTGACCTTCAGCGTTTCCTGATCTTCAGAAGCGAGGTCGCTTATCTTCAACACGAAATTCATGAGGGCGTTCTCAAAGTTGAAGGGCAGCGGCAACGCCTCATCGAGCTGGTCCCATCCCAGGATATTCTCGTGCTCCGAAACCCCCGTGACCTGGGTTCGCAGGCTTTGCGTGACCGCCTGCGATGTCGCCGACAAAGTGACCGCGCTCACCACGGGATCGATATGCCAGGCCTTCATCACCGACTCCGCCATAATCCAGTGGAGCGGCTCCGAAGGATGGATTCGGTCAGGAACCAGTAGCGATGCGAACGATGGGTCCGCTGTTTTTGCGCGCTCCAGCAGCTGTTTCACTGGGGAATAATCGTCCACTACCGGCAAGCCTTCGCGCTGTCCCAGGGCGGGCGTCGCCTCCGCGTTTTGTTCGATAGTCGCCATGTATCCCGCGAATTCAGTTCCGTGCGTGATTTCGTCATACGGAGTGTTCTCAATCAATGTGATCCGCGCCCCGGGTGCAGCAGCCCGAAGCATCGTGAGCAGCTTCTCGTATCCAGCCTGGTAGTCGGCGAATATCTTCGGGTCTGGCGGAACATAGTCGCCGTCGTTCATTCCCAGCATCACCGTAAGAACCGTGGGGTTCCATGGCTTCACATCGCGCGCCACGCGAGCCGCAGCATCCCCTGCATAGCCGCCCGTGACCTTATCGCCCGGAACCCCGGCGTTGTGATACGTCACTTGCAACGTGGGATAACGGGTCGCCACAAAGTCCTGAATGTCCCGAGTGTAGTACCGCTGAGCCGTGATGCTGTCGCCGTAGAACGTGAGACGGTCGCCATTGTGGAGATAGAAGTCCTGGGCGTGAAGAGCGCTTCCACTGAAGAAGGCCGAAACCGCGAAGACGACGAAGATGTTGCGGAGGAAAGAATATCCCTTGGAAGATTTCATGGTGTTGATCGTGACTCCGTACTCAACTGAACCGTAGTGCGCCATTGCCGGCTGGAGAGAATCCCAAATCGCATCGCGCAAGGCTTCCGATCACAGAAATGATCAGGGTGGCCGCAGGTCGCATACGCCGGGCAAGAAAACATTTACTCAGAAGTAAACTTAGCGAAGCCCTCCTGTTATTGTCAAGCGGAGGTAGTGGCTCGTCGCGGCGGATTTCCAGGGGAGAACCCGTCGAGATCCATCCCTTCAGACCACATTTCCTGGCATCCGTCCGCTTCGACCCTTGTGCTGATCCGTCAACAAAGGCGAGGTTCAAAAAGCGCGCCGACCGGCCTCTAAGCCGTGCGGCCCGTCGGTTTCCTGTTCAGGAGAAACAATAATCCCACCAGCGCCATAAGCGAAGCCATTCCAGCCAGCCCCATCAGTCGCAGCACGGCCACGGTATAACGTCCCTGGCTTGGCACATAGTTGCAGCAATACAGCAGCACTATATCGCTCAACGATCCTATCTTATGGTTGCTGGCCTGAATCAGCGCCAGCCGTACGTCGCGCGACGGATAATTGATTCCCGAAAGATACTTCGACATCCGTCCATCGGGCGTGGCGATCATAATCACACTCGAATGCGCGAACTGGTCCATCTTGCCGTCTGGCCCCGGAACGCGCACGTAGTGAAAGCCCGTAGCCTGCGCCAGATCGGTAATGGACTGCTGCGGCCCGGTCAGGAAGTGCACACTGTTCGTCGCGCCTGCATCGCCCAGTGTCGCAACAAAGCGCTGCTTCGCGTCGATCGACTCCGCCGTCGTATCGGCAGGATCGATGCTCGCCACAATTACGTCGTATTGATTTCCAGCCGTGAATCCAACCCCGCGCAAAGCGTCAGCCATTCCGTGCAGCACCTGCGGACAAAGCATTCCACAGTGGTAATAAACCAGAGCCATCACCACCGGGCGCGAACCAAAATATTTCCCCAGCGTCACATCCTGTCCCGACTCATCAATAAAGTGATCGCCGAGTGGCAGCGCGGAATTCAGCCGCTGATCGATGCCGGCATTTTTCAAATATGCCGGCGTTTGTTGAGCCGTGGCGCCTAACGGCCTATCCGCCGAGTACGTCTGCGCCTGGAGTGGCGCCGCACAAAGGCAGGAGGCTGCAAGCAATGCAGGAAGTAAAATGCGGCAAAAATTCATTTATCAATCACGATACGCTTCTAAAGATTATTTTTCCTCTACTGCGGAAGCGGATGCAGCACAATCGTCCGGCCCGTGCGCGCCGATTCGCGCGCAGCATCCAGAATCTGCATAACCACCATGTTCGTATCCAGAGAAGTAAGATCGCCATCCGGTTGCAGCTGCCCGCGCAGCACCGCGGCAAGGTAGTGCAGCGAGCTGTCCTCGGGAGCCGCCAGCGGCGCGGCATTCATCGTCTGCTCCGGAGCCCGCTCACTGAATCGGGTCCGCACTTCGACCGGATTCACCGCAATGGCATAGCCCTTCGTCCCATAAAGCTCCATATCTTTGCGGCCAAAAGTCCAGTTCCACGAGGGCATCAGCACCGCCTGGGCCTGCGGATACTGCAAGACAACAGTGGCATCGTCATCGACCGGCGCGTATTCAGCGGGCTTGTCCGTATGCGTAACCGCAGTCACGCTCAGCGGAGCCTCGCCATGCATCAGCCACGTCATCAGGTCAGCCCCGTAGCAGCCGAAGTCATAAAGCGCGCCCGCGCCGTTCTCTGCCGGATCCTTCAGCCATTTCAAAAACTCCGGCTGCACGCCGATTTCCTGCGGCCCCTGGTGCCCATCGCGGATAATCGCTTTGCGAATTATTCCAAACCGGCCCTGCGTCGCCATGTCATAGACCGCGCGATTGCTCGCGTACCACGTCGTCTCATAGTTCACCAGCACTTGAATATGGTGTTCTCTTGCCGCCTTGCGAATCGCCAGAGCATCATCGAGCGAAATCGTCAACGGCTTCTCCACCATCACGTCGATCCCGTGCGCCGCGGCTGCTTCAATCACACTGCGATGTTCACCGATGGGCGTATAGACCAGGAGTGCCTGAGGGTGACGCGCGGCAATCGCATCGTCGAGCCGAGAATAAAACAGCGCATGATCCAAGTGGAACTGCTGCTCGTACCTTGCCCGCAGCGCCGCATCCCCATCCACAATTCCCACCAGCTCCACATCATCCTGTTTAGGAAATGCGTTCAGAAAACCGCCAACATGGCCATGCTCAAGCCCGACAATCACAACCCGCAACGGAGGACTCTGAGCAAAAGCGGCAGAGCACCACGCTCCGGTTGAAAGAACAAACATCAAAACTCCGGCAAGAAACTTCCAGCGCGAGATCATAGTTCCCATCATAAAGCCCGCGCCAAATTTCTCCTCTAATGGCAGACTGGCCAGGGCTGACGGAGCGCCTCGCCGACCAGCGGGAGGCCCCGAAATGCGGGCACCGGAATGGCGCGAAGCGCGTCTGCCGCGACGGCCAGTCCCGCGGCCGCCTCGACGGCCAGTCGCAGCGAATGGTAGCCTTGAAGGCAGAGTTCCTACCGACCTCATCCAGCTTGGGAGACATCCACTTACATGCAGACGAGCTATAACGGACTGCCCTTGCCCGCCGGTGGCGAGGCGATCCAGTACGCCGATGGAAAATTCACCATCCCTGATCATCCCATCATCCCATTCATCGAAGGCGACGGCACCGGCCGCGACATCTGGCGCGCCTCGCAGCGCGTCTTCGACGCAGCCGTGGAGAAGGCTTATGGCGGCAAGCGTTCCGTAAAGTGGTTTGAGATCTACGCAGGTGAGAAGGCTTTCCGCGAATTCAAAACCTGGCTGCCCGACGATTCCGTGAACGCCGCGCGCGATCTGCGTGTCTCCATTAAAGGCCCGCTTACCACGCCCGTAGGCGGAGGGATCCGCTCACTCAACGTGGCTCTCCGTCAGATTCTCGATCTCTACACCTGCGTCCGCCCAGTCAAGTATTACGCAGGTGTGCCCAGCCCTGTAAAGCATCCTGAAAAACTCGACGTGGTCATCTTCCGCGAGAACACTGAAGATGTCTACGCGGGCATCGAGTTTCGCGAAGGAACCGCCGACGCCAAAAAGCTCATCGACTTCCTCAACAACGACCTGCTCAAGGGCGGCAAGAAAAAAGTCCGCGAAGATTCAGGCGTAGGCATCAAGCCCATCTCCATCTTCGGAACCAAGCGTCTCGTGCGCCGCGCCATCCAATACGCAATCGAGAACGCGCGCAAGTCGGTAACGCTGGTGCACAAAGGCAACATCCAGAAGTTCACCGAAGGCGCATTCCGCGAGTGGGGCTACGAAGTAGCAGTCGAGGAATTCCGCGATCACATTATCACCGAGCGCGAAAGCTGGATCCTCGGCAATCAGGAGGCGAACCCTGGCCTCACCATCGAGCAGAACGCGGCACTCATCGAGCCCGGCCTCGAATTCGGCAACGACGAATTTCGCAAGTCGCTTTACGCCGAAGTGAAACAAGTCCTCGACTCCATCAGAGAGTCGCACGGCAACGGCCAGTGGAAGAAGAAAATCCTCATTAACGACCGCATCGCCGACTCCATCTTCCAGCAAGTCATCATCCGTCCTGAGGAGTACAGCATCCTCGCCTGCCCCAACCTTAACGGCGACTACATCTCTGATGCTTGCGCCGCGCAGGTTGGCGGACTCGGCATCGCGCCCGGAGCCAACATCGGCGACGGCTACGCAGTCTTCGAGGCCACGCACGGCACCGCTCCAAAGTATGCCGACAAAGACGTCATCAATCCCGGATCGGTCATGCTCTCCGGCGTCATGCTCTTTGAATTTATCGGCTGGAAGGAAGCCGCCAAACTCATCGAGTCATCCATGGAGAAGACCATCCAGCAAAAGTTCGTAACCTACGACTTCGAGCGCCAGATGCCCGGCGCGACCAAGGTCAAAACCAGCGAGTTCGCAACGCGAATGATCGCAAATATGTAAGCACAGCTCTCGGTCGTGGGCTCCTGTGCCCTGCGCCCTGAACACTGCGCCCTATAAAGAAGGAGAAACATGCGTAAGAAAGTAACCATCGTAGGAGCAGGCAATGTAGGCGCCACCGCCGCTCACTGGATCGCCTCAAAGGAACTCGCGGACGTAGTCCTGCTCGACCTGGTCGAAGGCGTACCGCAGGGCAAAGGGCTCGACCTGCTCGAAGCCATGCCCATCGAGAAGCGCGACTGTCACATCCTCGGCACCAACGACTACGCTGACACCGCCAACTCCGACATCGTAGTCATCACCGCCGGAATCCCGCGCAAGCCGGGCATGAGCCGCGATGATCTTCTCCAGACCAACTACAAGATCATGTCCGACGTCGTGGGAAAAGTCACGGCGAACTCGCCGAACTCCATCCTCATCATCGTGTCGAACCCGCTCGACGCCATGGCACAGGCCGCGTTCCGTCAGTCAAAATTCAACCGCGAACGCGTCATCGGCATGGCTGGAATTCTCGACTCCGCCCGCTTCCGCACCTTCATCGCCGAAGAGCTGAAGGTCTCGGTAGAAAACGTAACCGCCTTCGTCCTCGGCGGCCACGGAGACACCATGGTCCCGCTTCCCCGCTATTCCACGGTAGCCGGAATCCCCATCACCGAGCTAATCGAGAAGTCGCGCCTGGAAGCCATCGTGCAGCGCACCCGCGACGGCGGAGCCGAGATCGTAAAGTATCTCAAAACCGGCAGCGCGTTCTACGCACCCTCCGCGGCAGCCGTCGAGATGGTCGAAGCCATCCTGAAGGACAAGAAAAAAATCCTGCCCTGCGCCGCCTACCTCGAAGGCGAGTACGGCATCAGCGGTTACTACATCGGAGTGCCCTGCAAGCTCGGATCGCGCGGCCTGGAACAGATCATCGAAATCAAGCTGACGCCGGAAGAAGACGCAGCCCTGAAGAAATCCGCCGAGGCCGTAAAAGAACTCTGCGCCGTAATCGGCGTCTGAGGACTGGCCGTCCAGGCACACGCGCTTCGCGCAAAACACAAGAGCCCGCTTTCGAGCGGGCTCTTGTGTTGGAACTAAGTTTAGCCTGTCCGCCGAGTAATGGCGTGCATATAAATAGACGGCACCGAAGTTGGCGAAACCAGCAATATCTAAATTTTCCACGATCAATTTTTCTGGATACTTTGTCGCAATTCCAGTGATAGCATCAGTCAACTCCAGGAGACCAGCTGTCATGAAACAATTCTTTGCCGCACTCCTCTGCCTCGTAATTCCAATTACACTATTCGCGGCTGACAACAGCTATAAGGTCACCTATGACGGCGGATCAATACCCGACACAAAAGCAGGCTCCAGCGCACGACTCTCGTTCGACGCAACTCGCGTTCACCTTACGAGCAAAGATGCAGACATTGTCACCGTTCCCGTTTCAGCTATTACTGAAATCAGCTACGGGCAGGATGTGCACAGACGGGTCGGCGCCGCAATCGGTCTTGCAGTAGTCTCATTCGGAATCGGCGCATTGATGGCACTTACTAAATCGAAGAAGCACTTTGTCGGGCTAACCTGGGCAGACGGCGACAAGAAGGGCGGTTTCGTCATGCAGTGCGACAAGAACGACTACCGCGGCATATTGCTCGGCCTCGAAGGTGTCACCGGCAAAAAAGCAGTGGACTCCGACGCGATGACGGTCAAGAACTAATCTAACCTCGCATCAAACGCCGGCAATGGCGCGCAATCTGCACCTCTTCCTCACTCGTCATAACCATGACGTTCGAGAATTGTCCGGAAGCGCCGGGCCGGATGCCAAGGAACTCCAACCCTTCGCAGATGCGCCCGCGCACCACGTCGCTGTGTTCTCCGATGCCCCCGGTGAACACCAGCAGGTCAAGGCCGCCAAGCTCCGCCGCGTATGCCCCGATAAACTTGCGCACCGCGCTGGCGAAAACATCGACAGCGAGTGCGGCGTCGTGATCGCCCTTCTCCATCCGATCCAGCAACTTCCGCATGTCGCTCTCGCCGCCCGCAAGCGCCGCAAAGCCGGACTTGCGATTGAGCATCGTCTCCAGCGCATCCGCGCCCATGCGCTCCGTGCGCATCAGAAAAAGCAACACACCCGGGTCCAGATCGCCTGTCCGCGTCGCCATGGGCACTCCACCCGTGGGTGTAAGCCCCATACTCGTATCCACCGAGCGGCCGTCACGCAACGCCACCAAACTTGCGCCGCTGCCAAGATGAGCGCATACGGTGCGCGGAGGAATTTCCTTCCCCAGCCGATGCACGATCGATTCATACGACAGCCCATGGAACCCGTACCGCTGCACGCCCTTGCTGCGAATCTCCTCCGGCAGCGCATAGACGAAAGAAGTCTCCGGCATGGTGATGTGAAACGCGGTGTCGAAGCACGCAAACTGTTGCGCGCCCGGTAGCAGCCGCTCCGTTTCCCGAATCAGCGCGAGGGCCGCAGGAATGTGCAGCGGCGCAAAATGCACGGAGGCTTCGAGGGTAGCAATTAGATTGTTCGTGATCCGCTGGTGCTCCCGCAGGTGCGGGCCGCCATGGACTACGCGATGTCCAACAGCAACCGGAGTAGAGTCAGCAAATTTAACCAGCGCACGCAAACTCTCCTCAAGCGCCTTCGCCTGCGTGTCCAGCGAGTATCCTTCGTCGAGCAGCACGCGACCGGCGCTATCCTCCACGCGCAACCTGCCATCCGGCTTGCCTATTCCGTCCGCGGCTCCGCGCAGCACAACGGTTTCCTCATCGTTCTGCGCCGCGAAAAGGCCGACTTTGAGAGAAGACGACCCGCTGTTGACCGCAAGTATCAGATCGCCAGCCGCGGGCGTCACGACTTCCACTTCCAGTTACGGATCGCGGGCGGGTCAATTCCATTTTCGTGGGCGTAATTCACGTGCTCGATAATCTGTCCCTTCAGCCAGTCCTTGACATGCGCCCCAACCTCTTGCAGTCGTGGCACGCGATCGATTACGTCAATCGCCAGATCGAAGCGGTCCACCTGATTCAGGATGGCTAGTTCCAGCGGCGTGTTGATGCTGCCCTTTTCCTTATAGCCGCGCACGTGCATATTCTCGTGATTCGTGCGGCGGTAGGTCAGCTTATGGATAAGCGCGGCATAGGCATGAAAGTTGAAGATGACCGGCTTGTCTGTGGTGAAAATGGAATCGAAGTCGCGATCAGACAAGCCGTGCGGATGCTCCGTGTCCGGCTCCAGGCGATACAGGTCAACCACGTTCACAAAGCGAATCTTGAGGTCCGGAAACTTCTCGCGAAGTATGTCCACCGCAGCCAGGCTCTCCTGCGTCGGAATATCTCCGGCGCACGCCATCACCACATCCGGCTCCGTCCCGGCGTCGGTGCTGGCCCAGTCCCATATACCGATGCCCTTTGTGCAGTGCTCAATCGCCGCATCCATATCCAGATACTGCAGGTGCGACTGCTTGTCCGCCACGATCACATTCACGTAATTCGTGCTTCGCAGGCAATGATCGGCAACGCTCAATAAACAGTTGGCGTCCGGAGGAAGATAAATCCGGACCACCGATGGGCTCTTGTTCGTCACCACATCAAGAAAACCCGGGTCCTGGTGAGTAAAGCCGTTGTGGTCTTGCCTCCACACCAATGAAGTGATAAGCAAATTCAGCGAAGAGATAGGCGCGCGCCATGTGAGCTCTTTCTTGCTCGACTCCAGCCACTTAGCATGCTGGTTGAACATCGAATCGATCACATGGATGAATGCCTCGTAGCTTGAGAAAAATCCATGTCTGCCCGTCAGCAGATAGCCCTCCAGCCAGCCTTCCAGCGTGTGCTCGCTCAGCATTTCCATCACGCGGCCATCGAGCGCCAGTTCGCCGCCGTCCGCATCGTCCGGTATGTACTCGGCCAGCCACGTTTTCTTGCTGGCTTCATAAATCACCTGCAACCGGTTCGACGCCGTCTCATCCGGGCCGAATACGCGGAAATTCTTCATGTTCTGGCGCATGACGTCGCGCAGTAAATGCGCCAGCACGTCGGTAGGCAGAGCCTCCGTCGCGCCCGGCTTTTTCACCGGCACCGCATAGTTGCGAAAGTTCGGCACATCCAGTGGCTCGCGCAGCAGCCCGCCATTGGCATGAGGATTGCCGCTTATCCGGCGCTTGCCTTCAGGCGCCAACGCCCGCAACTCAGGCAGCAGCCGCCCATTCTCGTCAAACAGTTCCTCGATCTTATAGCTGTGCAGCCACTCTTCCAGCAGCTTCATGTGCGCCGGGTCGCCAATCACATCGGGAATTGGTATCTGATGCGCGCGCCAGGAGCCTTCAACCTTATGACCGTCCACTTCCTTCGGTCCGGTCCAGCCCTTCGGCGTGCGCAGGATAATCATCGGCCATCGCGGACGCTCCGCCTTGCCCGAGGAGCGAGCCTCTGCCTGGATGCGCCGGATCTCCTCAATGCAGTGCTCCAGCGTCTCCGCCATCTTCTGGTGCATCGGAAAAGGATCGCTTCCCTCGACATAATAAGGAGTCCAGCCATACCCGCGAAACAGCGCGTCCAGCTCCTCCGGAGAAATGCGCGCCAGAATCGTCGGATTCGCAATCTTGTACCCGTTCAGGTGCAGCACCGGCAGCACCGCGCCATCGCGAATCGGATTGAGAAATTTATTCGAATGCCACGAAGTCGCAAGCGGGCCAGTCTCGGCCTCGCCATCGCCCACCGCCACCGCCACAATCAAATCGGGATTATCGAACGCCGCACCGAACGCATGCGATAGGCTGTAGCCCAGTTCGCCGCCTTCGTGAATCGACCCCGGCGTCTCCGGCGTACAGTGGCTGCCAATTCCGCCCGGAAACGAGAACTGGTGGAAGAATCTGCACAATCCAGCTTCGTCCTCGCTCTTGTCAGGATAGATCTCCGAATACACGCCCTCCAGATACGAATTGGAAAGCGTCGCCGGCGCGCCATGTCCCGGACCCGCAATATAAATCACGTTCAGGTCAAGTTTCTTGATCAGCCGGTTCAAATGAACCCACAAAAACGACTGTCCGGGATCGGAACCCCAATGCCCAAGCAGTCGCTGCTTGATGTGCTCAGGACGCAGCGGCTTACGCAGCAGCGGGTTGTCGCGAAGATAGATCATGCCCGCACAAAGATAATTGCAGGCTCGCCAGTAGGCGTTCATCTTCTCAAGTTCGTCAGGGGACAGCGGCCCGGCGGGCAGGCTCGCGGCAGATGTTGTAGAGGACGGGGTCTTGGACGGGCTCATGCAGATAACCTCAGAAGCCTGTTGGATGCGTTAACTAAGACATCAGCCTACCAGTCTCCACGACGAGCGGAATGGTTACCCGAACCAAGGCGCAGGCACGCGGTTTTCACCTGTGGCGTAGAAAGCAATTACCTGTGCAACCAAAGCCCAATTCCGACCGAAGGGAGGACCCAAAAGCCCAATACCAGGATGGCGCGAAGCGCGTGCGCCCGGAGGGGGGCCTAGCAGATCAGCTGGTTCCGCGCTACCTTCAATCCATCCAGCCGTCCCAGCAACGTCACCGCAACCAGATCCGGTTGGAACAGCGAGTTCGCCATTTCCATCACCTGCTCCGCGGTCACCGCTTCCACCTTATCCAGAATCTCCTGCTGACCAAAGAAGTAGTTGAAGTACATCTGCTGGCGAGCCAGATTCGACATGCGCGAAGTCGAGCTTTCCAGCGACAGCAGCAGATTCCCCTTCAACTGGTCCTTCGCGCGGCGCAATTCGTCCGCAGGCAGCAGTTCCTTCTTCAGCCGGCTGAACTCCGCCATCACCAGATCCACCACCTGCACCGCTTTCGTCGACGACGTGCCTGCAAACACGCACAACGAGCCGGTATCGCTGTAAGGATTCAAATCGCTGAAGATCGCATACGCCAGTCCGCGCTCTTCGCGAATTGTCTGGAACAATCGCGAACTCATCCCGCCGCCCAGCACCGTATTCAGAATCAGCGTCGTATAGCGCGACTCATCGGCCACCGGAGGAGCCGGCACGCCCAGGCACAGCTGAACCTGTTCCAGCGATTTCTTATTCCGCAAATTAATCCGCGCAGCGGTCTTCGGAGCCGGGGCCGAAAACTCGCTCTCACCCGCCGGCAGCGACTCAAAGCGCCGCGTCACCTGCTCCACAAAGCTGTCGTGCTCAATGTTCCCTGCGGCCGAAAAAACCATGTTCCCGCCCAGAAAGCGCGACCCATAAAAGTCGAACAGCATCTCGCGCTCAAAGCTGCGAACCGTCTCCTTAGTTCCCAGAATCGGCTTACCCAGCGGATGGTCCTTCCAGAAGTTCTGAGTAAAGATCTCGTGCACCAGGTAATCCGGATTGTCCTCATCCATCTTGATCTCTTCCAGAATCACACCGCGCTCGCGTTGAATCTCTTCGCTCGCAAAAGTAGGATTCAGCACCAGGTCCGACAGTACCTCCAGCGCCGTCGGGACATGTTCGTCCAGCACCTTCATGTTGAAGCAGACCGTTTCCTTGCCCGTGAATGCGTCCAGGTTGCCGCCAATCGCGTCCACCTCGCGCGCCAGCATCTGCGCCGAACGCGACTTTGTTCCCTTGAACACCATGTGTTCCACAAAATGCGAAATCCCGTTCACCTGCGGCAGTTCGTGCCGGGAACCGGATCGCACCCAGACTCCCATCGCTACCGAGCGAATGTGCTCCATTTTTTCGGTCAGAATGGTAAGTCCGTTGGGAAGAATCGTGCGACGTATACTTCTTTCGTTATCCATGAGGTTTGCGCTCTTTCCTGGCTGCTGAGCCCTCGCTCGTGCGGGCCTGATTTCTCTGAAGGGGCTACCCTGTCGCGTCCGCGAATCATCCCGGGGAAGATGGCGTGAAATGCGCTATGCTGACACAGAATCCGGTGTTGCGATGACGTCAGGCAGGGAAACTACTATCACCATTTTAGACGCTCCAAAGGCCCCTAACGATCTACCTCTTTTTGGCCTTAAAAATGAGCAACTTACAGTCATACTGGAGAAATTTTCTGCACCCGGATACCGTACCGGGCAGCTTTCTGACGCCCTTTACCGCCAATGTGCCACCAGCCTCGACGACGTCACAACTCTCTCCAAAGAGCTGCGAGCCCAGCTAGCCCAGGCCGGATACACCATCGGTCTCCCGAGCATCACGGAAACCTTTCGCTCCGTCGACGGAACCGAGCGTTACCTCATCGCCACCGCAGACGGTCAGACCGTCGAAACCGTCTGGATGCCCGAAGGCGACAGCGGCGAAACCGGCGACGGAACCGAAGCCGCCAACTATCGCGACTCCACCATATGCGTCTCCAGCCAGATCGGCTGCGCCGTCAACTGTCAGTTCTGCCTCACCGCCAAACTCGGCCTCATTCGCAATCTCTCTGCCGGAGAAATCGCCGGACAGGTCGTCGCGGTCCTCAAGCGCCACAATGTTCAGATCGGCCGCGACCGCATCAATCTCGTCTTCATGGGTATGGGCGAGCCGTTCCTCAACTACGACGCCTTCATGGACGCCGTCCGTCTGCTGGTAGAAGAAATCGGCATTGCCGAATCGCGCATGACTGTCTCCACCTCCGGCATCGTTCCCGGCATCGAGCGCTTCGCCCAGGAAAAAATCCGCCCCAAGCTCGCCATCTCCCTCAACGCCTCCAACAATCAGGTCCGCGAGCAGATCATGCCCATCACCCGCAAATGGGACATCGACCGCCTCATCCGAGCCGTCCGTCAGGTCCCGCTTCGCCCCAAGGAAAAACTGACCTTTGAATACGTGCTGCTCGGAGGCCTAAACGACCAGTTAGCGCACGCCGACGAAGTAGGCGCGCTGCTCCGCCGCGTCAACCGCCCGCTCAAGGTCAACCTCATCGTCTGGAACCCCGGCCCCGGAATCCGTTACGAAATGCCTCAACCGCATCAGGTCATCGAGTTCCAGCACCAGCTCAAGCTGAACGGAATACCCGCCTACATCCGCCGCCCAAGAGGCCGAGACATCTACGCCGCCTGCGGCCAGCTAAAACGCACCGTCCAGATCAGAACCGATCTGCCGCAGATGGAGCTTTTATGAAGGACCACAACCTCGACCACTCAATCTCGCTTCTCACGCACACGCCTGCTGCGCTTAACGCGCTTCTGCGCGATTTGCCCGACACGTGGACCCTCGGGAATGAAGGAGAAAACACTTGGAGTGCGTTCGATGTGGTCGGTCACCTCATTCACTGCGAACGCGCCGACTGGATGCCGCGCACCAAATGGCTTCTGAAATTCGGAGACACTCAGGCATTCGAGCCCCTCGATCGCTGGGGACACGTCCGCGACAGTCAAGGCAAATCATTGGGCCAGTTACTGGATGAGTTTGCTCGCTTGCGTTCCGAAAATCTCGCCGAGCTACGCAGACTAAAGCTGCAGCCGCAGGACCTTGCCCGCCGCGGACGCCATCCCGCGCTCGGCGTGGTTACCCTCTCTGAGTTGCTGGCAACCTGGGCGGCGCACGACCTGAATCATCTCCATCAGCTATCGCGAATCATGGCCCACCAATACCGGGAATCTGTGGGCCCTTTCAGCAGTTACCTCGGCGTCATGCAATGCGCAGGCCACGGCGCCCCATAGCGGACTCCCAGGTAGGCACCACCAACAGCAGCCCGCGACCAAAGGGAGCGCCACAATAGCGGCGTTATTGCCGCGCCGAAGGCGCAAGTCCCTGAACGGGAAGTTCCACCGGCACCGCCTCCTTACCCGCCCGCGGGTCCGTGGCGCCAAAGTTCACTGGATTCCACACATCCACCATTCCACAAGCCTTACGGCATGCGAGCCGGCTTAAGCGTGAGCATAAAGTGCATGCGCTGCGCCGCCATGTTTGCTGCGGACAAGTCTTCGGCCAGTTTTTCTCCTGCATAGCGTTGGTAATGGTCGTCACTCTCTTGACCCGCAACCTGCACAAACTCCACCGAGCGTGGCGCATCGGGAATGCGCGCCCCGAACCAGTGCGGATCATCCCGCTGTCCCCAGGTAACTAGCGCCAGCACAGAACCGGCAGGATACGCAGGGCCGCCAGCCTCATCCGGATTTGAGCCGCGTGGGTGTACTGCCTCCATCGCCTTCGCATTTCCATAGAGCACTACAACGGTGCGGGCGTTACGATCCACGTACATCGTAATCGCGCTCCACGCCAGCGGCTGATAGGGCAGGCTCGCCGGCAGCGCTGCCGCCGCGTTATTCACCACCTCTTCTCCGCGAACACGCGCCGAGGTAATCGGCAGAGTATAGACAGAGTCATTGCCTCGAACCGGCATGTGACACGTCGTGCATTCCTCCACAAAACGCGCGTCCTTGCCGTAAGGCTTCAGTTCCAGCCCGCGCCAGCGCCCCCAGCCCCAGCCATCCGTGTTCTTGTAGCGCACAGCGTCTTTCGCCATCAGCTCCACCTGCACAAAGCTCCCGGGATACACAAGGCCATCGGGGCCCGGTTGCTGACTCCACGCAATCTTTGCAAAGCGCGCTCCATCGGGCCACGGAGAAATATTGCCCGATCGCGCAGCCGCAATCGCAATCTCGTTCCCCAGCACAAATCGGAAGGTGTTGTTATCGCCGCGGTCGGTGAAACTGAGCGGCTTCCAGCCCTCGAAGGTTGAATCGAAGGGAAACCCGTCCGGTTCCGGTTGTACAGCAGCCAGAGAGACGGGCGCTGCTGTGCTTTCCGCATTCTCTGCTTCACTCGGCAACGTACCCCACGGCGCAAGATACTCCTTAATCGTTGTCAGCGCCTCCGGAGCCACTCTAGCCCCAGGATGGAGTGCGAGAAATCGCGGCAGCGGCATTGCGCCGAGTTGAATCATGTTGACCGACTCATAGAGCGCGGCCTTTTGCGCGGCTGCCGGCTTGGAGCCGATTGTTGAGAAATTCAGATGCTCGCGGGCCGTCAGAATATCCTTCCGAACCAGCCAATAGCCCGGCTCGATCTGATCGAACCATGACAACCGCCGCTCATTCGAGTGACAGCTATAACAGCTTCGATCAAGAATCTGCCGAACCTGAGGCGGAGCCTCTATTTCTGCGGTCGCCGGCGCTGCCGGAATTTTCGGCCGCACGAGTTGCATAAGGACAACTATCACCGCGCACGCTATCGCCAGTCTGAGCAGCATCTTCATGGCTCACGCTCCGTAGGCGCAAAAAAACCATAATAGTTATGGTAGACCGGGTACCTGGCATGAAAATAGGAAAGCCTCAACTTTAACCTGTCATCCCCGGTAGAATGCCTCTCCGCGCCCAGCGGAAGCGGCCACATAAGTCAAATCAATCGTGCGCCGAACCCGGGGTCCCCGGCGCGTGCGATTTTCACTCGCTGGGGTGGGAAGGCGCGTACCCCTGAACGGGCACCTCTTCCGGCACCGCTTCCCCATCCGCTCTCGGATCAGTCGCACCCAAATGCACCGGCGAATCAGCATCCGCCTCAACCGCATTCCCCCGACCCATACTCTGGAAGTACCGCGGCCAAACCGTCACAATATGACCCTGGCTCCGCAGCCCAGCGACCACATCCGGAGCGATCCCGTTTTCCACCCAGACATCGCAGCCCGAAAAAGTTCGCTTCGTAAAACGAGCCGCCTCCAGAGCCGCCTGGATATTCATATCGAAGTCCGCAATGTTCGACACAAACTGCGCGTGCGCCTGCGCCTGATTGAACCCGCCCATAATCCCAAACGCGACCCGCCTGTCACCCTTTTCCATGAACGCCGGAATAATCGTGTGCAGCGGTCGCGTCCGTGGCCTCAGCGTATTCGGCCTGTCCGGCTTCAGCGTAAAGCCATCGCCGCGGTTCTGCAGCGGAAAACCCGTCCCCGGAGCCACCAGCCCGCCGCCAAACGCGCCCGCATTGCTCTGGATCAGAGACACCTCGTTTCCCTCGCGATCCACCACCGCCAGATACGTCGTATCGCTCGCCTGGTGCGAAAGCTCCTCCGTCAAATCCGACGGCAGCACACTGCAATTGGCCCTGTCCGTGATCAGCTTCGCCCTCTTCGCCGCCAGCTCTTTCGAAATCAGTATCTGCGTCGGAATATGCGTAGCGTGCGGGTCGCCGATATAGTGCTGAAGGTCGGCATACGCCAGATTCTTCGCTTCGATCTCCACATGCAGCGACTTCTGGCTATTGTGTCCCCACTCCTTAATTGGAAACCGCTCCATGATATTCAGCATCGCCAGCGCCGCCTCGCCCTGCCCATTCGGAGGCATCTCGTACACCGTCCATCCGTGATACGTCGTGCTCACCGGATCCACCCACTCAGGCTTGAACTCCGTCAGGTCATCGGCCTGCATAAAGCCGCCCAGCTGCCGCTCCAGCTTCAAAATCGCATCCGCCGTCGGCCCCTCGTAGAACCCGTCCCGCCCATGCTCCCCAATCAGCCGCAGAGTCCCCGCCAGCTCCGGGTTCTTGAACAGCTGCCCGGCCACCGGAGCCTTCCCATCCGGCAAAAACACGTGCGCGAAACCCGGATTCCCCGCGAACGGCATTCCGTAAGTCTTCCAGTTGTCCGCATCCGTCTCCGTCACCGCAATTCCCTGCGTCGCCAGCGCCACCGCCGGAGCCAGCTCCGCCGCCATCGATAGCCGCCCCCAGCGCGCATGCAGAGCGTCCCACCCCGCCACCGCTCCCGGAACAGTAATAGCGTCTACCGTCCGCATCCGCGTCAGACCCTTTGCCTTCAGCGCCTCAATGCTCAAACCCTTCGGAGCCCATCCACTCGCGTTCAGCCCATACAACCGCTTCGTCTTCGCGTCGTACACAATCGCAAACAGATCCCCACCCACCCCGTTCATCATCGGCTCAATCACGCCCAGCGCAGCATTTGCCGCAATCGCCGCGTCCACCGCGCTGCCGCCCTTGGCCAGAATCGCCGCCCCCGCCTGCGAAGCCACCGCCTGGCTCGTCGCCACAATCCCATACTGCGTCATCACCATCGACCGAGACTGCTCTCGAGCCGGATCCTCCTGTTCCCCAAACACCGGAGCAGCAATCAAAGGAACCACTACCGCCGCGGCAACAATCTTCGTCATCAGGCTACGCATAGGTTTTCCACCCTCCAGCACCAATCAACCTTAAGCAATATCTCCGTATCGCACAAATCCGCGCCGTCCTGATATATAGTCAATGCCGAACTCGAAACTGGAAAAAGGAGAAGCGATCATGACCGAAGCCCTCAGGAAAGCAAGCGGCTGGGCCATCGCCTGGGCCATTCTCATCATCATTGCCGGATTCATCGCCATCACCACGCCCTTCATCTCCGGCATCGGCATCACCATCGTCATCGGATGGCTTCTCGTCATCAGCGGAGTCTTCCACGTCATCGAGTCATTCCACGCCCGCGGCGCCGGGTCATTTATATGGAGACTCATCGTCGGCCTCATCTACATCATTGGCGGTGCCGACATCGCGCTCCATCCCGCCTACGGACTCATCACTCTCACCCTCTTCCTCGGCATCATCCTGCTCATCCAGGGAGTCCTCGGAGTCGTCGCCTTCTTCAGCCATCGCAATCTGCCGGGCTCCGTCTGGATTCTCATCAACAGCCTCATCAACCTCGCCTTCGGAGCATTCATCTGGTGGGACGGCCCACGGGCCGCCGTCTGGGTCATAGGAACATTAGTAGGAGTAGTACTGATCTTCAGCGGAATAACCCGCCTGATGATCTGGGGAGCTATCCACAAATCCCTGAGGCCATCGACCGTATAACTAGCACGAGGCACTCCCGTCCCTGGGACGCGCTCTGATCTGCTGGCGCTTCCTGCAAGTGAATTGGAAACCGGGGTAGCGATCCCTTTGCTGCCGCAGACGCAAGGGGAGCGGTGAGCCTTGCTGATAGTGGGGGAAGCTCTCTTCGATGAGAGCTTCCCCGCCGCCATCGTGGGAGCAAGGCGGCGCGATTTGGCCTGATAGCGAATCTCAAAAAGTAAAGCCGGGCTGGTAGGCCCGGCTTTCTTCAGCATCGCCTTTGGGGACTGGCTTTGGTTTTGAGGCTCCCTAACGGCAGGTCGGGAACTTGAGCGAAGCGAGCCACGTGGCCCAGTTGAATCTCAAGTTCGTATCGTAGTACTCGTTCGCGTACCAGAGCGTGCAAGAGTCCCCGGCATCGAGAGCCATGCTCGTGTAGTCGCCCCAGCGATCACTCGTATCCGGTTGTGAGCCCGTGCCCTGTTTAATTAGAGCCTCGGCCTCAGTGGTGCCTCGAGGATCACCCGCCGTCTGGCCGGCGTAGTAGATCGACGGGAAGTCACCTGCGGCCCCGCTCGAACGGCTGTACCCAAGGGCGATATCCCCCGACTTGTCCATGGCGACCGAGCCCATCCAGCGGTACTCGCCGTCATCCGGGGTCTGGCCCGATTGATACAGGGACAAGCGGGTCGTGCCCAAACCCTGGGCCCGGAACTCGTACCATCTCGCCGCCACACCAGTGGTGTTGTTCACGCTGTGCGTCACCAGAAAGTGCTGCGTGCCATGCTCGTCGAAATGCGCCAGCCGATACATCAGCCGATCGCCGAGCGTGTCCAGTTTGGCCGTCGTGCCCGGCTGCGGGACACAGTCGGTGGTGAGGAAAGAACCGCTCGTGCAGAACGCCAAATTGAACGCGGGCACGCTGATCGGCATACTTCCGTTGACACCCGTGAGGGTTGAATTCGCAGGATTGTTGAAGTTCACCCGGAAGACGTACTCGTAAACGTGGGTGTCGCCGGGCAAGAAATTGTCGATGCTTCCGAGTAAGACCTCGGATGGATTCGGCCCCTTCACCGAGTCGTCATCGGCCGGCAGCATGCTGTCGTCGAACAACGTGCCGTTGGAGTTATCCAGAATGCAGACCTGCGCCGCCTTGCTGTTGCCTTTCCGCATAAGGGTGGCCTGATACGCGCATACATTCACACCTTGGAAGCCATCGTTGTTGCCGAAATCGTTCTGGGTTTGGTAGTAGACGCTGCTGGTAAGCCCCCACTTCGGGTAGTCGGGGAAGCCCGGCTGAGGGAAGGCGTAACGGTAGTAACTGCCCGTCGCGTCGGCAGTCTGCGAGACCGCGACGCACGTATAGTAGGGAGGCCCGGCGAACACGTTCTGGGCCGCCAGCCAGCGGTGATTCGTCTTATCCCACTGGATGATGATGTCGCCGTCGTTGTTCGTCTCGCACGGTGCGCCAAATCCCTTCCAGAAGTTCGTGCCTGAGAAAGGCCCCGAGATGAGGCTTCCGGAAGCCTTGTCAAATACGGCATAGCAAGTGTTTACCCACTCCACTACCTGGGTGTCGCCCACCGCCGCGTTGGTGTCGGGTGGCGCAACCTCTTGGAGTGCAACACTCGGGCAGTTGAGAAAAGAAGTGTTCCCGACCCCCTCGAAGCTCAAGCCGATGGTGGCGCTGATGAGGGAGGCGCTCAACGGCTCGACGGCGCTTGCCGCCTCCGCGCCATGACTCTGAGCACCCGTCAAGTGCTGCATCTTTGGCAGCATAGGGGCGTGCATCAATCGGACGCCCTGAGGAGCCGGGGCTTCCTTCACCATCTCGGCTAGCGACGGCGAAACGTCAAAGTGAATCGGTTCGTTCACTACCGCATTGCTGAGCACCTGAGGCTGGCTTGGTCTTTGCTGCGCCCACGCCGGAACGGCGCATATGACCGCCAGACACAGCACAGACAAGCTAATCGTACACGTTGTCAAGAACCGAAATATCTTGATCATAGGATTATCCTCCTGGTTTCCGTTGGAACTGGAATTTCCGTTGAGCTGCCCGTGGTGTATCCGCTTGCGGGGTCGTCCGCAGGAAGCCGTGTAAGACAGGTTCACGATCCGCTGGAGCAAGTGGCTGCTAGTGAACGGGGCAGTAGCGGATTCAGCTTGAAAAACAAGCCGCGAGCATCAGGTGAGGTATGTTCAGGGAAATCAGGGGTCCAATCAGAACGGTGCCCCAAGAGACGGCAGTAAGCGTAGGCGGCGGCGAACTGAATGTCAAGCAGAATTGTGCACCCCAAAGTGCTGATTTCTTTGCGGCATAACCTGTCAACAGGGTCTCTGTGTGGGTGAATGCGGGTTTTGTTAGATGCCCTTAGAAAAAGCCCGGCTGTCGACCGGGCTTTTTCTATGCAGCTGTTACATCAGTTATTGATGGGGGCACCCCTGTCCGTCGGTCACTGTGTTCAGGACATTGTTCGATGCCGCCAGTTGCCGGCTGTAGCAACCTCCAAGGGTATCTTTGTAAAAATACGTTTGTTTGCTGCTCTGCCCGCTGTTGGGTCCGAGAGAATAGCCGGTGGGCGAGAGAACAAACGTCGCCGTATCCCCCGAGCTCACTTCGTTACCTATATTCGAACGAAAGATGGGAAGTCCTTCGAACGTATCGGTCTCGTTGCGTTGAAAGTTCTGGTCGACCGTGCTGACCTGGCCGATATTGCCGTTACTCTCAAGGGTATCGAGATAGGCGAGGGAGAAAGGATACGAGACGTTGTTCTCCTTAGCGGTAAAAAGGAAGCCCGTCTGAGTCGTTGTCTTCTCGTTCACCGTTGAGGTTTGCACCACCGCCTGGCCGAACGTGGTTGCAGAAGAGGTGACGTTCTGGGCATTGCTGAAATTGACGTTGCCCTCAACCTTTGTGTTCACACGGCCGTGCGAAGTGTTGACGTAGCCCGCGATGGTGAAGTTTTGCGCGCTGGTCACCGTCGCCAAACCCCCGCCATTGCCGCTTGAATCAAACACGATGTTGTTCACGACCGTTGGATTGGGATTCGCGAGAGTGTCTTCTGTCACCGCTCCGGTCAGTTGCTTGCTTCCATGGTCCTCATACACCAACAGCGTGGCGACCGTGCTGAAGTATTCGAAGGCGTTATACACGGTTACACCGACCGTATGGGGCTGTCCGTCGTTCAAAGCGCCGGCGAAAGGCGTCAGGTCCACGCGATACGGTAGAAGATTAAGGGTCTGCACTCCGGGAATCGGAATCCAGAGCCCGGGATCCACGCCACCCGTATAAATCCATGGAAAGACTGGCGCCACGCCCGCCTGTTTGCCGTCGATGCTGACGTTTACCTGACGAAAAGCTGTGTTCCCGCAAAGCCCAACGTCGCTCGCAACGCTGCTCGGCAGGCACAGGAACCACTGCTCCTCCTCATTCTGGCTTTGTGCAATCACATCGAGATACACGCTCTCAACATTTTTCGGCAACGTGAAGGTCTGGGTCAGCTCCGGATTCGCTGCGTTGAGTGTGGCGCTGCCATTTCCGTTATCGGGTAAGGGCAATACCAGGTCTGCCGTTCTGGGAGCCGGATTGACAAAGTCCGCCTGGTAGAACTCCAGCCTGAAGGTGCCGAAGATGGTCGAGGTCAAGCCGTCGGCGCCAACAATGTTACCCAGGCTCGCATAGCCGGTTTGCGGCGTCTTGAAGAGCGAGGTGTAGTCGGTGAGATCGCGTTCCACGTGCCAGGTGTCGGTCTCGGTCTGCAAGGGCTCGGCAGTGGTTCCGAAATAGATGTTCACATTGCCGAAGAAGAGTTGTCCTGTGCGGTCAAACTGCACGCCGGCCTGAATGGAAAAATCGGCGGTGAGAATGACCTTCGCCCACGGACCTGGGCACTCTGCCGGAGGAGTGAAGTTAAAGGGCTTGTTGCTGAAGTCGGCAAAGGCCTGGTCGGTGAGCAGCGTAACCTCGCAATGCTTGGTGTGTGGCCGTGCGACCAGCGGATCTGCCGTGGCTTCGAGAGAGGTCCCGGTTGTGATCGGACTATAAAGCGATGCGTTGGACTGAGCTGAAAGAGGAAGTGCGATGGAAGCGGCGAGCACGGCGAAAAGCGGGGCTCGAAGATTCAGGCGGGAAAATCGCGAAGTATGCATCGAGTATCCTTTCAATCGAGGCATAACTAGTCGAATGTGAACGAGAGCAGCCTAGCATGCCCGGCTATGTGGCGGAGCTTTCCCACAACAGGAAGAGATTCAACGCCACAACGATGCTCGCCGTCAACCACCCCAGCCGCGCGGTCCACCGGGAGCACCAACGCTTCAATTCAGATCACCGTCTTTGTAGTATTTGGTGCTCTTGGCGGTAATTTCAGCGGCAATGCCCTTGTCCGTGAGCTGATACATCCAGACCCCGTCCGAGACCGATACCGCTCCCGCCATCGCTGCGCCCTTGTCTCCGTTTTTCGCAGCGAGCGTGGCCTGTCCACCAAACTGCCAGCCTGAATTCACAAAAGTGTTGAACACCTTCTGGTTGTCGAAGACAAACACCACCCGGAACTTCTGCACTCCGAGCCCAAGTCCGCCCTTAATTTCCAGCATCTTCATAAAGGTCTCACTCTTGGTCTTGTTGTTGACCGCGAGCCCTTTCCCGTTGCCGGAACCGGCGAAAAGAATCTTCACCCCCAGATTGCTGAACACCGCATAGCCAGCCGCCCTTGCGACAATTTTTTCCGTCTTGGGATTGGCTTGGTAGAGGGTCTGCAGAGTATCCTGGCTCATCGTCCGGATCGCCTGCTGCTGGCTTTCTATCTTGGAGTCGGCAGCTTGCGCCGTCACCGCCAGCGCGCAAAGCAGCGCGGCGGCCATAAACTTCTGGGTGCGAATCGTCTTCATCGTTTCCTGCTTTCAGGCGCGAGTCGACGACCTGAAACCGCCGCTGCTTCCTGAAGGCAAGCCGAGGCCGCATGAATAGCCGTGCGAATGGAGTCTATAAGCGCGGTGCCGACCCTTCCACTGGCAAAACTGCCAGCGCACGCCGAGAATAATCCGTCGGATGATCTGGGCAGCCATCTACAAATCCCTGAGGTAGTCCACCGTATAGTCAGACCCATTTGGCGACTTGACCAACTCTCAATACGCAGGAGGCATCCCAACTCGCTTGATCAGCGACCGATACCGTTCGTCTGAATGAAGAAAATCAAACGCCGAATCATCCTGGATCCACAGCAGCTCTGGGGAGTGTTGCTGGTAGGCTTCTTCGAGCTGACCAAGGGTCTCTTCCAGCTGGCCCAGTTGCGCATATTGCAGCGCAATATCCACCGGCGACACATATTGGGTTTGCGATTTCTTCTTCAGGTCGGCCAGATTCCAAAGCAGGGCGGCGCGGTAACCACCCCGCTGAAAAGCTTCACGCACACTCGCCGCAGAAGCCGTATCCCCAAACGCGACAAGTGCATCCTGCCACGCCAGCACGGCCTCCGGATACATCTCCTTGGAACGGTAGAGACCTGCGAGAGTCCCGAGCGTAATACCGTTATGTGGGTCCGATTCAAGGCGCTGACGCGCCTCAACGATCCCGGCATCGTACTGATGTGACAGCAGGTAGTAATAGGCCAGCCCCCAGGGGCGCTCAAACGGATTGAGTTCCATCGACTTTTTCACCAGATCGATGGCTTCTTCGTGCCGGTTGAGCGTGGCCAATATCTTGGCGCGGAAAAAATAGGCTTCGGCAAATTTCGGATCCAGTTCGATGGCGCGGAGACACTCCCGGTCTGCGGCTGCAAAGTCCCAATCCTTTATATATAGCGCTGCGCAGAGTACGAGGTGCGCTTCGGGAAGCGAGTCGTCCAGTTCAATCGCCTTCCGCGCGGACACCTCCTCCGGCTCATCCGCCTGCCGCGGGTCGAGAAAGCCGTCCACCATTCCGGCGCCGTAATACTTTGATACCCCCGCCCAGGCCAATGCGTAATCCGGCTGCAACTCAACAGCCTTCCTGAAGTACTTGCCGGCTTCGTCATTAACGCCGGCGTACCACAGGTATTCCCCATGCAGATAGGCGTCATGTGCCTCTGGGCTGATATATCGCGGGGGCGCGCGTTGCGGGACGGCGCTGTTGGTCCGCTTCGCGATCGCCATCGCGGCCTCATCCGGAAGCGACACCAGATCATTCGCGTTCCGGTCATAGCTCTCCGCCCACACATGCGTATCGCTCGGCCCCTGAATTAATTGGAGCGTCATGTGAACTTTATCCGCCGAGCGCGCCATCGATCCCTCCACCACGCCATCCACTCCCAGCTCCTGCGCTATCTCTCGCAGTGGACGGTGCACCCCTTTGTACTGCATAACCGAGGTCCGCGAGATGATGCGCAAGGTCGAATTCTTCGCCAGCATCGTGGTCAGCTCATCCGTCATGCCGTCCGCAAAGTAATCCTGCCCATGGTCGCCCGACAAGTTGTCCAGCGGAAGCACCGCCAGCGAATGAATCGGTTCCATCCGAAGCGATCTCCAGTGCACAACCCATATCGCGACGGCAATCACCACCGAGACACATCCTGCCAGCGCAAACCACTGCCATGTTCGCCTCCGTGTGCGATGAGAAGCTGTCGGAACGGCGACAGTCTGGGTGTTGGCTAGGACCCCGGCTGGATGGTTTCCGTTCCCCGACCATCGTTCGTCTCGTATCTGAGGCATCGGATTGGAACCGCCACTCACCGGCGCAATAAAGCGATACCCAACCCGCGGAATCGTCTCGATATAGCGCGGAGAATCCGCCAGATCGCCCAGCGCGTCGCGAAGTTTCTGCACAGATTTATTCAGGCCATGATCGAAATCAACGAACACATCTTGCGGCCACAGCCGCTGGCGAAGCTCCTCGCGCGTAATTACTTCTCCAGGGCGCTCCAGCAGCATCGACAGCAGTTGAATAGGTTGCTGCGCCAGCCGGATTCTTGCCCCGCTCTTGCGAAGCTGACCCGCTCTCACATCGAGTTCAAAAAGACCGAAGCGGAGGATGTCTTCAGCCGGGAACACAGTCACCTGGCACCCCGTTTAGAAAGACAGCACGAGTGTAGCACCGCTCCTGAAGCAATCAATTCCAGAGTCGCAGCCAACCTGTGCCTCGTCCCGAAGGGGACAAATCCCGCTATTCAATTCTTTCTTATGAGGGTTATTCGGGGACAAACAATCCGCTTCGCGGGCATTGCGCAAATTACGACGATTCACCGACACTCGCCACCATCTCGCGAACAGGCGCGGGAGCCACCAAGAGCCCTGCGGGCTCCCACACTGGTTCCCATGCCTGAGGAGATAAGAAAAGGAGCACAACCATGAATCAGTCTATGAAAAAGCTCGAGAACGCTTTGTTACGCGCGTCAACGGTCAGTTTGCTTAACCGGTTCTCTCGCGCGGCGTTCGCACTCGTGGGCATTATGATCTTGATGTCCATTACCGCCGTTCCTGCCCGAGCCGCCGGATGCGCGCCTTCCGGCAGACAAGACGACGTCATCGCTCTTCCGGATCTGAACAATGGCACGGTCTCAGCCCCGGCTACAATCGTGGGCCTCTGGCAGGTTACCTACACCACCTCCAGCAAAGCGCCTTTCGGTGTGTCATTTAAGGAGTGGCACAGCGACGGCACCGAATTCGAAAACATCGACCATTCGCCGGTCATCGGAAACATCTGCTTCGGAGTGTGGAAGCAGGTTGGTGCAAGGGCGGTTCGTCTCCATCACACAGGATGGCTCTTTGACGACAACGGTAACCCGATTGGAAGCTTCATCATCGAGGAAACCGACTCGGTCTGGCTCAGCGGCATGACTTACAGCGGCAGCTTCGTCTTCAGAGTCTATGACAAGAATGGAGACTACGTCTCCGGCTCGGAGATCACCGGCACAATGATCGCAAAACGAATCACGGTTAACTGACTGCGACAATCCGCGTTGCGTTCAAGTGGCCGCTGACAGGACTTACAGGTTCCTGCCGGCGGCCTCCGCTTCAACGAAGAGCGTTAACTTGACCGCTCAACTAAACAAAAACTCCTTACTCCGAAACTCCTTGATCCGGTCCCGCAACCGCGCAGCCTTCCCAAACTCAAACTTCCGAGCCCACATTTGTTTGAATTTCAAAAATTCCGGCCATTTAAAAGTAGACCAGGAAGGCGCGCCAGCCACAGCAGACAGGCCTTTTGCATCAGGGCCAGTGCAGTTCGGATTGCATTTCCACAGTTTCCACAGAAACACGCCATTTCCACAGCAAATAATGCTTGCGAACCCCTTGCGCCCCAAAGGATTCCGAGTAGTATCGGACTCAACGGAGGAGAAATCTTCCAGAAGGAGAGAGTAGACAAGGACTGTCGACGGGGACCGGCAACGGAACTCAGGAAGCAATCGGGAAACTGAGCGCTTACGGAACCTTCGGGAAACTGGATGTTGCGGATGGACCAAGGAAGCTCTTACAACGAACGACACAACGGAAGTGGCTGGAAAAGGCGGGCGCAAGTTCGCAGGTTCTGGAGAACCCGAGGTGCCAAGTAAGTGTGATTTGGAAGCCGAACCAGATCTTCGACAAATTCGGACAGAAGGGGCGATTACCCGCAAGGGAAGTCGCCCCTTCGCTTTGTGCGCTGAACTTTTGCCCCCTGCTCCTCTCAGAGTTCTTTACTTCGGCGATAGACAGATAGAAAATCGCCTCTGAATGATAGGAGAGGGCTGGAAAACTGCGTTCGCAATCATAGCTTGATAGTGTGTCCAACTCGCTCCTGTTGCGCGCCTCGCGAAGCTGATATCACAATTCCTGCCATAACTTCACGGCTCATTTTTAGCCCTACATGTCTTTTATTTTGTATGACTTAACTTTTTTGCAGCAGCCTTCTCCACCCCGAAATGCGCCAGAAACCCATCCGCCACATGCATCTCCAGGTCCCTCGGAGACGGCTTCCCCATTCGCGTCACAAACACGTGCCGGTAGATCATCGGCCCCAGCAAAAGAGCCAGCCCGACCTCGCGGTCGATCCCTGACCGCAGCGCCCCAATCCGTTCGCCGCGCTCGATCATGGCAATCAGCGCCCGCCGCGCCGGCTCCATCGCCCGGGACCGCCACGCGTCGCCAAATTCGCGGTGGCGCGCGCTGTACGCCACCAGATGCGGCCAGATCCGCTCTTTGAGCACCTTCCGGTGCGCCGCCGGCTCATATACCAGCTGCGCGATCAGGTCCGCCCGAAAATCCCAGGACTCGAACTTCGGAGGATCCTCATCCAGCCCGTGAATGTACCCCATCACCTCCAGGCACAGCGCGTCTTTATCCGGCCAGTGCTTGTAGATCGTAGCCTTGCTCACGCCCGAAGCCTCCGCAATCGCATCCATGCTGGTCGCATCAATGCCCTGTCCGGCAAACAGCTCCGCCGCGGCCTTCAGAACCTTGCCGTGTGCCAGTGTGCTTCTAGTCCTGGCCATCCCTACACTTCAATTTTCGAAAACAGATAAGCGCCCATGCTAAGAAAGACCAAAGCAATCCCCGCCAGAACCGCAATGTCGACTTCGGCTCTGAACTGCCAGGACTGTATCAACGACCCGCGCAGCCCATCCACGCCATAAGTAAGCGGATCGATTCTGGTAATTACCGCCATCGCCACCGGCAAGCCCTTCAAAGGAAAAAGCGCTCCGGAAAGAAAGAAGATTGGCAGCACCAGAAAATTCATAATCAACTGGAAGCCCTGCATGTCCTGCAGAATCGAGCCAATCCCGGTCCCCAGCGCGGCAAAGACCACGGCAATCAAAACCACAAAAAGAAACGCCGCCGGAATCGCCACCCACGAGTGAGGCCGGAATCCCGCGATCAGGCAGATAACCAGAATCAGCGTTCCCTGAATGATCGCAACCGTCGCGCCACCCAGCGTACGTCCAACCATAATCTGCATCCGCGACACCGGAGCCACCAGCGTCTCCTTCAGAAACCCAAACTGCCGGTCCCAAAGCATCGCGATGCCCGAAAACACCGAACTGAACAGCACCGTCATTCCAACCACACCCGGAGCCATAAACTGCAGATAGCTTCCATGTCCCGCCTGCTTAAAAACCGGCCCAAGTCCAAAGCCCAGTGCCAGCAGGTACAAACACGGCTGGCCCAGCGAAACTACTATCTGTACCCGCGAGCGCACATAGCGCTTCAATTCACGCAACCAGAGAATATAGATGGCTCCCATATCAACGCCTCCACATCTGAGCAACTTGCCGTAGGCCTGCCTTCGAATCCGCACTCTCATCGCGCAGTGACGATCCGGTAAGTGCCAGAAACGCGCCTTCGAGCGAGTCGCTGCCCGTTTGCTGCTTCAACTCCGCCGACGTCCCCTGTGCCACAATCGTCCCGTGATCCATGATGGCGATGCGGTGCGCCACTCGATCGGCCTCATCCATGTAGTGCGTGGTCAGGAACACAGTTGTCTTCTCGGTCTCATTCAAATGCTTCACATGGGTCCAGAGTTGGTTGCGGCTTTGCGGATCGAGCCCCAGCGTAGGCTCATCCAGAAAAAGGATGCGGGGAGTATGCAAAAACCCCCGGGCAATCTCCAGCCGCCGCTTCATGCCGCCGGAGAAGGTCTTCACATAGCTGTCCCGCCTGTCCCACAGCTCAAACAGTTTCAGCAGCCGCTCTGCGCGCTCGGAGCGCACCTTACGCGGCACATGATAGAGGACGCCATGCAGGTCCATGTTCTCGTAAGCCGTCTGCTCCGCATCAAGACTGGGGTCCTGAAACACAATGCCGAAACGCTGCCGCGCCTCTTTCGCTTTGACGGTTGGGTCCAGCCCATCCAGTTCGATCGTTCCGCTCGTGGGACGCAGTAGGGTGGTGAGCATTTTGATGGTCGTAGTTTTGCCCGCGCCATTGGGGCCAAGGAAGGCGAAAATTTCCCCCTGCGCCACGTCGAAGGAGATGTCCTTGACGGCAGTGAAATCGCCGAAGGTCTTGACCAGATTTTGTACGCGAATCATCGATCAGCCTCATTAGAATTGAGTCAATACTGAACGGTTCAGTTTAGTTTGTCAAGACTCTTTCGTAGCGACACCGAAGAAAGTTCCCAATCAACCTGTCCTGAGGCCCTGATCGCATAACCTTGTTCTGATGTGTTAGCCTTGTCGAGGATTTTTCCCCCAGGGAGTCTTTGTATCCGTGCCTGCTCAATCGTTTAAGCTTGCTGCCTTTGCTTTGTCCTGCCTCCTCGCTGTGCCGCTGATGCATGCGCAACAGCCGCTATCCGCACCTCCGGTTCCCGACTCTCCTGCGATCGAAAAGCAAGTGGACGGGATGATTGCAAAACTGACGCTCGAACAAAAGCTGGAACTGATTGGCGGCGAGGAGGATATGTTCATCCGCGCGGAGCCTGCGGCCGGATTCCCCCGCCTCAAAATGTCCGACGGTCCGATGGGTGTCCGCACCTGGGGTCCGGACACGGCCTATGCAGCCGGCATCGCGCTGGCCGCAAGCTGGGATCCCGAGCTGGTTCGACAAATGGGGGAGTCGATTGGCGACGATGCTCGCGCCCGTGGCGTGAATTTCCTGCTCGCGCCCGGCGTTGATATCTATCGCGCGCCGATGAATGGCCGCAACTTCGAGTACTTCGGCGAAGACCCGTACCTGTCGGCGCATACTGATGTTCCGTACATTGAAGGTGTGCAGAGTCAGGGTGTCGTGGCAACTGTGAAGCACTTCGCCGCCAATGACGAGGAATGGGATCGGCATAACGTCAGCTCCGACCTGGACGAGCGCACACTTCGCGAGATCGACCTCCCAGCCTTCGAGGCAGCTGTAAAAGTCGCACATGTCGGCGCGGTGATGGACTCCTATAACCTGCTCAACGGAGTACACGCCACCCAGGACCACCACCTGAATATCGACATTCTGAAGAAGGAATGGGGCTTCAACGGCATTCTCATGTCGGACTGGGACGCCACCTATGACGCCGTAGGTGCGGCGAACAATGGGCTCGATCTCGAAATGCCCTCGGGAAAATTCATGAACCCCCAGAACCTTCTGCCCGCGATCAAGAGTGGCCAGGTAACCGAGGCCACCATCGACGACAAGGTGCGGCGCATCTTCCGCACGGCGATCCGCTTCGGGTTCCTCGATCGTGACCAGACCGACTACAACATTCCCGAATATAGCCAAACAGGTCGCGAGGCATCTCTTCAGGAGGCGCTCGAAAGCATCACGCTTCTGAAAAATGACGGCAATCTGCTTCCGCTCGATGCAGACCAGGTTCACACTATCGCCGTTTTTGGACCCGACGCATGGCCAGCGGTGTCAGGCGCGGGCGGTAGCTCGAACGTGACACCCTTCGAAGCCGCGAGCATCATGACCGGCTTGTCGAATTATCTGGGCAAGCGCGTCAGGGTGCTCTATGCGCGCGGCCTGCCTTCAACCGACGATATTTTTACCGGCACTGACTTCGTCGACAAAAACGAAAAACCCGGCGCACGATGGTGGGAAAGCAAAGCCGTGAAGGTCGAGATCTTCAACAATACAGACTTCAGCGGCACTCCACAGGTAATGACTGCGCCTCGCATCGCCAACTTCAAATCGGAAGAGTGGACGTCGTCCGCAAAGCAGCTTAAGAGCATTCGCTATACATCCGAGTATCTGCCGAAGAAGACTGGCGCCTACATGGTTCTGGCCGGAGCCGGCGGCTCCGACGCATATACCGTTCTCATCGACGGCAAGAAGGTGCTCGAGCAGCCGCACCGCGAAGGACAGGCTCCGCAGTTTGCCGACGTATCGCTAACCGCCGGCCAGCCGGTCAAGGTGCAGGTGGATTATCTCCCCGATGCCGACTACCCGCGCATCGGCGTGGGCATTTGTTCCACCGATGAGCTGGTTTCGCCCGAAGTCGCCAAGCTCGCCGCCATGGCCGACGCAGCGGTAGTCGCCGTAGGCTTTGATCGGAGCACGGAGAGCGAAGGCTTTGACCGTTCCTACTCGCTGCCCTGGGGACAGGATGAGTTGATCCAGGCGGTTAGTGCGGCGAACAAGAAGACGATTGTCACGCTGACCGCGGGTGGCGGCGTGGACACGCACCGCTGGCTCAACAATGTTCCGGCACTCGTCGACACCTGGTATCCGGGCGAAGAAGGCGGAACGGCAGTCGCGGAGATTCTCTTTGGCGAACACTCGCCCGAAGGTCACCTCCCCATCAGCTTTGAAAAGTCCTGGGAGCAGAATCCAGTGCACGACAACTACTATGCCGCGCCAGTGGCTGCTGGCAAAACGCCGCACATTAAGTACGCAGAAGGCGTATTCATCGGCTATCGCTACTACACCAGCAAACACGTCGAACCGCTGTATCCCTTCGGATTCGGTCTGTCGTACACAACCTTCTCCTTCTCGAATCTGAAGGTGTCGCCGGAGACAGCCTCGCCCGACGATCCCATTAATGTTTCCTTCGATGTAACCAACACCGGATCGCGCGCAGGCGCTACGGTGGCGCAGCTTTATGTCGGTGACCCATCGGCGAAGGTCGAACGCCCGGTGAAGGAATTGAAGGGATATCAAAAAATACGCATCGAACCGGGTGTTACACAACATGTAACTCTTGCGCTCGATCATCGTTCACTGGCCTACTGGGATGTCGCCTCCAATAACTGGAAGGTCGACCCGGGCAAGTTCGTCGTGTACGTGGGCGACTCCTCGGAAAATACACCTCTGACGCAGGATTTTGAAGTCAAGTAATCGAATTCTGCAATCAGGTTTGCTTGAACATCCCGTCCGGAACCACGTTTCCGGGCGGGCTTTATTTTGCGGCCATTCTCAAAGCTCATCCATCTCAGGTAATATCCGGCGGCACGGGAGAACTTCCTGATGTCTCGAAGCCTTCGATTGCTGGCAGCATCGCTTTTTCTCTGCCCTGTCGCGATTCCGGCGCAGACTACTCCCGCAACTACGATTCAGATCACCAGCCGCATTGTGTACATCGATGTGGTCGTGCGCGACAGCGCCGGTCGCATCGTGCGTGGGCTGACTGAAAAGGACTTCCGCGTTCTCGAAGACGGCAAGCCCCAAACGGTTACGCTCTTCTCCGATCACACTCACGATCCCGCACCGGATATAACCAGGTCCTCGAACAGTGGCGACAAATTGGAATTCGAGAATGTCGACGCCTCCGGTACGGCTTCCAACTCCGTCAACATCATTCTCTTCGATTTCCTCAACACAGCTCCACAGGACCAGCTCTACGCGCGAAAGCAGATGATCCGTTTTCTTGAAGCACTCCCGCCGGGCCGGCAAACGGCATTGTTCGTGCTGGATTCACGCCTCCGTATGCTTCAAAGTTTTACCGGCGGCACGGATCGGCTCGTCGCGGCCGCAAAGCGGATGATGCCCGAACCGTCCTCCGTCGAAACGATAGGTGAGGAACAGCAGGACGCCGATCTGGGCTCTGCATTTGCGGCCGCAATCGGACGAAGCCCCTCGGGGAGGGACCCAATTAGCGGTGAGGGCATCCTGAGGCACGGCCAGGACGAGATTCAGGCTGCGGCCATCACTCAAACCGCCTTGGAGCAGATAGCGGCGGCTGTGAGCGGATACCCGGGGCGGAAGAATCTCTATTGGCTCGCCGATAATTTCCCCGCGTACGGAGGGCCCGCGCTCGAGCTCCATGACGCGGCGCAATCGATGATCAATAGCTCCATGAGTACCGCGGACATGGCCGACGCGAACAATGCGGAGGCGAGCGCGCAAATCGCAATCTATCCGATCAGCCTGATGGGGCTGGATGCGAGCGGCATGGGCGCCGAAGCCCGCGGGATGACGAGCACCCAGCAAATGTTCACCGCCCGCGTCGCCATGCACGAGATGCTGAACAATCTGGCGGACACCACGGGTGGCAGGGCCTACTACGGAACCAATGACTTTGCGGGCGCGCTCGGGCGCGGCTTCGAGGATGGGTCGAACTACTACTCGTTAGCATACGAGCCGCAAAACGAGAAATGGAACGGCCAGTTCCGAAAGATTTCGGTGAAGCTCGCAGAGCGCGGATATTCGCTCACCTATCGCCGCGGATACTACGCGCGACCTGACTCCGACGCAAATGCTGACAGCGCCGCGTTGTTGAATGCTGCGTTGCAACCCGAAACTCCGGAAGTGACGATGCTCCAGCTGCACGCCAAAATACAATTGCCAGACAAAACCCATCCGGCACTACGTGTCGATTCAATCATCGATCCCGCCAACGTCAATTTCTCATCCGACTCAGCGGGTCGACGTCACGCGCGTCTACTGGTTTCGTTGGTAGCCATTCCCGACGCGATCCCCGATTCGAACAAGGATCAGGAGAAGACTCCGACAACACCCATGCAGGCGTCGGGAATTTATGTAGTCGATCTGGACCCGGCTGGATTTATAAAGCTGCTGACCGCCGGCATGCCAATGCACCAGGAATTACACCTTGCGCCGGGCAATTACAGGCTACGCTTGGGAGTGACCGATCTGAGCAATCACCGCCTCGGCACGCTCGATATGCCGATTCAGGTTGAAGCTTCTACTGGTCCTGCTTAGAAGGTGATTGTCGACGGCGCGCAGGGGATTGCGCTCGATGGCGGCAGCGGAGAATGGCAATTTCCGCCAAGGGTGCGATTTGCCGCGACAGAACTGGCCGCAGGGAAAATTTCCCATTGCTCTTTTTCTCAGGTAAGATTCCGGCAAGTCTCCGCCCGGATATGATCTCTTCACTGTCTCGCCTCCTTGCTCTGTTTCTCTGCCCTGCGATTGCTCTCGCGCAAACCGCAGGAACCGGCGCCGACAACACCCTGCATATCACCAGCCGCATCGTCTATGTGGACGTCGTAGTGCATGACTCGTCGGGACGTCTCGTCCGGGGGCTTACGCAAAAGGACTTTGAACTCTCTGAAGATGGAAAGCCGCAGAAGATCGACTATTTTGTGGCGCACAACTATGACCTTGCCGCCCCGCATCCGATCCCTCCGCCTCATCCAAGGAACGAATTTTCAAACGTTCCCGTGAGTGGACCCGCTGGCTCGGTCAACATGATCCTCTTCGATCTGATTAATACCGATCCGCAAAGCCAGGACTACGCGCGCAAGCAGATGCTCGCATTTCTCAAGGCGCTGCCGCCGGGCCAGCAGGTAGCTCTGTTTGTTTTGTCCGATCAGTTGCATCTTTTTCAAAGCTTCACCGGCAGCTCTGATCTTCTGACGGCAGCTGCAAAGATGATCAACCCGACCAATATGCGGCTGCTTCAATCCGACGCCGAGCAGCAGCGAGATATCGACAACCTCGGCCGGATGGAGGACGCTCTCGGTGGCCGCGATCCCGGCAGCTCGATCCAAACTCTGGCGAACATGATGACGCAGGAGAATGAGCAGTCCAATGAGATTCGCCAGCGCATCACGCTCTCGGCGTTTGCGGATATTGCCGCCGCCGCCGCCGGATATCCGGGACGCAAGAACCTCTACTGGCTTTCTGGCAGCTTCCCCTTCAGCCTGGCTATGCAGTCGCAGTACAACATGACCGGCCCCATACAGTTCAGCACGCTGAATAACCCGGACATGCCGGTTTCCGACGTGAATGCCGTCCAGGATACGGCAAAGCTCGTCGCCAACTCGCAGATTGCCGTATATCCAATTAGCACCGTCGGTCTCGAGGTAGGCGGAGTGGGAGTCGAGGTAAGCGGAGGCGCCACCGCCGCCTTGACAGGAGCACCGCCCGGAAGCACCTACGGAGACGGCTCGGACACCGTAAAGCACACGATGGGCGACACGCTGGCGCAACAGTTCGTCAATCGCAGCACACTACACGGCGCTATGGAAGACATCGCTTACGAAACAGGCGGCGAAGCTGTCTTTGGATCTAACGATCTTACAGGCGCGCTGAGGCGAACAATGGAGGATGGCTCGAATTACTACACCCTCGCGTATCGCCCGCAGAATCAAAACTGGAACGGAGCCTTCCGCAAAATCAAAGTTGAATTAGCGCAGCACGGTTACTCGCTTACCTATCGACGCGGATATTTCGCTTTCGCTGATCAGGTGACGAACGAAGACACAGCGCAGGAATTGAATGCGGCCCTGCAACCCGCGGCTCCGGAATCGACGCTGCTTCTCATCAAAAGCGACCTCATCCTGCCCGATGCAAACAACCCGGAACTTCTCGTCGATTCCACAGTCGACCCCGCAGGGGTCGACTTTACAACCGACGCCGCCGGAATTCGCCACGCGAAGCTGCTGGTGCTCTTGGTGGCGCTGAATGATAGTGCGGATGGCAAGGTCGCCGTGCAGTCAGACAGCCCTCCTCAGACCTCGGGCGCACTGCATCTTGACTTCACTCCGGATCAGTATCGGTCGGTTCTGAAAACCGGCATCCGCTTTGGACTGAAACTCCCATTGAAGCCCGGCCATTACCGCCTGCGGCTGGGAGTCAGCGACATGAATAACCACCGGCTTGGCACGCTCGATATGCCGGTAACAATCGGTCCGGCCAGCTAGCTCGCGCGCCGCTTGCGTGAGCTTCCTTCAGACTTCTGCGCGGATTTCTTGCTGGGCATCTGTATGGTCTTGTTCTCGCTGTCCGACCTTCCGACGTGACGCGCCATGCTTTCCTTGAGCGCATCCATCAGGTTGATGACCTTGGCGGGCGGCTTCTTGTGCGGCTTCTCAACCTCAATCTCCTTACCGGCAGCTTTTCTTTCGACAAGCTCCTCTACCCGTGCCTGATATTCATCTTTGAATTGTTCCGGTTCGAACTTCGCCGTAAGCTGCTTCATGAATTGCTCGGCTAGATCCACCTCAGCCTTCTGCACCTTCACAGTGGGCTGACCGCTATATTCAGCCACTTCGCGAATTTCTGCCGGATAGTAAAGCGTGTGAAGCACCATTCCCTTGTCGTATGGCCGCAGCATTACGATCTGTTCCCTCTGGTGCAGCGTAATTTTGGCAATCGCGCCTAACTTCAGATGTTCCATGCCCTGAAGGATAAGTGCATAGGCTCTCTGTCCCGCCGTTTCCGCTACGGTGAAATACGATGTCTCGAAATACAGCGGATCGACATCATCGAGCGCAACAAACTGAATGATCTCCATAGTCTCAGAGGACGCCGCTTCGAGGCTGCGAAGCTCCTCATTGGTGACCTCCACGTTGCCGCCGCCCTCCACGGGATATCCTTTGGCCAGTTCGCTCCGTTCAACAACACGCTCGCAGTGTGGACAGTAGAGTTGCTGCTTCACTCGCGTTCCACAGACGGCGTGTATTTGGTGAAAACTCACATGCGATTCCCGAGCCGCGACGAAAAGCTTAATCGGCACCGAGATCAGGCCAAAAGAGAAATAACCCTTCCAGACAGTAGAAGCCATAACGCCTATAGGATGAGAACTTTCCCGGAAACGTTGTGGCTTCTCCCGAAAATCTCCTATCTGCTCACTGCCGGCACCGCTACCCGGGTCGCCGCATTCAGCTTGACCCCCGGCATCTCCAGCTTCACTCTTAGGCTCTGGATCCCCGGCTTGTTCTTGCCGGGAACGATGAAGCCGAGCTCATACTGGTTCTCCAGGCGCTTGCTCAAGTCGTTGAGAAAAGGAGTGAACGATACCGGATTGCCCAGCCCCTGATAGTAGAGCACCCCGCCGGTGTTGGTCGTGATCAGGCCGAGCAGACTCTGCCCGCCAGTCGCCAAAAACCCGATCCGGCTCGCAACGCCCATGTCATGCCAATAAAGAGCGTCCACGATCACCCCGGCGCGAATCGAGTCTTGAGTCGCCGAATTTACATAAGGATCAGACGGATCAAAGCGCTCTTCGTAAGGATCGATTCCATCGGTAATGGCCACCACTTCGCGCCGATTCGCTGTATCTCTGGAGGGCCAGTTTTTCGCAAGATCCGAGATGCAGAAGTACGGGCTGGCGCTGCTGCCGGCGCTTCCACCGGGAAGATGCAGCGCGCGCAGAGCCAAGTCCTTATTGGCAGTAAACGGCTGCTGGAAGACGGCGCGCCCATTCATCATGTAGGCGATGGCAACCTGCGTGGACGGCGGTAGAGACTTCACAAAGCTACCAATCTCTCCCATCTGGCGCCCCAGGCTGGTGCGAGCTCCACTGTCAATGAGCACTACCAGCTCCAGCCCGGCGCGGTCGCCCCGCAAAGGCGTTACTGAGTCCGCCTGCACGGACCTGCCATTTACCTGAATCTTCAAATCGTGCGGCTGAATGGGGGGAGCCTGCTCCGAGTGCTTCGGCAAAACAGTAATGATAGTCTTGGCCGGCACCCCGTCCGAAGTTTGTGCAAGAGCAGACGATAACGCAATCGTGGAAACTGCCGCAATCAAGCCTGCGGCGGCAAAAAATCGATGAAACTTCATTCTTTTCTCCTCTTTTGATTCCTCTGGACCCGTTATGGGTCTCTTCTGGCAACTATCCTTACCTAAGTAAACCCGCGCGGAGTCTCTCAGTTGCTCAGACGCATTCGAACAGTCGAAAGACCCTGATCGTGTATTCTCCTGATGATGAAACGTGTGCTGACGGCTCTTGTTTTAATTCCCCTGATCCTGTTGCTCATCTTCAAAGGACCATTCTGGCTGATTACTCCTGTCGTAGGTGCAATCGCAGAACTGGCGCTGTGGGAATACCTCACGCTGGCCGACGCCACCGGCGCGAAAACGCCGCGCATCGCAGCCGTCGTCGCCGTTGCAGCCATATTTGCCTTCACCTTCTTCTTCCCTCTTGTTGATCTCCTGCCATTGACCGGTGCCATCGTGCTCGCGCTTCTCATCGTTTGCGCCTTCCGCTCTCCGCTCAAGCGTGTATTGCCCGACGCCGCCTACTCCGTCTTCGGAGTCTTCTACATTGGACTGTCTTTGACGACGTTGCCGCTTCTGAGCCAACAGGAAAACGGCTCCTCCCTGCTGGTTTTTCTCCTTTTCGTCGTTTGGGCCGGAGACACCGCCGCTCTTTACATTGGCCGCACCTGGGGCCGCAGAAAGCTCGCTCCGGCCATAAGCCCTGGAAAAAGCTGGGAGGGCTCCGCTGCGTCCATGATCGGCAGCCTCGCCATCACCGGCCTGCTGCTCTGGCTCACGACTACGCTGCTCGCGCACGACGTCGCGGCCCTCTCATATCCAGGTCCGGTTCTTCGCTGGTTTGTCCTGGCCGCCATTCTCAACGTCGCAGCTCAGGTGGGCGACCTGGTCGAGTCGGCCCTCAAACGCGGGGCGGAAGTGAAGGACTCAGGCTCGTTGCTGCCCGGTCACGGCGGAGTTCTGGACCGCATCGACGCGCTCCTGATCGCAGCCCCGGTACTGTGGTACGCTTTGTTAGTTCAGCAGTCATTCTAAACAACCATAAGACTCCTGAATTCATGGACTTAAGACATTGAAGCAAATCGCCATTCTCGGTTCGACCGGCTCCATCGGCCAGAGCACTCTCAGTATCATCCGAAAGTATCCCCACCGCTTCCGCGTAGCCTCGCTCGCCGCCGGGCGCAATCTCGAAGCTGCATTTGAGCAATGCATCGAGTGGCGGCCACGAGTTATGTCCTTGGCTACCGAGGAACTGGCGGACTCGCTCACCTTGCGCCTCAAAGCGGCTGGCGTTACCGGAATCGAGGTCGTCCATGGAACCTCCGGGACTGTTCGCGTGGCAACCCTGCCGGAAGCCGATTTCGTCGTCTCGGCAATCGTAGGCGTGGCTGGCCTGGAAGCCACGTATGCCGCAGTTCAGGCGGGGAAACCCGTCGGGCTGGCCAACAAAGAAGGGATGGTCGCGGCGGGAGAAATTCTCACAGCCGCTGCCCGGGCGAAGAACGTCCCTTTGCTTCCCATCGACTCCGAGCACAATGCCATTCACCAATGCATGAGAGCGGGCGAAAAGCAGGAAATCCGTCGCCTCTGGCTTACCGCTTCCGGCGGTCCATTCCGCAACCTCCCCTTGCGCGACTTCGCCGGCATTACCGTCGCGCAGGCCCTCAAGCATCCCACCTGGGTCATGGGACGCCGCATCACCATTGATTCTGCAACTCTACTCAACAAAGGGCTGGAGATCATCGAGGCCTGCCGCCTCTTCAATCTGCCTCCCAGTGCGATCAAAGTCACGGTGCATCCACAGTCCACCGTACATTCGCTGGTGGAATACATCGACGGCAGCATTCTGGCGCAGATCTCAGTGACAGACATGCGCCTGCCCATCCTCTATGCCATGAGCTATCCGGAGCGCGTCGAGAGCGACCTCATCTTCGACATGGCCGCGCTCGGACAGTTGAACTTTGAGCCGCCAGACTTCGAACGATTTCCTTGCCTGCGCCTTGCTTACGAAGCCGCGGAAAAGGGTGGAGCGCATTCCATTGCGCTGAATGCCGCGGACGAGATTGCGGTCGAAGCCTTTCTGGCCGGAAAGACCTCTTTTACGGCTATCCCGCGTACAATAGAAGCAGTGCTCCAGGCGACCCCTGAGAGCCATCCCGTTACCATTTCGGAAGTGCTTGCGCTTGATCAGGAAGCGCGCGAGGCCGCCATTCGAGAGTCCCGCAAGGTTGCTCAACACACCTCAATAGCACCGTAGGAATTCATCAGTTTATGACGTCTGCTTTAACCGCTATCGTTTCCATGCTGATCGTGCTGGGCATTATGGTGCTCGTGCATGAATTCGGCCATTTTGTCGTCGCCAAACTGTGCGGCGTGCGCGTGGAGGTCTTCTCGATCGGCTTCCCGCCCCGCCTGTTCGGCTTCCGCCGCGGCGACACCGATTACCGCATCAGCCTCTTGCCTCTGGGCGGATATGTGAAGATGGCTGGCGGTGAACCGGGCGATCCCCGCACCGGCGATCCCGGCGAACTCACATCGCGCCCGCGCTGGCAGAGAATCCTCATCAGCCTCGCCGGACCAGCGGCAAATTTCGTGCTCGCGTTCCTGCTCATGGCCGGCCTCTACATGACGTACAACGAGGTCGAAAACTATCTTTCCGGTCCTGCAATCACCGACGTCATTCCGCAGAATTCCGCCGCCTGGCGCGCAGGAATCCGTCCCGGCGACCAAATCGTCCGCTTCGATAAAGACCAGAATCCCACCTGGGAACAGATTGAGGATCGTGCCGCCTCTGACGCGAACGCTACTGTACCCATCACCGTCGAGCGCACCATCGATGGGAAGTTGCAGCAATTTCACACTTCGCTCTACATCTCCGACCCTACCAAAGGCGACGATTTTGATATTGATTCCCTCGGTCTTTTACCCAAGAAGCAAAATGGGCCGCTCGGAGTCCGCAGTGTAATCTCCGGCGATCCGGCCGCCAACGCCGGACTCAAGACCGGCGACGAGATCGTCTCCATCGACGGTCAACCCGTCTATTCCGTGGACGCCGTCACGGCCTGGCTTCAACAGGGCCAGGGAAAACCGGCAACTCTCACCGTACACCGCGGAAGCCAGTGGCTTACCATGACTGCGCAGCCAATCTGGGGCGACAACGGAGCAGGCCGCATGGGATATCGCCTGGGCTTTTATCCGGTACTGCCTCCCTATCACGTCGAGCATCTCCCTCTGTCCGAAGCAATCCGCGCTTCGATTCATGACAATATCCAGAATTCCGGACTGATCCTCGATGTGCTGCGCCGCATGGTCGCCCGTCCGTCCAATGTGCAGCAGATGAGCGGTCCGATCGGGATAGCCCGGGCCACGGGTGAGGCCGTTTCTATGCGCGGGTGGAAACCGCTCATTGGCCTTATGGCCGGCATCAGCCTGAACCTCGGAATCCTCAACCTTCTTCCCTTTCCCATCCTCGACGGCGGCACAATCCTCTTCCTGATGATTGAAGGCACGCTGCGTCGCGACCTCAATAGCGACTTCAAGGAGCGCATGTATCAGGTAGCCTTCGTCATGATCGTGCTGTTCTTCGTCTTCATCATGTTCAACGACGTAGCCAAGCTGAATATTCTACCAAAATTGAGGCTCTGATAAATTAAGCGGGAGCGGAATCCTCCTTCCCGCTCCGAACTGTCTCCTTCTCGCCCATGAAACAACCCGCTCAGACCAGACTCCGCGTCCGCTACGCCGAAACCGACCAGATGGGCGTCGTCTATTACGCTAATTACTTCGTCTGGTGCGAAATCGGGCGCGTCGAATTCTTCCGCCAGCTGGGCTACGACTACAAACAAATGGAAATCGCCGACGATTGCCACCTTCCTGTAGTCGAGGCCACATGCCGTTACCGCGCGCCTGCCCGCTATGACGATGAAGTCATCATCGAAACCACAGTAACGGCATTTCGATCCCACGTCATTAAGTTTGGATATCGCCTTCTGCGCATCACTCCAGACGGCGAGCAGCTACTGGCCGAAGCCGAGACTGTTCACGTGAGCGTAGACAAACAGATGCAGAAAAAAACTCTGCCGGAAAAGTACATCACCGCGATCCGCGCCACCATGCAGTAGCGCATAAAGTCCGGACTCACCCTGAATTTTCGCCGCTGCGAAAAGGCCATTCCCCTCGCCGATAGGCCCGAACAAAATAAATCAGGCTGCCGCTGAGCGCCACAAACACCGTATCCAGAAGCTCGCGCGAAGCCGCCCGCCGCGAGAACACGATAAACAAAAACCCGGCCAACGCCAGCAGCGGAGGCAGCGGATAAAGCCAGATGCGGAACGGACGCCGCATCTCCGGCCGCTTCACCCGCAGCACAATGACGCCAACCTGCTGCAGCACGTACTGCAGCAAAATGCGTATAGCAACCAGCGCCGCGATAACCACACCCAGATCAAAAAAACAGAAAACGGCGGCAACCAACCCCAGCGAAACCAACGATACGTCGGGAAACTTGTGCCGCGGATGCAGCCGGGCAAAGACGCGAAAGTAATTTCCATCGAGAGCGGCGGCATACGGAACGCGCGAGTAGCCCAGCAGCAGCGAGAACACTGAAGCAAAGGCTGTCCACATCACCAGCAGCGCCAGCACTTTCGCCGCCGTAGCGCCAAACGTTCGCTCCATCAGCACCGCAACTACGGCAAACCTGGCTGCTCCCGCCTGCGTGAGTTCGCGCACGGGAATCACGCCCAGCACACTGACGTTCATGACGATATAGAGCGCCCCGACGATGGCGATGGACCACAGCACGGCTCGCGGAATCGTGCGGCCGGGATCGCGTACTTCTCCGCCCAGAAAGGTGATGTTGTCGTAACCCCAGTAATCGTAGATCGCCAGCAGAGTTGCGGCTCCCAGGCCCTCGAAAAATCCGCCGTTCAGATGAAACGCTCCCTGCGGAACCGCCAGCATAGCAGGATGGAAGTGGGTCGCCCCCGCGACGATCACCGCGCCAATCGTCAGTAGCACGCCGCCCGTCATAACCCAGGCCATGCGTGCGATCGCGGTGATGTTGCGATAGAGCAGTACCACCGCCAGCACGCAGGTTCCCGCAGCGACCAGGTTCACTAGCCGCACATCGCCGCCAAACACCGGCGTATTCAGCACCGGCCAGAGATATGCCGCGTAATCCGCAAGCCCGATGCAGCCCGAGGCAATGGACAAAGGCGCGCTGAAGCCGAGCTGCCAGATGTAGAGAAAGGAAATCCAGCGGCCCGCGCCGTCGCGCCCGTACATCTCGCGCAGAAAGGCATAGGAGCCCCCGGCCTCGGGCATGGCCGCTCCCAGCTCTGCCCACACCAGGCCATCGCAAATAACAATCACCGCGCCCACCAGCCAGCCCAGAATGGCCTGCGAGCTCCCCATGGCCGCAACAACCAGGGGCAGCGTGATGAACGGCCCCACGCCGATCATGTTCATCATGTTCAGCGAAACAGCGCTGCCAAGGCCCAGCCTGCGCTCCAGAGCTGGCGTTCGTGTACCTGTATTTTCCGCGCTCATCGCTTGCCGGATTGTACACTGGCATAGAATGCGCGCCCCTGCTCTCGCTCTTACTCTCGCCTGCACGCTCACCACAACGCTGTGCGCGCAGGTCACTCCATGGCAAACGCAGATCGTCGCCTCGCCCGACGCACAAACGCTGCCCGAAGACCGCGGCGCAGACGGCCTCGCGCAGACGCTCAAGAAACTGCACACCTGGGCCAGCGTCATGATCATCGTCGCCCATCCCGACGACGAAGACGGCGGCATGTTGACCCTCGAATCGCGAGGACTCGGCGCGCGCACCGCCATCATGACCCTGACGCGCGGCGAGGGCGGTCAGGATGCCATGACCAGCTCGACCGAAGACGAGCTCGGGCTCATCCGCACCAACGAGCTGCTTTTGTGCGATCAGTATTCCGGCAGCGAGCAGTTCTTCTCGCGCGTAGCCGACTATGGCTTCTCCAAGACCATCGAGGAAGCGCACCAGAAATGGGGACGGGACCGCGTGCTCTATGACGTAGTGCGTGCCGTGCGCCTCTATCGGCCGCTGATCGTCACCTCAACGTTCGTCGGCGGCATCACCGATGGCCACGGCCATCATCAGGTTTCGGGCGAGGCCGCGCAGGAGGTCTTCAAACTCGCAGGCGATCCCAACGTCTTCCCCGACCAGATCGCGCAAGGCCTGCTCCCCTGGTCACCGCTAAAGGTCTATGCCCGCGCGCCCTTTTTCCCTATCAGCGCCAAGGGCATGTTCGATTACGCAACCGGCAAGTGGGCGCCGGTGCGGTTCTACAACTATGTAACCGGACAATGGTCGGACAAGGCGCCATCGACTGATGTAGAGATTCAGGAGGGAGCCTTCGATCCGATTCTCGGGCGCTCATATTTGCAAATGGCCCGCGAAGGATGGAGCCAGCAGAAGTCACAGTTCGGAGGTGGGAATGCGGCGCTCCCCGGACCGTATAGTGTCGCGTATCACCTTTATGGATCGCGGGTTTCCGCGGCAAGTCAAACATCAGGCCCAGCCACGAATTTCTTCGATGGCATCGACATCACACTACCCGGCATCGCAACCCTGGCCCATGGCGACACCGCGTTTCTCACCAAAGCCTTGCGCGATATTGACCAGCATGTGATGACGGCAACCTTCAACTACCTGCCCTCGAACCCGGAAAAGATAGCCCCCGAATTGGCCATTGGCTATCGCAAGACAAAAGACCTCATCGATGCGGTGAATGCCAGCTCGTTGAGCTCGGAAGACAAGGCGAACGTCATCCATGAACTGGACATCAAACTCGTGCAGTTCAACACGGCTCTGGTCGAAGCGCTGGGGTTACGAGTAAACGCACTCATGATTCCACGAACCTCAGACCATCCTGAAGGGTTCGGATTGAGCGCTTCCGAAACGCCCACTTCAGTTACTCCAGGAAGCGAATTCGAGGTGCGTCTGCACGTCACGAGTGCCGCGCCGTGGAGAGCGGGTAGCCAACTACAACTCACGCGAACATGGCTCGCATCCCCTGAGCAGGAGCATTGGGGTGTTACGCGACTCGGTGCGCCCGGCCTGGACGTTGCATCGAGCAACGATGGCGACGCGGTCTTTCGCATCGACGTTCCGCACAACGCGGACCTGACTCGGCCATATTTCACGCGCCCTACAACCGAGCAGCCCTACTACGACATCGCCGACCCCAGCCTCGTCAACCAGCCCTTCGCGCCCTATCCGCTTGCCGGATGGGCCGAGTTCACATGGGACGGAGTGCCCCTCCGCATCGGTCAGGTCGTACAGACCGTGCATCGCGAGCACGGCTATGGCGACCTCTATCAGCCCCTCGTGGTAACGCCCGCGATTTCCGTAAACATTGCCTCACCTGCCGGAATCGTTCCTCTCAACGCGAAATCCTTCCCGCTCTCCGTCTCAGTGAAGAATGATCAGCGGGATACCGCCGACGGCACCCTCCATCTCGAAGTACCGAATGGATGGACTGCCGACCCTCCTGACTTCACCTTCCACCTGCAGGCAGAGGAAGGCGCGCCGTTTCTGTTTACGATTCATCCAGCCGCGCTCGCCGCGCAGAGCTACACGCTCAAGGCCACGGCGCAAAGCGGCAACTACCAGTACAACGAAGGAGTAGAAACTGTCGGCTATCCCGGCCTGCGCCCCTACTATCTCTATCGCGCATCCACATACCGAGTGCGCGGCGTGGATGTAGAGGTCGCGCCTCATCTCAACATCGGCTATGTCATGGGTACGGGAGACAATGTTCCCGAAGCGCTCGAAGAACTCGGAGTCCACCCTCATTTACTCAGCGCAGCCGAGCTAGCAACTGCAGACCTCAGCCGCTACAACGCAATCGTCATCGGCATTCGCGCCTATTCCAGCCGCTCCGATCTCATCGCGAACAACAACCGCGTGCTTAACTATGTGCGAAACGGCGGAACCCTGATCGTGCAATATCAGAGCGCCGAGTTTGATCACGATTACGGACCATTTCCTTACACACTCAGCCGCAGCCCGGAAAAAGTCGCGGAAGAAACTGATCCCGTCACGCTGACCGACCCGAACAGTCCTCTCTTCCAGTGGCCCAACCGCATAACCTCCGCCGATTTCGATGGATGGGTCGAGGAGCGTGGTCATTCCTTCATGGGCTCGTGGGACAGCCACTACCAGGCTCTTACCGAGACGCACGATCCCGGCCAGGATCCACAGCGCGGCGGACTGCTGTATGCGCGGTACGGCAAAGGCATTTATATCTACACCGCGTTCGCGCTCTACCGGCAGCTACCCGAAGCTGTGCCTGGAGCCTACCGCATCCTCGCCAACCTCGTCAGCACAGGCAGCCCCCATTCCTGAAACGAAGAGCGAAACCACGCGCTCTTCGCGAATGGAAATGCTACGCTGAATCTTCATGGCTTCTATCTCTTCGGTCTCGGCCTTTGCCCGCGTGGCGCAGCTCGCATCGGATCGGCGCATACATAAGGCCTTCCGCTGGCTTCATCTGCACGAGCGGCAGATCATGCAGTGGCAGACCGAGTTGGTGACCGTGGCCGCGCCGCCGTTCGGCGAGAGACCACGCGCTGAATGGCTCTCCGCCCGTTTTCAGGGACTCGGTTTGGACGAGGTAAGAATTGACGGCGTCGGCAACGCGCTCGGCGTAAAAAAGTCATCCGTGCCTGCGGAGCATTGCGTCCTGGTTTCCGCGCATATCGATACCGTTTTTCCCGCCACCACTACGATTCAGCCAGTCGTCAAAGACTCTCTCCTTGAAGCTCCGGGTGCGTGTGACAATGGCGCGGGCGTCGTCTGCCTGCTCGCCATGGCAGCCGCCCTGCAACATGCCGACATCAGACCGGAATGCGATCTGATTTTTGTTGGAAATGTCGGCGAGGAAGGCGAAGGCAATCTGCGTGGAATGCGCTTTCTCTATGAACAGCCCCAATTCACCGCACGCACTGCGGCGCATCTCGTAATCGACGGCGCCGGACACGAGGTTGCTGTAACTGGCGCGCTCGGCAGCCAGAGATATCAGGTGACGCTGTGCGGACCCGGCGGCCATTCGTGGACCGATTCTGACCATCCCAATCCCATCGTGGTGTTAAGCCAGGCCATCGCGCGCCTTAGTTCCGTCGAACTGGGCACTGAGCCGCGCACCACCATGAACGTAGGCACCATTGAGGGCGGCACGGCTACGAACGTCATCCCCAGTCAGGCGTCAGCGCGCTTCGACTTCCGCTCCACCAGCCCCGAACAGTTGATACGCCTCGAAGTGGAATTGCACCGTGCAGTCGAGGACGCGGTTCTCGCTGCAAATGCGGGAAAGCAAAACGAAGCACTCAATTTCACCATCGAAGAGATCGGCGCGCGTCCCTCCGGGTCTTTGCCCGACGATTCCGCGCTCTATCAATTGCTTCGCGCCGTCGACCGCCATCTCAACATCCGCACCGAGCCGCGCACTGCATCAACCGATGCGAATATTCCGCTGTCGCTCGGCGTGCCGGCCTTGAGCATGGGCGGAGGTGGGACGGGAGGAGGGATTCACACTCCGCAGGAATGGTACGACGCAAAAGACCGCCAGTCGGGTTTGCGGCGCGTACTGCTTTTGATGCTCGCGGTGACCAGCAATACTCCGGAAGAGCACGCGCTGGCGCGCTAAGCAATCAAATTCAAATCTTAGCCGCGGCACTGTGAACAACCAGCACTGATATCTTTGACCTCTTCAGCAACGCCTCGCAGGTCGATCTCTCAAGCCAATGCCGCACACGGGACACGTCGCGGTGCCCAACAACAATCAGATCGGCCCCTTCTTCGCTTGCGTGCTTCTCAATCTCCCTTTCCGGATCGCCCTCAACGACCTCGGCCACAATATCAACTCCGCGCGCTTTCGCCGAATTCACCGTGCGCGCCAGCTGATCGTTCAGTCTTCGCTTCGTCGCAGCGGGACTCTCCAACGCATATCCCTCAGCCTGAGCTTCGGCGGTCGGGGGCTTTACGACTCCTAGCAGTACGACCTTCGCTCCCATACTCTCAGCCAGAGAGATAGCAACCTCTACCGCGTGCTCTGCCTCCGGAGCGCCATTATCACCAACGATAATTTTTTCAAAGATGCGGCTCATTGCCGTAACCTCCGGAGTCCCGCGTTCCGGTCGGGACACAATTCAAAACTCGCGCCTCTTACCAGAAATAGGAGGCTTCCATCTTAGGCGATCCGGGCTCACCCCCGATGATCTGCGTGCTTAGAACAATTTCCATATTCCGCTTATTCCCTGCGGCTTTTGCAACGCGCATAAGCTCGGCAAGATTGCCTGGGTCGGTAAGAAATTCGCCTGCGGCGATGGTGCCGCCTCTGCCGACACCGGCTACCACAATGGCTAGTTTACCGGTATTGCTGTCGGTAAATCGCGCGATGATCGCGTAGTCCCGGTAGTTATTGGTGGCCATCTGCTGCGTGCGATCCACCATCCAGCGATCGGAAGCAGGTGCATTACCGTCTTGAATACGGAACTGGGTCATCTCCGGATTGTTGGCGAAGTGGTAACGCAATGGCCTGGTAAGACGCAGCGTCCAGGCGTTATCAAACGCTCCTACAAATATCGTTGGACCTGTCCGCAGATCCATCAGGTTCGTGGCGCTCTCCCCTCGCAGGCCATATTTCTTTCCATGGGACTGCAAAAGTCCGGCGACGCGGACGATAGGGCTGAGATCGTCGATAACCACCGCCGTAAGACTATCGGGAAGAATAATCTGGCGACTCTGATCGGTAGCATCACGAAGTGCGATGCTGGAGTACTGCTTCTGATCTGCGATACAGAAAAGCACAGAGTCGGTCGAGTTCAGGACCGGCCCCCAGAAAAAGTCGAAAGGCGAACGGTGTTCCGCTTGCCGCACCCAAACGGCTCCGCCACCAAGCACAAGCAAAACCAGAAAACTCGCCGCAAATGCTCTCCAGAAATGGCGATGCGTCGGCGCGTGTTCCACATTTTTCCCATGATCCGCAGGCGCAGACTCACCACCCGCCGCCACATGGGCCAAACTTTCGTCTTTCGCGGAAACCGGCCCGTGGAACTGCGGAACGTAGGAGCCAGCCGGAAGCGAGATGCGAAGCTCATTCTCATGGCCAGGATCCTGGTAGTACTGCGCGATCCTCTTGCGAATCTCCGCCGCAGTCACGCGAACAATCGGGTCAGACGACGTATCGTAATCGGCTTGGCGTCCGAAAATCTCAACCCCCAGCGTGCGCTCCTTCAGCGCGTCTTCCTGCCCTGCCAGGGTCTTCTCAATCACATATCGTAAAAAGGAAGGGAAGCGCCGGCTGTGGCTGAAATAGGGATTGTTCAGCAGTCGCCCCAATTGTTCCTGGATTGCGGACTTTTCGTCCTCACTGAACGCTACGTTATTGTTTGCCACCGATTCAACCAGCATGACTTTGCCCTGCGATGTTGGATTATACAACGTTAAAACATCAGATGGCTCAAGGTGACACCTTTCTGGAAGTAACAGAAAAAAAATAGGTTGCCGTAGAATTTACCTGATAAGACCCTCGTCACTTGCCGCAAGGACCTTATCAGCTCATGATTTGCCTCCCTATAAGGAATCTGCTTTGGAGAGGTCCGCTCAACCGGGTCAAACCGCAGGCCGGAATGGGCCAAACGGCAGATCCCTCCATCGATGTCACCATTTTGGAGGCTCCACTTGAGACAAAAGATATTCACACACGCCAGCGGATTAGCAATTCTGCTCGCGTTGCTGATGAGCACCACCCCGTGGTTGCATGCCCAGTTGGCAGTAACCACAGCAACCCTCAGCGGCACCGTATCAGACCCTTCAGGGGCCGTCGTGCCACAGGCGACCGTAATGCTCACCAGCCCACAGAAAGGTATCGCGCAGACCTTTACCGCCGATGCTGAAGGGCGGTACACCTTCAGCCAGCTCCCGCCTTCAACCTACACCCTGTCGATCCAGGCAAATGGCTTCGAAACCTACAAACAGACTGGGATTGCGCTCGATGCCGGCCAGTCCGCCACTCAGAACGTGGGTTTAGTGGTTGGAGCGGCAAACCAGCAAGTGCTCGTCAACGCCCAGGCATCGCAGCTAAACACCGACAACGCCAATATATCGACCAATATCGATGCCAAACAGGTTGTGGAACTCCCGCTCAACCTGCGGAACGTGTATGGTCTCGCCACACTCAATTCCTCTGTAAATAACACCTCGGAAGGCCAGCAACTGCTCGGCGGCGGCGGTCCCAGTACCGATGACGCAGACCAGGACATTTCCTTCCTGAACTTCGCTGGCGGCTTCTTCGGCACCTCGGCCTACCTGCTCGACGGAGCCTGGGACACCGATCCTGAATGGGGCGCGGTCGATTACGTGCCTTCAGTCGATGCTGTACAGGAATTCAAAGTGCAGAACAACTCCTTCACAGCCCAGTACGGATGGAGCACGGGCAACGTCGTCAATGTCGTAACCAAATCCGGAACAAATTCCTTCCACGGGGATGCCTACGAGTTTTATCGCAATGACGCCCTCGACGCGAATCTGTGGTTCAACGATCACAATGGCGTGCCTAAGGGAAACTTCAATCGCAATCAGTTCGGCGGATCTGCGGGTGGTCCGCTTTACATCCCCAAAATATACCAACAGCGGGAAAAAACCTTCATCTTCGGGCTTTTCGAGCACCTCAGCCTGGCTACTCCGGTGAATCAGACCTTTAGCGTGCCGACCCCTGCCTTCCGCACCGGACAATTTGCGGCACAACTCGGGCCGCAAGGCACGATTAATGGGCAACCCGCAGTTGATGCCCTTGGGCGTCCAATCTACGTAGGCCAGATCTACAACCCGCGCAGCACCCGCCCCATCACCGCTGGGCAGGTGGATCCAAAGACAGGCCTTGTTGCAACGCAAACAGGCTATATTCGCGACCCGGTGCAGAACAACGACATCACCACGCTTGGAGCGCTCGATTCCATCGGCTCCAAGCTGGTCAGCTACTATCCCGGCCCGACCAATTCGGCACTTTCCGCCAACTTCTTCGCGGCTGGAACCGCTCCCGCAAATTCGAGCGAGTACCTGATCCGCGTAGACGAGAACATTAACGACAAAGCACGAATGTATTTCCGCTACTCCTACAAAAAGGAGTTCAAAACTGGCACTCCGGACTACTGGGGCACCACGAACGAAGCCGGCCCAGGCAATGCCCGTCCAAACAACCGCTGGAACATGGCCGCCGGATACAGCCAGGTCTTCAGTCCCACGTTCACCATGAACATCCTGGCCGGCGTGGAACTCTGGCACGAGACCTCGACCAATCAGTCGAAGGGCTTCCAGCCTTCGAGCCTCGGCCTTCCCACCTATCTCGATGCGAACAGCCCTGAGTTCCCCATCGTGACCGTCGGAGGGGAGTCCCCTCTTGGTCCACTCACGAATGAAACTGTCACCAATCACGGCCCAATCGGCAGCGTTGCGACCGATTTCATCAAGACGCGCGGACGGCACACTCTCAACTTCGGATTCATGGGAGCAGAGCTCGAAGACGATCAGGCCAACTACTTCCAATCATCGCTCGTGTCCAACGGCACTTTCACCAGCGGTCCCGATCCTAATAGCTCAACCGGATTCGCCACAGGTAACGGCACAGCCCAACTGTTGCTTGGCGTTCTGGACGGCGGCGTGACCGGGACAACATACAATCCTGCAGTCGCAATCCACTATTTCGGCTGGTACTTGCAGGACGACTGGAGGCCGACTCCCAAACTGACTCTCAACCTGGGAATGCGGTATGAGATTCAGACGGCGCCGACTTATCGCCACAACGTTGCGTCGGTTTTTAATCCCGATGCCCCGAACCCGATTGGCACAACAATTGGGCAGTCGTTGCCAGGTGCCCTCCAATTCCTTTCTGATAACCAGCGCGGCTCCTACAACACGAACTATAAAAATTGGGCGCCCCGCTTTGGATTCACCTATCAGGCCATGCCAAATGTTGTGCTGCGCGGCGGATATGGAATCTTCTATCCTCCGTCCCTCTCCTGCTGCTTCCTGGCGCAAAGCTCCGGCTTCGCAAGCCAGACAAACGTTCCCTATACCCTGGACTCCATTAGCCCCAACCCCGCAGTCTCTCTGGCGGATCCTTGGCCCAATGGATACATCCCGATTACCGGGAGTTCCCTGGGAGAGCTTCAACAGGTCGGCAATTCCGTAGGCAGCAACTTCAGGCAGCGCAATTCAAGCTATGTCCAACAGTACGTTGTGGGAGTGCAATGGGGCATCACTTCCAACGATCAACTTGATGTGAACTACGTCGGAAATCATGGAACCCATATGCTTGCCTCCGGCGGACTCAATCAAAGCCAATTGAACCCGAAATATCTGTCTATGGGTCAGACAGCTCTGAATGCTTTGGTTCCGAATCCCTTTTATGGGGCCATCTCTCCGCAAGTGAGCAGCTGCAATCTTGGCAACGCAATGATCGTGCAATCCCAGCTTTTGCAGCCTTATCCGCAATTCTGCAATGTCTCGGAGGCCGACTCTCCGGTTGGTTTCTCAATCTACAACGCCTTGCAGGCAAACTACAATCACCGCTTCAGCAAAGGTTTGACTGCGCTGGTCTCCTATACGTACTCCAAGTTTCTGGACAACGTCGAAGGAAATCAGACCTGGTCGTATGCTGGAAACTCCGGGCCGGCAAACAACTATAACCTGGCTGCGGAAAAGAGCGTAGATGCCTCCGATATTCCCCACAGCTTGGTCGCCAACTATATCTATCAGCTGCCTATCGGTCGTGGAAAAGCGGTTGGTTCAAACATGAATCGCGTGACCGATGCGGTTGTCGGTGGCTGGGAAGTTTCGCAGATCGCTACGTTCAAGACCGGCCTTCCCCTCAGCGTCAGCGGCTCGGATATCGCTTCCTACGGCGGCAATCCGAGACCTGATGTGAACGGAAACGTTCACGTATCGAATCCAACCATCCATGAATGGTTCAATACAGGAGCATTTAGCTATGCTCCCTATGGAAGCTTTGGCACCGCACCCCGCTATTTCTCCTATCTCCGTGGACCGCACTATCAGAACTGGGACACGGCTCTGATGAAAAACTGGCAGATCAAGGAATCGATGCGCCTGCAGTTCCGTGCGGAGATGTATAACACCTTCAACCACGCGCAGTTCTACACTCCAAATACCGGCTATACCGGATGTGACCCCAACGCGGATGCATCGTGCGGATCCACCTTCGGCCAGATCACAAATGCCTTCCCATCCCGAACCGTCCAATTCGCAGGGAAGTTCTATTGGTAACGTCTCCTTGAAACAATGCCTGACACTGTTCCTCTTCCTCCTGTTGGCCGGACATTCGTTCGGCCAGCAGGACCACTCCCCTGACCTTGCATCTCTGCTGGCGGCAGCGCAACAAGCGCAGGCTGCGAACCACTATGCTGCTGCGGCGGCCAACTATAAACAGGCAGTAAAACTCCGTCCCGATGTCCCGGAACTGCGGGCGAATCTCGGACTGATGCAGCATGAAGCCGGAGATTACTCCGAAGCGATTCACAGCTTTCAGGAAGCGATCCGGCTCAAACCGTCGCTTTATGTTCCAAACCTTTTTCTCGGTATCGATTATGTCCGTACAGGAAAATCCAAAGAGGCCATTCCATTGCTCCTGAAGGCGGAGAAGATGAACGCAACCGATCCCCTTCCCGCCGTTACACTCGGGCGCGCCTATTTTTCGCTTGGCGAAAACGTCGCGGCTATCCGTGAGTTTCGTCGCGCTATCTCTCTCGATCCCAAACAAAGCTCGGCATGGTTCGATCTGGGCATCGCCCAGCTCAGCCAGGTAGAAGCGGACGCGCGGTCTATGACTGGCACAAATGCCGACACTTCGTATGCCAAAGCGCTGTTTGCCGAGTCGCTGGTCAAGCAATCAAGATACAAAGAAGCGGCCGACTTATACAAAAGCATTCTCGCCGCCAACGATCAGCCTCCCTGCATGACGTCGGAGGCAGGCTTTCTATATCTAAAGCAGGGTGATTCCCAAAATGCCGAATTGCAATTTAAAGCTGAACGCAGCCAGCATCCCGAGTGCTGCCTCGCCCTTCTGGGGGAAGCACACCTGCGCATCGAAACCGGAGCCAATCAGGAAGCGCTGCAATTGATCCAGCAAGCGTGGGTCCGGGATCGCGGATTTCTTACCGCAAGCGCATCGCTCGTCTTCGATGGCATGTCACCCGAACACGTCCAGAGCTTTCTGAATTACATCGCGCAGCAACAATCTTCGGGCCAGATCGAGCAGGGCCTCTACACCGCGCTCACCCAATCGACGCAGAGCGCAGCCGGCACGGAGCAGGAAGCCATCGCCGCTCAGAATGCTGTTACGTCCCTATCTTCTCTGGCTGGGATTCGCAATCAAGGCACGCAAGAATATCTGGCAGGACATTATGAACGCTGCGCGAACCTCTTGAAAACCACTATGGGCAGCGGCAATGTGGCAGCCCTGCAAATGCTGGCCGCATGTTCCTTCTTCACGGGCGACTACGCTCTGACCTCCGATGCTGGCCGCGCACTTCAATCGCTGCCCTCGCATCCTCATGCGGAAGCACTCTACTGGTCCATCAAGGCAAACGAAAAACTGGCGTTTGAATCTCTCGCGCGCTTTCAGCAACTCGAGCCTGACTCCGCCAGAAGTCACATCCTGCTCGGCGACATTTATCGCCAGCGCGAGCGATACGACGACGCACAAAAAGAGTACGTCAAAGCGCTCGACATTTCTCCCAACGATCCCGCAGCCCTGCTGGGGCTCGCCTCCGCATACTACGACGATGCGAACATCGGCAAGACCATTGAAACCGCGCAGAAAGCGCTGCTCCAGAACCCTGACGATCCGGAGATAAATCTGCTCATGGGAGAAGCGCTGATTTCCCAGCACAAGTTCACTGATGCCGAACCCTTTCTTCTAAAAAGCCTGCACGCCAAGCCGCAGATGCTTCCGCACGTGCACGCGCTTCTAGGCGAGGCCTACGCGGCAGACGGAAAAACTCAGGATGCGATCCGCGAATTGAAGTTGGGCGCTGACAGCGATCAGGACGGCACCGTCCATTACCATCTCGCCCGCCTTTACACCAAAATCGGCGACAACGTCGACGCCGCCATCGCCATCCAGCAAATGAAAGTTCTTCAACAAAAGCGCCGGGAAGGCGCTGTGATCGCCGTACAGGACACTCACTCTACCAGCCTCGACGACGCGCCCTGACCCGGTGCGTCAACTAACTCTAGTTTCGAAACTAAGGAATGACTACCCAAAGCCAATAATGTTAAGGTCGGGGATATTTATGCGAAAGTTTTGCTCGTTAAGTGCGGCGCTCCTGCTATGCCTTACTCTCTCCGCCCCCGTCCTTCGCGGCCAGCAAACGCATGACAAAGAAGATGTGCTCGTCCTTGACCGCCCAACCAGCTTTTCCGTGCTGCCCGATGGAGTTGCCATTCAGGACGGCTTCGCACGCGAAGAAATAACGGCGGTGCGCGACAACGTGATCCGCGTTCGCATCGCGCGTAACGGTGTAATGCCGGAGAACGCCTCATGGGCCGTGCTGCCTGACGCCCTCCACAGTCAGATCAACGTACCGTCCGAATCTTCGGCAGAGTATTTCGGCTTCAGCACACATTCGTTGCAAGTGCATATCGACAAGAGCAATCTGCAGCTCACCGTGCGCGATCTGTCCGGAAATATCGTGCAACAGGACGCGCTGCCGGTTCGCTACGACGGAACCGCCTTCCGCATCTCTAAGACAATGCCGCTCGACGAACATTACTTCGGTCTGGGAGACAAAACTGGCCCGCTGGACCGTCGCAACGAAGCATTCTCGCTTTGGAACACTGACGCCTATCGCTTCCAGGAATCGACTGACCCCATCTACAAAAGCATTCCCTTCTTCATGGTCTATAGAGCGGGGCTCGCATCGGGCATTTTTCTCGACAATACCTGGCGCACCAGCTTCGACTTTGGCAAAGAGATGCCCGGGATATACTCCTTCGGCGCCGTGGATGGCCCTCTGAATTACTACATCCTGTATGGGCCGTCTCCAAAGCAGGTGGTTGAAACCTATGCGTGGCTCACAGGCACTCCACCGCTGCCCCCTCTGTGGACCCTCGGTTTTCAGCAATCCCGTTATACTTACGTTCCCCAGGCAAGAGTCCTGCAGGTAGCAAACCGGCTGAGAACCGATCGCATTCCCGCCGACGCGATTTATCTCGACATCGGCTATCAGGAAAAGAATCGCCCTTTCACGATAGATAAAGAATTATTTCCAGACTTTCCCGGCATGATCGCGCAGCTTAAGGCAGAAAACTTCCACGTCGTCGCAATCACCGATCTCCACATCGCAAAGCTGCCCGACCAGCATTACTTCCCGTATGACAGCGGAATGGCGGGCGATCATTTTGTGAAGAATCCCGACGGCTCCGTCTACACAGGAGTCGTCTGGCCTGGACCGAGCGTCTTCCCCGACTTTACTCAACAGCAAACGCGCGCGTGGTGGGGCACACTCTACCAGAACTTTCACAAGATCGGCATCGAGGGCTTTTGGAACGACATGAATGAGCCTTCCGTCTTTAGCTCGCCCACAAAAACAATGCCGCTTGATGTAGTCCATCGCATCAACGAACCTGGATTCACTACGCGCACCGCAACTCACGCCGAGATCCACGACGTATACGGAATGGAAAATTCGCGCGCAACCTTCGAAGGGCTGAAGGCACTGGATCCGAACCTCCGCCCCTTCGTTCTCACCCGCGCCACCTACGCAGGCGGCCAGCGTTACGCCGCCACATGGACCGGAGACAACAGCAGCAGTTGGAATCATCTCCGCATGACTACGCCAATGCTGGAAAACCTCGGCATAAGCGGATTTGCCTTCAGCGGCGCGGACGTGGGCGGCTACGCTGGAACGCCGCCGACCGATCTGCTGACTAAATGGCTCGAAATCGCCGCCTTTCAGCCCATCGACCGCGATCACACCGAAACTGGAACCGGCGATCAGGAACCGTGGGTAGGCGGCCCCGCGCAGGAAGCCATCCGGCGGCGCTTCATTGAGGAACGCTACCGGCTCATGCCCTATCTCTATACCCTCGCCGAAGAGGCTTCCCGAACAGGCCTGCCTGTCGTGCGCCCCTTATTCCTCGAATATCCTGACGCCGCACCCGACCATCATCCAATCGATACGGACATTCCGGCATCGGGTGAGTTCTTGCTCGGACGCGACCTCCTGATCGCTGCTCCGCCTTTCCCGGACGAATTGGATAGTTACACCATCGAGTTCCCATCACTTGATTGGTACAACTACTGGACCGGAGAGAAGGTCGGCCTTCCGCGCGCAAGTGATCCAGTCGCAGTTCAGGCTCCACCCGCATCTGCCCAGGTTCAGCTTTCAATCCAGGCCAAACCAGAACTCGATACGCTTCCGATATTTGTTCATGCAGGCTCCATCCTTCCCATCGAGCCGCTGGTGCAAAGCACAAATGAATCGCCGAAGGGCCCCTTAACACTCAGGGTCTACGCCGGCGACAACTGCAATGGCAGCCTCTACCAGGACGACGGACGCACCTACGCATATCAGAACGGCGCTTTCCTTCGTATGAAGTTCGATTGCCAACTCACGCAGAACGGCTTCCAACTGCACGCCGACCCGCAGGAAGGAACCTATCCAGCCTGGTGGAAAGACATCCGCATCGAGATATACGGATGGAAACCCTCCACGAATACCGTGCTGCTCAATGGCAAATCTATCCAGTCAACCGCTTCGCCGGTAGACCACGGCGTTGCCATCACCATCCCCAGCAACTCAAAGGGCTTTGACCTGCAACTCAGGTAGACATTCGCCACGGGTGAATCCATCCGCAGTCCCACAGATATGTCCAGCGGCTGCGGCTAAATCGGCCGCAACGTGGTCCGGACGAACCTCCCCGCAGCCCGCGCTGTTCGCGTTGACAAGCACCGTTCGCACGCCCGCACCGCGTCCGCAAAGAATGTCCGTAGCGCGATCGCCCACCATCCACGACCGCTCGCAGTCAACATTGAATTCCGTGCTCGCTCGCAGCAAAAAATAAGGGGACGGCTTCCTGCATACGCACGGCCCCGAATATCCCGGCACGTCCCCCTCCGGATGATGAAAGCAGTAATATGCGGCGGCAAGCCCGACGCGCATGGCCGATAACTCCCGTCGCAGTTCCGCGTCAACGGCATAAAGGTCCGCCAGGCTCGACTTGCGCTTTGCATAATTCGGCTGGTTCGAAACCAGAAACAGCAGATACCCGGCCCCCTGCAATTGCCGCAACGCCTCTGGCACTCCGGGCATCAGGCGAAACTGCGCGGCGGTAAGCGGCGCTTCATACTCGCCCGAAGCGGGATTAAAAACATTTCGGTTGATTACGCCGTCGCGGTCAAGAAAGACCGCTCGCCTTCCAAGCTGTTGACCTGTTCCCATTTCATCTCATTCCTTTTCAGCCTGGGATGCGAAACCAGAAGATGCCAAATCACCGCCTGAAAAGACTCCGCATGGGCAGTCACCGTATCCTCAGAAATCGTGGGAATTACGATGCACGCATCCGCAACCTGAGCCGTGTAACCGCCATCCCGCCCCACGATGCCGGCAATCGTCGCACCAGTGCGCCGCGCAAGCCTCAAGCTCTCCACAATATTTGGACTAATGCGATTTCGCACACAGCCACCCCCCACAGAAAACACAAACACCATATCGCCCGCACGCAATTTGCTTCCCCGCAGCCAGTTTGCATAACAGGACTCCCAACCGTCATCATTGATGCGCGCCGTAAGCTCGGAAACATTGTCCGTCGGCGCATAACATTCCATGCCGGCAATTTTCCTGAAGTCATTCACCGCATGGCTGGCGTGTCCGGCCCCACCGCCTGTTCCCAGAAAAAATATCCGCCCATCCCGCGCGCGCGTCTCGCACAGCAGCTCGACCATCCTGTCAATCGCCCTGCCGTCCACAAGAGAAGCAATTTCCCCGACCTCTTCCAGATATCTGCGCGTATATTCGCTGGTCTGCACTTCAATGCTCCATTCCGAATGTGCTCTGCACATCATTCCGTGGAGGAGGAGGCAGCAATCTGCCACTCCGCCGCCATCGTCTCGCCACCCTGTGAACACCTTTACGCCAGCCACGCGGCAAGCCTAAGAAAGCCACCATCATAGCCGCCGATCCCAGAGAAGGACGGCCGTCAAACACAAATCGCCGGGCGATTTCCGCGTAGATTCTGAACCCCGCCCGGCTCTTCACCGCCCGCGACGCGCATTCTGCAGCAATAAACCACGAATAAGCCTTCGCGGAGAAAAACCCGCGCATCTCGCTGCCCCAAGCCATCGAAAATTCCCAATCATGCGAGCGGCTCAGGCTCTCGCGCCCATCTTCGGTGCGATAAATCACCAGCGGTTCGTCGATCACGGCAAACTCCACGCCGGAATTTCTCCCCGCACGCAGCAGCCAATCCCAGTCCTGATGCCGCTGCAGTCCGCTCCTGAACGGAATCGCCAGCATCAACCCCCGGCGCGCCATCAACGTGGAGGTCTGCATCGCAAATGGCCCGTCCTTCAGCGATTTCCTGCAGAATAGAAATTCACTGATCGGCTTCTCAGGCTCATACGAGCGCAGCGGCCTGATCAATTCGCACTCCGGCGTCCGCACAATCATCTGCGACGAAATAACCGGCCACACTGCTGGCATCTGCCGCGCTGCCTGCATTTGTCGGGACAATTTCTGCGGTAGCCACTCATCATCGTCATCAAGAAACGCGACCCACTCTCCCCGCGCGGCGCGAATGCCGATGTTGCGAGCCTCCGCGCCCCCCACATTTACAGCCAGGTCAATCACCCGGAGTCGCGCATCGGAGAAAGCACTCAGAGCCTCGCGCGTCAGCGGATCTTCGCCATCCACCACAACGATCACTTCAAGATTTCCAAAACTCTGTCGCAGCGCGCTCGCTATCGCCATCACCACCAATTCCGGGCGATTGCGAGTAGGAATAACCACGCTCACACAAACAGTCGTCGGGTCTGCTTTAAGAATTTCAGTAGCCTCCACGCTGCAAGTCCAAAAGAAACAAGATGACGTTACGGAAATTTGAAGCAAGCATACTTCAGGCGCAACGTCCTGAACCTGTTGTCACTAAATTTCCTGCACTTTCGTAACGCTTCCGCACCGCCGCGTCTCATCCAAACCTGAGCACGCCAAAAAGCTGTATCCTTGCCTCGATCTACCTACGCGTCCTATGCAGCGCACTCCGGCAAGTATTCTGCGTTCTTTCTTCGACCCGCAGTTTGGCAGGCGCGATCGCCTCATCCCGCGCTGGCTTCTGCTGCGCGCGCTGGCACTCATCTATTTCTCGGCCTTCTATTCGCTGATCTGCCAGGTGCGCGGCCTTGTCGGACCCGATGGAATCCTTCCCGCCCGGCAATTTCTCGACGCAGTGCACCACGCCCTCGGCCCAGCACGGTTCTGGTACGCTCCAACCCTCTACTGGATCAACTCCAGCAACGCAGCCATCATGGCCGTCTGCTGGATCGGCCTGCTGGCTTCAATCGCGGCCTTCCTCAACGCATGGCCGCGCCTCAGCTTCTTCGTCTGCTTCGTCTGCTATTTATCATTTGTCGCGGCCGCCGGAGATTTCTCCGGCTATCAATCCGACGGAATGCTGCTCGAAGCCGGTTTCCTCGCGCTCTTCTTCTCTCCCGCCGGACTCTGGCCCGGACTGGGCGCGAACAGTCCGCCTTCGCGCGCCAGCTACTTCCTGCTCCAGTGGGAGTGGTTCCGCATCTACTTCGAGTCCGGCATCGTCAAGCTTCTCAGCGGCGACCAGGAATGGCGACACCTTACCGCGATGGACGAGTACTACCAGAACGGCCCGCTGCCTACCTGGATCGGCTGGTACCTCCAGCATCTGCCGCACTGGTTCCAGGTCGGCACCGCGGGTGCAACCCTCGTGCTCGAGATCGCAATCGTTTTTCTCATGTTCCTCCCGCGCCGTGCGCGCCTCATCTGCTTTCTCATCGTCACTCCGTGGGAGATCGTCGTAATCCTCACCGCAAACTACACCTTTCTGAACTATCTCGTGCTCGCCCTCGGTATTCTCCTGCTCGACGACGGCTATCTCCTCAGATTCGTACCAGCGCGGTTCTCTTCTGCAATGCCATCCCCGATCCGTCCCGAACAGGAAACACTGGATCATGAAGAAGCAGAAAAGCCGCTTTCCATCCTCGCTCCATCGCAGCCGCAGCCCCGCCCGGCAAAGCTCTCTCATCTCCACGCCATCAGGTTCGCCATAACCGCCGTCCTGCTCACGCTCGTCGGATATGTAACAGCGGCCGGACTCATTCTCATGCCCTTCCCGCAGCTGCCGCTGCCCATCTCTCCCATCCGGCTTCTCGATCCATTCCGAATCGCAAATCGCTATGGCCTCTTCGCCGTTATGACGCGGGGACGTTACGAAATCGAGTTTCAAGGCTCGAACGACGGTCAGACGTGGACCCCATACCCCTTTCGCTACAAGCCACAGCCGCTGAATGAAGCGCCCCGAATCTACGCACCCTATCAACCGCGCTTCGATTGGAACCTGTGGTTCGCCTCACTCGGCGAGTGGCAGCAGAACGACATCGTCCCGCGCACCGAAGAATGTCTGCTCACCAACACTCCCGAAGTGATTCATCTGTTCGCAGGCAATCCGTTCTCCGCATCGCCTCCCAGGTACATCCGCGCCGTGCTCTGGCAATACTGGTTCACGTCCATGAAAGAAAAACACGACACTGGCAACTGGTGGAGACGCCAGCTCATCGGCCTCTACGCCCCCACGCTCACCCTCCAGCCCGACGGCAAGGTCGGCGTAATCCAGTGGCCTCAGCCGCTGCCACCCCATAATTAGATATGGCCCAGGCATCCGTCATCGGCTCCGGACCCAACGGCCTCTCCGCCGCGATCGTTCTCGCGCAGGCCGGCCTGAACGTGGACGTATACGAAGCCGAAGCACAACCCGGAGGCGCAGCGCGCACTCTGCCGCTCACGCTGCCCGGCTACCTGCACGACTTCGGGTCCGCCGTGCATCCCATGGCCGCCGGCTCGCCTTTCTTCGCAACGCTGCCCCTGGACAGACACGGCCTTCATTGGATTCACTCGCCCGCAGCACTGGCGCACCCCTTCGACGACGGCACTGTAGTCCTCCTCCGGCGCGATATCGACGCCACAGTCCGCAGCTTGGGCGAGGACCGTAAACGCTGGCGCGATCTATTTCAACCTTTCGCAGAAAACTGGAGCGCCTTCGAAGAAGAAATTCTCGGTCCCGTTATCCATCTGCCGCGCCATCCATTTCTGCTCGCGCGCTTCGGGATGAACGCCGTGCAACCAGCCAAATTCTTCGCTCACAATCAATTCAGTAATCCGCGCACCCGAGCCGTCTTCGCAGGACTGGCCGCGCACTCCTTTCTAAGCCTCGACGCGCCCCTCAGCGCCGCAATCGGCATCGTGCTGGCAGTCACAGTGCACGCCGTAGGTTGGCCCATTCCGGAACGCGGCGCACAAAGCATCACGCATGCGCTCGCCGCCCATTTGGAACAACTGCGCGGAACCATCCATACCTCAAGGCAAATCACCTCTCTCGGCGAACTGCCCGATGCTTTAACGCTCTGCGACGTCGCGCCACAACAACTGAGCCGCATCGCCGGAAGCCGCCTCACACCGCCCTACAAAAATACGCTGGCCAAATTCAAGCAGGGCCCTGCCGCATTCAAAATCGATTACGCGCTCTCCGACCCAATCCCCTGGCGCGCCTCCGACTGCGGCCAGGCAGCCACAGTGCACCTGGGCGGAACTCTGGAAGAAATCGCCCATTCAGAAAAGGAAATGTCCCAGGGGAGAATTGCCGAGCGGCCCTTCGTGCTGCTCGCACAGCCCAGTCTCTTCGACGCAACCCGCGCCCCCGTCGGAAAGCACACCGTATGGGCCTACTGTCACGTTCCGAATGGATCGAGAATTGACATGACCGAGCGACTCGAAAATCAGATCGAGCGCTTCGCACCCGGCTTCCGGGACTGCGTTCTCGCGCGCCGCGTCTTCACTCCTGCCGACCTCGAAGCAGCCGACGCTAATCTAATCGGCGGCGACATTAGCGGAGGCGCAATGAACGCGCGCCAAATGCTCTTCCGTCCCAGCTCACGCCAATACGCAACATCCGATCCAAAAATTTTTCTCTGCTCCGCCTCAACCCCGCCCGGGGGAGGCGTCCACGGCATGTGCGGCTATCACGCCGCCAGCATGGCTCTTCGCAAACTCAACCGCTGATCAGCCCTTACGCCGCAAACTCGCCAACCGCGCGAACAGCCTGCGCGGTCAGCGTCTGCCGCAGCGTCTCCATTTTGGCCCAGGGATCCCGCCTTAACCGCGTTTTCCATTGATCAAAGTTCGCAACAGCAAACTTCGGGCGATCCGTCTTCTTCAGCTCATCCCAGCTAAGCGGCATGGACACATGCACGCCTCTGCGCGCCCGCGGCGAATAAGGAGCAACTGCCGTAGCGCCGCGTTCATTCCGCAAATAATCCAGATAGATCCGATTCTTCCGCGCCGCTTTCGTCATCTTCGTCAAATACAGCTTCGGATTCGCCGCCTCCATCATACGAACAAAGCTATGCGCGAACGCTTTCACCTCAGACCATTCACGCTGAGGCTTGATAGGCGCAACCACATGCAATCCCTTGCCGCCCGTCGATTTCACAAAACTCTCAAGCCCCAACTGCTCCAGTAGGCCCCGAACCTCAACCGCACTCTTCACAAGCTGCTTCCACGCAACCGCTTCGTCCGGATCGAGATCGAAAATAAGTTGATCCGGCGTCTCCAGCGCATCGTTGCGCGATCCCCAGGGGTGAACCTCCAGCACACCCATCTGCGCCAGTCCGATCAGCCCCTTGGCATTGTCGATCGTGATGTACTGCTCCGTCGCGCCGCTGCTTTTGCTCTTCACCGGAACGCTGCCGACGCCGGCCGAAAGGCCAGATCCCACGTGCTTCTGAAAGAAGCATGGTTTACCGCTCCCCTCAGGGCATCGCACCAGGCTCAGAGGCCGCCCGGCGATATGCGGCAGCATAACTCCAGCAACGGCAGAGTAATATCGCGCTAACTGTAGCTTAGTAAGCTTGGTGTCCTCATCCAAAACTTTGTCGGGATGCGTAAGCCGAACCCCATCTATCTCAGATTCCCCGCCGCTGCTCTTCGCCGCGGTGGCACTCCGCACCGGCTGCCCTTGTTTCCTTTCTTTGGATCTCTTCTCCGGTTTCGCAATCGACGTCGCCTCTTCACGCACAACATCTTTCGCAGGCTTGTCCTCGCGAATCCCCTGAAAAGCCGCCTGCCGAACCATCCCGCCCGCGGTCCACGACGCAAAGTTCACCTCCGCTACCAGCTTCGGCTCCACCCAAATCGCATCCCGTGACGCTGCCCGTGGCACGTCTGCAAAAGAAGCCTTCGCTGCGCGCAGTTCATCCAGTTGTTTACGCAAGTGCCTGCGTGAAATCTGCGTGAACCCGGTTCCGGTGCGGCCTGCATACATCAGTTTTCCCTCGCGGTAATAACCCAGCAACAGAGCTCCAATTCCCACGCCGCCATCGGAAGGCAAAGTAAAGCCGCCCACAACAAATTCCTGCCGATGCACGCACTTCGACTTCACCCAGTCTTTACTGCGCCCGGAAACATACACACCATCCGCTCGTTTCGAAACCACACCCTCTGCGCCGAGACTGCACGCTTTGCTGAACATGGCGCTGCCATCGGCGCGAATATGTTCGCTATAACGAATCGCATCCTGATCGCCGATCTCGCCAATCAGGCCTTCCAGAATTTCTTTCCGCCGCGCCAGCGGCAAACTCCGCAAATCGTGCCCGTCAAGATGCAGCAGATCAAACACGAAATAAGTCATGCGCACCTGCTTGCCGTCCTCAAATGCGGCCTGCAGATCGGCAAAGCTCGTGCTTCCCTTCTCGTCCAGCACAACAACTTCGCCATCCAGCGAAGCAGTCTTCACTGGAAGCGCGGCGGCCGCGCGCGCAATCTCCGACATGCGATGCGTCCAGTCCAGTCCGTTTCGCGTGTAGAGCGTCGCCTTGCGCCCGCCGCGCTTCTGTTGCTCCAGGTGCGCCTGAATGCGGTAGCCATCCAGCTTCAATTCATGAAGCCAGCTATCTCCCGCCGGAGGCGCCTCCACCTCCAATGCGAGTTCTGGAGAAATAAAGGCCGGCATCGCTTCGCGTGGCGTTCCTTTCAGAATAGCCGTACGGTCCGGCGCACTCGTTGCAACTGCAGTGGCTTTTTCGGTCGGTGGTTTTCGTGTCTCGTCTGGCTGCTTTCGCCGCAGAACAAGCCGTGAGCGGTTCGGAGCCGGATTCGCAGCCTTGTGCGATTGCCAGACGTGATCCTCCGCCTTGGCGATCGCGTCGAGGCCGCGCCCCGTAACCACGCTGTCCGGAGACTCTTCCGTAATCGGCTCAGCGTCTGCGCCGCGCTCAAACTCGTCGTGCTCCTTGATCAGCAGCCAGTTTGGCTTGCTCTCGCGCGCGGCGTGCCCGCCCATGCGCACCAGCGCCCAGTTGCCCTTAAGCTTTTGGCCATGCAGCGTAAACTTCAGCCGCCCCGTGCGCAAACCTTCGTCCACGTCCACGTGCGGCTCCCAGGTACCCTGGTCCCACACCATCACAGTGCCGCCGCCATACTGTCCCTTGGGAATTGTGCCTTCGAACCCGCCGTAGCCAATCGGGTGGTCTTCTACTTCAACGGCCAATCTTTTATCGCCGGGATAATAGCTCGGACCCTTCGCCACAGCCCAGCTCTTCAGCACGCCACGCCATCCCAGGCGAAAGTCATAGTGCAGACGCGTAGCTGCATGCTTCTGAATCACAAACGGCAGCTGGTCCTTTATCTTTGCGGAAGCCTTCGCAGTTTCGCCGCCGCTCGGCTCCGCCGTCATCGCAAAATCACGCATCGAGCGGTAGCGTTCCAGTTGCTTGTCCACTTCCTTCGCGGCACTGGCAGCGGTCTTTTTCGCGGATTTCTTCGGAGCCATAAAAACCTCCAGAGCTTTAGAAGTGACGCAATCTATGCTCCTCGGGTTGGTCTTCCGGCGACTTTACCGCCTCCTTCTCCAGCGATCGGCTCACCAGATCGCGCGAACCCAGTCCCACCGCCAGCGCCAGAGCCAGCACAATGCCGCCGAACAGAATTCCGAATGCCAGATCAACAATCTCTCCTCCGATAGCAAGATGATCAAGCACCATCGCCGCCGTCAGTATCAGTACCATCCATTTCGCCCCCGTAGCCAGCAGGCGCGCGTAGTGCAGATTGAGATTCACCGCCGTAATCAGCACGCTGCGCGACAAAAAACGCGCCAGCACGGTGCCCACAAAGAACAAAACCGCCGCGCCGACGATGCGCGGAACGTAGGCGAATACATACGCTGCCGCCGCGGGCTCAGCCGACGAAGCTTCGAACGCCGAAAGGCCAACCAGCACGCCGAGAACGACAATTCCCCAAAAGACCAGCCGGGTCGCCAGAATCGTAGGAGTATGCGCCGGAGATAATTCCGCGAAAGAGCCGCTTCCGCGCCCCACTCGCTGGTCAAACTTCATCGCCACCAGCACGCGCCGCACCAGCGCCGCAAAAATCCACGCCAGAACCAGGAAAATCACCAGCGCGACAATGAATGCCAGAATCCCCGGCAGCAGAGTGGCAATCTTCGTCGTCACTCGTACCATTGAGTCATGGAGCGCCTGTTCGATGTGGTTCCACATACTTTCCTCCTTGCAAAACGGCCTTTAGCTCAACCGCTCCGGCCATCTCCAGCGCGAAACAAAATATGGTTTTTGCTCCTCATAGGCTCGCGCCAACTGTTCGATTCTCTGTTCCGCTTCCTGTGCCGTCGCGCCGCCAACCTCCTGTGTATAGGAGGCAACCCAGCCCAGATACAGCGGCGTTAGCGCGCCCAGCACATGCGTCCGGCTCACGCGGCGCATACGATGCGCCAGCGCAAAGTCATACACGATGCGCGCCCACAACGAATCCGGCATACGGAACTGCTCGGGATCGAGCCGCGTCAGCCGCTTTAATTCCAGCATGGTCGCAGGTGGCAACACCAGCCGCCACACTTCTTCCAGATTCTGCAAGCCAAGCACAAATGACTCCACCATGGGCCGCGGGTCAACCGGCTGCGGGTCGTCCTTCACCACAACCGGACTCCCGGAGCGGAACACCATCTGCGACCCGCGTATTCGCTGCCAATGCGCGGCACAAACCTCCGCCTCCAGAAACAGCGATCCGGCCAGCTCCCCCAGAACCGCGCTCAAATCAAGATCTTCCGCCTGCGCCGCGTGTTGAACTCTCACAACCGACTCGCCGATCTGGCCGCCATTCATCGCGACGATGTTGGCAGGCCACAACAGATGCGGCTCATTCTGGGCGCGCGCCGGTCCGTCATATGCAAGTTTATCGAGAACGTTTATTCCGGCGCTGAAGTCGAATGCCAGCGGCGACCACACACGCCTGCCAAAAAGAGCGCGTGACAAAGGTGCCAGCAGACTCTTGTTGATGAGCCGGTCGTACTTTCCATCCGGATATACCGGCATCGTCAAATCACTCTTCCCTTGCAGCACTGGCTCAAGCAAAAGCCGCGCCGGCTTAAGCGCCAGCACCGCCAGATCGGTATGGCTCACCAGACACGCGCGCGCCCCCATAGCGGCGGCCAGCGCCAAAATGCTCCTTTGAGCGTCTGCTATATCCAGCCAGACCGCCAGCGAGCTTGCTTGCGCGGGCATGGGATACGTCGCAAAATGAACACCGTCGGTCAAAGAATCCGCAGGCTCTGCTTCCGCAACACCCGCGTACGCCACGACCACTTTCTCTGCAACCTCTCTTAGACACGAGGCCTTCGCGCGCAAGTCCTCGATGTCCGCCACACCGGTAATGCCAACCACCAGATCGACCGGGCGCCACTCTTCGATCCTCTTCTGTAACCCCGCTGGAAACTCTATACTCGCCATCGAGCCTCGTCTTTAGTTTTCCTGCTCATGGTTCGCACCCATACTCGGCGTCTGCAATTCAAGCCATAAAAAATCATACGGACCAAGGGTCAGAGGATAGCATTCCCTGCCGATCGCGGGAAACTCAACATACCCCAGCATCTCCACCGGAATCATGCCCTCCAATCCCGCAAGATCGAGCTGCACCGGCTGCCACACCCGCGACAGATTCGCAACGCAAAGAACCTGCTCGCCGTCATACTCGCGCAGATACGCAAGAATCTTCCGGTTGGTAGGCTCCAGAAACCGCAGCGTGCCGCGTCCAAATACCTTGAAAAGCTTGCGCAGCGCAATCATATTCCGCATCCAGTTCAGCAGCGATGACGCATCGGCTTGCTGCGCCTCGACATTGATGGCCTCATAACCCCAGATCGCGTCCATAATCACCGGGCTGTACAAACGCGCCGGGTTCGCCCGCGAAAACCCCGCATTGCGGTCACTCGACCACTGCATCGGCGTTCGCACTCCGTTCCGGTCGCCGAGATAAATGTTGTCGCCCATGCCGATCTCGTCGCCATAGTAAAGAATCGGCGTGCCCGGAAACGAAAACAGCAGGCTGTTCAGCAGCTCGATACGCCCGCGGTTGTTATCCAGCAACGGAGCCAGTCTACGCCGGATGCCCACATTAATCCTCATGCGCGGATCGGCACTGTAAGCAAAGTACATGTAGTCCCGCTCATCGCCCGTCACCATCTCCAGCGTCAGCTCATCATGGTTGCGAAGAAATAATCCCCACTGGCACCTCTCGGGAATCTCCGGCGTCTGCGCCATGATGTCCGTAATCGGAAGGCGGTCTTCCTGACTCAGTGCCATGTAAATGCGCGGCATCAGCGGAAAATGAAACGCCATGTGGCACTCGTCCGCATCGCCAAAATACGGTCGCACATTCGCCGGAGGCTGATTCGCCTCCGCCAGGATCATCCGCCCGTCATACTCCGCATCAAGAACCGCGCGCATCGCCTTGATCGCCACGTGCGTCTCCGCCAAATTCTCGCAATTGGTTCCGTCGCGTTCCACCAAGTACGGAACCGCATCCAGTCGCAGCGCATCCACTCCCATATCGAGCCAGAAGCGCAGCACCTTCAACACTTCCTCAAGCACGCGCGGATTGTCGAAGTTCAAATCCGGCTGGTGCGAAAAAAATCTGTGCCAATAGTAGGCCTGTGCCACCGGGTCCCACGACCAATTCGATTTCTCAGTGTCCGTAAAGATGATCCGCGCGTCTTTGTATCGCTGATCGGTATCGCTCCACACATAAAAATCGCGCTCCGCCGATCCCGCCGGTGCATTCCTCGCCGCCTGAAACCATGGATGCTGGTCCGATGTGTGATTCACCACCAGCTCGATCATCACCTGCAATCCGCGGTCGTGCGCCGCATTCAGGAACGCGCGAAAGTCCGCAAGAGTTCCATAGCTCGGATGAACATTCATGTAATCCGCGATGTCGTACCCGTCATCGCGTAGCGGAGACGGAGAAAACGGCAGAAGCCAGATGCACGTCGCACCCAGCTCGACAATGTAATCCAGCTTCCCGATGAGACCCTGGAAATCACCGATGCCGTCGTTATTGCTATCGGCGAACGCCTTCACGTGCAACTCATAAAGAATCGCGTCTTTGTACCACAGCGGATCGGCCACGCTTCCCGACTGCTTCCTCTTTCTAGGCTCGCCGGTTGCCATCGTTCTCTCCAAACTCACACCTCGCCTTCCCAGTTTGAGAACACGTTGTTTAAGGCTTCCGCCAGCGTCGGATGAGCCAGAGTAGCATTCTGGAGCGCCGTATATTTCAGCCCGCCCATCATCGCAATCTGAATCGCCGACATGATCTCGCCGCCTTCAATCCCCAACACCGCCGCACCCAGAATCCGCTCCGTCTCCGCGTCCACAACAATTTTCATGAATCCTCGCGTCTCATCCGTCTCAATCGCCCGCGCAACGGAGGTCATCGGCATCTTCGCCACGCGAATCTTCTTTCCCAGCCTGCGCGCCGCGGCCTCCGTCAATCCCACCCGCCCAAGCTGCGGATCGATAAACAGCGTATACGGTACAAACCGGTTGCGCGTGGTCCGGCTCTCACCATCTAGCAAATTAGCCTTCACGATTCTGTAGTCGTCATACGAAATATGCGTGAATTCAGGACCGCCCTTGACATCGCCCAGCGCATATACTCCATCGACGCTGGTTTCCAGGAATTCGTTCACCCGCACGTAGCCGCGTTCATCCATCGCGACACCGGCAGCTTCCAGATCGAGAGCTTCCGTATTCGGAACGCGACCCGCCGCCACCAGCAAATGCGATCCCTTCACTGAACGTGACCCGCCCTGCATCTCCACCTGCAATTCAACAGCATTGCTCGCCCGCGTGGTGGTCGCGTTCAACAACACATCGATTCCGTCTTCCGTAAGAATCTTCTTTACTTCCTCAGCAACATCCTCGTCCTCACGATCCAGAAGCTGCTCCCCTTTATGAATCACCGTAACCCTGCTGCCGAACCGCCGGAACATCTGCCCGAACTCCAGACCGATATACCCTCCGCCAAGCACCAGCAAATGCTCCGGAAGCTCACCCAGTTCCATCACAGACACATTATCAAGCAACGGCACATCCGCGATCCCCTCGATCGCAGGTATCGCGCTGCGAAGGCCCGTATCGATAAAAATCCACTCCGCCTCCAGCGTGCGGCCGTTCACCGAAACGGTCTTGGGCCCAGCGAACCGGCCTTCTCCGCGAATCAACTCCAGGTTTTTGGTAGACTCCAGCTTCTTCTCCCTCCCTGTCCGGAAGCTCTCCACCACCGAGCGCTTCCGCTCGCGCACCCGCGCCATGTCAACGCTCACGCCGGAAGTATTCACGCCGTAATCGCCGCTTCGCCGCGCGAGATAAGCGACCCGCGCGCTCGCAACCATGGTTTTTGTAGGAGTGCAGCCTTCGTTGACGCACGTGCCGCCGATGTGTTTGCTTTCAATCAGCGCGGTCTTCCTTCCCGCTTTGGCAAGCGCGGAGGCTAGAGGGTTTCCGGCCTGCCCGGAACCCAGGATGATCGCGTCCAGTCGTTCACTCATATCTCGTTCGATTAGAAGCGGGAAACCAGGAACAAGCCGCCTCCAACCGCAATCAGGTCTTCAAAAAGCGCGACCGGCATATCCGGCAGCCTTCCCCCGAAGGTAGCCACTCGGCGCGCTGTATATCCCGCAAACGCCCCGATCAGCCCACCGAGCCCGCCCAGAAGGCAGCTCATCCCAAATGAGGCGCCGCCCGCAATCGCGAAAGCGCCGCCACACATGGCGCCTAACAACACGCGCGCCGTCAGTGGAGCCGCCGTCGTCCGCCGTGGAATTTTAGGAAATTTATCCGCAATCAGTTCGCCGACGGTAAGCAGCGAAAATACCACGAGCGAAATCGGACTCGCCAGGAACGCAAGGTGAGAACCCGCCAGATGCAGCCAGCCAAAATGCGCCCCCCAGCAAACCAGCGCCGGGCCCGTCAACGATCGCAATCCGCACACCACCCCAATGAGGAATCCAAGCACCAGCACCAGCGAAATGGCCATAGCTAGTCCCTCATCTCCAAAAGTAGCTTTCCCGTTGTCTTCCTGGACTCAAGATCGCGATGTGCGAGTGCCGCCTCAGCCAGAGGATAACTATACTCCACGCGAACTTTCAGCGTTCCCGCCCGAACGGCGCGCAACACGTCGCCCGCTCGCGACATCAGTTCCTCCCGCGTCGCCGTATAGTCCTTCAGCGTTGGCCGCGTAACAAACAGTGAACCCCTCTTTGAAAGCTCGATCAAATCAAACGGAGGCACGGCGCCACTCGACCCGCCAAACAACGCCAGCAGCCCGCGAGGACGAAGACAGTTCAGCGATTTTTCAAATGTGGTCTTGCCTACTGAGTCGTACACTACGTCCACACCGCGTCCGCCGGTAATCCGCCTTGTTTCAGCCTCAAAATCCGCTTCCGTATAGCGAATCACTTCCGCAGCCCCAGCCTCGCGAGCCAGCTTCTCTTTCTCGCCGGTCGAAACCGTAGCGATTACGCGAGCGCCGGCCTGAGCGGCCATCTGCGTCAGCAGCAAGCCCACGCCGCCGGCCGCTGCATGGATCAGCACCAGATCGCCGGCCTTTAAAGCAAATGTGGAATGCGAGAGATAGTGTGCGGTCATTCCCTGGAGCATCACTGCCGCTGCCAGCTTCAGATCCAGTCCATCCGGAACACTCACCAGCTTGTCCGCCGGAACCACCGCATACTCGGCATAGCTGCCAGGCACGCTGCACCAGGCCACCGCGTCGCCCGGTCGAATACCGCGCACGCCCGCGCCAACCTGCTCAACAACGCCCGCACCCTCCTGCCCATTGACGAATGGAAGGTCGGCCTTGTAGCGGCCCTCGCGGTAATACACGTCGATAAAGTTCACGCCCGAAGCGCGCACCTTCACCAGCGCTTCGCCGGGCTTCGGCTGTGGAATCGGAATATCCCCGAGGACCATCACCTCTGGCCCGCCGGTATGTTGAATCTGGATAGCTTTCATAGAAAGCGTATTTCGGGATGTGCGATTTTAATCCTGCAGAAGGCTTTGTTCGCCGGACGCCCGCAGTCGAACCAGACGGTCAATCGTGTAAGGAGCGCGCTGCGTGGCCGTGTGATAATGTCGCACCTGCAACTCGCCCAGCAGACCGATCGCCAGCATCTGGATACCACCCAGAATCAGAATCCCCGCAATCACAAACAGCGGCCCGTGCTGGTCCATCACATGCTGATGGGTAAAAATCTTCAGCCCCGCCAGAAATACCGAGACCGCCCCGCCCCCCAGAATCCCCAGCGCGCCGAACAGTCCGAAAAAATGCAGCGGCCGCGTCATATACTTCAGCAGAAAACGAATCGTCAGCAGGTCGAAGAACACGCGGAACGTCCGCCCGATTCCATAGTGAGATTTGCCCCGCTCGCGATGCACATTCTTAATCGGAATCTCGCAGATGCTGGCCCCATACCATGCCGCCAGCGCCGGAATGAACCGGTGCATCTCCCCATAAAGCGGGATGTTTTGGATCACCTCGCGCCGGTATGCCTTGAAGGTCGTTCCGAAGTCATGAATTTCCACGCCCGACAGCCTCGCCATCAGCCAGTTCGCGCAGCGCGAAGGAATCCGCCGCATCACGAAGTTATCGATGCGCTCTTTCCGCCATCCGCTCACCACGTCGTAGCCCTCCTCCAGCTTTTCGAGGAAGTTCGGAATTTCATTTGGATCATGTTGCAGATCGCCATCCATGGCCAGAATGAACTCACCCTGCGAGTGATCGAACCCAGCGGCCAGCGCCGAAGTCTGCCCAAAGTTCCGGCGCAGCTTCACCACCAGCACGCGGCTGTCGACCGCCGCAATCTCTTCCAGCAGCTTGTAAGTGCGGTCATTCGATCCATCGTCCACCAGAACCAGTTCGAAGCTGTCGCCAACCTGCTCCATAACCGCCTTTAGGCGGTCATACATCACGGTTACGTTCTCTTCTTCGTTGTGGAAAGGGACAACAATGGAATACTTCGGCATAGGCATAATTATAAACTTTCAGGCTGGAACCTTTGGTCTTTCGCACCCGATCTGTGGGCTTTCGGGCTCGATTAATAACGTTTCAGGCCTAATCTGAAGACTCCGATACCACGGCCGGACTTAAGATAGAACCATGCCAGTCACCATCTCGCTCAACGAACAAAACATCGCGAGCCTTGTCGACCGCTTCTACGCCAAAGTTCGCGAAGACGCCCTGCTTGGCCCCGTCTTTAACGGAGCCATCGGCGACCACTGGCCCGAACATCTGGCCAAGCTGACCGATTTCTGGACCTCCGTCCTGCTCGCATCCGGCCGCTATAAAGGTAACCCCATGATGGCGCATCTCCCCATCCCCCAGATGGACAATGACCATTTCAGCCGCTGGATCGAACTCTGGAGCGAGACAACCACAGAAGTCTTCGGCCCGGAAATATCTGCGGTACTGGTCGCAAAAGCATCCATGATGGGCGAACGGCTCGTCGAAGTCTCCACCCGCGTCCGCGAAGCACAGCCCGCAACGTAAAGCTCACAGCAAATCCGCGCAAAGCAAAACGACCTTCCATAGGAAGGCCGTTTTCACGCCGCAACGCGGCTACCGGAAGTCCCTCAGCGGCTCACCGTCGCATCCGGCTCTCTCGCCGCACCGGCCGCGAGCGCCCGCTGCACGTTGCTGTGCTTCCGGCTGTAGCTGAAATAAATGATCAGTCCCGCGATCAGCCAACTGCCGAAGCCGATCCAGGCGGGCCTATCGAGCGAAAGCATAAGCGCCAAAGAGACAACCATGCCGCCAATAGGCACCAGGGGAACCCATGGAGTCCGGAACGGTCGCGGCACGTCAGGTTGCTTCACACGCATAACCCATGTGCCGAGGCAGACGATGATAAACGCCAGGAGAGTGCCCAGGCTCACAAGTTCCCCAAGAAGTCCGATCGGGAAAAGCGCTGCAAGAAACGCCGCAAAAGCCCCCATCACAATCGATGTGATGTAAGGTGTACGAAAACGTGGATGAATCTTGCCTGCCCATTTCCAGAACAATCCGTCGCGGGACATGGTGTACAGCACCCGCGATTGTCCCAGCAACATCACCAGCATCACCGATGCCAACCCGGCAATCGCGCCAAGATCGATTAAAAGAATGCCCCACCGCACGCCGATTACCGCCGCGCCATCGGCAACAGGAGCCGGGACATTCAGCGTGGTGTACGACTTCAGGCCGGTTAACAACCCAGCCACGACGATGTAAAACAGCGTGCAGATAATGAGCGATCCCAGAATCCCGACGGGCATGTCCTTCTGCGGGTTCCTGGCCTCCTGCGCCGCCGTGGATACTGCGTCAAATCCGATATACGCGAAGAAAACCACTCCGGCGCCGCGCATGATGCCCGACCAGCCGAACTGGCCAAAATGGCCTTGGTTTTTCGGTATGAAGGGATGCCAGTTGGCAACCATGTGTGACCAATGGCCAAACGCGAATACCACGGCCAGACCAATAAAGATCAACAGGACAGAAACTTTAATCATCACCGCCGTGCTGTTCAAGTTGGCCGACTCCTTCACGCCAACCACCAGAACAATCGTGATCACCACGATGGCCAGCAAAGCAAAAAGGTCCACTCGAGCTGCAATTGCATGTCCGAAGAGCGAGAATGAAACCGACGGCGTCGCGTTAAAAGGAAGCTTCGCGCCGAAAAAACCGACGAGGCTGCTGACGAAGCCGCTCCACCCGACCGCGACCGTCGCCGCGCCGAACGCGTATTCGAGCACCAGCGCCCATCCGATGATCCAGGCCACAATCTCGCCCATCGTCGCATAGCCATAGGTATAGGCGCTGCCGGCGATCGGAATCATCGATGCAAACTCCGCGTAACACAATCCGGCGAAAACGCATCCGATACCCGCGATGACGAACGAAAGCACAATCGCTGGCCCGGCAAACTGGGCTGCCGCTGTGCCTGTCAGAACGAAAATGCCCGCTCCGATAATCGCGCCAACACCCAGTGTGGTTAAGTTCACCGGGCCGAGTGCGCGCTTCAATGAATGCTCATTCGTCTCCGCGGCTTCCGCCATAATCGTACTGATTGGCTTCGTTGCTAAAAGCTTGCTGGCCATAGATTCCCTCCCTGATTCGATTGCCGACCCGTCGTTCTCGGCTGGATCTGCCAATTCAATCGATTCAGGCGCTCCCGTTCAAAGTTTCTTCTTCGTCGATCCGTTTTCCCTGCCGCCGCCAGAGCGTATACACCGGTACGCCCAGCAGAACCAGAAACAACCCCGGCCAGGTGTACTGCGGTCTGTACCGCAAAAGAACAATACAGATCCACGCCGCCATCAAAATATAAGCAGCGGGCAGCACCGGATATCCTATCGCTTTATAAGGACGTTGCGCATCTGGCTCCTTCACGCGCAGCACGAAAAGTCCGCCAATCGTAAGAATGTAAAACACCAGCGCCGCAAACATCGTGTAGTCCAGCAACTGCGAGTACGAACCCGAAAGGCACAAAAAACAGGTCCAGACCGCCTGCACAATCAGCGATGCCACCGGCGTTTTGTAGCGCGGATGCAGCCTACCCGCCGCCTTGAAGAACAGCCCGTCCCGGCTCATCGCATAATAAACACGCGCCCCCGCCAGCGTCATTCCGTTCACGCAGCCGAAGGTCGAAATCAAAATCGCCGCAGCCATCAGGTCAGCGCCGCGCGTCGAGAAAATCTGTTGCAGCACCGCCGTAGCCACGCGGTCTTCTGAGGCATATTGAATGCCGCGCGCAAACGCCGTTGCCCCATGGGGATCGCCGTGCATCGGCAGCACCATCAGATAGACCAGATTGCACAGGATGTACAGCCCCAATACCATCCCCGTGCCCATCACCAGCGACAACGGCAGATTCCGCCGCGGATTCCGCACCTCACCCGCAGTAAAGGTGACGTTATTCCACGCATCCGCGGAGAACAGCGACCCCGTCTGCACCACCGCCACAATCGCGAACACTCCAACCATCGCAATCGGGCCGCCCATTCCTACCTGCACCGCGTGCAGCGTTCCCAGCCCCGCGCCGTGCCAGAAGTTCGCGCCAAAGTTCGCATGAAGCGCCGCACGATTCCGTCCCACCAGAAACCCCAGCGCCACCAGCCCAACCAGCGAGGCAACCTTCGCCGTCGTAAAAATGTTCTGCACCAGCGCGCCCGACTTCACGCCGAAGATATTCACCACCGCCAGCGTCACAATCACCACCACGCCCACCAGATTCGACGTGTTCAGGCCGATCTCCATGTTGCCCAGCACCATCGGCCCCACGCGCCAGGCCGGAACATGCCCGATATGCCAAAGCCAGTGCGAGGCCGAAACGCTGGGGAAAAACACGCCCAGGAACTTCCCGAAGGCCACCGCCACTGCGGCCAGCGTTCCCGTCTGGATCACCAGAAAAAGCGTCCATCCATAAAGAAAGCCCCACATGGGGCCAAGCGCTTCGCGCAGATAAACATATTGGCCGCCGGCTTTGGGCATCATCGCCGCCAGCTCGCCGTAGCTCAGTGCCCCGATCATCGTCATCGCCGCCGTCACCAGCCACGCTGCAATCAGCAGTGCCGGTGACCCCACATTACGGCTGATATCCGCAGGAACAATGAAGATTCCCGACCCGATCATCGACCCGGCCACAAGAGCCGTCGCGCTGAATAGGCCCAGGCCCTGCACAAGATGTGACGACGCTAAAGATTCGGTGCGGGTGGACACGTGTAACAAATTTCTACCGGAAAACCCTTACTAAAGCCATCTCTTTCTAAAAATGCGCCGCTTTGATCTCCATGGTTAGCCGCGAACCACTTGTTAATCTCATTTCTTCTCAGCTTCGGCTGCCTGCTGCAGATAGACGTCTACATTGTCTTTGTTCACGGCGGCAGTGCCGGTATCAACGAATACGGGGTACGGAGAGAAGGTATTTACCTCGTAATCTGTCCGGATGGGCTTCGGTGGATAATGGAAAATCTCGTCAAGCATTTTGAGGCCGAAGAAACCCATCGTGTAGGGCTTCTGGGCAATGGTGGTATCGATGACGCCCTCTTTAATCAAATTCAGGGTGTCAGGATCAACATCCATGGCCACTAGTAAACGATCATGGAGGTTCTCCCGCTTCAGCACTTCACCCACATCTTTTCCGGAGGATGCTTCCAGGCAAATAAAGGCGTCGATTTTGTTCGCCCCGGTCTGGGCCACATATCGCTGAGTGGCGTCGAAGGCATTGCCAGCGTCACCCTTGATATTGAAGACTTCAACCGTCTTGATCCCCGGGTGCGATGCGAAGATCTCCTCATAGCCATTGAGTCGCTCGTCGAGGTTCGGCTGTCCCGGCATGGTGAAGAAAACCACGTTCCCTTTGCCGCTCAGTTTGTCGACAACCCGTTGGCCGCCCAAATGGCCGGCTTCGCGGTTGTTCGTGCCAATAAAGAAGATGCGGTGGCTATACGGTGCGTCCGAGTCAATGGTGAGCACAGGAATACCCGCGTCGATGGCTTTATCGATTTCCGGCTGTAGGACTCCCGCATCGGCAACAGAAATCAGGATTCCGTTCGGCTTGGCCGCCACAGCCTTTTGCAGCGCATCGAGTTCAGCCTGGGCGTCGAATGTATCGGGCCCCGCAGTGATGGCCTTCACGCCGTATTGCGTGGCCGCCTTGTCAAATCCCGCGATGGCTGCCTTCCAATATGGCAGCGCCATGTTATTCGAGATGAGGTAATACGTTTCAGAATAGGAATGCCGCTGGCAACCTGTAAGGACACAAAGCGCCAGCGGAAGGGCAAGCAGGAATGCTATTCGTCTTGTGCGCATAGAACCTCTCCAATTCGAAACTCCACACGAGACAGCCTGAACTACGCCGGCACAGCGAAGGGTCCGCCATTTTGCCCGGCGTTCGTGTGCGCGGATTTTACTCCCTCAGATACAGGTTTTGCCTGTGACCATTTTTGACCACAACAAAAAATCGATTCGGCACCAGAAGTTCGGCCTCCGAAGTGCCTGTGGAAGTGACGAACGGCACGCTGAACGGGCCCAGCTCATCCATAAGACGCCAATCCCGGAGATTTGGGACGGCTGGCCGCGGGTAGGAGTTTTGCTACCGGCGAATCGCCAGAAAGTCCTGGGCTAATTTCGCCGGATCGCCTCCCGCGGAAAAAATCGCAGAAATCACTGCAACGGAATCGGCGCCTGCCTGCCAAACCAGCGCCGCATTTTCGCGGGTAATGCCTCCAATCGCAACCAGCGGCTTCCCGGTAAGCCCGCGCGCAGCGCGCAGCCCATCCAGACCCACCACCGGATCGGGATTAGCCTTCGTCGCCGTCGCAAAAACCGGTCCAAAAGCGATGTAATCCACCGGCTGCAAATCAGCCGCCCGCAATTGAGCTTCATTGTGCGCGGATACTCCAACGATCTTGCTTGGACCCACGATCCCGCGCGCCTCGATCGGACTCAAATCCATCTGCCCGACATGCACGCCGTCAAAGCCAGCCGAAACGGCCAGTTCAGGCCAGTCGTTCAGGAGAAGCCGCATGCGTGAACCCACCTCATCCCGCATCAGGCGGGCGTCCGCAAGAATCTCCGCCTCGCTTCCCGTCTTGTTCCGGTACTGCAGAATCCCCACGCCAGCCTCGGCCAAATCTCGCACGGTCTTGCCCAGAAGAGCCTCGCGATTCTCCGCCGTGTCCAGAAAGGAGGCGTCAAGAATCGGATACACCGCAGGAAATCCGCCGCGCAAACTCATCCCTCAAGTGTATTCGCGACGGCATCGTCCTGTGGCGCCGATGAAATGGATCTGGGTGCCCCATCCTTTGCGCGGCTTCTTGCGCGAAGAGCCTGCCCTGAGCTGGTCGAAGGGGTGGGATTGGAAGAATTCCAATATTCTTGCGACTGCTCTAGCATCAACAGAATGACCATTGCTAATCAGAAATCGATGAACGAACTCGAACGCGCGCTCGTAAGCGACAGCGCCGCCGCGCCCCCATCCCACATCCTCGAAGGTCTGAGCGACGATCTCGTGCACAGAAAGACGCCCGGCGCCCCGCACACCATCTACAGCGAACTCTGGCACATTGCCTTCTGGCAGCAGATCACGCTCGACTGGGTTCAAGGCAAAGAAACGGCCTGCCCGGAGCACGCATCTCTCGGCTTCCCATCACAAAAAGACATTGAAAACGAAAGCTGGGATCAGCTCCGCCAGCGTTTTTTCCGCACCAACCAGCAGGCCGGAGCAGCCGCCGCCGATACACAAAAGCTCGAACAGCAAGTCCGCTGCCCGTCGCCCGCAGGCCAGCCAACAAGAACCATGTCCATCCGCGAGCAGCTAGAAAGCCTTGCCGCCCACAACGCCTACCACTTCGGACGCATCGTCTTATTGCGCCAGCTCAACGGAGCATGGCCTCCAAAATCGGGCGGGTTTACGTGGTGATGCGCTAACCTCATGTTGAACATGCTTCGCAGGACAAATCCGCGCAACACAGGCATTGCAGGATTCATACTGACCGCTATGTTTGCGTGGCCAATGTTTGCAATGGCTCAAGCAAAAAGCACGCAACCGAAGCCGAATCTCGAACTGCGGCTCCAGCCTGGCCAACTGATTAACGGAATCCCTGAGTCGTTCACGTTCGTCTTCGTGAACATCAGCAGCGATGAAATACGCATGCCGTTGCCTTCAAAATGTATAGGTTCCGATAACGGAACCCTTCTATTGAGCATCGAATTCACAGCACCAGGAACAAGTGGTTTTGGAGGCGGATGTGGAGGGGGAATAAACGGACCAAAAATACCTGAAAAGTTTAAGAACTGGGAAATCCTCGAACCCAACAAATCGTTGAGCATCTCCTACTCCCGGCAAGAACTGTTCGCAACCCAGCAAGCGCCGGGGCGGTATGAATTCTGGGCAGAATACAGGCCGCCTGAAATCTCCGCCGATGATCAGCGCGCGCTAACAGAAGCGGGCATCGACTTTCCCCGCGAACAGCTTGTTAGTAGACACTTAGTCTTCGTCAGAAAACCATAATTAATCCCTAACGGCTAATCGCTAATCCCCACTTGATAATCACTATTGGCTGTCTTTCTTCTGCCGCTCAAAGAACCGCTCCATAAACTTCGTATCAAACTTCCCGGCGAGGAACTCCTCGTCCTGAAAAATCTTTTCGTGCAGCGGAATCGTCGTATGAATACCCTGCACCACGAACATCCCCAGCGCCCGCTTCATGCGCAGCATCGCCTCTTCGCGGTTGTTGCCATGGACAATCAGCTTCGCAATCAGCGAGTCGTAGTAAGGAGGAACCACTCCCTCCGCATACTGCGCTGTATCCACGCGAACCCCATTCCCACCCGGAACATTGAACACCGTAATCTTCCCCGCCGACGGCGTAAACTTCTCCGGATGCTCCGCGTTAATGCGGCATTCAATCGCGTGTCCGCGAATATGCACCGGCTCCGTAATAATCGAAGAAAGCTTCTCCCCGCACGCAATCCGCAACTGCGCTTTCACCAGATCGATGCCCGTCACCATCTCCGTTACTGGATGCTCCACCTGAATGCGCGTGTTCATCTCGATGAAATACAGCTTGCCGTCTTCGTCCATCAAAAATTCGACCGTTCCCGCATTCTGGTATCCCACATTTTCGAGCGACCGCTTCAGCGTCTTGCCGATCTCCTCGCGCATTTTCGGCGTCACCATCAGCGAAGGAGCTTCCTCAATCAGCTTCTGGTGCCGCCGCTGAATCGAGCACTCGCGCTCGCCCAGCGACATCACGTTCCCATGCTGATCCGCCAGCACCTGAAACTCAATGTGCCTTGGTTGCTCGATGAACTTCTCCATGTAAAGATCGCCGTTGCCGAAGGCATTCGCAGCCTCCATATGCGCCGCCTGAAACAGCGCCGGCAACTCCGCCGCCGACCGAATCACGCGCATCCCGCGCCCACCGCCGCCCGCTGAAGCCTTCAGGATCACCGGATATCCGACCGACTTCGCCCACTCCAGCCCCTCGCCCTCTGTCTGGATCACTCCCTCCGACCCCGGCAGAATTGGAACCTTCGCGCGCTTCATCGCCTGCCGCGCCTTTTCCTTCTCGCCCATCAGCCGCGTCACGTCCGGCGGAGGCCCGATGAACTTGATATTCGACGCGCGGCACACTTCGGCAAAGTTGGCGTTCTCGCTCAACAGCCCGTAGCCCGGATGAATCGCGTCCACATCCGCAATCTCCGCCGCGCTGATCACCGCAGGAACATTCAGATAGCTCTCCGCCGAACGCGGAGGCCCGATGCAGATCGCCTCGTCCGCAAAGCGCACGTGCAGCGAATGCCGGTCCGCCTCGCTATAAACGGCGACCGTGCGAATGCCCATCTCTTTGCAGGCACAGATAACGCGCAGCGCAATCTCGCCACGATTGGCGATTAAGACTTTTCGAAACATAGTTTGAACTCGCTTAGAGGCTGTTATGAACTTTATGGTGCGCTGCGACGGGAGCCAATTCTTCCTGTATCGAGGAGAGAGGAGCTACGAATATCGGGAATCTTCGAGTGACGAATGACAAAGAGACGGGGAAAATTGACCCCGTCCCGAAGGGTTGCGTCCCGAATCGGGCCATGCTCCATTTTCGTCCTTGCGCAAAGCTCCGCAATGCCGCGAACTCCGTTTCGCTGACACAATTTTCGCTGGCAACGCCGTGCGCCATAAAGTTCATAGCAGCCTCTACCTTGGTCGCACAGCAAACAGCGACTGGCCGTATTCGACCGGCTGTCCGCTCTGAACAAAGCGCTTCACGATCTCGCCCGCCGCATCGCATTCGATTTCGTTCATCAGCTTCATCGCTTCGATAATGCAGAGAATCTGCCCATTCTCCACCTGGTCGCCAATCTTCACAAAGGCCGGAGACCCCGGCGAAGGCGACTCATAGAAAGTCCCGACAATGGGCGATTTCACAACGTGCAGCGAAGCGTCTTCATCCGCCTCGCCCGTCGGCGCTGCCCCTGCGGGTGTTGCGCCCCCCGCGGGCGCTGAAGCCTGCCCAGTCGCATACACCTCCGGAAGCACGGTCGGAGCCGGAGCATGCTGCTGTGCCGAAAGCAGTCGAGCTATCTGCGCCAAATCCGCTCCGCTCGTCTCCTGAGCGAACTTGATCCGAACCTTCAGATCGCCCCGCTCCAGGTCGAACTCGCCGATTTTATTTTCCTTCAGGAACTCGATCAGTTCCTTTAATTCTTTGCTATCTTCCTGATTCATCACTCGCGCTCTCGCTCACCTGTCGTGTCGCGTTCTGGCATCTTCCCGCCTGGGAAAACGCCTCATAGCTCAATCAATGCTTTGGGCGCCGTCGTCAGCAATTTGTTTCCGCGCTGCGTAACCGCGACCATATCTTCGATGCGAATTCCAAACTTCCCCGCCAGATAAACACCCGGCTCAATGGTAACAACCATTCCCGGCTTCAGTTCCATCGTCTGCCCGGCAGCCAGTCGCGGAGACTCATGTATCTCCAGCCCCACCCCGTGGCCCGTCGAATGCGTAAAAAACTTTGCCAGCCCCGCTTTGCGAAGCACGCCTCGCGCAGCCTCATCCACTTCGCCGCAAGTAGCGCCCGGCTTCACAGCCGCAACGCCAGCCTCCTGCGCCTCCAGCACCGCCTCGTAAGCGGCTCGCTCTTGCCTGCTCAATTTTCCCAGGTACACCGTGCGCGTCATATCCGAGCAATAACCATTGAGGATAACACCGAAGTCCAATGTAACGAAGCCGTTGCGGGGAGTCTTGCGTGCGCTCGCGCGCCCATGCGGCAGCGCCGACCGTTCGCCCGAAGCGACGATCGTCTCAAACGACATCGCCTCCGCGCCCATCGAGCGCGCAAAAAACTCAAGGCTCGCCGCAATCTCCGTCTCCGCCACACCGCTTTCGATATGCGGAAGGACGGCATCGAACACGCGATCCCCAAGCGCCGCCGCCTTCTCCATCAGCCGAAGCTCCGCCGCATCCTTCACCATGCGGAGCTCGGCGACCAGCGGCCTCTCCTGCGAAACAAAGAAACTCCGTCGCACCTTCCCGCCCACCGCTGAACGCATCATCGCCAGCGCCGCAACCGTGGTGTGCTCCGGATCGTAGCTCGCCCGCTTCGCCCCCGCCCCCATTGAGGACTCCAGCAGCGCACACGCCTCCTTCAGCGCGGACTTCTTCGCAATCACCACGCGCGCCCCGCGCGTCTCTTCCTTCGCCTGAACCGTGTAGCGGCCATCCGTAAACAAAACCGCCTTCTTCTCCGTCACCACCAACGCCGCATTCGAACCCGTAAAGCCGCAAAGCCAGCGCACATCCGGAAGATGTGTCACCAGCAGCGCCTCGACACCGTCGTTAGCCATACTCGCGCGCAAAGCGCGCAGACGAACCGTTTCATTCATAAGAATTGATCCTATCAATCTCTGCGACAGGCTTCATCTTCGCGCCCAGCGCGGGACGCCGAGCGCTACCCAAGAATCTGTCATGTCTCGAGCTTAAGGCTGTTTGTGAGTCTCGCCTTTGGGAGCGGGCGGCGCGGCAGTGGGAGCGGGGGGCGTGGCGGGCCTGGGAACATAGCCTTTCGCATCCCCCTTTGTCTTGATTGCGTCTGCCCGGGCCTTGTAGTCGGCGGCTCCGTTATCGTAAGCACGCCTCTCCCGCCCCGGTGCAGCCATTTTGGTATCCACGTATCCCGCCACCTTCTGTATCGCCGGTGCGAACATTCTTCCAATATCATCGTAGCTTCGAGCCGTCTGCTGGTTTAGCCAGTTTTGCGCCGCAGTCGTACCCTCCCGCCCAAAAGCCACATCTTCATTAGCGTGAAACCGCTCATGTGTGATCGTGAGGTCCTCGGCCCAGAACTGCGTCCGCGGAGGTTGGTTCTTGTACATGTCAGGCTCGTGCGCGGTCGCCGACGGCGTTAGATCGCTCACCACTGTGGGGTAGTTGGTTTGCGTAATCGCCGCGTCGTCGGCTGACCCTACGTTCTTCCTCGTTCCGCCATCCACTTGAAACGTGATCTTTGCATTCACATCGGCATTTACCGTGTAAATCCCCTTATCCAGGTTCGCCCTCTTGTTGTCAATCGTGAAGTAGGGCCGCGTGGTTCCAAATTCTTTTGGATCAGGTTTTGGGTCAGCCTGAGTTATCGAATTTTGATAACCGAGGGCAGCCGTTACACCATCCGCCTGATGCTGCGCCGCCGCTCCCAGGGGCTCAGGAAAGTGCACCGCCTTTTCTTCCCCGGCACCGTTTCCACCCTGCATCGGGACCTTTGCCGACAAATGCTCGCTGTGCGTAACCGAGGCCGTCCGGGTCTGCCCTTCGGACTTGTCCTCCCGGTCCTCGCTCTTTGAATCATGCTGCGGCTGTGCTGAGGCGGAAAACACGAGAATATTCCCGAAGTTCCAGTTACCACTCGACGCTGGAACCGCTTCAACTTGGCCCTCGCACTGCGCCCGGCTTGCATAAAGGCGGGGAACCGTCGCAGCCTGACGCGCAAATCTTCCCAATGCGCTTTCTGGAACCCCGCCCCGATCCCGTCTTACTCGGTGAGCAAACATACGGACCTCCCGACCAATATAGAGATAAAACGCGCAAAGAAAACGCTCGTCAACATCCCATGAGCCCGCTCTCGCCAAACGCATTCAGTGCATGTTTTCAGCCACCGCTGCTCGCTCCCGCTGTTTGACCTTGCGCGCAGGAGTCCCAGCATAGATACCAAATGGCTCAAGATCCTTCGTAGCCACCGACCCCAATCCAAGAATCGCGCCCTCGCCCACATTCACGCCCGGACTCACCATCGCCCGCGCACAAATCCACGAATGAGCCCCGAACCGCATCGGAAACGACACCAGTCGAAACGAAGTCTCGTTGTAAAGATGAGTTGCCCCGCAGATGTACGCGCCCTGCGAAACAATCGCATGAGAGCCAAAGAAAACCGCCGAAGGGTTATACACCTCCGCCCCATCGGCCAGCGTCACGCGGTCCTCACAGTGCAGGTTCCACGGAGCCCACACCTTCGACCCCGGATAAAAATGACACTGCGCGCCCACCTTCGCACCGAAGGCCCGCAACAACATCGCCCGCCACGCATGAAAAGGACGCGGCGAAGGTCGGTACAGCAGAACCCGGCAGACACCCCAAAGCACACGCGCCGCGCGATTCCGCCCGGAAAATGCAGGGTTCAGCGTCGGATCCGCTTGCAGACTCATTGAATCAATATAGTTGGAATGCGCCATGGGCGACCTAGACTCAGGAAGCCTTCGCTGCAGCTCCTCTGCGCGTCACCGCGCGTATGCCGCGCACCGGCTTTCTCTGTCTTGGGCGCACCACCTTCGGAAGAGGCTGGTCCGCAACCCCCGACTGCCGATCCATCCACTCATCCAGCCGCGACTTTCGGAAGCGCCAGCGGTTCCCGAGCTTAAAGGCCGGAATAAACGACTCCGAAGCATACTTGTAAAGCGTGTCAGGGCTTATACCCAGATAATCTGAAGCCTGTCGAATGTCCATCACTTCCCGTAACTCGCTGATGCGTACCGCCGAGGACTTCATAGGGTGCTCCGTTTATCTGATCCGAACGTCCGGTAAAGCAAAACTGGCCAGCCCCCATGCTTATACCCTGTTTTCACCCGATAATTCAAGGGTTTCCCGTAAACCATAGGCTTTGCAGGGGATTTTGCGTGGCTTTCAGCCGCCATTTCCAGCCCGAAATGTACACAGCTAGCGCAACCCAACCCGGAATCCACAATCCATAGTGGAGTTCCGAACTGGGTGCATAACTTCAAATCCACGACCAGCGGGAGCGGCCACAAAAGCCCGCGCTACGATGGCGCGAAGCGCGTACGCCCGTGCGGCCAGCACTCACTCCTCGCGCAAAACCTCAAGCGGCTTCTGCCCCAGGATCCGAAAGCTGGCAATCCAGCCGGTAATCGTAGCCAGCAAAACGGTAGCCGCGACCGCAACGATCGTCCCGCGAAAATCCAGGTGATAAGTCACCTGCATCCTGTCCAGCAGGACCCGGGCCAGCAGATTCGCAAACACCGCTCCCACACACCCCGCCAACAATCCCAGCACGGCAAACTCCACGCTGAAGACCTGCCCGATGCGGCTGCGGGTCGCCCCCAGCGTCTTCAGCACCACCACTTCGCGAATCCGCCGAAAGCGCGTGCTCGCAATACTCGAAGCCAGAATCACCGCTCCCGCCAGAATCGAGAAACCCGCCAGAAACCGGATCACCAGCGTAATGTGCCCCACCACATCCTGCACCGTCTGCAGAATGTCCGCCAGGCTGATCACCGTAACCGTCGGATACGCCGCAAATAGTGCTCGTTCCATCTGCGCAATGTCACCCGGAGCAAAATGGATCGCCCCATACCACGTGGCCGGAACGCCCTCGATCACCCTTGGCGCAAGAACAAACTCGCTGCGAGCGAAAGCATGCTCACCATCCACCCTGTAAATCGCCGCGACTCGCGTCGAGATCGTCCGATCGCTCACTTCAAAAATCACTTGCGAACCGACATGCAGATGCAGCCGCGCCGCTGCATGATCTACGACCGCCAAGCCGGAATCGTCCTTCGTCGTCCACCACTTTCCTTGCACAACTCTCGTCCCCGCCGGGACGCCGTCCGACCATGTCAGCGAAACCGACCTCAGCAGCCGCTTCGGATAATTCTTGACTTTCAGGTCCTCCACGCTCACGCCGTCGATGCTCACCATGCGCGACGAAATGAAGGGAATCGTCTCCAGCGCGCCCTCGACGCCCGGTTGTTTCGCCAGCAGCGACTTCACGCCCGCAATCTCCTCCGGCGCAATGTCCACCAGAAAAATATTCGGCGTCCCCGCCGCAACATCGCTGCGCATCTCGCGAACCACCGCGCTCTGCATAAGAAACACTGCAAGAATCAGCATTACGCCCGTGCCCAGCGCCGCCAGCACCGCAGACGACTGGTTCCCCGGACGATAAAGATTCGCCAGCCCATGCCGAATCGAAGAAGGCAGATGCAGCCGTGTCTTCGCCAGAAACGCCCGCAGACCGCGCAAAGTCAGCGCCGAAAGCCCAAGAATTACCAGCAGAATGGCGCACAGGCTAGCCGCAAACCATCTTCCAATCAGCCACGAATCCGACAGCACCGTCGCAATCCCCGCCAGCCCGGCAACGATCACCGCAATCGCGGCCCATTGCAGCTTGCGCTCGCGAAACTTCGGCTCCCACCAGCCATAAAAAACGACCGCAAGCACGCACCCCACATCGACCGTCAATGCTCCCAGCGCCCATCGGTGAGCATGATGCCGCAACCCCAGCACCCAAATCGCAAGGAAAACCAGCCCCGCCAGCATGCTCAAACCCCACAGCAACCGCTGCACTTTGCCCGGACGGAAGCCGCTCGACCAGAGCGGCTTAACCTCCCCCTCCTCGACCGTCTTCCGCAGCACCGCAATCGGCCGCACGTGCCGAACATCCAGCAGCGGAGGCAGACAAAACAAAATCGTAGTCAGAATTCCAGTAGCCAAAGCCGCCGACACCGGCCGCAGCGCCAGCGCCAGCGGAGGACGCAGCGGAAGCAGCGTGCCCAGCAGCGAAGGAAACGCATACTCCACGCCCAGCCCCAGCGCCACGCCAATCAACCCGCCAGCCAGTCCCAGAAATATCGTCTGCAGCAAATAAATCCGCAGAATGTCGTTCGAAGTTGCGCCCATCGACTTCATGATGGCCAGCACCTCAATGCGCTGCTGCAGGTGCGCGCGCATCGCCATGCCCACGCCGATCGCGCCCAGCACCATCGCCACCAGGCAGATCAAACTCAGCAGCCCGGTCGCATGATCCAGCCCATTGGTCAGCTCCGGATTGGTCTCCCGAAAATCCGTAATCAACGCGTCCGGCAGAATCTTCTCAAGCTCCGCGCGCACTCCCGCAATATTCTGCTTCGCATCATCCAGCTTGAACAGATACCGCTCCGTAGCCCGGCTGCCCAGCCCCAACAATCCCGCCTGCAGCATCGCCTGCCGCGTAATCATCACCCGCGGACCCAGCCCAATCCCCGCGCTCATCCGGTCCGGCTCACGCGCAATCACCGCCGCAATGCGAAACCGCCGGTCGCCAATCTTCAGCACGTCTCCAACCCGGGCATTCAGCCGAACCAGCAGGTTGTCGTCCACCAGAGCCGTGTTATCGGTAAGCGTGTCGCGCAAGGTCCCCGCAGGGCGAAGCACCACCGTCCCATAAAACGGATACACCGCCGGGTCGACCGCCTTCAAAGACACCAGCAGCGGAACGGGATCGCCCACGACCGAGGCCATCGAAACCGTCTCCGTCACATCCGTGCGCTCCACGCCCCGCAGCGCATCCAGTTGTTGCTCTTCCTTCGGACCAGCCTGCCGAAACAGCCGCGCCGAAAGATCCGCCGCCATCAAACTGCGCGCATCGCCCAGCAGCGCCTTCTGAAAAGCCTGGCTGAATCCGCGAACGCCCGTCAGCGCGGCCACGCCAATCGCCACCGACAGCAGCACGAAGGCAAATTTCGTCTTCGAAGCCCGCAACTCGCGCCACGCAATCCGCGCCGCCGTACCCCACGGCAATTTCGGTTTGTTCCCAGCCGCCATCAGGCCGTCACCGCGGCAAGGTTATCTGCAACCACCAGGCCGTCGCGCAAATGAATCTGCCTGTCCGCGCGCCCCGCCACCTGCGGATCGTGCGTCACCATCACCAGCGTCGTATTGCTCTCCCGCTGCCGCCCCGTCAGCAGCTCCAGCACATGCTCGCCATTCGTCGAATCAAGATTTCCCGTCGGCTCATCCGCCAGCACAATCGGAGGCTCCAGCACAAATGCCCGCGCCAGCGCCACCCTCTGCTGCTCGCCGCCCGAAAGCTGCACCGGATAATGATGCATCCGGTCCGCCAGCCCCACCGCAGTCAGCAGAGCAGCCGCCTTCGTCTTGCCATCGCCAAGCGCATTCAGCTCATGCGGAAGCAGCACATTCTCGAACGCCGTAAGCGTGGGAATAAGCTGATACGACTGGAACACAAATCCAATCTTGCGCCCGCGCACCTCCGCCAGCCGATCCTCGGCAAGCCCGCTGATTTCCACGCCATCCAGCAGCACCTCGCCCTCCGAGGGCGAATCCAGCCCCGCCAGCAATCCCAGCAGCGTGCTCTTGCCCGACCCCGAAGCGCCCATGATCGCCACAAACTGCCCCTGCGGAATCGTCAAATCAATCCCGCGCAGAATCTCAACCACCCGCGCCCCGTTGCGAATTGATTTCTTCAGGCCCCGTACTTCAATCATTAAGGTGTCTCCGCGCCCCGCGAAAAAGGGAACTCTGTCCACAGGCTACAATCTTTGCGTGACTCGTCGCGCTATTCTCCTGCTTTTTCTACTCGCGCCTTTTTCGTTCGCCAATAGCCCTGCGCCCGTCATCGTCTGCTTCGGAGACAGCCTCACCGCCGGCGCCGGCGCACCAGCCGGCCACACCTATCCAGATTCGCTCCAAACCCTTCTCGATTCACGCGGCTACCACTATCGCGTCCTCAACATGGGCATCAGCGGAGACACCAGCAAAGACGCCGTCACCCGCCTCAACAGCGTGATCGCCGCGCACCCCGCCATCGCCGTCGTCGAGTTCGGTGGCAACGACGGCCTCCGCGGCCTTCCTATCGCCGCCACCCGCGCCAATCTCGATCAGATCATCGCCACGCTGCAGCACGCGGGCATCAAGGTAGCGCTCGCCGGCATCACCCTTCCGCCAAATTACGGCCAGGACTACATTCAAGGCATCAATGAAACTTACGTGCTGGCTGCCAAAAAGTTCCGCGTCCCGCTGCTGCCCTTTCTGCTCGCCAACGTCTACACCGTCCCTGGAGCCATACAGTCCGACGGTATCCACGCGACCGCCAAAGGCAACGCCCTCGTAGCTGAAAACGTCTTCACACTCCTCAAACCAATGCTGCACAAGTAGGGCGTCTTTTCATAGAGTGTCATCCTGAGCGAAGCGCGCAGCGCGAAGCCGAAGGACCTGCGGTTTCTCACCCGGCCACAAGCGTGGGCACCCACATCTCGATTTCGAGATGTGGGAAGCAACAATGCCCGCCATACAACTCAACCCAAAACCACCACCGGCTGAAATAAAGTCCCCGCCACACGCCTGCCAATGGCAACAAGCTCCCTCTGGCCGCAAAAAATCTTCACCAGCGAAGCCCGCGAAAACTCCGGCAGATTCACCTGCATTCCATTGCGAATCCGCCCTACCGTCTGCTCGTCCGCCGTAGTCGAAGGAATCTCCGGCAGCAAAGTCCGCGGATGCGGCAGCCGCGCCTCCAGCTCGCCCGCGCGCGCCAGCGCCTCGACTTCATCCAACCGCAACGCCGCATCCACCCCGAACGACCCAGAAGCCACACGCCGTAGACTCGCCAGATGCGCGCCGCAACCCAGCGCCTGCCCCATCTCATGCGCCACCGACCGCACATACCCACCGGCAGAAACTCGCATCGCAAACCCGGCAACGTCACCATCCAGCGACAAAATCGAAAACTCCGCAATCGTAATGCGAGCCGTCTTCAATTTCGGAACGCCGCCCGCACGAGCAATCTTGTAAGCCGGTTTGCCGCCAATCTTCTTCGCGGAAACAGGAGGAGGCATCTGCTCCACCTCACCCGAGAACACCGCAGCCGCAACCCGAACTGCATCAAGCGTCAGCGAAGGCGCCACCGCCGCGGAAGCGGGCGTGCCCTCAGCATCATAAGTGTCCGTAGAAAAACCGAATCGAATCGTTCCGGTATAAGCCTTCTCATGCGCGCCATAGAACTGCGCAAGCCGGGTAAACTTCCCCAGCAACAAAGGCAAAACCCCGGTAGCCATCGGGTCAAGCGTCCCCAGATGCCCAATCGAAGACTCGCCCGTAGCGCGCCGCACCCGCGCCACCACATCGTGCGAAGTCATGCCCGCAGGCTTATCAAGAATCAGCAGCCCATTCACTCATCTACTATAAGGTGCTGGCCCGACGGCCGAACTCAAATCCCGCCTGCCGACCGCTCCCGCACCAGCGACAAGAACTCCGCCCGAGTATTCTGGTTCTGAAAAACACCCACCATCGCCGAAGTCACAGTAGAAGAATTCTGCTTCTCCACCCCGCGCATCATCATGCATAGGTGACGAGCCTCAATCACCACGCCCACGCCCTGCGGAGCAATCGCATCATGGATCGCATCCGCAATCTGCCGCGTCAGCCGCTCCTGCACCTGCAACCGCCGCGCAAAAACCTCCACCAGCCGCGCAATCTTGCTCAGGCCGATCACCTTGCCATTCGGAATATAGGCCACGTGAACCTTGCCGAAAAAAGGAAGCATATGGTGTTCGCAAAGCGAGAACATCTCAATGTCCTTCACGATCACCATCTCGTCATAATCCACGTCGAAAAGTGCATCGCGCAAAATACTGGTCGGATCCTCGCTATATCCCTTCGTCAGAAACGCCATCGTCTTTTCCATGCGCTCCGGCGTACGTTCCAATCCATCGCGCGTAGGGTCGGCATCAAAGCGGCGAAGAATCTCCCGATAAATATCCTGCGTGGAGACATCCTCAAGGCCCGTCCCGCCGAGTATCTTTTCCTTTAACGCCGCCGATCCATCGTTCTCGTTCTTCATGCCACACTCAACTTTCCCGCGCGCACCGGATATTCAAATGAATTCTTAGCCGTCTCCTCCACGCGCACCGAAACAATCTCCGCCGGCTTGAACGCGGCCTTCAGCAAACGGTAAATCTCAATATTGAAATTCTCCGTCGTCGGCACAGTCTTGCGAAAGCCGTCGTAGAAATTCAGGTTCGTGTGGTCGAAGCGATCCAGAATTTCTTTCGTCACACACTCGTCAAGCTGCACCAGATCGCAAACCATCCCCGTCACCGGATCGACCTCGCCGCCCACAAGCACCTCGATCACGTAGTTATGTCCATGCCCATGCGGATTATTGCACTTGCCGTAAATCTCGCGGTTGTCCTCGTCCGTCAATGCTTCGCAGTGCAGACGATGCGAAGCGCTCAACCGATACCGCCGTCCAAAATACGCCCTCATAGCTCACCGTAGTAATCGGCAAAGAGATCCGGCATCTCGTACACCCGCACGCAATAGAGCTTCGCTCCACGAATCTTCCCCTCCAGCCGCTTCCACACCGCAATCGCAATGTTCTCCGCCGTCGGCATCGCCTTCGCAAACTCCGGCACTTCCAGGTTCAGGTGGCGATGGTCGTAAACGCTCACCACTTCGCGCTCCATCACGTCCTTCAACTCTTTCAGATCGACTACAAAACCGGTCGCCGAATCGACCTCGCCCGCAACCGTCACTTCCAGCGTGTAGTTATGCCCGTGTCCGTTGCGGTTCGAACACTTGCCGAACGCGCGCGCATTCTCATCTTCCGTCCACGCAGCATTCCAGTAATAATGCGATGAAGAGAACTCGGCCTTCCGTGTAAGTAGGATCATAGGACTGTCTTAATCATAGACGGTTAGTTCTTCGCCCCGCCGGCGCGAAGCGCGTATGCCTGGACGGCCAGTCCTTAGCGATTGCGGCTCGCATATTCGCGACCCTTCCAGCTCACCTGCTTCGTAACCGTGTGATGAAACCAGCTTCGGTACAGCAGTGCCGCAAACAACGGCAGCCCCAGCGGAGCCAGCGCGCAATCCCCTTCCGGAAAATTCGACTTCGCCACTCTCCGGTAAAAGCGCCACAGCGTCCTCACCCAGAGCAGCAGCACAATAATCCACAAAATCGGCCGCGAACTCACCTCGTAAATCCAGAACGTCAGCACCGGCAGCCCCAATAACAGCAACAAATCCAGCACACGCCACGCCGCTATCGCCAGCGGATTCCCAAACAGCAGCGCCAGGTTCTTCGTCCATCCCTCCAGCATCGCCCCCAGGCTCCTATACATCCTCGCCGCCACAGCCTCCGGAGCATAGCGAAAGCGCAGCCCCTGCCGCCGCCGCTTCACAATGCGGGCCAGCTCCACGTCTTCCAGCACCGCGTCCTTCACCGCCTCATGTCCACCGTTTTTGAAATAAACATCGCGCCGCATCAGCAGAAACTGCCCATTCGCCGCCGCCAGATGTGTCTCCGGATCGGAAATTTTCGCCGGAGGATACGTCACCGCCAGCTCGCTGAACACCAGCGGCATCAGCGCCCGCTGCCAAAGCCCGCGAACAATCTGCCGCGGCGAATACGACAGCAGCGCCACCTCATGCCGCTCCGCCTCAATCACCGCCCGGCTCGCCGACCCCGGCTCATGCACCGTATCGGCATCGGTAAACAAAATCCATTCGCCCAGCGCCGCCTGCGCCGCCGCCCACCCAGCATTGGCCTTCCCCGTCCAGCCTCTTTCAAGCTTCGGAGCATCCATCACCGTCACGCCGCCAATTCCTATAGCAATCTCACGAGTCCCATCGGTCGAGTGGTCGTCCACCAGCAGAATCTCCCACTCCCGCCCCAACCGCCATCCGTCCTCCGACTGCCCCACCAGGGAACGCAGACACTCCCCCACGCAATCCTGCTCATTGCGAGCCGGAACAATCACCGAAAGTTTCATCGCATATTTGCCCACAACAACAGAATTAGCTACATAAATGCTTGGAGAATACGCACCACAATTTGCTCCCGACCAAAGGGAGGGCCACGCGAAGCAGTCGCCTGGACGGCTAGTCCTCTTATTATAGGAATGTGACTACCCGGATTATCGTCAGAACAGCAGTCTTGGCCCTGAGCCTCGCCATCGCTGCCACCGGCTGCAACCGTGGAGGCTACCCGGACCAAGTAGGCACGCGCGCCCCCAACTTCACCATCCATGACGGCACGCAGACCGTAAGCCTGGACCAGTACCGCGGCAAAATTGTCGTCCTCAATTTCTGGGCCTCGTGGTGCCCGCCCTGCCTCGAGGAGTTTCCTTCGCTGGAGCAGCTTCAACAGCAGATTCCAAACGTGGTCGTGCTGGCCGTAAGCTTCGACACCGACGCCGATGCCTACCATCAATACCTCACCGACAACCGCCTGACCAACATGACCGTCGTACTCGATACCAGCCAGAAGTCCAATCTCGCCTTCGGAACCACCCGTCCCCCCGAAACCTACATCATCGATAAAAAAGGAATCATCCGCCGAAAATTCATCGGCGCCCAGGACTGGAACACCCCGGAAATCCAGGACTATCTCCGCGGCTTGTAGCGGCACACCTCAAGACGCATACGCCCCAGGCTGGAATCTTCGCTCTTGAAACGTCCCCGCACGCCTGCCTGGGGTTGGATCGCCTTCATCCTCGCCGCCGCCGCCACTGCAGCGCAATCTGTGCCACAATCGCCATCCCATAAAACGCGGCCATCCAATACAGATTCACGCGGCTACTGGTCCACATATGCCACACGAGCACGCATAAGCTGGCCGCTGTCATCACCGCTCCGGCCGCCGGGAACACCCAATGCAGCTTGATCTCTTTGGCGAGCCGCAGCGCCGCCACATTGACCGCCAGAAAGATCAGCAGAAACGTAGCACTGGCGAACGCCGAGATCAGCGTCAGGTGCGCCAACATCGTGAACAGAAGCGCCAAGCCGGTCAGCACCAGCAGCGATACATACGGTACCCGGCGCCTGCTGCTCTCGCGCGTGAAGACCTCGGGCAGCGCGCTCTGGGTGGCCATCACCTTTGCCAGCCGTCCCGCTCCGAACAGCGTCGCATTGATCGCCGAGGCCGTCGAGAGCACCGCCGCAACGCCGATCAGTAAAAATCCCAGATGTCCCAGCTTGGGCTGCGCTGCTACCGCCAGCACATACTCCTGGTCCTTTTGGATCTGGATCACCGTCAGGTTGCCTACTGCCGCAATCGCCACCACGATGTAGAGCACCGTGGTCAGCACGATCGCAATCAAAATCGCGGGACGTAGCTGGTCAGTTGCGTCCTTCATATCGTTGACCGCGTTGGGGATCAGTTCAAACCCCTCATAGGCCACAAAGATCAGGCCCACCGCCGCCAGCGGCGCCATCACACCATGGTTGAACACCGGCTCGAAGTGCGCCGCGTGAATGCCCCACAGACCGACCGCCGCAAAAAATACAAGGATGGAGAGCTTGATAGAGACCACGGTCAGCTCCACGCCGCCCGAAAGCCTGGCGCCCCACAGGTTGACGCCCATAAAGATAAGCAGCCCTGCCGCCGCCAGCACCCGTGCAATCCAGACCACGGGATGCTGACCGCCGATCAGCGTCGCTCCATAGTCGCCGAAGGCAGTCGCATACAGTGCCAGCGTCCCGACATAGCCGGCCACCAGCAGCCAACCCGCGACACCGGCAATCCCTCCCTCAGGAAGCCCCTTCTGAATGTATGCGAAACTGCCGCCGTTGCCGCGAAACTTCAACCCCATCTGCGCATACGACAGACCGGTGAGCAGCGCAATCACTCCACCGACTGCCAGCGTCAGCGCCACCGCATGACCGGAAACCGAGATCGCCAGGCCCAGCACCGCAAAGATGCCGCCCCCGATCATTCCCCCCACGCCGATCGCCGTGACGGCCGCCAGCCCTAAGCTTCCCGCAACCCTCTTTTTCGCCAACAGCTCGCCATCCCCGCTAGGCATTCCTTTCACCAGCGAAAGGATTCCATGCTCGGCTTGGATGCGGCTCCTGCCCCAACACACTCATGGACTGGAATCAGCGCCCAGTCTGCTTCCGGCGATCTCATCGGACACGTCGCCTACGAGTTCCCGCTCACCGCCGCGGTGACCGATGAGCCACCGAAGCAATCGCTCTCTCTTAAACCGGCTTCGGATTCCGCTCCACAAACTGCCGCTGGTGCCAGTAAGGATAAACCGGAGAAACTGCGCTCGCCGCATCCAGCTTCGCCACCTGCTCCGCAGTCAAATTCCACTCCGCAGCGACAAGATTCTGCTTCAGCTGCTCCTCATTCCGAGCGCCCACAATCACGCTCGCCACGGTGGGTCGTTGCAGCAGCCAGTTCAAAGCAATCTGCGGAACACTCTTCCCTGTCTCCCTCGCAACCGCATCCAGCGCATCCACCACCTTATACAGATACTCATCGTCCACCGGAGGCCCGCTGTCCGCCGTCTTGTGCAGTCGGCTCGTCTCCGGTAGCGGCTGTCCCCGCCGAATCTTCCCCGTCAGCCGTCCCCATCCCAGCGGACTCCACACCAGCGCCGACACCTTCTGGTCCAGCGCCAGCGGCATCAGCTCCCACTCATATTCGCGCCCCACCAGCGAGTAGTACACCTGATGCGCCACATACCGCGACCATCCATACCGCTCACTCACCGCCAGCGACTTCATCAAATGCCAGCCCGAAAAATTCGAGCACGCAATGTAGCGAACCTTCCCCGCCCCCACCAGCGTATTCAGCGTATCCAGCGTCTCCTCCACCGGAGTCGTCGCGTCAAACCCATGCATGTGGTAGATATCGATGTGCTCCACGCCCAGCCGCTTCAAACTCGCGTCCACCGACTCCAGCAAATGCAGCCGCGACGATCCAACATCGCTCGGCCCATCCCCGATGCGAAACGTAGCCTTGGTCGAAATCAGCAGCCGGTTGCGCTTCCCCGCAATCGCCTTCCCAAGAACCTCTTCCGCCAGCCCCTTCGAATAAACATCGGCCACGTCGAAAAGGTTCACGCCCGCATCCAGGCAAACATCCACCAGCCGCGAAGCCTCATTCGCCCCCGACGATCCCCACGCTTTGAAAAATTCGTTGCCTCCGCCAAACGTCGCCGCGCCAAAACTCAACGCCGAAACCTTCAACCCCGAAGCACCAAGCTGTCTATATTCCATAAAGCAATGGATGCGCGTGCCACAGATCGCGCTTCAGATCGAAACAAAATTTCAAGGAATGTAATAGAAAGGGTCCGGCAGCTTCACGCTGAACTCCGCCTGCGGAGAACCCTTCAAATCGCTCCACTGGTCGCCCACGTTCAGAACAATCGTGTAGCCCTGCTTCACAATCGCAGCACCGCCGCCAGAAGGATCGCGCCGCACCTCTTCAACATCGTCATACGCTTTCAGCCTCTGTCAGCTCCATCTGTCGCCCCACTCGAAGCTGCCGGCGCACCAGCAGCAGCAACGGGAGCAGCGCCACCGCGCTCGCCAGCCCATCCACCAGAAACAGCCCCCGCACGCCGAAATGCTCGTACCCCTTCCCGTCGGCCCACGTCATGTACACCACCGCCGCATTGATCGCAGCCGTAAACAGACCAAGCTGCGTGCTCGCCACCGCGCTCTCCCGCCCCACCAACTGAAATCCCAGCGCATTGAACGACGCATATACCACTCCGGTCAGCGCGTTATAAATCAGCGCGCCGGCCACAAACGCCGCCAGCGTGTGCCCCGTGAGCGCCAGTGTCAAAGACACCGCCGCAATCGCCGCCGCCGCGCCCAGATAAAGGTACCCGCGCGACACGCGATTCGCCGCATATCCTCCCAGCAGCGCGCCGATCGAGGTCGCAATCGCGCAGCCTGCGCCCGTCACCAGCACCACCACGTGCTCGCTCACATGGAAATCTGCGCCCAGCCCCGAAAACAAATTGATCCCCGCCGCCGCGCCCACCGGAGCCAGAAACAGCGCGAACCCCACCAAACACTCCCGTTTCCGCGACGCCGCCCACGTTGACTTCAATGTCGCGGTAAACACCTGCTTGAACTTGAACGCCGACCGCCGCGACATCGGAAACACCACCGTCGGCAGCACTCCCAGCACAATGCACCCCGCCAGCCCCAGCCCGATCAACTGCATTCGCATATGCGGAACCAGCGACATCACCGCCAGCGACCCCAGCGCGCCGCCGCCCAGGTTGGCCACATTCGTCCATCCCGCCACCGATCCGCGCAGATGGTCCGGCAGAAACTCCGCCATCCATCCATTCGCCGCGTTCCCGTACATCACCATACCCAGCTCGCCCACCAGCAGCAGCCCCGTCGTCAAGCCCAGCCTCGACGGAGAAAGCACCCCCAGCGCCAGCGCCACGCACGCCGCCGACACCGCCGCCATCAGCCAGCAGTACGCGCGCCGCGTCAGTCCGGTATCGAGAACGGGACAAAGCAGAAAACCCCAGAACGTCGGAGACATCACCACCGCGCTCGTCGACGCCGCCCGGTCCAGCGAAATCCCCTGCCGCGTCAAAAGAAAAGGAAGTGCGGTAATGGTAAAGCCCACCACCAGCCCGAACGGAAACAGGGCCATCCCCACAATCCACGCAGGCGGAACGCGAGAAGAAGGCTCACGCAAAGCGGCAGATTCCAACAAACAACACTCCCCGGGGGAAAAATTCAGCTCTAAAACCGTATCCTCTCATACAGCCGGAGCACCGCGCCTGCAAAACATCAAGTGCTGAAATTCGCGCCCGCAATATGGTAACGCATGTGTTACCATATCAACGTGATCGCAGTTCGAGAATATCTGGATGAGCGCGGCAGAAGCCCGTTCGCGGATTGGTTCAACGGTTTGAATGCGCCCGCTGCCGCAAGGATCACAACTGCCCTCTTGCGCGTTGAGATGGGCAACTTCTCAAACGCCAAAGGAGTCGGCGCCGGGGTGTATGAGTACCGTATCGATTTCGGGCCCGGGTATCGAATCTATTTTGGTAAAGACGGCGACCGCCTTGTAATCCTGTTAGGCGGTGGCAGCAAGAAACGCCAGCAGCGCGATATAGCGGAAGCAATCGCCCTATGGTCCGAATATAAGCGCGGCAATCGGACGAAAGGTAAGGGAGCACAATGCCACTCACACGCGACTTCAAAGAAACAGTCCTGATCCGGGTGCGAAAGGACCGGGCCTTTCGGCGCGAACTACTGCGCGAAGGAATCGAATGCCTCGTCTCCGGGGATCTTGAGACGGCAAAATCCATCCTGCGCGATTACATCAAAGCGACTGTGGGGTATGCGCAGCTTGCACAAGCCACAGCGATTCCCGAGAAAAGCCTCCTGCGCATGTTCGGCCCCTCTGGCAATCCCCAAGCCAGAAACCTCCTTCAGGTGATTGCATACCTGCAAAAGCAAGAAGGATTACGACTGCGGGTCAAACAGCATAAGGCTGCTTAGAGCACCTCACTGCCGTAGGCTGGAGCGCAGCAGCAGGCGAAACATGGGTGCCCCATCCTTGACGCGCACTCTGCGGCAAGGGTGGGAGACCACCAATTCAGAGCCAAACCCGATGTCATCCTGAGCGAAGCGAAGCGAGTCGAAGAGCTTGCCCTGAGCACCGTCGAAGGGACCTGCGGTTTCTGTCGGTCTGCACAAACATGGGTGCCCCATCCTTGACGCGCACTCTGCGGCAAGGGTGGGGGACCACCAATTCAGAGCCAAACCCGATGTCATCCTGAGCGAAGCCAAGCGAGTCGAAGAGCTTGCCCTGAGCACCGTCGAAGGGACCTGCGGTTTCTGTCGGTCTGCACAAACATGGGTGCCCCATCCTTGACGCGCACTCTGCGGCAAGGGTGGGAGACCACCAATTCAGAGCCAAACCCGATGTCATCCTGAGCGGAGCGCAGCGCAGTCGAAGGACCTGCGGTTTCTCGGCCGTTAGCCCGAATGGCCGATCTCTGAGAGAATGCATCCCATGAAGGATGACGAGGAACTAGCCCGTCAGTATCTGTCTACCCTTGGCTTCTCTTCCATAATCCATGAGCCGGATGGGAACGTAACGCCGGATTTTCTTGTTGATGGAAGAATCGCAGTAGAGGTTCGCCGCCTGAATCAGAACGAAATCACGGAATCAGGAAAGCCGAAAGGGCTCGAAGTGCTGCAGTTCGCGTTGAATAACAGCATCCGAGAGGTCCTTGCCTCGTTCGGTCCTGCCAAAAACGGAACGTGTTGGCTCGTTGGTTACAGGTTTAGCCGACCATTGCCAAACTTGACAGAGATAAAGCAAAAAGTGCTAGAGGTTCTTACTGCATTTCGCGACGGCCTAACAGAAGACAGAGAATTTCTAATTGCCGATCGTCTCACACTCAACTTGGCGCCCGCGACCAATGCGTGGCCCGATTACTTTGTCTTAGGTGGATTTTCGGACCGCAACGCTGGAGGTTGGCTCGAACACGAACTGAAGAAAAACATCGAGATTTGCGTTCGAGAGAAGACCAAGAAAATCGCTCGCGCGCGTGCGAAATACCCGGAATGGTGGCTTGTCCTCATCGACCGCATAGGCTATGGCGACAAGGGAACCATAAGCATTGAACACGACTGGAACAAAATAATTTTGGTTAACCCACTCAACCCAGAGCACGGATATGAACTGTGATCTACCAGCCCTAAATCTGTGTATGGGCACGGGCCCATGCTTCGCCACTTCCCTCCACCAACCCGCTATGCTAAGTTGAACCGTGTCCCTGAACAAGCCCGAAAAGAACCATCTCTACTACGGAGACAACTTCGACGTCCTCCAGCGTTACCTCCGCGAAGAATCCGTCGATCTCGTCTACCTCGACCCGCCCTTCAACTCCCGCCAGGATTACAACGTCCTGTTCGCCGAAAAAGACGGCTCCAAATCCAGCTCCCAAATCCACGCCTTCGAGGACACCTGGGAGTGGAACCTCGACGCCGAGCGCTCCTACGAATACATCATGGAAACCATCGGCGGACGAGTCGCCGACGCCATGCGCGCCTTCCGCACCTTCCTCGGCAACAGCGACATGATGGCCTACCTCGCCATGATGGCCCCGCGCCTCGTCGAGCTAAAGCGCGTCCTCAAACAAACCGGATCGATCTACCTCCACTGCGACCCAACCGCCAGCCATTATTTGAAAATTCTGATGGACTCCGTTTTCGGGCCACAGTTTTTTAGAAATGAGATCGTTTGGAAACGATCAGACGCCCATAGTGACGGCAAGCAGGGTGCAAAACATTATGGCCGCATTCACGACGTCATTCTCTTCTTTAGTCGAGGGGATAGCCCTGCCTTCAATACGCTTTACAACCCGCTTCCCGAAAGCACAGAAGATAAGTGGTACAGGAATATTGAGGAGACTACGGGACGCCGCTACAACAAGGCAGACGTGACGGGACCCGGCGGAGCAGCAAAGGGCAATCCGCACTACGAATGGAAAGGCGTGACGCGTTATTGGCGGTACAGCAAGCCAACGATGGAAAGGCTTGAGGCCGAAGGACGCCTAGTTTACTCGAAATCGGGGATGGTTTATCAGAAGCGATACTTAGATGAGAGTAAAGGCGTTTCAATTCAGGATTTTTGGGAAGATATTTCAATGCTTCGGGGTATACACGCAAATAGCGAACGCCTTGGCTACCCAACCCAAAAACCCGAAGCCCTCCTCGAACGAATCATCAAGGCCTCATCCAACGAAGGCGACCTCATTCTCGATCCCTTCTGCGGCTGCGGAACCACAGTTCAGGTAGCCCAGCGACTCAACCGCCGCTGGATTGGCATCGACATCACCCACCTCGCCATCGGCCTGATCAAAAAACGCCTCTCCGACGCCTTCGGCCCACAGATACGCGAAACCTACGAAGTCATCGGCGAGCCAACCGACTACTCTGGAGCCGCCAAACTCGCCGAAGAAGACAAATATCAGTTCCAGTGGTGGGCGTTAGGACAGGTCGGCGCGCGCCCCGCCGAGCAGAAAAAGGGAGCCGACCGCGGCATCGACGGACGCCTCTACTTCCACGACGACCAGTCCGGCAAATCAAAACAAATTCTCTTTTCCGTCAAAGCCGGAGGCGTGCAGGTTTCGCAGGTCCGCGATCTGCGAGGAACCCTCGAACGCGAAAAAGCGGAAATCGGAGTCTTCATTTGCTTCGAGGAACCGACAAGGCCCATGCTCCGCGAAGCCGCCGAGGCCGGCTTCTACAAATCCACCGACGGCTCAACCTATCCACGCATCCAGATTCTCAACATCCAGCAGATCCTCGACGGCAAACAGCCCGAATACCCCCTCCACCGCCGCGACGCCACCTTCAAGCAAGCCCCCAAATCCCGCACCCGCCCCGAAAACCTCACCCTGCCCTTGTCCTAACCTCGTCCGCAACGCCACAACAAGACGGGGCGTCCACCAGCTCAAGGAGAGGTCATTCCGAGCGGAGCGCAGCGAAGTCGAAGGAGCTGCCCTGAGCGGAATCGAGGAACCTGCGGTTCACTTCCGAACAGCACAAATCTACAGGTGCCCCATCCTTGGCGCAGCTTCACGCGCCAAGGGTGGGAGACCACAACCTTCAACCAACACGATGTCATTCCGAGCGAGCGCAGCGAGTCGAGGAACCTGCGGTTTCTCTCGAGCGCCACTAACGTAAATGGCATCCGATCCCCACTCCACCCGCAAGCCCCCACCCTGTGGAAATTCTGTCAATGCCACCAGCCGAACTTTCCTCCTATCCAATTCATTCCAAAGAGCCAACATCCAACCGAAAACGCAGATTGAATAGCCTGAATTCTCTATACTTGAAGTAGGACAAATGCTCTCACTCGGCGCGCTGGGCCACCGCCCGACGAAATGCCGCCTAAATAATTCATTCCATGGCGAACAGGCCTAAGTATCAGATTCCAAAAACCTCTTTTTAAGCTCTTTGTTTTGAAGACCATGCAGAATTAAGTGAAAACCTCGGCGGCCAAAGCCGGCTCAGAGTGCGCGCTGAAAAAACCAGTAATCGCCAGGACCATCTTGGAAATAAGCCACCCGCCGTTTTTGACGATTGGCGACAACTCCGGCTAACTTATTCATTTCGAAGAGGATGACGCTAAGTCCTGTTTCTTGAAGATGATACGAGAAACGAAGAAATATAAACGCCTGATTCTAAACATGATATAAAATTAGCTGTTAAATTTGATCGGGCGCGAAATTCCTCAGTTGCAGGGTACCCTTCCTTTGCGTATAGTGCGATCAAAGCGCGCATTAAGCGCGTCAAGGAGTTTTCAAAATGCCCGTAGCAGAAGCAACCGCCGCATCCATCGGCAAATCCGTCCAGATTTACGGCGAGGTTAAAGGCAGCGAAGACCTGCTGGTCGACGGAACCATCGAGGGCACCATCACCCTCAGCGAAAGCCGCCTGACCATTGGCCCACACGCCCATGTGCAGGCCAACGTATCGGCGCGCGATGTCGTGATCCTCGGCGCGCTGACCGGCGACATTATCGCAAGTGGTCGGGTGGAGCTAAGGGCTGGTTGCAACCTCAAAGGAGACATTCAGGCCGGCCGCCTTTCCATCGAGGAAAATGCGCTCTTCTCCGGGAAAGTCGACCTCACTGCAACGCCTGCCGGATCGTCCGACAAGGCATCCTCCGCCAGCTCAGGAACGGCCGCACCTTCCCCCTCGGCGCCCGGTGCGCTACTTGGGTCATCGCGCTAAGTCATTTAAAATATATGAGTTAACTTTTTTTAAGCCGACCTGCTCGGACGCAACCAGGTCGGCAATTTGAGGAGATTCAGCCCAGCGTGCTTCGTAACCTTTTCAATCGAGCTCCGGGCGAAACCGATCGCACCAGCCGCACCGTGCTGACCGGTCCGCGAATCCCCCGCCATTCCAGCGGCTGGACCGCCATGCTGAAGCACCTGCAGGAAGAGCCCAACCTGCGCGTCCTCGACATCGGACCGACCTCGCCGCAGAACATCAATTTCCTCACCGAACTCGGCCACAGCGTCTACATGGCCGACATCGTTCACGAAGCGCTCAGTGGCCCCTGGATCATCCCGCCCAGGGAAAAAGGCGAAGAACCCAGCTTCGACGTTCCCGGTTTTTTCGAGCAGAACCTGAACTTCGGAGGGCGCGAGTTTGACGTCGTGCTCCTCTGGACCACGCTCGACTACATCCCTCTGGGTCTGGTGCAGCCGCTCATTGAGCATCTTCAGCAGGGTCTGCGCAAGGGCGGACTCATTCTGGCCATCTTTCACACCAAGTTGACCGGACCCTACACGAACTTCTGCCGCTACCATCTCACCGGCACCAGCACAATCGAGATGCAGGAATCGGAACCGCACCCGGTCCAGCGCGTCTACACCAATCGCAACATAGAAAAGCTCTTCGCCGACTACAGCAACTACCGCTTCTTTCTCGCAAAAGACAATCTCTACGAAGTCATGATCACCCGGTAAGACGCTCCGTAAGCTCGGACGACCCAAAGATGGAAGACGGCTGGGGTCTGTCCGGCAGCGGCGCCCAAAGTTCACGTTGTTCCGGCACAAAGTCGAGGTGCCGCTCTACGCTACGCACAGGCGTATCGTTCGAAAAGCGCCGTGCAAGCCCGTACTTCCGGGTAACCGCCGCCACCAATTCACTCACGCGTTTCCGGTAAGCCTGCGAAACAAAGGCTGTCTCGTCATAGCGCTTTGCGTAACTCGCGTCCAACTCGGGAAAGTGCTCATGGACGAAAGCGAGAAATGTAGACTTCGAGCACGGTTTAAGGAACAGAGGTTGCGCCGACAAAAAACTAGCGCCCACCTCGCTCGCGCGGCGGCACATCGCGTCCAGCGCCTGGGCATTATCAGTGATCCCGGGCATGAGAGGAGAACAAAGAATGCCAGTTCGCAAACCGGCCTGCCGCAATCGCCGCACCGTTCGAAAACGAAGATCCGGCCGCGGAGCACGCGGCTCCAGAATCCGCGCAAGCTCAACGTCGGGAGTTGTAATCGTAATGTGAACGACCAGGTCGCTGCGCTCGGCAACGCGCTGCAACAGGTCAATATCGCGTTCAATCAAAGTCGATTTGGTAACTACGCCAATATGCAACCCGCGATATTCGGCAAGAACCTCCAGAATGCTGCGCGTCACCCGCGCCTTCCGTTCGATCGGCTGCCAGGGATCGGTCGCCGTGCCCAAGGCGATCTCCTCCCCCGGTCGCAGCGACCGGATCTCCTGCCGGAGCAGCCACGCCGCGTTCTGCTTGATATAGATCTTGCGCTCGAAATCCGCGGGATCTTTCATCTCCATGAACTCGTGCGTATAGCGCGCATAGCAATATCTGCACGCAAATTCGCACCCGCGATAGGGATTGATGCTCTTCGCAAACCACATTCCTCGTCGCGAGACGGACTTGTTCAGCAGCGACCTCACTGGAAGAGTACGAAACTCTACCAGGTGACCATCCCCGGCGGGAACGCCGCAAGCAGCCAGCCGCGCCATGCCGGCAAGGTGGTTATTCTGCCGCTCGGCTTGCAAAATCGGAAACAAAGACTGCGAATTCGCCTTTTCTTCGCTCATAAGAAAACGCTACTCTCCCTCCGAGGAGCCGTCAAGTCAAAAAACAACACGCGTAGAATCAATCCCATACAGAATCAGAATGAAATCTAGCATCCTAAGAAAACTGGGACACAAAGGAGAGCCAAAATACATGACAAAGTGGAAAGGTCTCGAGATTACCTGGCTCGGCCATGCAGCCGTTCACATCACCACCCCGCGGGGAACGGAGATTCTGATCGACCCATTCCTTGAACATAATCCGAAATATCCGAAAGACTACGAACTGCCGAAAAAGCTTGATCTCCTGCTTCTCACCCACGGCCATTCGGACCACATCGCCGACGCCGTTACCGTAGCTAAGAAACACCATCCTAGAGTGGTCGCCATCTTCGAACTCGCCGACTGGATCGGTTCAAAAGGAATCAAAGATATTGTTGGAATGAACCTCGGTGGCTCCTATAAATACAAGGACGTAACCATCAGCATGGTTGAGGCTCACCATAGCTCAAGCATCCAGGATGGGAAGGAAACCCTATATGGGGGAGATCCCGCTGGCTTCATCATCGCCGCCGAAACTGCTCCGGTTCTTTATCACGCCGGAGATACCTCGGTCTTCTCCGATATGCGGCTGATCAAGGAACTATACGCTCCGGAAGTAGGCATGATTCCCATAGGCGATCACTTCACGATGGGTCCTAAAGCCGCAGCCCTAGCTGCAAGCTACCTCGGCATTAAGACTATAATTCCCATTCACTATGGAACCTTCCCGCAACTTACGGGAACGCCCGCAGAACTTGAGCGCCACTTAACGGGAACCGGAATGGAGGTTCTCACGCCGCCACCCGGAAAGACCATCCGCTGAGCTTTCCAGGTATCAAGGAGAAGGCCGCTTCTATCGAAATCGGGCTTTTAGAATCGAGCGCCTACTTCGAAGCCTTGCTTGACGCTCGCTTCTTCCGCTCCGCCCAGCGGGCTTTAAGCGCTTCGGAAATCTTGCGCCGCCCTTCTGCGCTCAACTTACGCTTCCCAGTTCTCTTCTTTGCGGCCTTTGCTACCCGCGGCGTCGTAGGTATCTCGCGCCGTTTGAGGCTCACAACAAGTGCGCCCGTCAACAGAGTACGCGCCTGCTGTAGCAGCTCGATTTCATTGTCTATTTCAGAAAGAATCTGACTCAACTGCATTGACCCTCCGGTTGCCGCTTTTTCTCCAACAATCGTCGGAGTTTATTTTCCATGTACCTACAGGTACAAACAGGTTAGATAACATTACATAGGAGCTATCCAGCACCGCGCTAACAGGCTGAGCAACTTTTTCTAGTCTTCACATGAGTCGTGCGTACCGCCTTCCGCCTTTGGAGCTGGGATCGCATACTTGGTTGCCGGGCCACTACCGGGGCCCTGAGGTATATGTCCAAGCAAGTTTGTGTCGCGATGTTCATTCTGAGTGTATCGTCGCAACTCTTTGAGAGTTTCCACTTTATCCCTCGCATACTCCGAAGCGAGCCTTGTCAGAGCATAAGTCACGATGTCGGTGTGGTGCAGGTATTGCATCTCCGGATCTCGCCTGAAATTCAACCAGAGACGATGGACCAACTGCACATCCTCTCCCTGAAGGGCTGGAGCATGAGGACCGATATGAAAGGACTGGGCCTCACCGCCGGGCATAATGACGTAGAAAGTAAACTGCCGTTTTGGTTCTGGCAGAGCTTCCCAGGCTTGACCGATATGATAGGCCTGCTCGGAAGCTTGCATTTTCGTAGAAAGGCCGGATACAAGGGCCGAGACCTCAAGCGAATTGGCCGTCTGTACAAGAGCTGCAAAAATGTCGCCTGCCGGCACAACTAAGAGAGATATATGCTTCCCAAAACTTTCCGCAACGGAAACGGCCTTGGTAAACAGCATTTGTTCATGCTCACTGAACAATTGTTCATCCAGATATTCGGGGCCACCTGCGCCCATCATACGGGCGGTAAGCACAACCACATCCTGATCGTCTGTATTTGTTCGCGAAAGAGTCCACTTCAAGGCGAAGGGATTCGCTGAATCTCGCATTGTTACAAGCACAGCACCGGGTTTGATGGCCAACGCCTCGCGGCCAATTTCTTCCGGATGCTCAAGTTGAAAATGCTCCTTCATCTGTTGCGCAGTGGCAAGTTGGCGCTTGAGATTTTTGCGTTCCGAGACGCTGAATATGACAAAAAAAGTAGCCGCAAAGGCGATCCCACTTTCCGTCGCTACGCTTTTCGTGAATAGGTTCACGACTGCAGTCGTAAACAAAACCAGGAAGACAGAAAACAGTCCAATGGGAAGCTCTAAGCCGCCAACTTTGATGTTAATCGGAACCTTCCAGCCGCGTTCACCTTTGTATTTCCAGCGCAGAACGAGCATGGCAAGGCTGTTAAATGTAAAACTCCAAATGACGCCAAATGCATAAGCTTCGCCAAGAGTTATAACATTCCCGCGAGTCACAATAATCGTGAATAATTGGAGCGCCGTAACCAGATTTATGATCCGATAACTAGTGCCAAACTTGTGATGCGGCTTACGAAACCAGTCCGTAAGTACGCCATCTTCGGCCACCCGCATCAGCACTCCGGTCGATCCGATAATTGAAGTATTTACGGCTCCAGAAAGTATCAGGAAGCCGACAATGACTACAAATACCCGGAAGATGATACGCAGTGTGAGCGGCCCGACGACATGCATAGCAAGGCCGGCAATCAGATTGTCGCGATAAACCGGAATGCGGACTGAATCTGGAATGAGCATTACCGCGAGCAATGAAACGATCCCCGTAAATACGAAGCTGTAGATAGCGATCACAATCGCCGCACGCTTCAGATTTTTCAGTTTGGGATGTTCAATTTCGCGATTTACCTGAGCAAGAGTCTCTTCTCCGCTCATGGCAAGAATGGAATGACCGAAGGCCATAATAATGCCGAAAAGCCCGAGCCCGGTAGCCAGCTTTGTCCCGGATAGAAATCCGAGTGCATCCTTTGAAAAGTGAAGATTCGAAGGAATGGGAAGTGGCGGTAACTTCGCGCCAACATGGAATGCAGACCAGATGCTCCAGCCCAGGAGCAGCACCACCATAATAGTGGTGATTTTCATCACTTCAAGTGCTTTATCGCTGGATTCTTCGATACCCTTGATATTCTGCCACCAGAAATAAATGGTTACGGCGGCGCAGAACACCGCTGAAGTTTCATTCATGGGAAGGTGACGAGCAACGTGATTACTATTGATCAGCGCCAGCGGCAACCAGCCATGAGCCGCTCCAACATTCATCAATTCATTCAAGAGCCCAGTGATGTATTGTCCGGCCGACACGCCCGAGATGGGGCCGGTGAGGATGTAGTCAAACATCAACGCCGAAACGCTTAACTTTGCGAAGGTCCCGCCGAGCGCTTCTTTTACAACACGATAAACGCCGCCCCGAGTAAACATCGAACAGCTCTCGACATAGACCGCGCGCACCGCGAACGAAAATAGCATAACCCCCAGAATGAACCAGGGTGCAGCCTTACCTACTGCCTCTTCTGCAATGCCGCCTGCATAAAAAGCAGAGGAGCCAAGGTCGTTCAGGACGATGGCAGCGGCTCTCCAGAAGGAAATGAAAGTAAGCATGACCGAGGAAGCAATTACAAGCCTTACTCGATTCGATTGCGGAGCGGAAAACATTTGGTCAGAGGCCATGAAGTGTGGGCGACGCTCATCAGGCGCCAGGTCAACTCTGGGGCTACGTTGCCCTGACGCTAACGCTGAGTCTAAGTCTGCCTTGCGCCACAGTCAACAGGAATTTCTCATACCGTTAGCAGAGCGCCGTGCAGATGCTATTCGCCGAAAAGCTCGGCGAGATCCTCCACAAAACTTATAGCGACGACAATCGAAGACCCCGCCAGTCCAACAAAAAACAAGACGGTCAGGAGATGCATACCTAAGAAAGCGAGTGCGTTCATAAAACTCATTGTATGAGCACTCACACACTTTGCAAACATTTTTGCTATGGTCTCGCAGTGTTAAACTCGGCATCGATGCCCCCGTCTCACACCCGGACGACCTCAAAGCCTGCTTCTTTTGCGGTTTCAGTTCTGCTCGCACTCCTCTCTGCGTTTCTGCTCGATCTTCCCTTTCCTATTGCGGGGTCTCTCCCGCCCTGGCGAGCTGCTTTCGGATGGATTGCCCTTGTGCCGCTCCTTCTCGCCCTGCTCAGACCCGGAGATGTTGCACCGCGGTATTATTTGCGGCGCAGCGCCGCGGCTGCTTACCTCTGCGGCGTGCTTTGGTATGTTCTCAACTGCTATTGGATCTACCAAACCATGACGCACTATGCGGAAGGCGTGCCTCCGGTAGGCGCCGCGGGAATGCTTCTCCTGTACAGTGCTGTCCTTGGACTATATTTCGGGCTTTTTGGTCTGATTCTCGCGTTTCTGCGCCGTTCTTCCGGTGGAATTCTCGTCCCGCTAGTGTTCGCGCCATTTATCTGGACGGCAATTGAACTGCTGGCTGCACGCTTAACGAGCGTCCCGTGGGATCAATTTGGCTACTCGCAAGTAGATAACCTGTTGCTCATCAAGCTGGCGCCATTCACAGGCAGCTATGGAATTTCTTTTGTTCTGGTTGCAGCCAATGCTTTATTGGTAGCGGCATTGCTCGCAAACTGCATCCACACGCGCCTGCGAATCGGCACGGGAGCCGTTCTGCTGATTGTGCTGTTGCAGCTCGGTTCTTTTGTCCCTGCAAAACCGTCTGCGACTTCCACCTACGCCGTTCTACTTCAGCCAAATCTCGGTGTCGGCTCAATCAATATATGGATAGGCCCGGAATGGGATGAACATGCGTCTTGGATTCTGGAGCAGAGCCTTCGCACTTGCAGTCCTGCATACATCGGCATGCCTGTACCGGACGGTCAACTCACAAGGCCGCAGTGCACCCAGAATGTCCCGCCGCCGGGCCTTGTCGTATGGCCTGAAGCGCAATCACCTTTCCTGAGTGATGATCCGCACTTGGTCGCACTGATGCGGACACTCGCAACCACAGTGCATGCGCCCATTGTCGCCGGCATGTTAGGCCGCGATCAGACCGGGACATACAATTCCGCTGTTTTTACTGCGCCTGACGGCACTATCCTTGGGCGCTACGACAAGATCCATCTGGTGCCCTTCGGCGAATACGTGCCTTATCGCAAGTTATTCTTCTTTGCTCATAAACTCACCCAACAACTTGTAGACCTGCAACGGGGTAAGGATCGCAAAGTATTTCGCGCCGACGGACATGCTTTCGGTATCTTCATCTGCTATGAGTCGATTTTTGCCGACGAGATTCGCCCGTTTGCGCTCAACGGCGCCGAAGTTTTTGTCAACATCTCCGACGACGGGTGGTACGGAGACACAAGCGCTCCCTGGCAGCATCTGAACATGGCGCGTATGCGCGCCATTGAAAATCATCGCTGGATTCTGCTTGATACCAACAATGGCATTACCACGTCTATAGATCCGAAAGGTCGGGTTACCTACAGCGCGCCGCGCAATGGGACCACATCCCTTGTCGCTCGCTATGGATATGAAGATGACCTTACCTTCTACACCCGTCACGGCGATGTGTTTGCGTACGCCTGTGGGATAATCGTTCTTGGCGCGCTATTGTTTTTCGCTTTCAAACGCCGCTTAGTTTAACGAAGAGCCAGGTCCCATCATCGTGTTGAATGATCTAGAATTCGCTTACAATTCGGTGCGCGACAAAATACGCGACCTCCGGGAGTATCTTTGACGCTCCCAACCTCAAAACTGGATTAGCCGCCATTGAACTGAAGCTCTCCGATCCGTCCCTGTGGTCCAATCCTCAGCTCTCTCAACCGATCATGCGCGATCGCAAGCGCATTGAAGAGCAGCTTGCCAGCGACGCTGAATTGGCTCGCCGGATGAGTGACATTGAGGCCTATTTCGACCTTGCTCGCGAAGGCGAAGCGGTAGAAAGCGACCTTGAGCGAGAAATCCAGGCTCTCAACGAATATGCCGAGGCTCTCGAAGCGCGCACCATGCTTTCTGGCCAAACAGATGGTTTGAACGCCATCATTGTGGTTCATCCTGGGGCAGGAGGCACCGAGAGCCAGGACTGGGCCGAAATGCTGATGCGCATGTATTTGCGTTGGGCCGAACAGCAGGGCTTCAAGACTGAAATGAACGACTATCAGGACGGCGAAGAGGCTGGGATTAAATCAGCGACTTTTACAATCACCGGAGAAAACGCCTTCGGCCTGCTCTCGGGCGAAACCGGCGTGCACAGGCTGGTAAGAATCTCTCCCTTCGATCAGGCCAAACGCAGGCATACCTCGTTCGCATCAGTTTTCGTTTCGCCTGAAATCGATGATTCCATCCAGATAGACATAAAGCCAGATGATATCCGTACAGATACTTACCGCTCCGGTGGCAAAGGCGGTCAACATGTGAATACAACGGACTCCGCCGTTCGCATCACTCACATCCCAACCGGAATCGTGGCCGCGTGCCAGAACGAGCGGTCTCAGCACAAGAATCGCGAACGCGCAATGAAGATGCTTCGTTCCCGTCTCTACGAATATGAGTTGGAGAAAAAGCGCGAAGCTACCAAGAAACTCGAAGACTCGAAACTGGATATTAATTTTGGATCGCAAATTCGTTCCTACGTCCTGCAACCGTACCGGATTGCCAAAGACCATCGCACGAAAGTAGAAGTTGGCGATGTTGACCGCGTGCTGGACGGCTATCTTGATCCATTCATCCGCGGATATTTGAAAATGCGCCGAAATGGCGGCGTTCCGGCGGCGATCGATGCCGGAGACGATCTGACATAAGTTTGCCTGGCAATCCCAATGAACGAGCCGTCTCTCATCCAGGAAATTTTCGCGAACTGCAAAACAATTGCGGTCGTCGGCCTCACAAATAAGGAAGGCCGAGCCTCGTTCGGAGTTTCGCGCTTTATGCAGTCGCGGGGCTACCGCATTGTCCCGGTAAACCCGCAGATCGAGACCGCGCTGGGGGAAAAAGCATATCCCAGCCTTAGCGCGGCCTGCGCGTCAGTTGGTACGATTCAACTGGTCAATGTCTTTCGCGCTCCTCAATATATCCCCGCAATCGTCGAGGATGTAATCCGGCTCAAAATTCCTTACCTCTGGCTACAGGAGGGCGTCGTTGACGTCGCAGCCGCAGCACAAGCCGAGGCGGCTGGGATTAAAGTTGTCATGGACCGCTGCATTCTCAAAGACCGCATGGCCGCCGGGTGGAAGTAGTCGTCCGCCGTTTCCGGCATGATGGATGTTCTAACCCCTCCTGCAGAGCTGCCCTCGGATGCCCCGCATGCACGCCAAACGCCAAAGCTGCTCATTCTCGTAAAGCGCCCGCACCCTACGCCGATGAAGGGGATGTGTAACGCGGTTCTTCCCGCAAGGTGACCCGGACAAGAGCATTGCGCTTTTCATCCGGTACGGCGCCCCGGGCAGAAATCAATCGATCCATAGGAGCAAAACATATGTCTCTGGGTGTCCTCAATAACATCTCCGCCCTCTACGCGGAAAACAACCTCAATCAGACACAGAGCAGCCTGCAGAACACGCTCACGCAGCTCTCGTCCGGTTCGCGCATCAACTCTGGCGCCGACGACGCTGCCGGCCTCTCTCTTGCAAATGGTCTGGACGCGAATTCCGCGGCTCTGACTCAGTCCTCAGAAAACGCCAGCGAAGGAGTTGGCCTGCTTCAGGTGGCTGACGGTGCTCTTTCGCAGGTCACGAACCTGCTCAATCGAGCGGTCACGCTGGCAACCGAAGCCTCCAACGGGACGCTCAACACCTCTCAGGATAGCGCTGCAAACTCCGAATATCAGTCCATTCTGGATGAAATCGGTAACATCGGCTCAACAACCACCTATAACGGTCAGCAGGTCTTCGGTAGCGCCAATGGCTTCGCCATCTTCACGGGAGACGGAACGGCAGGAGGCGGATTCAGCGATACAGTCAGCCTCGGCGCACTCTCCAGTGCCGCAGTCGGCGACGCGACTGGTTCAGCCGGGCTGACCTACACATCGGGAGCCGGGACTGCAACTTCAACCCTGACCTATGCGCCAGTCGCCGCCGATGCAGAGAACCTGAGCACGACTGATCTCAACAACAGCGGAGACGCGCAAATAGCTCTGAACGACGTATACACCGCAGTGCAGGACGTAGCTGCAGAACGCGGCTACACAGGCGCGCAGATCAACACGTTGAACGCTGTCAGCAATGTCGCGAGCACAGAACAGGAGAACGTTGTATCGGCGGAAAACGCCGTCACGGCAACGGACTACGGCGCCGCTACTTCGGATCTCTCAAAATACGAGATTCTGACGCAGACCGGCATCAGCGCCCTTTCGCAGGCCAACAGCACGGAGCAGGAAGTAACCAAGCTGTTGCAGTAAGTTCTCTACCCTCCTCCAGCGGGGAGCTTCGGCTCCCCGTTTTTCTTTGGCTCCTCTAACCTATACGTCACATCTGCGGACCATGGCTTGCGAGATGTACGGCTGAAGTTTGCCGAAGGGATGACGATAGAGCAGATATGGGAGCTGTTGGAATATCATTCGGATCGCCGACAAGCGGTCAGGGTTTCGACGTAAGCAGCACGGTGAGTCAGATTGTCGCCAATCTGCAAGCAGTCGAGACGCCTTGGAATACGCAGCTTTCAACTCTGCGATCGCAGGACACGGCTCTCACGTCCATTGGCACTGATCTCAATACCTTATCAAACGCGCTTGGATCGTTGACCGACTTCGAGGGCGTGCTCGCGGAAAAGGAAGGCTCAAGCTCAGACCAATCGGTCTTGCAACTCACGTCGGCAGCATCGACCGCCGTGGCCGGCAGCCATACCATCGTCGTCGGCAGCTTGGCGCAAACGTCTTCCTCTTACAGCGACGCAATCTCTGGCACTGACATACTGAGCGGCGGTCTTACGCTTACGGTAGGCAGCGGATCAGCGCAGACCATCACTCTCGATTCCTCGGATGATACGGTCTCTTCCCTGGCCGATGCAATCAATTCAGGAGACTATGGTGTAGCCGCAAGCGTCATCACCGATGGTTCCACACAGCGGCTTTCACTCGTCAGCGATACCAGTGGGGCGGCCGGCAATCTTACGGTTTCCGCAAGCCTGAACGACACGACAACCAGCACTGCGATCAACTTTACGCAGGCGCAGGCTGGGCAGGATGCTCAGTTCACCGTGGACGGAATCAGCGCAACTAGCGGGTCAAACACCGTAGCCAACGTCATTCCCGGCGTCACCTTTCAATTGCTGAGTGCCGCACCCGGCACCAGTGTCCAGGTAGAGATTACGAACAACAATAGTGATGTGGAGTCTGCAGTCGGCAGCTTCGTAAGTGCTTATAACACAGTGATCGGAGACTTGAACACGCAGGAGGGCAATGACCCCTCCGGAAACCCGGAGCCGCTCTTCGGAAGCCCGACGATCTCCACTCTTCAGGATCAGTTGCAACAGGCGCTGGATTTCACACAATCGAGCGGGGCGGTAACTTCTCTTACTCAGCTTGGTGTCTCTGTCAATGATGACGGCACGCTTTCACTGGATACCGATACGCTGGACAGCGAATTAGACAGCAACTACCAGGACGTAGTGAACTTTTTCCAGCCCAGTGGTAGTTTTACTTCCTTTGGCGGAAACTTCACGACTGTGCTCGACAATCTGGGCAGCTCTGCTCCAGATGGCGTTCTCACTCTTGCCGCACAGGCAAATTCCACCGAGGAGTCCACGTTAAACACCAACATCAGCAATGAAAATTCCCTCATCAGCACGCAGGAAGCGAATCTGACGACAGAATTGAATCAAGCGAACTATACGCTTGAAGAAATCCCTTCGCAGATTGACGAGGTCAATGAGCTCTACAGCGCAATAACCGGCTATAACCAGAACCCCAATGGATGAGGAAGAGGCATGAATTATCAGCAGCAGACCCTGGCGGGCATGAATGGCATCGAGCTGATTGTTGCGCTTTATGACGGGATGGTGCGCTTTCTGTATCGAGCCATCCAAGCAATCGAGGCCAACAACATCTCCGATCGGCGCATCGCCATCAAGCGCACGCTCGACATTCTCATGCACCTGCAATCGCGTCTTCGCATGGAAGCAGGAGGGTCGTCGGCCAAAGCGCTGGCCGAGTTCTACGCGGCAATTTTCGCTCTTTGTATCGATGGTTCACGTCTGGCTTCGACGGCGCGCCTCAAAGAGGCCATTAGTTGCGTTCGCGATGTGCGCGAGGCCTGGCATACCATTTCGCAGGATCCCGACGTCATCCGCACGCTCCAGGAAAATCAATTGCCCGGCATGCTCCGTATGCCCTCTCCAATAGCAATCCCAGCGACTCCGGAACCTGTCTCCTCAAGTTGGAGCGCATAGTTTCCGGGAGACTAAGTTACTTCAGCGAGCTCTTCTTCCATCTTCTGTTTCTCGTACAGGCCAAAGTAATATCCCTCTTTTGCTAGTAATTCCTCATGGGTGCCCAACTCTTCAATACGACCATTGGCCAGCACTGCGATCCTGTCCGCGCTTCGAACGGTAGACACACGATGAGAAATAAGAATGGTTGTCCGTCCCTTCATGCGCCGTCGCAGCTCTTCCAGAATGAGCTCCTCCGTGTATGTATCCACGCTGGATAGGGCATCGTCCAAGATCAAAATCCTCGGGTTACATACGAGAGCACGCGCCAGGGAGGATCGCTGCTTCTGTCCACCCGAGAGCGTAAGCCCGCGTTCCCCGACCATCGTCTCAAAACCACGAGGAAACTCCTCAAACTCTCCGCGAATGTGTGCGGCCTCAGCTGCATCAAGCATTGCTTGCGCGCTGGCCTCAGGCGCGCCGAACAGAATGTTTTCGCGAATTGTCTCGCTGAACAAAAAGGTCTCCTGGGGAACAAAACCGATGCTTCTGCGCAACTCTTCGAGCGGATACTCGCGCACCGACCGCCCATCGATAAGCACCGTACCGGAAGGAGCGTCATAAAGCCGCGGAATCAAGTTGACCAGCGTGGTCTTTCCAGCGCCCGTCAAGCCAACCAATGCAAGGCTCGATCCAGCCGGAATCTTCAGTGAGATGTCGCGCAGAACTTCGGCGCCTCCATACGAAAAGGAGAGATGCCGAAATTCGATCTTTCCCTCTATTGCCGGTACCTTGCATGCCGCAGCATCGCGGTCGTCAATCGAAGGTTCTTCTATGAGCAGTTCATGAATGCGGGTAACCGACGCCGTTCCACGCTCAAACAGATTGACGACCCATCCGAACGCAATCATGGGCCACGTCAACATGACAGTGTAGATGGTAAAAGCCGTAAAGTCGCCCGGGGATATCCGATTCGTTAAGACTTGGTGGCCACCGATCAGCAACACGATCACCATGGCAATCCCCAGCAAGAACTCGAGAGTCGGCCACAACATCCCCATCAGCTGCACAAGGCGCAGTCCCCGGCGAATATACTCGCGGTTAGAGGCATCAAACGCTTCGATCTGCGCTTCTTCTTGCGCAAAAGCACGCACCAAGCGCGCAGCAGAAAAGTTCTCCTGTGCCTGCGCGGATATGTCCGAAAACATCGATTGAATCCGCTCGAAACGGTCATGGATTCTGCGACCCAACGCCTGCACCAGAACGCTGGCCACGGGCAATGGAGCGAGGGCAAACAACGTGAGGGTCGGGCTGATACGCAGCAGGAAGAAAAGTGCGCCAATCGAAAAAAGCACCGTATTCGCGCTGTACATGATTGCCGGCCCCAGAAGCATCCGTACGGCGTTCAGATCATTTGTCATACGCGCCATGATGTCGCCGGTGCGCCTTTGCTGGTAGTACTCGGACGATTGTTTTTCCAGTTGTAAAAAGAGATCATTGCGAAGATCGAATTCGATGTCGCGCGAAATGCCGATCAGTATCCAACGCGTAAAGAACAGAAACACACCTTTAGCCAGCGCAATCGTTATCAGTAGACCGACATAGGCAAGGATCTTTTTCCGCGTCACACCGTGGTGGAGAAGATCATCCGTGGCGACACCGATAATCAGGGGGAAAAAAATCCAGACTGCATTGTTCAGCAACACGGCCAGAGCGCCCCACGTGTAGCCGCGCTTGTAGCGACGCATGTATGGCAGCAGCGGTTTCAATCGATCAAACATACGCGCCCATTCTATGTAGACGACCGTAGCAGCAGATATCCGCCGGCAAACGCAAACACCAAGTCCGGCGACCAAGCCGCCAGCACTGCCGGCAGCATATTCACATTTCCCATAGCCTCAAATGTTCCGTCGACCATGAAGTACGCGATCGCTACGCCAATGGCAACAGCTATTCCAGCGAGAGAACCGCGCCTGCCCATCGATAGTGCGAATGGAACCGCCAGCACGGCCATAACCAGGGTAATAAGCGGGTAAGCCAGCTTGCGATTCAGCTGTACTCGCAACCGCATGGTGTCAAAACCGCTCTGGCGCAAGTCGTGAATGTAGGCTGACAGTTCGTTAAAGCTCATTTCCGAGGACAGCAACTCTTCCTTCTTGAAGTACTGAGGCTGCTCGCGAATTTCCGGGAAAATATTCACCACAAAGGGCTTGTAGCCGCTGATTTCCTCCCCATCGAACGTGCGCACCCATCCATTCTCGAAAACCCACTGGTCCAGTTGAGGCTCCCAATGCGCGCCCGATGCGAAAATGCGGCGTGAGATTGAGAAAGAATCGGGATTGAATTCAAAGACGGATATATTTCCGAACGAATCGTGCGCAGCATCGAAGAATTCGTAATAGAAGATGCGTCCCGCCTGTCTCGGCCTCTGCTGGCCAAATATCCAGTTCTCTCCCGGATGCTCCACGGTCTGTGCGGGCCTGCCCTTAATTACGTTCCGCAAAGCCTCCTGCCTGCGGTTTGCCTTGGGTAAGTAGAATTCATCGAATAGAAAAAGTGAGGTTGCCAAAACACAGGCGATCACCAGAACGGGCAAAACAATCCGATACAGGCTGATTCCGGTGGCTTTCATCGCTGTCAACTCGCTCGACCGGTTCAGCACTCCAAATACGACTAGCACGGCGATCAATACACTCAGCGGAGTAATGGTATAGATCATGCTCGGCGTCAGGTTGAGGAGATATTCCCCTACCAGGAGCAGAGGAGAGTGATTGCGGATAATGTCGCCTAACAATTCAAAAAAGGTAAATAGCAGCATCAGCAATACGAAGGTGACGAGCACCAGACCAAAAGTGCTCAGGAATTCCCTTAAGACGTATTCATCCAAAATAAGCGGAAAGCGTCCTCGTGCATGCCGCGCTTTGACCCGGCCACCTTCGCCGCGAACCTCTGGAGATTCCTCTTTCTCCGAACGCTTGAACCAGCCACCAATTGAGGTGATTGCCGCAAGTGCCGCGCCACCGGTTGACATCTGCCGCAGTAACACCACTCCGCAGATTGCGAACAGTACATTGACGAACCAGACGCCCACGATCACAGGAAGTTTGTTCTGCCGAGCGAGGGCTGTTCCGGTAGAAGACAGAAAGTAGTAAACAAAAACCAGAGCAATGGTAAGGACGAAACCGGCGCCCTTGCCTCCGCGTTTGGAGGAAATGCCTACTGGGACACCCACAAGCATCAGAACCAGGCATGCTGCCGGGAAAGCGAACCTCTTCTGTAACTCGATCAGATATGGGCGCCCATGAGGCTCTCGTCCGCGCGCCCGCAACTCGCTGTTTGACATTGCCAACATCGGCGTGTCGCTGCGGCTGATGTGCGTATCCGACTGGGCGGAAAGCGCAAGCGGAAGATCGGTCTGCACGAAGGTCGAAACGTTGTACTGATCCGGCTGATCTGCGACTGTTTGGTGCTCAGTACCGTCGCGAAGCCGCATAACGGCGGCCATCCCTTTGCCGCTTACGACGGTGGCGGACGCGCCGGTGGTAATTTTGGGCGATCCGGGATCGGAAAGATCTGCCAGAAAAATCTGTTTCCAGTTCGTTGAGCCGGAACTATCTCGGACACTCTCTACATAGAAAACATAGTTCTTAAATTCCTCGTTGAAGACGCGCGGCTGCACCTCGTAAGATGCCTGCGCGTTTAGCAACTCCGACTCAAGGCTCCGTGTTGCCGTCGTGGCCTTAGGAGCAAAGTAAAGCGTGTTCGCGAGGTCGACCCCCCAGCCTGCAACCGCTATGATGGCGACAACTCCAACAAAACTCCAGACCCCGATTCCAGAGGCTCGCATAGCGGTAATTTCACTGTCGGCGGCCAATCGGCTCAGGCCAAGCAGAATACCGACCAACACGGCCATTGGAATCGTGACCACAAACATGTTTGGCAACATGAGCAGAAATATTTCCGCTACGGTGCCCAGCGAAGTGCTGTTGCGAACGACCAACTCCATTAGACTCGGCAGATTGGGCATCAAGAGCACAAACGTGAAGAGTACGCCGCCAAGAAAAGCGTGCGAGAGGACTTCTTTCAGGATGTACCGTGTAAGGATACGCACAGGATTCCAGTCTACCGTGAAGCAAACCGCTTCAGGCGAAGGCTGTTGGCCAGTACACTTACGGAACTCAGAGCCATGGCAGCGGCAGCCACAGCAGGATTGAGCAGAAGTCCCGTCAGCGGATAAAGCGCCCCTGCGGCGATTGGTATGCCTATTAGGTTGTAGCCGAGCGCCCAACCGAGGTTTTGCCGCATTACGCGCACCGTATGCCGGGCAAGAGCAAGCGCCGTAGTGATTTGCATAGGCTCGCCGCGAAGTAAAATCGCGTCTCCGGCTTCCCGCGCCAAGTCGGCGCCGGTTCCGATCGCCAGTCCGGCATCGGCCTGCGCCAACGCGGCCGCATCATTGATTCCATCGCCCACCATCGCAACCTTGCGACCCGCGCTCTGCAAGTCGCGAATCTTTGCAAGTTTGGCCTCCGGCAATAGCTCCGCATATATCTGGTCGAGCGCCACGGTCCGCCCAACTTGAGCGGCAGCGGCCCGGCTGTCGCCGGTAAGCATGGCCACCTGTATACCCATGCGTCTTAACACGGAGATGGCTTCTGCCGCACCCGGACGCACGCTATCCCGCGCGGTCAGCAATCCGGCATACCGGCTATCTACGGCGACGTAAAGCGGAGTCTCTCCGGCTTGACTGGTCGCCGCATCGGGAAGACCAATGCCAAGATCCAGCATCAGCGCACGGTTTCCTGCGGCTACCGCCCTTCCCTGCACCGTTCCTGTTAACCCTTTGCCCGGAATCGCACGAACATCTGTTGCGGCAGCGGCCGCGATTCCATGCGCTGAGGCGTATTCCAGAACGGCGTGAGCCAGCGGATGCTCCGAGCGCTGTTCGAGAGACGCCGCGAGCGAAATCAATGCGCTCTGCTCCATGTTATGAGCATGGACGGCTGTAATTCCCGGCTTGCCTTCGGTCAGCGTGCCAGTTTTGTCAAGCACGATCGTGTCCACGCGCCCCAGGCGCTCCACACTTTCACCACCTTTGAACAGAATGCCGAGCTGTGCGGCACGCCCGATGGCTACCGTAAGGGCAGCAGGAACCGCCAGCCCCATCGCGCAAGGGCACGCAATGACCAGCACGGCTACAGCAATCGCAAAGGCGCGTCCCGGTCCCCCCGCATGACCCACCACGGACCAGATCAAAAACGTCAGCGCGGCCAGCCCCAGCACTGTGGGGACAAAAACAGCGCTCACGCGGTCAGCGAGCTGCTGCATGGGAGCCTTTGAAGACTGCGCCTCTTCCATAAGGCGCAGCATCTGCCCCAACACGCTGTCTGCTCCGATGGAGGTTGCGCGATATTCGAGAGCCCCATCGTAGTTCAACGATCCGCCGATGAGGCGTTCGCCCACTCCGCGCGCGACAGGAACCGACTCGCCGGTGATGAGCGATTCATCCACGCTGCTCGTGCCGGCGACCACAATCCCGTCCACGGGAATCCGTTCTCCGGGACGCACGATCACGACTTCGCCGGGCGTCAAAGCCGCGACAGGAACCTCGATCTCCGTTCCTCCCCGGAGAACCCGGGCCATCTGCGGCTGTAGCTCCCCCAGGGTGTGCAATGCATCGAGAGTTCGTCTTTTTGCGCGGGCGTCGAGCCAGTTCCCAAGCAACAAAAAACCCAAAATCAGCAGCACCGAGTCGTAGTAAACGTCAGCGCGCAGCCCGTGAGAGAGAAAGAAAGCTGGGAAAATTGTGGCGGCGACAGAATAGGCGAAAGCCGCGCCCGTTCCTAACGCTACCAGCGTATTCATGTTGGTCGAACGATGCCTCGCCGCCTGCCACGCGCGCTGGTAAATCGCCCCGCCCGCCCATGCCATTCCGGCCAGCGTGACGGCCAACATCGTATATTTCAACGCGGACCCGGGAATGCGATAAAGCCACGGCACCAGCCTCATCATCGCGCGATCGAGCGGGCCCGGATGACTGCGCATCGCCAATGGCATGGAAAGCAGCATCGTTCCGGCACCGCCAGCGATTGCCCCAAGAGCGCGGACCTTCAGCCTTCTCTCCTGTCCTTTGTGATCTTCTTCAGAAGCAATTTCGGTGGCCAGAGAAGCGTCATATCCTGCGTCACGCACCGCGTCAAACAAGGATTCAAGCCGCGCGACCGCTGGCTCGTAAACTACACGTGCCGAATGCGTCATCAGGTTTACGCTTGCGCTGGTCACGCCCTGTGTTTCACGCAGGGCTCTCTCCACATGCGCCTGGCATGCAGCACAGGTCATTCCCTGAACGCCCAGCTTAATTGCCTCCGTGCCGCTCTGCTTCAATTCCGCTCCTAAAAGGATTCCGAACGCGCGGTGTAGCCTGCGGTCGCCAGTGCATTTACAGCCTGTGCGGCATTCTCCGTCTTCACACGGGCGGCGCCGATTCGGACTTCTACGACTTCAGTCCCCGGGATGCGCTCGAGAGTTTGGGTCACGCGCCTGACACACGCGCCGCAGTGCATTCCGTCTATGTTCAGTGTGATTTCGCTCATACTTCCCCTAGGATATCGATGCCGGCCCCGTGCGGTTCGATGCAAGTCATTCGCCAGACGGGAGAAAGCTGTAGCCAATCCCACGCACCGTCCGCAAATAACGAGGCTCGGAAGGCTCATCCTCAATATATCGCCGGAGCCTCACGATGAAGTTGTCGATGGCGCGGGTATCGGTGTCTTCTCGGAGCCGCCATACTTGTTCAAGCAATTCTTTTCGGGAAATGGAGCGTCCCTGGTTGCGAACGAGATAGCGCAACAAGTCAGATTCCATCAGCGTTAAGTGAATTTCCTTACCCCTCGCCGCCAATCTCAGATTCTCAAAATCGATTCTGCGCCCGTCAAACTCGAAGGATGGCAGGTCATCAGCAGCCGTGTTCTTAACCGCCGGAGGGCGCCATTTCATACGACGCAACAGACTGTTGAGCCTCGCCAGGAGAATAGAAAGGTCGAAGGGTTTGGGCAAATAGTCGTCTGCTCCTGCCGCAAATCCCTGCAGAACGTCTTCGGGCCGTCCGCGTGCTGTGAGCATTAACACAGGCACGTAATTTTGGGACTGCCGCAACTCCGCCGCTACATCGAAGCCGCTTTTCCCCGGCAACATAACATCAAGCAGAACCGCGTCAAAATGTTCTCGTTCCAAGAGGGACAAGGCCTGTTCGCCGTCGCCGGTGAGCACTACATCATAGCCCTCGGCCTGCAGGTTGAAGAGCAGTCCTTTCGCCAGATGTGTTTCATCTTCCACAACTAGAATGCGTGCCTCATTCATAGAGTTTCCTGCACATGAGGTTCGAATTTCCTGTGGAGCACGCGCGGTAACTGCACGCTCACCGTTGCACCCTTTCCCTCTCCCTCGCTCTTGGCAAATGCGTCGCCTCCATGCTGGCGCGCGATGGTCCGAACGAGGAAAAGGCCTAACCCGGTCCCTTTGGTCCGCAGCACATTGCGCGAAGGTACACGATAAAACCGCTTGAAAATTCTCTTCAGGTGCGCCGCTGGAATACCTATACCGCGATCCGTCACGCTGAGGATGACCCAGGCCTCCTGCTCGAGTGCAAGTCGAACCTGGATGTGAACGCCGCGCGGAGAATATTTCACAGCATTGGTCAGCAGGTTCATCACCACGGTGCGCAGCTCTTCCTGGTCGCCGCTCACAATCAAGGGAACCTCCACCGGAGGCTGCTCAAAGCTAAGACCGGCGTCGTCCAGGTGATGCAGCGTCTTCATGCGATGGATAGAAGCTGCTACGAGTTCGCGCATATCAACGGGTGCGCGGGCCGTTTTGCGGGAGCGTTGCCCTACTTCTCCCGCTTTCAACACTTGCTCGACCGTGGCCAGCAGCCGGTCGCTGTCTTCGAGCATGATGCCGTAAAATTCCTGCCGCTTTTCCTCGCTCAGCTCGCGACGCTCCAGAGTTTCCAGATAGAGCCGGATCGAGGCGACGGGTGTCTTCAGCTCATGGGTGACCGCATTGATGAAACTGTCGTGGCGCTCATTGCGCCGCACTTCACGGACCAAAAAGATAGTGTTCAGCACGACCCCAGCGATAAGAAGTATGAAGAATGGAATGCCTATCAGCAGCGGTACGAAGCGCCGCCAATTCAGGATGATCCAGCCGACGTTAAGGACGACGGCGACGCCGACCAGGCATGAGCCCAGCACGATGAACAGCACTACGTTCCGTCTTCGTCCTCTGATTCGCATAGTTCCAGAAAAAAACGCCTGTCCGGAGAGTGTACCGGGCAGGCGCTTCATTTGCTCTGATTTGCGATCTTTCTCAGGCCACTCCGGCCGGTTTGGGATTATGCTTATCGAACTGCGCCACCTTTACATCCCAAGCCAGTCCGAGCTTCTTCAGCGTCAAAATACCCAGATAATTTGGGTCAAACTCATACCATGCCAGACCGTGCCGGGCCGAAACCGGATGCGCATGGTGGTTATTGTGCCAGCCTTCTCCGCCCGTCAGCAAGGCAACCCACCAGCTGTTGCGCGAGTGATCTTTCGTTTCAAAGCGCCGCGTGCCCCACATGTGCGTCGCGGAGTTCACCAGCCACGTCGAATGCAGCTGAACCGTTACCCGCAGAAAGATGCCCCACATAAGGCAGGGCCATCCGCCGATTGCCAGCAGCGCTGCGCCTACGACGACCATCGGAACCCAGTGATATTTGCTCAGCCACACATGGAACTTGTCCCGCGCCAGGTCGGGAGCGTACCGAGCGAGCATGGCGGTCTCGGCGTGCAGTGAAACTCCGCTCAGGATCCAGCCCATATGCGCCCACCAGCCACCCTCAGTCGGGGTGTGCGGATCGCCTTCATGGTCGGAGAGCTGATGGTGCACGCGATGCGTAGCCACCCAGAAAATCGGCCCACCCTCGAGTGACAGAGTCGCGCCAATGGTCATGAAGTACTCGACCCACTTCGGCACCTTGTAGCCGCGATGTGTCAGCAGACGGTGATAGCACATGCCGATGCCCAAGTTGGACGCATACACCCAGAGCACCGCGCTGCAAATCAGCGCCTTCCACGAAAACATAAACAGTGCTGCCACAGCGCCCAGATGAAACAGCACCATGAAGATTACGGTGGTTGTACTCCACGTGCCGCTTTGCGCTTTCCGGCCCAACGCAGGAATTTTGCTTTCGGTTCGCGCTGCGCCCTTTACAGTTTCGGACGCGAGGCTTACAGCAGGATGGATTTCTTCAATGGTTTCGACAGGCATGAATTGCTGGCTCTCCGCTTTCGGGTGTACATCTTGACCGTATCAGCACCCGGAGGCTAGAGATGTAAGACTTTTGTAAAGAGCCAGCAAGTCAATACCAAACCAATTACTAATTTGCGTTCGGCGGCCACGCGGTTGGTTGCGGCAGGGCCAGCGGCTCCTCCGGCATTACCACCCAGAACACAATGTAGGCTACCAAGCCGATCCCGCCCCCAAAAATGGCGAGAAGCACCGTAATCACGCGCACCCAGGTTACATCCCAGGCGTAGTTGTTCGCCAAACCCTGGCAAACTCCGGCGACCATCCGCCCTGCGCGCGGGCGAATCAGACGCGTGGCCGGGACATAACCCGGCGCATAGCCGTACGGGTAGGCTTGGGATGGTTGAGGCGAGCCTGCCTGCGTTCCACAAACTGAACAGAAGCGCGCGTCGTCGTTCATCGAATTGCCACAGCTTTTGCATGAAAAGGCCATCCGGTCCTCCAGTTTTCTAACAGCCTACACCTGCTGAGAGATACGCACAGCCGCAAAATTTTGTTCCCTCGGAGGGTCCGGGCTGGAATCCGGATTGTCTTCACCGTCCTGCATAAGGGCTCTCCATATATTTGCGCGCAAGGTCAGCCTGGGTGGAATTGCTTGCGGCGTCAATGGCGGCCTGATACTGCCGCCGGGCGTTGTCGCGTTGGCCCATCAGGTCGTAAACCTCACCGGCGGCAAGCAGGCAGCGAAGCTTCAGTTCGGGACTGGTGGTTGGCTGGAAAGCGCCCAGCCGGAAGGCATCAACAGATTCCTCGTAACGATGCTGGCCGCGCAGGCTGGCACCCAATCCAAAATAAGCTAACTCAAGATGGGAAGACGCGAAATAGCCGGGGTGCTGGGCTTTGCTGATTAGCTGCCGGTAGAGCTCGACTGCCGTCATTCCCAGCCCTGCGTCCTTTGAAATGTTGGCCTCCTCGAGGCAAAAGAGGAAATCGCGGGGATATTCGGCCACCAGAGTGCGGTTGATGACGAGCGCCTCTTGATATTTCCCCTCACGCCGGAGAAAAAGCGCCATCGCCGTGCGTGCTTCGACGCTGGTAATCACACCGCGCGCCGCTGCGTCGCGCAACATGGCCATGCCGGTGGCCTTCGACCCGTGAATTCCGGCAAAACCGATGACCAGCTTAAATGCAAAGGGCAATGCTCCCACAACGTACTGGTAAATGCCTGTGACCATCTTGGCGTCGACGTAATTGGGATCGAGCTGCAACACCCTCTCATGATCATTCTTCGCTCCGAGTGCCAGCTTCAAGGCGGACGCAAAGCTCCGCTCAACCATTGCCACATAGGTTGCTTCAAGGCTTTTTGCCCAGCCTCGGGCGAAGAGTGCATTGACTTCATTCGGATTCTTTTTCAACTCCTCGTTGGCCTGAGCGAGGGCTTTGTCGGCCAGAGACCTAATCTGGATGCGCATCTTCGGGTCTTCGACGACAGTGTGTTTGCCGGTCAGAAAGCCATCGTTGGCGTAGAAGGTGGTGTCCAGCAGGTCAAGACGGAAGAGTTCGCGGAAGACAGTGACATAAAGGATGTAGTCGGTCGCAATTGGGTCGGAAGGATGTTCAGCCTGAACCTTCCCGAAGCGTGCGAGCGCACCGTCATAATCCATATTGTAAAAATGCTCGAAGGCCTGATGAACCTGGGGGTCGCGGTTGAGCGGATCAGTATCCACCGTTTGCGCCGCGGTACCCCGAACCGGCAGGAAAGCCATCAGGGCGGTAAGGGCGGTCACGAGAAATTTGCGGGAGACGGCAGCCGGGTCAAGTAAGGCGAGCGTTTTCAAAGGCATTCCATTTGGGAACTTTTGGGGAACTTTCACCGAGCTAGTTTTTCACCGAGCTAGTTGTTGATATAGACGCTATCAGCAAGCATTTTAGACGCGAAACCAACATCCTGATATTGTCGACTTGGTACGATTGCAGAATCGCGATGACCAGGAAAGAGCTGATCCGACTACTTGTGTTGCAGGCCCGCGCCAATGGCTTCGAGTTCCGCAAATGGTATCAAAGCAGAATCGGCGGGGATTGGACGACGGCGGAGGCGGCGATTGCGACGCTATCCGAGGGAGGCCGGTATTACACGCTCCTGTTTTCTCACCAGTTCGCCCGGCACTTTTGGAAGCCGGGCAGACAGATGCAGTTCGTTGTTCCTACGCAGGAGTTCAAGCGCCTGAACCGCCGGGGCGAAGAGATTACTGTGGTCCGCAAGGCTTACACCCGCCGGACAATGCGAGGGAACGCGTGGGAATATCATCTTCGCGAGATGGCCGCGGTCGAAGAGCCACTGCGGTATATCCGCCGCTTTCTGGTCACGGAAGAAGAGATCGCCGGTACCGAACTGGATCTACTCTCGGGGAACCACTAGCCCGAACGGTATAGATGATGCAGGGGCCCGCGACCTTTCCCGATGGGCCTGGCGGCTTTCATTGCCTCAGCCACGTGAGTTTTAGCCGCGAAGACGGCGTGGCTGGAAGAGTCGCCAGCCAGCAGCCGGGACAGCAGCGCGGATGAAAACGTGCAGCCTGTGCCATGCGTGGCCCTCGTCTGGACGCGCTGGCCGGGAAACCATTCTTCGATTCCATCCAGAGTTCGCAGGAAGTCATCGGGAGATTCGAGATGGCCTCCGGTGACGACGATGTTCAGGGACGGATGCTTTTCGGCCAGTAGGGCGGCGGCTTCGGGAACTGCTTCGCGGCCGGAAACCGGCTTTTCGACCAATATAGCCAGTTCAGCTATGTTTGGCGTGACCCACCCGACGAGATGCAGCAAGTCCCTTTTCAGCCGGTTTACACCCTCATTCGAAAGCAGTTCACGGCCTGAGCTTGACCTGAGAACCGGGTCGAGGACGACTCGTGAGGCAGGAATGACCGATTCGGCCAAAAAATCGCTTACCACCCCCACCACTGCCTCCGTTGCCAGCATCCCAATCTTTACGCCGGAGATCTCCATGTCCTCCGCGAGGCAATCCAAGGTTTGGCGGAGGGTTTCCGGGGAACTCGGCTCCACGCGGCGCACTCCCTGGGTGGACTGAACGGTAAGGGCGGTGATGGCGGCGACTCCGTAGACGCCGTGGGCGGCGAAAACCTTAAGATCGGCGGTGACGCCGGCGCCCGAGGAGGGATCAAAGCCTGCGATGGTAAGCGCGATAGTACATTTCTCGGCCATTGGGAATGGAGTTTCGGGACAGTTGCTTCGGGTCCGACAGGCTACGATCTGACTGCGGAGTTGCTTGTTCCTTTAACACAATGCGGCTTTCAGCGCAAGGGGTTTTTGTAAATAAATATCGCGTTTAGTTTGACTTAGGGTTCCCCCGCTCCATACAATTTCAGAGGAGGGTTATGAACGCTATCGCAATCCCTAAGAATACTCGCTCCCGACGCTACGCTCTTCTTGCCGGCACTGTCCTGGTGACTTTGCTCGGCATAACCGGAACTCCAGCCGGCAACGCGGAACAACCGCTGAAGCAGGCTCAGCCGCAACCCCACCACCACTGGTACCAGATTGGCCGCGCGTCCTGGTACGGCAAGTTCTTTCAAGGCCGCGAGACGGCCAGTGGCGAAGACTTCGACATGAACGCCATGACCTGCGCCCACCGCAGCCTTCCTATGGGCTCGCTGGTGAAGGTGACCAATCTCAGCAACCACCGATCGGTGGTGCTTCGCGTAAATGACCGAGGTCCGGTTCCTCAGAATCGTATTATCGATCTTTCCTACGCTGCGGCCCGCTTTCTGGGCTTTGGTGAACGGGGCACTGCTCCAGTACGCATCGATCTGATCACGGACGATTCGCAACTGGCACAGCTCACGTTTCCCGCTAACGGTCTACGCTGAAACCCCAGCCTGACTGGCGTTTGAGGTTTCGCTCCTCTGCTGCAACCCGTTAAGATGACTCTATCTCCTGGAGGACGGTTTGTCCGGATCGAGTCCTGTTGCTTCGCCTGCGCGCGAACGCGTAATTGTCGCCCTCGATGTTCCCAATGCCGAACGGGCATTGGGGCTGGTCGAGCGCCTGGATGGTATCGTCCAATGGTTTAAGGTTGGGCTGGAACTTTATCTTTCTGAAGGAAATAGCATTGTTGATGCGGTTCGATCAAGAGGCTATTCCGTGTTCCTTGACCTCAAGCTGCACGATATTCCCAACACCGTGGCAGGGGCGGTCCGTTCCGCCTCTCGTGCAGGGGCGGGGATGCTGACGGTCCATGCCGGGGGTGGTCCGGCGATGCTGGCGGCAGCTGTGGAGGCGGCAGAGGGATTGACCTCGGCTCCGAAGCTGCTGGCGGTTACGGTGCTGACCAGCATGGACCAATCGCAGTTGCGGGCAGTGGGCGTTTCGGCCTCGCCTGCCGAGCAGGTTTTGCGGCTCGCCCGGACGGGGTGGGACGCGGGTATCCGCGGCTTTGTCTCGAGCGCCGAGGAAGTGGCGGCGATGCGGCAGGCTTTCCCGGAGGCGACCCTGGTGATCCCCGGGATTCGCCCGGAGGGGGCCGCGGCGGGCGACCAGAAGCGCGTGGCGACCCCGGCGGCGGCTATTGCAGCAGGGGCCGACTACCTGGTGATCGGGCGGCCAATTACTCAGGCTGCCGATCCGGCGGCGGCGGCGGCGGCAATTCTGTATGAAATTCGCTAAAAAATTTCGAGCGGATTTTTGTTTAGTTCATAGATTCCAAAGAGTTTTTCGCTTTTTTTTGACATCGCTCTAGTTCATAGAAAACAAATAACTCTCAGTGAAAGCTCCTTGGAATAAATGACTTACGGCTTGCGTCCGGTCTGGCTGATCTTGCGATCGCGACGACCTTCGACTCGGTGGTTCGGAGATGCGGTTTTCGGTTACTGATCCAACCCGATGATTTCCAACAGGCGTCGAATAGAAATTTTCAAAAAATTAAGAGGTTTTTGACTTATGTCATAGATTCTAAAGAGCCTTCCGTTTTCGACGTTTGTCTATCTCTTAGAAAATAAAAGGTTTCCGACAATGAAACAGAAAACAAATGACTTAGCGCTTACGGTGGAATCCGTGCCAGTCCGCTCGGACTCAAGCCTTACTTCTAGTCTATCGAATTCGGGCATAATTCTCTGCACATCATGTCTGCTTAAATCCGTTTTATTTGGGCTACTTGGGAACGATTCCCCAGTGCGAGGGCTTGACAGTGTTTTTTATTCGGCGCGGAGCGCTTGCATGGGGTCAACCCGCATGGCTCGCCGTGCCGGTAGCCATACCGCGAGCAAAGCGGCGCCGAGCAGTAGTAGTGGTACAGACAGAAACACAACCGGGTCCCAGGTGGTAACGCCAAAAAGAAAACTTGCGATGAAGCGCACAAGGCCGAATGCCGCGCCCACTCCAATCGAGATCCCGATGATTGTCAATAACATGCCCTGCCGCAAGATCAGGTTGCGGATATTGGCTCGGTCTGCGCCAAGCGCCATACGAACGCCGATTTCCTGGCTGCGCTGCGCAATGGTATAGGACATGACTCCGTAGATTCCCACGATGGCTAGTACCAGTGCAGAGGCGGCAAAGAGAGTGAGCAAGAGCATATTGAAGTTCTGCCGGGAAATTGAGCTGCTCATTACCTCATCCATCGAGCGGACATGCCCTACAGCCAGACCGCCGCCGGCTTCGCTCAGTTGTTTGGCAACAAGAGACGCTATCTGATGTGGCTCTATTCGTGTACGCACCAGCCAACAGGCCGGGCCAAACTGATTCCAAAAAGCTGTCATTTCATTGGACTCCTGCGCCTGCGGAATTATCATCGCCGGGGTAGGAGGGCTGCTTAAATCAACGTCTCGCGCATTTCCCAGGGTGCCGACGATTTGCCAGGGGACATCTTTGAAGCGTGGGCCTAGCCGTTGCCGGTGACGATCTGTTGACCAAGCGGATTCTGATTTGGCCAAAACCGTTTTGCCATTGCTTCGTTGATAAGAACCACGGGCGGCGAAGCTTCGTTATCCTGCTCCGCAAAACTACGCCCCCGCAGAACAGGGATTTTGAATACATCGATGTAGCCGCGGGACGCGACTCGCAATACTAGCTGGAAGTCATCTGTTACGGTGGCGGTTAACAAACCTACGGTGATCTTCTCGTCCGACGACACGGCGGATAAAGGGAAGACCGAACTGGAGCTTACTGCTGTTCCGGTCAACTAATAGCATCAGGTAATCTGACGCACAAAAAGCCCGGCTTGCGCCGGGCTTTTGCTGATCTGGGGATCATTTGGTAGAAGGCTTAGAGCTTTTCGTAGAAGTCGCAGGCCGAGCAGGAGATGTAGACTCCGCCGGGGATGCCGCGCTCGCGGTCCTTGACCCGCTTTACGATGCGGGTGGGCTTGCTGCACTTGGGACAGTCGGTGCTCTTGGTGGTGTCCATGACCTTTTTACGGTCTGCTGTTTTGGCAATCTTGGCCATGACGGCTCATCTCCTCGCAAATCTTTCTATCCGCTCTCACACTGGGAGGCGCACGGCGGCAGGATTTCACGGTATTTCGCCCCGATGGCTTCCTGAATGGATTCGCGGTTGAAACGATTCTGGAGGTATTGGGGCGGATCGGGAAAATTCCGTGCTCGCTTTGTTTAGTTTACATCAAGGACCGTCGGCTTGATTGTAGGCGCTGCGGGTTTTCCTTTAGGATGACTATCACTATCCAAAACGTTTTGTTGCCTTAAGGGTGGAAACAAGACATCTTCTTCAGGACCTTAAGAAAATGAGCACAGCTAACTGCGATATCGGCCTGATTGGCCTTGCCGTCATGGGACAGAACCTGGTGTTGAACATGAACGATCACGGCTTCAGGGTCGCGGTGTTCAACCGCACAGTATCGAAGGTCGATGACTTTTTGGCCGATGAGGCGAAAGGCACGCAGGTAACGGGCGCGCATTCGATCGAAGAGCTGCTGGCGCTGCTTAAGCGGCCGCGGCGCGTGATGCTGATGGTGAAGGCGGGCGGCGCGGTGGATTCCCAGATTGAGCAACTGCTTCCCTTTCTTGAGGCCGGGGACATTGTGATCGACGGCGGGAACTCGCTGTATACGGACTCGAACCGGCGGACGAAGGACCTGGCAGCCAAGGGCATTTTGTTTATCGGCACCGGCGTTTCGGGTGGCGAAGAGGGCGCGCGGTTTGGGCCTTCGATTATGCCGGGCGGGAATCCGGCGGCGTGGCCGTATGTGAAGGAGATTTTTCAGGCGATCGCGGCTAAGGTTGAGGATGGGACTCCTTGCTGCGACTGGGTGGGCGAAGACGGCGCAGGTCATTTCGTGAAGATGGTGCACAACGGCATTGAGTATGGCGATATGCAGTTGATCTGCGAAGCGTATCAGTTGCTGGAAAAGGGCCTGGGGTTGACGGCGGAGGAACTGCACGAGGTTTTCGCCGACTGGAACAAGGGCGAACTGGACAGCTTTCTAATCGAGATTTCTTCGGAGATCTTTGCCAAGAAGGATGATGACGGGACTCCGATAGTAGAGAAGATTCTGGACACGGCGGGGCAGAAGGGCACGGGCAAATGGACGGCGATCGGCGCGCTGGACCTGGGGATTCCGGTGACGCTGATCGGGGAGGCGGTGTTTGCGCGGTGCCTTTCAGCTCTCAAGGAAGAGCGAGTGGCGGCGTCAAAGATTTTGACGGGGCCTTCGGCACGCGCGGCCGGCGACCGGAAGGAGTTTATCGAGGATGTGCGACGCGCGCTTTACTGCTCGAAGATGATCAGCTACGCGCAGGGCTACATGCTGCTGCGCGAGGCGGCGAAAGAGCAGGGCTGGAAGCTGAACATGGGCGGCATTGCGCTGATGTGGCGCGGCGGGTGCATTATCCGCAGCCGGTTCCTGGGCAAGATCAAGGACGCTTACGAGCGGAATGCGGATCTGCAGAACCTGCTGCTGGATGAGTTTTTTGCGGGCGTGCTGAACTCTTACCAGGCGTCGTGGCGGAAGGCCGTGATTCATGCGATCGGGTTTGGGGTGCCTACTCCGGCCTTCTCGACGGCGCTCGCGTTTTACGACGGCTATCGCACGGAGCGGCTGCCGGCGAACCTGTTGCAGGCCCAGCGAGACTTCTTTGGAGCGCACACTTACGAGCGGGTGGACAAGCCGCGCGGCGAGTTTTTCCATACGAACTGGACGGGACGCGGCGGCCGGGTCTCTTCGACCACTTACAACGCCTAGGGGCCCTGCTTCTCTATCGCGCGGGGATCTGCGCTACCAACTGATTCGGGTTAGGCGCGGGCTGGGTTGCGGGTTGCTGCTGGGGCGTTTGTTGCGCTGGGGTCTGTTGCGTTGTACTTTGCTGGCCTGTCCCCGGCTGCGATCCGTTGGTGTCCTTTGGAAACTGGACGGGCTGCATCTGCGGCGTGTTCGCGTCCTTATCGGCCGGCAGTGGCTCTCCTGGATTTCTTAGTGAAGGCGGAGCGGTGGCAGCGGTTTGCTTGGCGGCGTCAATGGTGTTCTGGTCGCCAAGTTTGACGATGCGGGTATTGTCTGGCTGCTGCGTGCTCCAGTAATCCCCCATCTCATTCGTGGCGTGGACTTCGATGGGTTCGCCTACTTTGGCAATCTCCAGACGGATGACGCGGTTGCCGCTGAAGCGGACGAATTGCGTGGGCTGCGGCGGCTCGCCGTAGATCCAGATTTCGATGTTCATCTGGTTCTCTTCTTCGCGCATTTTGGTCTTTGGCTGGCCCATGGCGCTGAGGACCATTTCGTGGTTCATGCCAACGAGCACATGGTGGGCGAGGACGGCCTGGCGGAGAAAGACCGGCAGGGTGTCTGTATAAGCCTCAATCGGCGTCTTGACGTTGAAATCGACGATGGGCTTGACGAGATCCTCAACCTGCAAGCCGGTCAGGTCGGGCACATCGTGCGGAAAGATGAGAGTAATTCGGGAGCCGGTGGCTTCGTTCGGATTGTCATGGACGATGGGAGTGGTCGCGCTGGGGTCCATACCGATGGAGATGTGGCGCAGAAATTTGTGCTTGTGGACGGGTCCCCCGTTGAAGTCGAGAAGGATGCGATCCTTTTCGATGGTGACATCGGTGATAACGACGCGCTGTCCGGCCTTGGCGGCGAGACCTTTATTTCGGATGGTTTCGACGTAGTCGGCGCCGCTGGGCTTCATCTCTCCATTGGCGTGGACGGTGAGTGTGGCGACGGGCAGCGGGCGCATGGTGAATCCCTGCTCAGACTGGAGAAAGCGGAGAAGTTCTTCGCGGTCGTGATGAGTGAGCGGCAGGGTGGATAACGCAACGTTAGTCGGCTTGTATTCGAGATATTTTCCGTCGATGCCCTCGGGCGTGACAGTGAAGACCTGCGCAGCTGCGGGAAGGGTGAGGAGTGCGGCGAGAAGCGAAATCGAGAAGCCCTTCATGGTACGGCCTCCATCGTTCTGACTACAAGGATGGTCCTGTTTTAAGCGGTTGGCAAGTGCCGGCCGCACGGGCAGGACTTGCCGTCCAGGCAATTGCGCTTAGCGCAATTCTGGTACCAGCCTATGCGGTCCTCCCGCTGGTCGGGCAACTGGATGTTCGCCTGAGAGTCATTTCATCCTGATAGACGCGAGAAGTGCTGCGGCAAGGATGAGATCGAGCCAGGCGAACCAGTTGCCGGTTCTTGCGTAGAAGGTGGGCTGGTTTCGAACCGGAACGCTGGCTATGAGGATAGAGAAGGGCGCGGTTGGGCTGCCTGGATTGGCGTTGCTAGACTGTTGGGCCAAGACTCGGCCGCGGCTGTCGCTTACGCTGAGAAATCCCTGCTTGGCAGAGCGGGCGATGCTGAAGCCGCTTTCGACCCCGCGCAGGATGGCCATGCGGCTGTGTAGCCAGCCGTCGACGACGAAGTCCCAGGCGGGCACGAGCATCAGGCCGGCTCCGTCGTTGCCGTACTGGCGTGACAGAAGCGGGAAGTCCATGTCCTTGCAGATTTCGGTTCCCCATTTGCCGGAGGGCCGGTCGACGATTACGCGGGTGGTTCCGGGCAGCAGGTAGCCCTCGAAGGCGGGGAGCATGTGGTGCTTTTCGTAAAGGGCTTCGAGGGTTCCGTTGGGCGAGTAGAGCCGGGCCTGATGCAGATTGGGCTGATGCTGGAAGCTCGCGAAGATGGTGGCGTGGTTCTGGCGCGCGGCCTGCTCAAAGATTGCGTCGACCTGTGCGACATCGCTGTCCTCAATGCGTCCGATTTTTTCGGGCAGCACGATCACCTGCGCTCCCTGCGCGACCATGGCGGGAATCTTGCTGGCGTAGGCCTGGGCGAGCGCTACGGTTTGCTGCCCATCGGGGAAGAGAGGATGGGCAGTGTCATCGGAGATGAGTCCGGCCTTGACTGAGGGCGCGGCGGGCGCGGTGTGGAGGCGGTAGGCTCCGTAGCCGAAGACGGTGATGTAGAAGGTGGCGGCGATGATGGCGACAGTTCCCTTGTGAGTGCGGGAGGGCGCGAAGAATGCGGCGACGGTTCCGGCGAACAGGAAAACGGTGAAGCTGATGGCCCAGATTCCTGTGATGGACGCGATCTGGATGAGCGGCAGCAGGTTCATCTGCGTGTAACCGAAGTTGCCCCAGGTGCTGTGCGGCGATTTGAACTCAAGGAGATATTCAAAGGCCGTCCAGAGGACCGGCAGCGCGAAAGCGGCGCGCACGAGTTGGCCGCGCAGGATGAAGCGGCGATGGATGAGAACGATTCCGGCGAAGACAAGGGCTGGGACGATGACCGCTACCAGCGCGAGCCAGAGCGGAACGGCGACGTCGTGGCCATAGCTCCAGACATTGAGGCCGCCGATGGCAAACCCAAAAAAGGCTGCGGCGTAGATGGTCCCGCGCGAGAGGCGTGGCGCGGCGAGCAGGATGGGCAGCGGCGCGAGCCAAGTGAGGATCCAGTACGGATGTAGACCGGTTCCGTAAAACCAGGCGGCGTCTGAAAGGATGAATGCGGCGATGGCGAGAAGGATCTGTTTAGGCTTCGAGTCCACGAATGAGCCTCCTTAGGGCGCGGCGCACCAGGGCGCGGAATTGTTTTTTGGTGAGGTTGATACGGCCGCCGCGATAGAGGGCAACGTAACCGTGGGTGACGGCCCATAGTTCGAAGGCGACCTCCCATACGTCATCCTTTTGGAGTTCCCCGGCCTTCATGGCCTGCTTCAGGGCGTCGGCGGCGGGAGTGAGGGTCGGCGAGCGGCGGGCGCGGAAGTCTTCGGGATATCGTCTTGCTCCGGGACGAGGCGCTGCAAAGACGTAATCGAAGACCCGCGGATGGTCGAAGGCGTAGTCAATGTAGGGATTCATGCCGGCGAGGATTCGCTCTTCCACGGGGCCATTCATGAAATGAGCCTGGCTATTGCCGAGGAATTTAGCGAATTCGGCGTCCGTGATGAAGTTGAGGAGCGCTTCGCGATTGGGGAAATGGTGATAGATTGCCATGGGCGTGATGCCCACGGCTTCGGCGACGCGGCGCATGGATACCGCATCGGGGCCTTCGGATTCGAGCAGGTCGAGGGCTGACTGGGCTATGCGCTGGGCGGTGGTTTCGCTCATGACTATACAGTGTATACCTGCTGAGTATACGGTGTATAGATGATTCGGCTAAAAAAAGCCAGCTAAAACCCGGTCAGCTAATAAGCGGTCAGCGGGTTTGTTTCACCGATAGCGCAAAAAGAATTGGCCCCGCTTTTCGCGAGGCCTTTATTCCGAGAATCGACGGTTAGTCTTACATCAGTTCGTTGATGAAGGCCTTCGCTACGTCGGCTGGTATACGGTTGTTCTGATGGACCAGGGGGCCGGATTTCAGGATTGGCTCGGCACCGTGGAGCGTGGGCAGGTCGGTCCGCTCGAAGAATTTTCCAATGGGAATTTCGTCGCCCCACATCAGAGATTTCTGCATGGCTGCGCTCCAATCGGTGGAGTCGTATTCGGGGTTGTCTTCGAGCTTCTTGACGCGCGGACGGAACCACTGGAAGGTGTTGTCGTGGTTGTAGGTGACGCAGGGGCTGAAGACATCGATAAACGAGAAACCCTTGTGCTCGATGGCGAGCTTGATCAGCTCGGTGAGATGTTTTTGATCGGCGCTGAAGCCGCGCGCGACGAAGGTTGCTCCCGCAGCCAGGGCGAGAGAAATTGGATTAATGGGCGACTCAATGCTTCCGAAAGGCATGCTCTTGGTCTTCATGCCGAGGCGGCTGGTGGGGGATGTCTGCCCGGTGGTGAGGCCGTAAATCTGGTTGTCCATGACGATGTAGGTCAGGTCCACGTTGCGGCGCATGGTGTGCATGAAGTGGTTACCGCCGATCCCGAAGCCATCGCCGTCGCCGCCGGTGACGAGCACCGTCATGGCGTGGTTGGCCATCTTGAATCCGGTAGCTACGGCCAGCGAGCGGCCGTGCAGAGTGTGCATGCCGTAGGTATCAATGAAGCCGGGAAAGTTCGACGAGCATCCGATGCCGCTGATGGTGGCGACCTCATGCTTCGGAATCTGCAATTCGACGAGCGCCTTCTGGACGGCGGCGAGCACGCCGAAATCGCCGCAACCGGGGCACCAGTCGGGATCAACCTTTCCCTTGAAATCAGCCATCACGATTGCTTTTGGAGCCGCTACGTCGGTCGTCGCCATCTTTGGTTCTCCTGAATTTTGTCTGCAAGAAATGATTTCTTCTTAAAGCTTTTAAACCATGATTTCGTGGACGGGCACGGAGAGTTTGGTCCTGCCGGCAAGCTGGTCATGGACTGCTTCGACGATGTGGTGCGGCATGAAGGGCTCGCCGTCGTACTTGCGAATGTGCCCGTTCGGGACAAAGCTGGTTTCGCTGCGCAGATAGCGGGCGAACTGGCCGGTGAAATTGTTCTCGACGATGATGGTGTGCTTAGCGTTTTTCAACAGTTCAACAATCGCATCGCCATGCAGCGGAACGAGCCAGCGAATCGGCAGATGGTTGGCGGAGACACCCGCTTCTCGCAGAAGCTCGCAGGCCTCGTCGATTACGCCGTAGGTCGAACCCCAGCCGATGAGGGTAACGTCGGCGTTGGCCGGGCCTTGAAGCTGAGGCGGTGGAACGGATGCCTCTATTCCCTCAACTTTGCGCATGCGCTTTTCCATCATGGCGCGGCGCTTGACCGTGTTGGTGTACTCGTCGCTGATGAGCACGCCGTCTTCATCGTGCTCGTCACTTGAGACCACGTGGGTGTGGCCGGGGACGCCCGGAATCACGCGCGGCGAGACGCCGCTCTCGGTGATCTTGTATCGCTTGTAGGGTTCGTGATCGCTGGTTCCATTCGACGTAATCAGTTCGCCGCGGTCGATGACGGGATGGAAGTCGAGTACCTTGGGATCGACGCTGAGGCGGCCTTCGGCAAGCAGCAGGTCGCACAGCACTATTCCCGGGCACTGGAAGCGGTCGGCGACGTTGAATATCTCGGGGATAATTGTGAAGCAGTCGGCGATGTCGAGAGGCGCGCCGATGACGCGCGGATAGTCGCCGAAGGCCGCGCCCAGCATCTGCCAGAGGTCGCCCTGTTCGGTTTTAGTGGGAACGCCTGTAGACGGACCGGCGCGCTGGCAATCGATGACTACTATCGGAATCTCCGCCTGCGCCGAGAGGCCGAGGCCTTCGCTCATGAGCGCGAAACCGCCGCCGGACGTGGCGCACATCGCGCGCACACCGGCGTGGGCGGCGCCGATGGCCATATTGATGACGCTGATCTCGTCCTCGACCTGGCGCACCATGATATCGGCCTTGCGCGCGTGATCCGCCATCCAGTGCAGTACACCAGTGGAGGGACTCATGGGATATGCGGAGTAGAACTTTACGCCGGCGGCCGCGCCTCCCATAGCCATGGCGGCGTTGCCGCTGAGCACGGCATAGGGCGCGTCGGTCATGGGGAGCGGCCACGCGAAGGGCTTGAAGTGCTGCGAGGCGTAGTCGTATCCGGCGCGTGCCAGGCTGACGTTTTCGTCAATCACTTTCTGCTCTTTTTTGCGGAACTGTTCGGCGAGCACGCTTTCGAGCGCGGGAAACCCGATGCCTATCATGCTGAGGGCGGCGCCTATGGCGAGGGTGTTCTGCGCGACCTTGTTCTTGCTGATGTCGGCCAGCTGCGAGACGGGGATAGGGCAGAGTTGAACTCCGACGGCGGGGCTTCCGGGCTTGATAAGGTCCGCGTTATATAGACATGCGCCGCCCGCGTTGAGCAGGCTCAGGTGGCGGTCCATCGTGTCCTGATTGAGAGGAATCAGCAGGTCCAGCCGGTCGCCGGTATTCGAGATTTTGTCCGGGCCGGTACGAATGGTCAGGAAGGTATGGCCGCCGCGGATGATGGACTGATACGCGTTATAGGCGTTCAGATGCAGCCCCCGGCGGCTGAAAACCTTCGCAAAAATATCGCCGGGCGTGGCCACTCCCTGGCCGGCTGCGCCTCCAATAGCTACCGCAAAAGACTGCCTCATAGACCTCTCCCAGGCTGGCCGCGGAATTTCAGCGCGTCGGAACCAGCGAACTCTCGAACACTCGGATTCTACGGCGCGCATGCGACGCAAGCAAGCATGGAATCGTTGTTCCGCCGCTTGCCGTCAGTGGCGCATGCGTCGCGCCTTTTATTCAGAATTCTTTGGAGGCTGGGACGCTTCGTCTTCGAGAGTAGCTCTCGGCGACTGGGTTCCGGCGATCTGGACGATTTGCGGAGGTGCGGGCTCGGCTGGACCCATGGCGGCCTCGTGCTGGCGGCGAGCTGCGGCGTCGATGTCTACCGGAATCCCTCCCGGGATGATGACCGGCTGCGCGTGTTGGTGCTTCAGGTCGCGAGTAGCGTAAACGGTGGCCATGATGAGCGCGAGAATTACGATGATGGCGACGGCGCTGCCTTCAGGGCCGTAGTCGAATCCGGTAAGCCAAGTGGGGCCGAGCGCGGTGGCGGAGATTACGGGAGAGAATTGCGTGAGCCCGCTCAGGGGCAGTCCGAAGAGAACGGCCATGCTGGCGTTCCACGCGAAATGAATTCCCCATCCAACCCACAAAGCGCGGGTGCGTAGATAGGCGACGGAAAGGAGCCAACCGGCAGACATAGTGACGAGTGCGCTGGCGGTGGTGGCTCCGGGATTGTTGATGTGGATAAGGGAGAAGAGTACGGAGAGAATCAGCGTGGCGACGAGTGGATTGGTGGCTTCGATGAGGCGTTGGAAGGGATATCCGCGAAAGGCTACCTCTTCCGCGAGGGAGGCAACGAGGAGAATGGCGAGATCGAGCGGAAGGAGCGCGAACTGACGCCATCCGAGATAGAACACGACGACCATGCCGCCAAAGACGGCGATCATCAGCGCGCAGACAGTGACTCCGGCCCAACCTATTGCAGAGCCGAGGGCGAATTCGCGACGCCAACCGGGACGCGGGTTCAGGCCCATCTCCTTTACCGGCTGATGCTGGCGCTGACCGACGTATCCCATGGCGGCAAAGCCGATGATGAGGAGAAACAGCAGAATGGAGCGGTTGGCGAACTCGAACCAGTCTCCCGAGCTGAGGCCGCTGGCGGCGGTGGCCGCGATATTTTTTGCCAGGATGTAATAGACGACCGCGATGAGGAACCAGGCAAAGGAGCGGACGCGGTGGGGGCTATTCATGAATGTGCTCCGAACCCGTGCACGTGCTGAACCCAGGTTTCAGAAGCGAGACGCGGGGCGGGACTAGCCGTCCAGGCATACGCGCTTCGCGCATTCGATCAGTTTGAATCAATTTCATGCGGTGTAGAACTGGGCTATGTTTCTGAATTTTTCGTAGCGCTGCTTAACTAACTCGTCCGTGGAAAGCGCCTTCAACTCGCTTAGATGCCAGCGGAGCTTTTCGGCGAGGAATCTGGCGGCTTCGGCGGGGTCCTCGTGGGCTCCGTTGCCGGGTTCGGGGACTATATCGTCGACGCAGCCGAATTGTTGAAGGTCAGGCGCAGTGGCTTTGAGCGCGGCGGCGGCCTGAGCTCGTTTGGAGGAGTCGCGCCACATGATGGAGGCGCAGGCTTCGGGCGAGATCACGGAATAGATTGCCTTCTCCATGATGAGTACGCGGTCGGCTACGGCCAGCGCCAATGCTCCGCCGGAGCCTCCTTCGCCGGTGATGGTGGCGATGGTGGGAACGCGGAGGCGCGACATTTCGCGGAGGTTGCGGGCGATGGCTTCAGCCTGTCCGCGCTCTTCGGCGCCGAGACCGGGGTTGGCTCCCATGAGATCGATGAAGGTGAAGACGGGGCGGTTGAACTTTTCGGCCAGCTTCATGGCGCGGAGAGCCTTGCGGTAGCCTTCCGGATCGGGCATTCCGAATTTGCGAAGCACCTTTTCTTTGGTGGTACGCCCCTTGAGATTGCCGATCACCATGACCTCTTCACCATTGAAGCGAGCGAAGGCGCAGTACATGGCGGGATCGTCCGCGAAGGCGCGATCGCCGTGAATCTCGCTGAGGTTGGTGAAGATGCTATCTATCAGACTCATGGGGTCGGGCCGCTGCGGGTGACGGGCTAGTTCGGTTTTTACCCATGCCGGCGGCGGCGGTTCCTGTGGCGACTGGTGCGGTTCGTGTTCGGCCATACCTGCTTGATTGTATTGGAAAACCAGGGTTCAGGGCACAGGGCTCAGGGCTCAGGTGCTTTGTTGAGACGTGGGGCGTGTCTGGCTCCGGTGAAGAGAATGAGGCCGGAGAGGGTGAGAGTGACGAGGGTGATGCTTAATCCTATGCGGAGATTAGTTGCGTCGGAGATTTTTCCGATGAGGGTTGGGGAGAAGGCGTCTCCGAGCACATGAATGACGAAGAGGTTGATTGAGATAGCGGTGGCGCGGATGGGCGCTGCTACCGAATTGACGATGGCGGCGTTGAGGGGACCGGTTCCGAGGAAGAGGAAGAATTCAGCTACGAAGGCGGCGGGCAGAAAGAGCGATTCGGGTCCGAAGAAGACGAGCGCGGCGGCGGGGATGGCCAGGATCGATCCCCAGGCGGAGATGAGATAGAGCGCGCGGTGATTCCGGCGCAGCCATATCTGGCCGAGCCATCCTCCGATGATGGTGCCTAGCAGGCCGTCGACGACGGTGAGCGCGCCGGCGACGGTTCCGGCTTTTGCTACGGACATTTGAGCGAAGCGTACGAAGAAGGTTGGCAGAAAGGTCGAGATACCGCCTACGGCGAAGGTCCACATGGCGAGGCCGAGAGTTGCAGTCCAGAAGGCGGGGTTGCGGGCTAGGCCGTGAAGCGTGGCGCGGTCGAGAGTGGGCGCGAGAGAGTCGGCGCTTCCCCGCTGTGGCTCGCGCACGAAGAACCAGAAGCCTAGGGCGATGAGGACTCCGGGCAGCGCGGCGATGAAGAAGGGCATGCGCCAACCGTAGTGCTGGCCGAGGACGCCGCCGGTGAGATAGCCGAGAGCGCCACCGACGGGGATGGTGACGTAGAAGATGCTGAGGACGCGGTTGCGATCGCGCTCCGGGTAGAAGTCGGCGAGCAGAGCGGGCGCGAAGATGCTGAAGGTGGCCTCGCCGATACCGACGATGGCGTGGCGGATGAGCAGTGTTTCATAGCTGTGGACGGCGGCGGTGAAGAGCGTGGCGGCGCTCCAGAGCAGCGCTCCGATGACGATGAGCGGCTTGCGCGGATAGCGGTCGCCGAGCCAGCCGGTGAGGGGCGCGACGAGCATGTAAGTGAAGAAAAATGCGGTGGTCAGGAAGCCGATCTGCGCGTCGTTGACACGGAATTCACTTTGCACGAGCGGCTGTACGCCGGGGAGGATGTAACGATCGATGAAATTGAAAAGGTTGAGCGCCGTGAGCAGGAAAAGAGCTGCTCCGGCGGTGCGCGCCGCGCTGATGCGAGGAGTGGCCTGAGGCTGGGCTTGCATGCGTGAGTTTGAGGATATCGCAGGGACTGGCCGTCCACGCAAGGACCGGCCGTCCAGGCATCTGACCTTCGCGCCTGTGGGGGAATACGGGGCAAAAAACGGGCCGCATGGTGGACACGGCCCGCTGATTTGTGCCCTAGAGATTCCGGCTAATTTACGGTCAGGTTCACCGTGGTGGAGGCGGTTGTCGATCCGCCGGTTCCAGTGACGGTGAGGACATAGGCTCCGGTGGTGGTGCCGGGCGTGGTGGTTCCACCTCCGCCGCCGCCGCCGCTGCTGCCGCCGCATCCGATGCCGAGTCCAACGATACCGGCAAAGAGAAGAATAGCGAGGATGCTGCGCCAGCTGCGGCGACGGGACGGGATTCCGAAGAAGAGCAGGCCAGCGAAGACCATGCCTCCGCCGGCGACAAAGAATTTATCGAGCGGGTGGCGGAGCGCGCTGGTGGTGGCTGGGGTAGTGGCAACCGTCAGCGTTGCGGTGGCGTTGCCGCTGCTGACCGTGGCTGATGGCGCCGAGCAGGTTGGAGCATTGACCGCACCGGCGGGGCTGGTGGTGACCGCGCAGGTGAACGCGACTGCGCCGGTGAAACCTCCGGCGGGCGTTACGGTGAGAGTGCTGGTACCACTGCTTCCAGGACTGGCGATGGTTATGTTTGCGCTGTTACTGAGCGCGAAGCTGGCTGGCGTTATGTTCGTTACGATGATCGTAAGCGGAGTATTCGTGCCGGCGGTGATATTGACGCCGCCGTTCGAATACGTGCCTGTGAAATCGACGGTATAGGTGCCCACCGTCGTACTCGACGTTGTCGTGATCGATAGCCCGGCGCTAATAGCACTCGCGCCGGTGACCTGGAGCGCTGCTGGGTTGATTGTTACCGTCGGGCTAGTCGCGCCGCTGGGAGTGACAGTAGCCGTCAAAGCCACCGGACCTGTGAATCCGCCCGACGGCATCACGCTGAGGCCAGGCGCAGTCGTTGACGACTCGGGAGCAAGCGATATCGCGGTCGGGCTCACGTTAAGCGCGAACCCCACGCTGGGCAAAGAGCTCGATCCGCTGACATCCGCGTTGATGGCCAAGGTGTGAACGAACAGGCCGCTGGGGCCGGTTCCTGTAATCAGCACGTTGTTGGGGCCGTTTGCGGCTGAGGAGCTCGCATCCAGCGTAAGCGTCATTGTCGCGGTGCCGCCACTGGCAAAGGTGTTCGACGTTGGGCTGAGAGTGCAGGTGATGCCTGATGCGGCCGTGCAGGTGTAGTTCACGGTTCCGACGAATCCGTTCACCGAAGCCAACTGGATGGTGTCTGTCGCTGGAGTGCCCACCGTTACCGGGACGATGGTGGTGTTGGGCACCATCGAGAAATCGGAGAGCGGATTGGAGATTGGTGTAGTCAGCGTTACGGTCGATGGGGCATACGTGTTGTCCCCGAGGTACTGAACGGTGATCGGGTTTGTTCCCTGAAGGAGGCTCCGGCTGCTTAGCGTGGTCGAGAAGGTTGAGGTATCTCCGGTGCCGGGAATGACGGATATCTCTTGCAAGATGTATCCGGCTGAATAGATCAGGATGCCTCCGCCGGTATTCGATGGTGCCGCGTCTCCGCTCTTTCCAGTGACCGTGCCGCTGATGGTTACCGTGCTGATGGGCGAGATGCTCCCGGTGATGGTCGCCGTGGTTGTGGTAGCCACGCCTCCGACATTCTGGACCGCGATGGTCCCGGTGAAGGTTGTAGGCGCGTAGTTGGTATCTCCAAGGTACTTAATGGTTATGGAGTAGCTGGTGTTTGCTGAATTTGCCGGAAGGGTAATCGTGGCAATTCCCGCCGGAGACAAGGTGCTCCCATCGATACCCGGAGAGAGTGTGGCGGAAGTCGCAACTCCGGACGGAAAGCCGCTGATTGTAACGGTTCCGGTCGGGGCAGCAGCGGGGTTGGAATACGCGCCGTATGCGCTTTCATTGGCAGCGTTGGCTGAATTCAGGACCTGGATGGTAAAGACATTTTGCTGATTGCTTACGAGGGCGTTGGATTGGGTTGCAATGGTGGTGTAGGGACTGATCACCGGTATATCCTGGGCGATCGAGAAGGTGAAGGCGGGAGCGGTGGAGGCGTTGTAGCTGCTATCGCCCGAATACTTCGCGGTGACGGAGTGCGATCCGATAGTCCAGGGAGCGTTGTATTCTGCATCGCCCTCTGCGTTGATTACGGCGGTGTTGATGGCAGCGGTGTTGTCGGCAAAGGCAACAGTGCCAGTAGGTTCGGTGAAGATCGGGCAGGTAGAGGAAGCTCCCGTCTGGCAATTTTCGTACGCTGTGAGTTGGGAACTCGGCGCGACTTGAGCGCTGAGAATCAACTGCGTGCCGTAGGGGATATTCGTCGTCCCCGAAGAAATGGCGGGACCTCCGCCGGATCCGGTTCCCACATCAGAAACGGTGAAGTAGATACCGCTGGCTTCAGGGTTGACGGTGATCTGCGTCTTTTGAGATGGGGCTGCGGCGTTGGTAGCGTCGCCACTATATTGACCCCAGATATTGTAGGTTCCACCGGGGAGGTAGTTCACGCCTGACGCGGCGAAAGAGCCGTTCGTCAACGGGAAATTGGTTTGTCCCTGCTGAACCGGCTCGGTACTGTCGGTCATCAGGGCTACTGTGCCAGTGGCTGTGCCGCTGCCGCTGGTAGGAGCAACGGACCCGTTGATACTGATTGCCGTGCCGTGGGCGAAGGAGGTCTCAGAGGGCGTAAGTGTGACGTTTGTGCTGGTGAACTTGACGCTGCCCCAGTCGCTAATGAGGACGCTCGCGTCTACCGAGCCGAGGCCTGTGGCAGGGTCATACCCCGCTGTGGCAGAGTAGCCGGCGAGTTCGCCCTCGGTTGCCGCTCCAAGGTTCGGATCGGTTACGGTGATGGGATTCGGGACGCTGTTGCAGTTGGGCGAGTTATCTGCCGCGGTTGCGGAGTAGGCGCAAGGCTCGGCGTTGGTTCCAACGGTCACGTCATGGAAGGCTGCCGGGAACTGCGTGGCGAGCGGATAGAGGACGAAGCCAGCCTGGCCTTGACGTCCATATTCCTGATTGACGAGCGCCATGATTCCGGCGAAGGATGGCGCGGCGGCGGAGGTTCCACCGACTCCGGTGATCTGGACAAGATTGCTGCCGGAGGGCGTTTGGCAGTCTCCATCGCCGGCGCAGATGGGATAGTAGCTGTAATTCCAGCCGTCGGCTGAGAAGAGCGATACGTCGGGAATGTCGCGGACTTTGTCGGCAGGCACACCGGTTCCGGTTTGCCATGCTGGCTTGGGATAACCGGAAAGGGTACCGGCGCAAGTTCCACTGGAGTTATAAGAGGTACTGCAAACAGCCGCGCTGCTGGCTCCGCCACCACCGCCTGCGATGGTGGTGGCAGACGATCCGTTCTGGGTGTAAAAATCCTCGGCGTTCAGACCGTACTGGCTGTCGTTCCACGGCTGTTCAGGGATGGGCGCCTTGATGATCGAAGTCGACGGCGTTTGGCTGGCTGTGGTGTTCCAATAGGTCGCGATACTGGCCGCGCCAGTAGCGTAGTCACTGTAGTAGAAGTCGGTTCCACCGACGGCCACGTTGTAAGGCGTGGACGCGTACCCACTGACGGCGAGACCATTGACGGCGTAATACTGCGTTTGGTCGTTATCGCAGCTTGCGGAGCCGGAGTCTCCGGTGGAGACGGCGACGGTGATGCCCTGTGCGGCGGCCTGTTCCCACAAATTACTCAAAAAGGTATTGCCGCTGCCGAGATCCTGTTCGCAGGCTCCAAAACTGAGAGAGAGGACGGGCGCGATGTTGCCGTAGACAGCGTGTTCGGCGGCAAGGATAAGGCCGGATTCCAGAGCGGTGTCGGCTCCGATGACGAAGTCTATGGTGGCTTTGGGAGCTACGGCTCCCGCCCACTCTACGTCGAGATAAGCCTCGGTCGAAGCTCCATTCTCGCCGTCGGGATTGTTGATGCCGTCGACGCCGGGGTCGTTGCCGTCGATGATGACCTGCGGCGGATTGGGGGGCAGACCGAAGAGCGAGCGGAACTGGTTGACGAGCGTGATGTTGATATTGGACTCGTTGACGATGGCGATGGTCTGGCCGGTTCCATCGATGCCGGAAGCGGCGGGGGGCAGATCGTACTGGACCGCGAAGTCACTGGGAGCGAGAACGAAGGTGACGGCTGTGCTGGTTCCGTAGGTCCACTGAGGCGTCGCCCTATTCGTTTTTGCGTCGTAAGTCGCTTTACCCAGGAGATGGCTGAAGTGTTTGAGCTGGAAGTTGTTGAGAGAGGCGAAGCCGCCAAAGACGGGCGCAAGAGCGGCGGGAATCTGCGGGTCAGTCGAGTTGGCGTAGTGGGTCTGGCCCTCGACCATGTATTTGTGGATTTGCGCGTGGAAGGCGGTGCGGAACTGCGCTACGTTGCCGGAGATTTCGAGGGTCTGCTTGCCGGGATTGATCTTCTCAACATTAAATCCCTTGGATTCGAGCCACGCCTCGAGCGTCGCCACGTCCTGATCGGAGGGGCCGAACTGCTGGGCGAACTGGCTGGGAGTGAGCCACTTGTGATAATTCGCGGTGCCGGGAGTGTGCTCGTCGTGAATGAGCTGCTGCAGAGCAGATTCCTGCGCGGGGCTGCGCTTGAGGATGACCTGAATACGGTCGAGCGGCATACTGTCGGGCGCGGCTCCGCGATCGTTGGCGGGATTGGCAAGCGGATGAACGGTTCCCTTGAGCGTGACGAGCGAGTTCTCGTCAATAGGCTGCGTGAGCCGGGTGGTGACCAGCGACGGCGCGGCCTGGGCGTGGAGCTGGGGTGGCGTAAGCAGGCTAACAGTTGTGAATGCCAAAGCGACGGGAGCGAATGTACGAAGAATTCTGGAAATCATGGCCATCCTGAAGGTGAAGCGGCTGAAACATGGTGATGATGCGGTTCAAACCATAGCGAGGATATACAGCAACCGGGCGTAGCGCATTCTGACGATGCGTTTTGAAATAAAGCGACGTATTCATAACGGCCCATAGGGGGTTATGAAACTCACGAATGGCTTGGTTGTACGACAAGAGATCAGAGGTGTCAAGAACAGCACCGACGGGAAACCCTGTTGGTTTCAAACGCGAGATTGCGGAGAGAAGCTCAAATGAGGCTGAAGCGCCAGTTGACCTGAATCCGCGAAGACGCATGGGTACCTGAAAAGGATAATGCGGAGGTATAGACGGATACGTCCGCTTTTTGTTGCGAAAAAAGCAAATGTAATTGAAGCGTTACGGGAAAAGACTCTCGCGGCTAGTCCACGGTGAGCGTGAACGTTGTGGTGGCAGAGAGGTTGTGCGCGCTGTTGGTGCCGGTCAGGGTGAGGGTGTAGCTGCCCTTAGCGGCCGTTGACGCCGGGGCGGCAGAGTTGGAGGTGGGGCTGCCTCCGCTGCTGCCGCACCCGCTGACGGCGAGAGTCATCGAAGCGAGAAAAAGAATGCCACAGAGGGCCGGCCAGCGGCGGCGGCGAAATCCGGGCAAGCCGAGGAGCATCAGCGAGGCTAACGTCACTCCGGAAAGGGCTCGCGTGAGGGTGCCCTTGCTCTGTCCGTCGCCAGTGCGGCTCGCGGTTGTCGCAAGGCGCTTCACGCCGGCTGAGGCGCAGGCGGCCTCAGATGTGTTGACGGTGATGGTCGTGGTGACGGCGCTGCCGGTTATGGTTGCGTTATTGGTGGTGAAGCACGCATTGGTCAGCGAACCGGGTGCGGAAACGGCAAGGGCGACCGCGCCGGTGAAACCGCCAGATGGGGTTACGTTGACGGTGGAGGTTCCGCTGCTACCCTGGGCGACGGTGACGTTTGTTGCCGCAAGCGAGAAGGACTCGGTGCTGCTGGAGGATGCGGACACGGTGATGGTGAGCGCGCCCGAGGAAGCGGAGCTGACGGCGCTGTTTGTTGGCGTGTAGTTGGCGACGATGGTGTGGGATCCAGCAGCGATGGGCGTATAGCTGTAGGTCGCAACTCCACTCGAAAGCGTTACCGCGGCGCCAGCGTTACTGCCGTCGACTACGAACTGGACGGTTCCTGCGGGCGTAACGTTGCTGGAATCACTGGCGACGGTTGCCGTCAGCGTGATCGCGGTGTTGACCACGGGCGCGGAGTTCGATGCAGTCAGAGATGTTGTGGTGGCGACGGACGACCCGGCAATGGTGGCCGTGAACGCATCAACGAAATTGGCGGCATCGATCGAACCCCAGCCGCTGGCCAGATCATAGCCGGTAGTCGCGGAGTAACCGATGGGCGACGTGGTGCAATCGGTTGAGCCGATCTTGCAGGGAATTTTATTATTGCCGGAGGTGGTGTCGTGAAACGCGCCGGAGTAGTCGGAAGACGCGAGGCTGTAGATCTCCGGGTTGACGTTGCCTAGTCCGTTGCTGCCGAGCTTCTGGCTGAGGATGGCGAGGATTGCGGAAAAAGTAGGTGCGCCGAAGGACGTGCCTCCTGCGATGTCGGGGTTGCCTCCGCTGTCCAGAAATCCCTTGGAACAACTGGTGGAGTCGGCATCGGAGCCAGAGGCGCAGTAGAGGTAGCCGTCGTGGTTCGGCGACGCGTTCAGCGAGATGTCGGGAACATCGCGCGCGCCATCGCTGGGAACTCCGGTTCCGGCCTGCCAGGACGGCTTGCCGAAGAGGATGCTTTTCCCTCCACCTCCGGCCTCGATGCCGTTGGAGGTCGAGCTGTCGTTCCAGACTTTTTCGGGAATGTATTGAATCGCGGAAGTGTCGCCGGTGCTGTTGGAGGAGTTCCAGTAAGGGCCGGGTGCGCTTACGTCGGCGGAGAATTCGGTTCCTCCAATGCCGGTGACGTAGGGTGATGCTGCGGGTACGTCTATGGCGAGCCCCAGCGTGGCCTCGTCCCCGTTGACGACGGTGTTGGGACTGGAGGTGGTCTCGCAGTCAGTTGCGCCGTTGTCTCCGACGGCAGCGACGATCGTTTGCCCCTGTGAGTTGGCCTGCTCGAACGAGGACTGCAGAGAGTTTACGTCGGCGGTGGAGAAGTCGGCCTCGCAGGCTCCATAGCTGGTGCTGATGATCGGTCCGAGGTCATTGTCGATGGCATACTGGATCGCATCGAAGACACTGTAGTTCTGATTGTTGCCCACGAAAACGAAGTTAATGGTCGCACCCTTCGCGACGGCTCCGGACCATTCCAGATCGATATCGGACTCATCTTCGTCGCCGTTCTTATCGTCGACGGTGGTCGTCCCGGAGCTGGGAACAAGTGTTATCGCAGGGGCCTTTTGGGTAAGACCCGCGGCGCTTTGAAAATTCGTGATGTCGGAGGCTGCAATCGCGCTCTGGCCAGTAATGACGATGGTTTCGCCGCTGCCGGTGTATCCGGCGCTGTAGAGCGGGTTCAGATCGTAAATGGCGGCGAAGTCGCCGGGCGCGAGAAAGTGAAACTGCGTTGATCCGCTGCCAAACGTGTACTGGGGGCTTTCCGCGACGGGCTTTCGAAGACGATGAAGGGGATGTGGGCGGAAGTCACTGACGTTGCGCACCGCGAGCACGACTCCAGCAAACGCAGAGGGAATGGAAAGCGGCATGGCATTCGCAGTGTGAGTCATGCCCCTAATGTTGTATTGGTGCATCTCGGTCTGAAAAGCCGACTCCACCTGCGCGACTGTTCCTGAAAAGGAGATGGCGTTCCGGCTCTTTGCAACGCCGTTTATGGAAAAGCCCTGCTGCTCAAGCCAGGCCTCGACTTTGGCCAGGTCGCTTGCGGAGAGGCCGAACTGACCGGCATATTGCGCGGGCGTGAGCCACTTATGGTAGAGGGGCGATCCCGGGGTCTGCTGCTGCTGGAGAAGATTGTCGAGCGTGGCCTGTTGCGCGGCAGACGCCTTGAAGTACATCGTCATTCCGATGAGCCGGGTTGACGCATTGGTTCGGCCAATGTCTAACGCAGGCGTTGCCAGCGGGCTGACTGTTCCGGGCAATGCGACTGTGGCGCTGGGATTTATTTCCAGGGTAATCCGGTTGCGGACGGGAGACTGCGCGAGCGCCGGGCTTCCAAAAAGGGCGAAAGAAAAAAGTACGAGGAAAGCCAAAATGATGCGGGGGGAAAGGGCAACAGCCTTCTGCGACATGATCCTACTTCCGTTTGAGTCAAGAAATAAAACGGCGCGTCACACCGTCCTAGGAGCCGTCAAACGACGCCTTTCGCTGCTACCGGATTTCTATTCAGAATTAGACTTGCGGCGGGACGAAAAGTTGCGGCCGGTCGCCGTCCAATGGGATCTCGCCCGAGCACATAAAATGCGCGTTCCCAAGGGGAAGTATACCTGCGCGAAAAGCGTCGCGCACACGCTGCTTGCTCTCTTCGCGTGCGTGGATTAAAGCGGATAGCGTCCCTGATCGATGGCGACGCGGGCGATGACCCGGCTGAGTGCTATAACGTCTGCGGGCTCACGCTTTGCGAGCCGGCGCAGGATGGCCAATTGCGTGCGAAGCGCGTCTCCTTCAGCGACTGCGGCAATAACCTGACGCGCGGAGTTTTCGATGATGTTGAATGAATTGGCGGCGTAGAGCTGCGTCATGTCCTGGGCGAGCCGGGCCTTGGCGCCGGGGGCTTCGGCCAGTTTTTGCGCGCGGGCGAGCGCCGAGTCGATCGCATAGATTTCGAGGATGATGTCGGCGAGCGCGGACATGATCTCCTGCTGATCGGCGAGCGTGTTCATATATTTCTGGCTGGCTACTCCGGCAGCGAAGAGTAGAAGCTTCTTGGCATTGGCCAGCATTTTGGCTTCGCGGGCCAGCGGATCTTCGGAGTTTTCATCCTCGGAAAATGATGGTGGTTCGAGCAGTTCGCTGGTGAGGTTCTTGATGGCTGGCAGCAATTGAAGCTGGCCGGTCATGGCCCGTTTCATGACAAATCCGGCGATAATGAGGCGGTTGATTTCGTTGGTGCCTTCAAAGATTCGGTTGATGCGGGAGTCACGGTAGGCGCGTTCAGCTGGATACTCTTCGACGTATCCGTAGCCCGCGTAAATCTGCACGGCGTGATCGACGACGGCGTCGAGCATTTCGCTTCCCCATACTTTGAGGATGGAACACTCGATGGCATACTCTTCGATGCGCTTCTGGATTTCCTTTGCGTCTTCGGCGCCGGCCAGCGCGGCGTCGATGGCTCCGATGGTGCGGTATGTCATTGATTCGGCGACGTAGATGCGTGTGGTGGCGTCAGCGATCTTTTGCTGGATGAGCCCGAAGTCGGAGATGGATTTGCCAAAGGCCTTACGGTCGCGAGCGTATTGAATGGCGTTGGCGAGCGAGATGCGCGCTCCTCCGGTGCACGCCGCTCCCAGCTTGAAGCGACCAATGTTGAGGATGTTGAAGGCGATGTGATGGCCTTTGCCGGGTTCTCCGAGAAGATTTTCAGCGGGGATGCGGCAGTCGTTGAGGATGAGGGGGCAGGTAGACGAGCCGCGGATGCCGAGCTTGTGTTCTTCGGCTCCGATGGTGAGGCCGGGCGTGTTGCGCTCGATGAGGAACGCGGACATTTTCGCTTTGGCGAGGTCGGGCTCAGTGGGGTCGGCAATCTTTGCGAAGACAGTGAAGAGGTCAGCGAATCCGGCGTTGGTAATCCACATTTTTTCGCCGTTGAGGATGTAGTGGTCCCCATCTTTGACGGCGCGGGCGCGGACATTCATGGCGTCGGATCCGCTGCTGGCCTCGGAGAGTGCGTAGGCGGCGAGCCATTCCCCAGTGGCGAGTTTGGGTAGGTACTTTTGCTTTTGCGAATCGGTTCCATACCAGACGATGGGGAGGGTTCCGATGCCGGTGTGCGCGTTAAAGGCTACGCTGAAGCTGGCGAGAACGGACATACGGTCGGCGACGATGGCTGAGGTGACTTTGTCCATGGCCAAGCCGCCGTAGGCTTCGGGGATATCGACTGCCATGAGGCCGAGGTCTCCTGCTTTTTTGAGGAGCGCGCGGGTTACGGCAAAATTTTTCGCCTCGATTTCGGCGGCGGCGGGAAGGACTTCGTTTGCGGCAAACTCGGCGGCGGTCGTGGCGATCTGCTGTTGTTCTTCGGTGAAATCTTCGGGCGTGAAGATAGTGGCGGGATCGGTTTCGTTGAGGAGAAAGCTTGCGCCGGTGATTGCGGCGGGCGCGAAAGTGGTGGCCATTTGGCTTTTCGCTCCTGAGTCTTAGGTCAAGCCATTGTTCGAAACGATGGTACTCCGTTTAGTTCAGCCGCTCAAAAATACCAGCAGCGCCCATGCCTCCGCCGACGCACATGGTTACTAGTCCGTAGCGGAGGTTGCGTCGTTTCAGTTCGTGAAGGATTGTGGCCGTCAGCTTGGCTCCGGTGCAGCCGAGCGGATGACCTAATGCAATGGCTCCTCCGTTGACGTTGATTTTGGCGGGGTCGAGTCCGGCCTGCTGGATTACAGCGAGCGATTGAGCGGCGAAGGCTTCGTTCAACTCGATTAAGTCGATCTGGTTGAGGGTGAGCCCGGCTAGTTTGAGCGCCTTGGGAATGGCCTGAACCGGGCCTATGCCCATCATTTCCGGGGCGCATCCGGCGGTGGCGAAGCTTACGAAGCGTGCGATGGGCTGGATGTTGAGTTCCTTGGCGCGCTGCTCGGAGATCAGGACGGCTGCCGCGGCTCCGTCTGAGGTTTGCGAGGAGTTGCCGGCGGTGACCGTTCCCTTTGCGTGGAAGGCCGGCTTGAGTTTGGCCAGTGCTTCGGCGGAGGTGTCTGCGCGTGGGCCTTCGTCGGTTTTGAATTCGGTATTTGTAACCGTTACCGGAACAATTTCTTCTTTAAATCTTCCTGCGGTGATTGCGGCCAGGGCTTTCTGATGGCTTGCGAGAGCGAAGGCGTCCGCCTGCTCGCGGCTGATGTTGTATTTTCTTGCTACGTTTTCTGCGGTGAGCCCCATGGAGAGATACACGTCGGGATGATGGTCGATAAGCCAGGGATTCGCGCTGAACTTATTGCCTTCCATCGGGACCATGCTCATGGATTCGGTTCCTCCAGCGATTGCGACGCGGGCGCGGCCTGCGCGAACGGAGTCGGCGGCGAGGGCGATGGCCTGCAGACCCGAGGAGCAGAAGCGGTTGATGGTCATGGCCGAAACTTCTACCGGCAGCCCGGCGCGCAGGCTGGCGATGCGGGCTACGTTCAGTCCCTGCTCGCCTTCAGGCATGGCGCAGCCGAGGATTACGTCCTCTACTTCTCTGGGATCGAGTTGCGGCACGCGGTCGAGCGCGGCCTTGAGCACGATGGCGGCGAGGTCATCGGGGCGCGTGCTGGCGAGAGATCCCCTGGGCGCTTTGCCTACGGGCGTGCGAACGGCAGCGGCGATGTAAATTCCGGACATCGTTCTTGAACGATACCGCAGATGGGGAAGAGTTTGCTTCGGCCTATGGTTGGGGTTCGAGCGTGGTCCAATTGCCGTCGTTGAAGTAGTGGAGGTTGGTGGATTTTTCGATAAAGGAGTCGTCGATGCCGTCGTGATCGGCATTGCCGGCGGGGGGCATCAGCCGAGCCGGGTGCGTTGCGATTCCCCACGCGGAGCCGTAATCGAGCGACCATTCCACTCCGAGCCATTGGCTGTCCGGCTGGTGGCGCAGCGGGATGGCGTTGGGGAGGTCCGATTGAAAGAAGACGTACAGAGTGGTGACGCGATTGACGGAGCAGAGCGCAGCCCAATCACTGCTTCCCTTCTTTTCGAACGATCCGTGAATTACGTTTTCGGGTTGGCGGGCTTCGTAGGTTTGCGGAACCATGCAGCCCCGCTGGGCAAGCTGCTGCGCGACCGGCGCAGGCAGCTGCGGGAACGATGAGACAGGCAGGAGGCGGATGCGGTACTGGCGCAAAGACTGCGCCGGCTTAAGTTCGCGGAGTTCGGTGTCTGGGTAAATCAAGCTGGCGGGCACGGTTCCGGTTTCGACCTGCTCAGTTTCCGCCCCAGGGTGCAAGTTAGTCTGGGCTGTCGCAGCGGCGGCGGAAACAAAACAACAGGTAGTAAAAATGAGGCGATGAAAGGTCACGGGATTTCTCAGCACTTCGAGTCTAGTTTCTCAGAGGCTTTCCTGTCTTCAGGGTGTAGGCGATGCGCTCCTGCGTTTTACGCTCACCACACAGGGAGAGAAAAGCTTCGCGCTCAAGATCGAGCAGTGACTGTTCGGTGATGAGGGAGCCGGGGGTGACCGCGCCTCCACAGAGGATGCCGGCGATGTGAGTTGCGACCGTTGCGTCGTGATCACTGATGAAATCGGCCTGGCGCATGAGGTGAATGCCGAGCTTGAGGTTCGGGAGCGCGGCTTCCCCGGCGGCGGGGATGGTGCGCGGTTGCGGCGCGGCATAGCCGGTTTCGGCAAGGGCGACGGCAGCGGCGCGGGCATCTTGCAGAAGGCGCTCGCGATTCATGCTGATTTGATCGGCGGGAGTCATGAAGTCGAGCGCGCGCGCTTCGGCGGCTGAGGTCGAGACTTTTGCCATGGCCATGGTCTCGAATCGCTGTCGGAGGGCGTTTTGAAGATGAGCGGACTGGGCGAATTTGATCGGGTTGGTTGCGATATCGAATTTGGACGCGGCGTGGGCGGCGTCGGTGGCTCGGAGCGCCATCTCTTTTGTTCCTCCGCCTGCAGGGACGAGGCCGACGCCGCTTTCGACGAGGCCCATATATAGCTCGGCGTGGGGCTGGCGGCGCGCGGCGTGGAGCGAAAGTTCGGCTCCGCCGCCGAGGCACAGGTTGAAGGGCGCGGCGACTACTGGGCGCGGGCAGAATTTGATGGCGGAGGTCATGCGCTGGAAGGAGCGGACGGCGAGATCGACTTCGTCCCACTCGCCTTCCTGCATGGTGAGCAGCAACTGCATCAGGTTCGCGCCTACGGAGAAGTCGCCGGCGTTGGACGCGATGACGAAGCCGCGAAAGTTGCGGACGGGTTCACTGGTGGGCGCGAGCGTCTGCGTAATGAGCGAGACGATGTCGTTGCCGATGGCGTTTTTGAGCGAGTGGAGTTCGAAGAGGGCGATGCCTTCTCCTATATCAAGTAGCGTGCAGCCGGGATTGCTGCGGATGACCTTGTTGTCGCGGCGAAAGGCGGCGGCATGTTGAGGCTCGGCGGCGTGCTTGTACCATTCGGTTTTGCCCGCAGCGTCGGACATTGCGAACGGCCCCATTTCCCAGTTGAAGCCGGTCTGCATGGCGCGGTCGATGTCGGCCGGCGAATCGGCGATCTCGGGCTGGATAGTGGCGGCATAGCTCCAGATTGCGGTGAGGAGTGGGGTGAGAAAGGCGGCGGCTTTATCTTTTTTCGGATCGGAATCGAGGATCAGGCGCAGACGTTCGCCGAGGGACTGGGCGTTCCTGGCCATCTCGATCAGAGGAAATTTCGGGCGCTGCGCTGGCCGGTATTCGAGGGTGTGCCAGTCGAGGGCGAGACGACTTATCGGGGCCCTGGAATCATTTTGGGCGGAATCTTTTTTGTAGAAGCCCTGGGCGGTTTTGTCGCCGAGCCAACGATTCTGGAGCATGGTTTCTATAAACGCCGGCAGCCGGGTTGCGCTGGCGTCGCTGCTGCGCGATTCTGCGAAGTTTTTTGCGACATGTGCGAGCACGTCGATGCCGACCATGTCGGCGAGGCGGAAGGTCCCGGTACGCGGCCAGCCGATGACGGTTCCGGTGAGGACATCGACTTCTTCAATGGTGAGGTCCTGCTCCTGCATGAGGCGCAGGGCGGCGAGCATGGAGAAGACTCCGATGCGGTTGGCTATGAAGTTGGGCGTGTCGCGCGCGTGGACAACGGTTTTGCCGAGGCGACGGTCGGCAAAATCAGCGATGGCGACGACGGATTCGGGATCGGTCTCCGGAGTGGGGATGATTTCGACAAGACGCATGTAGCGCGGCGGATTGAAGAAGTGGGTTCCAAACCAGCGGCGGCGGAATTCGGGCGGAGTTTTGGCGGCGATAGCGGCGATGGGGAGTCCGCTGGTATTGGTGGTGACGATCGCGGTTGTGCTCAGATGCGGCTGGATTTTTTCGAGTAACGACTGCTTGATGGCGAGGTCTTCGGCGACGGCTTCGATGATCCAGTCGCAGGTTTTGAGTTGCGGCAGGTCGTGGTCGAAATCGCCGGGGGTGATGAGAGCGGCGGATGCGGGATCATAGAAGGCTGCGGGCTTGGCCTTGAGCAGCGCAGCGATGGCTTTGGCGGCGAGGCTGGTTTCAGATTCGGGCTGCGGCAGGTCTGGATTCGAAAGATCGAGCAGGAGAACGGGAAGTCCGGCGTTGGCTAGATGCGCGGCGATACGGGAACCCATGGCTCCGGCTCCAAGAACGGCGGCTCGGCGCAGGAGCGGTTGTGTGGGATGGGCCATTGGGATCGGGTTCTCCTTCGCGTTAGGGGACGCGGGCAGGATACTTAGGCGCGGAGATGGGGGTCAAGCGGATGGGGGTTTGAGTCATGGGTGCGGCATAAGTCTGGTGAACTATATTTACGCGCGTCTTCGGCATCCCCCGTGGTTGCTACCATTCAAACAACATTGCTTCTAATCGGCTGGCGTTGCATGATGGGGTAGTCCATGACGAACGCCACTAATCGCCTTGAGCCACGCTGGCCTGCTATAGTCGCGCTCTTTGCTGTGTGCGGATTATGGCTGGCTCTCCCGCGATCCCTTTCGGCGGGTCCCGGCTGGCTGCTTCTTGTTGTCGTTGGGGTGCTGCTGGTTCCGACGGTATGGTCACGCCGACGTGGACGCCATCGTCTCAATATGATTCTGGGGCACGTGTTGACATCAATCGTGACGATCGACATGGCCTGCTCCCTTTGGCTGCTTGTCAGAGCGCTCCCTTCACATAAACAAGCCCCGGTTGATCTTTTGCGCTCCGCCGCTGCCTTATGGATCGCGAATGTCCTGGTGTTCGCGTCGTGGTATTGGCGGCTCGATGCGGGTGGGCCGCGCGCCCGTGAATTGCGCGGCGTCCATACCGACGGAGCGTTCCTGTTTCCGCAAATGACACTCGACACGCAGGCCAAGCGCGATATGGGTGAAGAATGCTGGAGTCCCGGATTTGTCGATTACCTGTTTCTGGCGTTCAACACCAGCACGGCATTCTCGCCTACCGACTGTCCCGTTCTTACGCGCTGGGCCAAGGTCCTGATGATGGTGCAGTCGCTTATTTCATTTGCGACCGTGGCCCTGCTGGCTGCGCGAGCGGTCAACATTCTTTAGTGACGCGAAACCAAGTTTGGCTTGCGTCAACTTGCGGCCCTGGCTTGGCGGACCATCTCTACCAGCGCCGTTCTTGTATTCTGCGGAGTTGACACTTCGTTCGGGAAGTTGATGCGGGCGCCTTTCATTCCTTCGTTTGTTTTCAGGCGGAGCGAGAAGCCGAGGCGATCTACTGAGGTCATCGTCGCTTCGGTTGCTTCGAGCTGCGCTTGGCTGCGGGCGAGCAGGATCATGGCATCGACGTGGTCGGCGTTCATGTGGGCGAGGATCCCGGGCGCGGACTCGGCGAGCGGGTCGGGCGCGGCTTGTTCGTAGTCGGAGGCCTCGACCCATCCCATTACGCCGAAGCCTCCGACGTAGTAAATGTCGATTGGCTGGAGGCGGAAGAAGCTGAAGTCAGAGAAGTCGACCCAGTAGCGGCTGTTCTCGTGGCGGGCGAGGTAGGTGTCGCGCACGGAGGCGAGCTCGTGCTGTGGCACGGGTTCGGCGTCGCCGATGAGGGTGGCGCGGGCGGCTCCTAATGGGTCGCCGTCGGCCGCCTCCTGCGCGAGGAAGAGGCTGCATCGCGGATCGGCCTTGAGGTTCTGGGTGTGCATGGCCATATTGCTGATGAGGAAGAGGGGGCGCCCGGTGGAGTCGAGCGCGTAAGGCATGAGCGACCCAAAGGGGGAGCCCGGATGCTTGCGGGAGAGCGTGGACAGCATACCGACGGAGGCCAGCGACAGGAGGGTACGGGTTCGCTCGGCGTGGGATGGTTCAGGCGGCTGCGGCGTTGCCGGGCCGGTGGACGCGTGCTGGCGGGGCGCGGAAGCTGGGTTTGACGACATGGTTTCTTCCCTCTCATCTATGCTAGCGGTTGCTGATGCGTTTCGTGCTGCGGGGATCGCGTGGAAAACAGCATAAAGGCGATGGCTGCGGAAGATTGCATCTAAGATTTGCGGTTCCCTCGATCGGAGGCTTTCCCTGATGGCGTTTCGAGTTGCGTGGCCTTTGGCCTTATTGCTGGCGGGAAGCGCTGTTGCCGGCGGCGCTGACAAATCCGCGGCGCCACCGAAGCCGGCAGCCCGGCCTGCGGCGCATGGCGCGGTTCGGATCGAAGTACGGAACGGACTCTTCCACGTGACGGACCATGTGGCGCTGACGGTCACGCGGCTGGATGGGTGGATGATTCCGAGGGCGGGACAGGTGGTTTCGCTGGACAGGAAGAATTCCTTCACCTTGCAGATTGAATCGGGCGAGACCCGGCTGAAGGCGGCGGATTTATCTGCTCTGATGAATGAATATCTGCTGCCTCATGCGAAGACTCCGATTAAGAACCTTACGGTGACCTTTGACGGCGGAATGCTCGCGATCAAGGGTGAACTGCACAAAGGCGTGGATGTGCCGTTCGAAGGGAAGGGCACGGTATCGATCGCCGATCCGACCGATATTCGCGTGCACTTTACGGAACTGAGAGTGGCTGGCGTGATCAGGAAGGGAGTGCTGGATCTTTTTGGGATCAAGCTTTCGAAGGTGGCGCAGCCTAAGAAGGAGCAGCGCTTTCGGTTTGAGGGCGATGACATCCTGATGCCGATAGAGGCGTTGTTTCCGCCGCCGCGCATCTCGGGCACGCTGACGGCGGTGCGTATCGAAGGCGATTCGCTGGTGCAGGTGTTTGGCCCGGCCGGAGCTACGCTTAGCGCTCCGCCGGTTGCGGCGCAGGAATACATTTATTTTCGCGGCGGACGGATGGAGTTCGGCAAGTTAACCATGAATGACGTGGATCTGGAGCTGGTGAATGAGAAGCCGGCTCCGGAATTCGACTTTTCGCTGGACCATTATTACGAGCAGATTGAAAACGGATATACCAAATCGCTGGCGAGCCGCGGGTTGGTGGTATATATGCCGGGATATGCGGCCATCGCGCCTACGGTGAAACGTTGAGTGCGAGACTTCAGTTTTCCGGGTTGGAGATTGCGACGAGGCGGTATGCTGAGGGACGTATGGTTGATGAGGAAATATGCGTTCCCACTGGCGTCATGATTGCGGCGGTGGTTCTGGGGTTGATGGCGCTTCTGGGGCTTTTGTTTGTTGCCTGCACGACATTCGTGCTGTTTGTGACCCATAATCCGCTTATTCCCCGGATTCCCGTGGTGCGCCTGGCGGTTGCGGGGCTGGGTGTTCTGGTGCTGGCGGTGGTGATTCTCGCCGGATTCACGATCGTCGGCCTGTTGCGCTTGAAGATCTGGGCGCGGTATTCGATTGCGGTGCTGGGGCTGCTGGATTTTGTGACCTTTGGGCTGACAGCGGGTGCCGTGCTCATTGGTCGAGTAAAGTCGGGCTTGGCGGCGATGCCGATTCCCAACCATCCTACCGTTACCCTGGGCGACATCATGCTGGTGATAGCCGCTGTGTATGCCGTTCTGGCGTTAATTGGCGTGTGGTGGATGATTTACTTCAATGTGAAACCGGTGCGGCTGGCCTTTGCCGAGGCCGAAGGGCGTTTGACACCCTGAAGAGCCGCAATTAGCGTCAGATTGTGCTCTAGTCTGTGGATTCCGCAGGTGCGAGCGCGCGACTGACTTCATCTTCGTTCGAGGTCCCATGAAATTATTCTCTACTGCGCGCCCGTTGGCGTTGGCATGCTGCGTTTTGATGGCGGTTCATTGTTTTGGGCAGAGCGTTCAGCAGGAACTGGCCAGCTTTCAGAAGCGCGTCACGGTCAAGGTGCTTCCGAATGGACTTACGCTGATGATCTGCGAGCGGCCTGAGGCTCCGGTCTTCTCCTACTTCACGATTGTGAATGCGGGCGATGCGAATGATCCGGACGGCGATTCGGGACTGGCGCACATGTTCGAGCACCTGGCCTTCAAGGGAACCAAAGATATCGGCACGACTAACTATCCGGCGGAGAAGATTGCGCTGGCCAAGGTCGAGGCGGCGTACGCGGCCTACGATATGGAGTATCGCAAGCGCGTGGGGCAGGATCCGGCGAAGCTGAAGCAGCTTAAAGCCGAGTTCGACGCGGCAGAGAAGGCCGCAAACCAGTACGTGATTCCGAATGAGTTTACGGAGATCGCCGAGGCCAACGGCGCTTCAGGCTTGAATGCCGAGACGAGCCTGGACGCGACGCAGTATTTCTGGAGCATGCCCTCGAACCGGCTGCAATTGTGGGCCTACATGGAGAGCGACCGCATTGCCAATCCTGTGCCGCGGCAGTTTTACCGCGAGCGCAACGTGGTGATGGAAGAGCGGCGGATGAGGATCGACTCCAACCCGGTGGGACGCATGGTGGAGCAGTTTTTGGCGACGGCGTATGTGGCGCATCCTTACCATCGCCCCGGCGTGGGGTGGGAGAGCGAACTGAGCCAGATTACGGCGACCGAAGCCGATGCCTTCCACAGAAAATACTATGTGCCGGCAAACATCGTGATCGCGGTGGTGGGAGATGTAACGCCTGCCGACATGCCGATGCTGGAGAAGTACTTTGGCGCGATTCCGGCAGGGCCGAAACCGGAGCCGATGGCCACGGTTGAGCCTCCGCAGACGGCGGAAAAATCGGTGATTATCAAAGACCCAACGCAGCCCTTGTACCTTGAGGGCTATCACCGGCCCGACTATCGCGATCCGGATGATGCGGTATATGACGCGATCCAGGACATCTTCTCGAACGGGCGCACGTCGCGGCTATATCGTTCGCTGGTGGAAGATCAGCAGATTGCGGCCGAAGCGGAGGGTTTCAGCGGATTTCCTGGTGACAAGTATCCGGGCCTGTTCGCGTTTTTTGCTGTGCCCAATGCGGGACACGCGCCGGACGAGATGCGCGTGGCCATTCACAAGGAGATCGAGAAACTGAAGACAACCGATGTGACCGATGAAGAGCTCGCGATGTTCAAGACGCGCGCGCGCGCGGATCTGCTGCGCGGGCTTGGGGACAATCAGGGACTGGCGGAGCAGTTGGCCATTTATCAACTGCGCTACGGGAACTGGCAGGAGCTTTTTAATCAGTTAAATAAAATCGACGCCGTGACGAAGGCGGATATTCGACGGGTGGCTAATCAGGTTTTTGTGGCCAACAACCGGACCTACGCGATGGTTGAGTTTGAGGCTCCTCCGAAGCAACAGGCCGCAGAGGTTCAGGGAGGTGCGCGATGAGGTTGAAACAACACACTTCCCTTGTGGTTGCCGGACTTTTTTGCTGCTCCGGGTTCGCCTTCTCCGGGATTGCGCTCGCGCAACAATCGACGACAACCATTGTCCCCCCCGATGTGGGCCCGAAGCAGGCTGAACCGTGGATGAAAATTCCAATTCCGCCGCTGCATGCGTTTCATCCTGAACAGCCGACACGTATTGAACTGAAGAACGGGCTGGTGATCCTGCTCGAACCCGACCATGAGCTGCCGTTCATCAACGGAACGATTAACATTCGCGGCGGCTCACGCGATCTTCCCGCGGACAAGGTTGGCTTGGTCGACCTTTACGGCGATGCGTGGCGCACGAGCGGGACCGCGACGCAAAGTGGCGATCAGCTCGACGATTTACTGGAAGCGAAGGCGGCGAAGGTTGAGACGAGCGGTGACGTGGATTCGACTTCTGTCCAATGGTCGTGCCTGACGCAGGACGAGGATCAGGTCTTCGGCATCGCCGTCGATCTGCTGGAGCATCCCGCATTCAGCGCGCAGAAGCTGATGCTGGCAAAGCAGCAGGCCGTTGCGGGGATTGTGCGGCGCGATGATAGCGCATCGGGCATCGCGGAGCGCGAGGCTGCGATGCTGGTCTACGGCAAGGAGAGCCCCTACGCGCGGCAGCCGGAAATTGCTTCCGTCATGGGCATCACCGTGGACGACCTGAAGACGTGGCACACGAAGACGGTGACTCCGAACAACATGATCATTGCGGTCGAAGGAGACTTCGAGCCGGCGGCAATGGAGAAAGCTTTGCGGGCGGCGTTTGAAGGGATGACTCCCGGGGCGGCGTGGCCGAAACCTGCGGGCGAGTTTCCGGGGCCGAAGCCGGGGGTTTATTCCGTCAATAAAACCGATATCGACCAGAGCAATATATGGATCGTCGGGCTGGGCACCGAGCGGCGTAATCCTGACTACTACGCCCTGGTTGTGATGAACGAAATTTTTTCGGGCGGCTTTGGCTCGCGGCTCTTCCAGGATGTGCGCACCAAGCAGGGGCTGGCCTATTCGATCAGCGGCGGATACGGCGCGTCGTATGATCACCCGGGCGTGTTCTACACGGCGGCTTCAACCAAGAGCGCAACCACAGTGAAGACGACGCAGGCGATGCTGGAGGAGATTCATGAGCTGAAGACCAAGCCGTTTACGCAGGCGGAACTGGCGAGCGCGAAAGACCAACTGCTTAACTCCTTCATCTTCCATTACGATAGCCGGGAGAAGGTTCTGGCCGAGGCAACAACGCTGGCGTTCTATGGTTATCCGGCGGATTTTCTTACCAAGTATCGTGCAGGAATTGAAGCGGTGACGCTGGCCGATCTGGAGCGCGTGGCAAACAAGTATATCGATCCGTCAAAGCTGGCAGTGCTGGTTGTGGGCAACGAGGCACACTATGAAACGCCGTTGACGGATTTGAAGTTGGGCCCGGTGCAACCGATTGATATTACGATTCCCATGCCTGCGGCGATGCGGCAACAGATGAGCGGACCTGGGACGGAGTGACCGTGGAGTTCCATCTTTGACGCGGATGCAACGCGCCGGGGACGGTCAGCTCCAGTTGCGGGCAGATAGACATCAAAGAAACGACGCGCAGACTGCGAGCATAAAAGTCTCCGCGTAATCACCGTCCATTCTGCGAACAGTGCGTGGTACGATGAACTGCTCCGAGGAGAAACCATGGACGGTGCCTCCGCCCTCAAGGTAAGGCCATTCATTCTTGGCTGGTGCATTTGCCTGGTGGTGATGGAGTTGTTCGGGGCTGGCTTCGCGCGAAGCGGCATCAACGCATCGTTTGACTTCCGGTCATTCTATACAGCCGGATATCTGGTGAGAACCCATCCATCGCAACTGTATGACCTGACGCAGCAGGAGCGGCTACAGGATGCGCTTGTATCGAAGAACGGCTTTTTGCCGTTCTACCATCCCGATTTCGAGGCGCTCATGTATGCGCCTTTTTCGATCCTGAATTACCGCGCAGCGTATCTTGCGTTTATCGCCTTCAACATACTTCTGCTGATGGCGGCCTTCTTTGCCGCGCGCCCGGTATTCTCCACGATCATTCCATGGTTTCAACCAGAGCCGGGATTGATGTTCTTCTGGTTTCTCCCACTGCTAATCGCCATGGTGCACGGGCAGGATTCCATCCTGCTGCTGCTGCTGTGCTGCATCACGTGGCGGCAACTGGAAGCCGGGAAGGATTTGAGCGCGGGGTGCCTCTTGGCTCTCGCCCTTTTCAAGTTCCAGATCGTTCTTCCCATCGCCGTTTTGATTGCCGTGCGGCGCGGCTGGCGGTTCGCAGCCGGATTCCTCCTTGCGTCCGCCGGAGTCCTGCTGCTTTGTCTCGGCATTGGGGGCCCGGCGGGAATGACTCACTATGTTCGCCTCTTGCTCGGCGCCACTTCCGCCATCGATAAGAGCGCGCTTGCACAGCAGAGACTGAGTGTCTTTCCATGGGCGATGCCGAATCTCGCTGGCCTGCTTTACGCGTGCGGAGCGCGCTTCCTGCGATCGCCAGCCGCCTTCGACGCGCTCATTGGCGCGTGCGCTCTTGGCGTATTCGCATGGTGCGCCCGTATGGTGCGGCGGCGCGATGAGAAGGTTGCGTTTTCCATCGCCATTCTGTGCGGCTTGCTGGTGAGCTACCATCTCTACATTTATGATCTGACACCGTTGCTTCTTGCCGTCGCGCTCCTGGCTGGCCGGGCTCAACGGTATCTCCTGCTGGCGTTGTTCGGTCTGCCGGTCGTCCTTCTGCCCTTCGGGTCGAACTCGTTTTTTCTCCTGGCGCTGCCGGTGCTGGCCATGCTCACCTATACGGTTGCCTTCACGCCGAACGCGGTAACATCGGCGCCTGAAACGGCACACGCCACTCCGGTCTAATGAGTTCCGAGAATCCCTGGTGTCTACACGCTACCCTCTAAACCTTGTACCCTGTTGCTATGCGATTGGCGATTGTCATTATGGCTGCGGGCAAGGGCACGCGGCTCAAGTCGAAGCGTCCTAAAGTTCTGCATGAGATTGGCGGCAAGGCGCTGTTGCGGCACGTGATTTCGAGCGCGAGCCAGATCGTTTCGCCTCAGGATATTTTCGTCGTTGTCGGACATGAGGCGGCGCATGTGGAGGCCGCGGTGAAAGACACGGGCGTGAAGTTTGTTCCTCAGACAGAACAGCGCGGGACGGGTCATGCGATTCAAGCGGCGGAAGCAGCAGTCCGGGACTACGATTCGCTACTGGTTCTATCGGGCGATGTGCCTCTGCTGAAACCTGAAACGATTTCACAGCTGCGGGATTTTCATTTCGAGCAGCGAGCGGCGATGACCATTCTTACGGCCGCTCCGGCGGACCCCACAGGCTACGGACGCGTGGTGCGGAAGCGGGCCGATTCGCCCGAAGTAACTGCGATCGTTGAGCAGAAGGCTTTGACCCCGAAGCAGCAAGAGTTACACGAGATTAATTCGGGCATTTATGCGTTTGAGACCGCTCCACTGTTCGCGCACATCAACGAATTAACAACGGAAAACGCGCACGGCGAATACTATCTGACCGATGTTGCGGGACTGCTGGTGAAGGCCGGCGAGCGGGTTGTGGCAATCGAAGCCGCGCAGCCTGTTGAAGTTTTGGGTGCGAACACGATCGCCGAGATGATGGACCTTGATCGCGAGCTTCGGTTGAAGACGGCGCGAAAACTGATGGCGCACGGCGTGACTATACTGCGTCCGGATACGACGGTGATTGACGCGTCGGTCGAAGTCGGAGCGGACACTGTAATTGAACCTTTTGTGCAGTTGCTGGGCGAGACGAAGATTGGCGAGGACTGCCGTGTGCGGTCGTACTCGGTGATTGAAAACTCGACGCTCGCAAATAAAGTACTGGTTCGGCAGGGCTGCGTGATTGTGGATTCGCGGATTGAGGCGGGCGCTTTGATCGGCCCTTATTCGCATCTGCGTCCGGAGAGCGAGGTTGGCGAGGGCGCGCGCGTGGGTAACTTTGTCGAGACCAAGAGAGTAAAAATCGGTAAGGGCTCGAAGGCCAATCACCTGACATATCTCGGCGATGCGGAGATCGGTAGCGGAACCAATGTTGGCGCAGGCGTGATTACCTGCAACTATGACGGTGTGAACAAACATCGCACGCTGATTGGCGACGGAGTATTCGTCGGCAGCGACTCTACACTGGTGGCTCCTCTGACGATTGGCAATGGAGCTTATATTGCGGCGGGGTCATGTATTACGGAGAACGTTCCGGAGGACGCTCTGGCCCTGGGGCGGTCGCGGCAGACTACAAAGACCGGATGGGCTTCTTTGAAACGCGGGCAGGGAAAACGCAAAGACTAACAATATTCATTCCTGAATTGCTCTACTCCAGTGAGCGATTCCACATGCAGATCACGCGTGTCTGGTGCTCGAAACCCAATATACTGACAGCTCCTGTACCTAAGGCCAGCCTGCTCCCTATGACCGGCGGCGACTGGATCCAGCAGGCGGCAAGGATCCGCAGAATGTGGGCGTGCGCGAAGAGCGCGACGCGACCGCCTTTCGCAACGGCGCGGGCGATTACACGATTCGCCCTCTCGGCTACCTGCTCGAGGGTTTCTCCGTCGATTATGGGGTTCGACCACACGGACCAGCCTGGAATTTCCTTCTGAATGTCTTTCGTCGTGCGGCCTTCGTAGACCCCGTAGTCCCATTCTCTGAGATCGTTATCGATCTGGGCCACGTCGCCGAATCCCGCTATTTTGCACGTATCCATGGCTCGCTGGAGCGGGCTGGTCAGGACCATCGAGAAGCTTTTTCCGTGAAGATATTCCCGGATCTTCCCCGCGCGTTCTCTTCCCCGCTCGGTCAGCGGGAGGTCGGTCCGGCTGGTGTGTTTTCCGGAGAGGCTCCACTCCGTCTCGCCGTGCCGAATTAGCCAAAGCTCCAGATCTGTTGTTGCCATGAATGATCTCCTGGCGTGTAGCGTTGCAATTAAACAGACTATTCGAATTCGTCGGACTTTTTTCGCGTGAAAAAGGGCAGGTCTTGAGACCTACCCTTCCTGGATGTGCGAAAGACCTACTTTTTCGCTGGAGTGCTCTGTGTGGTCTGCGTTCCCTCAAGCACGGAGTGCTGGTGGGAGGCACGCTTCTGCATCATGATCGTGAGCCCGATGGAGGTAATCATGAAGATTACCGCGCACCAGATTGTCAGACGAGTGAGCAGATTGGAAGCTGAGCGCGGTCCGAAAGCGGTCTGCGAGCCCTGGCCACCGAAGGCTCCAGCGAGATCGGCGCTTTTGCCCTGCTGAAGCAGAATGATGCCTACGATCGTGAGGCACACAATGACGTGAATAACAATGAACAGATAAACCATGGAGTCGCTTTTCTAAAGAATGGCCTGCGCGCATCCTTCAAGGAAATTTGTGGACATTTGGTGCGGAAGAGGGGACTTGAACCCCTATGCCTCTCGGCGCCACCCCCTCAAGATGGTGTGTCTGCCATTTCACCACTTCCGCGCCGGTGATCGCTGTCCTCTCATGAGTATAACAAAAGCGGCAGCGAGGATTCGGACCCGCCGCCATGTTGCAGCTTAGAAAATTTCCGCCAGTTTTACGAAGCTTTCCACCTCGATAAGGCGCTGTCCTTCGGGTGCGGGGTCGATGGGTTCGTGCTCCAGCGTCCACGTATTGGGGTGGTGAATGTAGATGGCGTGCAGCCCGGAGGCCAGCGCGGGATTGATGTCGGAGCGCGGACTGTTACCGATCATCCAGGTGCTCTCTGGCGAAAGCTGGTGCTTCTCGCAAACTGTGCCGTAGGCCAGGGGATTTTTCTCCTTCGGAATTTCAACGGCGCTGAAGTATTCGCTCAAACCGGAGCGGGCGAGTTTGTCCGCCTGCTCGGCCTCATTTCCCTTGGTCATCAGAATCAGCCGGTGGCGCGAGGCCAGATGCGGCAGCGTTGCGGCTACACCCGGCAGCAGCTCGATCTCCTGGTCAAGAATTGCCTGCGTGAAGCTGGAGATCCGCTTACACTTTTCCGTCGTCACAGGGCCTGGAGACAGGCGCTCGAAGCAAGTGACCAGCGAGCGGCTGAAGCATGCGACGCCATAACCGTGCGCCAAAGTATGCTCGCGCTCCACCTTGTTCAATTCTTCGCGGACGCGCTCCGGCGTGTACTCACGGTGGTCGAGATAGGAGATAAAGCTGGCAATGGCGCGCTCAAAATAGATATTATTTTCCCAGAGCGTGTCGTCGGCATCGATGAGAAGCGTCTGCGCGGAGAAAGAGCCGGCCGCGAATTTGAATGTTTGTTTCGACATCGTAGTTCGAGCGTATCAAAAAACGCCGCTTTTTTGTTTTCTGTGAGAGCACTGATCTCATCGTGTGAAGAGTGAGTTACAGCGTAGCTTTTCTGTGGAAAAGAGGCTGCTTTTCAGCACTTTTCGTGTCAATAAGCGTACGGAAATCAACTACCGAGCGGCAATCTAGCATCTAACCGAGAAAATCCGGGCGAATACAGCAGGCAGGATCGCAACCAGGAGGGGAATGCGTCGAGCTCTCAAAATTGTCGTTTTTCTTGCTCTGCTCGCGGCGCTCTGCTCGGCGCCGGCTCACGCAGGCAAGGTGGCTCTGCTGATTGAAGAGCCCTATGGGCAGTTTGGCGCTCTGAATCCGACGGGCCACGCTGCAATTTATCTGACCGATGTTTGCGCCGAGACGCCGGTGCGTCTGCGCCGCTGCGGTCCCGGCGAAACGGGAGTGGTACTGAGCCGCTACAGCAACATCGATGGGTACGACTGGCTGGCGATGCCGCTGCTTTCCTATCTTTATGCGGTGAAGAATGCGGATCAGATCCCTGCTGAGGCCGACAAGAAACTGGTGACGCAGTTGCGAGATGCATACCGCCGTCAATACCTGATGGAGTATATCCCGGACGATCCTCAACATAAAATTCCCAGACGCTCCTGGACGGAGTTGATGGGTGCATCGTACATCCGGAAAATCCACGGCTTTGCGATTGAGTCGCGCCCGGACCAGGACGATGCTCTGATCGCCACCTTCAACGACCGCGAAAACAAGAGCCACTTCAATCTTCTTTTCAATAACTGCGCCAATTTTGCGGAGAGCGTTTTGAACTTTTATTTTCCCCACTCCATTCATCGCAACTTCATTGGAGACGCTGGCTTGATGACACCGAAACAAACGGCGCGTTCGCTGGAGAAATATGCGAAGGGGCACCCTGATCTGGAATTCACGACTTTTGTAATTCCGCAAGTGCCCGGAACGATTAGCCGGAGCAATCCGGCGCATGGTGTGATTGAATCGCTGGTAAAAACGAAAAAGTATCTGGTGCCTCTTGCGGTGCTGCATCCAGAAATCGCAGGGGGTCTTTTGGTTGTCTATCTTAGCGACGGCCCCTTTCACCGCCACCACTCGCAAACCGAAGAGATCTTCGATCCCCGGCTGGAGTCGGAGCCGGGGACGGTTGAAGCGGCCAAGACATCCTTTATGAAAGGGAGCGCTAAGACCGCAACCCTCGGTGACCTGGAATTTCGGGAAAGTCAACCCTGAAGCGTCGCTACGATCGCGATGATGAGCCAGTTCTGCGCTTGATCAAAGCGACTGCGATTCGGTGACATTGGCAAGAGCATAAGCTGCGAGAGCAGCCTGCATGACTTGCTTGACGGCGGTGCCATGTTTTTGCGCGGCTGCGCGGCAGTCCTCAAACTCCGGCGCAACATTCAGTTCTTCGCCATTGCGGGTTCCGACTTTAATTCGAATGTCTCCAAAGGGAGTCGCAACCGTTGTGTGGCTTCGCTCAAGGCACATGCGCTCCTCGCGGCGGATGCGCACGCCAAGGGTGCTGGTTTCGCGCAGCAGGAGATCCAGAAGGATGGAGACTTCCGACTCATTGCAGAGCACGGTCACAAGCGTGCCCGGACGGCCCTTCTTCATAATGACAGGGGCAAGCATGACATCGAGCGCGCCGGATGCAAGCGCCCGCTCGGCTACGTGCGCGAGCACCTGAGGCGTCAGGTCGTCCACCGCGGTTTCGAGCACGGTAATAGGCTCTTCCGGGTTCAAAGCTCCTTCTGGAGCGTGCTTCGGATTGGGGTCTGGTGCGTCGCGTCGGTTCTGGACTGCTGGTGGGGCGGTAATCGCTGAGGCGGGCAGGACATCGTTCATCGAGCCTGAGCGGTATCCCTGCGTATCGAGCGTGATATAGAGAAAACCGGCACCGCGCAGAGCTGCGGTGATGCTGTCCAGCATGCCAAGATTAAGCGCACGCGGTAGATCGGCTCGCGCAATCTCCACGCGGGCAAGCTGGCCGTGGTGGCGTACGCGCACCTGCGGAAAGCCGAGACGGTGCAACGCGGCTTCGGCTTGTTCCACCTGCAGGAGATTTTCCGGGGTTACGGCCCGGCCATATTCGATGCGCGACGAAAGGCAGGCGGAAGCAGGCTTGTTCCAGATGCTCAGATTGGCTTCGCGGGCGAGAGTGCGAATTTCGTCTTTGGTCAGCCCGGCAGCGGCGAGCGGCGCGCTGGCGCGATGCAGCGCGGCGGCCTTCTGCCCGGGACGGAACTCGGACTGATCGTCGGCGTTCATGCCATAGGCGAGGTGCTCGAACCCCAGCTGGGCGCGGGCCGTTTCCATCACCGTAAAAAGCTCGTCCTTGCAGTGAAAGCATCGCTGCGAATCATTACGGATATATTCGGGGTTTTCCAGCTCCGACGTGTGGAGAATGTGTGTTGGAATTCGATGCTCGCTCGTAAACTTGAGAGCCGCCTCAAGTTCAGCGCGTGGCAGCGAAGGCGAGTCGGCAATGACGGCCAGCATTTTCCCATCGAGCGCCTGATGCGCCGCGTACGCGAGATAAGCAGAATCGGTTCCGCCGGAATAAGCAACGAGAACGCTTCCCAGCTCTTGAATTTTCGATGTGAGCAGAGATGCTTTTGCGGCGAGGTCCATATTGAGAATGTTAGCTCACTCGTCCTGAATGCGCGCGAACGTTAAACATGCGCGGACGGGAGGAACCCACCCAATCTTAGTTCGAGCTGCCGCTGGTTGGGGCAGGGGGGTCTGAAGCCTTGTCATTGGCGGGCTGAGGCTGGTTATTGAGGGTATAAATTACCTCGCCGGGCCGCGCGTAGTGCAGCTTTTCACGGGCTTCATATTCGATGGCGTCAGGATCGCTCTTGAGCCTCGTCACATGGTCATTGAGACGGCTGTTTTCCTGCTGGAGCGCCTCAATTTGCTGATGCAGTTCCCTGTCCTGAACGCGCTTCTGCTCATAGCTATTCACGCCGTTGCGCCCAAACATGACATGGTATGCGAAGAAAACAGCGAGTACCACGGCAAAACCTGTGGCGATGCGCCGCCGCACGTTGTACACGGCTACGACAATGCGCCGAATTCTTCCCGTCTTTGGCCGCTTTGATTCTGCGCCGTTCACTGCTTTTTCTCCCAAAGATCTATCATCGGCGCAATGGGTGTTGATTTGGGCGGTGCTTTCTCAAATACTCGCGCGGGGGAATCTACTCCAGCACCCAATTCTTGGCGGCTGCGCTCAATGCTTCGGTTTCGTTGCGTTTGCGCGCCTCGGAGTAGACGCGAACAACAGGCTCGGTTCCGCTGAGGCGGTAGCAGACCCAGGAGCCGTCGTCGAGGATCAGCTTGAGTCCGTCGGTGCGGACGATTTGCGTAACTTTGCGCTCACCGAGCTTTGTGGGATCCGTTTTCACCTTCTCGACGAATTTTTCTTTCACTTCAGGCGTGAGTCTGAAATTCTCGCGGTTGGGATAGAACTCACCGACCTTTGCGAACAGATTCTTTAGTTGCTCGCCAAGACTTCTGCCGCGAACGGCGACCATTTCCGTAACGAGCAGCCCGGCAATAACGCCATCCTTTTCTGGAACATGGCCGCGAATGGTGAGCCCCGCGCTCTCTTCCCCGCCAATGACGATTTTGTCCTGATTGATCAGCTCGCCGATGTATTTGAATCCAACCGGCGTTTCGTAAAGCGGGATTTTGTGGTGTTCTGCGAGGGCATTTATCAAGTTGGTCGTTGCTACGGACTTTGCGACTCCGTTGCGCCAGCCGCGCGTTTCAACGAGGTAATCGAAGAGCAGCGCGATGATGTAGTTGGGCTGGATAAACGTGCCGTCGCGATCAACGATGCCGAAGCGGTCGGCGTCGCCGTCGGTGGCGATGCCGAGGGCGGCTCCCGTTTCCTTCATCTTTGCCTTGCAATCGCCGAGTAGATGGTCATCCGGCTCCGGCGCGTGACCGCCGAAGAGAACGTCACGATAATCGTGAACAGTCGCCGTCTCGACGCCGTGTTCGCGCAGAATGTGGCAACTATAGCCGCGTGCCGCTCCCCAGAAGGGATCGAAGACCACCTTAATGCCGGCTTTTTTGATTGCCGGGAAATCGACCAGCTCGGCGAGACGCTTCAGATAGTCCGGCTTCACATCCACTTCTTCAAATTTTTTCTTCGGCTCGGGCGCGGGTGCAACAACCCCTTCGCCGAGGGCGACGATGGCCGCCTCGATTTGCTTCGTCACTTCGGGCAGCGCGGGCGCGCCGTCGGGCGTGGAGAACTTGATGCCGTTGTACTCAGGAGGATTGTGCGACGCGGTGAAGTTGATGGCTCCGCTGGTTTTGAGCTGCCGGACCGCGAAGGAGATCGCCGGAGTTGGGGCGGCTGCGGGAATCACTATGGGCGTGACGCCGTGAAAAGCGAGGATTTTTGCCGCCTCGGCGACGAAAGTTTCCCCCAGGAAGCGAGGGTCGCGGCCTACGAGCACCGAATGCTGGCGGGGCTGCGAAGCCACATACTTTGCGATGCCGGTTACGGCGCGGCGAATGTTCGCCAGCGTGAACTCCTCGGCGACGATCGCCCGCCAGCCGGAAGTGCCAAACTTGATCTCAACCGCCATGCGCCTCCCTTAATTCCCGCGACCCGCCGTTTGTTCTAGATTAAGATGCGTTCTGCGAGAATTTCCTAACCCAATCTTAAATCGAGAAAAATGTCTCCTGAATCTGCTTCCTTCCGAATCGCCCTTACGACCGTCGGTACTCTCGAAGAGGGCCGCAGGCTGGCTGGCCTGCTGGTCGAGCGTCGACTGGCGGCATGTGTGAATCTTGTTCCGAATCTGACGTCTGTTTATCGCTGGCGGGACAAGGTTGAAGAGGCAGCGGAGGTTCTGCTGCTGATGAAGACTACCTCTGCACTGCTGCCGTCGCTTGAGGCCGCTGTGCGGGAGCTTCATTCGTATGAAGTTCCGGAGTTTCTGGCACTAGAGGTTGAATCAGGAAGCCAGCCTTATCTGGACTGGCTTCTCAACTCAGTTCGGTAACGAATTACTTTGTGGATTTCGCCGGTTTGTACGTTCCACCCGGCGTGCGGGATGAGACACAGATGCGATTCCAACCGTTGATGGTGACGACTGCCAAGGTCAGGTCGGAAAGCTCTTTTTCCGTAAAGTGCGCCTTGACCTCCTGATACACCGCATCCGGGACATGGCCGTTCGTTACCAGCGTGAGCGCTTCGGCCCAGGTCAGGGCGGCCCGCTCCCGATCTGTAAACCACGGGCACTCGCGCCAGGCGTCAAGAGAATACAGCCGCTGCTCATCTTCTCCGATGGCGCGAAGATCTTTCCAATGCATGTCGAGGCAATAAGCGCAGCCGTTGATCTGCGAAGTACGCAGCTTGACGAGATGCAATAGTGAGTCTTCAAGTCCGCAGTGGTGCAAATACTCTTCGAGACCGCGCATGGCCTTGTAGGCATCGGGCGCAGCGGCAAAAAAGTTGAAACGCGCTTCCATGAACCCTCCAAATTCTTTGAAATGATGTAACGATTGGATGAGGCTGGCTTGTGTTTTGCTTCAGACGTAACTCTCAGTATTCCAGTCTTCTGCCGGTGCGCTGTGAGGGAATTGCCGTGGCCGGAAATTGCGGCTGCGAATCGCGCAACTTTTCCTCGCATCTTATGTTAATAGAGGCAGGCTCAAGGATACCCCGGAAAGTGGACGGAAATCGGGATTCTCAAGGGTTGCGTCCTTCCGGAAAGGGTCCGGAAGAGACGGGGAGGTTCAAAATCATGCGCATCATGCGCTCGTTAAGTTTCGCAACATTACTCGCGGCTGCTTTGGCGCTTATGCCGACCGCCGCCCATGCCCAGGTTGCGGTTGGCATCGGCATCGGTCCGGACGTGGGTTATCCGGCTCCAGTTTATGTGGGCGGCCCTCCGGTCTGTTCTTATGGCTATTACTCGTATTATCCGTACGCTTGTGCGCCTTACGGCTTCTATGGATCGGACTGGTTTTATGGCGGCCTGTTCATTGGAGCCGGTCCGTGGTATCAGGGCTGGTACGGACGGCCGTGGGGCTGGGGTTATGGCCGCATAGGCTATAACGGCTGGCGCGGAGGCTACGGATACCGCGGGGGCTATGGATACCGCGGCGGATATGGCGCCTATCGCGGTGGCAATGCGGGTCGTGGAGGCTTCGGTGCCTATAATCGCGGCTCGAGCTTCCGTGGGACGACCGGCTATCGTGGAGCAACCGCTTACCGTGGCGGCTTCAGCGGTGCCCGAAGCTTCAGCGGCGCCCAGAGCTACGGCGGTGCCCGGAGCTATGGCGGCGGCGCAGTCCGAGGTGGTGGCGGCGGTGGCTTCCACGGCGGTGGCTTCGGCGGCGGTGGCGGCGGCTTCCATGGTGGCGGCGGCGGTGGTCACGGTGGTGGCGGACACCGGTAAGTTGAATATAAAAAAGGCCTGCTCTTCGGAGCAGGCCTTTTGCTTTGGACACCTAATGCCGTTTATTTCATGATCGCTTCGACCATGGATGCGATGCGGCTTGCGGCGTCTGGATGAGCCAGTTTCCGGGCCTGCTCTGACATTCGATCCAGTCCGGGACGGTCCTCAAGTATCCGAATGAGGGATTGCTGGAGCAACTCCGGCGTGAGTTCCCTCTCCAACAGCATCTCCGCCGCGCCCGCTTCAGCCAACACCTCCGCATTTCTACGCTGATGGTCGTCGGCGGCCTGTGGGAACGGTATTAGCAGCGACGGCTTGCCTGCGGCGGCGAGCTCGGCTACGGTGCTGGCTCCGCTGCGGGCGAGAACCAGATCAGCGGCCTCGAAGCGGCGCGGCATGTCGTCAAGAAAGGGATAAACCTGCCAGCGTTCCGCGGGTGCCCCGCTGGCCTGGTAGGCGGCGAGAGTGGTTTCAGAGTGGCGCGCACCGGCTTGATGCAGGATGGTAAGACCGGGAATGGTAGCGAGCAGCGCCGCCGCGATCTTCGGCATGAGCGTGTTGAAGATGCGCGCGCCCTGGCTGCCTCCAAAGACGAGTAGATGGGGCGGCGTATTGGCCGCGCGCGGGCTTAGCCCAAAAAATTCACGGCGAACCGGAATTCCGGTGACCTGCGCGTTGCGAAAATATCGAGCTGCCGGGGCAAAATTTACAGCGGCAGCACTCACCCGCTTGCCGACAATGCGATTGGCCAGTCCCGGAAAGGCGTTTGGCTCGAAGGCCAGCGTGGGGATGCCCGCAAGGATTGCGGCGCCCATTGCGGGACCCGAGGCGTAGCCTCCTACGCCGATAACCGCATCGGGGTTGAATTGCCGGAGCAGTTTGCGGCATCGGATGAGGCTCAGAGGCAGATCGAATATGGTGCGCGCTTTGGTTGCCAGTGAAACGTTTTTGAGCTGCCCCACTTCAATCATCGACAGCGGATATCCGGCCTGCGGAACTAATCGCGACTCCAGGCCGCGCGGCGTTCCGATGAAGAGAATATCCGCGCCGTGAACCGACTTCAGCTCATCGGCGATGGCCAGTGCGGGGATGATGTGGCCCCCGGTGCCTCCACCGGCGATGACGACGCGCATCAGCTAATCCACCTCGCGCGTGATGTTGAGCAGCACTCCGAGAGACGCAAGCATGATGAACAGCGACGTTCCGCCGTAAGAGACAAGCGGCAGGGTAATGCCCTTGGTCGGCACCAACGCCAGCACTACGCTGATGTTGAAGAAAGCCTGGATGAGCAATGTAGCCGTAATGCCGAAGGCCAGAAAGCGTGCGAAAGGATCTTTGCACAGGACGGCGGCGCGCATTCCGCGATAGCCGAGAGTGATGAAGAGGGCGATAACGATAATCGCGCCAATCAGGCCCAGTTCCTCTGCAATGTTGGCAAAGATGTAATCGGTGTGCGGCTCCGGTAGATAGAAAAGTTTCTGCCGTCCGTCCATGTAGCCGAGGCCGCGAAGTCCGCCGGTGCCAACGGCGATGAGCGACTGAATAATGTGGAAGCCCTTGCCGAGGGGGTCAGAATCGGGATTCAGGAAGGCCAGAATTCGGTCGCGGCGCCATTTGACGCGGAAGAGCATGAAGTAGAGTACAGGCGCAGCGGCGACGGCAGCATATCCGAGGTAGCGCAGGTTCATGCCGGCGAGGTAAAGCATGAGCGCTGTAACGGCGGCGCAGACCAGCGCCGTGCCGAGATCAGGTTCCTTCAGAATAAGCGCGATGAAAATAAGGCTGGGCAGAACCGCAGGCAGAAGAGTGCTGCGGACATCTTCTATCGAACTCATGCGGTGCTGGAGGAACCACGCGAGGAAAAGCACGAGCGTAGGCTTGGCAATTTCTGATGGCTGAAAGGAGAGCGACCCGACGCGAATCCAGCGGTGTGCTCCGTGCGAGTCATGCATGAAGAACGCGATCAATAGAAGCAGCGTAGTGAAGGCGATGGCGGGAAAGACGACGTTCGGCCCGTTGTAGCGGCGATAGTCGATCCGCATCAGCAGCGTCATGGCGACGAGCCCGATGGCGGCCCAAATCGATTGGAGGATAACGAAGTGGTAGGGCGAGCCGGTGCGCTCTTTGGCCATTACGGCCGAGGCGCTGAAGACCATTAGCAGGCCGATGACGACCAGCATCAGCGTGACCCCAAAGAGCCACTTGTCTACGCCTACGCGCTTTGCCATGCGCCCAATCCACGGCGCGCGAGCACGAGGTCTTTAAAGACCTGCCCGCGATGCTCGTAGTTCTCAAACTGGTCGAAGCTGGAGCAGGCCGGGGCGAGCAGAACCACGTCGCCGGGCTGTGCAGCTTCGGCGGCTGCGGCCACCGCTGCCTCAAGCGTTCCGGCGTTCACGATGGGCGACGCGCCCTGGATCTGTGCGATGATTTTCTCCGCCGCCGCGCCGATGGTGTAGACGGCCTTTACGCGAGCTTCGACGAGGGGCCGCAGAAGACTGTAGTCGGAGTTTTTGTCCTTGCCTCCGAGGATGAGGTGAATGCCTGACGGAAACGCCGCGATGGCCTTGATGGCAGCGTCCACATTGGTCGCTTTCGAATCGTTGTAAAAGTCGACGTCGTTTACCTTGGCTACAAACTCGAGCCGATGCTCGACGGCGCGGAAGTTTTCAACGCCGTGGCGAATGGCCTGAGGCGTGGCTCCGGCGAGGCGCGCGGCGCAGACGGCAGCCAGGACGTTCTCGACATTGTGCTCACCTTTGAGCGGAATCGATGCGAGCTTGAGGATGACTTCGGGCGCGGACTGCTCGGAAGCTCGAAAGAGGATGGACCCCTCATGAACGAAGGCTCCCTGGCGGACGATGCGCCTCCGGCTATACCAAAAGATGCGTGATGGTGCACGCGCGGCGGCGCGGGAAGCGACATCATCGTCGGCGTTGAGGATGAGCGCGTCTTCCGCAGTCTGATTGGCGAAAATTCGTTCCTTGGCGGCGATGTAATTGCCCAGGCTGCCGTGGCGGTCGAGATGATCAGGCGTGATGTTGAGAATGACGGCGATTTGCGGGTGAAACTGCTCGGTTGTCTCTAACTGGAAGCTGGAAACTTCAAGGACGGACCAGCCATCGTTCCGCGACTCATCGACCATTACGATGACCGGCACGCCGATGTTGCCTCCAACCCGCACGGGAAAGTTGGCTGCGGCCAGAATTTCGCCGCACAGGCTGGTAGTTGTCGTTTTGCCATTCGAGCCGGTGATGGCCAGCGTCTTGCCCTTCAGGAAACGCGCTGCCAGTTCCAGTTCGCCCAGAATCGGAATGCCGAACTTCTTCACCTGCACCAGTTCCGGCGTATCGAGGGGAACGCCCGGGCTTACGACAATCAGATCCTGACGGCGGAATGTGAGCAGCCCGTGGCCTCCGGTTTCGACCATGATGCCTTCTTCGAGCAAAGCGGGGATATCCTTGGCCAGCGCATCCGCGCTGCGCACGTCGGAGACCGTAACCTGTGCGCCCCGCCGACGCAGAAACAGCGCGGCGGCGAGCCCGGATTTGCCGAGACCGACGACTATTACTTTTTTGCCTTTAAGTTCCATGCTCTCGAGTTTGGAAAGTCATCTGCGCCAGCGCGAATCCGTTTCCGCATCGCGCCGAACAGGTTATTGTTGCACGTTCGGCACTGTGGTTAACGTAGCTTGAGCGTGGTGAGTGCAAAGAGTGCAAACACCAGCGCCCCGATCCAGAAGCGGGTAATCACCTTCGACTCCGACCATCCAATCAGCTCAAAATGATGATGCAGAGGAGCCATTTTGAAGATGCGCTTCTTGCGAAGCTTGTAGCTGCCGACCTGCAGGATGACCGAAAGCGCCTCAAGCACGAAGACCCCACCGATGAAGGGCAGCAACAACTCCTGCCGGATGACGACTGCAACGGTCCCGATGGCTCCGCCGAGCGCGAGTGAGCCGACGTCTCCCATAAAGACTTCGGCCGGATGCGCGTTGTACCAGAGGAAGCCGATGCTGGCTCCGACCATCGACCCGCAGAAGATGGTTACCTCGCCAACCATCGGCATGCGCTGGAGTTCGAGATAATCGGCGAAGACGGCGTGCCCGCTGACGTAGGTGAGGACAGTTAGCGCTCCGGCGGCGATGATGGTGCAACCGATGGCGAGACCGTCGAGGCCGTCAGTTAAATTCACCGCGTTACTCGATCCCACGATCACCAGCACGACCAAGGCGACGAATGGAAGAAAGGCGATCAGCCCGAAGTGCGGGATGCGGGTCAGAAATCCCAGGGACAAATGCGGATGTAAGCGCTTGAGGAATGGAACGCTTAACTGCGTGGAGTAATTGCCCTGCGTCTGCATGGCGATCAGAGCCGTCGCAATGGCCGCCGATACGAGAAACTGCGCGCCCAGTTTCGCTTTCCCGGTCAGCCCGAGGTTTCTGCGATGGACCACCTTGATGTAATCATCGGTAAAACCGATTGCGCCGAACGCCAGCGTGGAACCCATCACCAGCCATACAAAGGGGTTCGACAGATCGGACCAGAGCAGGGTGGGCAGCAGAATCGCGATGCAAATGAGGACTCCGCCCATGGTGGGCGTGCCGGCCTTCTTCTGGTGATCCTTAGGTCCGTCTTCGCGGATGTACTGGCCGATCTGGAACTCACGCAGCTTCTGAATCACATAGGGACCGACGAACAGCGCGATCATGAGCGCGGTGAGCGTGGCAAAGGCGGTGCGAAACGTCAGATACCGGAAGATGCGGAAGGGTCTGAAGTAAGGGAAAAGCTTTTGATAAAGGAGCCAGTAAAGCAAACTTCCTCCGGTCAAGGGGTGGTCTTTTGATCATCATACGGCCATGGCAGCAGGCTAGATGCAGGATTCACATGGTTGTAATCTTCCGTATTACTCCCACGAGTAAACTATCTTCGTGATGCAGAAGGAACCACTCGTCTTCAAGGTTCTTCCGGGCCGAAATGGATCGACTAAAATCCTGCGCCTGACGGGGCCGCTGGTTTTGCAGAATATGTTCGAGCTTCAAGGCGAACTAACCAGGGATCACGCTCCGTTGACGATCTTCGATCTGACAAACGTTCCCTATATGGACTCAGCCGGTATGGGGGTCATCATCAATTTCTACGTTTCAGCCACAAACCGGCACGAGAAAGTTATTGTCGCTGGAACAAGCAACCGAGTTATGGAATTATTCAGGCTGACGCACGTCGATACGATCATTCCGCTGGCCGCTACGGTGGAAGATGCCGAGTTGCTGGGCTAGACCGATCCCAAGCTGTCTTTCGACGAAGTTCACGCCTCGAACCCCGCAATGGATCAGGGTCTCTTATTTGCGCAAACGAGAAGCGCCTGCCTCATCGTCGGCAGGCGCTTCTGTTCGCTTTTCTTACGCCTTGGCGGGATCTCCACTTTCCGGGTTGATACCGAGTTCTGCGATCGCCTTCTGGGCTTTTGCCGCGTCGAATTTGCCGTCGCGTGCCAGTTTGGACAGGGTTGCGGCGACAATCGACTCGGCGTTCACCTCGAAGTGGCTCCGGAGATGTTCGCGGTTGTCGCTGCGTCCGAAGCCGTCGGTCCCGAGTGAAACCAGCCGGTTCAGGAGCCACGGAGCAAGCTGGTCAGGCACCGACTTCATGAAATCGCTGGCGGCGATGATTGGACCCTTGCTGCCGTTCAACGCGCTAACGATGTACGGGGTTTTCTCCGGCTCGGCGGGATGCAGGCGGTTCCAGCGTTCCACGGCTAGAGCTTCCCGGCGCAGTTCGTTGTAGCTGGTTACGCTCCACACATCGGAATGCACGCCGTACTTTTCGGCGAGAATCTGCTGAGCCTTTACGGTTTCATTCAGGATTGGCCCGCTGCCGAAGAGTTGCGCCGTCGCCTTTCCCTTGGCCGCCGCCTTCAACTTGTAAATGCCGCGCACGATGCCTTCCTGCGCGCCCTCGGGCATGGCAGGCATGGCGTAGTCTTCGTTGTACATGGTGATGTAGTAGAAGACCGGCTCGCCCTCCTGATACATGCGGCGAATGCCGTCCTGCAGGATGGCGGCAAGTTCGTAGACATAAGCCGGGTCATAGCTGAGACAGGTGGGAACCGTCGAGGCCAGCACATGGCTGTGGCCGTCCTGGTGCTGCAATCCCTCTCCGAGCATGGTGGTGCGGCCCGCGGTGCCACCCATGAGAAATCCCTTGCCACGCGAGTCGGCGAAGGCCCAGATCATGTCTCCCACACGCTGGAATCCGAACATGGAGTAATACATGTAGAACGGAATCGCAGGCACGCGGTAGTTGGAATAGGCAGTTCCGGCTGCGGTGAACGAGGCCATCGATCCGGCTTCGGTGATTCCCTCTTCGAGAATCTGCCCGTCTTTCTCTTCGCGGTAGTAGAGGAGCATGTCTACGTCGTGCGGTTTATACTTCTGTCCCTCAGCGGCGTAGATGCCCACCTGCCGGATCGCCGATTCGAGACCAAAAGTACGGCCCTCGTCGGGAACTATCGGCACGATGAACTTGCCGATCTCGGGGTCTTTCAGCAAATGCCGCAGGATGCTGACAAAGCCCATTGTGGTCGAGACTTCGCGGCCTTTCGAGCCGGCGGTCCACTCGCTGAAGTAATCGAGTGCGGGAGCCTTGAAGTTCAGCTCAGGCACTTCGCGGCATGGCATGTAGCCGCCTAGTTCCGCGCGGCGCTGCTGCATGTAGATAATTTCCGGTGCGTCCGCAGCCGGTTTCCATGGTTTACCTGTGGCGGCCAGTTTCTCAGGAATCGGAATATTGAACTGCTCGACGAAGGCGGAGATGGAGTCATCCGAGAGCTTCTTTTCCTGGTGCGACGCATTGCGCGCCTGAGTGCTGCCGAGGCCGTATCCCTTGACGGTTTTCGCAAGGATGACGGTCGGGCCGCTGGCGTGCTCGGTCGCGCGCTTGTACGCGTTGTAGACCTTTGCCCGGTCATGGCCACCACGATGCAGCTTGATCAGTTCGTCATCGGTGTAGTCTCTGACCAGTTCCAGCAGCTCGGGATACTTGCCGAAGAACTCTCTGCGCAGGTACGCGCCGTCCTTGGCTTTGTAGGCCTGGAAGTCGCCGTCCACGCACTCTTCCATTCTCTTCAGGAGCAGGCCGGTGTGGTCGCGCTCGAAGAGCTTGTCCCAGTCGCCACCCCAGATGACCTTGATGACGTTCCAGCCTGCACCGCGGAAGGTTCCTTCAAGTTCGTCGATGATGCGCTTGTTGCCACGTACCGGACCATCGAGCCGTTGGAGGTTGCAGTTGACGACGAAGATGAGGTTGTCGAGCTTTTCGCGCGAGGCCACGGAGAGCGCGCCGAGTGTATCCACTTCATCCGTCTCGCCGTCGCCGACAAATGCCCAGACCTTGCGCGGAGTTTTCTCAATCAGTCCGCGGTTTTCAAGATAGCGCATGAAGCGCGCCTGATAGATGGCGTTGAGCGGGCCAATACCCATTGAAACCGTGGGGAAACGCCAGAAATCCGGCATCAACCAGGGATGCGGGTACGACGAAAGCCCTGGTGTATCGCGCAGCTCGTGGCGGAAGTTCAGCAGGCGCTGGTCGTCGAAGCGGCCCTCAAGATAAGCACGCGCGTAGACGCCGGGCGAAGCGTGGCCCTGGAAATAGATGAAGTCGCCGGGCTGGTTTCCATATGTGGCATGAAAGAAATGGTTGAAGCCTACTTCCAGCAGCGTGGCCAGCGACGAGTAAGTCGAGATGTGTCCGCCGATGCCCGCGTCTTTCTTGTTCTGGCCGTGAACCATGGCCATGGCATTCCAGCGGATGAGGGCCTCGATGCGGCGCTCGAGCGCGCGATCACCGGGGTATGGCTCCTCTTCATGCTTCGGAATCGTGTTCAGATAGGGGGTGGTCAGCTCGCCGGGAGGGTTCACTCCGGCCTGACGGGCTCGCTTGCGGAGAGCGTCGAGCAACTCCGCGCCCTGCTCGGGGCCTTCAGCGACAACGACGTCATCAAATGCCTCGATCCACTCCTGGATTTCGGCTAAAAACTCCTGCTGAACGGGGACTTCCAGTTTTGTACTCATAAGATTTTTCGGTTTTGTCCAGACCCTTCAGTATACAGCGAAGAAGCAACACGCTGAGCAGAGGTCGAGCATAGTCGGGCGCACTCATATACGATGCGCGCAGGTTATTATTGGCCGCGCGGAAACTGAATTAGGCTCTCGTAGTGCTCGACAACGGGAAACGGATCGTAGAAGTGGTGAAGCTGCGCTTCCACTGCTGGAAGGCCGGGGATTGGCGGAACCCTATGGTGTGCGCCTCCAGATTTTCCCAGTGGACGAGCAGAAGATAGCGCCCCTTTGTTTCAAGACAGCGCCGCAACTGGTGCGAGAGGTAGCCAGGCGTGGCTGCAATCAACGGCGACGCGGCTGCAAAGGCTTGTTCAAACGCGGATTCTTCTCCGGCGCGAACATTGAGAACGGCGGCTTCCAGGATCATGCTGCGATTCTAACCGCGCTTCGCACATAACTGGTATACTCCTGTGTTTATGCGGGTATTTGTAATTCTTCCGGCGGCAGGTCTGGGCACGCGGATGACGGCGGCCCATTCGTCCCCCTCGGCACCTAAGCAGTTTCTTGAGCTTGGCGGGGTGCCGGTTCTCATCCGCACGCTGCGCGCCTTTGCAGCGTCGCCGCAGGTCACAGCGATGTACGTAGCCGTGCGTGCCAGCGAGATGGAGCGGCTTACGGCCCAGGTGCGCGAGTACGGTTTCGCCGACAAGGTGCACATGGTCGAAGGCGGAGACCACCGCCAGGAAAGCGTCGCCAATGCGCTCAACGTGATCGACTGCGCGCCCGACGACATTGTGCTGGTCCATGACGCCGTGCGTCCGCTGATCGACGCAGCAACCATCGAGCGGACCATTCGCGCGGTCGAGAAGCACGACGCGGCCATTGTGGGTCTGCCTGCGGTGGACACCATCAAGCAGGTAGAGCGCACCGCCGACGGTGCGATCATTACTTCAACCATTCCGCGCGAGCACATTGTGCGGGCGCAGACACCACAGGGCTTTCGGTGCGGACTGCTGAAGCGCGCTTTTGCCGAAGCAGCTGCGGACGGATTCGTGGGCACCGACGAAGCCAGCCTGGTCGAACGCGCTGGAGGCGAGGTAGCCGTGGTGCAGGGATCGCCGGCGAACTTCAAAATCACGCAACCGGGCGATCTGGAACTGGCGGAATTTTACTTGCAGCATCAGTCTGCGGCTCGCTGATTGCTTGCTTTCGAGAATATTAAGCCGGGACGGACGAGAACGAAATGAGCATACGCATTGGATATGGCTGGGATTCGCACGCATTCAAACCCGGAGTGCCGCTGAAGATTGGCGGTCTCACAATCGATCACCCCGAAGGCCTTGCCGGACATTCCGACGGCGACGTGCTGCTGCACGCGATCACGGACGCGCTGCTGGGCGCGGTCTCCGCCGGAGATATCGGCAGCTTCTTTCCTCCGGGCGATCCGCGCTGGAAGAACGCCGACTCTTCCATCTTTCTGAACCTTGCGCTTGAGGAGATTCAGAACGCGGGCTACCGCATCGTCAACCTCGACACGACATTGGTACTAGCTTCTCCCAAGATTGTTCCGATTGCGGCCGAGTTGCGCGAGCGCGTCGCCGATCTGCTGAAGCTGAAGCCCTCGGACGTCGGCATTAAGGCAAAGACACCGGAGGGGCTGAATGCCGATCATGTAGCACAGGCCCACGCCGTTGTGCTGCTCGAAAAAGTCGAAGACCCTCAGGAGCTTCGCAGCATGACCGATGTAATCGAGAGCCAGAAGCAACTTGAAGACGTGGTCCAGGATCTGGTGAGCCAAGTTCATGGCGTCGAGCCGCGCCCGGTTCACCGCCCAGCCTTCGATACGGAAGACATTACTTAGCTTAGCTAAGAAGCGGCAGCCAAGGTCCGGTTAGCCAAACTCCGGACAGCTAAAAGGCAATTAGCGAAAGCATTGTTTCTTTTCGGGAGGATCCATGAACGGGAAGACCGTGGCGTCTTTTCTGCTGTGTACCGGAGCTTTCATTTGCGGCGTCGGTTTGGCGCATAGTCAATCCGGGAGTACGGATTGGCAGACCCCTGCCGAAAAGTCCGCTTACCGCACCACTCCCGATTACGCCGAAACCATGGCCTACCTGCGTCGCATCGCTGCTGCGGCGCCGAATCAGGTTAAGATCGAGCCGTTCGGCACCACCGGCGAAGGCCGCGAACTGGATGTCGTCATCGCATCGAAGGACGGGGACTTTGATCCGGAGCGCATTCACGCTTCGCATCGGCCAATTGTGCTGGTGCAGAACGCAATCCACGCCGGAGAGATGGACGGCAAGGATGCGTGCCTTGCGCTGCTGCGCGATATGGTCATCACGAAATCGCAGGCCGCCCTGCTCGACAACGCCGTCTTTGTGTTTATTCCCATGTACAACGCCGACGGGCACGAGCGGCGGTCGCCTTACAATCGCATCAACCAGAACGGGCCGGAGGAGATAGGCTGGCGCGCCAATGGAACCAACCTCAACTTGAATCGCGACTACCTGAAGGCTGACGCGCCCGAGACGCGCGCGTTTATGAAGATGTTCCACACGTGGCTGCCGGATTTCTTCGTAGACGACCACGTGACTGACGGCGCCGATTTTCAGTACGACGTAACCTTCACAATCGACGATGGCCCGAATGTTTACGCGCCGACGGCAAGGTGGATCGATGATGTCGTAAACCCTACGCTGGTGAAAGATGTGGATGCAGCGCCTGGCCACCTGGCCTCGCCCACTTACATTACGCTCAACGACGACAGCGATCCAGCCAAAGGCCTGGGCTTCAGCGACGATCCGCCGCGCTTTTCGACCGGCTACATGATTCTTGAGAACCGCCCCGGGATGCTCGTCGAAATGCATATGCTCAAGGACTACAGGACGCGTGTGACCGGCAACTATGAGCTTTTGCGCAGCTTAATGGCGGTGGTGAATCGCGACGCTGCGAAGCTGATTCAGTTGAACGCCGATGCGGACGCAGACGCGGAGCATCTCGGAGACAAACCGTTTCCACTCGCCGTGGGATGGGGCGGCAAGACGACTCCTGTTCTCTTTCACGGATATCAATACACGCGGCAGCTAAGCGAAGTCTCGGGCGCGATGTGGGTCAAGTATTCGCATGAGCCGTGGAATGTCACGCTGCCCGCGGACACGGGCTTCAAAGTGACGGCTTCGACCACGCCGCCTGCCGCCTACATCATCCCGCGCCAGTGGACGCACGTGATCAACGTGCTGGCCGCGCACCAAGTGGAAATGCAGCGCACAACTGCGCCCTGGACGGGTGAAGTCGAGACCTACCATTGTGTCGGAATGCAGTGGAACCGGCCTCCGTTTGAGGGGAGGCACCCGATCTTCGCGGGCGAGACCGGAACAGAGCCGGGCAAATTCGGCCACTGCGATCTCGTGACAGAGACGATGACATATCCTGCAGGGTCGGCGGTGGTTTCGCTGAACCAAAGACTTTCCAAGGTCGCCGTGCAGTGGCTGGAGCCGGAGGGCCCGGACTCGGCCATGGCGTGGGGCTTCTTCGATCCCATCTTCGAACAGAAGGAGTACGGTGAGAAGTATGTAGTTGAAAATCTGGCCCGCAAAATGATGGCCAAAGATCCGAAACTCAAGACCGAGTTTGAACAGAAGATTGAGAGCGATCCTGAATTCGCCTCCAGCCCATCTGCGCGGCTGGACTTTTTCTACGACCACTCGCCCTGGTACGCCGCCAACCGCATCGGCGAATACCCGGTAGGGCGGCTATCGAAGCTGGATGGGCTTCCGTTGGCTAAATAAGCGAGAATTTTCGGTTCTTCGTTATTATTTGCTTCTCAGGCGCAACGGCCTCGGCTAATCTTATCCCGCTTTTCATTTCTCAAGCGAGGCCGCCCATGAATCAATTGGATCAATCTCAGCTCCACGCATTGCAGGCCATGATGGTTTTTGTTCCCTTTTTTGTTCTGGGATTTGTCATCCTGATGATCATTCCGTACTGGATGATCTGGAAGAAGGCAGGCTTCTCGCCATGGTTCAGCCTGCTGATGTTCATTCCACTAGTGAATCTCATCATGCTGTACGTGCTGGCGTTTGCCGAGTGGAAGGTTGTGCCGGTGGGGCAGGCCGTGCCAAGGTTCTCCTATCCGCCATCTTCGCTGCCGCCGCAGATTTGAGTCTGCTTCAGTGCGGCGAGTGGCATGTGCGGCGATTGAGGAAATGCTTTAGCATCAAAGATTGACCCCTCACATCGAAATGACTTCAGCAACGACTCCTCGCGTCCGATTTGCGCCTTCGCCTACCGGTTATCTCCACGTTGGCGGAGCGCGCACTGCTCTTTTCAACTGGCTCTTTGCTCGCCACTCTGGCGGAACCCTTATTCTCCGCATCGAAGACACCGATTTTGAACGATCTTCAGAAGCGATGGTCGAGGGCATCCTCGAAGGGATGCGTTGGCTCGGCCTTAACTGGGACGAGGGTCCGTTCTTCCAGTCGCAGCGGCTTGATCTCTACCGGGCGACAGCGGAGAAGCTGCTCGCCAGCGGACACGCCTACTACTGTTTCTGCACCAAGGCCGGATTGGAGCAGCGTCGCGCGGAGGCCGCGGCCGCCGGTCGGCCGCCCATGTATGACCGCCGCTGCCGCAGCATCGACCGCGAGGTTGCAGCTTTGCGCAAGAACGCGGGAGAAGGCTGCGCGGTGCGATTTGCGGTTCCCGAGGGCGGAGCCACTGGATTTGACGACGCCGTTTTCGGACGCGTTGAGTTTTCAAACGCCGAGATTGAAGACTTCGTGCTGCTGCGCTCCGACGGAATTCCGACGTATCACCTGAGCGTGGTGGCCGACGACCTCGACATGCGACTCACGCACATAATTCGCGGAGCCGACCACATCTCGAACACGCCCAAGCAGGTCCTGCAATATCAGGCGCTCGGAGCCGCGCTGCCCGTTTTTGCGCACGTTCCGCTGATTCTGGGGCCGGACAAGACGCGGCTCTCAAAGCGTCACGGCGCGACATCCGTCATCGCGTACAAGGACATGGGCATCGTGCCCGAAGCCTTCCGCAATTTCCTCGCGTTGCTGGGATGGACGCCCGGCTCGGAGCTTAAAGATCGCGAAATCTTCTCGTCCGATGACCTGATTCAGCTCTTTTCGCTCGACAGCATCTCGAAATCGAACGCCGTCTTCAACAACGACAAGCTGGCCTGGTTTAACACCGAGTACATCCGCGCCTACGATGCGAAAAAGCTGCTGCCGCTGATTGAAGAGGAATGGGTGAGCGCCGGATTTACTCCTGACAGGTCACCGGAAGATGTTCTGGCCGCGATTGACCTGCTGAAGCCGCGCGCACGCAGCCTGAAAGATTTTGCCACGGCCTTTCGCGCCTACTTCAGCGATGCGTTCGAGTACGATCCCGTAGCCGTCGCCAAGTTTTTGAAGGACGGAGCGACGCGGGCGTTTCTGGTTCAGCTAGCCCAGCGCTATGCGGAGACGCCGGAGTTCACCGAAGCATCGACGGAGGTGACTCTCCGCGCTTTCGCCGACGAGAACGGCATTAAGGCGGGCATGCTCATCAACGGATCGCGCGTTGCGCTGACCGGACAGGCCGTTGCGCCGAGTCTGTTCGCGGTAATAGCCGCGCTCGGCAAAGAGCGGGTTGTTGCGCGGCTGGCCGCTGCGGAAACGATTACCGTCGCAGGCTGAACGTCAGCGTGCGATCACATCCACGGCAATGGGAGCTTCGCGCGGCGGATAGCAGGAGTTCGTATCACAGGCCTGATAACGAAGGGCGCCCTCAAACATGTGCTGTCCGGCTGTGGCCTGAATGTGCGCACGCACGATGAATTCTCCCGTATAAACGCTCAATTTGTCGTTGGGCATCGCGGCCAGCGCGTAATCAGAACCAGCGGGAAACTCCACCGGCCCAATCTTCATGCCTGGCATCTCAGCGACAATCAGCCGGGTCGCAATCAGGCTCTTTTCGCGCGGCGTATGCGAGTTGATGTGCATTCCGGCGTTGACCTTGAAGTGCAGATCGATGACGAAATCCTTGCCGGCCGCGACGGAAACCTGCTCGGGAAAGAGATACTGTACGGCCTGCGACTTTTTGCTCTCGAAGCTGCTGCTCTGCCAGGGCAGCTTCTGTGCCCCAGCCATGCCCGCTGCCAGAATCAGCGCACCGCTCCAGAGCCGCTTCACGACTGGCCGCCGCTGCCGAGAGCCTTTTTAATATCCGCTTCGATCATGTCGCGGGACGCGAGGCCGACAGTCGATGCAACCACCTTGCCACTTCGGTCGATGAAGAAGGTCGTCGGCAACCCATCGATTCCGCCATAGGGCGTCGAGACGGATGCGTCGTCAATCAGCACCGGATAATTGATCTTCAGTTGCGCGGCCTTGTTGGCTATGCCCTGTTTTTCCTGGAGCAGCTTCGCCTTATCCTCGGGGTCGAGGTCGTCTTCGGAGATGCCGAGAATTTCCAGCCCCTGGCTGGCGTATTGATTGTGGAATTGTTCGAGCCACGGAATCTCGATCTTGCACGGGGCGCACCAAGTGGCCCAGAAATCGACGATCACGGCTTTGCCCTTGTAATCGGAGAGCGAGACCTTATGCCCGGAGGTATCCTTCAGCGTGAACGACGGAGCCATCTGCCCCTGGAGAGGATTTTCTGGAATATCGGCGTCCGCATCCGCCGCTTCTGCGGGCGGCGCTGAGGCCGCAAGCATTGCCTGAAGCTGTCTTAGCTTGGCCTGCTCCTGCTGATGGCGCCGGTAGTTCGCCACACCTGCCCAGGTCATCAGACCGAGCGCCACCAGGACCACCACAATCACCAAAGTATTTCGCTTCACCTGCTCCAAACCTCTTCTTTCGATTCTACTAGCCCAGGTGTTCTCTGCCGGGCTGCTCTGATAGCATCGACCTGTTTGACGGTTCACACTCCATCGCGGTTAGTGCGCATTGAGGCCGAGGCACTGCTGGCTCTGGCCGAGCGCCTCGACGGTCCCATGGCGGCGGCTTTCGAACGCGCGGTTGTCTGCATTTTGCAATGCGGCGAGGGACGTGGACGCGTCGTCGTGACCGGCATGGGCAAGAGTGGCATCATCGCGCAGAAGATTGCGGCAACGCTCAGCTCCACCGGCAGCCCGGCGCTGTTTCTGCATCCGGCAGAGGCCGTTCACGGCGATCTGGGCATGCTGGCAAAGGGCGACGTAGTCGTCGCGCTCTCGGCCAGCGGCGAGACTGAGGAGATCCTGCGACTACTTGCCAACATCAAACGCATCGGCGATGCGTTGATCAGCTTCTGCTGCAACATGCAGTCCACGCTTGCCTTGGCCAGCGATGTCGCGCTCGACTGCAGCGTTCCCGCCGAAGCGTGCGGGATGGGCCTCGCGCCGACCGCTTCAACAACGGCCATGCTTGCGCTGGGAGACGCGCTGGCCATTGCCGTGTCGCTGAAAAAGGGCTTTCGCGCCGAGGATTTCGCCGAACTGCATCCGGGCGGCAAGCTGGGTAAGCGGCTTGCCCGCGTGCGGCAACTGATGCACACGGGCGAGGCCATCCCGCGCGTGACGCAAAGCACGCCCATGAAGGACGTTATATACGAAATGTCGCGTAAAAAGCTGGGGCTCACGACGGTTGAAGAAGACGGCAGGCTGCTGGGTATCATCAGCGACGGAGACCTGCGCCGCCTTCTCGAACGCGACGGTCCGGACAGCCTGAAGAAGACCGCCGCAGACGCGATGAATCCTCATCCCCGGACCATCGACGGAGAAGAGCTTGCTGTGCGCGCGCTGAGCACGATGGAAGAGCAGAAAATTACTTCGCTGATTGTCGTGGACGCGAAGGGCTCACTCGAAGGCGTGTTGCATCTGCACGATCTGTGGGGAACCGAGCTGATCTGAATGCTTTCGTCGAGCGGCAAAAGAAAACCCTGATCGTTCGTGGGCGATCAGGGTCGGAGGTACTAATGTCCAAAGACAAGATCAGACTAAGCCGGTGAAGGCTTCGTGTCTTGAGCCGGAAGAATGGTTTTCCTCTCCACCCTTTGGATGAGACGTGAACTGCAAGGCCAGCGCCTCAGACTGAATTAACCCGAATCATTGCAAGGGAAAAAGAATGGCGGAGAAACCCCAGAGTTTTCAAAATCACGCGAGGTTTCATCCTGTCTTTCACTTCGCGCTGCTTCCTGCCTTTTTCATCAACGTCATCGTTGCGGTAATCGTGCTTGTGCGCGCACCCGGCTGGCTTACCGCGTGGGGGATGGTCATGGCCGTAGCTCTATGCACTCTTCTCTTTCTCGCCCGCACGAATCCCCTGAAGGTACAGGACCGCGTCATTCGCCTCGAAGAGCGGCTACGCTTGACCACACTGCTGCCTGATCCGCTGCGCGCGCGGATTTCGGAGCTGTCTGAATATCAATTGATCGCGCTGCGCTTCGCCTCTGATGAGGAGATTCCGGCCCTCGTTCAGAAGACGCTGACCGAACGGCTAAAACCCGCCGAGATTAAGAAGGCAATCGTCAATTGGAGGGCCGATAACTGTCGAGTCTGACCGATTTTCAGCGGGGCAGGCTAATCCCTCAATGTCAACGTGATCTTTCGCGAATCTCCACCGGTAGAGACCATCACGATTTCGCCATTGCTGCGATTCACAACGCTGGAAAACTTCTCGCCCCATTCGACCAGCACGATGCTGTCGGGCCCGGAGAGATCGTCGAGTCCCAGCGTGTCGAGTTGGCGTTCGCCTTCAATTCTGTAGAGGTCGAGGTGATAGAGCCTGACCGGCTCATTGTCGCGAATGCCGTCATACTCGTGAATAAGCGTGAAGGTAGGGCTGGTCACCTCGTCAGCATCGGCAGCGTCGAGCGCCTCGGCAATCCCCTTCACCAACGTCGTTTTACCCGCGCCCAGATCGCCATGCAGAATCAAGAACTTTGGCGGAACGAGCAGCTTCGCAATCGCGCGGCCAGCGGCGATGGTTTCGTCCGCGCTGGCCGATTCGAATTCTTGAACCTTTGCGTCTGTCGGTCCGGTCATCGCGCCTCTCTCGTCGAGCGGGGCTGCCCCTGCAGCCAGACATATCCAGCCTCATCCTCAGCGCGAAAGTGAAAGGCGCGCCAAAGGTGCGCCACTACGTCGGTGGCCAGTAGAGTGTGCTCATCTTGCTCGCGAACCGCGAAATTTGCGGCCAGCCCGTGCAAATACACGGCTGCGTTGACGGCGTCGGGCAGCCGGTCAGGATACTGCGCGATCATCGCCGCGACAATGCCGGTAAGAATGTCGCCGCTGCCGCCCTTGGCCATTCCCGGATTTCCGGTGGTGTTTACCGCAATCATTCCATTGGGATGCGCGATCAGCGTGCGCCACCCCTTCAACACCAGCGTCACCTGATGCTTTATCGCGAACTCGCGCGCCAACGGCTCGCGATTGGCCTGGACTTCTTTGGTGCCGATGCCAGCCAGCCGCGCCATCTCTCCAGGATGCGGCGTGAGCACCAGCGCGCGTCCGCTGCCGTCAATCCTCTCCGGATGCTTCGCCAGAATATTCAGCGCATCCGCATCAAGCACCAGCGGTATCTTTGATTTTTCCATCAGCGCAAACAGCAACTTCTCTACCCCCGGACTCTCCCCCAGCCCCGGCCCAACCGCCAGCACCGTCTTCTTCTCCAGCAGATCGTCAAAATCAATCGCCTCCACGTCGATGGCGCCTGCCGCATCCTCCGGCAGAGGAATCGTCATCAGCTCCGGCGTAATGCCAGCAACAATCGGCAGAATCGACGATGAGACAGCAGCCGTAACCAGCCCAGCGCCCGTCCGCAGCGCGGCCAGCGAAGCCATCGAAGGCGCGCCCGACTTACCCTTCGCGCCGCCCACGACCAGCACATGCCCAAACATGCCTTTGTTGCTGTCTGCAGGACGCGCCGCGTGCGCAATCGCCGCCGAAGCCCTCGCCCAAGTCAAATTCAGGCTCGACTGCACCGCTGCGTCCGGCGAACCGATCGGCGCCACCACAATCGGCCCATAAATACTGGCGGTGAGCTTTCCGAAAACATGCGCTGGCTTGGGCGCGGTAAACGTAACCACGGCATCCGCGCGATACGCTCCTTCGGCGGTGAATTCCCGCGAGTCCGCGTCCCATCCAGAAGGTAAATCGACGGCAATTACGGGCGCAGATAGCGCGTTAACGCGGTCGCGCAGCGCCGCGGCTACTCCGCGCAGGCGTGGCTTGAATCCGGTGCCGACGACCGCGTCCACCATCAGATCGGCGTTCTGAAAGAGGGTTTCCACTTCAGGCGATGCGAGCGCCGCCTTATCCGGAGCGAACACCGGCGCAATCCTCATCTCCTCAAACGCCGTCCTTGCGTCGCCCTTCAGATCGGCCGGATCGCCCAGCAACAGAACGCTGACGTTCTTGCCTGCGCCAGCAAGGGCGCGCGCGGCTACAAAGCCATCGCCGCCGTTGTTTCCTTTGCCGCAAAGCACGGTGATGCGGTGATAATCAGGGAACTCGCGCTCGACGAAGCGAGCTACTGCTTGACCCGCGTGGCGCATCAGATCCATAGAGGAGATCATGGAGGCGACGCCGAAGTGTTCCGTTGTGGCGCGGTCGGCGGCGCGCATTTCTTCGGCTGTCAAAATCAGCATCAGGCACGCATCCTGAAAGTGTTACGGATCAATTCTTGTATCACCATACTCTTTCAGGTGGCCGAAATCCTTGCCCGCTGATGAAACCGTCGGGGACTTTTTTGCGAACAACAAAGGCCCAGATGCATTCGCCTCTGAGCCTTGTGTCTTTATCCTAAGTTCCCGCGTTTTTCGGCTTGCAAGCGTGGCGAAAACAGCCAGTCACTGGTTGATGCCGACCGCAGTCGTAGCTGTTTGCTGGTCAGTCGGCTGCTTCGCAGCAAAATAGCGCTGGTCTAACAGATCGCGGTAAAAGTGGCCGGCCAACTCTGCCGCCTTAGGCCCAAAAGTCGGGCGTCCGCCTTCGAGGAAGAAGACGGTGACGATTCGGCCATATTGGGTGTCGGCGTAGGAGGCGAACCACCCGAGGCGCGTGCCGTTGTTGGAGCAGGTTCCGGTTTTACCCAGCACCGGGAACTGGGTGAAGCTCGTCCGGAGCGAGCGGGCTGTGCCGTAATCGACCGCACCTGCCATTCCGTCCTGAATTTCGGGAATGAGCGGCTTGATGTCGAGAGTGCGCTTGATGCGCGGCTGGAAATTCAGAACCTCGTCCGGGGTCGTGGGGTGCTGGAGATAATAGAGTGTTCCGCCGTTGGCGATGGCCGCAACCAATGCTCCCAATTGTAACGGGGTCATCGAAATGCTTTCGCCGAAGGAACACATGCGACCGACACCGCCGCGATCTGCGGGAAGCGGTTCATCGGGATAGACTCCGAGATGCTCGCCGAGAATGTCGTAGCCGGCCAGTTCGCCCAAACCAAATTCGTTCGCGTAGTGACGCACGCGGTCGAAACCAAGCTGGCGTCCCAGAACCTCAAAGTAAGCGTTGACGGAGTGCGCCAGCGCCTCAGTCAAATTCAAGCGATAAGAACCACCAAGATCAACCTCGGTGTCATTGGTGATGATTCCTTCTTCGAGGGCCGCCAACGCCACAGAAATCTTGATTGTCGAGCATGGCTCGGCTCCGCTTGAAAGCGCCAGCTTCTGGTTCACCATTGCCAGGATGCGCCCGTCGCTCGGGTCGATGGCAACCACTGTTCCGTTCATATTGCCGAGTGCATCAATTGCGGCCTGGCGCACGACCGGATCTTCTCCAGTAGTGATATCGCCTTGCGTAAGATCAGAGGAATCAGTAAACGAGCTGGCGTCGAAGTGCTCATACCTGCCGCGGCGAACCCTCAAACCAGCACGGCGCAGGCGCGTAGAAGGTGAGCCATACCGGCGCGTGTAAACCACACGGCTGCTGTGCTGCAAGTGGCGGATGTGACTCTGCGCGGTTGCCGACTCATGGACGCGCGCGCGGTGACGAACGTGATGGTGTGTAACTGTCGTCGTACTGTCCAGGGCGAACAAGGGAAGAGGCAGCGCCAGTAACCCTGCGAGCGCGAAATAGAGGATGCGTCTCATCGATAAATCAACCTTGTGGCTAGACAACTCTGCTTAATCTTACACACAGAAACGGCCTGAAAAGCCTGCTAAACGTTCCTTTTGATGTTGAGGTTTCCACTTCGGGATATCCGTTCCCGATCGGGAAACCAACGCCGTAAAGAATTCAACACAAAAATTCGTAAATGGTTCTTCCAAAATGCTATTTTGCGGTCAATCTGCAAGTGGTGCGCGTTAACTTTTACTTCATCTTAACCCGATCTTCCGTCCAGCAGAAACGAAAAATCTCGTTTATAGTCCGCCTCTCCGCATAAACGCCGGAATATCCAGATTCTCTCCATGTTCGTCCTCATGCGGCACGACATCGGCCACTGCAACCGCCGCCGGTTCGACTTGAACGCCGTTTTCGACCACGGGCACCCCTGCGACGCTTCCTGAAGCTCCCCCGGCAGCTTCGAGCGCTATCTCAAAGACAGGTTCGTTTTCAACGGTTTCCCGGCGCACCACGGAGACAAACACTGGATCTTCATCGATCTCTTCTTCGCTTGCAAATCGCAGAGCGGCGGGACGTCCGCCCAAATCTACATGCGGAACGGCGGGGTCGCGCAGGGCGGCGTTCAACATGCGGTCGCGGCGCTCCGGCATTTCCTGCCGGAAGCCCGTGGCGATGACCGTGATCTTCACTTCGTCGCCCATTGTCTCGTCGAGCACGGCTCCGAAGATGATGTTCGCATCCTCGTGCGCCGAGTTCTGAATCAGTGATGAGGCCTCATTGACCTCGCTCAACTTCAGCGAACTGGAGCCGCTAATGTTGATGAGAATGCCGCGCGCTCCGTCGATGGCTCCATCTTCGAGCAACGGAGACGCCATCGCCGCCTGGGCGGCTTCCACGGCGCGGTTCTGGCCGCTGCGCGCCGCCGTTCCCATAACCGCGTAGCCCATTCCAGCCATTGTTGTTTTTACGTCGGCGAAATCGCGGTTGATGATACCGGAGATCGTAATAATGTCGGAGATTCCCTGCACGCCCTGGCGGAGCACGTCATCGGCGATGCGGAAGGACTCGAAGAATCCGGCATCCTTGGCTACGGCTAGTAGCTTCTCGTTGGGTATCACAATCATGGTGTCCACGCTGTCGAGCAACTCCTGCATGCCGCGCTCGGCCTGGGCCATGCGGCGCTTGCCCTCGAAGCTGAAGGGCCGTGTAATCACGGCGACGGTGAGCGCGCCCATTTCGCTGGCGAGCGACGCAATCACCGGAGCGGCACCCGTACCGGTTCCTCCTCCGAGACCTGCCGTAACAAAGACCATGTCCGCGCCTTCGAGGGCCTCGATGATCTTTTCCGAATCTTCGAGCGCTGCCTTGCGCCCTACATCGGGGTTTGCTCCCGCCCCGAGGCCGCTGGTAAGCCGCGTGCCCAGTTGCAGCTTGACCGGAGCCTGCGACAGTTGCAGAGCCTGGCGATCGGTATTGGCGGCGATAAACTCCACGCCCTCGACGCGAGCTGCGATCATGCGGTTGACGGCATTACCGCCGCCGCCGCCGACGCCGATGACCTTGATCCTGGCTCCGCGCGGTACCTCGTCCTGATACTGAATACGAATTTCGTCTGGGTGATGCATCGGCTTTGACTCCTATAAGCTTCCGGCAAAGATGGCGCGCAGCTTGGCGCGCAGGCTATGGTCTTCCGCCGCCCGGATGACGCTGGTGCGGTGGGTATACAGCAAGGTTCCGATCAGTGTGGCGCACTCGGGCTGCGCCAGTTCCTCAGGCATCCGCGACAGCGGCACAGGCGAACCGATGCGCGCGGGCACGCGGAGCAGGCTTTCAGCCACGTCAAGCAGCCCGGTGAGACGCGCTCCGCCTCCGGTCATGACACAGCCCGCGCCGAGCGCCTCAAGCACACCTCCCTGTCGCAAATTGTCACGCAACATGTGGAAGAGCTCGCGGGCGCGCGGTTCCAGAATTTCACTTACCAGCCGCTGGCGCACCATGCGCGGCTCATAGCCCGACATGCCGCGCAATTCGATCTCGGTCGACTGCGAGACGGAGGTTACGACGGCATGGCCGTACTCGCATTTGATCCACTCTGCCTCAGGAGGAGTAATGTGCAGGCCCACGGCAAGATCATTCGTAAAGTGATCGCCGCCAATCGGAATCACGGACGTGTGCGCCACCGAGCCCTCGAAAAAGACGATCAGTTCGGTGGAGCTTGCGCCAATATCGACGAGACAGACGCCTAGCTCGCGCTCATCGGCGGAAATAGTGGACTCGGCTGCGGCAATCGCCTCAAAGACTGATTCCGTTACATCAAGTCCCGCCTTGTTGGCACAGGTCACGATGCTCTGAATGGCACTGGCCGAGCAGGTGGCAATGTGCAGGTTCACCTCAAGGCGGCTGCCGACCATACCGACCGGGTCGTGAATGCCCGGCTGATCATCGAGGATGAACTGCTGTGGAAGCAGATGCATGACTTCACGGTCATTGGGCAGTGCAACCGAGCGCGCGCGGTCGACAGCGGCGCGCACGTCCTCGCGAGTAATCTCGCGGAGCCGCGCGCCCAGACTGATCCCTCCGCGGCAGTTCACTCCCCGTACATGCGGCCCGCCGACGGCGATAACGCAGCGCTCGATGACCGCATCTGCGCGCTTTTCAGCCAGTGTGGTGGCCTTGTTGATCGAGTCAACAGCAGGCGACAGTTCGGCAATCAGACCCTTGCGCATCCCTGCCGCGTCGACAATGCCGTGGCCGCGATAGCGCAGCGCACCATCATTCAATTCGGCGACGAGCATGCGCGTCTTCGAGCTTCCGGCGTCGAGTACGGCAATCAAATTTTCCGCCTGCTGGCTCATCGTCTCTTCCTTGGGGCATGTTTTCGGAGAACCGCCGCGTGTTTTTTCGCAGCAACCTGTTTAATCGGCGGCGCGGGTGCCGCAGCCGAAGCACCGGCCGTCTGGCCGTTGCTGTCCGCAGGTGCGTCGCCGGCCATCTTCAACACCACCTCGCTGTCATAGCGCAGATCAACCGACTCAAGCTGGGGATACTGCTGTTCCCATTCACTGCGATGGGACTGATAGATGCGATAACGCGCCAGAAAATTCGCGTTGCCGAAGTGCAGTAAAAGATCACTCGATTTCACGGGCAATGTCACGCGCACGTCTTCGGGATCGGAGAGGTCCACCTCGCTCAGGTTCGAGGAAAGATGCTCGCCGCTGGAGTCGAGCGCGGCAACGAACTTCTGGTAGAGCTGCATGCGGTGGCCGCGTATCGAAAGCGGATCGCCGAGGTTGATGCCAGTTACTACCGGGAACGAATAATGCTTCGCCGCCATCATTACCGGCGGCATATCAAGAATGACGCCCGCTGCATCGACCAGCTTGACCCGATCGCCGATGCGAACAAAGGCCACTGGAGTGCGCTCGCGCACGGTCACGCGCAGTTGATTGGGCAGGATGCGCATGATGGTCGCGCGTTCCACCCACGGAATCTGCTCGAGCTCGGCGCGCCGCTGCGCGAGAGGGATGTAGAAGATGTTGCGGCCAATGTCCGAGCCGAAGACTGAAAGCAGGTCGTCGCGGGTCAACTGGCTGTTGCCCACGGTTTGAACGGAGTCGGATGAATCAATACGGAAGCGTGGATCGTGGTCGAAGAAATGCCGCACGGCAAGAGCCGCCGCAGCCACTGCAACGATCGCCGCCACCACCAGAGTAAGCGCGGCGATGCGGCCCCAGCGCGTCTTCGTCCATGTCGGCAGGACGCCTTTGCGGACGGGAACGCGGCGACGGATGCGCACGTCACCGGAATCGCCAGCGCGTTTCGCCGGGAATCTATCGACAAAGTTGTCTGGAAGGAACTCCTTGTCGACGCGGGAGCGGGAAGAGGAGGCCGGGCGCAGGAGATCGGGCTCCTCTTCGACGAGCATCGTGCCACGGCTTTTGTATATGTCAGTTTTTGCCACGGCCGAGCCAGGTCGTGAGAGTCGCCACTAGTGACTATAGCGTGCCGACCCCTGTGAATCGCAGGACGAATCAGAGGAGGAATCAAATCAGGAACAGGGTTAGTTACCCGCTCCTCAGCCATTTTGCCTGGCTAATGCCCGGCGCAGCACCTTCTCCAATGCGGCTTTCTGCTCTGCGTATTCGGCTTCGGACAACTTGCCTTCCAGTCGCTCGCTTTCCAGCGCGAATAGCTCATCTTTGAGCGCGGACAGGACCGTATTTGGATTGGCGGATGGCGCGGGGGTGGGAATAAGCGGCGATGCAATCGGCTCAACAGCGATCGTTTTCGATGGCTTGGCGCGCAGGAAGAATGCCGCGGCGATCACCAGAACCAGCGCGAGTCCGCTCAGGATCCACCACTTGTATTTCTGGAGCGGGTCGGGGGTATCGATGGGATTGGCGAGCCCGCCTCCAGGCCGGTTGTCGTTTTCAGCGGAGGCGGCTTGCCCGCCATTTCCCTGATCGCCGGGGGCGCTGGCTCCCGTCTGCTCCGAGTCGCGCGGCATTACGCCGGTGCCCGAGACAGTGAAGACCAGAGACTGCGATGGAAGCACGTTCTTGGCAAGATAGGTCTGCGCGTTTGCGCCGACATCGGCAGCCTGGAACGGCGCGCCGCCTTCAAAGGTCATGCTCTTGGGCAGCATCACGGCGATGTTGTCCGTAGGCAACGCGACGCGAGGCGTGAACTTGTAACTGCCGTTGTATGGAAGCGTATAGCTTAACTGGAAGCGCGTCTCGCCGGGGCGAATAGGAAACACGAAGGCATAGTGGCCTTTGTCGGCCTGCGGCATGGGCGAAGAGGAGACCGGCATCCCGCCCGGCCCCATCGCTGCCGATCCTTCGATCTTCGCGTCTGGCGGCAGATAGATCTGATACGCCTGCGTGCTGAACTGCGTGCGCGGCGGGTTTGAGTCGTTCTTGACAAAATAGTTCTGAATGACGTGAAGGCCCTGCGGCCCGGCCTCGATGCGCATTACATCGGCCTCCGTCGAAACGCCCTCGAGGTTGGCCGCCACGTCGTACACGTCGATGTTTACTTTGGTCGTGCCGGGCGGCAGCGGCTCAAAGTAAGCGGCCTTCTGGTGATCGACGCGGATGAGATGCATATTGGTATCGGGAACGTCAATGGAGAAGCGGCCGCGCGCATCGGTCTTGGTGCGACCTGCCTCCCGCATCCCCTGCTGAAAGGCGATCAGGACGACGTCGTCTCCTGCAGCGGGCTTGTTGGTTGTTCTATCGACTACGTTGCCGGTTACCGTGGCGGCCTGCGCGGTCAGCGAGACCATAAGCAGTGCAATCGCGCCCAAACTCGAGACGACCTTCATGTTTTTCCTTGCCATTTATTGTTAGCGGGATGGTTCACGATTCTGCGCTTCGAGCAGGTCGATTTCGGCGAGCACGCCGGCTGCTTCGCTCTCGAGCGTAATCTGTTGCGCGGCATAGTCCTCTTGAACGTATTTTCCTGAACGGTACTCGAAGTTGAGGTCGCGCAGATTGTCGTATAGAACTTCCTTGCGCTCGAGCAGGTATTCGAGACGTGTCTTCTGACGCTGCGCCTCGACGTGGCGTTCAGGATAGAAGACGTAAAACAGGATTCCCAGCAGCAGGAGGCCGCAGCCAAGAGTAATCACAGTTGAGTCTCCCTTCGAATTTTTTCGCGCATGGCCTGGAATCCCGCATCGCGCTCGACTGGCGGAAGCGCCGCGGCGCGACGACGCCAGCGGCGCACGAGCACAACCGTTCCCAGGATGCCGAGAAGCAGCACAGCGGGTGGCACGATCCAGGCAACCATGTTGAATTTGGTGAGCATCGGCGCAGCCAGCACCGTCGGCCCGTATTCGTTCTGAAACGCGATGAGAATTGCGTTATCGCTGTCTCCGTGATCGATGGCTGCCTGGAGTTCTCCGCCTTCGCGCGCCAGGTCTGGGCAGCCGAGATGATTGCACTGCAGCAGAACCTGGCCGCAGCCGCAGGTGCACATCATCTTGTGACCCAGATCGTCATAGCGGGCGGCATTGCCCGACGCGCCCATCGCCAGAACGGCCATCACACACACGGCCACGCATAAGGCCACACACTGAGCAACGACGCGTCCGGCATGCGAAAACATTCGCATCAGTCACCACCCTGCGCGATTACCGCTTCCGGATGAGCGGGCACCCGAACGCGGCTGGCCGCGAGCGCTGCGGACATATTCGGCACCAGCGCGACCGCCGTTCCGAAGACAATGATCGCGACGCCGATCCATATCCAGGCCACCAACGGGTTGAGAAAAACTCTGATAATAGGCTGCCCGGTGTCCGGATTCTTGCCGGCGTAGACGATGTAAAGATCCCACGCGAGGGTTGAATGGTTGGCAACCATGGTTGAAGGCTGCTGGCTCGCCGTGTAGAAGCGCTTCTCCGGAGCCATCTGCGACACCAGCTTGCCGTCACGGTAGACGTTGAGCAGCGCAAACTCGGTGTCGTAGTTGGGGTTCGAGTCCTGCGAATAGCTCTCGCACTCGACTCGATACGGCCCAATGTTCATGCTCTGGTGGAAGCCCAGTTCCTGCTCTTGGGTCTGGTTGAAGGCCTGTCCGGCAATGCCGATAAAAATCACCACCACGCCGAAATGAACAATGTACCCGCCATAGCGGCGCGTGTTACGGCGGGTGAGCTGAACGATGGACGCGAAGAGATTCTTGCCGGTATTTCGCGAAATCACTGCCGCGCCGCGCAGGAACTCCGAGCCGATGGCGGTGACAACCAGCGCCGCCAGCGAAAAGGCAACGAAGGCATAGAACGAACCTTGATGATCGGTGGTGAAAATCTCCCACGGATGCACGCCACACGCGATAACAACGATGCCGGTGACGATTGCAGCAACAACCGGCAACACAAAATTCTTGCGAATGCTCCTGAACGATGAGCTGCGCCATGCCAGCAGCGGACCAATAGCCGTAAGAAACAGCAGAAACAGCCCGATGGGCACGGCTACGCGGTTATAGAACGGCGCACTGACCGTAACTTTATTCCCCACCACATATTCCGACAGGATGGGGAACAACGTTCCCCACAGCACCGTGAAGCAGGCCGCCAGCAGAACCAGATTGTTGAACAGGAAGCTGGATTCGCGCGAAACCAGCGACTCTATTTTATTGTCGGCCTTCAGATGGTCGCGTTGCAGGATAAACGTAAACAGGCAGACCGAAAGCACAATGATGAGAAAAACCCAGAACCATGTTCCGATGGGAGACTGCGCAAAGGCGTGAACGGAACTCACCAGACCCGACCGCGTGAGCAGCGTCCCAAAAATCGCCAGCATGAAGGTCGAGAAGATCAGCCAGACATTCCAGCTCTTCATCATGCCGCGCTTTTCCTGCATCATTACCGAGTGCAGAAAAGCGGTGCCCGTGAGCCAGGGCATGAGCGAGGCATTCTCGACCGGATCCCATCCCCAATAGCCGCCCCACCCGAGCACGGAATAGGCCCAGTGCGCCCCAAGAAAGATTCCGCAGGTGAGAAAGAGCCACGTCACCATCGTCCATCGACGCGTAATATGAATCCATTTTTCGCCCGGATAGCGCATCATCAGCGCGCCCAGCGCAAAGGCAAACGGCACCGCGAACCCGACATAGCCCAAATACAACATAGGCGGGTGTATGACCATTTCCGGATACTGCAGGAGTGGATTTAGCCCAAAGCCATCCTGCGGGACCGGTCCGCTCACCAGGGAAAACGGCATGGCGGCGAAATTGAGCAGCAGCAGGAAGAATATCTGCACGCCAGCAAGAATCGTCGAGGCATACGCCGTGAGCTTGACATCGACCTTATGGCGGACGCGCAGGACAAATCCGTAGGCCGCCAGCAGCCACGCCCAGAGCAGCAGGGAGCCTTCCTGCCCGGACCAGAGCGCGGCAAATTTGTACGGGCCGGGCAAAGCGCGGTTGGAGTGGTGCAGGATGTAGGACACGGAAAAATCGTTCGCGAAAGCGCACCATACCAGCGCAAAAGCCGCAGCAGTGGTAGCGAAAAAAGTCCCGATGCCGGCACGCCGCGCCGTTTCAGCCAGACGTTCGGGCGCTACGCGGCTGCGCGTTCCGGTGGCAATCTGGCGAAGGGCGATTCCTCCAGCCAGAAGTGTATACGCGCTGAGCGCAAGAGCGAGCAGGAGAGCGAAACTGCCAAATGTGGGCATGGGATGAAAAAACTATTGTCGCAGATCGCAGAGGGAAGCGGCAATTATGCGCGGGATAAGGGCGGAATCAAGCGGTTCTTGTAAGAGGGGGTTCAAGCAGCGCTTCGGCGAGCGCTATCAATTGGTCGGGTGCCACGGGCTTCATACGGAAGACGACATGCATACCCTCATATTCCGATTCTACGTCGGGATATCCGCTAAGCACTACCACGGGGACCCGGGGCAACCGCTGCCGCAGCCGGGCGACAAACTCGGGACCGTTCATTCCGGGCATGCAGTGATCGGTAATCACCAGCGCGATTGAGCCGAGCAAGGTGGCATCTTCAAGCATGGCCAGCGCTTGCGAGGCACCAGACGCAAGCGCGACGGGACGGCCGGTTCTTAAGAGAATACTTCGGCGGGTGCTGGCCTGAACGGCGTTGTCGTCAACAAGGAGAATATCGGCAGTCATTCGCGGTCAATCGATTTATTACTGAAATCTATTCTAAGCGTGATGCGGGAAAACCGGAAAAAGTTGGCTTGGAGACCTTCTAACCTATAGCCGCCGGGATTGCAAGGTTACTAAAGGCCATCCTCCTTATGGCGACCAGCCCACGGACCCGCTCACAAACGGAAATCAAGAAAGAAAAAGGGGGCGGCTTTCGCCGTCCCCTTTTGTTGCATTTGTCTCCGGTTAGAAACTGAACTTCCCGGTGAGCTGAATGAGACGAGGCGAAGCATCGCCGCCGAGGAACGAGCCCAGGATGGATGTTGGCGTGTTCACGGTGCTCGAAATGGTTCCATATGGTTGGCCGGGTGCGCCGGAATCGATGTTGCTGTTCGCATTACCGAAGTTCGGATGGTTGAAAATGTTAAAGAACTGTGCTCCGAGCTTCAGGTGAGCCGATTCCCAATGAGGAATCCCGAAGCTCTTTGTGATGGCGAGATCCGAATCGGTGTAGCTCGAACCATACACCGCGTTTCGGCGACCCTGGCCTAGAGCAGTGGGTTCACCGAACGAAGTGACGAAGGAGCAGGGAACGGCGCCTGCGGGATTAAAGGACCCCGGGGGCCCATAGATGCTGTGGTTCGCTCCCCCGCAGTGGTTGTTCCTGATCGGCGCGATCTGCTGGGCATAGAGCAATGCACCATAAAACGGGATGCCCGATGCGACAGTGTCTGCCGTGACCGTGAACGGATAGCCGGTGTTGTGGAAGGCTGTTCCGGAGAACTCCCAGCCGTCGGTAACAACCCTGGGGCCTCCCCAGTAGGGAACAGGGAGCACATAGCTGGCGCTGACGTATTGACGGGTGTCGTAATCAGAGTTGCCGTAATTCTGGCTGAAATTCGTAGGATTGGTTGGATACTCGTAGATATTAGTGCCAGTGTTACCGTTGAATGGATCGAATCCGCCATTGGAAATCTCATCGAGTGCGTGGCTATACACCCAGTTGAGTTGGAGGGTGAGCCAGCGTGCACGGTTAACCAACGTGGTGACCAGGCCGTTGTAGTTGGAAGTGCCTGCGCTGTAGACCTGGTTAACAGAACCAAAATTCTGGTTCGGGATCGACGATGGAAGACCGCCGAACCCATAGGCGTTCGCGTTGAAGGCCTGAATCGGCTGGTGATAGGTGTGGTTGCCCACATAGCCCACCGACAAGGCCGCCGTTTTCGTCAATTGTTGCTCAACCGTCAGACTCCACTCCTCATACGTGGGGTAGTTGATATGGTTAACCGCAGTCGTGATGCTGGGAGGGCTGAATCCCGGAATCGCAGAGAGACTATTGAGCGTGGCGCCATGGAGGAAGCCGGCGGTAAACGCCGCGTTAGAAGCTGAAGCCACTCCGGCCGCGCTCCCGGCAGAGGTGGGAATCAGTTGGTAGCCTGCCGCCGGCGCATTGCCATTTCCAAAGTTCTGGCTGAGGATCGTGAACTGAACGTTGGTAGGAGCGTTGTTCAGGAATGAGTCGGCGATTTGGCCAGGGAAGGCATCCGCAAACATCCCGAAGCCAGCGCGAACGGTCGTGTGCGAGTCAGCGCCCAGGGGCATGTATGCAATGCCGACACGCGGTTCGTAGCCAAGCACCTGAAGGCTATTGAATGCCTGGTGCTGCCCGTATTTGATGAGGTCTTGATACGGCGTGTTGGCAGACGTGCTGACGGTAGAAAAGTCGTTGGGCAACCGGGCGAAGCAGTTCGTGATGCAAATGGGGTTGGAGTCATGCTCGAAACGCAGGCCGTACGTAAAGGTGAGGTTAGGTTTCATCTTCCACTGGTCCTGAAAGTACCAGCCCATGGCATACAGAGCCACCGGTTGCGTGGACCGCTGAGGGAACTGCTGTAACCACTCGTCTGTCTGACCCGTCTGGAATGAACCGTTCAAGGGAACCGCTTCAGGCGAGGCGGTGTATTCCGAAGGGCTGTAGTCGGTGACATCGTTACGACGCATGGTCCAGCCGAATTGGAAGTTGTGGTTGCCGCGATTCCAGTTCACGTCATCAGTAAACTGGTAGCCGGTAACGTTGCGTCCCTGCGGCCAAATGAGGTCCAGGCCGCCGGGCCATGCACCATCGCCATTGTTGCCCAAATCACCATCGGCGAAGATAAGCGAAAAGGGCGCAATCTGTGTAGCCGCGGCCAGATTGGTGTTGGTGAAGATGGCGCGATAGTAAATTGCGGCAAATAGGAACTGGTTGGTGACGGACGGGCTGAAAGTGTGAGTTTCATTCAACTGCCCCTGATATTGCGGCTGAGGACTGTCGGCATTGAAGATGGGGTTGAGCAAGCTGGTGTAGGTCGCCTGCAACCCTTTATCGACTTCGAAGTGGCCAAAAAGATGGTCTTTGTCGCTGAACGATTGATCGATACGGCCGGTCATTAGCCATTCGTGGGTGAAATTGCCCGCATGGCCACGGAACAGGACCGTGCCGTATCCGCCGGAAGTGGAGTCGGGCGTGGACACCACTGCGTTGGCACGGCCCGGGGCATTGTTGTATAGCGCAAAGACCTTGTTATAACCTGCGATCTCGTCCGCGTGTCCATCGGCGGCCAGATTTGCGAGGGTCTGGGACTCGTAGCTGGCGTCAGGCGCATAGACATTGGCGCTGGTAGGAAGGACAAGGCGCAAGCCTTCGTAATTGAAGAAAAAGAAGGTCTTGTTGCGATAAATAGGTCCGCCGATGGCCGCTGCCCACTGGTTGACGTTGTCGAAGTTCTTCTTCGTGCCGGTCTGGTTAAGGAAGAAGTCGTTGGCATTCAGCGAGCTTCCGTTCCACCAGTACGACGCGTTGCCGTGGAACGTGTTCGATCCGGAGCGCGTGCTCTCATTGATCTGCGCGCCGCCCAGTCCACCGAAGGAGGCGTTGTAAGCGTTGGAGATTACGGAAACGTCTGAAACGTCATTGTTGCCGAGCAGCAGGTTGGACGCGCCGGAATTGTTGACGTTCAGGAAGGGGTCGTTCTCATAACCGCCATTGACGGTGAAGGTGTTCGACGTGGCGGGCAGACCGAAGGCCGAGAAGTTACCGTAGCCGCTTCCCGTATTCATCACGGTGCCGGGAGCAGTCTGGGCGACAAACGTCAGGTCGTTACCTGGATTCGGCAGGCTCTGCACCTGCTCCATGCTGAAGGTTGTGCTGAGATCAGCCGCTTCGGTATGCAGGATCGGTGCGGCCGCAGTAACTTCGACCGTCTGTGAGGCCGAACCAAGGGCGAGTTTCACATCAGCGGAAGCTACGGTTCCAAGTGTCACCGTGACGGAAAGGGACGCCTGTTCAAAACCGGCCGCCTTCACAACCAGCGTATAGTCGCCCGGTTTCAGAAGAGGGACGCGATAAGCACCCTCCGCATTCGTCGTGACGACCTGTGCCGCTCCCGTCGCCTTGCTGGTTACTGTAATTGTGGCATTGGGAACCGCGGCACCTGTGGGATCTGAAACGGAGCCAGCAATGTCACCGGAGATGAGCGACTGTGCCCTGAGGCTTCCAGGCAGCACAAAAGCACACAGCGCTGCCAAACCCAGGACAAGGATACGTGCTGAATAATGCGCCCGCTGATTTTTCATGTTAGGCAAAGGTTGCAATTCCCTTACCGTTTCGGCATGGGAAATGCCCGAGAGGTGAAACTACGCAATCCAATCAACTTGCTGACGGTACGCCTAGCCTAGGGTCGCGCATTGTACATTGCGAGTTAATAAATTCGTACAACAAAATGAACCTTAAATCCCAAAAATCATACGATCCGTCCTAAATCTGCCAACAATTCGTTCCGCATTTCCGGGAGAGCGGGCATACTTACCCTTTTATTTCGAGACGGTCATTATTTCGAAACGGTCAGCGGAATCGGTCGATAATGGTGATTGCAGCCGTGAAAGGAGCGGATCCTATGAACATTCTCAAAACAGCATTTCTCCTCACCGGCCTCACCTTGCTCTTAGTTCTCGCCGGAGAATACTTTGGCGGACGCGACGGCATGATTCTGGCCTTCCTCATAGCCGCCGGAATGAACTTCTTCAGCTACTTCTACTCCGACAAGCTCGCCCTCAAGATGTACAGTGCGCAGCCGGTTACACGCGAGCAGCTTCCTCGCGCCTATCAGGTCGTCGAGCGCATGACCCAGCGCATGGGTCTGCCCATGCCCAAAATCTACGTTATCCCCACTGACTCGCCGAATGCTTTCGCCACCGGGCGCAATCCACAGCACGCGTCTGTCGCCGTAACTCACGGCATCCTCGGGCTGCTCAATGATGAGGAGCTCGAAGGCGTACTGGCGCATGAGCTTGGTCATGTGAAAAATCGCGACATCCTCACCAGTTCCGTCGCCGCAACGCTCGCCGGAGCCATCACCATGCTTGCCCGCATGGGCGTCTACGCTTCCATGTTCAGCGGCTACGGCGGCAACAGTCGTGACCGTCGCGGTGGAGGCGGTCTTGGTGCTTTGCTGATGCTCTTTCTCGCTCCCATCGCGGCGCTATTGATTCAAATGTGGGTATCACGCACGCGTGAATACGAGGCCGACGCCACGGGCGCGCACATCACCGGCAATCCTTATGCACTGGCCAGCGCGCTTGAAAAGCTGGACGTCTACTCGAAGCGTCTGCCAATGGCAGCTTCGCCTTCGAACGCGCATTTATTTATCGTGGCTCCGGCCATCAGCGCGCGCGACCTGGCAAGCTTGTTCTCAACACATCCGCCTATCCCTAAACGGATTGAGCGGTTGATCGGACGGTCCAGCGTTTACGGGGTAGAAAGCAAATGAGAACGGCAATCCGCGCATTGATCCTGCTACTCATCATTCTCTGGCTGGGGGGGATCCTGTTTTTCCCCATCGTCGCAGCAACGGCCTTCGGATGGCTGCCCGATACGCATGCCGCCGGAACCATCGTCGCGAAGTGTCTGCGCATTCTGCACTATGAGGGGCTGTTCGCGGGCGCGCTGATTGTGATTCTGCTGCTGATCGCCCAAGCCATAAAGGCATTGCCGCGCAGCGTTGCGGCTCCGGTGGTAATGACGCTCATCATGCTCGGGCTCACTGCCTACTCGCAGTTCTCCGTCATCCCGCGCATGGAGAATTATCGCATCGCGGCGGGCGGAGCCATCGACGCCGTCCCGCCGACTGATCCCAACCGTATGGCCTTCAACAAGCTTCACGGCGTCTCGGAGAGGGTGGAAGAAGGCGTGCTGCTCGCGGGCATCGTTCTGGTGATCCTCGTGGCTGCGAATTATCCGGCGGTCGAGCAGCGGCTCTGAACCGCGCTGTTATTATCAAGGATTGGCGTGAGGGTTGTTTCGAGGACCGGTACGCTGAACTTTCTTTCATAGGACAAGCATGAAGACCGGCATTATCGGCCTGCCGCAGGTGGGCAAGACTTCCCTGTTCCGAATCCTCACCAAAGCCAAAGTCGAAGACCGCGGCTATTCCAACCCGCGCGAGTCGCACCTGGGTGTGGCAAAGGTCCCGGATGAGCGGCTGGACAAGCTGGCCGCACTCTACAACCCTAAGAAAATGCTATACGCGACCGTTGAATATTCCGATGTCGCCGCCATCGGGCAGGAGGCGCTCAAGGAAACCGCGTTTCTTACTAATCTCCGCAATGTGGATGCGCTCATCCATGTGCTACGCGCCTTTGAGGACGATGCGATTCCGCATGTCGGGCCGATCGATCCGCTGCGCGATATCAAGAACGTCGAGTTTGACTTGATGGTGTCTGACCTGACGCAGATCGAAAAGCGGCTTGAACGCGTGGAAAAAGACATGAAGAAGATGCGCACCGCCGATCTTGAAAAAGAGCAGGCGCTCCTGCTCAGGTCGAAAGAGGCATTGGAGCAGGAGAAGCCGCTGCGTGAACTGGAAATGACCGCCGACGAGAAAAGGCTGATTCGCGGCTTCCAGTTCCTCTCGCAGAAACCGATCCTCTACGCCGTCAATCTGCCGGAGAGCATGACGCTCGGCGCCGATCTTGAAGCTGCGACGACGAAGTATGGCCTAGCAGAAGTCGCGTCGCGCCTCAACGCCGGAGTGACCGCTTTTTGCGGCAAAGTCGAAGCGGAGCTGGCTGAGATGGAAGACGAAGAGGCCGCCGAATTTCTCGCATCCTATGGATTGACCGAAAGCGGCCTCGTCCGCCTCATTCGCAAGAGCTACGAACTGCTCGGCCTCATCAGCTTTTTCACCGTGGGCGAAGACGAATGCCGCGCCTGGACCGTTCCCGTCAATTCGAGAGCGCAGGAGGCGGCGGGTGCAATCCACACCGATTTGGAAAGGCACTTCATCCGCGCCGAAACCATCCACTGGGACACGCTGCTCGCGGCAGGCTCGGAAGCCGCGGCGAAATCACAGGGCACGCTGCGCCTTGAAGGCAAAGATTATCTGGTGAAGGACGGCGACGTAATGCACATCCGGCATAGCGGGTAAAGGCAGCTATCAACCGGGCAGCTAAAGTCCGGTTAGCTGGTGAAGCGGTCGGCTAAGAAACTCGCGGCGTGCTCTGTTCAAGTTTCATGGCTGCACAATTTCAGTGAAAGGATAAAGGCTTGCTCCGGCACGAATCACGCTAACCGCTTTCCAGCCAGCTTATGCTTCTTTCCCTCATCCTCGGAGTCATCGCCGCCTTTGCCGACGTGCTTGGCGGCATTATTCTGGTGCGCCGGCAGTGGGAGCAGCGCTATCTGCGCTACTTCGTCGCGCTTGGCGCGGGGTTCATGCTGTCCGTGGCGTTTCTCGAAATGGTGCCAGAGAGTCTGCGCTTTTCGCCTCGCTGGTCACCGGTGCTTATCCTGGCCGGCTATTGCGTCATTCATCTGCTCGAACATACCATCACACCTCACTTTCACTTTGGGGAAGAGACGCACTCCCACGAATTCGTCTCAATGCATACCGGCAACTCGGTCCTTGCCGGACTGGCCGCGCACGCGCTCTTCGACGGAGTGGCCATCGGCTCGGGCTTTGTGCTCTCGAATCTGCTGGGATGGCTCATTTTTATCGCGATCTTTCTGCACAAGATGCCCGAGGGATTTACGGTAGCCTCCGTGATGATGGCCTCCGGACGAAGCCGCCGCACGGCGATGATATCGGCAATAGTGCTGGCCCTTGCAACGGTATTGGGAGTACTGCTCATCAGCCTGCTGCCGGGATGGGTGCAGATCGGGCTGCCACTGTCGGCAGGCGTGGCAATCTACGTGGCCGCTACCGACCTCGTACCAGAAGTCAACCGCGAACCGGGAATCCGCATGGCTTTGGTGTTCTTCGCCGGAGTGCTGCTCTTCCTGATTTTGAAGCTGCTGGCTCCCGCAATTTAGGGCATGCTTTTCGCAGCTTGTCTTTCCCGCCACATCTTATACAAACCCCATGCGCCTAACGTGCATGCATCCTGAATGGTTCCGTCCATGAGCATCCGCTCGAATTCGGCTATGGACGCGGTCTTCAACACCAAATCGTGCTCTTCGGGATCGGGATCGGTCCCGGCTTGCGTCAATCCCGTCGCTAGATAGACGTGCTGTTTCTGCTTTGCAAAACCATAGGCGATCCACATCGTCCCAAGGCAAATCATGGACGCGGCGACCAGTCCGGTCTCTTCGCGCAGCTCTCCGCGAGCCAGTTCTTCGGGATCCACATCGGAGATCTCCCAACCTCCCTGGGGCAGCTCGAGCGCTCGCCGCTGGATGGTATAACGGAACTGCTCGACGAGGTAGATGGTGTCGCCTTCGATGGGCAAAATCACTGCGCAATCGTCTTTATCAACGACACCGTAGATGCCCTTCTCTCCATTGCTGCGCTCGATCTGGTCTTCGCGAACACGAAGCCAGGGATTGCGATAGACCTCGCGGCTGCTCAAAGTGCGAATACTCATGGGAACGATGCTACTTTGTCAGGGTCCACCACAATAGCGACTACAACTTTTTAGGGCCGAAACTTCCTCGGAGTACGGTATGCTGATACCGTGCTCTTTTAAGGTCGGAACAGGAGAAAATATCTTGGCTTTCTATTCCATTGCCAGCTTTATTACGATCTTTGTCGTCGGAATTATCTGGGCCACCCGCCCGGCGCGTAAGCACAACTCCCACGACTAGACGAACCATTTCCCTTTGTTTGGGCGAAGATGCTCTTGAATTTGGCTCAATGAACAGTAGAGCTTATCAGTTCCATTCTTCCTGAACACGAGGTCTATGATATTTCATAGATGTGGATGAAATATTGAATGTGCCCCATTCGCTGTTCCCCGATGCCATCGCGCTTTCTAGTCATAGGCAATTGTTAACAAAGGGTATACTGCATTAGAGCAGCACTCCGCAATTTTGTGGGAAGCTGGCAGTCAACTTGCAGTGTGACCAAGCGGTGAGCTAGTTTGTCGGCCCCTGGTCGCCCCGGTCCCTATGGAAAGGTCCTTCCAAACTCGCATAACGGTCGTTCTTCTTGCCTTGTTCACGGCGACAGCAGCGGTTTTTGCGACTTTTAACTTCATTCAGGAAAATAATTTTCAAACGCCCACCGACGGCGTTTGGTGGGCCGAGGCCCACGGCGTCCTTGAGGCGCAGCGTGTCGCTCGGGGCGGCGCCGGCGAGCGCGCCGGCCTGAAGGCGGGCGATCTGCTGCTACGAGCCAATGGCGTGCCCATGGTGCGATGGGCTTCGCTAGTCCATCAAATCTTTTCCACCCGCGTCTACAACACCATCGACTACACCGTCGAACGCGATGGCGTGCGGCTGGAAATTCCAGTCATCCTCGACGCCCAGGATCGCAGCTTCAATGAGGGCTTCCGGCTCATTGCCCTTGTCTACCTGGGCATCGGGCTTTACGTTTTGTTCCGTCGCTGGACGGCTCCGCACTCGACCCATTTCTATCTCTTCTGCCTGGCGTCGTTCGTGTTGTACTCGTTCAAATACACGGGCCAGTTCAATACTTTCGATCAGATCATTTTCTGGAGCAGTATCTTCGCCTCCGGGCTGCAACCCGCGCTCTTTTTGCACTTCGCTCTGGCGTTTGCGAGCGAGAACCGCCGCCACCGTCCATGGCTGATGTCGCTGGTGTATCTACCCGGCGCCTTTCTCGTGGGCCTGTATGTCTTCGCGGTCATGCACTGGTCGGCAACCGAACTGCTGCGTCACCGCCTGGATCAGTTGCTGACCGGCTACGACGCGGCCTTTTATGTGCTGGCTGCAGTCGTACTCTGGATCAGTTACCAGCACACCCACGTTCCTTTGCGGCGCCAGCAGTTGAAGTGGCTCACGCGCGGCACCATTGTCGCCATTGCGCCGTTTACCCTGCTCTCCGCCGTTCCGTTTCTGACCAATGTCGCCGTTCCTGACGTAGTCACCAAGCTGGCCGGAATCGCGCTGGTCTTTCTCCCCCTCACCTTCAGCTGGGCCATCGTGCGCTACCGGCTGATGGACACCGACCTTATCTTCAAGCGCGGCGTCACCTACACGCTGGCTACGGCCACTCTGGTTGGTCTCTATTTTGCGCTGGTAGCCGTCGCCGCCGAGTTAGTTCATACGCGGCTGCCCAGCGCCGGAACCTGGGGGCTCATCGCGGCCATCATCATCACCGCGCAGCTCTTCGACCCCATCAAGCGCATGATCCAGGACCGCGTGGACCGCGTCTTCGACCGCAAACGTTACGATTATCGCCAGACATTGATCGAGTTTGGCCGTGGTCTAAGCTCGCAGACCGACCTTCGCGCGCTGCTCAACTCGATTGTTGACCGGCTGCCGCGCACGCTGCTGGTCACGCGAATTGCCGTCTTCCTGTCCGAGCAGCCAGGAGTCTTTACACTTGCCGCTGGTCATGGCCTCCCGCCGGTTACCTACGAACCGGGCACGCCTCTCGACCTTAGCTTCATCGACTTCGATCAGCCTGGGGCCGGTTCGCACATTTTTCTTGAGAATCCACAGCACGCGCTGCATCTCACCGCGTCCGCAAGGCGCACGGCCTCTCTGCTCGACCTGAACTATTACCTTCCCTGCCGGACGCAGGACCGCGCCATTGCCGTTATCGGGCTGGGGCGCACGACCGACGGCGATTTTCTTTCGAGCGAGGACGTAGAGCTGCTCGAATCCCTCGCCAGCTACATCGGCATCGCTCTGCAGAACGCCCGCCTCTATGCCAGTCTGGAGGAAAAGATTTCCGAGTACGAGCGACTCAAGGAGTTCAACGAGAATATCGTTGAGTCGATCAACGTCGGCATCCTCGCTGTCGATCTTGAAGACCGCATTGAAAGCTGGAACTCGCAGATGGAAGCGATGTATGCGTTGTCACGCTCCGAAGCGCTGCTCCAGCCGCTCTCGAACGTCTTCCCTGCCGCCCTTATGGACGAATATCGTCGGGTCAAGAGCGAACCGGGCGTTCACAATCTCTACAAGTTTCGCCTGGAAACTCGCGCGGGTGAAACCCGCACCGTCAATGCCGCCATCGCTCCGCTGGTTTCGCGCGACTTCAAGACTGTGGGCCGCATCATTCTGGTCGACGATATTACTGACCGCACCGAGCTTGAGGCACAGCTATCACAGGCGGAGAAACTGTCCTCCATCGGCTTGCTGGCTGCGGGTGTAGCGCATGAGGTGAATACGCCGCTGGCCGTCATTTCGTCCTATACGCAAATGCTCACCAAGCAGTTGCGCGGCGATGATCGGCTTTCGCCGCTGCTCGAGAAGATCACCCAGCAGACCTTCCGCGCCTCGGAGATCGTCAACGGCCTGCTCAACTTTTCGCGCACCGGCACCAGCGAGTTTCGCGAGACTGACCTGAACGCTATAATTCGCGACACACTCACGCTCATCGAGCACCAGTTCAAGACCTCCCAGGTCAGACTGGACACTCTGCTGCTGCCCGATCTGCCGCCTATCCTCGGCAACGCGGGCAAGCTACAGCAGGTCTTTCTCAATCTCTTCCTCAATGCCAAAGATGCGATGAACGGCGGAGGCACACTGCGCGTGGCGACCGAAGCGAACGGCCATGTGAGCGTGGCCATTTCCGACACCGGCTCCGGAATTGCACCCGAGCACCTGCAGCGCATCTACGATCCATTCTTCACCACTAAATCCGCACCCAAAGAGGGTCAGCGGCGCGGTACCGGCCTGGGACTAGCCGTCACTTACGGCATTATCCAGGAACATGCCGGCAAGATTCATGTTGAAAGCAACATGGGCTCCGGAACCACCTTCTATCTCGAATTCCCCATGCTGAGGAAACCTGCGCATGTCTGAGGCAGTGATCGCTATCCCCGTTCCACCGCAATCGCAGTCCGGAGACGCACAGCGAATCCTGATTATCGATGACGAAGCCGCGATCCGCGAATCGCTGGAGACGCTGCTTGAGCTCGAAGGTTATGTGGTGGAAACAGCAATCAACGGCGAAGACGGACTGGAGCGCATTGAGGAAAGATTCTATGACCTCATCCTGTTGGATCTCGCTCTGCCGGGCAAGAGCGGACTGGAAATTCTGCCTCTGATCCGCGAGCGTCACCCGTCTCTGCCGGTAATCATGATTACCGCGTACGGCAAGGTGGACAACGTCGTCGACGCTATCCGATCGGGCGCGCAGAACTTCGTGCAAAAACCCTGGGACAACGAGAAGCTGCTGGCCGACATCCGCTCGGCCATCGGGCGCTACCACGCCGAAGAGGAAAATATTCAGCTGCGGCGCGCGATGAAGCAGCGCTATAGCTTCTCGAACATCATCGGCAAGAGCGACGTAATGCTGCGCATCTTCGATCTGGTGGCCCAGGTCGCGCCCAGCCGCTCGACCGTTCTCATCCAGGGAGAGAGCGGCACCGGCAAGGAACTCATCGCCAAGGCGCTGCATTCCAACTCGCCGCGCAAGGACAAGCCGTTCGTCGCCGTCAACACCGGCTCCATGCCGACCGACCTGCTCGAGTCAACGCTTTTCGGCCACGTCAAAGGTGCGTTTACCTCGGCCATTGCTACCAAGAAGGGCCTCTTTGACGTCGCCAATACCGGTACACTCTTCCTCGACGAGATCGGCAACATGGGCATGGACACGCAGGCGAAGATTCTGCGCGTGCTGCAGGACAAACGCTTCATGCAACTCGGCGGCGTACAGGAGATTCAGGTGGACGTGCGCATCATTGCGGCCACCAACGTCGATCTGCGCCAGGCGGTGCGCGATGGCAAGTTCCGCGAAGATCTTTTCTACCGGCTCAATGTTATCTCCGTCGATCTGCCTCCGCTACGGAGCCGCCGCGAAGACATTCCGCTGCTGGCAGCGCATTTTCTGAAATATTACGCCGAAGAAAACGGCCTGCCGCCGCGGTCACTTGCGCCTGACGCGCTGCGCGCTCTAGTAGATTATGACTGGCCCGGCAATGTCCGCGAATTGGAGAACGCAATCGAGCGCGGCGTGGTTCTGTCGTCCGGGCCGGTCATCGGCTCCGAGCTTCTGCCCGGCCACCTGACCGGTCGCAGCTACTCGGCCAGCCTGCTGGAGCACAACCCTGACGCGTCGCTCTTCGATATCCTTGAAGACATCGAGCGCCGCATCATCGTCGACAAGCTGGAACACTGCAACTGGAACCAGACCGAAGCTGCAGAACAGTTCCGGATTCCGCTTTCCACGCTCAATCAGAAGATCAAGCGCATGAATATCGAGATCAAGAAACGCGTAAAGGAATAAATCGCCATCCGTGGTAGTCTCGGCTTGAACCGCAAATCCTGGATTTGCATCTAAAATCTGAATAAAGCCCATGCCTTTTCCCACGCTCGACACAGCCGCAAAAAAAGGAGTCTTCGCAGTCCAGCAGTATTCACTGCTCTCGGCGCGTGCCATTGGGAATCTTTTTCGGCGGCCGTTTTACGGCGCCGAGCTCATCACCCAGGCGGATTCGATCGGCATCGGTTCGCTGCCCATCGTCATCCTTACCGGCTTTTTCACCGGCGGTGTGCTGGCTCTCCAGTCGGCTTCCACGCTGGCACAATTCGGCGCATCGGCCATCACTGGGCAACTTGTAAGTCTTTCCATGATCAAGGAACTAGGTCCGGTGCTTACCAGCCTCATGGTCTCCGGACGCAACGCTTCAGGAATGGCCAGCGAACTCGGCTCAATGGTGGTAACCGAGCAAATCGACGCCATGCGCGCGCTTGGTACCGATCCCATAAAGAAACTCGTAATGCCACGTATCGTGGCTACGATTTTCATGCTGTTCTTTCTGACCATCGTGTCGGACGCTCTGGGCACTCTTGGCGGGGCATTCAGCGCGGTCGCCATGCTCGGTCAGGACGCCTCGCAATACTTCCACTCCGCATATCAATCCCTTCACTACGCAGACGTTTTGCAGGGCCTCGTCAAGCCACTCTTCTTCGGCTTCATCATTGCCACCATCGGCTGCTATTACGGCATGAACACGCGCGGCGGAACGCAGGGCGTAGGTCGCTCGACAACTCAGGCGGTGGTCGTCTCCTCGGTCTTGATCATCGCCGTGGATTTTGTAATCAGCAAATTTATGATCGGCATCTTCGGACGGTGAGGGTCAATGGCAACAAGCGAGATTGCTCCTGATGTTTTGCCCAGCCACGTCCATCCTGAAGCCCCCGCCGTCCGCTTCGAGAACGTCTCCGTGGGCTTCGAAGACAAACAGGTTCTCGAAGATATTTCTTTTGAGGTCAAGCGCGGCGACACGCGGATCCTGCTCGGACCTGCGGGTGTGGGCAAGAGCGTGCTGCTCAAGCTCGCCAACGGCCTCATCCAGCCCGATTCGGGGCGCATCTTCGTCTTCGGATTTGAAGTTAACGCAATGCGCCAGGAAGATCTGTACCGGCTGCGCGAGTGCATCGGAACAGTCTTTCAAGAGGGCGCGCTCTTCGACTCACTGACTGTGCGTGACAACGTAGGCTATCGACTCAACGAAGACCATGTTCCCGATGATGAGATCGACCGGAGAGTTACCCAGGCCCTGCACTTCGTCGAGCTGGAGCACACTCTCGACAAATTTCCTTCCGAGCTCTCTGGAGGAATGCGCCGCCGCGTGGCCATCGCGCGCGCCATCATCTCGAAACCCGACCTGCTGCTGTACGACTCACCCACCGGCGGGCTCGACCCCATCACTTCAACGACCATCATCGAGCTCGTCATCAAGCAGCGCGATGTATACAAAACCAGTTCCCTGCTGGTCACACATCGCCTGCAGGACGCCTTTATGCTGGCCAGCCACCACTTTGACCTCGAAGCCAATAAGATGGAGCCGCTGCCCAGGAACCAGACTGATGAGCAGACCAGCTTCCTGGTTCTGCATCAGGGCAAACTGGTCTTCGACGGCTCCACGCACGATCTCGTGCATTCCGATGACCCGTTCTTGAAGGAATACTTGTCTTAGGATTTCCCATTACTGCAGAATGCCGTCAAGAAAGCGCGCAAGCGTGGCCTGATACGCACCCGGCTTGACCTCAAAGTATTGCTTCGGAGAGGCCGCCAGCTGGTAAAGCTGTGCGGTACGCGGCTTCGCACCATCCTGATCGAGAAAGAGCTTCGGAACCGCGAGCGTTTCCAGCGCCGCAGCCGGATCAAATCGCTCCGTAAGCAACAGCCCTCGCGGAAGAATCCTTGCTCGCGCGTCCGCCCTTACGGTCTTCCATGCTGTTTCGCTGGGGCCGTCCAGAATCACGGCCGCGGGAAGGTGGCGGGCGGCAAGCTCAGCTGCAAGGCTTGCTCCGGTTCCAGTTCCGTAAAAAACAATAGTCTTGGGGTCAAGATGGCGCGTGTCCGTCAGGTAGCGCCACGCGGCGTCCGCGTCCGCCGCCATGCGAGCTTCCTCCGGATGCGGACCGGCGCTCCTGCCATATCCGCGATAGTCAAACGCGAAGGCATTGATGCCCAGCGCGTGCAGCGCGGCCAGACTACCAACACAATTCGAGAGCGATCCCGCGCCACCGTGCAGATAGAGAATCGTGCTTCCGCTCCAGCGCGTGTTCGGCTCTGCCGGGATCCACCATCCGTCGAGTTGAGCGACACCCGTCTCCGTGTAGTCGAAATGAATCTCGTCGAACTTCGTTTCCGGGGTGGCGGTGATGGCCTTTGCAGGATGCAGGACAAGCTGCCACTGCCCCTGATAGAAGAGCATTGCCAGGGTTCCGTAGACGGACAATACAGCCGCCACAAGAACCAAGCCCAAGGCGCCAGCCAGCCAGCGGCCGCTCACAACAATCGGTTCGGAAGAAGCAGCCCCCTCGTGTTTTGCCACAGGTTTCAGTGGTTTTGCCCTAGCCAAAGGCCAACTCGTCAGCGGATTCCAGAGGCGTTCCGCACACGCGGCAGATAACGGCGGAGCAGTCTCCGCAGACCAAAGGATCGCTCACCGCACGCGCGCAGGTGGGACACCAGAGATTCACGCCCGTCGTTGTTTTCGGAGAATCGCTGGTTTTCGGAGTATTGGAAGGAACTTCAGACATCGCAATCTGAGCCTAGCACGAAGAGCGAAGAAGGCTGGCTGCCGTTAAAGCTTCACCAGCACATCCTCGCCTTCAACTTTAATCTCGTAAACGTCCACTTTCGCATCTGCATTATGCACCGCGACGCCGGTCTTCGTATCGAAGGCCCACGCGTGCCACGGGCAGATGAGTTTGCCGTCTTCCACAATGCCCTGTCCCAGAGGCCCTCCGCGATGCGGGCAGACATTGTCCATCGCTGAGAGCGCGCCTCCGGAGTTGGCAATGCAAAGTTGCCGCGCTCCGCAAACAACTTCGCGAGCCTCCCCCACCGGAGGAAGCTCGGAGACGCCCATTACGCGCTGAAACTCAGACATGAGCTAAGCCTTCGCTGACCGATTCCCGGCCAACCGGACCTTAATTGGCCGCTCCCCGACCACCCTCAGTACTTCACAATCTTCGCGAACGACTGCGGATCAAGGCTTGCCCCGCCAACCAGCGCACCGTCGATCTCCGCCTGGCTCATCAGCGACGCAGCGTTCTCCGGCTTCACGCTGCCACCGTACAAAATGCGCGTTGCGTCGGCCACTTTCCGGCCCAGCGTGCGAGCAATGTCCTTGCGGATGATGGCGTGCGCTTCCTCGGCCATCTCCGGTGTAGCGGTCTTGCCGGTGCCGATGGCCCACACAGGTTCATAGGCAATGACGGTCGACATGCACTGCCCGCCAGTGACGCCTTCGAGGGCTTTACGAATCTGGCGCAGCAGCACCTCTTCCGTCTTGCCGCTCTCGCGCTCGGCGAGCACTTCGCCAACGCACACAATGGGCTTCAGCCCATGATTCAAAGCCGCAAGCAGCTTCTTGTTGACCGTCTCATCAGTCTCGCCGAAATACTGGCGCCGTTCGGAGTGGCCAAGAATCACATGCGTCGCGTTGATGGCCTTCAGCATGAGCGGTGAGGTCTCGCCGGTAAACGCGCCCTCATCGGCAAAGTACATATTCTGTGCACCCACCGCCACATTCGAGCCGGAGACAGCGGCTATGACCACGGAAAGCGAAGTATCCGAAGGACAGAGAACGATCTCGTCGCGATCGTGGTTGGCAACGAGCGGCAGAAACGCCTGCACAAACTCCTGCGCCTGTACAGGCGTCTTGTACATCTTCCAGTTGGCTGCGATGACTTTTTTGCGTGACATTCTTTCGATTCCTCGGCGGATTGATCCGGTGAAAAAACCGGTTGTAGAATATTGGCGCGACCAGCATTGCACCTACAGCTATGAAACATTTCCTACCTCTTAAGGTAGCAGTTTTAATGGGGCTTTTGAGTGCCTCATCATGCTGTTTCCCGCAAGATGAGAATGCGAAGGATGCGAACAGCGCCAAACGCTTTGTTGAGAGCTTGTACGCACGCTACGGTTTTAATGGAAACCCTGAAAATTTATCTGAAGAAAATGCGAGCGAAGCATTTGACGCTTCATTGCTCGCGCTTGTCAAAGCTGATGCCGCAGCCGCCGGTCAGGGATATGCTGGTGGGCTTGACTACGACCCGGTGTGCAATTGTCAGGAAACGGATGTCAAATTTCCAGGCTTAAAAACCATGATTGAATTAGTGAACGCAAACCGCGCGATGGCAACTGTGAGATTCACAATAGACAACATTCCAAATAGGATCATGCTCACGCTGGTACTGGTATAAGGAGAAGAACCATTGGCGCATTTTCGACGTCGAAGATTATTCGGGGCCCGGTCCTCCCACCGATCTGCGGACAATGCTGAAGAAGGAAATTCAGAAACTTTCCAGCAAGCAAAGTTCCAACAGCGTTGCGAGCAAAATGCGATTGAGTCCGTCGCGGATTTCGCGCCAGACTCTCCAGCATTAATTTACTTATCTGACAACGCCTCAACACCAGGCAACTTCTTGCCTTCCAGAAATTCGAGTGAAGCTCCGCCGCCGGTGGAGATATGGGTGATCTGGTCCGCGACTCCGGCTCTCTTTACCGCCGAAACAGAATCGCCGCCGCCTACGATAGAGGTGGCGTCCTGATTCGCAGCAACAGCCTTGGCAATCCTGGTCGTTCCAACGGCAAACGCGGGGAGCTCAAAGACCCCCATCGGACCGTTCCAGACGATGGTTGAGGCTTCGGCGATCTCCTTCGAGAACAGTTCGACCGTCTTCGGGCCGATGTCGAGCGCCATCCACTCCGCGGGAAATGGTCCGCTGCCCTCGAAGACCTGCGTCTTCGCATCAGCGGCAAACTTGTCCGCCAGAATGTGATCCACCGGCAGCAGGAAGCGGACGCCTTTGGCCTTCGCCTTGGCCAGAGCCTCTTTAGCCACGTCGATCTTGTCGGCTTCGAGCAGCGATTTGCCGATCTCCTGCCCCTTGGCCTTTAGAAAGGTGTAGGCCATGCCGCCACCGATGAGAATCGAGTCCACTTTCGACAGCAGGTTGTCGATCACTTCGATTTTGTCCGAAACTTTCGCTCCCCCGAGAATCGCAACAAAGGGCTTCGCCGGCTCGTGGAGCGCCTTACCCATGTAGTTCAGTTCTTTTTCCATCAGCAGACCTGCGGCAGACTGCTTAACGAAATGCGTAATGCCTTCGGTCGACGCGTGTGCGCGATGCGCACTGCCGAAGGCGTCATTGACGTAAATCTCGCACAGCGAGGCAAGCTGCGCGGCAAACTTCGGATCGTTGGCCTCTTCTTCGGCATGGAAGCGCAGGTTCTCGAGCAGCAGCACCTGGCCCGACTCAAGCTGGCGCGACAGCTCGGTTGCCAGTTCGCCCACGCAATCGGGCGCAAAGGCCACGTTCACCTGCTCACCAAGATGATGATCGAGCAACACCCGCAACCGATCCACAACCGACCGCAAGCTGTATTTGGGATTCACCTTGCCCTTGGGCCGCCCCAAGTGCGAAGCGAGAATCAGCTTGGCCTTGTGGCGTAGCGCGTACTCCAGAGTAGGGAGCGTCTCGCGAATGCGCGTGTCATCGGTGATTTCGATTCCGTCGTCACTGAGAGGGACGTTGAAATCCACGCGCATGAAGACGTGTTTGTGCGTAAGGTCCAAGTTGCGAATCGAAAGTTTTGCCATGATTCTCCGGTAATTTTCCTTAGTCTGTCGGTTCAATCACGGCGTCGGCTTCAATCTCGATGCGCCATGAGAGGTTCAGCAATTTGGCGACAACTACCATTGTGGCCGCCGGACGGATCGCACCGAAGAACTCGCCATGTGCGCGCCCAACCGCTTCCCAGTCCTCCACGTGCGTCAGGTACATGCGCGTGCGGACCACGTCTTCCATCCGCGCTCCGGCCTTTTCAAGCGCGCCGCGAATTATCTCCAGTGTATGCCGGGTCTGAGTTGCTGCGTCGGCTTCGTCCGCGCCGACCGGCCCGGTGCCCGAAACGTGAACCGTGTTGCCCACGCGCACCGCGCGCGAAAAGCCGATGATAGGTTCGTAGGGAGAGCTTCCTGAAATATTCTGCCGCATAGCCTCTATGCTCCGCGCGCCGGACAGACGATGGCTGCCCGGCGCGGAACGTTGCTTTCTGCTGCGCTGCGGTTTACAGACCCTTCTCGGTAAGAAACAGGATCAGATCGCGCACGCGGTTGGAGTAGCCCCACTCGTTGTCGTACCAACTAATGACCTTGACCGACTGCCCGACAACCTTGGTCAGCGGCGCATCCACAATCGACGAGCGCGCGTCGCCTTTGAAGTCATTCGAGACCAGCTCCCCGGCCTCGTAGCCCAGAATGCCCTTCAACTCGCCATCGGCGGCCTTCTTCAGAGCCGCATTGACCGATTCAATCGTGGCAGGCTTCTCCGAAATGAAGGTGAGATCGACCACCGAGACGTTTGGAGTTGGCACGCGAATCGCGAAACCGTCGAGCTTACCGGCCATCTCCGGAATCACCAGTTTGAGCGCCTTGGCTGCGCCTGTTGAGCTGGGAATGAGGTTGATGGCGGCAGCGCGCGCGCGGCGCAGATCCTTGTGCGGAAAGTCGAGAATGACCTGATCGTTGGTGTAGCTGTGAATCGTGGTCATGATGCCGGAGACGATTCCGAACTCCGAGTGCAGAACCTTGACGACCGGCGCAAGGCAGTTCGTTGTGCAGGAGGCGTTCGAAATTATGTTGTGCTTCGCCGCATCATACTTGTTCTCATTCACGCCGAGGACGACAGTGATGTCCTCGTTGGTGGCAGGCGCGGAGATGATGACCTTCTTTACCGAGCCTTGCAGATGAGCCTTCGCCTTGGTTGCATCGGTGAAGATGCCGGTCGACTCGACTACGATCTGCGCTCCGGTCGAGGTCCAGTCGAGCTTCGCAGGGTCGCGCTCGGCAAAAACCTTGATGGTCTTGCCATCGATGGTGATCGAATCGGCAGTCGAGGTGATTTCGTTTTTCAGGTTGCCCAGGATGGAGTCGTACTTCAGCAGGTGGGCAAGCGTTGCGGGGCTCGTCAGGTCGTTGACGGCGACAATCTCAATCTCAGGATTGCCAAGCGATGCGCGAAATACGTTGCGTCCGATGCGGCCGAAGCCATTGATTCCAACCTTTACAGCCATTGAAACGTTTCTCCTTCGTCTTTTCGTAATAATCTTGATTGGATTGTGAGTGTTTTCGGGAACCGTTCGCGGGGCGCCAACGGCCACAGACCCCCAATTACCGATGCTAGCACTGTAGTCAATCGTTTTGTATAAGAAATTTATATTGCGCCAACCAAGTTGGCAGCGCGCGGCGAAAATTCGCGCACACGTTGCTCAAAGCGGTTCCAAAACAGCGGCTTACGTTGCGGCTCAACGCCGACTGTGTTACATCCAGATATATGCGCGAATGGATGCGCGAAAAAATGAGACGACGTTCCAAGCGTGGCCCGAACGATTCAGAAGCCACAGGAAAGATAGGCCAGGAAATACCCGCGAACCAGCCGGCTCCCCTGCGCCCTTCTTACGAAGCTGCGCGAGCCGAAGCAAGCGGCAGCACACACCAGGAGCTGGAAATTCCACCTTCGCCCCTCCCGCTTTCGCCGGAAACCGCCGCTGCAGTCGGCACGCCCGAGGATCCCGGCAAGCTCGAATTAGAAACCCAACCGGAATCGCCATCGACTCCGCCACCGGCGCCGCAGCCAGTAGGACAGCCGAGCGGCGGCCCCAAGGGCTTCGTGGTGCTCACCATTGGCCTGCCCGGCTCGGGCAAGACCACATGGTTCAAGCGCCGCGGAGTAACTCCACTCTCGTCGGACATGCTGCGCTCGATCCTCTTCGACGACATCACCGAGCAGCGCTATCAGGGACTGGTCTTTTCCACCCTGCGCTCGCTGCTGCGCGCAAGACTCATCGCCAAAATGCCATGGAACTATGTGGATGCGACCAACCTCTCGCCCCACGAACGCCGCCAGTGGATCAAGATGGCAAAGAGCTTCGGCTACGATGTGCAGGCCGTCTTCTTCGACGTCCCGCTCGAAATCTGCATGGAACGCAACAGCAAACGCGAGCGTACCGTAAGCGATGAGACCATGAAAAAAATGGCCGAGCGACTGCGCCCACCGAACTTTAAAGAAGGTTTCTCGAAGATCGTAGTGGTGCGCGTGAAGAGCGCCGGCGCGCCGGAAGCTTCTGCCGGGTGAGTGGAATACAATCGCAGTCAGACTAAAAGCCGGGCACAACAGCCCGGCTTTCTTCTTTCGTACGATATGGCCGTAGCCGTCGAATTCCGCGACGCAAGCTTCACCGCGCAGCAGGGCCGCAAGCTGCTCGATGACATCTCGTTCGCAATCGAAGAAGGCACGACCACGGCCGTTCTTGGACGCAGCGGCTCCGGCAAAACCACACTGCTGCGAACCGTGAATCGCCTGATCGAACCGACCGGCGGCGACGTGCTGGTAAGCGGCAAGAGCGTTGCCACTTCAGACGCAATCATTCTGCGTCGCGGCATCGGATATGTCATTCAGGAAACCGGCCTCTTTCCACACTTCACCGTCGAACGAAACGCGGGCCTTGTTCTAGAGATCGAAGGCAAGCCGCGCGATGAACGCAACAATCGCAGTTACGAATTGCTCCGAGCTGTCGGCCTCGACCCCGACAGCTACGCAAAACGCTACCCACATCAGCTCTCCGGAGGCCAACGCCAGCGAGTAGGCCTCGCCCGCGCGCTTGCCGGAGAGCCCGCAATCCTGCTCATGGACGAACCCTTCGGCGCGCTTGACCCCCTCACCCGGGCCGAGATGCAGGACCTGCTGCGCGATCTGCTGGGGCATCTGAAAAAAACCGTGTTGCTCGTCACCCACGATCTGGACGAAGCCCTCTATCTGGCAAATCGCATCGTGCTTTTAGCCGACGGCAAACTCGTAGCGCATCTCCAAGCCGAAGAGTTCCTCGCGTCGCCGCAGCCGGAAGTACAGTCCTACGTCCGTGCCTTCCATCGGGGAGAGAAAGCGACCCAATGACAACCAGCTTTCTCTCGCAATACGGAGGCGAAATCGCCACGCTCACCATCGAGCATCTCTGGCTCACCGGAGCGGCCATGCTCTTCGCCACCGCGGTCAGCGTGCCGCTGGGAATCTGGCTCACCCGCGCGCCGCGCTGGTCCGGCCCCGTCCTCACCGTGGCTAACGTGCTGCAAACCATCCCCTCCCTTGCCATGTTTGGTTTCCTGCTGCCGCTGCCGTGGCTCGGAGAACGCGCCGCGCGCATCGCCATCGTGGCGCTCACCGCCTACGCGCTGCTGCCCATCCTGCGCAACACCTACGCGGGAATCCGCGGCATCGATCCAGCCGTCCTTGAAGTCGCGCGCGCGTTGGGGATGACCGGCACGCAGCGCCTATTCAAGGTCGAACTGCCTCTGGCCGCGTCCTTCATCCTCGCCGGACTCCGCACCGCGACCGTGACTTGTGTAGGCATCGCCACCATTGCCGCAGCCGTAGGAGCAGGCGGTTTAGGCGAGCTGATCTTTCGCGGCGTCGCCTCTGTAGACAACCGACTCATCCTCGCCGGAGCCATCCCCGCCGCACTGCTCGCCCTCGCTGCCGATGGCGTTCTGGCTCTCCTCGAACGATGGCTGCGGGTGCCTGCACAATGAAGCGCTCGCTATTTGTAACTGCCGAGGTTATATTCTGTCTCCTGTTGACTTCCTGCGCACCACCGCGCCCCGACCATCCCGTCATCGGGGCCAAGAACTTCACCGAGCAGGTCGTCCTCGGCGAGTTGCTCGCGCAGGAGATCGAAGCCAAATCCCACCTCAAAGTCGAGCGCCGCTTCTATCTCGCCGGTTCGTACATCTGCAACCAGGCGCTCATCGCAGGACGCATCGACGCCTACGTCGAATACACTGGCACCGCGCTCACCGCGATTCTGAAGCAGCCGCTCCTGGATTCGAAAAACGGGCGCGACCCGCAGCAGGTTCTCGATACCGTCCGCCGCCTCTATGCCTCGAGATACCACGTCACCGCGGCTGCGCCGCTGGGCTTTGACAACTCCTTTGCCATGATCATTCGCGGAGACGACGCGCGCCGCCTGCACCTCATCAATCTCAGCCAAGCCGCACAATACACGCCGCACTGGAAACTCGGTGTAGGCTACGAATTCGAGCAGCGGCCCGATGGACTGCCCGGCCTGACTGCCGCCTATGGCTTGAAATTCGACGGGCCGCCGCGCACGATGGATTTAGGTCTTCTCTATCGCGCCCTCAACGCGCACCAGTTGGACATGATCGCGGGTAACGCGACTGACGGACCGATTCAGGCCTTCGGATTGACCGTTCTCGAAGACGACAAGCACTACTTCCCGCCCTATCAGGCGGTGCCGCTCGTGCGTGACGAGGCCCTCGAACGCTGGCCGCAGATCCAAGCCGCCCTCAACGCGCTCGCCGGGAAAATTACCGCCGACGATATGCGGGCCATGAACGAGGCTGTCGATGGGCAGCGTCGCAATCCAGCCGAGGTCGTGCGAGAATTTCGACAGAAGAAGGGACTATAAGATGACCATCCCAGCAGGAACGCAGCCCGAGCCGTGGCTGCGCGGAACCCACTCCGAACTGCCGGCCGTCCTCCGCGCCGTGCTGCATGCCTTCGATCTGGCCAAAGAAGACGTTCACTACTGGACCGCGGAACTGACTGAATCCGATCTCCACGCGTCGCCCTTTGGACTCACATCCATCGCCTTCCATCTGCGCCACATCCCGCGCAGCCTTGACCGCCTGCTCACCTATGCCGAAGGAAACCAGCTCTCAGGCGAACAGATAACGGCTATGAAAACCGAATCCGATTCCGGCGCCTCACGCGACGAGCTCTTCTCTGAATTTAATGCGGGCCTTGCAGACGCAGCACGGCGCGTCCGCGCCTTTTCGAATGCTGACCTCAATCAGCCGCGCGGCGTTGGCAAAAAGCAGCTCCCCACGAGCGTCGGAGGACTCCTTGTGCATCTCGCGGACCACACGCAGCGGCACACCGGCCAGATTGTGACCACTGCCAAAGTGCTCAGTGCCGAGCAAGTTGAGGAAATTCCAAGCGGAGTTCACGGGCTGACCTAGGTCGCAACCCGTCATAGACAGCGGACGAGAAGAATTGTCTGGTCGTCAATCTGTTTTCCGAAGCCGCGCGCCGTTTCCAGAATCTTTGCCGCCAGTTCGGGCAGCGCGGCTCCGGCGTGTGCGTCAATCACCTGCTCCAGCCTCTCCACGTCAAACTCTTCCTCACGCTTGTCGCACACTTCCAGAATTCCATCCGTCGCAACCACCAGCAGATCGCCGCACGCCATCTCCAGCCGCTGTCCGTCGAAGCCTGAAACAGGCAGAAGCCCCAGCGGGAACTGCTCCTCCTCCACTTTCGACAACGCGAGGCCGCTGGCGTGCGATTGCAGAACCGGAGGACTTGCCGCCAGGGCGTAGAACACTGTACCGTCCGCGCATAGGCGGAAGCCGCTGAATGTGGCATACATATGCGATTCCTTCACGGCGGGCAGCACCGTGTTCAGCCGGTCGAGCAGGACCGGCAGCGTGCAGGCCGGCTTCTGCTCTCCGGCGTCGAGCAGCGCCGTGCGTGTCGCCGTCTTCAACATGCCCATCAGAATTCCCGCCTGAAGGCCATGCCCGGCAATGTCTGCCAGATACGCGATCGCGTCCCCATTCGGAAGACTGAGCGCGTCGACCAGATCGCCGCCAACCTTCTCGCTCGGCTTCGATATTCCATAAATTTCAAACCGCGCTGTCTGCAGCGTGAACGGCGGTACCAGCGTCTGCTGAATTCCGTGCGCCAATTCGAGTTCATTGCGCAGCTTGAATGACTCTTTGCCCTCGAACCGGATAAATGTAATGAAGAATACATAGGAGATCACGATGACCGCCATCATCGTGATTGCGCAAACCCGAACGCCCACCGCCGGGTCCACACTCTTCAGGGCAAATTCGCGCACCAGCATTCGGTTCGAGGAGTTCATCGCATACGATCCGGCAATCTGAATGAGTAGCGGCAGCGCGATGAAGAACAATGACAGACGCGCGAACACCAGGACCCACACAATTGAGATCAAGCCGCTGAACAGCATGTTGCTGGCTAGAACCAGGTAGGGATCATGGCCGCCGGCAATCAGATCGCTGAACAATCGCCATAGAGAGAAAAGCATGAACACCGCGAGCAGCAGCACGCGCAACCGCAGCAGCGGAACGGACTGAAAATGCATCCAGCCTTTCGGCTTACTCAAATACCACGGGGTTTGCGAGTCGGCGGCCATTTGTGACAGGGTACAGTGTTCAGGGTCAGGCGTTCAGAGTTTTTCGCGCTGAACGCCGCTCACTGTAGGCCGAACGCCCGCCTTACAAAAACAGCGGTGCCAGCACCAGGGTTACTGTAGCCAGCAGTTTGATGAGCACGTGCAGCGAAGGGCCGGCCGTATCCTTGAATGGATCGCCCACCGTGTCTCCGACCACCGCCGCCTTGTGGGCTTCCGAGCGTTTGCCGCCGTACATACCGCTTTCGATGAGCTTCTTGGCGTTATCCCACGCGCCGCCGCCGTTGTTCATCAGCATCGCCAGCATAATGCCGCTGATCGTGCCCACCATCAGCAGACCCGCGACCGCTTCCGCGCCGCTCAGGTTGATCGCCACACCATTGATCATCGGAACGTCCATCACCTCCGATGGATTAAACTCGGCGCCGAAGTGCCGGAAGATCAGCCCCACACATAGAGGCATGGCCACGGCCAAAATTCCCGGCAGAACCATTTCTTTCAGCGCAGCGCCGGTTACGATGCGCACGCAGCGCCCGTAGTCCGGCAGCGAAGTGCCTTCCATAATGCCCGGATTCTCGCGGAACTGCTCATGCACGTCTTGAATCACAGTCTGCGCCGCGCGTCCCACCGCCTTGATAGCCAGCGACGAGAACAGGTAGGTGAGCATCGCGCCCAACATCGCGCCCACAAACACCGGAACTGAGGCCAGGTTTATGTTCGAGAAGCTCCAGTGAGGAGGCAAAACGCCTCCGGATGCAATGACCCTCTGCTGAACGATGTCGTGAACCGTCGCCAGATATGCAGAAAAGAGCAGAAACGCTGCCAGCGCGGCCGATCCGATCGCATAGCCCTTGGTCAGGGCCTTGGTCGTGTTGCCCGCCGCATCCAGCTTGTCAGTCTTTTGGCGGACAGAATCCGGCTGATTACTCATCTCGATGATGCCGCCCGCGTTGTCCGTAATCGGACCGAAAGTATCCATCGCCAGGATGTAAGCCGCCGACGAGAGCATACCCATTGTCGCAATGGCCGTTCCGTAGATGCCCTTCGCGTAGTTTGAAATTGTCGTTACGTCTTCCAGCCCTTTCACGCCGAAGTGGTAGCTCAACAGCAGGGCCGAGCCGATCACGATCACCGGCAGCGCGGGCGTCTCCATTCCAACGGCAAGCCCTTGAATAATGTTTGTGGCCGGGCCGGTCAAAGAAGCCTTTGCGATATTCTGCACCGGGCGAAAGCGCGTCTCCGTGTAATACTCCGTGATCCGCACGAACAGGAATGAGGTCACGATGCCGCAGATGCCGCTGCCCAGCAGCCACCAGCGTGCTCCGAGCATGAAGTAGATCGCCACCGCGAAGCCGGCCAGAGCCACCAGCGTGGTTACGTAATATCCCTTGTTCAGCGCATGCATGGGGTCTTCGTCTTCGCGGCTGCGCACCATGGCCACGCCCACAATGCTGGCAATGATGTTGATGGCCTGCACGATCAGCGGAAACAGAATGCCCTTCAATCCAAACACGGGATAAAGCGCCGCGCCCAGAATCATTGCGCCTACGTTTTCGGCGGCGGTCGACTCAAAGATGTCCGCGCCGCGTCCCGCGCAGTCGCCCACATTATCTCCCACCAAGTCGGCGATCACAGCCGGATTTCTCGGATCGTCTTCGGGAATTCCTGCCTCGACCTTACCCACCAGGTCCGCGCCCACGTCGGCGGCCTTCGTGTAAATGCCGCCGCCAAGCTGCGCGAACAGCGCTACCAGCGACGCTCCGAAGCCGAAGCCAACTAATTCATAAGGAACCTGCTGCGGGTTCGTCAACCCGCCAAACGCCAGGAACAGCAAGCCCACGCCCAGCAGCGAAAGGCCCACGACCACCAGGCCGGTAACGGCTCCGCCGCGCAGCGCCATCTGCAGCGCATTGCCCATGCTGGTGCGCGCCGCCGCCGCTGTGCGAATATTCGTGCGAATTGAAACCCACATCCCAGTCTGACCCGAGAGCGCCGAGCACAGCGCGCCGATCAGAAAGCTGATGACAACTTTATTTGCATAAGGAGCGGTAAACGGAGAGAGCTTGTATCCGATATAAAGAACGATGGCCAGCGCCACGGCGATCATCGCAATGGTGCTGTACTGCCGCTTCATAAATGCTTCTGCGCCCTGCCGGATGGCGTTTGAGATCTTCTGCATCTCCGGCGAGCCCGCGTCTGAACCGAGCACGAAGCGCGCGAACAAAAACGCCGCAATCAAGCCTAAAACGCCCGTCGCCAGCGCGATCCAGAGATATACATGGTCACTTGTTACCGTAGCACTGCCATCGGCCTGCCACGCCAAAGCTGCTACGGGAGAAAAAAACGCCATTCAAAAGCCTCCATTCAACATTTCTGCAAATCACTCCCAGGCGCAGGCAAGGAGCCTGACCGGACGCGAAGCGCAAACTTACACAAAACGCGCTATTAAAGCACGTGGAAGAAACCATGGTCAATGCGAAGAACCCGGCAGCAGCGCAACCGCTCAGCCCGCTCCCGCCCCGAATGGAACAACCGTTAGATGCTGCATAAGAAAGCAGAGTCTAAGGCATCGAAGAGGCAGTCGGCAACTTTGCGGCCTCCCATTCCGTTCGCCGCATTCGACTTCATGATTGGGAAACGCTGCGAAGGTCCCATCTTTAGGTCGGGAAAAGCTCTGTCGGCGCCATTCTTCGCGGAAATCGCTGCTGATATGCTTGTGGCCAAGGCATTGCGGCTCCCCTTAGTTTTTCGGCGCTGCTTTTCTGCGAAAGGCGGTCAGAAATGGCAGACAGGGCTCCCGGCTGGTCGTGGGTTGGTTCTCGGTTTCGCTCCTGGCTTCGTCCGATTTTGGTTTTGGCGGCGTTCTCGCTGGCGGCGTCAGGCTTCGCCGGCACGCTGACCGTGGAAAATCCGGGCACAGGCTCCGTTCCTCTGGATGGAAAATGGCAATTCCATCTCGGAGACGACCTCTCCTGGGCCAATCCGGCTCTGGACGACTCCGGATGGGAACAGATCAGCGCGGATACGACATGGGGCGCGCAAACCCATCCTTCGTATGCCGGTTTCGCGTGGTACCGGCGGCATATCACAATCGAAAATTCGAGCCGCGCGCAGATGAAAAATCTGGCGTTGCTGATTCCGCCGGTGGACGACGTTTACGACCTCTATTGGAACGGGAAGAAAATCGGCAGCTACGGCGCAATGCCGCCCACCGCGAACTGGTGGTCGTCCGGCCACAGCGTTGTCTACACTCTGCCGGTCTCCTCCGGGACAGGCGTGCTCGCCCTCCGCGTATGGAAGGCCCCGCTCTCGTCGATCGATCCCTCCACCAATGGCGGCTTCGAAAACGTTCCCCTCCTCGGCAAGGCCGACGTTCTCGCTGCTCAGGCAAAGCTTACCTATTACACAAATGATGAAACCGGGCTGCCCGGCCTGCTCATCGCGGCGGTCGTTCTCGTTGCCGGAATCTTGAGTTTCCTCCTGTATTTTCGCGACCGCAGGCAGGGTCTGTATCTTTGGCTCGCTCTTTACCTGGTTGCGTCTGGCTTACGTGGACTGGAGAATCTGTCCGCCTTCAACTTCGACCTGACCTTCCGGGCTACCCAGCTCGCGACTCAATTTCTGATCTGCTTTCAGGACATCTCCATGTGGATGATCCTGCTCTTCCTCTTCGGCATGGCAAAGGACCGTCGCTGGAGGCGCGCGACCGCCTGGCTGATCGCGATTTATCTGACCGCGCAAATCGTCGATGTCGTCACAATCTTTGTCTGGTTCAAAGGCGGAGCGGCCCTCCCCTGGATCGACGCCATCTCAACCGCGGTCTATACCACCACTCCTCTTTATATTTTCGCCATTATCGGATGTGGCCTGTCTCGCCGAAAGCAACTCACGTTATGGCCTTTGATTGCGGCCGCGTGTCTCAATGGCCTCTATTCGTGGTTCTTTGAACTCTCCGGCCAGGGAGTACGCTTCACCCACCTGGCATGGAGCAACCAGCTTCGCGCCATCGGATTCCATGCAGGCGGCTCCTTCTTCGGCATAACCTTCATTCTTAGCACGCTGCTGTTCCTGGCCCTTATCTTTACTATCGCGCGCGAACAGTTCCTGGAGCGCGAACGGCAAAGCCGGATCGAAATGGAGATCAAGTCGGCGCAGGAAGTGCAGAAGATTCTTGTTCCTGAACAAACCCCCGCCATTCCTGGCTTTTCCATCGCCAGCATCTACCGCCCGGCCGAAGAGGTTGGCGGCGATTTCTTCCAGGTCATTCCCATCAGCAATGGCGGCGCGTTGGTCGTGTTGGGCGACGTAAGCGGCAAAGGGCTGAAGGCGGCTATGACGGTTTCGCTGATCGTGGGCACGCTCCGCACCCTAGCTGATTACACTCAGAGTCCGGCACAAATCCTGAGCGGATTGAATCGCCGCCTGATCGGACGCACAGACGGAGGTTTCGCCACTTGCCTGGTTGCGCGCATCGAAGCTGGTGGCAATGTGGCGCTGGCCAATGCTGGACATCTACCCCCGTTCCGCAATGGAACGGAGTTGCCTGTTGCCGGATCGCTGCCGCTCGGGTTGATATCGGACGTCGATTATGACGAATTGCTGTTCCGGTTGCAGGAGAGCGATACGCTCACTTTCTACACCGACGGAGTTGTGGAAGCACGCAATGAAACCGGCGAGTTGTACGGCTTCGAGCGAGTGACCGAGTTGGTCGCTTCCGACAATAACGTGGAACAGATGGTTGAGGCCGCGTGCGCGTTTGGGCAGCAGGACGACATCACCGTGCTCCGGTTAACGCGGCTGGCGGAGTCGGCCCCGGCTCATGCCGCGCGGCTCGACCTGGCGGCGCAGATCGCCGGGGCATAATTGAGCCGCAATTGCGTGGTACAACCGGCCACAGAATCTGTCCTCAGGACCGCCTTCCGCTGTACAATCTGATGTTCTTTCAGGTAAGAAGAAACCAGAACAACGATTCGGATTTCCGGCGAGAGGTAGTCGATGAGCCGCAGTGTGGTCGCAGAACGGAGCAGGACAAAAACAGTAGCCGGGTTCACCCCCGAGCGCCTGATCGAGATTTACCGGCTCATTTATCTCTCGCGCCGCACTGACGACCGCGAGATCATTCTCAAGCATCAGCAGAAGATCTTTTTCCAGATCTCGGGTGCAGGACACGAAGCGCTGCTTGTCGCCGCTGGACTCGTCCTCAAATCCGGATACGACTGGTTCTTCCCTTATTACCGCGATCGCGGCCTCGTGCTCGCGCTCGGCGTCAGCGTTGAAGACCTGCTCCTCCAATCCGTAGGCGCGGCCTCCGACCCCTCCAGCGGAGGCCGCCAGATGCCCTCCCACTGGAGCAGTCCCGGGCACCATATCGTCTCGCAATCCTCGGCCACCACGACGCAATGCCTGCATGCGGTAGGCTGCGCTGAGGCGGGACGCTACTTCACGCGTCACCCTGAAGCTGCCGAAAAGCACGAAGGCGACTATCGTGCCTGGCGTGATGTCGAGTTTCATGGCGATGAGGTCGTCTACGTTTCCCTCGGCGAAGGCTCAACCTCGCAGGGCGAATTCTGGGAGGCGCTCAACACCGCCTCCAACGAAAAACTGCCCGTCATCTTCGTTGTCGAAGACAACGGCTACGCCATCTCGGTTCCGGTCGAAGTCAACACGCCCGGCGGCAGCATCTCCAAGCTCGTCCACAATTTCCCCAATTTCTACTTTGCCGAGATCGACGGAACCGACGTCGTCGAGTGCTTCCGCGCCTTTGAGGAGGCGGCCGCGCACTGCCGCTCGGGCAAAGGACCTGCCTTTATTCATGGCCATGTCACGCGCCCTTACGCCCATTCGCATTCCGATGACGACCGCCTCTACCGGCCCGAATCTGAGCGCAGCGCTGACGCGTTACGCGATCCGCTTTCCAAGACACAGATGCTTCTGCTCCGGGAAGGCGTGCTGGACGCCGAAGGTATCACCCGCCTCGAAAAAAAGGTCGATGAAGACGTTCGCCACGCAGCAGAACTTGCTCTCCACGCCGCGCTGCCCTCGCCCCTGAAGCGTGAAATCCTGAAGCACGTGTACTCCGAGCACTACGACCCCACGCGCAGCGAGCTTCAGACAGCTCCAGCCACGTCCGCCAGCACGCAGGAGCGCACCATGGCTGACCTCATCAACGCCTGCCTGAAAGATGAAATGCGCCACGACCCGCGCATCGTCGTCTTCGGCGAGGACGTGGCCGACTGCTCGCGCGAAGAGTATCTCGATGAGGGCCTGGTCAAGGGAAAAGGCGGCGTTTTCAAACTCACCTCCGGGCTCCAGGCCGAGTTCGGAGCCGATCGCGTCTTCAACTCACCGCTCGCCGAAGCCAACATCGTCGGACGTGCCGTAGGCATGGCCGTGCGCGGACTCAAGCCGGTGGTCGAAATCCAGTTCTTCGACTACATCTGGCCAGCCATGCACCAGTTGCGCAACGAACTCAGCCTGATGCGCTGGCGCTCCAATGGAACCTGGGCCTGCCCGGCTGTCATTCGTGTTCCAATCGGCGGTTATCTCACGGGAGGTTCTGTCTACCATTCGCAATCGGGCGAAAGCATCTTCACGCACACGCCCGGCGTCCGCGTCGTCTTCCCGTCGAATGCGCTCGACGCCAACGGCCTGCTGCGTACTGCAATTCGCTGCGATGACCCCGTAATGTTCTTCGAGCACAAGCATCTGTACCGCGGCTTTTACGGTCGCGCGCTCTATCCGGGCCCCGACTACATGGTTCCCTTCGGCAAAGCAGCAACCGTGCGCGAAGGCCACGACCTAACGATCGTCACCTACGGAGCCTTGGTTCCCCGCGCCATCCAGGCCGCACAGAAGGCGCATCGTGAACACGGAATCGAAACCGAGATTCTCGACCTTCGCACCCTCAATCCGTATGACTTTGAGGCCATCGCCGAATCTGTCCGCAAGACCAGCCGGGTGATCGTCGCGTACGAAGACATGCTGAGCTGGGGCTACGGAGCGGAGATCGCCGCCCGCATCGCCGACGAGTTGTTCCACGACCTCGACGCGCCCGTAAAACGCATCGCCGCAATGGACACCTTCGTCGCGTACCAGCCGATCCTCGAAGATGTGATTCTGCCGCAGATCGATGGTATTTTTGAGGCCATTGTCGCGCTGAAGCAGTTTTAAGCATTTATGCGAATTCTGTTCGGATTGATGATGCTCGGAGTCAGCGTCACTGGACACTCGCAAACGCCAGCGCAACCGTTCACACTCACACTCAGCGCAGTCAGATCGCAGGTCTTTGCCGGTGCTCAGATCGAAATTAGTGTCGTGATGACTAACAGCTCCGATCATCAGATCGACTGCACCGGGGCACCGAGCAACGGGCTGGATAGGAATTTTAAATACGATGTCCTGTACAAAGATGGCCAGAAAGCCCCCAAGAGGATAAACAAGCATCCTCACGTCGGCCCAACTAGCAGCATCTGGCCTTGCGTCATCAAACCGGGAGGAACCGCCAGGAATGCAGGTGGACTGATTAGCGCTCTTTATGATTTCAGTCGTCCCGGCGAATACAAGGTTCAGGTCGAACGCTATACTGCCTTTGATCCCAACAGCCCTACAGTAAAGTCGAACACAATAACTATTAGAGTGCTGTCAGCGGACGAACCTTCCCCGGCGCAGCCATAAGGCCGCACCGAACCAGCTGCCTCAGAAGCTAGAGTCCGGGTCTTTACCTTTCAGTCCTACTGCAACGTCAAGAACGCCACCCCATAACCGCCCAGTGTCACCTGCATCTGCGGAGCATATGTGATTGTTTGCTGTTGCGGGCCGTTTGCCACGTTTGTATTTGCGTCGATCGTCAACTGCTTCGCCGTCGTAAACGATCCCAGCGCGCTCGTATCCACAAGCACTGTGCGCGGAGACCCGGCTCCGTTATTGTCGTTCGCATTCGCCACGGCGTGGTCGCTCACCATCACTACCGTAGGGCCTCCGGGCTCTTTGACCGCCAGCACCTCCACATTTCCCGAGTCGGTGTTGGTCACGCTGTACATTGTTCCTCCAGCGGGAGCCGGAAACATGCGGCTCAGCCAGTAATCTACCCAATAGCTCAACTGCAGCTTGCCGGTGTTGGAATTGAACTCGCCATACTGCGCGTCTCCATCAAATGACCAGTGGTACAGCGCGTGTGCTCCGGCTTTGCCCAGCGCGGAAAACTCATATGTCCGCCATGCGGCGAAAAAGGGACTCGATCCGCGCTGATCGGTCACAAACACCTGCCCCGGATTGCAGGTGCTCATGCCGTTTGCGCCTTCATAATCTGCATTCACGTTGTTCTCAAGAATCCACACCGGCACATTCTTCAGTTGCGCGTTCGTCGCCAATTGCGAATAGAGGTATTGCACGCCGCTCGCAAACACAGGGATGGTAGCCATCAATTGGTCATCGGTATTCAATTGATCGCACGACGAGTAGAAGTGAGTGGCTAACACATCTACCTGGGCCGTCACTTCCTGCACAAATGTCGGAATAAACTGTTGCTCCTCGGTGTCGAAGTCCGACAACTCCACGGCGACGAATTTGAGCGTAGGATCGACTGCCTGCATCGCCGGGACCAATGTGTTGTACATGGACACGTACTCCTGCGGAGTGACGCCGTTGATGTTCGGCTCGTTGTAGATTCCCCACCACTGGATCGGATAGGAACTCGGAGACTTGTAGACTGTCCCGCCCAGCGTGAATCCGCCCTTGTTGTAATACCGCACCAGATTCGCGGCATAGCCCGCGAACTGCGCGAAGGTCGGATCGGTAAATTGCTGCGTGCCCGATACATACATAAAGGCCGGAGCGACCGCGATCTGGAACTCCGGGCTATGGTCGCCCACGCCGAGAATCGGCTGCACCGAGGCATCCGCCATTGTGAAATCCCAGGTCTTCGCTGAGGTCTGCGGGATGGCCTGCGACAGAATCTGCATCCGCACATGCTGCGGCTCCAGGTTGCCGAGCAATGTTGCTGCGCCTGGAGTCGTCGATGTCCCCGGATATGTCTGGAAGAAACTGCTCGTCCACTCCGCAATCTGGAACGAGGTGGACATCGCCTCATTCAATGTACCCGCCGCACTGCTCCCAATCACGGCCGTCACCCCAATCGTCAGGCTCAATGGCTGGGTCACCACTGTCGATCCATCGGTTACGTTGACCGTGAGCGGGTAGGTGCCAACCGTCGCACTGCCACTTGATATGGAAATGCTTCCGGAACTCCCGGTCCCCGGCGAGCTCACAGTAGCGCCCGCGCCATCGGGCAGATTCGATACGCTCGCATTCAGTGAAGCTGTCGAACCGGACCTCGTCACTGTGATCCCAACGCTGGCAGCAGCCTGGTTAGGGAAGGCCGCTATCGTTGCGCTCGCAAGTTGAAACGAAAACTGGGATGAGCTGGAGGGCTGCATCGAATTGGCCCCGCCGCTTCCGCACCCGCAGAGTAGACCTACAACGCAGGCGTAACTGCCAAGAATCGCAACGTTTTTGCCCCAGACACTCATTGCGGACGTAGCCTAACACGCGGCCAACAGCTCGATCCAGAGAGAAATCTGCGATGGAACCAACACGCCAGGCGTTCACACTTGGCACACGCGGATCGCATACTATGAGAGCTGCGGACCACCCGCACTTCGTCATGAGAAAACTCGCTGCTCTTTCGCTCGCCGCCGCCACTGCACTCGCCGCCGCGCAGACATTTCCCAAATCCGTGCAGAAGTCTGCCGCGCAGCACTCGTCTTATCCAGGCGCGGTGAATCCGCAGGCGGCGCCGCAGTCGCTCGAAGACCGTCGCAACGCCCTCAACGCGCTCTTCGCCGAGATGTGGCAGGACCGCCTCGCGCATGATCCGGAATTTGCATCCAGCATCGGCGACAAGCGGTACGATGACCAGCTCACCGATTACTCGGTGGAGGAATATAACAACTCGCTTCAGCGAGGACGCGAATACCTCATGCGGCTCGGCAGCATCGACACCGCCGGCATGAGTGATCAGGAGACTCTGAGCAAGGACCTCATGGTCCGCCAACTGGTCGATCAACAGGAGGAGGCCGAATTCAAGCCCTGGGAGATGCCGCTCACGCAGTTCGATGGCATTCACCTCGAGCTGCCGGAGCTCGTGCCGCAGCTCAGCTTCGACAACGCGAAGGACTACGACGATTACGTCGCGCGCCTCGACAAAGTCCCCGTCGCGTTTCAGCAAATTACGAGCAACGCGATGGCGGGAATCGATGACGGCCGCGTACCGCCTAAGTTCATCCTCGAAAAAGTTCTGGTGCAGGTCGACGCCATCGCAAGTCAAAAGCCCGAGGACACCCCCTTCGCGCTGCCGCTCAAGAAATTCCCAGCCGGAATCAGCGCCGCCGATCAGGCTCGCATCCGCACCGAAGTTCTCGACGCGATTCGAACGAAGGTCCTGCCGCCCTACGCCGAGCTGGCGCGTTTTCTCACGAAGACATACATTCCCGCGGGCCGCAGCGATCCGGGGATCTGGTCGATTCCTGATGGCGACAAGTACTACGCGTTCCTGGTGAAACAGAGCACGACGACCGACCTTACGCCCGCACAGATTCACCAGATCGGCCTCGATGAGGTGAAGCGCGACGAAGCCGAGATGCTGGTGATTGCGCAGAAGCTCGCCTTCAAAGATCTCGCCACACTGCGCGCCTCGATCCCCAACAATCCAAAGCTGCACGCGCAAAGCCCCGAGCAGCTCATCAACCTCTACTCGCACTACATCGACCAGATGCGTCCCAAACTTCCGAAACTCTTTGGGCGCCTGCCCAAAGCGCCGCTCGTCGTCGCGCCCGTCCCGGCCTACATGCAGCAGGACCAGACGCAGGCTTACTACGAAGAAGGCACTCCCGACGGCAAGCGCCCCGGAACGGTATACGTTAACTTCTACAAGTTTCATGACCGTCTGCTCACCAACGTTGAGTCGATCTCCTACCACGAAGGCATCCCCGGCCATCACCTGCAGATCTCCATTGCCCAGGAGTTGACCGGCTTGCCCGAGTTCCGCCACTACGCGTACTACACCGCCTACACCGAGGGATGGGCACTGTACGCCGAACGGCTGGGCAAAGATGTTGGCTTCTATCAAGACCCGTATTCCGACTACGGACGGCTGGAAGCCGACGAATGGCGCGCGATCCGGCTGGTCGTCGATACCGGCGTCCACTCCATGCACTGGACTCGCCAGCAGATGTTGGACTACTTCCGCGCGCACTCTTCGATGGATGACACCAATATTCAGGCCGAGGTGGACCGCTACATCGCGTGGCCAGCGCAGGCCTTGGGCTACAAGATCGGCCAGATGAAGATCCTTGAACTGCGTGCGCGTGCGCAGCAGGCTCTCGGGCCGAAGTTCGATATTCGCGCGTTTCATGACCAGGTGCTTGACTCCGGAGCCGTGCCCATGGACGTCCTCGAGCAGCGGATCGACGCCTGGATAAAAAGCAGCAAGTAGTGCGCAGGAATCGCAACCTGGGGCCTGTGCCTGAGCCCTGTTCCTTGTAATCTGGTAGGTACGATGAATACAGCAGCCTTCAATCAAGACTTGTCGCAATTGCGTGTCGCCGTACTCGGCGCCGGAAAGATGGGCGGAATCCTTCTTCAGGCTTTCCTGAAGCAGCAGATGCTCGCCCCCGATCAGCTTCTCGCCACGGTCGGGCATGAAGACCGCGCCGCCGCGCTCTCGGCACAATGGGGAGTTGAGGTTTCTACCGATAATCTCGCCGCAGCACGCCAGGCCGACGTGATCCTGATCGGCGTAAAACCCTTCCAGGTGCCAGCTCTGATCGCTGAGATCAAACCATCGCTTACACCGGAAAAGCTACTCATCTCCTTCGCCGCGTCGGTAAAAACCGGAGCCATCGAAGAGGCCGCGGGAATCGACATTCCCGTAATCCGCGCCATGCCCAACACGCCCTCCATGCTGGGCGCCGGCATTGCCGCTCTCTGCCGCGGAAGGTTCGTCACCGAAGCGCAGATGGAGTTGGCCTCACGCATCTTTGAAGCGGTCGGGCGCACCGTCATCGTGGATGAGAAGCACATGGATGCCGTCACCGGCCTCTCGGCCAGCGGCCCGGCTTTCATCTACATCATTCTTGAATCGCTGGCCGAGGCGGGCGTTAAGGTCGGCCTGCCGCGCGACATCGCTACACTGCTAGCTGCGCAAACGGCCTTCGGCGCAGCCAAGATGGTCCTTGAAACCGGGTACCATCCGGCCCTGCTCAAAGACGCCGTCACCACTCCCGCCGGATGCACGATCGACGGCATCCTGGAGCTGGAAGAAGGCGGCCTGCGCGTGACGCTGATCAAGGCCGTTATGCGCGCTACGCAACGCGCCAAGGAACTCGCCGCGGGCTGATCAATATTCGCCACGCGAAAATTGTGTGGCGGGCTTCAATTAGTGAGGACTGGTTGCGTCATCTACCTTCTGGTCCGTCTCGCTCGCCTTGTCCCGTGCCTTGGTCGAGCTGCGATGCGCGTTGTCCTTTGCTTTCGTTTCAGATTCTTTGCTGGGCGAGACGACCTTTTCCGTGCCTTCCTTGGTCTTGTCGGCCGCGGTCTGTGTGCCTTCCTTAGTGCGGTCTGCAGCGGTGTGAGTGCCTTCCTTCGTCTTGTCATAGGCCGTGTGCGTGCCACTCTTCGTGTGGTGATACACCTTCTTCGTGCCGGTTTCCGTGGCGTGTCCAGCGTCCTTGGCCGCGTCTTTGGTGTCGGTTCCGGCATTCTTCATGTCCTGGCCCGCGCTATTATCCTGCGCGAGGACAGTCACACCGGCCCCGCACAGCATCGCGGAAGCCAGCAATACGCTGAGAGTCTTCGAGTTCTTCATATTCCTGCAAGATTCGCCCGTAACCTCCCGAGTTGTACCAAAGAGCCGCAAATACCTCAGGAGCCGTAAAATAGTCACACAGTCATCTATGAGCGTTCCCACTCCTGCAATCGCGGCGGCTTCCGTTTCTTCTCCCACTTCTTCGCGAGCGCTGCGCGGCTACGCCTGGGGGGTTCTCGGTTACAACGTTGCGGTTATTTTGTGGGGAGCGGCAGTTCGTGCAACCGGCTCCGGCGCAGGCTGCGGAGAACACTGGCCGCTCTGCAACGGATCAGTCATCCAGCAGCATCCCACCGTCGCTACGCTGATCGAATACGCCCACCGCGCTACCAGCGGCATCGCGCTCATCGCCGTCATTGCGCTCGTCTTCTGGGCCTTCAGCGGCACGGTCAAGCGTCATCTCGCCCGTGTGGCCGCCATCGCGGCCCTCATCTTTACGCTCGATGAGGCTCTTCTCGGCGCTCTGCTGGTGCTGCTTGGCAAGACGGCGCAGGACCAGTCTATTTCGCGCGCTGTCTATTTAGCGCTCCATCTAACCAATACTCTTCTCATGCTGGCGGCGCTGACGCTCACGGCGCACTTCCTGTCGCGCAAGCGCGGATACATGCGAGGCAGCATCGAGATTCGCGGCGCTGGCCTGGCCTCAGCCGGGCTGATCGCTGTAATTCTCACCGGTGTTACGGGAGCTTTGGCCGCGCTAGCCGACACGCTGCATCCTTCGACCAATCTGCTTGCCGCGCTGGCGCAGGATTTTTCCGGCCATAGCAGTTGGATTGTTCGCATTCGCTGGGCGCATCCCGTCGTCAGCCTGATTGCAGGACTGTTTGTGCTGGAGATTATCCTGCTGGGTGTACGCAATGCGTTCAACCATAGACTCGCCGCCGGGCTCGCCGGACTGCTCCTGCTCCAGTACGCGCTGGGCCTGACCGACCTTGCGCTGCTGGCACCTCTCACTATGCAGATTCTGCATTTGTTCGGCGCCGATCTGCTGTGGATCACTCTGGTCATTCTCGTTGCGCGGCTTTCTGTTCGTCCGCTCGGATGTACGGCGGCAACCTGCGGCTGAACCCGCTCAGGATTTCTCTTTTAGAATTGCTGCCAGTGAGCAACTGAATTTTGGGATGGATGGATGACGGATCGTAACGCGACAAAAGAAGCGCACCCTGACACGCAGCGCAACTCCGAAATAGTCGAAAAACTCAAGAGAGTTGAAGGTTTTCTCGACCGCCATGCGGCCGATGCTTTGCTCCTGAATCGACACGGAAACATCGCCTGGATCACCGCAGGCCAAGTAGAAGCGCGCGTAGTTGCTGGGTCGGAGACCGCAGTATGCTCGTTGCTGCTTACGCGCGACGGGCGGCGGTATTATCTGGCTCCGAATAATGAAGCGGCGCGACTGGCGGACGAGGAGTTTGCGGGACTGGGATATGAAGCCGTCATTTATCCCTGGCACGGTGAGCCGGGCGGCCGACTACGGGAACTGATCGGCGATACGGCGTTGTGTTCGGATGCCGCTGCGCCAAATGCGCGTTTGGTAAATCTCGCCAATCTGCAAACTCCGCTGCTGCCGTCCGAAATAGACCGCTTGCGAATCGTTTCCCGCGAGACCGCAGCGGCAACCGTTGAGGTGCTCGAAGGGTTGGCTCCAGGAGTAAGCGAGCAGGAAATGGCAGCCCGCACCTCGGCGGCGCTGCTGATGCGCGGACTTGCTCCCACCGTTCTGTTGATGGGCGTCGATGAGCGGATTCATCGGTATAAACATGCCGCCGCTCGTGGCGGTGTGCTGCAACGTTACGGCATGGTTAATCTATGCGCGCGACGTTGGGGCTTGATCGTTTCAATTACACGCTTCGTCCACTTTGGCGCTTTACCCACGGAACTGTCGGCGGCCTTTGAAGCGGCAGCGCAGATTCATGCGGCGCTTCTGCACGCAACCCGGGACGGAGCAGTTTCGAGCGATATCTTTGCCGCGGCGCGGCGCGCCTATGGGTCCGTAAGCGCGGCGGACGAAATCGAGCGGCACCATCAGGGCGGCCCTTGCGGCTACGCGGAACGCGACTGGGTAATTACGCCCAAGGGAACCGAGCACGTGGTAGCTCCGCAAGCCTTCGCGTACAACCCGAGCCTGCGCGGCGCGAAAGCGGAGGACACAGTTCTGCTCGCGAACGGCGCAATCGAAATTTTAACGGGGACACCCGGTCTGCCGCTGATTGAGACGGTACTGGATGGCGTAACCTATCAGTCGGCGGGAGTTCTGGTTCGCCGATAGCTTTCAACTTGGAGGGGGTTCGATGCGCTTTGTTTCTCTCTTTTTGGCTGCTGCTGCGATGTTGACACCGATTACATTCGCCCAGGCGACGCAATATGCCAATCAGCCGCCCATTTTACTGGGGGCTGCGTGGTATCCCGAGCAGTGGCCGGAGTCGCAATGGGATCCTGATCTTTCGCTCATGGAAGCGGCACATATCCATGTGGTTCGCGTCGGCGAATTCGCCTGGAGCACCATGGAGCCGACCGAAGGCCAGTACAACTTCGACTGGCTGGAGCGGGCAATTGCGCTCGCGGCGAAGCACCATATATGCGTCGTGCTGGGCACGCCCACCGCAGCTCCTCCGGCGTGGCTTACGGAGAAATATCCCGAGACCCTGCGCATTAGCGAGGACGGAGTGCGCGACGAGCATGGCAATCGCCAGCAGTTCTCCTTTGCCGATGAGAAATATCGCGAGCTTGCGCATGATATCTCAGAGCGCATGGCGATTCGCTTTGGACACAACCCCGATGTCGTGGGATGGCAGCTCGATAATGAGTATGCCAATACCTCCTTCGACCCCGAGGCAAAAGCGCAGTTCCATGCGTGGCTCAAGCAGAAGTACGGAACCATCGCGAACCTGAATTACCACTGGGCGACAGCATACTGGAGCCAGACCTACAACGACTTCGACCAGATTCCAGTACGCGAGGATAACGAGAACTCGGCGCTGCTATTGGACTGGAAGCGCTTCGTGAGCGACACGTGGAAGAGCTATTCGCTGAACCAGATCAGCGCGATTCGTCCCCATGCCGATCCGCGGCAGTTCATCACTACGAACACGATGGGCTGGTTTGATGGCTTCGACGAATACACCGTGCATTCCGTGCTGGATATTGCGGCGTGGGATGATTACATCGACTCCGATCACTACGACTACGACGCGAACGGCGCGACTCATGACCTGACGCGCGGGTACAAGCGCAAGAACTACTGGGTTATGGAGACTGAACCGGCATTCGTGAACTGGCGGAAGACGAATACGCCGCTGCTCAAGGGCCAGGTGCGCGATATGGCGTGGCAGGCCATTGGCCATGGCGCTGAGACGGTTGAGTACTGGCAGTGGCGCGCGAACCGCAATGGCCAGGAGCAGTATCACGGCGTTCTGGTCGGCATCGACGGCAAACCTGCGCCGGTGTATGCAGAGGTGCAGCAGGTTGGTGACGAGTTCGACAAGGCCGGCACTGCTCTGGCTGGGACTTCGCCGCACGCCGATGTTGCCATTATTCAGTCGTATGACAGCCGCTGGGCCATTGACTTCCAGCGGCACAGTGCGAAGTTTGATCCGGTGAGTGAGCTACTGGCCTTTTATCGTCCGCTGCGCGACCAAGCGCAGGCGGTCGATATTGTTTCGCCTGACGCTCCGCTGGATGGTTACAAGGTCGTGGTGGCTCCCGCCCTGAATGTGCTTCCGCAGGCGATCGCTGACCGGCTGGTTGCTTATGTGAAGCAGGGCGGTCACCTGGTTCTGGGTCCGCGGACCGGGATGAAAGACCAGTATGACGCGCTGCAGCCGGAGCGGCAGCCGGGACCGCTGGTTGGCTTTCTGGGCGGATCGGTGACTCAGTTCTACGCGCTGGATCAGCCGGTTCCGGTGAGCGGGGACGCTGGTTCGGGTACGGCGGACGTGTGGGCGGAGACGCTGACGGCGATTTCTCCGGAGACGAAGGTGCTGATGCGCTATGGCGCGAGTAACGGATGGCTGGACGGCCAGCCTGCGGTGCTGGGGCGCGAGGTCGGCAAAGGAAGCATTATCTACATAGGTACCTGGATCGATCCGGAGTTAATTAGTAAGTTAACGGCGTCTTGGCTGGAGCAGGCGGGGGTTCAGCCGATTGTTCCAAATGCGCCGGACGGGGTTGAGGTCTGCGAGCGGGCTGGCGGTGGGAAGACGGTTTTGATTCTGATTAATCACTCGACCGATCCGCAGCATGTGGCGCTGCCGGGAGAGATGACCGATCTGCTGGGGTCGGGCGGTCCACGCGTCGGTGCGGTGGACCTGCCTAAATATGGTGTGGCTGTTCTTCAGAAATAGCCGGGTCGACGGGAGGGAGCAGGTTTTGGGGGACCCCTCCCCCTATTTTTGTGCCTGTTTGCTTGTAGTTCATTCATTTGATTGAGTTTTCATAAAAGCTGACTTGCGGTAGTGGCAATAATATATTTGACGAATCATTGCGTCAAGTGGATGATGGGGGTGTAATTTGAGCCTCATCGTCTTAAGCCTAGGGGAAATAATGGATGAATACCAAGTCTGGAAATTAGTGGCTGCCGTCGAGCGTATTCAGAGTTTGGAGTCGCTCTTAGAAAAACGTTGCGATGGCGGGGAACGTGATACCTACATCGTCGGCGATGCTGTCGTTGACAGTATGGTTAAGCCCTACCTTCAGTACTGTCGCGAACAGTGTAACGGTGCCGAGTTGCATCGCTCTATCGAACGGCTTGGAACCAGACTGCATGGACACGTTAATGCTGGAGCTTTCACGTTTGACGAATTGCGAGCAGAGCTTAGGGAGCTTCGCAGAGATATTCAATATGATTTGAAGTATCGAAAATTCGCTTACGTTTCTGTCGAAAGGGCAACAAAACATAAGAAGGTAATTCCAGATTGGGACGCAGTATGGAAATCATTCCCAGCCAGCAAACAAGACTCGCTGGATGCGACGGATGCCTATGCGGTAGGTCTTTATACATCTGCGGTCTTCCACGCAATGCGGGTTGCGGAAATAGGCCTTCGAGCGCTGGCGAAAAAGCTAGGCGTAAAGCTTACGGACAAAAGAGTGGAGATCCCGATTCAGTTTGGCACTTGGGAAAAGGTAATTGCTCAAATCAAGATAAAAATCGATCAAGCACATCAACTCCCCAAGAACGAGAAGCGCGAAAAACAACTCCAGTTTTATTCAGATGCCGCTGATCGGTGCGGCTATCTGAAAGAGCTATACCGCAATCCGGTATCTCATGCGCGCAAGCACTATATCGAAGGTGAAGCCTTGGGCGCGATGGATCGTGCGCGCGCATTTATGGAACTTCTAGCGGAGGGTATAGGTAAAAGGAAATGACGAAGACAAGCCGCGAATACACAAGTTTCGACAAGGCAATGGACACGATTTTGAAGGCTGATCCGAAGGCCGTTAAAGAGGCGATGGAAGCGGAGCAGAAGGCGAACGCGAAAGAGCGCAAAGCGAAGGGCGAACGGAAGAGGGGAAGGCAAAATGACAAATCAAAGTAAGACATATATAGAGCCGGGCGATATTGCGGGGATTCGCTTTCAGTGCAGGAAGTGCGGATCGGCAGTTTCTCTTCCTATCTCTGCGGAAATAAATTTTTCGAGGGTTGGTAATTGCCCTAACTGCTCTGAACCGTGGACTGCAACGATGCAGACCACTGTTCAGCCAGCGTTAAAGAAGTGCGCGGATGCCATCTGGGAACTCACTGAGGTATTGAAGAATTTTCAAAACGTCTTGGCGGCTGCCGGGTTCAAGGGCTTCGCCCTTTCTCTGGAGCTTTCCGAGGACGTGGGCCGCGCTTCAAGCGGTAAGGATTAGCAACCCGTCGGAGACACCTTGCCAGTTAGCTCGGCATAGGTGAGACGCTTTCCGGCAAGCTGAGTCATTGCGAACTCAAAGCGGTCAGCGTCATTCAGCGGATTCTCTTTAGTGGCGCGAGTGTTGAAGCGAAACACTTGCTCGGCAACATAACGATCTAGGTGAAAGGGTTCAACGGCAACATAAGTTCCATTCAGGCCGCGCTTCAACAGGCTCCAGAAGTTTTCGATGCCCTGAGTATGAACTTCGCCACGAACATACTCTTCGATATGAGTGACAGTCGCATGAACGTATTGCTTGGCAGAGAGAAGGTCGTAAGCGGGAGAGCCGTCAGTGTAGACGGTGGACTTGCCTTCGATCTGATTCAGAATCTCGTTCTGCAAAGTCTCGCGCCGAACGTTGGGGACAACCATTGCCCTGACCTGACGGCTGTCACGGTCAAGCATTCCCATCACGGCGGTCTTATGCCCAGCCTTGAGTCCTGCCTTGAGCGTATTGCGTCTCGCGGCGTGCATGTTCTTCGCTCTGCCGCCGATGAAGGTTTCATCCACTTCGATAGGTGCGCTGTTGCTGCCTCCCATCTTGAGCAGGGAGCCGGACTTCATGGCCTCACGAATCCGGTGAAGCATGAACCACGCGGTCTTCTGAGTAACGTCGATGTCTTTAGCCAGTTCGTAGCTGGAGATTCCGTTCTTGCAATTGGTAATGAGCCACACGGCGGGGAGCCACTTATCGAGGCCCAGCGGAGAGTCCTCAAAGATGGTTCCAACCTTCACGGTGAACTGACGCTTCGCGTGGAGGCTCTTGCACTGCCACTTGCGCTGATTCTTGAGGAAAGCGGGGTCGCTGCGGCCACAGGTGGGGCAGCTTACGCCATTCGGCCAGCGACGCAAGGCCATGTAAGTGAGGCAGTTATCGGCATCGGCGAAGTAGAGGATGGCTTGTTGGAGGGTACGTGGCGCTTTCATGTTTAAATCATAGCGAATATGTCTTGATTCGTCAAGTATATTATTGCCGCGGTAGTTCATTGATTCTATTGGGCTTTCTTGATTTCTCTGTTCCTCCAGCTCATTGATTTCATTGATGTTTCATAGGAATTTATTGGACTTCCGGGATCGGCGCTGGAAGCGTGGTCTACCAGTCCCCTCCCCCTTTTTGTGCCCGTTTGTTTGTAGATGATTGATTCCGTTGGGTTTTCATAAATCGCCGGATGCGCTAATTCATTGATTCGATTGGGTTTTCTTGATTTTTGGCGAGCGCTAGATCATTGATTCCATGTGGTTTTCAAAGAGTTTGTTGAACTCGGGCGAGTTCATGTCGGGCATCGGGTTTTGCCTGGCGAATGTCTCGAAGGCCCGCTCGGCGTCGATTCTCCGCTGCAGGCGATCGGATGCGATGCGGAGGGCGAGCTGGATGTCGGGGTAGAGGCGGACGACGCGCTGGATGCGGTCGAGCCGGCGGTGTATACGGGAGAGCAGTTCGGGCAGTTCCAGGGCGCTGAGTTTGGCGGCGAGGCGTTCCATTGCCTGGTCGTGGAGGAATTTGTTTTCGATGTGGCGGAGGTTTCGGGCGTGGTGGCGGCAGACCTGCTCTCCTTTGAGAGCGACCTGACGGCAGGGTTTACCGGAGGGAAGATCGAAGGCGCACAGGCTGGCGGGTTGGGACATGGTTCGGCTCCTTAAAAGGAAAAGGGACCGCGTGGGCGGTCCCTTTTTGGGTTTGTGTGGCTCTATCTCAATTTTACTATATTCGGATAATTGATTTACTGATTTTCTTGTTTCGTTTTTCGTTTTGGAATGAGCAGTTTACGGGGATTTTTGGCGGGATGGGGGTTGACAGGGTTTGTGTGGGCTCTCGCGCTAGATTGGCCCGATCTGACGTGGGTACACGCCGCCGACAAAATCATAGGGGAATACCACGAGCGGGTGCTGCGACAACGCGCCTTCGGCTTATACTCGAAACCTTGGAGAACAAAGAGCCCATGGTACCCCCTTTTGCTGATCTCCCCCCACAGCCCACTGTGGTTTGCCCCAAGTGTGGCACGCCAGTTCCATTGACCGAAGCTTTGGCCGCTCCGCTGCTTGAAGCGGCGCGTGCCGAATACGAGGGCAAGCTTCGGACTCAGAACGAGGCTTTCGCAGGGCGGCAAGAGGAGCTTGCGCGCAGAGAGCGCTCTGCTGCGGAGGCTGCCGAACAGATTGGGCAGCGCGAGGCAGACCTTAAGCGTGAATCCGAAGGCTCCCGCGCCGAAATCGATGCACAGCGGGCGCAACTTGCGGTTGAGGTCGCCCGACAAACCCAGGCTGCTGTAGCGAAAGAGCTCCCGGAACGGCTAGCTATTGAGAAGAAGGCGATCGCCGATGAAGAGGAGCGTCGTGTAACGCAACGCTTTACAGACGAACTCGCCGAGCGTGACCGCAATCATAATGAGCTGGCCGAACGTCTCGAGAAGCTATCCGCAAAGCTTGCCTTAGCTCAGAAGGCCGAGGCCGCGCTAAAGCGCCGCGAACGAGAATTTGAGGATAGGGAACGCGAACTCGAGCTCAAGGTTGAACAAGAAGTCAGTGGCCGGTTAGATCAGGTGCGTGCGGTCGCGACAAGTGAAGTGGAGCAGCGGGTGAACCTTCAGTTGAGTGATAAGGACAGGACGATCCGAGAACTTGCAAGCAAGCTTGAAGAAGCGAGCCGCAAGGCCCAACAAGGCTCTCAGCAGGCGCAGGGTGAGACGCTGGAGCTTTTGTTGGAGGAACAACTACGTCGACAGTTCCCATTTGATGAGTTGCAGCCCGTGCCGAAGGGTGAATTCGGCGGCGACACGCTCCACGTGGTGCGCGACAGCTCCGGGCGAGAGTGCGGGCGCATCTTGTGGGAGTTCAAGCGCACCAAGGTGTGGCAACATTCATGGCTTTCCAAGCTCAAAGCTGACCAGCGCGCTGCCCGCGCAGACCTTGCCGTAATTGTCTCTCAAGCAATGCCCCCTGACGTGCAGCACTTCAACGACGTCGACGGTGTCTGGATATCTTCGCTGGCCTGTGCAGTACCCGTCGCTACGGCGTTGAGAGCTTCGCTGCTGCAACTGGCGAGCCAGCGACGCAGTGCGGAAGGACAGCAGACCAAGAGTGAGCTTGTCTACGCCTACTTGACCGGATCGCAGTTTCGAGGCCGCATCGAGGCCATCGCGGAGCGCTGGTCGGAAATGCAGAAGGATCTAGCTGACGAGAAGAAAGCTACGATGAAACGCTGGTCCAAGCGTGAGTCTCAGTTACACGCTCTGATCGACTCTACTGCAGGGATTTACGGGGATTTGCAGGGCATCGCTGGGCGCGATCTTTCGGAAATTCGTGCCCTCGAAGATACGTTGCTGCTTGAAAACAAAGTGTAGCCTGCTTCGGCCACATACTGAATGCCGCGGAACTTCTCTCCGAATTTCGTGATGGACCAGGTTGTGTCGCGCGTTTGCCTCTCACCGGCAAGGTCGGCCTGGTTGAAATTGATTTCACGCGGCCTGTCGTGGATCGATGGCCGCCCACCCAGTTCGGTGGGGATGGAAATTGCCTCTGGGCGAGATCTGGAGCGTGATTGAGAACTCTCAGTCTCGAGATTTTTCTTGGTTGAGTAGCAATAGTGCTAGTTGTCCAAGTCGGACGGCACCAGCTAGCCTTACCGGTGGGAACTGGAATCTCTGGAGAGACTCGACAATGAAGATAAGCGACCCAATTTCGCAGGCCGAAAGGGCGGACGAGATCAACGGCGTGGCCGTACCAGGAATCAGGGAGACCAAGCAGATTGCCGAAGAGGGCTTCATCTACGGCCTGCCGCTGGTGATGTACTACACGTCAGCCTATGAATTGTTTGTGGACCCGACTTCGGGGCAATTCAAGGCGCCTATCGGTACGCTCACCAATGAAGCGCGGGTGTTTACGTACAGAGACACGGCGGTGATCACGCCCAACAGCGATACACCCTACTCCCTGATGGAGATCGATCTGCGGGCCGAACCGACGGTGATCTCGGTGCCCGCTGTTGCGGAGCCGCGCTACTACTCGGTGCAACTGACCGATGCGAATACCTTCAATTATGGGTACATGGGAAGCCGGACCACCGGCGCGGGGCCGGGTGATTACATGATTGTTGGCCCGGACTGGAAGGGTGAGACGCCGTCGCAAATCAAGCAGGTCTTCCATTCGACCACGCCGTTCTCGGCGGTGATTTTTCGCACACAGCTCTTTAATGCAGAGGACATGCCGAATGTAGTCAAAATCCAGGCCGGATATAAGGTGCAGCCACTTTCCGCTTTCCTGAAGCAGCCTGCGCCGCCCGCGCCACCCACGATCAACTACATCAAGGCCAATGCGGAGATTGCGAAGAAAGAGTTCTGGCAGATCCTCGACTTTGCGCTGCAGTATTCTCCGGCTGGCCCGGAAGAGGCGGGGATCCGAGCGAAGCTGGCGAGCATTGGAATCGGCGCGGGCAAGCAGTTTGATATGAAAGACCTGTCCTTCGAGCACAAAGCTGAAGTGCTGCTGGGAATGAAGGCTGGCGTCGACCGCGTCGATAAGTACATCGCAAGCGGAGGAGCTGTGATCAATGGCTGGAACGTGGGATCGTTCTTCGGCGATCGCGCCTTCTACAACGGGGACTGGCTTAAACGGGCTGCGGCGGCCAAGGGGGGAATCTTTGGAAACAGCGCCGTTGAGGCGATGTATCCGTTGACTAAAGTCACTGCCGACGGAAAGCCGCTCGACGGCAGCAAACATAAGTACACGCTGACCTTCGCAAAGGGGCACCTGCCGCCGGTGAACGCGTTCTGGTCGGTGACGATGTATGACGGCAAGACCCAGTTCCTGATCGACAACCCGATCAATCGCTACCTGATCAACTCTCCGATGTTGCCGGGGATGAAGACGAATGCGGATGGCTCGCTCACGCTGTACATTCAGAAAGACTCGCCGGGCAAGGATGAGGAGTCTAACTGGCTTCCTGCGCCGAATGGTCCAATCTATCTGGTGATGCGATTGTATGGGCCGAAGGAGACGCCGCCTTCGATTCTGCCTGTGGGTAAAGGCACGTGGCAGCCTCCGGGTATGGTTGCGTCTTAGCCAACATCGCCAAGGCTCCTATCGACCGGCCGGGACTTGTGGCCGCCCACCCTTGCCGCATAGTTCGCGGCAAGGGTGGGCGGCCATTTTCCTGTCTAGTGAAGAAAACCGGAGCAATGCTTTACCGTCTAGCGGGCCTGGTGGTGGCGATTTCGAGGACGGTTCTGGCTACGCGACTGGCTTCGTGGCGGAGCACGTCTCCCTGGGCGGCGAAATTGCAGTGGATTCGGATATAATTCGCGGCGGTATTTCAAACCGATGGAGGTTTGCGATGAAAAAGTTGTTCTTTGTAGCAGCGCTCGCGGCCCTGTTGATGCCTGTTGTGGCGGCGGCGCAAAGCTCCTTTAACGGCACGTGGAAAGCCGATATGAACTCGGTCGATTTTCCCAAGAAGCCGGACGTATTCCTTTTGCAGAACGGCATGTTCGAGTGCAAGACATGCACTCCGCCTTACTCAATCAAAGCGGACGGTACCGACCAATCCGTTACCGGACATCCCTACGTTGACGCCATTGCGATTGAGGTGGTGAGCGACCACGAGATCAAAGAGACGGACAAGAAAAACGGTAAGGTTGTGGGGACCTCAACGACGACTATCTCTCCCGACGGGAACACCATGTCGTTCGAATTCAGTGACAGCAGCAACACCAATGGCGGCCCACCGGTTACCGGCAAGGGAGAAGAGACACGCGTAGCGAAAGGCCCGGCGGGATCGAATGCGATATCCGGTTCGTGGCGAACCACGAAAATGGAAAGCCTGTCGGACAACGCCATCACCTATACATACAAAATCAGTGGTGACGAGATCACGATGAGCAATGCGACGGGCCAGACTTACACCGCCAAGCTGAATGGCGCTGCCGCGCCGATGAAGGGCGATCCGGGCACGACCAGCGTGGCAGTGAAGATGCTGGGCAAGGACACGCTGCAGGAAACGGATATGCGCGACGGCAAGGTGATCGGCGTTTTCAAGATGACGGTCGCGGCCGACGGTAAGACGGCCAAGGCCAGCTTTACGGACACGCGGCAGAATAGAACCACTGCATTCGAGGTAACGAAGCAGTAGATTCGGTGCCGTCAGTCAAGCATCGCTGGAACTCGGAGGTCCGCCTAATGCCACCGAGCGGCATGCTGGAATTGTGTGAGTGTAGCGAGGGCACAGGGTTGAGTCCCGGGGTCACGCTATCACACGGATTGCCGGCATGCTGCTTTTGGTGGTGCAGGCTTCCGGACAGTTCCACCTAATTTCTATTTGGCCTGCAATCCCGTTGTCTTTTCCCGAAGCTCGCTTTGCTGGAGCGCCAGCTTGTAGGCGACGTAATACTTGTAGATATTGGAAACGTAAGTGACTGTTTCCTGCCCGATCTCTTTGGCTGCGATCAGCTCTACATTTCCGAACCAGACGTTGGGATCGAGGCCCGCAGCTGCAGTTTCTTTGCGCAGCTTTACGATACGATTCGGGCCGGCGTTGTAGCTGGCAAAGACGAAGAGTGTCTTATTCAAACGATCGATCTTCGGATCGTTGAAATAGGTGTCTTCGATGTTGCGCAACATCTTCACACCCGCGTGGATATTGTCTGCCACAGTGCCGACGTTGGGTATGTCAATGGGTGAAGCCGCTGCGTATTTGGGAATGACCTGCATAATACCGACAGCGCCGCTTGGGTTCCTTTTGCTCTGGTCAAGTAGAGATTCCTGGTACGCCTGGGCCGCAATCATTAGATAGTCGAAATCGTATTCTCCGGAGTACTTCTGGAAGAGTGCGACGTCCATTTGGTACTTCTTCATCTCTTCGGCAGACGTGGAATTTGTGACCCACTTGGCGTTTTGCAGGTAACGCCGAAGGAGCGTATTCCCAAAGGATGTTCCGACCGCGTGCGTGCTTACAAATTCATCGACCAATTGCTTTAACTGCGGGTTGTTCTTGCGCATGGCCCACGCCAGGTTCTGGCCGCTTGCGATCACCAGGTCAGGATGCGATTGAATGTGAGGCAGCACCTGCGACCAAAGAGCCGCACGCTGTTTGGTGGTGACCGTCGCCGGGATCAATCCGGCGTTCACCATCTGCACCAGGTCATCGTCCATCAAGTTCGTATCTGCCGCCTTTATGACAATAGGCGTCTTGCCAGCGTTCTTGAGGGCCTGGTTCGCTTTCTGGAGGTTTTGATAATAGGTGGTAAGCGGATTGACATAGACTTCTTTTCCACCAAGGTCCGCGAGAGTTGAGACCGGGCCAAAATTTGATCCTGTGACGATGATCTGGGTGACGTCGGTCATTACAGGCGTCGAAAATGCGACTCGCTTTTCACGGTCGGGCGTCACCACGATTCCGTAGGCAATAATGTCCCCGATACCCTCGGTCAGAGCGGCCTCCATCTGGTCGGCACGCATAGGAAGAAAGGTGACTCTCACTTGCAGCTTGCCACTCTTCAGCTTCTGGTTGGCGAACTTCTGAAACTCATTAAGCGCCTCATACATTACGCCCTTCGGCTGCCCTTGGTCGTAGAAGAAAGCGATGGGGCTGAGTACGACGAGTGCGCGAATCTGGCGCCGCTTCACCATGGCGTCGAGGTCGCCCGTGTCGCGCGTGAATCCTACCGGCAACGAGACGACGCTCGATGGCGCAGGGGGTTCGTCTGCTTCAGCGGAGGATGCGGGAGATGCAGGAGCCGCCTGGGTCTGTGCTGGCTGGATGTTGGTGGGAGTTACAGCTTTTTTGCTACAGGCGGTCAGCAGAAGAACTGCCAACATTGAAAAAGCGAAGATGTAAGAGAGGCGGGACGGAATCGAATCTGTGGACATTTAGGTTTACCCAATACCCGGTTAGCCGTCGAAGAGGTGGCAATGCTTCGATCTCAGGAGCAGCCGATCAGGGGCGTCGGGGGAAGGGCCTACCGGTAGCGCCTTCAAAGAGATCACACCAACTACCGGAGTGTCCAGTTTGCTCTTCTGGAATTGGTCGGTGATCTCCATTCTTGACACTAGATTTCTTGCTCGTCTGTGCAGCCCTGCACAGGTGCCCCATCTTTTGCGCGGCTTCGCAAAACCGGCAACTCGACCTGGAAGCCCATAGGGGGCCGGGAGCTACCGTCCCGCGAGATTGCCAATGGCGATTTCGAGGACGGTTTTCGCTACGTGGCTGGCTTCGTGGCGGAGGACGTCTCCTTCGGCAGCGAAGTTGCCGGTGATGCAGCGGATACCCATCGCTTCGATGCGCTCGATGTCGGGCTCGATGGCTTCGGCTCCTTCGACGGCGTAACGATCTCTGATGGAATCGGGCACGGGCGCGGTGTTGATGAGGGCGTAGTCGAAGACGGACTGGCCGATGTGGGTGTAGATGCGCTCGATGTGCTCGGAGGCGGTGAGGTGCAGGCTTTCGTTGGCCTGGGTCATGAGATTTGCGATGTAAATCCGCGTGCCCTGCGCGGCGGCAAGGGCTTCGGGGATTCCCTGCACCAGCAGATTGGTGATGAGGCTGGTGTAGAGCGAACCGGGCCCCAGCGTGATTAGATCGGCTTCGGCGATGGCGGTGAGGGTTTCGGGCAGCGGCTCGACGATGGCGGGGTCGAGGGCGAGCTCGGCAATCTGCTCTTTGCTGGCGGTGATGTTGGTTTCTCCGCGAACCACGGAGCCGCTGACCATGTGGGCAACCAGGGTGGCATTGGCAAAGGTCGCCGGATAGATGCAGCCGCGCATGGCGAGGACTTCGCCGGCCAGCTTGATGGCGTGGCCGAAGTCGCCGGTCATTTCGGTAAGTGCGGCGACGAAAAGATTTCCGAAGCTGTGGCCCTCAAGCTCTCCACCCGCCTGGAAGCGATGCCGGAAGAGACGCGAGATCAGATGCTCATCTTCAGAGAGCGCGACCATGCAGTTGCGCAGGTCTCCGGGCGGAAGCATGTTGAAGTTTTTGCGGAGGCGTCCGCTGGAGCCGCCGTCATCGGTCACGGTTACAACGGCTGCCAGATCACTAATAGGATGGGGCGTATCGCCGGGAACGCCGGCCGTTGCGGAGGGAACGTAGCGCTTGAGTCCGCGCAAAAGGGTTGAAAGACCCGTGCCCCCGCCCATGGCGACGACGCGGAGGCCGCCGTCTCGCTGAGTTGAACGCATAACCTCGGGCTTCGCAGACAGGGAAAGGTCCATACCAGAGTTTATAGAGCAATATGCCGCGGAACGTTTTTGCCCGACACTTGCTTCAAGTCGTTTCGGGGTAGAGTAGCTCGGTAAAGCGCGGATCGTCGGCCATGTCGGAGAAGTCTGTGTCGCTGCGGGCCTGGATGCGATTCTGCGCGTTCAGCTCAATTGCTTCGCGGAGGTGGTCGAGGCATTCTTCGGCCTGTCCGGTAATGCTGTTCAGAACAGAAAGACCGTAGTGGGCATAATCCGCCGACGCGTTTTTTTTCAGGAGGCTCTCGAAATGGTCGCGGGCATCCTCATAATTGCCGGTGTTCAGCAGAGAGATGGCGTAGTCGTATTGCTCTTCGGGAGTGTCGAAGGCAAGACTCTTCTTCTGCGCATGGCGCTCGCAAACCGCAAGATAGGTGCGGCAGCGTTCCAGTACTTCGGGCGCGCCGCTCTGCGTCAACTTTTCAAAAAGTGCGCGGGCCTTCTCAAACTTCCCTTCCTGCAGGAACTGCACCGCGTTCTGATACTGCGTGAACGAGGGATGGGGAGCGGATTTGGCGGACGGCGTTTTTTTGCCGGCGAGAGTGCGTGAGGCTTTGGTTTTCGCGCTTTCCTGACGTGCTTCGGGCATGCAGTGATTTCCTGAAAATAAGTGCTGTTAACGTCGCAGTTATACGCACCGCAGCCCGTTGCGTCAAGCGGGGGAGAAGAGGGAGACCGCGCGGTTTGCTCTTGATGAGGATGAGCGAAGATCGAGGGCACGGCAATTTGTTCAGCGTTTCCCCATCGAATAGCGGTGAAAACCGGGTCATTTGACTGATCCGGCGTGGGCCGCGACGTGGCGGGCTGCTTTTCTCATTGCCATTGAACGGTTGCGGGCGGCGAACAGACGCCTTCCACAATGAGGACCACTTCGTGCAGGCCGCGCTGCCGAAGCACGGAGGAGGCGGGAAGTGTCCGATGAAACTCGATTCGCTCGCCAGGGGGTAAAGCGGACGCCCGTTCGTCTCCAATTCCGTTGCCGATCGCCAAAGGCCAGTTCTCCGAGGGCTTGCCGTCCACGAGCAGAACCGATGCATATATTCGCGTATCGACGACAGCATCGCCGGTGTTACGGACATCTCCGCGAATGTTCAATTCCGAGTTTTGCGAAATCCTGGCAGGCTCGACCAATAGTCTCACTGCGAGCGATGGTGTGCTCATGGGTGACGCCTTACTCTTTCTCCCTGTTTAGTTATGGTGAGGGTACCGGCAGCATCGATCGCGAAAGTCTGGGTGGTGGTCGTGAAAAGGTGACCTGTGCCGGTGGAATTAGACGCGCGATACCGGTTAGGAATTCTCCAGGTAAGCCTTCCGGCGGCCCACGGTGGGGGCGGAGACACGGGAGGGCCGCTCCCGGCCGCTTCGTCGAAATGAATGGTGTTGTTAAAGCTGAATCGGGTGAACGCGGGGTTGGGATGATGGCTGAGGTCCGTTCCAGCGGCCGCTTTGGCGGCGAAGAAACCGTTGAGGCCAGACGCAGGGCCAGGGACCTCCAGAAACGATGTCCAGCCGAAATTGACTTTTCGAGGAACGACAATCACTGTGAGATGCATGCCGGCTCCGGCGCTTCCAGCAGGAAACGCCTCTTCGTCATGCTTCTTCATGTGTATATCGCTGGGCGCGATTACGTTCATATCCAGCGTAGCGGTCTGGCTGGTCGCTGGTATGGTCGCCGATATTGTGGACGGACCGGGTGTCTCCGGGGCCGCCCAGATGTAGGTAGCTTTCGCGGGAGCGGCCCGGGGATAGCCGTTATTGGCCGACCAGTTCGCAACCTGGCCGCCGCCAACCGTGAAGGCGATGGTTTCAACCACGCCGATTGTTTTCCGATCGTCAGCGGTGCCATCGGGGGCGTGCACTGTGGCTTTGCTTTCGATGACGGGTGGAGCGGGCGTTGCCGCAGGGGGTGTGCCGACCGGTGGAACGGTGGCGGGCGTTGTCGTAGCGGGAGCCGTTGCGGCCGGACCCGCGTCAACCGGGCCTGCGTCGACCGCACTTGCATGGGCCGGGCCGGCGTCGGCTGGTCCTGCATCGGCTGGTCCAGCATCGACCGGGGCGTGTCCGGCATCCGCCTGGCCGACCAGAAAGGTTTCGGGCCGCGCTCCCCCGCTCTCTTCGTCGGCGATGAAACCAACCGATCCCAATCCGCCCATCACGGTCGGATTGTTGGCCGCTCCGCTGGAAAGCCTGCTCTGGATGGGCGGCTGAGTATCCGGAGAGGCGTGCGCGCTTGCTGCGATGCTTTGGGCTGGTGCAAAGACAGGAGTGTTGCCGAGCGACCTGGAGGCCGATGCGCCCAAAGTTCTGTTTGCCGGAGCATTTGCTCGCGGAGCCGAGTCTTTTCGCTGTCCCGCTGGCTGATCGGCCACGCGATGCGTCTGCGCGGGTGCAATCTGGTGCAAACGCCCGCCGGACTGGGGGACCGACTCTTTCACCAAGGCTGCTGCTTTGTTACCCATATCAGTCTCCGGGGCCGCGAAGAGCTCGGGGTTCTGGTTGAGCCGTACGCAGTGATGATAGACCTTCCGCGCTTCTGCTGTATGCGTTCTTCGGGCGGCGCATCTGCTTGTGGCTCCTTCCAGGCTCCGTGGGGAACTTTCATTGATACGGCATCACTGACCGCTTCCTGTTGCCGCCAGCCACAAAAAAAACGTCACTCCAGTTTGAGAGGCGCAGGCGCGACTGTCGGCAGATCCGCAACATCGATGGATGGTGGCGGTGCTACAGGCCAGTCGAGGCCCCATTTAGGGTCTTTTAGCATGGTATGGATCACTGACAACTCAGACGTATTCCACTTTTGACTCTTTGATACAGATTCCGCGGTCTTCGTAATGTAGTAATCGGCGTCGGAGCACTCGCACTTACAGCGAAGATCCTTCACTATCCCACTGATGTCCTCAGAGCCGTTTTTCACCCAAAAATCGAACATCTGGTTGAACTGCTTCCAGCGATCTGGTAGAGGGCGCGCGAGCGCGGCCCTGTAGTAGACATGCATCTCGCTGAGATGTGCCGCCATTTCTGAGAGATTGTCACTAAAGTCTGCGAACTTGCAAGCTGTCGGGCTCGGCGCCGCAATGGGACCAGATGCATCAAAACGAGCGTGTTCCGTCTCGTGAGTCAGCGTTCCTAAGGTCGCGGTCAACCAAGTGGCCCGTGAACTCCCACCCACCGTCTGAGCGCCGCTCTGATAATGCTTGGCTTGTGTTTCCAATACATCGGGTACATACGTGCACGTACCACCGGGGAGGGGCGGGGTGAATCCGCTACAGGCAAAGGTCACCGCGCCATAGTCAGCAGGCATGTCTTTGTTCACATAGATGCCGGTGATGTAGCTCAGCCGCGAACTAAAGTTCGCCCGCAAGATGGCGGTGAGGGCAGTGGCGGGGGCGCCGTGTCCATCCGAAGTGCACTTGGGATCAGGAGGGACCGTTCCACAAAGTTTCTTGCGCTTGGCAGCCTTTGAGATATTTTCCGGCTTACTCTCAGTGGAAGCCACGAAGGTGGTGAGCGTCGCGGCTGGAGTTGCACAGTACGCACCCGATTTGCAGGCGCGCTGCACGAGGGTGTGTCCTTCTTTTTGCTGCACCACGTGAGTCAATTCATGCGCGAGTAACTCCTTGCCAGCAGGCGCCGATGGTGCATATTGCCCCAGTCCAAACACCAGGTGCGGCCCGACAGTATAAGCCAGCGCATTCACGGCTCGTGCGGATTCGGCCGCCTTGTCATCCGCATGCACACGCACGCTGCTGAAGTCGCGTTTGAACCGCGGTTCAAAGAAGGAGCGTGTCGAGGAATCGAGCGGCTGGCCGGGGGAGCGGAGCGTCTCATGAACGATGGGCGGGGCTTCTCTTGGTGTAACGGAGGCTGTTGCCTTGCGCTGGACTTGGCCCTCCTGCTCCTGCTTGCACTTATCGCACTTCTCGCCCCCGCACGAACACTTGCGGCGGAGAACAGGAGTGGCGGTGCCGGTAGATGCCGGCACATTGGGCGCCATGCTCATCACGCCGGCAGCCATCGCGTCGGCTTCCGATTCCAGAGGATCGTTGGCTGCGCCAATTGCGAGCTTGAATTGGAGCGGCAAGCGAAGGCCAGGATGAGCTAATGGTGGCGGCGATATCTCTCCCGGCGCAAGCAGCGGGATGCCGGCAAGCGATCTGGCAAACGATCTGGCAGACGATCTGGGAACCGCAGTTCCTCCGGGGGCGGCGAATTCGCGTTGCGGCAGAGAAGCCTGGGGAGCCGCGGAGGCGCGGCCCAACTGATTAGTCTGCGTGCCTTCCGCTTGCTGAGTCGCTCTTCGTGGCGATGCGTCCGCAGTCCGTCTCGCTGTAAATGTGAATTGCGATCCCATGGTTAGTCCCTTTGGGGGGGTCAGCTGCCAACACCCTGATTGTCGAACTCCTTAATGACGTGCCGCACCAACCGCGCCAATGGTGTTATTAGGCATTTCCGGACATGTATCCGTGCCATTGGATGGGACCAGAGCCAGAGCGCGGCCGGCGTGGAGCGGCGATAGTACAAGCGCGTCAAATACCGGCCGGCGCGTGAACGGGACAGCACGGCGTCACGGAATGCCCTGAGTGCATCGAGCTCTTCGCCGTGGGGCGAACCGTAGCACGCCGTGGCGATGAAGCACGCGCCTGCGTCGTTGACGCAATTCCTCGCGGCGGGCTCTTTCCCAAATTGCTTTTCGACCTGATCGGCGGTCGGCGCTTTGATGGAGAAAGATAACTGCTGTTCCCACAGATTCTCGCCCGTTACGAAGTTCTTCTGCTCCGATTCCGCCAACTGACTCGTAACCGGCGGCTCTGCGCTTTCCCGCACGGTGACGCCCACCAGATCGACCCCTACAAGTTCTATATCAAAGAGTGAGCTCGGCGAGCCTTGCTTCAGAAGCCATCGCGTATCTGCAAACTGCACGTTCAAACTCACGCGAATATAGGCTTGCTTCCTGGCCTTCTCCATCGCCCGAAGCTTCTCGATCCAGCAGCTCTGAAGAATTCTCCCAACGTGAATCGCCTGAAAAGTGTCGAATTTCTGAGCGACCTGGGCCAATACTTTCTTGCGGCGCTCTTCCCTAATGGGAGCGACGAGATCGTTCAATTTCTTCAACTCTGAGTCGATCCTGGGCTGGATCATAAGCGTCCAGATGGCGACCCCGACCAACGCGGCCACACCCAAAGCTATATTTCCGCCAGCTTCCAACGCAGCTCCACGCAACGACAGTCCGCTGGAACCCGCGCCTTCAGCGGCCTTGGGCCCCAGGCCGCCTTCTGCCCCCTTCACTGCCTTGGGTGCTCCAATTCCTTCCTCCGCAAGAGCATCCTCGATGCTGGGAGTTGCGAGAGATTTTGGCGGAGCGTTCAGTTTTCCCTCGCCCGGGGCAGGATCGAGTGAAGTTGTATCAATGCCCTGCTTTCTTTCTTCAGGGGTCAACAGGTGAGGTGCTTCCTCCTCTTTCCACTGCTTGAGAGCTCTTACGGTTCGACGCGCACCGGGAGGAAAATGATTATGTGCTTCTCCGACCCCGTGTCTTTTTTCCAGCCACTTCATGAAGGCCCGCCTGTCATCAGGATCGGTTACTCTCTTTTTCAGCCACCCCGAGTCTTCGAGTTCGCTCTTGTGCGCGTCACTGATTCGCTGGTCTTTCCGCCTTTCGTATTTCGGATCGTCTCCATACTTTTCTTCATACGCGCTTAGATCGTCGTCAGTGTCGTCATGGGAGTAGCCGGTACCGCGCTTATCCTTCGGTGGGGCTCGCTGGATCATGGGTGTGGCGCCGTTTTGCTGCGCGACATGGGTCAGTTCGTGCGCGAGCAGATGTCTGCCCGAAGCACTGTGTGGAGCGAACGATCCTTCAGCGAAGGAAATGTGACGACCCACGGTGTAGGCAAGAGCGTCCACCGCGTCGGCTGATTTTTGCGCGCCCGCGTCAGTATGCACGCGCACCTGGCTGAAGTCGTATCCGAAGCGGGACTCCATGAAGGAGCGGGTCTCGTCGTCCAGCGGCTGGCCGGGAGAGCGCAGTACCTGGTGGACAATCGGCGGCGCTTCAACCGAAGTTATCGTGTCCGTTACCGTCTGTGCGGACTTGCGCTGGAGCGTCTTATTCCTCTCGTCCTTGCACTTGTCGCAGGTGCCTCCGCAGGCGCACTTGCGACGAAGCGCGGGAGGGTGTGAGCTGCCGGATGGAGCGCTCAGGGCAGCCCGGCTCATGACGTGCTCCGCCATCGCATCGGCTTCCGATTCCAGAGGATCGTTGGCTGCGCCGATCGCGAGCTTAAATTGGATGGGCAGGCGCGAACCGGGATACGTATGAGTGCCTTCTTCAGGTGGGAAGACCGGGATGCCGGTCAGCGATCTGAGGGACGTTCCTCGGGAAGTATCAATTGCAGGTGCGGGGGTCCTCGGCTCCTGAACAGCAAGGTGCGGCCTTTCAAGCGCAGAAAACGGCTCTGGCGAAGGTCGAAGTCCGCGGGCGGCCGTTTTGCGCAGGAGCGATGCAGCTTGCGATCCCATATCAGTCCCCTGCCGCTGCGAAGAGTTCGCGATCCCGATTGAGCCACACGCAGTGGCGATAGTACCTCGGATCTTCACGCTGCACGCGCTGCACCAGCCGGCCCGCAATATGCGGGTCTTGCTTGGCGGGGCCGAGCAGATGAGTGAAACCAAGGCGTGCGGAGATGCCGGCGTTGTATGCGTCCATAAACGATGGAAAGAGATAGCTGAGATGGACGCCTTCATACGGCGATCCACGATGCGCGCGGTGATAGCGCACGAATGCCGAGAGAGTGAACTGCTCGATCACGGGGTTGAACCCTGATTTGTCGGACATGGCGTCCCATGCGGGTGCATTTGCCGGGCTGGTGAGCAAGTTCATAACCTGATTCGCGTAGTAACGAATGAAGTCGGTGCGGGTTCCGCCGAGGATACCGCAGTTCGCCTGGCGGCCATCATTGTGGTCACACGAACGCACCCATTGCCACTCGACCGGCAAAGGCAGGCTGTGCTGCGCGAACGCATTTTCCACGTCGCGCGCTCCGCACCACTCTTCCGCGGGATGATGCTCCTCAGGGGATTGCGCGAACACCGGCGCGTCGGTCAAACGACGCGGCAACGGCTTCCAGAGGAATACGTCGGTATCGAGATGAATGAAGGGCTGGTCCTGAAGGCTATAGGTGAGCAGCTTGCCCATCGTCCACCAGCCGATGTCGGTCTTCCGAATTCGATTGAGTTCAGTTGAGACGTGCGTGAAGGAGAGGCCAAGCTGGTCGACGAGAAATGCCGCTCCGGCATCGTCGGTGACGAGCACGGTCTCGCGATAATGGCGGCGCGCCAGACGCAGGGACAGGCCCCAGGCTAGACAGTGGTGCAGCGGCTCGCGCCAGGTGCGTCCCATGTAGCCCTGAAACGGCTTGCTCCAGAATGACCAGACTGCCCGCATTGTGTGTGCTGCCCTCCGAACTTGCGATTCGCGCTTACTGCAATCGTGCTTCGCGCCGGTAAATGCTCCTTATACGGCTACCCATTCGGCGCGACTACGGTGAATGTGCCGCTGACGGTGCTGCCTGTTCCGACCTGCCAGGTGACAGAGGCTGCGACGGTGCAGACGATTCCCGCACCGGCCGTAGGTGTTGTAACGGTGACGCTCGCGGTGAAGGTCTGATAGTTTTGCCCCGCAGGGACGGTGATGGTTGCGGGAATATTGAAGGTCACTCCCGTAACCGGAGTGGGGGTTAAGGTGATGGTGGTATCCGCGGAGACGGGTGTGGTGAGCGTGACAGTGCCGGTGGTGGTTCCTGCTGCGCCGCCTCCGGGCAACGACACGCTTGCAGGATCGAAGGCAAGGCTGGAGATGACGATCGCGGGCGCAAGATAGAACCAGCTCTCGAAGTCGCTGGCCTTGGCGCCGCTTCCAGACGGATATTGCAAGTCGATCCTGGGGGTTTGATCCTGGCGCGTACCAGGTGCGGCGAGGGACTGACCGTCGAGGAAGAGTGTTCGGGCGGATCCACAGCTGCCGCCGGATGAAGATATCTGTGCGTAAATCATGTGGCCGAGCAGGCGAACACGCACGCGGGCAAACCATGTTGGATCGGGAGCATAAACGATCGTCTGGAGCAGAGTATTGAGCTCGAGAAACAGTAAATCGCCCAATTCGGTCTCTATCTTGTTGCTCGTGTCCTGAGTCAGAAGAGACCAATAGACGATGTCGTTCAAAACAGTGACGACGCCGTCGAGAACAACTTCCGTTCTGAGCCGGGGTGCGTCGGTAATCTGGATCGACTGTTGAGGATTTGCGGGCGACCCGCCCGCCTGATTCCCCAACTCAGTGGCACCCAATGTACGGTCTGCGCTGCGGTAGCTGGGTATTTCAACGGTGACGCGAAAGACAGAGGCATCGATGACGCTGGTGGGTGCGTCATCAAGCAGGAGTTTCAGACCGCTGGCGGCAAGCTGATCGAGCGTGATGACGTCGTCATTGATCCAGCTGATGCGATTGACGTGCAACGCGTTCGAGGACAGGGGGGTAAAGAAGCTGCGCAGGTCCTGAACCAGAAAGTTGCTCTGATCCGCAATTGTGCCGATCTCTTCTTCCTGAAACGCAATTTGCGAATCGTTCTTGTCGGCGATGGCCAGACCGGCACCTGTTTCCTGGACCGGGTTGCGCCTAGTGAAAGTGTCTCGCAGGGTAATTAGAGCTAATGGCACCGTGTAAACGGGGATGTTGGCAGCGAGCTGGCATGGCCTTCCGTCGCCTCCACATGGTGGCCAGTCAATCTTGCCGGACGCCGTTCGCGCAGGGATAAGCCAGTAGTCTCCACTTTTGTATGTGCCAGCGCAGAAGGTGACCTGAATTCCGTTCTCGATATCGATTGGCGCAGTCACGGAGAGCGGCATATCGCCTGCGGTGCCGGTTCCAGGCTGATCCCAGCGACGCACGCGGGCATTCTTTGTTGGATCGACGGCAGGGGCCGTTGCGGTGAAGGTGATGGACGGCGGTTGACCGGCGGGACTCACGCTGCTGATCTGACAGAGCTGGCCCCAGTGATTCGGTACGTCTCCGAACTCGGTGGTGTCGTCGCTGATCTCAACCCATTGGTTCGCCGCAAAGCCGAGGTTCGCATCCTTTCCGAGACTGTCGACAAAAATTGTCTGCGGATTAGTGCCGGAGTAGCTGGTGACGGCGGCAACGATCGAGGCATTTTCGCGCGACCACTTGAACGTTGCGGTTGTCTCATCTCCGGGCTGGTGGATTTCGATGCGATAGAGCTGGTTCTCCAACCCTTGATATCCAGCCGGAGGAATCGGCTGGCAGGAGCAGTCGTCGCCGGTGTTGCTAAGCTGCACGCAGAGTCTGCCAGCGCGCTCCACGGGCACAATTGTGGGCGCTGATGCGATGGTGCCGGTGGATGCGATAGTGCCGAAAGAAACCGGCTCGCGGGTAATCGCCAGGCCGCTCTTAGTAAGCAGTCTTTCCGTCGCAGCTAAGTTCTGATTGATGGTCACGCCGGTCAGGCCGGTGGGGGCAGACGGTACAGTTGGTGGAGTTGGAGGCGGGGCGGGGGGAAGAATTGGCGAGGCGACAACGCGCCACACCGTCTGCAGCCGCGCGGTCGTGTCGGCCTGACCCAGCGCGGGTTCGAGCAGGCAGGGATCGTCGAGAGCCGTAACCAATCGTTGCCAGACCTGGAGCTGAACGCAGATCGCATCGATGGTTCCCGCATCCAGTTCTTCGAGATATTCGGCGTCGGTGACACTGGGATCGATGAGAAAAGGCTGATCCATATAGTCCGTGGCCAGACCCTCGCATAGCAAGCCCTGGACGTAATAACGGCCTTTGGAGATGCGGATCGTCGAGTCTTCGACGCTGATCTCGAACCCGGCGCTGCCAACGGGACCGCCTACAGCGCCGATGGTGTCGATGATCTGTGTGGTGCGTAGATACTCATCGATGGCGCACTGCTCATTCGCGTCAGCGTCGAGCGAGACGCGCCCCTGCTGTTGCAGCACCGACGTGAAGTTCTCACTAGGAGTGAAGCGTATGCGACTGAAGTCACCTTTCATCATCCATCTCCATGCCCTGCTTACCGGGCGGCGTGGTTCACAGCGGAATAATTGCGGCTAGAGCAAGCCCACGCCTATGCCCGCCATTTGTATGCCTTCGCCGTCGTCACAGATCGGGCCCGTGTTCGGGGCACCGTAGCCATATGCAACAGCACGAACCACCGGCTCCGTGGCCGACGGCACTAAAAAGATTCCCGCTTCGAGCGAAAACGGAAGATATTCTCCCAGGCGAATCTGCACGTTTCGTATCGCCTGCCATTCCTGCGTAATGTGATAGGCGCCCATCTCCGATCCGTCGTCGGCGCCATTCATGATGCAGACCGGTACATACCCGCTTAGCATCGCGTAGGACGGCCTCCCGTATTCCAGCGTGATGAACTGAGGAACAAGCGCGGCGGAATCGCTCGCCGTGTCAGGAAGGCACTTGTAGGTCTGCGGTGTAATCGCGGGCGTAGGCAGCCAGCAGAAGCGGACGCACCCACTCTGCCGGCGCGCGCACCAGAGCGCGGCAGGCCATGAATCGAGCCTTGTCAGCCGCGCATAGAAGATGGTGTTGGAGGCCAGCGTCAGCGTGTGTACATGCACTTTGCCGACGACGGTGCTCTCTTCGATGTGGAGGTCTGCGCCTGCGCTCGCCATGTCGGTCGCAGCATAGGCCACACCGCATGGCGAACCGGCATCCACGATGCCGTTGCAGATGCGGACGGTTGCGCCCAGTGTCGAAACAACGGGTCCGGTGATAACACGCTGCAGTGCAACGGTGGCCGCGGGAGAAGTAATGATAAGGCTGGGCTCGCCGGGCAGCGTGGCTTGTCCGTTGGGATTGAGCGCGATCCCCGGCACCACCGTCGAATCGCAGAGAAAGACATTCGCCGCTTCGCCGGTTACGCTCAACTGGCCGGAAAGCCAGACTCCATTGATATAGCAATTGCCGGGCAGCGGCGGCGACGCCAGGTTTTCTCCGGGAAGCAAAACGCCGGTGATCTCGATATTGCCGCGCAGCACAGCCAGCGAAGAGTTGTAGATGGGAACACTGGCGTTCGCGCTGCTGACCTGCGCGGAGAGAATCCACAACTGGCTGGTGGGAGGAAGCAGGATGGCATTCGCACCCGTCAGATCGCAGTTGAAGGCGTTAACATTTTCGATAACGATGACGCCGTTCGTGCCCGCAGGCTGCGTGTTCCAGGTAGCCACAGCGGCTGCAAGCGCTGCGTCGGAATTGACCGCGGCATAAAATCCCGGCTGGAGCGAGACGAGTTGCGACAGGTTGGCAGACCTGTCGTAGGGTCCCCCGCCAATGCCTGCGGGAAATCCGTAACAGTAGCTGATACGAATCTCATTTGGCACCGGAATTCCGCTTCCCAGTTGAATGCGGCCCAACTCCGGGTCTATCCCCACCTTGAATGGCGGCGTTTCACCCCATGAGCTCGCGTTGCGATCGGAGAGATTCTGGCAGCAGATTTGCGACACGTCGACGGCGACGCCATCGAGGAGAACCTGAATGCTTGTTCGCGTGGAGAGAGTGATTCCGTCGACGATGAAGGTGATGTTGTCGTCCGAGGAGTAGAACCTCTTCTTATGGTGAGCGAATTCCCTGCGTCCAATTGGCTGCGGGACATCGTAGCGTGTGGTAAGCCGCTCGAAGGAGACGCGGTCTGCACGATTGTTGAAGAGCGGAATGTTCTGGCCGAGCGGGCTGCACATGCAGCGGCGCGAATCGATGCGGCAGCCGGGCGCGTTCTGCAGCATGTACGGCTGCCAGCGCCACAGGTACATGGTTAAATCCGGAATATTGGATTTGCCGCCTCCATGCAGGACGATATCGAGTGCGGTGGGATCGGGATACACGGGAGCATAATTGCGCGGAGCGATGCGGCGGACATCGATGGTGCGATTCAGCTTGTCAAATGCGGTGCCGAAACGATAGAGCTGTTCAACGTGGCGAAGGTCGACGGTGGTGTCATGGAGGGGACGCACCAACCGCATGCTCTCGGTGGTGATCAGGCGCTTGAACTCCTCCACACCGCGCGCGGGCATTCCGGAGACATCCATCGCAATCTGATCGAGAGCGAGCAGCGTTCCCTTGCGACGCCGGTAGCCGATGGTGTTGGCTACTTCCGCGCGGCTGCCATAAGCAGCGGAGTCAATCTGGTAGATCCCGTTGCTTCCGACCAGGTCGCCGATGTAAGGAATGACCCACGAAGCGCACGTCTCGATAAACTCGTCGGCGTAGAGCTGCTGGAGGTTGTCCTCGATGAGCAGCAACTGCTCGGCGAGGACCGCCATGAATGCCTGCAGGGGCGCGCCAGTCTCCTGGTCGCGCGTCCGATAAACGGCGGGCAGCAAGGCGTAGAGTTCCTTGGCGGTCAGGCTCATTTGGATTTCACCAGATTTGCTTGCGATGCGGGATCAAGGGTGAGGAGCTCCGCGCCCTGGGGCAGCGGAGCTGTCGCGCTGGTATCCAGCCCATTGATAGGTGAACCGGCGGGAAGAACCTGCTGCAGAGGCGGAGCGGTCGACTGATCCTGCCGGTTGAACTGCGTGAGCTCCAGCGCTATGACGCCGGGAACCTGCTGAATGGTTCGGATCACCTGGCTTTGCGGGAGTCCGTAGCCGAGCTGCTGATTCTGAAAGTTGTAGGTGGTGGAAAGCGCCTGCCATACTGCGGCGAGCACAAGGGTTGGATCATACTGCGTGGTGTCGATCTGAATGGTCGCTCCCACTTCGAAGAGTACCGGCGTGTAGGAGACGACTTGAATGGGCACGTAAGGGCCGCCATTGATGATGAGCGCGGCGATGAGGTCGGTGACAGTCTGATCAGTCTGCTGGAAAATGCCGCCGTTGGGGCCAGCGATGGTTAGCAGAATGCCACGTGTGCGGCCGAACCACGTCCAGGTGGCGAGCGCCTTGGCAACACCGGCGAAGGCCAGCGCGAAGTTCTGATAATCCTCAAGCGAAACGACGCGGCCGATGGTCTGCACCTGCAGTGGAGCGCTGGCGCGCGCATCTGCCGCGGTGTCCGGGTCATCGCCGCCTGCCGCCTGCTGCGGATTCGTGACCGTCTGCAAACCTTGCGGCCGATCAAGCGGCAGGGAGAGTTGACCGGTCGAAACGTTACCCGCCGAACCGATTCCCTTCCGGTAGAGGGCTCGGATGTTCATCAGGCCAGTGGGGGGACGCCCGCCGGTGGTGCCGTTGCCGAACTCGACATTGACGGTGCCGCTCGCGTTGACCGAGGTCACGAAGACGCGGTCTGCGGGACCGGAGGTGAGGAAGTTCGGTTCCTCGGACCAGCGTAGGTTATTTACCCAGACCTGCAGAGTCGACACCGAACCAGAGGCAACGGAAGACGGCACGTAGGTCAAAGGACTCTGCTTAAGCGTGAACTCGAGAGCCGGATTAGTGGCGTCTCCGTTACCGAGAATTTCGTTGGTCGTCTCTCCATTGGTAGCGGGTGCAACGTTCGCGTTTACAGTCACGGTGCTGCGGTCGTAGGCGCGGGTAAGAGTTGCCTTCAGTACCAGCGTGGTGATGTCTCCCTCAGTCGACGCGCTGCTGATGATCGCGGCTTCGCTGGCCGGTGGATCTTTGGGGCCAGCGGGTAGCAGCTCGATTGCCCAATCCTTTGAATCGAGGAGGCCCGCAACGCCCGTGGTAGTCAGCACCTGCCAGATCGGGTCGCCGCTGGCGGGATCGCTGGTGAACGGAAACGCATCGATCAGGAATATCTGGCCGTCGGCCGCGTTCAAGGCGCTTGAGCTTCCGTCAGGCGAGAAGATCGCCTGGTTAGAGCTTGTCCCCTGACTGATCTGCATGCGCAAACGGCTTCCGTTGATCGCAATCGGCTGGCCACTGGTGAGCTGCTGGCCGTTGATGATTTCCAGGTTCTTCTGGAATACCGGAAGCAGCAGCGCGGGATCGTTGGTAAAGCTCGGATACGGCCAGAGTGTAGCTGTCGGCAGATAGGGAGGATCAACCGGAGTGAGCCGGCTGCTCTGCACGTAGACGGTTGTATCGCGGGTGTCGGTGACGACGGCCGTCAGATACGTCGAGCCAGCCTGGGCAGGGGGATTTGCGAGCGTCAAGCCATTCGCGAGCGCCAGCTGCGTGGTCTTACTAGTGATGAGGAAGGCATTCGGCGCAGTGTCCGCGGCGGAGCTTACGTTGAAGACGGCAGAACCGTTGGCCAGATTCGCCAGGACGACCCACTCCGGCTCCGCGCTGGGATCCTGGCTGGGCGCGAGGCCGGAGTAAGACGCATCGAGGTTGACGGCTGGAGACGCGAAGGGCGCAGTGAATGTCCAGTCACCGGTCGCTGGGACCTCCGGCTTACCACCGCTAGAAGGCCAGCCCGTCACGCCGGTGAGACCACTGCCCGAGACCACAGCCAGCGAGCGGGGATCGATGGATTGAGAGCCGAAGAGAGCTGCGCGTTTCTGCAGGACATACAGATAGGCGGTTGCATCATTGGAAGCGGACCATACCAGCGGTTGATCCCAGACGACCAGCGTCTGTTTTAGTTGCGTGTCGATCTGAACCGACGAGACGAAGTGAAAGTCGGCCTGGGCCGAGGGATTCGTAACACCAGTAGTTACTTGATTGTGAAAAGCCTGATTCACAAACAACAGCGCATCGCCGGGGCTGAGATTATTGGCCGTACCGGAGATCCAGATGGAAGTCTGGCCTTTGCTCAGGCCCCATGGGGTCGAGGTTTGCACCGCCATCTGGTTCTGCTTGATCAACGCGACGATGTCGTTCGACGTTTCGAAAACCTGCGGCGTCTGACCTGGTCCAGGAACGCTCTGCACGCGCGTGCCTGCAGGGATGGTTACATTGTCCGGTGCGCCGGGCGCGGGGTTCAGCGAGAAGGCGAGCATTGCGGAAGCGGCGACACCGGGGGAAGGCTTGTAGCCCACGAGTGCGGCAAGCTCCATGACGGAGCGGTCATCGATGGCGCAGCGCAGATAAGCTTCATTGGCGAGGCGCTCCTGATAAAACGTAAGGATGTCGCAGACGACGGCCCAGGTGTCGAGAAACGCGATCGAGAAATCTGAACTATCGCGGGTACGCAGCGGCGCAAGCGCCGGCAGATCGGATTCGGAAAGCGCGGCCAGCATGCTTGCATAGAAGGTGCCGTAGCGCCCGATTCGATATGTGATCGCACTCAGCGCAGGCCGGTTGGTAATGGCCTCAGGCGTCTCCGGCTGCACACCTGCGCAGCAGCCGCAGAGTTGCTGATCGTTCGGCTGGCAGGAGCAGCTCATTTGCCACCATCCATGGTGAGAGAAAACTTTCCGAGGTCGAGACGGTTGGGATTGTTGTCGCAGTGCGCGATCTCAAGCCGTCCCATCACCAGGTATCCCTGGGCGACACCGTCGAGCAGAGGATTATCTACGCCGGAGGCGTCCATGCGACGGAACTTCAGCGGCGTGACGGCGACGACGCCCTCGACACCCTGGGCCGCTGCGATCAGCGGGCTGAGGTAGATGGTTTCGCCGAAGGTGAAATTGCTGGGAGCAAGCAGGCCGGGCTGTCCGTTGCACTGATTGCCGGCGATGAAGAGCTGCAGCAACGCGTCGCGAACGTCACTTTGGAAATGATCCTCGGCGACGCAAATCTCAAATGCGATGTCGAGGCCAACGATCACTGCGCCCTCGACCTGCAGGTCGGTTCCGGCCATGCGCAGCAGGTTCAGTCCCTGCTTTACTGTGGTGACCAGTTCGGCAGTCGGTTCATTGCCGCCGGTTGCTTCCACGGAGACGAAGGCTGTGTACCAGCTTCCCGTCCAGCGAAATGTTCCTCGCGCCTCCTCCACTCCCGAGATCAGGTCGGCCTGATCGCCATAATCGTCCTCGGTGACGCAGCGCAGCTGGGTGTTGAAAGCGAAGGGAGCGGTTTGCTGAATGTGCTGGATCGTCTCTCCGTCCACGCCGCCAACCGCAGCGAGTGGATTGCGCACCTGCGCGATCAGCGTGGGCTGCGCGATTGCATGTACGAGCGTGTCGCGACCCACATTTCCCACGCTTCCGTTGCCCACACGATAAGCGGCAGCAAAGGTTTCACCCTGGTCTGCTTTGGCGCCATATTGTCCGTCGCCGAAGCGGAGGAAGGTGTTGCCGCTGCTGTCGATCTCGGGCACAAAAAGCGTCTGGTCGGCAGTGCTCGAGAGCAGGTCTTCTTCGGGATTCCATGTGTTCGATGCCCCATCGATAAGGCTGATGATCGCCCGCACAGCCTGGCTCGTCTCCGCCAGCTGGGACGCGGGCGCGGTTGGCAGGAACTGCGGGGCGAAGGTGAGGGGCGACTGCGCCAGTTGCGGGAAGTACCGCGGAATCGGCGTGTCGATGATGGATTGGGTTCCGCAGCTACAACTTGCTCCGGTGATAGGAGAGAGAGGCGGCGCTCCCACAACAGGCAGTTGCTCCGCGTAGACCCAACTGCCATGATCGGCAGGGATGACGTTGCCGCGGGCCACGCTGACATCGGTCAACTGCTTGGGGGGCTGCACGGCGCTGGCGGTGGACGAGACGCAGAGCGGGAAAGGCAGGGCGTCGGCGGGGTCCCATCGCACATAGGTAATCGGCTTTAGTGTTAACGGATCACGGAGAACATCCTTACCCGTATAACTCCGATAGTTCACGTACGTTAAGCGCACTGCCCAGCGGTTTGATGGATTGGCATCGCCCGGCTGGCCGGTGTCCGGACCAACAATCTCTTCAAAGATGAGATAGGTGCCAATGGCAAGCGAGGTAAGCGTGCCGGCAAAGGTCGCCTCAATGGCGCCGGGTGGCAGGCAGCAGTTCGTGTCGCTCCAGGTGTAGAAGCAGATCTTGTTCTGCTCCAGCCAGAGGGTGGCAGGTTGCAGCGTGAGAAATTCGAGGCCGGTGGCCTGGAGGAGCTTCAACGTCTCAGAAGGAGCAGTGGGAGGAATGACCGGCGGCAACCCCGGCACCAGCGGATAAACAGCGGTGCCTTGGGACACGACAACATCATCGGCGAGGGTGCGGAAGTAGAGCCACGCGCGGGCGTTGGAGCCTTCGTTGACCGAGTAGTCGACCAGCCTGGCATGACGGCGGGCAGAGATGCGGCTGCGCGCGGTTCGCAGATAGGCTTCCGTGCCGACCGCGTCCTGCTGGTAACTGATATGGTCGGCGGCATAGGCCATGGATTCGAGCAGCGCGATGCCGGTGTCGGGAACGTGCGTCTCCTGCCATCCCGGCACAAGAACAGCGAGACGGTCGAGCATGGTTTGACGGAAGCTGTCGTAGTCGCGCGCTAGATAGTTGATGTCGGGAGGAGCAATCACGTCCGGCGGGCAGCAATTGTCAGGCAGGCAATCGCTATTGGTCGGGCATCCCGCCTTGAAGGAGAAAGAGACGCGCGACAGCTGAGGATCGATATTTTCAGGCGGCTGCCATGTGTCAGGCATAGCGATGAGCGCCAGCGTGTAGGTGGAGAAGTCGCCCGACTGATCGAGATTGATGACGAACAGGTTTGGATTTTGTGGGGTCGGCGCGGTTACGGATGCGACCGTGATCTGCGCGGTTGAGGAAGAACCACCGGTAATGCGGACCTGCTCCGCATCCAGCGTGACACTAACGGCCGGCTTGAGCAGCCACAGCAGCAGTTGCCTGCCGCATTCGCAGTCCGGGCCGCTGGTGCAGACCTCAAGATAATCGATGCCGTTGAGCGTTGGATGCTCGAGCACCAGGGAGCGCCGGTTTTTCTGCGAGCAGAAGAAGATCATGCGGTCACTCCAAAACTTACCTGCTGCGTCTGCTGCTGCTGCGTCTGCAGGATGGTGTATTGCACGACGATGTTCAGAGTCGATTCCTGCGATGTAACTGTGACGGCCTGCACCTTGATCAGATCGGAAAGCCATTGCTGCAGCGATGCCTGAATGATCTGCTGCTGCGCGGCCGCCAGCGAATCGCTGATGCCGGCGAAGACCAGCTGCGCGGTGCCGGTGCCGAACGTGGGACGATTGACGCGCTCTCCGGGCGAGGTGAGCAGGAGTTGCTCGATCATGTCCGCCACATGGGTTGCGAGGTCGGTCGTCGCCGTCCAACCATTCGCGCTGAAGCCGTAGGGAAATTGAAGATTCATGGCATCCTCATGTCGCATTCACTCGCGTTTGCATGACAACGGGGAGCAGCGGTGTGCCGGGAGGCATGCCGATTCCCTGCCCGCCTGCAATCACCAGCGGCATTCCGTTTGAGAGCACACGCGTGGACCCGATAATCCATTGCCCGGTTACACATGGAGGGATCGCGGGCGGAATTCCGGGACATCCGGCAACCAGCCACGGATCTGGCAGCAGCGCTGTGGGCTGACCGCTCACCAGCACCTGCGGATTCGGCACAACTGGCGTGGCCTGACCTGCGTGCGAGCACAGCACGGTTGCACCGACATGGAGCAAAAATCCCGGCATCGTCTCTCCCCCTCTCTAAACCACGGTCAATGCGCCTTCGTTGACGGTGATGCTCGGTCCGGTCATGACAATGGTTGCGCCCTGGCCATTGTCGATGGTGATTCCGAGATCATTGATGGCGATGAGAGCGCCTGATGTCGACTTGAGAAGGATGCCTCCGGTCGGACCAGGCACGTCACTAATGACTACGGTGTTCATCTCCACGGTTTGCATTACGACCTGCTGGACGGAAGGAGGCGCGGCCAACGCCAGCGCCGGCACTTCGGCTGCGGAACCCCAGTAGCCGCCTACCCAAATCGGATAGTCCGAATTACCCTGCTCGAACTCAACCCACACGCCGGAGCCGATTGTTGGCAAAACAAATAAGCCGGTTTGAATTCCGGCGAAAGGCAGGCACGGCATCGCCCATGAACTCGGGATCACGTTCGAGACATCGGCCACCTGCACCATAATGCGGCCCATCTGCATGGGATCGACGTTGTCCAGAACCGTCGCTCGATATTTTCCGTAGTACTTGTCCATCCAAACCCTCTCTTAGAAACTGAATGACGGAACCAGCGGCACGGTGGAGATGAGACCGTTTCGCTTGAGCGTGAAACTCTGCTTGTACTGTCCTAGCTTGATGCTGTGCTTCGTGCTCTCGACATAGTGCAGTCCATCAAATGCAATTCCCGCGCCACGTACGCCGACGAGCCCTCGCGCACGGAGAGGCTGTCCGTAACGCAGGACATCCAGCGTGCCGTCGCCGGAGACGACGTCGGATGTCTGCGAAGCACGGGCGATGCCGGCCATGAATGCTTCGGCGGGATTCAGCTTCGCCGTATTCTTTATCTGCTCGACCTTCTGGGCGAGGGGGATCAGAGCGCCGAGTGGGGGATCGAGCGGATTGAGCGGCGGAATCGGAATCGGGATAGTGGTCTTCGTGAACGGCTCCTGAATGAAGACCAGCGGGGTCACCGATGACTGCGGCTCGTAGCGGAAGCTCAGACTTTCGACGTTCGTCCAGCTGTCCATATCTACGTTGAGCGCAGCCTGCGGAATGCCGATCCGCACCTGCGGGCCCCAGTAGGCGGTGTTGGTACCGGGCAACGGCCCGGGTTCGATGTAGAAGACGTAGCCGGCTTCCTGCGCGAGCTGCTGAACATAACTGAGATCGGTGTCTTTCTGCGAGGGAATGCGCTCCACGGGCACCGGGACATCAGGCGAGATCACCGGAATGACGACCGGGATGATGCCGAAGGGCGCGTATTTAGCGAGGATGGTGAGAACGCGCAAATCGGGCGTCATGCCGGGATAAGGCAATCCGGAAAAATCCACGAGGTCCATGACGGCGGTGAGATCTTCACCGATCAGGGTCAGCTTGGATGAGCCGGTCATCGCATCGGGAGTAACTTCGTGATGCTTGATGATGCCGTCGGCGATGACCTGCGGCAGGCCGCCCAGCGTGACCACCAGAATCACGCGCAGTAAAGGTATGGGCAATCCTCCGCTAAGCATGAAAAGCGTCTGGAGCGGAGAGCTGTTCGCCAAAGTAAAGGTCAGCGAGAAGCCGCTCCTGCCGGTAGCGGATACAGTCACTTCCGCCGACACCAATGCGTCGATCAATGGCTTCGGCGCAGGCACCGCGACCATGGGGCCGATCAGGATCGTGAGGTAGAGCGGACTAGCCATTGCGCGCCCCCGCCGGGATGCCGGCGCTCAACGGTATCTGGATCGTGGAGCCGGGCTGCGAGGCCAGAGCATCGGGGTCCATCGATGTATTCGCGTCGCAGATGAGCCAATAGAGGGTCGGATCGGTGAGATATTTGGCCGCTAGATTGTCGATGCGGTCGCCATCCACCACCGTGTAATTCTGGAGCGACGTGTAGATGCTCGCCGATGGAATGATGCGCCGCTGCAGATACTGCACCATTGTGCCGTCAGGGAGCACCAGGCTCTCTATGGTTGCCCCGTAGTAGCGGCTGTTCGGATTTGTGGGGCCGCCGTTGCCTGCAGCGGCCAGGACCAGAGATTGGATCGCGGTATTCATAGGTTCCGCTACGGCGCGAGCGCCGCCAGCGCCTCCTTCGTCGCCTGATACGTCATGTAGAGCGAGCCGGCGGGATTCTGGAATCCAACGTCGTTGACGTTGAGCACGCGCATCCCGATCGCTACCTTGGCGTGGATTGGATTGAGCTGCGGATCGAAAAACTCTTCTGTAATGTCGAGGTCGGTGATGCGCACCGGCGTCACCCGGCTCTTGCTCCACACAAAGAGCGTGAGCGACGATTCCATCGGCAGTATCTCCAGCGTGCCGACATAGGTCAGAGCCTCATTCGTGTTCAGCACCGATGTCGACGGATATACAAGCAACTCGAGCAGCGCCAGTTGGGGCTGTATTCCATAGGTCATCGTGGTGGGATCGCCTGACGCGAGCAGATCGGTGGCATCGATCTCCGCGGTGCACTTGATGGTTTCGATGGCAGGTCCCTTCAACCGCAGCACCTCGGTACGGTCGGGCTGCTCACTCACGCTCTGCGGTTTCAGCGAGCGCGTGATCGATTCCGGGTTGTATTGCAGGGCAATCGTATTCTGCAGCGCGCCGGTGTTCGGGTCGACGGCGAGAATGGCGCCCTTGAGCAGGATTGGCGAAATATTAGGCATGGCCTTTTCCTCCAGAATGCAGCGTCTGCGACAGGTCGTTTCCAACAAAGGTCATTGCAATATCTCCCGAAGAATTGCTGATGCCGCGTGCTCCCCCATGCTCTTCGCATCCATATGCGAAGGCACCGCGCCGCCATCGATGCTGCGACGAGTTGCATACCTCTTTTGAGCCAGCCGCGACCAGAGTTTCCGCCGGACAGCATCTTGAGCGAGCGTGGTCATACGTGCCTGGAAAGCGGTAAGGAAAATGCCCCGTTCGCTTGGAGCGAGCCCGTCGATATTCAAGCGTTTGATTCGCAGATTCAGGCGCACGCCCGGATTCGTTGCGCCAGTTTTCACTTTCTGCGCAGCGGCGGTTGGTATCGCGGGCTTTGTGCCGGCAAGCCGGGTGATGAGCGGTCTCACGATCATAGCCAGCCTCGAATTTCCGCCGGAGTCAGAGAGCGCTCCAGCTTTCCGTATTCACTGCGCGCGCCTTCCAGGATGTGCTTCATGCCGATTGGCTGTCCCTCTTCGGCTGCAAAGAAGGCAGCCTGCAGCGCGATATTTCGGATAACTCCGCCGGGCACGTTAAGCTGCGCGAGCCTTTCGTAGTCGAGCTGCCCTAGCGGCGCGCGCGCCGGAAACATCCTTTTCCAGATCACTGCCCGGCGTTCGGCATCGGGAAACTGAAACTGCACGATAAAGCGGATGCGGCGCACGAAGGCAGGATCGATCACCTGTTTCATGTTGGTGGTGAGGATGGCGACACCGCGATAGGCTTCCATTCGCTGCAGCAGGTAACTGATTTCAAGATTCGCGTAGCGGTCGTGGCTGTCGCGCACTTCGCTGCGTTTGCCGAAGAGGGCGTCGGCTTCATCGAAGAGAAGAACGGCGCTGCTCTCTTCGGCGGCGTCGAAGATGCGGCGCAGATTCTTCTCGGTCTCGCCTATGTACTTGCTGACGACGGTGGAGAGATCCACTTGAAAGAGATCAAGATCGAGCGCGCCGGCGATGACCTCGGCGGCCATTGTTTTTCCCGTGCCGCTAATGCCGCTGAACAATGCTGTTACCGCAAGTCCGCGCGTGCAGCGCTCTTCAAATCCCCACTGCCTGTAAACCAGTGCGCGCTCGCGAACGTGCGTGATGACCTGCCTGAGCGTCTGTTTCTGCGGCTCGGGTAGGATGAGATCGTCCCACTGCGCGCGCGTCTCCGTGCGGCGTGCCAATTGATCGAGAGACCGGCGGGAACGCTGGCGACAGATCTGCCAGGTCGTTTCCCCGCAGTCGCTATCGCCGTCTGCCAGGTTTGCGAGCGCCCCTGCAAATGCGATCTCCGAGGGCGGCAAATCGAACTGCTCGACGATGCGATCGAACTTGCCGTTCATCCGCAGCGCAAGCGGCCCGAGGCTTTCGCTCCACAGCGTGCGGCGCTCCTCGATCGATACGGCAGGCTGCGGAATGCGCAGCCCTGGAAGATGCTCCAGCGTTGACTCCTGCTGTATGCCTACCGCGAATGGCAAGGAGAGGCGCTCGCAAAATGCCGTCAGAGATTCGGACTCATCCGGACGTTCTCCGCTGCCGCTTTCGATATAGAGCGCGGATGTGGTCAACACCGCTTCCCTCGCCCAGCGGCGCGCGAGGCGATCGCGTGCGATTGGGTTCGGCGGAATCTCGCAGGCGCGCAAGAGAGCGAGCCCGAATCCGCAGGCTTCGGCGATTTCCTGCGCCATGGACAGACGAAGCTGCTCGGCCCTGGCCACCAGCAACAGAGGCCTGGGCAGATCATTCTGTCTAAGGCTGCCCAGCCAGTAGCGAATTCCCAGCTCCATCGCCTCTGTCCGCTGCATGCGCGAGCCGAGCCTGCGCGTAGATGGGCGGATGGGCATGAGCAATTCGTCGGCCGCCGGGATTCCCAGAAGGTAAAGAAGAATTCGCGAATCGATCCGAAGAGGACTGTTAAGCAGCGAATCGCCCGAGACGACTTCGACAAATTGCCAGCCCCTCAGGGCACTCGATGGACTGATCGCACTCAGGTGTGGGTTTTCGAGGCACGCAAGGGCGAGGCCGAAGCTGGGCCTGCCCTGCGGCGCCATGTTTGACGGCAGAGACATCATTGCCTCGGCGAAGCGCGAATCAATCTCGACGCCCGCGCAGAGCAGCAGCACATCGCGCTCAAAGCTGCTTAGCCCGAAAGACTCTACGAGCCGCTCCAGCGGCGCATAGTCCGTCCTTTCAGCGAATCCATCCGATACTTCCCCGGGAAGACCGCTGTACTGCAGGAGGGCCGCATACACGGGCGCGAGCGCCTGCGAGATCTCACTGTCCTGCTGATGGAGAAGATTGTTCATGTGACCACCACCAGCGGCAGCAGCTTGCCGAATGTCGGACTTGCGGGATTTGCATCCACGGTGAGAGCGCTTTGGGAGCGATCGATCTCAACACGAAGGGGCACGGTTGCGGGGAGGGTAAATGGCAGACTCGCCGCGGCAGGAATGGGGAAGGCGAGCTTAGGTGACACCGCAGGGCCGGTGCTGCGCGGCGGAATCGAGATTGCGAAATCGCCGAGATAGACAGTGGCTGATTGGTATTGACCGACGCTGGGGTTCAGCCCGAGGGTGAGTGTGCCGCCTGCGGCGGCGGTAATCGGTGGAACGGTGGTGATGACGGGCTGAACCAGGAAGGGCATGGTGTTCGATGAAGAGCCCACGTGCGGATCGCCGGGAACTCCAAAGCTGACACGCGTTGCGACGCGTATGGTGACTACGCCCGCCTGGAGAGATGAAGGAACGGTCACCTGGATGATTTGCGACGCCACTGAGTCGGGGAGAAATGGCGTGCCATCGTTGAAGGAAACGACGGTATCGGATGCGGTATCCCCGATAAAATTTGCTCCGCTCAGCGTGATAACTGCGCCTACCGGCGCCATGGGCGGTGTAACCGCAGTGATAGACGGGCCCTGCAGTGGAAGCACCTTGAGCGTGCGCTGCTGGACCGGCAGATTGGATTTCAACGGCTGCGTCTCTGTAATGAGCACCACCGAGACGCGATACGCGGTGGTAGCGCGATAGTGCGTGGAGAAGGCCATCCAAAGCTGGGAGATTTCGTCGTTCGTAAGCGAGGCGGGTGTCACTTTGATCGATTCAAACTGGAATGGCAGAGTGGTGAGCGCAACCGCTTTCACCTCTACGGACGGACTGGGGCTGCCTGCCGCGGCAGCCAGCCAGTTTTGAATCGCCGCGCGCGAAAAAATTGGCGTCTCCTGGAACTGCTGCATAGCCCAGCCCAGAAGGATCTCGGAATCAAATTCACCCGGACCATAGGCGCTCATCAAGTAATGAAGATCGAGCGCCAATGGAGGATTGGTGAGGCGACTCCCCTGGCTGTCGTAGGCGGGCAGCCTTGAGTTGCGAAATGCGGGGTCGATGCTCGAGTAGTACATAAACAGGTTGAGCCTGACGGGCTCCTCTCCAGTCCCGAGCACAATGTCGGGCGGCATGACGCTGACACTTGCAGCGTTGCCGTAAATCGACGCCGGCCCTCCCGCTACCGTCAGCGCGTTGGTCAGAAACCACTTCAGTACGACGCTCACGCCCGCCACCGCCAGGTAATCGCTCATCGCGCATCCCGCTTTCCGCGCTGCAGGTAGCTATCGAGCGTCACGCGTGGATGTGATTCCGAACGCTTGATCGGCTCCGCCGGACGTCCCTGACGGAAGTCGATACTGCCGATGGATACATTGACCTCAATCAGAGGTTCCGCAGACTCGGCGGTTGGCGGGTACGGTGAAGATGCTTGTTGCGGGGGTGGCACGCGCGCGACAACATTCTTCGAAGTCTTTGCCGGTAGATTCTCGCGTGGTTCAACAATCTGCGGCGGAGGTTCCGACGTCGATGGAGAAGCTTTTGTGGCGACGGGCCATGGGTTGTCGGGAGCAGGTTTTTCGAACGCTCGCTCCGGGGGTTTTTGCACCGTTCTATGCGCAGACAAAGGGCCCGGACCAAGAACCGTCTCATCGTGAGGGAGCGAGAATTTGTTTTCAGCGGACGAGGCAGACCCTGTGCGTGAAGACTCGACCGCGTGCTTGACGGGCGAAGCCTGCGTGCTCTGCTCGCGGGAAAAGGCGCTCCGCTGTTGTGGAATGAGCGGCACGCTGTGCTCGAGGCGCGGCGATGCGGGCGGCGGGCTCACGGTCTCCCGCAGATCCTCCCGCAGCGGCGGTTCAGGCGCGAGGACCGATGGCACGACTGGCTGCAGCGCCGATAACGGAGCGCGTGCGCGTTGAATCATGCGATCCAGTCGTGTGTTCATGCCCGCACCATCGTCAGATAGCTTTGCCTGCGCTGCGAGGTCATGGCGAGAATGGCCGATTCGCTCCAGCCATAGGCGGAAGCGAGCTCATGTATCTCACGAAGAAGGCGCCTGGCGGCGTTGCGCACCTCGAACCAGAGAAATCTCCCGATATCGAGATCCGCCATCTCGACCGCTCCACACTGCGGACAGGTCGCAACGCAGGTAGACTCGGCGCCCTCGTGGACCTCTTCGAAAGATTGCAGCGCAAGGTTGCGCACCGGCTCCGGTGCATCCTCCCAGTCTGCAGCTGCACCGGAAACCGACTTCAGCGACACAGAGCGTTCAAGCAGGGCCTGCTTTGCCGACGCCTCGTCTGACGAGCTCAATGCGGCTTCAAGATCGCTGGTGGTTACGGGACGCACCGCAACCTGCCAACCGTGCGTCTGCGTTTCAAGGGGTGCCTCAAGCCGTAACAGCTCCAAAGGCTCGATGACACTCGACAGCGCGAGCGTGAATTCGATCTGCGCTGAACATTCGGCGCATGGCAGTGTCGCTCGCAACCACTCGCCGAATGTGATACGCCGCAAACGCCAGAGCTCGAGATCCCGCTCGGCAAGACCCAGGGACGCAAGATTCTCGCGGGTTCGTTCCGGAGTTGCGATGTGAAGCAGCGTCAGCGGGCGAGCGAGATCGGATTCGTGGAAACCACGATCCCAGGCAGCCAAAAGCTGATCACCAGCGAGCGCGTTCATAGGGTCCACCCCAATGAAGACAGGTTCAGCGGCGACATCTGCGCCGCCAGATTGCTTAGGTGAACCTAAGCGTTATTCGAAGTAAAGCTGGGCTCCGTCGGCTCAACCACTGACAGATCGCGCTCCCAACCTTCGTTCTCGAGCTTGATGTGCTGAATCGCCACGGCGTTTGCGTTGGCGTCGAGATCAGGGAGCGCCTGATACTCCGACACCCAGGCTCGATAGACAAAATAGCTGATGACCTTTTGCCCGGCCTCGTTGAAAAAGTCGATGATCACATCCTTGCGGAAGTCCTTGAGCGAAACCTCCGAGCCCAGTCCGGCGCCAAGCTGCCAGACTTTAGCGGCCCACTGTTCAAATGCGACGTCGTGCGTAACGCCGCGCTCGAGAGTGATCGCTTCGAACTCCGTGCGCCCCGGAGATTTCCGGCTGGTGCTCGGGTCGCCCCCTTCGCGGTGCTTCACGACTTCCGTGGTCCGCTTCAGGCCTGAAACTTTGCTGACACCCGCCACGTACTGGCCGTCCCACTTCACGCGGAAATTGAAATTCTTGTACGGATCGAAGCGCTGCGTATTCACTGTGAATTCCGCCACGGATCACTTCCTTTCTCGATTTGCTTTAAGAGGGTTGAGAGCCAGCCATCTGCTGAATCTGGATTATGACGAATTCAGCCGGTTTGAGCGGCGCAAAGCCGACCAGGATATTCACGATGCCGTTATCTATGTCGGTCTGCGTTGTCGTCTCGCTGTCGCACTTGACGAAGTAAGCCTGGGCCGGCGTGGATCCCTGGAACGCCCCCTGCAAAAACAGCGTTTGCATGAATGAACCGATGTTGAGCCGAATGGAAGCCCACAGCGGCTCGTCATTCGGTTCGAAGACAACCCACTGTGTTCCCTGGTAGAGACTCTGCTCGAGGAAAAGCGCCGTGCGCCGCACGGGCACATATTTCCAGGAACTGGCCTCGGCATCGGCACCGACCAGCGTTCGCGCGCCCCACAACACGTTGCCGTAGACAGGAAAGGTGCGGAAGCAATTCACGCCTAACGGGTTCAGCTCACCGTTTTCGGCGTCGGTCATCTTGTAAACCAGGGACTGCACGCCGTTCAGGGTGGCCTGGATGCCGGCCGGCGCCTTCCACACTCCGCGACTGGAGTCGGTAGTAGCGTATACGCCGGCGACCACTCCGGATGGAGCGAAGGTTCGCAGCATTCCCGGATTGAGTGGATCGAGCAGGCGCAGACGAGGGAAGAAACACGCGCCGTTTTCGTTATTCACATTCAGGCCGCTGGTCTTCCAGTCCACCGCGGAGAGAATGGTGTTCACTTCGGGAGGCGGATCGACTAACAGCATAGCCAGCTTGGTGTCGCATAGCGCGATGGCCGCGCTGTAAACGGAGTTCGAATCCACATTCGGATCGTGCGCACTCGAGTTTCCAGGCAGAGCGCGCGTTGCGTCCGGGATGCTGAGCAGGTTGAAGATGTCCACCTTGGTGAGCGCATAGATGCCGGTGTTCAGGCTGGGATCGCCGATGATGTCCTGCGTCCAAGGCAGCCCTGAACCATCTGTGCCCGGATTCGCGCTGGTGAGATACGGCCCCCATGAGTCGGCCGATCCATTGCCGGTTCCCAGCGCATAGTGGGCGACATTGATATTGGCGGTCGCGGTGGTCGAAATGCCAAGCGGATCGGTCGCCGGCGCAGGTGAGTCGAAGGTGATAATGGCATCCGGATATTGCGGCAGAGTCGCATTCACGCGAATTGCCTGCCCTGCGCCTGTTCCAGCGACGGAGCATACGACGGAAGCGCCGGGCAACTGAACTGCGAGCGCTGCGTTAAGCGACTTCTGTAGCTGCGACGCCAGACCGGCGACGGTCTGCGGGATCGGCGCGCTCTGTGCGAATACTGTGACCGTGATGGGCAACGGGGCCGGAGCTGTCGTCGGCTTGGTGACGCTGAAAGGCACGGTGAACGCTGCGGTCGCTGCCGAACCGATCACGGTGGCCGTGGTGCTGGCGGATATTGTTCCGGTATAAGGGGTTGTCAACGTGAGCTGGGTATCGCTCTCGACCGCCTTGATGGTGTACTGCGTGTGCGTTGTATCAGCTGCGAACGTCAGTTGCTGACCGGCCTGAACCGAGGTCGTAAAGGTCGTTCCGATGCCGGTGACAGTTGCCGACGCAGAAACGTCGACGTTGCCGGGCACGGCTGCAGAAGCCAATGCGGCACTCACCGCCGCAACAGAAATCGGCTTGCCAACAAGCCCGGTTTGCGCGGGTGGAACGGTGGGCGCAGGCGAGCCAACCGATACATTCACGAGTTGGGAGCCGTTGTCAGGATCATTGATAATCGACGCGACAAAATTGGCCCGGTTGCTGTTCATCGACAGCAGGGGGAAGGGCTCAACCGTACCGTCGACCAGATTCGTAACCGTGAGATTGAAGGCTGTCGGATCGACGAAATACACCGCGGTCCCGGTTCCGCCGACTCCGCTGAATTTCGAGGTGAGGACAAGATCGTTATCATCGGTGATCGACTGGATCTTGTATGGAGTCTGCGTCGGATCAACGGAGAACACCAGCCACTCGCCGGCCGCCAGATTGGTTTTGAAACCGGCCAGGCTTCCTGTCACGTTTGCTGAATTATTCGCAACGGTCAGAGTGCCGCTGAGTTGATCGCCAACATTCGCGTAGTCGATGTCGATCAAAATCTGGCCATTGGCCCACGAGCCGCTGCTGAGCGCGGTAAACGTGAGTCCGCCAAACACTACCTGGGCGTCCTCGGCACCGTGCCGCGGCGTTCGCACCACATAGGCCTGACTTCCGCCATTCTGGAAGAACTGCTGCACTGCATAGCTCAACTCACTGTCGGCTGCGAGTCCGCCGAAAAGGCGCTCATAGTCGGAGAAGCTGAGAAGAGTTTCAGCCCGGTTATCGATGCCGGTTGCCGCGTAACCAACGAATGCGGTTATCGACGTTGCAACGCCGGTGATGGGATGGGAAGAGCTGACTTGCTCGGTGATGTACACACCAGGATAAGTCGGGGATGCCATAACGCACCTTCTGACGATTAAGTTTTTAACCCAGGCCCCGTGCTTGAACGCATGATCAAGACTTCACATCTGGGAATTCGGAGCAGATCAATAACCGCAAACGAGTTGGTGAATCATACTTGGGAAAGGACCCCGTTCCGCTAACGCCACGGGTCCACCTCCGGCAGCTTACAGCTGTGCGCTCTCGACCGCCCATCTAATGGGAGAAATTTCCAGCGTTGTTTGGTACAGATTGCCGTGGGCGGCAAAGAAGTACGAGAAGACTGAACCCGTAATGAAATAGTGTCAAGTGGATTGTGCGTTTTTTCTGTGCGAAATTATATGGGTTTTCGTCACCTCAACAATTTACGAGACAGAAGGAGGTCACGGTATCAATGTCAGTTGTCCCGGAGCCGTTTTCGCGGGCACAGTAACCCCAACGGGCTCGGCACACGACCTGCAAGCCTGGTACCGGGAGACTCCCTACCGCGCACCGGAAGATTGGGCCTTCGCTGAACCTTAGTGTGCTTTGCGTGGATTTGCTTGAGTTAGGACCAGGGGGAATATCTATCGTACGGGTTTGGCTCAGTTCGTCCAGCGTACATCGAAGATAGTTCCCACCGCGTCGCTGCTGCGAAGCATGCCTGGAGGCTGGCCGGGTGTGCGACGCGACGTTATTGAAAGGACTGCGCCTTATCGAGGGAGGATGGATGGAACACTCCGCCTTCTCTCGCGCCGCCAACAAACCAAACGCAATGGGCCTGGGCCGGGGTAAGTTCATTTACGGTCATTTTTGGACCGCCCGATTTAAGTTGCACAACGTCGCCTACTTTGAGATCCATCTTGTCACTTTCTCCGCTTGAACGGATTATAGGTGGCTGCCATTGTGAGCAGCGTGCGGACCAACCACCCGGATTTGATCGAGCCTATTTGCACCTATAACGCAACTTATTCACGTAGGCCATCATTGTGCGGCCGGTAGCCCACTTAAAGAAGCGACAGAGAAATGCTTAACCTATACGCATTCTAGCGCGATTGGCATCTTTTAGACGCATTCCTTATTGAAATGGGCAAATTGAGTACATAAACGTATCAATGTCCAAGAAGACTTCAAAAAAAAGCAGCGATATTCTGCTCCTAACATGGCCCCGTCAATGGGATTCACCAATGGGGTATAGGATTCGACAACAGAGGAGAGATACGATGACCCACGTCGCACTGCAAGACGAGAATGCACGAAGTCGAACGGATTCCTATCGCGGCTACTCCAACCTTCCTCCGCTGGTGGGTCTGCACTCCATGACGGAAGCGAGCACAAAAGGACTCACGGTGGCGGAGTCTGTCGCCAGACTTTTGAGATTGCATTGGTCGCTGAAGAGATTGCATATGATTTTTGTCTCACGCATTACAGCGACTCCAATTTATGAACTGAAAATGGCCTTCAGTCTTCATGCCCATTATTGCGCGGAGCATGTGGAAGAGTTCGCCACGCGAGTGCGTGAGATGCGACAGCCTCCTTACGGCCTAGAGTCCGCTCCCGATGCTTCTCTCGATGTTTTCTTCGATGAAATATTGGCAGCACCGGACACCGAGTTTCTGGTGCTTGGACTCTATAAGTACGCGATCCCTGCCGTAACACGAGCGCTGGAGCGACTTATCGCCGATACAAATAAGTTATTCGATCATCCAACATACCGGGTGTGCCGGCTTACTCTCGTCGAGCTGCAGGATGTTTTGCAGTTCGGAGAACATGCGGTGGAGTCTCTCGTTGAGGAGGATATGCAAGATTCACTCCGCGAATGGGCCCATTTGCTGGAGCAACTTCTCAGTGCGGCCAGTGATCTTGACGGCACCCAACCCAGAACGACCGATAGACTCCGGCCTATTTTTTCTGCATTGCCCTACCAATATGATGGTGTTCCAAACCGGGATGAGCGCTTCAAAGACCCTTACAACATGGGTGTGAATGCAGAGGCATTCCTGTTCAATTCTAAGATTCCAGCGCTGCCCAAATCCATCATGCTGTACTTCAAACGCATGCGGGAGATCGATGTTCCCGAGGTGATGTCCAGCATTCTCGCAGAAACTCAAGGAAAGCCGTGGGAATACTACCGCGCCATGACGCGTCAATTATGGGATGAAGCGCGGCACGCAATGATGGGAGAAATCGGCTTTGTATCGATGGGCATTGATTGGACGCGGATCCCATTGAACTTCACCTGGTCGCTTGGACTAAATACACGGCTTACAGCATTGGATCGGCACGCAGTTCTCTACGCCATCGAGCAGGGTTTGATGCCCAAGAAGACCGGCAAACAGTATGAATGGGAAGTTGCCTTAGCGACGGCGAACCGCCTTACCGCTGTGATTCAGGACTACGACTGGGCAGATGAAATTGTGCACGCGCGGATTGGGAGGGACTGGCTCGTCCCAGAGTTGGGGGGTCAGAAACAGGCCCTTGCGTATGGGGACTCGGCCTGGTCGCGAGTGTTGGTGGACTGGGCGAAATGGCGTGAGGAAGGGTTGACCAAACATCGCAACTGGTGGCCGGATGTTTATCGCGCCGCCTGCAAATATTGGGGAGTGGAACCTGAACCTGAGTTGCTCGCCTACGATACAACTTACGAAAATACACGCGCAGATTTGAAACAGGTGGCTGGCTAAAGCAGCCTCGGCTACGAATCATCGAAAAGCCTTCCCGCGGAGATGCCGTTGGGAGCTGAAGTGCACTCGCTCCGCCTCATCGCAGGCTAAGGGTGGAAACGGTACGTCCGAACATGTGCAACCTTAGCCAGATTTCTATGACAACAACGAACGCAATCATCACCGATGGGAAAGGCGCCTTCTTTCTCGACCAGATCACTCTGGATGATCCGCAACAAGGTGAAGTTCTGGTTGAAATCAAGGCCAGTGGCGTTTGCCACACCGATTTCGACTCGATGTCCTGGGGTAAATCCTGCGTAATGGGGCACGAAGGCGCCGGAATTGTGCGCGCGTGCGGTCCCGGTGTACACCATGTTCAACCGGGCGACCGTGTCTTGCTGAACTGGGCTATCCCATGTGGAGACTGTTTTCAGTGTCGCGCCGGCTCCGAAAATATCTGTGAACATAAGCCGACTGTTCCGGACGAACGCGTCCAGTACGATGGCGGCCCCATCGGCAGGTCTTTCCATCTTGGAACAATGGCTACCCACACGGTCGTTCCATGGCAAGCATTGACAAAAATCGAGGTCGAGATTCCGTTCCCATCCGCTGCGATTTTGGGTTGCGGAGTCATGACTGGTTTCGGGTCGGTCATCAACGCCGCGAAGGTGCAGAAGGGGTCTTCCGTCGTTGTACTTGGTACCGGGGGAGTGGGTCTGAGCGTGATTCAAGGTGCGGTCTATGCTTGCGCAAGCATGATTATTGCTGTCGACCTTAATCCACACAGGCTGGAACTCGCGAAGCGATTTGGTGCGACCCATACAATTCTCGCGGAAAAAGAGGACCAGGGCTTGTTGCGCGCGTCTCAGCGGGTTCGCGAACTAACTGTCCGCGGATCGGATTACGCTTTTGAATGTACTGCGGTACCAGAGTTGGGATCCGCACCGCTCGCCATGGTGCGAAATGGCGGGTGCGCTGTCGCCGTTAGTGGAGTTGAAGAAGTTGTCCCGGTGAATATGGAACTTTTCGAGTGGGATAAGCGCTACATCAACCCACTGTACGGCCAATGCCGCCCTTCCATCGACTTTCCAGTTCTTTTTTCGCTTTACAGCCAAGGGAGGCTCAAGCTCGATGAGATGGTCACGCGTACCTACCCGCTTTCGAATCTGGCCGAAGCCTTCGACCACATGAAACGTGGCGTAAATGCTAAAGGCGTGCTGATTCCATGACGGGCCCTATCGGCGTGGCAGGCCGGTTTGATCCGATTGAACTGTCGGATCCTGCATTCGAACACGAGTATTTGCGCAATCTCACCTTCTACAGTCCCTCTCTGCGGGGTCGTGGAGATGTCAGTCTTTTCGTACCGCCTGGATTAGATGCTCTGGAAAAACTTCCGATCGTGATTCTCTTACACGGCGTCTATAGCAGTCACTGGTCATGGTTCCTTAAAGGCGGCGCGCACCGCACGGCCCTCGAACTGATACGGCAAGAACGGATGCGTCCGATGCTGATGGTTGCGCCTTCGGACGGGTTGCGCGGCGATGGCACAGGATATATTCCAGGCTCTGATCAGGATTATGAAGCCTGGATCTGCAGCGATTTGATTGCGTGTATCAAAGAACTCTTCTGTCCTGTAAGGGGAGACGCCGATATCTTCCTGACTGGCTTATCCATGGGAGGGCACGCCGCTTTGCGGCTCGGCGCGAAATATCCGGATCGCTTCCGCGGCATTTCAGCACACTCGGCGATTACCCAGGTCGACCAGTTCAATGCATTCGTTCGCGATATGAGTTGTTTTCAATCCGCGCCGCGCGAGACTCTCGACGTTTTATATTGGATTCGCCAACATCGTCATAAACTACCGCCGCTGCGATTTGATTGTGGACGGGAAGATGCACTACTTGATGGAAACTGCGCATTGCACCAAACACTGGAACAAGATCGCATGCCGCACGAATTCAAAATCAATGACGGAGATCACTCGTGGCCGTATTGGCAGGCTCACGTTGGCGATAGCCTTCTTTTCTTTGAGAGGATTCTCAAAGAGCAAGACCAACTTTAGCTCGTTTGTCTGGTACTGATCTGTCTAGCCAAGAGCACGGGTTCCGCGAGACCAGAATCGCTCGTAATCAAGACCGCAACCCCGAACTGTTTCGAGCAAGCGTGGGCGGGAAGCGAAGCCGACCTGCAGCACCTGCTAAGCGAGGTTTACGCCCGAGCCCTTCTCCTCAGTCTGTCCACCCAAACTCCTTGCTCTGCCTTCCCCGGTTGAACCGTCCGCACTAAGGCCGGGAGCGGGTTCGAACCCCTCACGAGTATTTTGGGAGATCGACGCCCCGTGATCGAATCTTAATGGTCGATCAGCTAATGCTGGAAAGCTGATCGCTGAAGATGACTACATCACTTAGGGCATATAAGAGATTAGGCAAATGTTTTACTTGTATACGAGGCGTAATTAAGTCCATGAGGTCTTTGCTTCTTTCCGAATACAACCATCTCGAAGTTGTTGACCTGCCTGTTCCCTCCATTGCGCCGAACGAAGTTCTGGTGCAGGTGGAAGCCTGCGGCATCTGTGGGAGTGATGTCCACGGGTATGATGGTTCGTCCGGACGGCGCACCCCGCCGATCGTGATGGGTCATGAAGCTGCCGGAACCGTTGCCGCGACTGGTGCGGAGGTCAAGGGATTCTCGCAAGGAGACCGAGTAACTTTCGATTCTACGGTTTACTGCGGGACATGCGAGTATTGCGCCAGAGGCGAGATAAACCTGTGCGACACCCGCCAGGTCGTCGGCGTCTCATGCGCGGACTACCGCCGTTCAGGCGCGTTTGCAGAATTTGTCGTTGTGCCGCAGCACATACTTTACCGCCTGCCGGAAAAGATTTCGTTTGCCGAAGCTGCGATGTTGGAGGCCGTTTCGGTCGCGCTTCATGCAGTGCGGATTTCGCCTGTGAAGGGCGGAGAAACCGCTTTGGTGATTGGCGCCGGAATGATTGGATTATTGACATTGCAGGCCGCAAAGGCAGCCGGATGTTCCCGAGTATTGATCGCGGATATAGATGAGACCCGGTTGGACCTTGCAAAGCAGATTGGCGCTGAGGAAGTCCTGCATCTCTCCGGGGCGGCGCTCGCAACCGAAGTGTTGCGGCTGACCCATGGCAAGGGCGTGGACCTTGCCCTGGAAGCTGTGGGAAGAACCGAAACCGTGGCCGCTGCGATCGATTGCACGCGCAAAGGCGGCACTGTCACGCTGATAGGCAATATCGCGCCGGAAGTAAGTCTTCCGCTGCAAAAAGTGGCGACGCGACAGCTGCGGTTGCAGGGCTCCTGCGCTTCTGCAGGAGAATATCCCCATGCAATTGAGCTTGTGGCGAACGGAAAGATTCAGGTAAGACCACTCATTACGGCAATTGCGCCGCTCGAAGAAGGGCCACAATGGTTCCAACGGCTGCACGCACGCGAGCCGAATTTGATGAAAGTGATCTTGACGCCAAACCGCGCATGAGCGACTCGCTTTTTGATTTGACAGGACAGACTGCCATCGTAACCGGCACAAGCCGGGGGTTGGGGCAATACTTCGCGCGAGCCCTGGCAAAAGCAGGAGCGGACCTCGTGCTCACCAGCCGCAGACGTGAGACGCTGGCTTCTTTTGCAGCGGAGATAGAATCGTTCGGGCGGCGCACAGTTTCACTTGAACTCGACGTGCAGAGCCAGGAGAGCATCGATCGAATGACTGCAGAGGCGGAGTCCGCCTTCGGGCAAATTCATATTCTGGTCAACAATGCCGGATGCAACATCCGGAAGCCGGCGCTCGATGTGACGTGGCAGGACTGGAACCTGGTGCTCGATACCAATCTGCGAGGCACCTTCTTTGTGGCGCAGGCAGTGGCACGGGGCATGATCGCGAAGGGCTATGGACGCATCATCAATATCGGCTCGGTTACCAGCGTATTTGGCTATGCGGGACTTGCGCCCTATGGAGCCAGCCGCGGCGGCGTGCGCCAATTGACGATGAGCCTCGCCGACGATTGGGGCAAGCATGGTATTACCGTGAATTGCCTTGCGCCGGGCTGGTTTTGTACCGAACAGAACAAGGTTCTCTATGAAAACAGGGAGTGGGTCGAGTATCTGGTGGACCGCATTCCACTCAAGAGGCCAGGTGAACCGCACGACCTTGACGGTGCAGTTGTCTTCCTGGCCTCCGAGGCAAGCCGCTATATTACCGGGCAAACGCTACTGGTAGACGGCGGCATTTCGACCGGCGCAATGCGGGCAACGGTGGCACCCCCGCAAGAAAAATGAACGACAAAGGGTAATCAGGATGGCCAGACATTCTTTTCACAGACATATGCATACGCAATTGCGGGCAGTCGTCCTGGCAATTGCAGGAATCGCTGTGTTGTTCGCGCCTACAGCGGGGCTGGCCGCTGCAAATACGAGCGGTAGGCTCCAGATATATGTCATCGATGTGGAGGGCGGCCAGTCCACGCTTTTTGTAACGCCGACAGGCCAGTCGCTGCTGATCGATACCGGTTGGCCAGATTACGATGGGCGCGACGCAAATCGCATCCTTGCCGCCGCAAAACAGGCCGGGATCAACCGGATTGATTATGTGCTGCTGACGCACTTCCACGTGGACCATGTAGGCGGCGTGCCGCAACTCGTTGCGCGCATTCCGGTGGGAACCTTCATTGACCACGGCCCGAATCGCGAGACGACGGACCTGGCGACGGAGCACGGATGGGAGGCTTATCAAAAGGTGCTCGCAACGGGCAAGTACGGGCACATCACCCCCAAACCTGGAGACGTGTTGCCGATATCGGGCATCCATGCCGTCGTGGTGAGCGCTGATGGAAACCTTATCCAGCAACCACTGCCGGGCGGCGGAGAACAGAATCCATATTGCGCGGAGTCTGAGAAGAGGCCGGCCGATCAATCCGAAAACGCGCGCTCGCTTGGAACATTGATTACTTTTGGGAAGCTGAAGATTCTGGACCTGGGCGACCTCACCTGGGATAAGGAAATGCAGTTGATGTGCCCGGTAAACCGGCTCGGACATGTGGACATCCTGATCGTCTCGCACCACGGCTTGTACCAGAGTTCAAGCCCGGCGCTGGTGGATGCAATCTCCCCGGTCGTTGCACTCATGGACAACGGCGAAACCAAGGGCGGCTCGAATCCCACACTTGTGACGTTAAAGAAGGACCCGGGGCTTGAAACGCTCTGGCAATTGCATTACTCGAAAGAGGGAGGCACAGGGCACAATACCGCTCCAGAGTTCATCGCCAATCTGGAAGGCACAGATCCGGGAAACTATTTCGAGCTGACGGCATCCAGGGACGGCAAATTTACAGTTATGAACAGTCGCACTCAAGAAGGGAAGGCCTATCAGGCGAGAAAGTAAAAGGCGTTCCCCAGCAATTTGTCAGATGCAGTGCCGGTTTAGGTCTGTTGGGATGGCAGTTTTCGAATAGACCGAGGCGGAATTGTCCGGCACACGTCGGAAAAGGTGCGCTATCGTCATTCCAAAAAAGCGATGTAACGCTGGCCGCGCCTGTCGACCTCCATCGCCATTCGGAGATGTCGTCAAGGGCACCAGAGCACGATTTCTTTCACCCAAAGTAACTGTAGCCGTTCGGTCGGCGCTTGCTCCAGTGTCTGACTTACGTTTAATATCTGACTTACTTTTGTATCGACAAGATTGGTATGGTCCGCCGGCCGGCAGGCTGGCCCGCCATTATTCGATCTGCGGCACTTACGAAACGTTCAGGTCGAAGCATGCAACGAAAATCAGCAGCAAGTGCCGCCAAGACGGAAGACACCGGTCAGATGCTGATCGACGAACGGCGACAACACATCCTGTCCCAGATCCAGCACCAAGGCAGGGCTTTGGTTGGCGAACTCTCCCGTACGTTGAGCATCTCGCAAATCACCATTCGCAAGGATCTCGATTACCTGCAATCGAAAGGGCTGATTCAGCGCACTCATGGCGGCGCTTTGCGCCTACAGTCAGGAGCGTTGTTCGATCCCTCTTTGCAGGAGAAACAAAAACAGCATTCCCAGGAGAAGCAACGGATTGCGGCGGCGGCGGCGAAGATGGTTCAGGAAGGGCAGTGCGTCATGCTCGATTCCGGGACCACGACCACGGCGATCGCGCAGGCTCTCAAGCGCTTCTCTCAGCTCACGGTGATCACCAATGCGGTGAATATCGCAGCTGACCTGGCCGGGACAGATTTTGAAGTGATTCTGATCGGCGGCACGCTGCGAAAGAATTCATTTTCGCTCGTGGGTCCGTTGGCAGAAGACGTCCTGGAAGAAATGCATGCGGATATTCTGTTTCTCGGGGTCGATGGATTCGATCCGGAAATCGGGTTAACCACGCCGAACTTCCTTGAGTCGCGGGTGAACCGGGCCATGGTGAAGGCCGCCGGGCAGGTCGTCGCGGTTTGTGACTCCACCAAGTTCAACCGCCGCAGCCTGTCCCGCATTGTGCCCCTGTCCGCCATCCATTGCGTGATTACCGACAAGGACCTGCCGGAGAAAATCGCAGAAACGCTTCGCGGCCAGAACATGGAAGTGATCCTGGTTTAGCACGGTAAGATCCCGCGAAGACACTGAGCTTCGCGCGGCTTTTCTGTCACGAAGAGCCGCTCTCAGTTACTGGTAAATCCCGACGTTCTGGACCACGCGGCTGATGGCCCCACTGGGGCTGGGAGAGTCAGGCTTGAGCCCGAAATGAAGAGAGGCGAAGAGCCCCAGAAGCTGCCCGAAGATGACGTCGAGCACGGGACGATAGAGATCGGGGATGGCGAAGCTCCTCTCCGGCGTAAGGACATAGTCAGCTTCCGGCCGCAGCGACGCGATGCCGGACGTCGCGACGGCGATGCGGCTGCGGACCAGCGATTTACCGCCGATTTCCCGCAGCAGGTCGAGTTCGTACTGGCGACGCTGTTCCTGGCTGGAGAGAAGGCCAACGAAGAGGGTGCCGTGATCGAGCGCGGCCATGGGTCCGTGGCGGAGCGCCAATGTCGACTGGGAAAAGGCCTGCACGTTGCCGGCGGTGAGTTCCAGCAGCTTCAAGGCAGATTCCATGGCCGCTCCGGTGAGCACTCCGGAGCCCACAAAGCAGGCGCGCGTATAACCATGGCCCGCCAGATCCGCGGCGAGCCCGGCGGCCCGGGGAAGGAAGCTCTCCGCAGCCTGAGAGAGTGCCTGGCAGATAGGCTCGTACTCTTCGATGCTCCATGCATGCGCCAGGATCTGTCCGGCGAGCACCATGTTGGAGAAGGAACTGGTCATGGCGAGGCCGCGATCATTCGTGACCTCGTCGAGGACGATGCCCAGGCAGTTCGGCTGACCTTGTATGGACCGGATCATTTGACCCGAGACGTTGCAGGAGACAACCAGATGTCGCACGTTGGGGCACTCGGCCAGCGCCCGCGCCAGCACGGCGACGCCTTCCGGGCTATCGCCAGAGCGTGAAAAGGAAATCCATAGATACTGGCGCTGCGGCAGCATGTAGTCGGAGAAGTCCATCAGCAGATCGGGGCTGGAGACGGGGATCACCTCGCACTGCCAATTCTTTCGCAACAGGTGATGCAGAGACTGGCCGATATAGTCGGAGGTTCCGGCGCCGACGAGAAAGACGATCGGACGCTGAACTTCCGGGTTCTGCAGGCCGGAGGCGGTCAGGAAGTCTCTCACCTCCTGCAACTGCGGGCGCAACCTCCCGAAGGTCCCCAGCCAGGTTGCCGGTTGCTGCATAATTTCCTGCGGGGTGTGCACGAGGCCGCGCTCCAGCTTTTCGTAGTCAGAGAGGCTGAGCAATGCCGATAGTGGGTTCACGCTTGTGGGCTCCTTCCCGAATGGACGGGCGATGATTGTGGGCACGGAGATGGACATTGCAGCCCATCGAAGCCCTCCGATTCTCGCCTGTCGCGGAACTCATCGTAACAAAACGTAATAGGAAATCGCAAATCGAAATTTCATCGGCGATTATTTCGAAATCAGCCGCGTTACCGCGTCCGGGATTACCCTCCTGAGAGGGATTCCAGCGTGAGCACCCGGAATGGCTCGAGGTGAAGCGTTGTGAGCTGGTGAGGGTTCAGGCGCCAGGGGCCGGCAGCGGCCGGATGAAAGGGATCTGCTGCCGCGCGCCTCCAGCGGTTGCAACTGCGGCCTGGAGGCTCTTCCTCACTCCGGGAACTCCGGCACGGCACGGGTCTTTCTTCTCCGCATCACGAAATAGAGCAGCAGCCCAACTGCCAGCCATGCGCTGCCCAGCAGCTTGGCGTCGAGATTGAGGTTGAGCCAGATGAAGGTGCATACCAGAAGGCCGCAGAGCGGTGCCGCTGCCGCGAACAGGACCTTTTCGCGAGAACGGAACTTGTAGTGAATCAGTGCTGCCGCGTTGACTCCGATGAATGCGATAAACGCGCCGAAGTTGAGTAGCTCCGCGCCCTTCTCGAAGGTGAGCAGAAAAGCGCCGAGCAGGGTGAGGGCTCCCAGAAGCAGCACATTATTGCGTGGAACTCCTGTCTTCGCGCTCACCGAGCCGAAGAACTTCTTTGGCAGCGCATCTTCGCGACCCATTCCGTAGAGCAGGCGCGCGGCGCCGAACTGGGCCGCGATACCGGAGCCCATGTTGGCGACCAGCAGCGTTGCATTCAGCAACTGGAAGAGAAACTTTCCGCCTACGCGGAGAGCTACCTGAACATAGGCGGTATCAACGACCGAGGCGGGAAATGGTGTGCGCGCCGGCCATGCAAGTTGTGCCGCATACACTTCGATCGCAGAGAGTATACCGATCGCGAGGCATGTAAAAACGGTGGCCAGCAAAATGTTGCGCCGGGGGTTCTCTACTTCCTCGGACATGGTCGAGATGCCGTCGAAGCCGATATAGGTCAGCACGGCGACCGATGCTCCGTGGAAGAGGCGGCCGGGAGCGAAAGTTGCAGGATCGTAAAAGGGCAGCAGCCACTGGCCTCCCACCGGCCGCGCCACCAGAGCGATATAACGCACCGCGTAAGCGAGGAAAATTACCACCACGATGCTCATGCCTATCGCCAGCAGCGCATTCACGCGCCCCGAGGTCTGCACGCCACGCAGGTTGAGCCCGGTGAACACCAGAACAAAAGCCACGACCCAGGCGGCATAGGGAATCTGGGGCAGCACGTTTTGCGCGGCTGCGCTGCACCAGATGGCGCAGATGATGGGATTCAACAGATAATCCATCAGCATGGACCAGCCCACCACATAACCGGCAAGAGGGTGAATTTCCTTCCCGACATAGGTGTAAGCCGATCCGGCGCTGGGATAGACCCGGGCCATCCGGCCATAACTCACCGCGGTGAACAGCATGGCGACCATGGCAATGAGAATGGTCGTAACCACATGTCCCCGGGCGACATTGCTGACCACGCCATAAATGCTCATGGGAGCAGTGGGTTGGATGATGATGATGCCGTAGAGAATCAGGTGGCGCAGTTTCAACGAGCGCCGAAGTCCAGGAACGGACGTGTCACGATCCGCGGTCGTAACCATGGCTGATGGAAGTCCTCTCTTGCCGCTACGCCGCTCGATGGAAGCGCGAAGTTGGATGGATCGAAGTTGGATGGATCATGGAAGACTCGGAAGCTTCAGCCCGGGGAATCCGTGACGGCTCAGAAAAGATTCCCGATGTTCCGCATTACGGAAAGCTTCGGTTCCACCCGGCCTCTGGGTCGAAAGCGCTCCGGTGACATTGCCGGCCGCCGCACAGGTTTGCGGATCAGCTCCACCTAGCCATGCAGCAAGAAATCCGGCATTGAAGCTGTCCCCTGCGCCGATTGTGTCTACCGGGTTTGAGGGAATAGACGCTACCCGGAATCGCTCTTTGCCGCGCTGCACCAGAGCGCCTCTGCTTCCACATTTCACGGCGATCAAAGGCACCCGCGAGGAAAGCGCATCCAGAGCTTCTTCGACGTTGTCGCGTCGCGCGATGCGCCGCACTTCATCTTCATTCGGCAGGAGAATGTCGACATACTGCAACAGCTCATCGAGCACTCCATCCCAGCGATCGTCGGGATCGTCATTCGTGTCGAGTGAGATGGTCAGCCCCCGGCGCTTCAGTTCACGAAAGATCGCAGGCAAACCAGGCTGAAGGGCCTTGTGCAAGAAGAGAGATGAGAGATGGAAGTGCCGGGCGGAGGAAAGATAGTCCAGGTCAAGATCGGCTTGTGACATCTCGAACATGGCACCCGGATAGGTGAGAATTCTTCTGGAACCGCCGTGGTTGAGCAGGATCGTCACGCCGGTTTTTGTGTTTCCGGCGGTGTGCACCACGCGAGAGAGATCTACGCGACTCTCCCTGAGGCGATCGAGGGCAATTCTTCCCAACTCATCGCTGCCGAGGCGCGTGATAAATCCAACCTGCACGCCGAGCGAGGAGAGATTATGCGCCAGAATGGCGGAAGAACTGCCCAGCGTTACCTCGAAATCCGTAGCGAGGATCTCGCGATCCACCGGAATATTTTCAGGCAAGCCGTAGAGGATGAGATCAAGATTGATCTCTCCGGCCATCGTTACATCGAACTGGGTCGTCATCGCAATTCTTTAGGTTCGGAGTTCCCGGCGCCGGCCTGTGCCCTTAATAAAAATGGCCGTGCGGAATTTCGTATTATTACCATTATTTACTCTTGCGATGCAATCCTCATTGCCGCGCCGGGCTGATTTGGTTTCTTCGCCGAGCCCGCCAGAAGTGTTCCTCGAGACCCATTCCGCTGATAATGCGAGGATTCAAAAATGGAGGAATCGATTTTGTTTCTATATTATCTCTTTTGTTTGTTTAATTTCTCCAGAGGCGCTATGCTGGAACCGCATATCGTACGGAAATCGCGCGTCGTTGCGGAGATCTTCGCAGGCAATCAGCCCGGAGCTGTTTCCCGGGAAAGGGCTGCCAGCCGGACTTTGATTCTGAAGAGAGCCCATGCTATCGATCAGGATCGTTCACCTGCGCGCCAGAATGCCAGAGGGTATGCAATACCGATCCATGGTGAGGAATGACGCAATCGAGAGAACTTAGACAGAGAAGAATCGGCTTAGGCGCGGACTGGGCTTTGCTCAAAATTGGGGCGGTGGCCACGATCCTGTGCCTGGCGCAGTTGGCTCATGCCGCTGACACCACCCTGCGCATCCGGCAGGAATTCGTCACCGTGCATTCCAGCGATGGTTCGTATGAGATCGGGCAGGAGAACCGTTCCGTAATCCACGCCCGAGTTGCGGTGAGGGTGGATCACAACTGGGTCACTTCGAGCGACTACCCGCAGCATCAGGTCACTGAATCCTCCTTCGGCGACACTCTCGGACATGGCCGTGAAGTGACCGTCCAGTGCACCGGCTTCCCTTCCCGGCCGGAGCTGTCCTATGTGATTCGGCTCTATGACAACATGGACGCCGGCGATATACGGGTCGAGGTTCAGAACCATACCGGACAATCCGTCACTGTCCAGTCGATCCGTTCTGTCGAGGCGATCAGCGACCGGCCCCTGAACACCGGCGCGGCCGAGAGCAACGACCGGGTTCTTTCCGACAGCTTCAGCGAAGACTGGCCCCCGCTGAAAATCTATGACCTGGGACAGGCGCCCGCCGGGATGCTGCGCGCTGTCGGCAGTCAGCTGATTTATAACCGGCAGAGCAAGGAATCAATCTTCTTTGGCGCTCTTAGCTCCGATCGCTTCTTGACCATCATGCACCTGAAGGTCAACTCGGATACTCCGCACTCTTCGGAAATTGCCTCATATACTGTCGATTCCTCGGGAACGACCGAAATACAGGCGTCTGACCCGGAATCGGGCTTAAGAGGCGGCCCGGTAAAGAACCTGGTGGAACTCAGCCTTCCTGTGTCTCCGGGTGCTGCAATCGACTCTGAGCGCCTGATGTTTGCTCTGGGAAATAACTATTATTCGATCCTCGATACTTACGGTAGCGCCATTCGGTTGCTGCACCATAGCCGCTCCGGCACGGGTCCCATGCTTGGCTGGTGGAGTTGGACCGCTTTTTATTCCGACATCACCGAGGGGAACAGCTGGTCCAACGCACAATGGCTTGCCGAGCACCTGAAACATCTGGGATTCAATTATTTCCACCTCGATCTCGGATACGCCTATGCGCGCGGAGAATACACCACTCCCAACGCTGCCCAGTTTCCGAATGGATTGGCCCCACTGAGCCACAAGGTATGCAACCTGGGTTTGAAAATGGGATTCTGGACGGCTCCGTTTGAGGCAAGCGACCGCTCGTGGGTGTATGAGCACCACAAGGATTGGCTGGTGCATAACGCGCAGGGCGAACCGATTCAAATCGGCGTGGGAGACGAAGCCGGTAAAGAAGTCCTCTTTGTCCTGGACGCGACCAATCCGGCGGCACAACAGTATCTCCGCGATACTTACCGGACACTCGCAAGAGACTGGGGGGCGGCTTACATCAAGCTGGACTTCATGGATAACACGGCCATTGAAGGCTACTACTATGCTCCGAACACGACAGCGCTCGAAGCTCAGCGGATTGGCTTGCGGATCATTCGCGAAGCAGTGGGCGAACACGTCCTGCTGGACAAGGATGGAAGCCCCATGCTGAATCCCGTCGGGCTAGTGGACGAAGGACGTCTCTCGCAGGATACCGGTCATAGCTTCCTGCGCAGCAAAGAAGCGGCGCCCGGCATCGCAGCGCGCTACTACATGCAGCATAACTTTTTCCTCAGCGATCCGGATGCGTTGACAGTCTCGCGCCAGATGATCGAAGAGCGTCACATTCAGGCACCGCTTACCCTGAATGAGGCTCAAGTCTCCGTAGCCCTGGCTGCGGTTTCGGGCGGCATGTTCGAAATCGGCGATGACCTGCCCACCCTGGGCCGGGATCCGGACCGGGTCGCGCTAGTCACTAATCCTGACCTGTTGCAGATGGTAAAACTTGGCAAAGCCGCGTTACCTCTCGACCTGCTGACATATCGCCATGAGGATGAGCAGCCGGGAATTTTTCTGCTACGGGAAGATTCGCGGCAGGCAATGTTGGCGGTATTTAACTGGACGGAACACCCGAACTCTCATACTTTGAGCTTCTCGGACCTCGCACTTTCGCCGGGCCATCATTATCGCGTCGTCGATGTCTTCCGGCCAGAGCAACAACTTGCCTTCGACTCCACTGGACTGCGAATCAACAACCAGCCGGCCCACTCGGTAACGTTGCTCAAAATCCTGGATGAGTCCATTGCCGCGCAGCCGCCTTCGATTACCGCCCAGGTTCCGACCACGGGCAAGGTCGGCGAAGATCTTGGCTTTGCAGCGGCCGCGTCCAAAAACAGCGTTCCGGCACTTGCCTATCACTGGGACTTTGGAGACGGCGTGCTCACGGACGGCACCACCGTCACCCACACGTATACCTATGCAGGCAGCTTCAGAGTTCATCTGCGCATTGAGGGTGTAGACGGCGTGTCGTTCGAGAAAAATCACCCGGTTACCATCAGCGACTCGATGCCCGTCCCCACGCCGAAACGCTTTCTCGTCGACAACGGGAAGATGTAATCGCCCGAGTGACCGAGGCGCGCCGCTGCCCGGCAGCTCGCCTGCGAGTCTTGAGAAACGTTCGCGCTTGAGGATACCTCTCATGGATCGCCATGCCCAGAGAGGCGCTGGGCCCGGCGCGCATCCCGTTTGCCAGCCGGGATGCGCGCGGGAAGAACATTTCAATTGACCGGTTGATAGCGCTGAATGTTTGGAGGATCGAAGGTCGTAGGCATATGGCCAGAGATAGTCAACTGGAAATGATCTTCCGAGGTCAGCCCGCTGAGGCCGGTGGCCGTGAGATGCACGCTGTATTCCCCCGGTTCTGTATAAGCATGCTTCACCGCCATGCCCTCCAGGGTCACGCCGTCTCCGAAATCCCAGTGATACGAGAGCACCGGATCATCTCCCTTGCTTTGGGCTGAGAACGTGAGCGTGGCTCCCGCATTGCCTTCGGAAGGGACTTTCGCAGTCACACTGGGAGGAATTGCCGGGACTTGTGCATCGATAATCTTCAGCACGCGCACCGAATGAGCGGGCTGATGCAAGACCAGTACACCAGCGTTCAAAGCGGGGACATCTTTCGCATCCAGGACATCCGTGATCACATACTGGCCGGTTGCAGGCAGCCCGGTCGTTGCGAGATCGATGGAATGATCCCTCTCCTTGTCGGTCCAGTTAAAGACGGTCAAAATGCTTTGCCGGTGATCCTCTTTCAGCAGGAAGATGCTCGGCTGCTCATCGTCGGCTGCGTAATTCATCAGATCCAGGGGCAAAGATGCCTTCCCCAGGCGAATCATGTTAATCAGGTCCTGATTCTCGATCAGGGCGAGGCGCTCAGGCTCCTTCGTCAACGATGGCAGGTTATCTCCGATTTCAAACATCCCGCCGGAGACAGCCGCGAGCGAAATGGAGACCTCGGCTTCATCCAAAGTGGCCGGCTTGCTGCTTTCGTGCCATGCCTGGTCCTTGATCGTTTGGGTAGATACGGTGAAGGCATCGGGATCGGCCACAAAGTAATTGCGGTTCATGTAGTACCGCGCGGCAATCCCGGTTGCGGCCTCTTTGCTGGCGTTAAAGGTATGCCCGGTATCCTGCGATATCCGTCCATAATCCACGATGCCCACTGGATTCAGCATGGGGCTGCCGTCTTTGTCTAAATAGACGTCGTTCCCCACGGTGTCCCGGATGATTTGCAGCCCGATTCGCTGAGCTTCCAGCGCCGTTGTATTTGGCTTGTAGTAGTAGCCTTCAATTGCGCTATCGTCCATGAAATCCATCTTGATATAGCGAAGGCCCCAGAGGTTTACCAGCGTGGAATACGTCTTGCGCAGGTACTCTTGAGCGCCGGGATTCGTAGTGTCCAGTACGAACAGCTGATCCTTGTCATCCGCGACTGTGCCGGCATGGATCGGCTGACCGTTGGCGTTTTTTACCAGCCAATCCGGGTGATTCTGATATACCCAAGAGCGATCGGTCACTTCAAACGGAGCTGTCCAGATTGCCGGAACCAGCCCCAGACCGTGCACCTTGTAATAGACCGAGGCCAGACCATGGGGAAAGAGGGTCGCGTTCGGCGTGCTGTATTCTCCACGCGCATATTGGTAGCCTTCGTCAATGTGGAAGATGTTGTAACCGAGCGATTTCAGATGCTCCGCTTCCCACTCGGCGTTGGTCAGGGCTGCTCCCTCATTCAACCCGAAGTAGTACGCCGTCCAGCTCCACCAACCCATCAATGGAGGCGCCGAAGTTCTTGCATGATGAATCTTCCTGATCAGAGAACCATAGGTGTCCAGCTGCTGGTGATAATCCTTGGACAGACCGAAGAGCACTCGCTCTGAAGAGAGTTCCCCGCCGGAGATGACGGGAAGATTCAACTGCACCTGATCCTCCGCGGGGGAATGCTCGAGCGAATTTTCCATCTCCATCTCGGTCGTTCCAGTCGAGTCGACCTCATAGGACGCAAGGTGAGGGGCACTGCTGGATGAGTTGGCGAGGCGGAGCCGCAGAACGGTGAGGAACTGGTCCGAGGTGAGCGCGCCAAGAAACAGGCTCTCATGACTCCGCAGATTGTAGATCAGTTGACTCCCCACGGCGCGATGCATCTGCTGGCTGGCGTCGGCAAGATTGTGGATGGTCATGCCAGGCCGATCTTCGCTCCAGCTATCAGAGAGAACTCGATCGTCGACGGCCGCGCCTCCCAGGTCGAGAATCGGTCCTTCTGTCGCGTCCACGGAGCGAATGCCCTCGATGTGAATGAGCTTTCCTGTGGTATTCCGAATTGTTACCTGGATATCGGCGAAAGGCTCGCCCGAATAGGCACGCAGGTGATAAATCAGGTCTGGCTGCCCGCTGATTCCTGAGTAAGTCACCTCCCAGTCTGTCGCCTGCCCCAGATACCCCTGAGTTTGCGATTGCGATACCTCATGTCGCGGATAGTCGGACGCATGGAGCCAGCGCCCATCCACCTCAACCCCGGCTCCGGCGTGTAAGGCATAGGAGTCTGACCCTGGCATCGCGATTGTGTACTTGCCGTCCGCCGGGTTTATCTTAATTTTCAAAGCCTGCTCTTCGCCAAACGACTGCGCCCCGAACGCGGCAATACCGCTGCCGGCCAGCAGCGCAACCATAGCGAATCTCGCCGCATACTCCATCCTGCTTTGCCTCATCCAGTTCTTGCTCACCGATTCCTCCATCGAGTTGAGAATCTTTTGGCTACGGCTGTTTCATCCAACGAGCCACCAGAGCTTACAAACCCGCTGCAGCAGGCAAATATCCGGCTGGGTGGTCCCTCGAGGCGTATATCTTCGGAATTGTCGTTGACGATACTAGAGCCTCTGATTATCTTTTCTTACGATTTATTACTTTTAGGGTTGAAGCAGTCTGCTTGTCAAGCGAAAAGCTGATAATCACCAGGTTCGCCATCATTGGCTGCAGCGCTCAGGTGATTTCACATGGAGTTCCCGCTCTGAACAAAGCTAGGGGTGGAGATCTTCCCAGGAGCAGCCAGCGCTGCAAGGGTATCGAGGTCGAAGTAGCGATAGAGGTCGAGGCAAAAGAGCTCTGGAGCGGAGCGAAAGGGCACAGGAGTATCTATCAGGTACGCCAGGCTTTTCATGGCGTTCCGGTTCACCACAGCGGAGAAGTCCTCGGGCGCAATTGCGGCGGCGGTTAGGGCAATAACCTGGTTGCGAATTCCATCGGTCTCCACCTGCACCGGATGGCCCGTCGTGGATCGGAGCCAGTTTGCTACTGCCACCAACTGCGCGGCTTCCAGCCCTAAAGGACGAGCGCCGCTGCTATCTGTCAGTAACTCCCAAGCCCCGCGATCAGGTAACTGGTCGCCATTAAAGAACAGATCAAGCGCTAGCACCTGTTCTCCGCGGTCCACATGCGGCGTCACCATATCGCCGGCAGCTTTGTAGCCTTTATCATCGAGCACGATGGTTGCCGGCGCGTTCTCGGGAGCAGTATCTTCCCGGAACAGGATGCCATTGGCGCTGAGTCCGTTGGAGAAATCAAAGCGATAAGACAAGGTGCGAAAATCGAAGGCCCTGCCATTATCCAGCCGCAGGGTCCGTACCGTCGAAACCGGCGTATAGCGGACCACGGATTTCAACTTTTCCCGCTCTGCTTTTGCCCATACCTGCCGCGCTGCACTGTCCGCCGGCGCCGGTTCGTGGTGAATTTGCTGCGCCAGTTTTCTCGCCAGGGTAACGAAGGTCAAGTTGTCGGCTGGCACACCTATGGCAAGCTCCTGCGGGGTCCGGATCTCATCGTCGCTGAAGATCTCGCCATCCAACACCGGCAAGTTGAAATGCGTGCTGAAGAAGCGGTATGCCTGTTGCCGGTTATCCAACTGATAATTGTGTGTCCCAGGATAGAGGTTCTCGCTCCAAGCCAGCGCATCGGGGGCCCCATATAGCTGGAAAAACGGCTTCACCTGGTCATATAAGTATGGCTTTACCAGGGGCGCCCGAAAACAACAACTATCCAGGTTATTATGGATCTCCAGCGTGGGGCGAGGAGCCCGTAACGCGAGCAATTCCGGGTAGTCTTCCCCCTGCAGCAAGTCGGGCGCCTCCGCTTCAATTTCATCCGTATCCAGCGGGTGGGTGAGGTTCGACTCGCGCGAACCAACCCCGGCCACCTCCACGGCAACCGCGACGCGTGGATCCAGGGCGCTCAACATTACCGTCTGCCAGCCTCCCCCGGAAAGTCCGGTCACGCCGATCCGGGCCGTGTCGACCTCCGGTAACTGGGCAAGATAATCCAACCCGCGCCGCATGGAAAGATAAAAAAGTCCCAGCGCATTGGAACCGACGAGGTTCAATTGTGAACCGAAATCGTGTGCGTTTTCCGGGTTCGTAAGCTCTCCGTAACCAATAAACTCCACGTCCAGGGCGACGATGCCTCGCTTGGCGAAGTTGATGCAACGCTTTTGTTCGTATTCCACGTCGATCCCCTCCGGCTCATGCCCGAGCAGATTCAGAATGGCGGGTACACGTCCGGTAATTTTGGTGGGCTCATAGAGAAGCGCAGTCGAGTGGAATCCAGGCACAATTTCAAAGCGCAATTTGTGTATCCGGTATCCGTGACTGGTTTCAATGATCCCCACTTCCTCGAATTTTGGGGCAGAATCAACCCACTCACGCGGCCAGCCGTGATATGCAATGTCGTCTAGAATGTGCTTGCGCACCCGTCCTTCTTCCGCAGTCCACAGCGCAGGCGTGGTGGGAGCGGGTAGCGGGGGAAAACGCTTGAACAAGTATTCCTGCAGCTCAAACTCTCTTGATGCAACATCCTGCATGGGCTGCGCCAGCGACTTTTCCACGTAAGGCTTGCTGACCTGGGCATACCCGGAAATTGCACCCATGCCGAGTATCCAGGGCAATAATCCGGCAACCTGGAGCCTGCGGCGCCAGGCTTGATTCATCTGCGGCTTGTTCCTTGCTCCCCTGTAGTCCACTCATCCCCCGATTGAACTTCGCTGTTGCCACTTACTCGCAGCCGGCGCAACGCGGCACTGCCTTCAGGCAATCTCAGTGTGACCAAGACTCGGATGTCGGCTATTCAATCCACCGCAGGGCTGGAGCACACACGGCCTTTGGCCGCAAATACCGAAGACTCCAATGGCTTGAACAGCTGGATGTCGATGGAATCCTGGATAAACGGGCGGTCGAGCACCCTCAGTCTGAGGTCCTCGCCACTCATACTGTTGTGCTCTTCGGTAGCTATCTCTTGGATACAAGAGCGGGGCTTTTGCCCCGCATTAAGGCGACAGATAGAGCGGTCTTTAGAGCGGGCACTTCGCATTCGCTAGTCTTACCATGTTGTGGGCCCTCATATTGAAGGCATGAGAGCCTGTTATCAATGCTGCCTGGGCTCCTTGACTTATATAACTTATATAAGTCGGCCCTATTTTCAGGATGCGAGGTTCATCCAACTCGAGTAGTTGATTTCACCAGGCACACTGCTGTAGCTAAAGGCTCCTTAGAACTTGAATTTCAATGCCATCTGGAGAATCCTTGGATCCCCAGCAGACGCGATTTGCCCAAAATTGCTATCCTGAAGTCCAGCATCGGGATTGCCGAAGTTGACGTTGTTGAAAACGTTGTAGAATTCCGCTCGGAACTCATAACTAACGCGCTCGCCTACCTGTCCAGTCTTCAATAGAGCCAAATCCGTATTGAAAAGCCTCGGTCCACGAAGAGAATTCTTACCTATGTTCCCGTAGGTCCCGATTTGATTTGCCGTGAAAGCGGCAGTATCGAACCATTCATTTACCAACTGCGAATGGGACCGCCCGGTACTCAACACAGCATCCTTAATGCTGGCCACCGTCAGGTCCGGACGATCGGCCCCGATCGCACTGAAGGAATTGTCATCCTCTGAAAAGACCGTAAATGGAAAGCCCGACTGCCAATTCAGGATTGAACTCAGGTTCCATCCGTTGATCGCCTTATCCGCGACCCCCTTGAATGGTGCGCGAGGAAAGGCATAGTTTCCCGAAAGTCTAAAGACCTTGTTATCGTCTCCGGCGTCGGGACCGTAGTCAAAATAGCGGCCGCAGGCGCAGCTATTGGTAGCCAGCCCCCCCGGTTCTCCATTGGGACCGTAATCGTTCAAAGCTCGCGACCACGTAAAATTCGTCTGGAAAGAGAGGCCGTAACTCAAGCGCTTTTCGAGCTCCAACTGGCCGGCATTGTAGTTGCTGTTCACGCCCGAGTTGATCGAATTGATAAACCCGAAATTTGGATAGATGCGCCGTGACTGTACATTATCCTCTGTCGACTGGCCCGGAATATAAACAGAGGGGTTCAGTTGGAGCAGCCCCGCCTCCTGGTCTCCGGTACCTCCCAGGTGAGCCCCCCTATTTCCCGCATACGCAGCCCGAAGAAGCCAACTGTTGCCGAATCCGCGCTCCAAGGTCAGGTTATACGTCAGGATTTGGGGAAGGCGAAAGTGCCTGTCAAAGATCTGCGTAAAGGAAATGTTCTGGGGAAACGTAGCGTTAGGACCCGGATTGCTAGGGCCGAACTGCGCGGGAAAGGGATTCGTCACATTCGCAGCCCCGTAGGGGTCCGTAAAATTGGTGTCCTGAATATTCACGATAGGAGCGAAGGGAGGAACGCCGACGACGTCTTCGAACGCTACCGTATTTGGCGCCTGGTAATAATAGCCTACCCCACCACGGAGGCTGGTTTTCCCATCCTGCGTCAGTTGGTATGCAAAGCCTAGACGTGGGCCAAGGTTACCCAGGTTGTTAAAGATTGAAGATGCGGGACATCCAGCGTCGTGATTGCTCCCGCCGAAGATCAGGTCCTGAGGCGAATTCGGAAAGCGCGTAGATTGCGCCCCCGGCACAAAACATGCAACTCGCCCTTCACTATCGGTGTATGGAAAGAAAGGATCCCAGCGTAAGCCGGCGCTAACGGTTAGCCGAGGGGTTGCGTGCCAATTATCCTGAACGAAAAAACTCCACTCGTTTCCCGTAAAGTTAAGATACAACCCACCTCCCTGAGTAAAGCTGGACACATCTCCCAGCATAAAGTCTGCCATGCTGTTTCCGGTGAGATTGTTATCGAAGCTATAGTCGCCATCTGCCTGGTATGTATTACCCATCGGGGCTCGAATGCGCAAATATTCGCCCCCCAACTGGATTTCATTCGTTCCCCTGATGAAGGTGGCTATTTCACGATCGGATATGTCGCCGCGATCCCAGGTTCCGGTAGAAGGCTGATCTCCTATGGTAAAGTTTCCCGGTACATCTACGTTGAGAGTAGCTGGGAAATTGGTGGGCTGAGCGATTTTCGCGCCAGCATCAGCGATACTGAAGGGCGCGGAACTTTGCGTCAGTCCGGTCTGACTTGTCCATCCGAAATAGCTGTTCAGAAGAATATTGGACGAAATCGTGTAGATGTCGACCACACTAATGTTCTTTAAACCCAGGCTTTGCGGACTTTCTGTTGTACCTTCGAGGATGTTGCCGGCGGGTGGGAGGATGATGGGGACCTTGTATTGCAATTGAAAATAATGCCCACTCAGATGGTGCTTACCGAGGTTATAGTCAATCTTTGCCAGGTATTCGTTGGTATCTTCAATAGATGGGGCGGCGTTGTATAGCAACTGGTGAATTCCTCCTGCGGGGTCGTTCGGGAGAGGAATTTCTTTCAGCAAATATTGCGCCGTAGAGTCGAAGGCCAGTGGGCTGATCACATTGTTGTTAAATTGATAGGGCGATTGCGGGTTGGGATTTGTCAATACTGTGGGTAGCAGATCCGTAAAATCGCCGCCACGCTCTGCCAAGGTTGGCACCTGGGCTATTTCGCCATTTACGGCGGTGCTTTGGCGCGTGCCCTGATAGGATCCGAAATAGAATAATTTGCCCTTCAGGATAGGTCCGCCGATAGTGCCTCCGAACTGATTCTGCTTCAACGGGTTTGGAGATGTGGCAAAGTAGTTTTTCGCATCCATCGCATAATTGCGAAGATACTCAAAAACATCGCCATGAATTTGATCGGTTCCGGACTTGGTTACGACATTCACGACTCCGCCCGTCGCATTCCCATAAGCGGCACTCATGTTGTCGGTTTGCACATTGAATTCCTGCAGCGCGTCCGGGCTGGGGAAAGGTAGATTTGTGTTGATATACGTATCGTTGTAATCCACGCCATCCAGCAGGTAATAGACACCATTGGCGCCGCCGCCGTTGACTTTGGCATATTGCTCGCCAGGAAGAACACCGCCTTCACAATCGGCGCCGCAATTCTGCTCTGAGACATCGATCGCGCCGGGGACAAGAAAAACCAATTGTTGTGCTTCGCGCCCATTCATGGGCAGGCTTTGAATGCTCTTTTCGTCGACGAGCCGCGCGATCGACGCATCGTCTGTGGTTACCTGGTTCGCATTCCCCTGCACCGTGACCTGCTGACTTACAGCACCCACCTGCATGGTAACCTTCTGGCTGGCGGATTGGCCGACGGTCAATCCGATTCCTTTTTGCACGTAGGTGGTAAATCCGTTCATCTCAACCGTCAACTGATAATTGCCAACCGGGAGGCTAGGAAACACAAAATCGCCGGAAGCTCCTGTCTTAGCTGTCTGTCTATAGCCAGTACCAGTCTGTTCGACGGTTACCGTCGCCCCTGCAATCGCTGAAGAGGTGTTGTCCATTACCGTGCCGCTGAGTCGCGCAGTGGTGAACTGGGCAAGTGCCGTAGTAGCACACATGACGACCACGAAAAGCGCTGACAAAACAAAAGCTGCTCCGCATCGCGCACGCTTGAAAATCTGGCGTCCTACAACCATGTTTCTATCCGTTGGCCTCATTTTGTGTACCTCACTTTATTGAACTGTGCTGAGCCTATTAATTGTTATCGTTGTTGAGCTTTTTCTATCGAATGGCGCACCAGCAGGTTATGTTTTTGATCGTAATTGAAGTTTTATGATCATCTGCTTAATTTTTATGATCATCTGCTTATGCTGTCAAGCAAAAAGTGCTGTTTTCCTGCGCTGTGCAAATCTGGTTACAGCGACTATCAGGCCACCTGCATTGTGCACCGCAAAACCGCACCTGGAGAAAGTGAATAGAGGAGATCGCCAGTTGGCTCACATTCCCTCCGCACCTGCCCCATTGTCACTGAGCGCCGCGCGCGATCAGACGGGCTGATCGACAATGTCCTCGCGCACGGGGTCCCAATACAATCTCTTCCCGCTCCAGTACGACTGCGTGGCCATGATGCACACAAGGGCATGTGAAAATCCGTTATCGACAGTGGCGTTCGGCTGCTTACGCGCCTGCATGGCCTCAAGCCAGTTCACCAGATGGCCTACATCGTCATCGTCCGGCCCAAGCGAGCTGGGCGGCGCTCCGGGAATCTGCAGGGTTGTTTCTCCGTCGCTGGACGGTCCCTGCAGTGGTATGTGGCTATATACAGGACCGGACTCCCAGGGATCGAACTCCTGCCTCCCTCCTTCCTTGGTGGTGATGAAGAGGGATGCGCCCTCGCCACCGTAGTTTTCGATCGTTCCGTTCCGGCCCATAATGCGCGAGAAGCTTCGGTAGCTGTTCCCGAAGTTGGTCTTGTAGGTGTAGAGGAACCCTTTGGGATAGGTCACAGCCGCCACACAGGTATCTGGATTTTCCCGGTCATCGTTCCAGACGAAGATGCCACCGTTCGCGACCACGCTCGCGGGATGGGTCTCGTCTGTCCAAAGATGAACCAGATCGCTGCCGTGGCTGAGCCATTGGTCGAATATCCCGGAGGAAAACTCCTTGTAGAGCCGGAATTCAAGATAAACATGGGGATCGAATGGCCGGTCTGGTTTGCCCATTAGCCAGCGCTTCCAGTCAGTGTCCTCTTCGCGGAGCTGGGATTTCCGGCCGTAGAGCCAGCTCTTCCACTCCATCTTTTCGTCCTTCAGCATCTCCGGGGAAATGCCGGTATCCACCGGTACGAAACGCCAACGCTCCTCATTGACATTCCACTCCTGCTCGATGTGGACGATGCTGCCGATCTTCCCCGACCGGATGATATCCCGCACGGCCAGCGGATAAGGCTGGCTACGGTGCTGCGTTCCCACCTGGACGACTTGCCTGGAGGCCTTCACGATGTCACGCGCCTCCTTCGCCTCCGCAAGCACATTGGCAAAGGGCTTTTCCACGTAACAATCCTTGCCCGCCTGTACCACCGCAATGCACAGCTTCGCGTGCTGGAAATCTCCAGTCGCGATCATCACGCCATCGATATCCTTCCGGGCCAGCATATCTTCCGAATACTGATACCTCTGCGGCTCAAGATCGAAGGCCTTTTTCACCTGCGCGGCGCGTCGCTCCCGCGCCAGGCTCCATAGATCGCATACGGCAACGGTTTCCACCGGAATTTGCTTCGAGGCTAGCTGCACCATGTGCACATGACCTTCGCTGCGGTCTCCGCATCCCAGTTGTCCCAAGCGGATACGGTCATTGGCTCCGAGAATCCGGGCATAGGAACGCGCTTCCATACTGGTAGCCATCAACATTCCCCCGGCGCCTTTGAGGAATGTCCTTCGGTCGATCCCGCCTGTCTCTCTCATCGTCTCCTCTCGAGTCTCTTCCCCATCGTTGCTTAGTCCATGCACCGCCTCCCTTGCTGGAGATGCATTGCAAAGGACGGCGGAAATCTCCCGCCTATCAATCATGAAGTTTCAACATTTCGTTTAATTACCTTATCAATCACTTGTGCTACAAAACATACTTCCGATTCATCCCGTTGTCAAGAAAACCTGCACAGACCCGACGACTGCCAGCCGCTCAAAGCGCCTGGATGCCGGATCGCCGAGAGATCCGCAGGCTGCATATGCTCTTGGAGGAAGCGCGCTGAAGCAGGAATGCAGGAAGAACGCATTGAGCGATCATCGCAGAACATCGCCCCGTAATACCTGGTAGCAATACGGAACGTGGGTTGCTTCAAAAGCGCGGGCTCATCCTTCAATCGCGTTACCAGCTTCTGATGACCGTGCCGATGCGGTAGCCGGATCTATTGAGGCATGGGCATGCGCGATACAGAGGCCTGCGTTATCGTCACTGTGGCCGGCGAGGAACGTGCGCTTTGACCATTCGCGTTGACCGCCATCACGGTGTACTCCGTTGTTCCCTTGTCTGCCGCTGGATCGGTGAAGTTCGGCAGCGTTAACCCGGATGCAACGATGTGCAGGTTACCCCCTTGTGTGCTCTCCAGCGTATACGTCCTGGCTCCCGGCACAGGACTCCACGTCAGCGAAACGAACTGATGGCTGATTGAGGCCCGTACATTTGCCGGCGCACCCGGTGGGGGACCGTCTGGCAGCAAGCCGTAGACGCACATCTGTCCAGTCCCGATATTTTTCGTGCCGAAACTGGCAAGATACACCTTTCCATTTGCCACAGTTGGGGGCGCCATTTTTGAATAGTTGTTGCAGTCATCTCGCCCAGGATTCTCGAGTGAATTCCAAAGTTCATGGTCGATATCGTCCGCATCGTAGGCATGGAGAACGCCGGGCCGCGACTCATCCCAGGAGTCGCCGGTGGCATGAATCGCCGCCCACAATATCCCGTCCTTGTCCCCGTTCGCGGAAAGCGAAAGCATCGCTCCAGGATGTCCTTCGTTCATTTCCGGTCGCGTCATCAGCGGGGTCTCGTCGAGTCTGCCGCCGTTGAACTTGTAAACACGAGCCTTGTCCCGCTGACCCCAGAGGTAAAGCAATTCGCCGTTCCTAGCGCTCTTCCAGTACACAACACTGTGCAGGTGCGAACTAGTTATTTGAAAGTGCTGCAGGGCATGCTCATCACCCAGGTGTCCGAAGTGATCTGTATCAACCAGGTAAAACACACCCTCTTTGCCTCCCCCGACCACCAGGTGCGTTCCTGGAATCAGTGTGGCGCCCGACGAGTCAAGGTCATTGTCGTCCTTGTCCAATTGGAAATGGTTGGTCGGAGTAAACCAGTCCACCATATGCATGTGGGAGTCGAGCTTAATGAAGCTCTCGCTGAATTGAGTGGTACCATTCCAGCTGCCATTGCCTGTCACAAAATAAATGTTTCCCTGGCTGTCTACCGCGGGAGCTTGACCGGATTGCCAAATGCTGGCGCCCTCTCCACCCGGAGAAGTGTTAACAACTCCAACCTGCTTGAGAGAGGCCGCATCGTAGCCGAACAGGAATCCGTGATAAGGCCCCTTGTCGCAGTGCGAAGAATAGCCGATGTAGACGTTGCCAGCGGAGAGAAAGAGCGCTGGGCGCTGGTTTTGCATAAGGGGATCAAAGCCGGGCGCCTGAATGACTACAGGGCTGTGCGGCAGGTCGGCGCCTGTCGCCACATCAAGGGCATGGAGGTGTTGCACGAACTTACCCCCGGCCTTCGTCAGTGACACCACGTACAGAGTATTCTTCTCGGCATTGATCACTGGTGTGCCGATAATGCCCATATTGCCGTTGATGTCGGTGCAGCCGAAATCCGCATCGTGAACGCCGGCGGGAGTACCGAAGTTGACGTGCCAGAATGGCGCACTCGCATTATTCGCGTCGAATGCATACACGCTGTTGTTCACCGTCGTAACATACACCACGTCATGCCAGCCGCCACCTATCTTCACGTTTGTCACGAGAAGCGGCTGGGAATAAACCTGATCATCGACCACGTGCTTGAAGAGCATGCCAAACTGCTTCTCGTTCACATTCGCGGGCGTAAGTACCGTCTCTTTCAGGTTCGCTCCGGTTCGCGCAAGGTCATTGTGCTGCGTCAGCACGTCTACTTGAGCAAAAGCCGCAAGCGGCAGCAGCAGGGAAAAAGAGAACACCACGCTTTGCCTAATTCGATGCGAATAAGACAACTTACCAAACCCGATCAGCGCCATTTACAACGACCTCCTTGTTATTTGCCGCGATGCCCCAAGACAGATTGGCAGGCAGAGAATCCACATCGATCCTGTCGCCGCCTTCCCACAACGTGATACCAACTCATGACTTTTGTGGCCGGATGAACAGGAATAAGGAAGCGGTTGCGGCAAGAGGCATAAGTCCGGCGACCAGGAATGCCGGGCCATAGGAATATCGATCCACAGTTAGCCCGACGATGAAAGTGAACGCCGCGCCTGCAAGTCCCGCTGCTAACCCGCTGAGTCCCGTAACCGTGGCAACTATATCTTCCGGGAAAAGGTCCGAAGGTAAAGTCAGTCCCATCGTGGACCAACTTGCGTAACCCCACAAGGCCACACAAATCAGGCCCAACGCCACATACACATTGTGGACACGAGCAGCGGGGATGCCCACCAGAATCGGCAGGCAACTGACAGCGCATACCCATGTACGAGCGCGGACTACGGAAACTCCTCGCCGAATGCAATAACCGGAGATCAGACCGCCGGTAAAGTTGCCCAAGTCGGCTGCGACAAACGGCAGCCATGCAAACATGGCGATTCGCTTTAGACTGAACCCTCGGGCATCGCTCAGATACTGGGGAAGCCAGAAAACGTAGAACCACCAGATAGGATCGGTGAGAGCGCGGCCAAGCACAATCCCCCAGACATTCCGATTCTTAGCTAGATGGAGCCACCGGGACAGGCCTTTGCGCACGGACCTGGGCGCTATCTCCTGGCCTGCACGGATAAAGGCAACTTCCTGTTTTGTCACTCGTGGATGGCGGTCGAGCGGATGGTAAACGCGCAACCATACGACCAGCCAAACAAAGCCGAGCATTCCCGAAAAGACAAACGACCATCGCCACCCAAAAGCCAGGGCAATCCAGGGAATCGCCAGGGCGGCCAAGGCTCCTCCGACGCTTGATCCACTGTCGAAGATGGCCACAGCCACGCTGCGTTCCTCACTTGGAAACCACTCTGCGACTGCCTTGCTTGCTCCTGGCCAGTTGAAGCCTTCTCCTATTCCCAGCATGAATCGAAAAGCGACAAAGCTGAAGATGGAACCTGCAAACCCGGTCAGGATGTTCACCACAGACCACCACACTACGGCCACGGCCAGGCCTATGCGCGTGCCCACGGCATCCAGAAATATGCCGCCCAGAAGCCATGTAAGCGCATATGAGATCTGAAAGGCGCCAAGAATCTTTGCGAGTGCGGTATGACTGAGATGGAACTGCGTCGTGAGTAGCGGCGCCAACACTGAGAATGTCTGACGGCTAATGTAGTTGATGACGGTGGAGAAAAAGAGTGTCCACACCACCCACCACCGCGTCCGCCCTGGCTTCCTGCCTTCTCGAGATGGATGGACCATCGGCTGCTGCGTCCCATTCAATGTATTCATCTCATCTCGCTATTAGAGTCGGTATTGCTTATATCTTGCGTATAACTTCGGCATTGACCTTCCGTATTGCTGTTAGCCGAATTGGGTGACAGGCTGGTCCACTATTTCCTCGGTTTGGGGATTCCAATAGAGCTTCTTGCCACTCCAGTAAGACTGTGCGGCCATAATCGTCACAATAGAGTGGGAGAAACCATGATCCACATTGGCATTCGGCTGCTTCCGCGACTGCATTGCCGTCAGCCAGTTCATCAGATGAACGACGCTGTCGTCGCCAGGTCCCCGCGTATTAGGAGGTTCAGCGCCGGGAACCTGCACAATCTCCTCATTGTCCCCGGCCGGCGCGACGATAGGCAACTTATTCCTCTCGACCGATCCCGAATATTCATCCCTGCCACCTTCTTTACTGACCGTAAAGAGCGACGCGCCTTCGCCGCCATAGTTCGCGACCGTACCATCGCGACCCTGAATCCGCGAAAAGCTTCGGAAGCTATTCCCAAACACTGTCTTATAGGTATAGAGGAAACCCTTGGGGTAGGTAACTGCCGCAACACAGGTATCGGGATTCTGGCGCCCATCCTTCCAGGCATAGACACCACCGTTAGCTACAACGCTTTCCGGATACGTCTCATCGGTCCAGAGATGCACCAGGTCACTACCGTGGCTCATCCATTGATCGAAGATCCCCGACGAGTAATCCTTATACAACCGGAATTCAAGATAGACGTGTGGATCAAAAGGACGATAGGGTTTACCCAGTAACCAGCGGTTCCAGTCCGTATCCTCTTCGCGAAGTTTCGATTGCCTATCGAGGAGCAACTGCTTCCATTCCATATTGCGATCCTGCTCCATCTGCGGGGAGTTGCCGGTATCCATATCCACAAACCGCCAACGCTCCTCGTTCACATTCCACTCCTGTTCAATATGAACGATATCGCCGATACGACCGGACCGGATGATGTCCCGAACGGCTAACTGGTACGGCTCGCTACGGTGCTGGGACCCTACCTGGACCACCTGCTTAGAAGCCTTTACGGTATCGCGAGCCTCTTTGGCCTCGGAAAGAACATTCGCAAATGGCTTTTCTACATAACAATCCTTGCCTGCCCGCACAACCTCAGTGCAAAGCTTGGCATGTTGGAAGTCGCCCGTAGCTATCATTACGCCATCGATGTCCTTACGGGCTAGCATCTCTTCGGAGTACTTATACAATTGCGGGGTGAGATTGAAGGCTTCCTTTACCTGGGCTGCACGCCGCTCCCGCGCCAGACTCCATATATCGCAGACAGCAATGGTTTCAACCGGTACCTCTTTGGACGCTAGCTGAACCATATGCACGTGACCATGACTTCGTCCTCCGCATCCGAGTTGTGCCAGCTGAATACGATCGTTCGCACCCAATACCCGTGCATAGGATCGTGCAGTCATGCCCGCCACCAGCATTGTGCCTCCTGCCTGCTTCAGAAACGTTCGGCGATCAGTTCCCCAAGTTAACTTGTCAGTCATAGTCCCCCTATTTCCAGTTTGTAGGTATCTCACAAAATGCTTTTGTCTTATATAGGACAATATCCACTCTCAATTGGCGTGCATAACTCCATCCAATTCAGCCGCGGAATCAACATCCAGATAGACAGTCACATCTGGATGAGTGCGGAGGATCGTCGCGGGACACTCGGTTGAAATCGGCTCTTCAATGGTTCGCCTCATAATCCTAGCCTTGCGGCTTCCCGGCACGGATACGATCAGCTTAGGTACGCGAAACAACGCTGGAATGGTGAGCGTAATGGCGCGCGCCGGGACGTCATCAGCGGACTTAAACCAACCTTCAGCTACTTGCTGCTGTCGACAGACAGCATCCAGATGCACGATTTTCACATCCAGAGGATCGTTGAAGTCTGCTACAGGGGGATCGTTGAAGGCCAGATGACCGTTCTCTCCGATCCCGAGCAAACATAATTGTGGATCAGCGGAACGGAGTTTCTCGGCATACTCCTGGGCTGTCTGCTCTGGATTCGGCGCGGATCCGTCAACCTCAAAGAATTCGTTCATCTTTACTTTATGCGTCAATTTCTCGCGCAGGTAACGGCGAAACGAGGCCGGGTGATCCGCAGATATACCGATGTATTCATCCATATGGAAGCCGCGAATACGATCCCAGGGTAAGTTGTCGATGCTGGTAATTGCATCAAGCGTATCTAACTGCGACGCTCCGGTGGCAAAGATTACGCCTATGGAGCCACGAGTCTGCTCCAGCTCTTTCAATCCTTTGGCCGAGGCTAGGGCGGCAGCCACACCTGCTGCTGCGCGGTTAGGATGAACTTCTACCTTCATGGTCCCAACTTGAAAATATTTCACTTGTGCAGTCTCGGTATTCATCTAATACTCCTTCGTGGCTGATACAGCGATAAGGCGATGAGACATCGCAGCATTGATTTGTTCCGCCGCAATCTCAACGGCGGAATAGGAGCTTCAACATCAGGATCGCCGCTCGAGTCCGGTATGAGTTTGAAATACGGAGTAGCCAACCCTGCGATTCATAAGGAATGAGGCTCGGCGTGGCCTCTCAGGGAGAGCGCCTGTTTTTGGCAAGGCTGTGCGATCAGGATGGATCTCTGCCTGGAGAGTTCCCACCTGGAGGCTCTCCCCCTCATTTGCTGGCTCCATGCACCTTCTTCCTTCCTGGAATTGCATTACGAAGGACGGCGGGAAGATATTCTCACTCATCGATTATGGGCTCGACTGTTTCGTTTAGTTATCTTCTCGGTCGCGAATAATACAAAAACATAGTTCCAGATCCGTCCCATTGTCAAGCAATCTGCGAAAACCACAGCGTTCGAACATCCGGAACCGGGTGAGTGAGATTGCGAAAAAGGCATTGCGTTCACCAGATTCTGTTAGGATATGCCCTGTAACAGATGAGAATTGAGCTACTTCGGTGGAGTGCAAGCGCCCATCTCCGCTTTCGAAATTATGACGTTATGCGTGTGTTCAGCTAGACACTGTAGACCAACAAGAGAGGGACCGGTCCATGCTGGCGGATGAACGGCGATTCCGAATCTCAGAAATCCTTTCGCAACAGCGTGCTGTGAGCGCTTCTGATCTCACAGATATTCTTGGGGTGACGTCCGCGACAATACGGCGCGACCTATCGTACCTCGAAAGTAAGGGTTTGCTCGTCCGTTCCCATGGAGGCGCAGTTTCCAAGTCTCCGACTACAAACTTCCAGCCTTCCTATGACACGCTCGGACGGGCAAATCGTGAAGAAAAACAGGCGATAGCAGCCGAAGCCGCGAAGATGATTCTCGATGGCGACACTATATTTCTGGAGGGGAGTACGACCGTATCAGAAGTTGCTCCCAGATTGCAGCATCGAAATCGCCTGACTGTAGTCACGAACTCCCCGATCATTCTTTGCCATCTGCAGCGCTACCCGGAGATTTCCGTGATGTGTACGGGAGGTGAACTACAGCGGGATGTGTTCTATCTGTCAGGTGTTTGGGCACAGAGATCGATCAATGAGATTCGCGTGGACAAAGCCTTTCTGGGGGTTAGCGCTATCGATCCGAGTTACGGGATATCCACGGCCAGCCATGCTGAGGCAACGGTGAAACAGTGCATCATCAAAGCCGCAAAAATACGCATAGCACTTGCCGACCATAGCAAGTTCGGCAAGCAGGGCTTCGCTTATGTCGCGCCTGTCACGGAGTTGACGACGTTGATCACCGACCGCGCAACTTCCCCGGAACACCTTCAAATTCTCAAAGATTCTGGAGTTCAGGTAGTTATAGCCGGCAAGGAAGTCAGTAGGAAATAGGGTCAGGCGGGTAGATGCCCCCGGCCCAGGTGCTGCTGCTTGCCCTTTCCGGCACCGCGCATTTCGAAATCGCTTTTCCTGCTTCTCAATCGTCACTCGCGTGGGACGGATCTTGCGCGTGCATTGGCTCCGTAAGCGCATCCAGCTCCAGAGCCGAATCGCCACTCTCAGCGGCTAACTCCTTCGGGTTTACTACCAGAATGTGGTGCAACAGAAGGCCAAACGTCATGGATAGCGAACGCCTGGCTATCTACCTCGCCGGCAGTTATTGCGGGATGCCCAGCGACTCCCTTGCGCGGACGGCTGAATGGATTCGATCAAATTACGACAAATATGATCTAAAGCGATTGACAAGATGAAAGACGTTCGGATACTCTCTCAATCGAACTGGTCGAAAGTGAAAGGAAATATTGTCTTGGCTGACTTTGGGAAAAATATCCGGCTTAACCGGGTGCTGAGTAAAGAGGGTTGCGGTACTTTGGTGGTGGCTTTCGACCATGCCCTGGTGTTAGGGCCGATCCCGGGCACGGAAGATGCATGTGGGCAGATTTCGCGATTTGTCGAGGCCCGAGTCGATGCGATTCTTCTGAATTTAGGGCTTATTCAACGCTGCAACAATTGCTTTGGCCGCGCTTCGACACCTGGAATTATCGTCAGGCTCGACTGGACGACGGTCTGGAATTCCCTAAGCCAGGGAGAGAATGGCGCCTTACGGAGCTGCATGTTAGGGAGTCCGGAAGACGCGCTACGTCATGGTGCGGATGCTGTTCTTACCTATCTGGTAGTGGGAACCGGCGACGCCGATTTTGAAACGAAAGAAATTGCTCGCAATGCGCAACTTGCGCGCGAATGTGAGCGCTTAGGCCTCCCCCTGATGATCGAGACTCTTGCTCGCGGCAAAGCGGTCCAAAACCCAGCAGACCCACAATGGCTGAAACTACATACGCGGATAGCCACCGAACTGGGAGCTGATGTGATCAAGACCGATTACTCCGGAAATGTAGAGAGCATGCGCGAGGTGGTCAGAAGCTGCCCGATTCCGATCCTGGTTCTCGGCGGGAGCCGGACCGGCGCGGCTCTTGACGTTGTGCGGGGCGCCGTGCAAGCTGGAGCCGCAGGTGTGTTCTTCGGGCGTAATGTTTTTCAGGCGGAGGACATGGGCGGATTCCTTAGGCAGGCACGTGACATTCTAAATGGGACAGCAGAATGAGCTTAGTGAGCGTGGAGCACACCCGGAACGTTCTGGATGAGCGCGCGGGCTTTTGTTTGCGGGCGGAGTGGGGACACATCTCGGCGGTGCTCGGCGGAGGGCATATATGCCAGCTCGCCACGCGGAAGCATCCGGATATGAATCCGCTATGGCGTCCGTCGTGGCATACGATCGATCCAGAGCGATACTCGCTGGAGAATGACCAGGTGGAGTTCGGTTCTCCGCCGGATGGACGTTTGCTCGCAGGCATCGCAGGACACAGTCTCAGCTTCGATTATTTCGGCCCGCCCTCCGTGGAAGAGACGGCTGCGGGTCTCAGCACCCACGGTGAAGCGCCTGCAGTGCGGTGGCAGATATCACGTGAGTTTCAAGAGGGAGAGCCGAGCATCGAATATGGTGCCGAGTTGCCGGTGGCGCAGATTGATTTCAGACGAACCCTGCGCGTCGATCCGAAGCATCCTGTGGTCTATTGCGAAGAGAGGGCGCGCAATCTGAGCCATGCCGATCGCCCTATCTGCTGGAACGAGCATGTCACCATCGGGCCGCCCTTTCTGGAATGCGGAATTACCATGGTGGACATGCCAGCGACGCATGCCAAGGTGAACCCAGCCAGTTATAGCGACGCGATGATGCTGACTCCAGATGCCGACTTCTGGTGGCCAAACGCTCCGCTGCAAGATGGCGGTTCTCACAATTTGAGAACAACTCCGGATGGCTCATATTGCCGTTATACGGCACAACTGTTGGATCAGGCTCGCGGGACGTGCTATGTGGCTATCAGCAATCCCCGGGCCGGCCTGCTTCTGGCCTATGTGTTCCGGCGGGAAGACTTCCCCTGGGTGGGCAATTGGGAAGAACGTTTTTACCGGAGGACAGCTCCGTGGAGCGGAAAGACGTTTTGCCGGGGTCTGGAATTCAGCACAACACCGTTTGCACAGCCTCGGCGACAGAGTATTTCCCAAGGGCCGCTTTTCAACGAATCCACATACCGCTGGCTTCCTGCGGCTTCGGCGATCAAGGTTCGCTATATGACGCTGCTGATGGATATTCCTCCGGACTTTGAAGGGGTCAGCGACGTCACTCTCGAAGAGGATCGGGTTGTCGTTCAAGAATTCGGCAAGGGGCGGGCTCTTTCCCTTCCGGCGGAAGGTTCTTTTCTGGCAGGAGAGGCCACGGGCGAACAGTGAGTTTTCTCTCCGTTGACGTGGGATCGAGCCGGTGCAAGGCGGCGATCTTCTCCTCTCGCGGAGAACTAATGGGGATGCGTTCCACAGTCTATGCTCCGCGCTTTCCCCGGCCTGGCTTTGCCGAACTCGAAGCGGATATCTTTTTCAATGTCGTTACTGCCCTGGCAAGGGAGGTAGCCTGCATCCCGGTAAACGACCCTGTTCAGGCAATCTGCTTCAGCTCGCATGGGGAGACAATGATTCCCGTTTCCGCGCAAGGGCAGGCTCTTGGTCCGGCAATCCTGAACATGGACGTGCGCGCTACCAGGGAAGCGGCGTGGCTTGAAAAGGAAATTGGCCGTCGGCAGCTTTTTACGCTTACCGGGCATACCAGCCATGCCATGTATCCGGTTCCCAAGCTCCTGTGGTTACGCAGCAATGCGCCGGAGATATTTACGGCAGCCAGCCGCTTCCTGAGCGTCACCAGTTTTCTTCTGTTCCGGCTGGGTCTTCCTCCTTTCGTCGATTACTCGCACGCATCGCGGTTTATGGCATTCGACGTAAATCGCTGCACCTGGTCCCAGGATCTGCTTGATCTGATGCGAATATCGCAGGACGCTCTTCCTATTCCGGTGCAGGCCGGAACCGTGGCGGGCATGCTGGATAGCGCTGCGGCTGCCACGCTTGGGGTAGCCACTGGCACTCCCGTGGTTGTGGGCGGCCACGATCAGGCGGTTGGGGCTGTGGGCCTGGGAGTGATCGAAGTGGGACGAGCCGCGGGTTCGCTGGGGACGTACGAATGTATCACTGTCGTTTCCGATCAATTGCTCTTGAATGATGCCGCGCTGCATGCCAGCCTCAACTCATATCCCCATGCTGTTCCGGGCCAGTTCGTCACGATCGCCTATTTTCCCGGCGGCATCATGATGCAATGGCTGGCAAGCCTTCTCTATGAGCGAGAAGCGGGGGAAGAATCGCAGCATTTCGAGGAGCTGGAATCAGCAGCTCCCGCGGGACCCTCAGGGCTGCTGATTATGCCGCACCTGATCGGCAGTTGCAATCCGGAGTTCGACGCGCAGGCGCGTGGCACCATAATCGGCCTGACCCTCGACAGCACCCGCTCCCATTTCTACAAAGGCATTCTGGAAGGAATTGCCTCTGAGCTTGCGCTCATTACTGAGTGCCTGGAGCGTGCGGGTTGCAACTTCGGTGACATCAATGTCTTCGGCGGTGGAGTAAGCTCGGCACTCGGGCTGAAGCTGCGCGCGGCCTTCACGCAAAAACGACTGCACATCATGAGCTGCCAGGAATCGGTATGCCTCGGCGGAGCGATGCTGGCCAGCGTGGCTGTTGGCTCGCACTCCAATCTGAAGGCGGCCGCACAGGCTATGGTACGTGAGAAGGAATGCGTGTCCCCCGATCGGGCGCTGGAAGAAGAATACAGGTCGCAGGTCCAGAGTTATCGCCAGCTGCGCTCGATGCTGGTTCATCGCTACAACCAAGAAGTTCAACACACAGGAGAGTAATCGTGATGCAAGCGACTGTCGGATTCGTCGTCTACGGAGTGCATAAGGACGGGTTGCAGGACCCGATGGGCAACCCATTTATCGATGAAGCTCTGATCACCCAGGCCAAGAACTCGCTGCGGCAGGCGGGGCTTCAGCTGGTCGAGCACGACACGGTGATCGCCAGCAAGCAGGAAGCGGCTGAAGCTCTCAAGAAGATGAAGCAGGATGACCGGGTAGATGCGGTCGTGCTTTTCTCGGGCACGTGGGTCTGGGCAGCTCATCTTGTGGGAGCAGTGCGCGATTTCGCAGCCGGCGGGAAGGCCGTTCTGCTGTGGACGCATCCGCGTTCCCAGGGATGGAGACCGGTTGGAGGGCTGGTGATGCACGGTGGACTGCTGGAGATCGGCGTTCCTCACCGCTTTGTGTATGGGGACATCAGGGAACCGGACACGATCGGCCGCATCGTGAGCTACGCCAGTGCCGCACACCTGAAGAACAGCCTGAACCTCTCCACGATTGGAGCCTTCGGTGGCAGGGGCATGGGACAGACCTGCGGAGCAGCCGATCCTTCGCAGTGGATGCGGATGTTTGGCATCGATATCGATTCGCGCGATACGACGGAGATCATCCGAACGGCAGATCGTATCCCGGCTGCGCAACTGGAGGCGCTGCAGCCCAGACTGCGGGAGCTGTTCGGCACCGAGCCCGATGCAAATACCGTCAACGAACGATCGATGCGTCTGTATCTGGCGCTGAAGGAGATCGTCGAACGCGAGCGTTACGCCTTCTACACCATCCAGTCATTCCCTGGCCTTGCGGATGATTATGCAGCGACCTGCTTCGCACAGAGCATGATGCTTGAAGACGGCCATGGGACGTCCACGCTGGGAGATTTCAATACGGCGCTGACGGTCTTCCTGCTTACACGCCTGAGCCGGGAACGAGTCTATTACGGGGATCTGCAGCATATCGACCGCAAGGCGCGAGAGATCAAGATTATCGGCGACGGCGCCTGCCCGCCCTCTCTCGCGAGCAAGCTTGGACCTGCGGGGTTTGCCGAACACGGGATTCCCACGGAGGGAGATGCTGGCGGGCTCTCGGTACGGCTGATCTGCAAAGCTGGAGAAGGCGTGCTGGCGCGCCTGGGAAGGGTGAACGGGGAGTTTCAGATGGTGATTACCCGCGCGTCTATCTTCGAACCTTCTCGCGAAGAGGTACAGCAACGCCTCGATGAATGCGGCATTCCTTTCTGGCCGCATGGATTCGTTAGCGTCCATTGCGACATCGATGCGCTTCTCCAGCACTGGACGAATGAATACGCATGCCTCGGCTACGGCGAGGAACTTTACCCGGCGCTAGCCGATTTCTGTGAGCTGACGGGGATCAAGCCGGTTCTGCTCTGATCCTCACCAAACGAATTGAGAGGAGTACCCCATGGCTACAACCACAGCAGTTCCTCTGGAACCGAATGTAGTCGCCTTCTTGCGTAGCCCGCAGAAGATGCTCATCGACGGCGAGTGGGTTGATGCCGCCTTCGGAAAAACCTTCGCGACCTACAATGCTGTTAAAAGGTTCATGCTTCGTAGACTCCCGACATGATGCTGTACTAAGGGGCCGGCTCGCCATGACGTAGAGCGCTTCCCGTACAAATTCAGGGGTGCTTAGGAACTGTCTGCGATTCGAAGGTACGCACTTCAAAAGGCCTCAAGGAGATCGAGATGGCGCGATCCGCTTCCCACTGCAGGCTGTTCGGGTGAGATGGTGCAAATGGTTGCTCGACCTTGTATGAAACTGGTGCACCGGCTGGAAGCTCGAGCGCGCTTCTTAGGCTGAGTTGAAAGTCCTGCGGATGATCTGACGGATTGCGCAAGGTGACGATCCAACCACTGGGAGCCCACGCGGCCCACCCGTAGACCTGAAGCGCGTTTGGATCGCCACCTATCCAATGCGTATCCCGCAGAATGTCAGCATTGGAGCGCGACCATTTTGCACATTCGGCGAGGATGTCCCAATCGTGCTGCGAAAGCAGGGAGGGCGAGATGTACATCTCCTGCAGCTGTGTGCCGGTGCCGAAGTAGGAGCGCACTTCTGAAGCGAAATCATGGCCCGGATCAGTGCCAAGGTGATCAGTCAGCTTCGCATAAATGATTCCGTGGAGCATGAGCGAATTGAGGGGGAAAAGTGGTGCCGCCTCGACGATATTCTTATACGTTTGGGCATCCCGATAAGTGATCCAGCGCTGACGCCAGGTGCCCACGCCGGTGAAACTGTGATCTTCGCCGCCGCGCCAGATCGAGTCGGTATAACGCAGCCAGAAAGGAGAAGGATAAGTTCCGGTTGTGAGATTGATATAGATGCCCGGTTCCTGTTGCCGCAGACGTTCAATGAGGTGAATTGCCGCATCGAAATCGCTGTCGAATAGGCTGCCCGGGACGACTTGGTCGGCATTGCCGGTGCCATCTAGCTTGAACTGGTTGACTCCATATTTTTCGATCATGCTGAGGCAGGTTTGCTCGAATTTCGGGTAATAGCGAGGCCCGGAGAGAGCATACCCTCCGTTCACAATCTCATAGCCCGCTTTGCGGCCAAACGCAACACGGTGTTTTTTAGTTTCGTCATATCCCCCCCATGGCGACAGCCACACACCAATGCCAAAGTGGTACTTCGCAGCCGCCTGTCGTACTTGGGTCAATCCATCTGGGAATCCAGAATTGAATTTCCAAAGTGAATTGGGATTGTCCCAGCCTTCGTCGAGGAGAAAAGAATCGAGCACAACGTGGCGATTTTGAACCAGTTCTTCGCCAAAGGCGTGCACGCGATCCAATGTCGCTGCCTCGTCATAGCGGCCACCGTTGGCCATGTCATACCAACTGTTGTAGTGGAGGAAGGTGCGATAGGGATGAGCACGCTCGCGCTCAATGTAATTGAGGAACGCGCGACGCATTTGACCAACGGGTGCGACGCCAATTACCGACGAATAGGTGACGCTTTGGCCTGCCCGCATAGGCAGCACCCGAGCAAGCCAAGCCACAATCGTGTTATTCCGTACCTCGCTCATGGACAATGGATGTTCAAAACCGAAAAACATCGTCGCGTCAGTTATGGGTGAGCCTTTGACTGATCCGGAAACATGCGCTCCTGGATCGTTGAGCTGAAGCAAGCAAACCCTGCTAATCGCAAGCGACTGATTGACAGCGCGGATCGTAATTTGTTGGCGCAGATAATTGGAGCCGTCGCGGAGAACTGCGCACCAGCGCACGCGAGCCGCGGGCGCTCCTGCGTCAAGATCAACGCAGATTTGCTTCCCCTGTAACCGATCGGAGTAGCGCGCCGCATCTGGATTTGCGCTCAGATCTTCGATGCCGGGAGTACCGTGCAGTTCCATCCGGGAGGCGTGAAGCTCGGAACCATTCCCGAGCGTGAGTACAAAAGCGTCAGGAATATCCAGGCGGCGGGAATTCTGACGATCTTCAATCGTGAAATGAGTGAGGTGGCCGCCGATCAACTCGAATCGCGCGTCAATCTCGCGGTTTTGGAGAATGTACGCAGCGCCCTGGTGACTGGCTAGCGCCGAGTCCAATTCGGTTGGAGGGATGAGTGCCGATAGGGGAAGGGAGGAGAACAGAACCAAGCCTACAAATATGCGTCGCAATGTGACCGGTCGTAGCAGCGAAACCACTAAAAGACAACAAGACATGTAAAAACTTCCCCTTACCTTCATAGTGGCGACTGAAGTCTGTGGTCGCTTATATCGAGACATGATAGTTCTCAATGCCTGCCTCCCCGTTCCACCACCCATATGCGTATGGCGCTTCAACCATCTTGGGTCGCCAAGGCTGCCATCGCCCTGGCTGCGTCATATATACCTAAGTCAATGACCGGACTCCCCAGCTGCTGAAGACTTACGAGCTGCCACCAATCGCCACAAAGCTACACAATCGAACATATTATGTCAATATTGTCGCTTCTTATTCCCCCCAATTTAGGAGGTATCTCAAAAAGTCCCGCTGCAGTTTTGTATGGAAGTGACTGATTCCACGAGTAAATAATTCAATTTTTCCGCGCTATTCGATGTCTTTGGGTGTCGTTGCGCCGCAATACGCCAAGCGCTCAGATGTGAAGAATTGGACATATTCATGGAAGAACGGCAGTTTTCAATGAATGAAGCTCCCTCGAGGCTACTCACTCTGGGAAATAGCGTCGACAGCAGCCAGGTCATGCGCCATCAAGGAGAACCCTCAGATGCTGTATGGCGAGAGCTTCGGCCGGACTCGTGATCCACTCGCCCGAACGAAACTCAGGATCGATCAAATTGGTGCAAATATATCGCATAGTCGATTACAAGCGAATACTAATAGTTGCTACAATCGACGCGTACCGGCTTGCTGCCAACTCGCCAACACTTCTCAGCCTGGGATGCCTTTTTCAGCGGATCTCTGTGCGGTCAGCAATAAAGCCGGAGAAAACGAGGTTTTTTTGATGGGCCGTTCATCTCTTTCCACGACGACAACGGCAGCAAAAGAGGCGCGCAAGCTACTTCGCCCATTGCGGGGCGAGCTTAAGCGTCTGCTGTGTGATTTAATTCGCACCAACACTGTGGCGATTCCCCCAAATGGCAATGAAACACCCGCCCAGTTGATCCTGCGAGATTTCTTACGAGAGAAAGGACTCCGCCCGGAGGTCTACAAGACCGATTTCATCACTCGCTCCGGCAGCCATTTGCTGCAAAAGAATCGCAACTATGCGGGCAGGAAAAACCTCGTTGTACGTTTAGCGGGATCGGGCCGAGGTAAAAGTTTGCTGTTGAACGGACATATGGATACGGTCCCTCCTGGAAAAACACCCTGGGCTGCTTCTCCCTGGTCTGGTTCATCGAGTAAAGGACGCATTTACGGACTTGGCAGTATTGACATGAAAGGCGGCCTGGTTGCGAACGCGGGTGTGGCATGTGCGCTTCGAGCAGCAGGTGCGCGACTGGGCGGCGATCTCATTTGTGAATCTGTGATCGATGAAGAATGGGGCGGTGGAGGCGGCACGCTTGCTGCGCGGCTGCGCGGAGATTCCGCCGATGCCTGTGTCGTGTCAGAGGGCACTCATCTCGATATTTTCCGCGGAACGCGAGGCGGCTTTGTAGTTGATCTGATAGTCGAAGCAGGAGATCCCGCATCGTATTTCTCACAAGGCGAGGTCCTAAGTCCGGCGATCCCGATGGGGAGGCTTTTGGGATGGGTGGACTCCCTGTCACAACGGCGGAAGAAAGTTAGAAAATTTGGGGCGTATGCTTCCTTTCCCGATCCCGCTCCAGTTCAGGTATTGGCGATTGAAGCAAATGGATTCGACCCTGTGATCCCTTTGAGCGTGCCTTTGACCGGCGCAGTTCGTCTGTACATGCAATTTCTTCCACATGAAAACGTAAGCGCGGTCATAGCGGAAATCCGAAACTCGCTCACTGCTTTTCAGAAATCGGATGTCTTCTTTCGTGCTCACTCCATTCGGTGGAAGCCGGTTTTGGAGCAGCCTCTGCTGGGCCACGAAATACCGCTGGAGCATCCATGGACCCGCTGCATGACTGCAAGCGCCAGCGCGGCGTTAGGGAAAGAGCCCGTCGTTACGGGAGCTCCCTACCCATGCGATGCTTCGCTTATTCATCGCGAGTTTGGCATTCCAACATTGGTCTTTGGACCTTGTGGAGCAGGCTCCCATAACCCGGACGAATATGTCGAATTTATGTCGGTTATGCAGACTGCGGAAGTTCTGCTGACTGCCGCTTTGGAGTGGTGTGTCGGATAAAGTGATTCAATCCTCGATCGAGGATTGAATCCATATGGTCTCAATGATTTTTCTTACGGGTCAGATGGACCGTCCTCATCAGTGCTGACCGGACTCTCAATCAACTGGAGCTGACCTGACCTAATGGGATGGACCCGCCTCGTAGAGGTGAGTTGTTACGCTTGCTACGAGGGGGACGCACCATGACGAAGGCAACGACAGCAACGGCGATGGGGCTGGATATTGCGAAGCAGGTCTTTCAGGTACATGGAGCTGACAAGTCAGCACGAGCAGTACTGCGTCGGAAGTTGAGGCGGAGCGAAATGCCCGGTTTCTTTTCCGAGCAACCGCCGTGCCTGGTCGGTATCGAGGCCAGCGGCAGCGCACACTACTGGGCGCGCGCACTCAGTGGCCTGGGACATACGGTCCGCCTGATGGCGCCGCAGTTCGTGAAGCCCTATGTGAAGTCGCAGAAGAACGATGCCAACGATGCGGAAGCGATCTGCGAAGCCGTGACGCGGCCGAGCATGCGATTCGTTCCCCAAAAGACCGTGGAGCAGCAAGACCTGCAGTCTCTGCATCGTGTCCGTAGCCGGCTCGTCGCGAATCGGACACAACTCATCAACCAGATCCGCGGCCTGCTTGCCGAATACGGCATCGTGCTGCCGCAGCATCCGGGGCAAGTACGCAGCGGCCTGCCTGCAGTGCTGGAAGATGCCGAGAACCAGCTGACGGGCTTTGGCCGGGAGCTGTTTCAGGGCCTCTATGAGGATCTGGCGCAGCTGGACGAGAAGATCGCCGCTGCTGACGGCCGGATTCAGATCGCATTCCAGAACACTCCAAACTGCCGACGCATCGCCGCCGTCGAAGGCGTGGGACCACTGATCGCAACAGCGATTGTCGCCGCCATCAGCAACGGGCATGCCTTTGAAAATGGACGGCAGTTCTCTGCATGGCTGGGGCTGGTTCCGCGGCAGAACTCCAGTGGCGGCAAGAGCAGGCTGCTGGGCATCAGCAAGCGTGGCGATCCATACCTGAGAACCCTGCTGATTCATGGAGCGCGATCGGTGGTCTATCGAGCAAAAGCCAAGACTGACAAGCGAAGTCTCTGGATCAACGACAAGCAGCAGAGGCTCGGAACGTCGAAGGCTTGTGTGGCAGTGGCTAACAAAAACGCACGCATCATCTGCTCGCTAATCGCCCGCGAGCAGGAGTACCGGCGCGCAGCATAGCCCAGAGACTGAGATCAGGAAACAGGCTTTCCCAACGAGATGCTTGAGCTGCCGACGATGGCGCAACTGGTGAGACCAGCTTCTTCAGAACCTGACGGGGGCAGCGCCATTCAAGGCCGATGACCTGATAAGGAGAGGAAGCGCAGATTCCATTATGGCCAGAGTGGGGGTGCCCCTTCACTCAATCACAGGCCGGATATATGTGCGCGTCTCTTTCCCGCTGCTCCATCGAAGAAAGCTCTTGCATACGAGGCGGGTCCCTATATGCCCCGGAAAACTCTACCAGTTGAAGCTGGAGTTCTCTCGTAATGACCCGCCCCGAAAAACTGTGCCGCACGAGATTGGAAATTTCGCTCTGCGTGGTTCGGTTTGTGCCCGTTTGGCGGGCGCGATTGCGGTTAATGTAACTCAACTGATGGTCTCCAGCAAGAGGCTTGAGACCGGAACGTAATCAAGATCGTTGTCAGCAGCCGCGGGGCGGTGGAAATGTGGTAAACGCGCAGCGTTTTCCAAGGCAGTTTTATCGCCGCCATTCCCAGCGCTGCATACGGCTGCAAACTCAGCTGGCGTGCGATCGGCCAGTGCCGAGTGAGGCCGGTGGTAGTTGTAATCATGCAACCAGAGGGCCAACTTGCGCCGGGCGTCGGCCAGGCTGAAGAACACTTCCACGTTCAGGCACTCGTCGCGCAATCTTCCGTTGAAGTTCTCGATGCAGCCGTTCTCGACCGGCCGTCCTGGACGAATGAAGTCCAAGTACACTCCGTTCGAGTAGGCCCAGTGATCCATTGCTTTGCTGGCGAATTCAGTTCCGTTATCAACCGTGATCGACTTAGGCGCACCGCGGCTGGCGACGATCTTATCCAGTGCGGCTGCAACCTTCTCTCCGCTTAGGGCTGTGTCGGCATGAAGCGTCAGACACTCGCGTGTGTACTGATCGACTACAGTGAGCACACGGATCCAGCGACCGTCGGAGAGTCGCTGCGCAACGAAATCCATGCTCCAACGTTGATTAGCCCGCGATGCAGGCCCTTGTGCAATGCGCTGCCGCTGAGCCCGTTCCTTGCGTCGCTTGTTCGCACAATCAATCCTTCTTCGGTGTAGAGACGATAGATGCGCTTGGCGTTCACTTCCCAACCCTCGCGCTTCAGCATCACTGTCAACCTTCGATACCCATACCATACCCGGCTGCCAGCCAGCTCGCGCAGACGCACTCGCAAGGCATCCTGCGGATCACGATGATGTTTGTATCGGAGAGTCGCCCGGTTGACCGGAATCAGCCCCGCCGCGTGCCGCCGGCTTAAATCGTGGGCCTGCTGTGCCCACTCCGCCAACTCGCGACGCATGCGAGGCTTCAGAGCTTTTTTGCGACGATCTCCTGCAGGATATGCCGGTCCAGACTCAGGTCTGCAACAAGCCGCTTCAGCTTGTTGTTCTCCTCTCGAAGCTGACGCAGTTCGCGCAACTCGTTCAGACCCAGGCCTGCGTACTTCTTCTTCCACAAATAGAAGCTCTGCTGGCTGATGCCGTGCTTCCGGCAGACCTCGACCACCGTATCACCCGATTCCACTTCCCCCAGGACGCGCAGAATCTCCTCTTCCGTGTGACCCTTCCTTGCCATATCCCGGCTCTCCTCTCCCTCTTCAGAGAACCACCAAGGCCGCAAACTCTCAACTTCAAATCGGCTTAGTTTTTGGGTCTTGGGTCAAATCTAAGCGGGACGCATCATCCCATCGCTCTTCCTGGTAGTACACACGGCAAAGCAGATTATGCGCCTCGGCGTCTTTTGGGTTCGCGACAAGGAACGAACTCAGGCGCGAAATCGCATCGTCTGCCATGCCTGCGGTCAGATCGGCCTTTACCGGCACCAGCACATTATTTGGAGTGGAAGCAATGTCGGTCGCCCGCGCCTGCAATACGCACAGGACGACTAAAAGGAGATGAGGAAGCGCTGAAGAATAGAGTATTCGCATACCGTACGATTTGTATTGACACACCCTCGCGAGCCGACCACCCGCTGTGGCGCCAAGTGCGACTATGGCTGCTTGCCATGGTTGACCGACAGCACCGAAACCCGGTGGGGTCATCGACACTATACGATGACCTCGTGTACGTCTCAGGTCTCATACGTAATGATGGTCGAGGGCAGGAGAACGATTCACCCATGCCAACGTAGAATCGGCTCTCTCGCGGGTTCCTTTCAGCGAACGGGTCCCTGACCGATCGCAATAGCTTTGGTGACTATCATCGCGGGCAAAACCCAAATCATCGAACGCATTCGATAGCGATTCCTCTCTTGATCCAAGGGCAGTCTCAACTGCGCTCTAGCTTTTCGTTGACAGGAGGATATGGGGAGCAGAAAGTGATGCATCACGTTCTGGTCAGGATTTCTGCCCGGGCGTAAACCCGCTAGACATCAAAATCCGAGTGGTCAAAGCAGCGCACGCCGGCAGCTCTTCCCGCAGCGCCCCTCCACTTGCATTCATGGCCTTAGCACGCTCGTCAGGAGAACGTAGAGTCCGTTCCAGGCAATCTGAACGCCAATGCAGAGCAGAATGAAAGCGACGACGCGGAGAATGCCGTGTGCCGTTGATGGTGAGATCTTGCTGGTGATCTTTGGCGCGTAGGCATAACAGAAGTAGACCAGGACGCTGAGAACCACAACTGCGATGTAGACTCCGAGATGGCTGAGAACGTGGGCGGTTACGGTACGGCCCGACATATGAGCGCTCAGAGTCAACAGCCCGACCAACGTTCCGGGGCCAGAAGTGATGGGAAACGTGAAAGGATAGAAGATCTTCTGCCTAAGATCATTGAGTTCCACCACGCTGAGATCGCCGCATTCCTCGTCTTTGCTGCGTACACTCGCACCGGAGTCATTCTGATTCAAAACCCCCCAGCCAATGGCGGCAATTACGACGCCGCCTGCGAACTGGATGATCGGCAGGGAGATGCCGAAAAAGTTAAGAATGGTGGAACCGAGAAGCTCGATGATCCCGAGGAAGATAACGTTGGCAATGGCGATGCGGCGTGCCAGGGAACGATAGACGGCTGGCGGCGCGTTTCCCACCAGGCCCAAAAACACTAGCGCAGAACCCAACGGATTGATGAGAGGAAGCAGTGCGCTAAACGCGAGGAAGAATGCCGACCAGATCGCCATGTTTTTCTAGCGACAGGTGCCACAAATTTGCAGAGCTATCTTAGCCGCCTGATCGAATTCGGCGTTCTTCAATTCATTCCCCGATCCACGGCATTTCCGTGGGGCACTGCACACGGTCACTCGTTCATCATAACGCCCGTTGCCCTTTACCGGAATGCAGTGATTATTCGAACCTATTTCACATTAGGTAGCATCCACAGAGTTCATGAGACCACCGTGCGACGAAGCCGTAATCCGGTCAGGGGATGTCGCAACGCCGCGTGCGGCAGAAGCGAGAATGTGGATACTCGCCGCGACCATTATCGGCTCCAGCATGGCCTTCATTGACAGCACGGTCGTCAATGTCGCTCTGCCCGCGCTCCAATCCAGCTTTGATGCAACGGTCATAGATGTGCAATGGGTGGTCGAGTCTTACGGCCTGTTCCTGGGAGCGTTGATTCTTGTTGGCGGCTCGCTCGGCGATTTGTTTGGCCGCCGTTTGATGTTCGTGCTGGGTGTGGCGATTTTCGCCGTGGCTTCCGCGGGTTGCGGGGCTGCGTCGAACATACATCAGCTGATCATTGCGAGGAGCATTCAAGGTGTCGGGGCGGCACTCCTCGTACCCGGCAGTCTTGCGATTATCAGTACATCCTTCGACGAGAAGAGCCGCGGTCACGCGATCGGCACATGGTCTGGCTTTACGGCGATCACTACCGCGGTGGGGCCCGTTCTCGGCGGCTGGCTGGTTCAGCATGCTTCCTGGCACTGGGTGTTTTTTATCAATCTCCCGCTTGCGGCGGCGGTGATAGTCATTTCGTTTTGGCATATTCCTGAAAGCCGCAGCGCGCCCGGTGGCCATGTCGATTGGCTTGGAGCCCTGGTTGTCACTCTCGGATTAGCGGGCCTGGTTAACGGGTTCATCGAATCGGCGAACATGGGGTGGGGACATCCTCCGGTGCTAGCCAGCTTGATGGTGGGCTGCGGCTGTCTGATTTTGTTCCTGTTCGTCGAAGCGAGCGTGCCTTCACCGATGGTTCCGCTGGTGCTATTCGCATCTTCCAGCTTTAGTGGCACCAACCTACTCACGCTGTTTCTCTATGCCGCTATTGGGATTTTCTTCTTCTTGTTTCCGTTGAATCTGATCCAAGTCCAGGGGTATTCCGCAACGGCAACGGGTGCCGCTGTGCTGCCACTGATTGCCCTGATCTTCTTTCTTTCTCGCTGGTCCGGAGGTCTGGTGACGCGTTATGGCCCAAGACCTCCGTTGATTATCGGCCCGCTCATTGCTGCGTTGGGGTTTGTTCTATTCGCTATACCTTCGGTAGGCGGGAGCTACTGGAAGTCGTTTTTCCCAGCGGTGATTGGTCTTGGTTTTGGCATGGCGATTACCGTGGCTCCTCTCACCACGGTTGTCATGGATTCAGTGGGCCAGGATCGTGTCGGGGCGGCGTCTGGAATCAATAATGCTGTTGCGCGCGTCGCGGGCGTCCTTGCGATTGCGGTCCTTGGAATTGTGATGCTGAAGGCTTTTGGGTCACACTTAAATCACAGCCTGGCTCACCTTTTGCTGCCGACTGGCATTTTGGATAAAGTTCAAGCGGACGAAATCAAACTCGCAGGCTTGCAGGTGCCCGCGGGGCTTGATTCCGGTACGAGAGCCGCCCTAACAAAATCGATTGGAGAAGCATTCGTATTCGGATTCCGAATCGTGATGTTCATTTGCGCAGGCCTGTCTGTAGCGAGTTCCGCGGTTGCGCGGCTTATGATTCCGAAAGGGACACTGGATCTTTCCTTGACTCGCTCCGGACGGTGACCGGGCTGGTTTGCCTTCGGATGTGTCTGATTTGGCGCAGAACCAGGGACACGCCTTCGACTGATACCAGCACGTCGTCAAGGAAGGAGACTCCGACGCATATGACCAGAGCCCGTGCCATGACCGCTGTGGCCGGTCTCGCGGGATCGAAAAGGTATCGGCGAGGAGCTAAGCATGGATAATCCAACAAATGTTGGGCAGAAGGCCGGT
>CAVUON010000003.1:0-290028 GCA_963743135.1 uncultured Acidobacteriaceae bacterium
TCAGCGAATCGAAGCTAATATTCTGCCAACGCGCGATGCACGAGGTTGATGGCGATCGAGCCTTCGCCGACCGCCGATGCAACGCGTTTCACATTGCCCGAACGAACATCTCCAACGGCAAACACTCTTGGCAGGCTTGTTTCAAGCATGTATGGAGGACGTGCGAGTGGCCACGCCCCGTCCTGCTTCACTGCGTCCAAGTCGCGCCCGGTGAGGATGAAGCCCTTGTCGTCGAGGGATACACAGCCTCGCAACCAATCGGTGCGAGGTGACGCTCCCGCCATAATGAACACGTGACGGATGCTCTGAGTCGTAGATTCAAGACTGTCTTTCTCTCGCCACGTGACCCGTTCCAGATGGGTGTCGCCTTCGAGGTTGACGATTTCCGCTTTGTAGTGCACTTCAATTCCGGGGTTCTCCTCAATTCGCTGGATCAGGTAGCGCGACATGCTGTCCGAAAGGCGTTGCGAACGTACTAGCATGTAGACCCTGCGCGCCGTCTGTGTCAGAAACACAGCTGCCTGGCCGGCAGAGTTTCCTCCACCCACGACAATCAGGTCCTCCGACTCGCAGAGCTGTGCTTCCATGAACGTCGCGCCATAGTAGACGCCTTGTCCGACGAATCTCTCCAAATTGAGATTTTCGGGACTGTTGTACTGCGCTCCACTGGCAATAACGACGCTGCGCGCCTCAAGTGGCTTGCCGTTTTCCAGCACAAGTCTGTACGGGCTCTTCTCGCACTCCAATCGGACGACGGAATGAGCGACCATCAATTTAGCACCGAATTTCTGTGCCTGGGTAAGCGCGCGCGTGGCAAGTTCATCTCCCGAGAGCCCCGTTGGGAATCCGAGGTAGTTCTCGATTTTGGAGCTCGAAGCCGCCTGGCCACCGGGCGCCGCTGATTCGACCATCAATACGTCAAGCCCTTCGGACGCGCCGTACACTGCTGCAGCCAACCCCGCAGGGCCTGCGCCAACGATGATTAGGTCTCGGACTTGAGATTCATCAATCGTGCAGTTCAATTCCAAGCTATCCGAGAGCTCCTGTATCGAAGGGTTGCGCAGTACAGTCCGATAGTTGCAAAAGACGACCGGAATTTCACTAACAGAAACATCGAACCGATCCAGGAGGGCTTGGGATGTTTGATCCACATCCAAATCGACATAAACGTAAGGATGTCCGTTGCGGGTTAGGAACTCCCGGAGGCGGAGCGTTTTAGCCGAGTAACGAGATCCCATCAGGATGGCGTTGCCCTGATTGCGATTGATCAGGATGAGACGACGCAAGATGAAAGCCCGCATAAAGATTTCGCTGAGTTCACCGTCTCGCGCGACCAATGATCGGAGGCCGCTTCCGCTCATTTCGAGCACTTCACCCAGATCGGTCATACGGCCACAAACAAGTGAGCGATGACCAGTGATCATCGTCATTTCGCCTGTGAACTCTCCTGGGCCATGGCTTGCCACAAGCCCACTGTGTTCCCCTCGGCAGGCATCAGCTCGATCACTTTGACTCGGAAATTCGGAACGGCATTCGGAAACGCACGCCAAATAACGTCGATGCCACCACGGATTGGCACAACGCTCTCGCGGCCATACGGAGCATACCGTCCTAGTGCGCCATCCGCGCAAAGAGCGAGCATGCCATCAACGTCGTGTGCGTCGTAAGCAGTGAAGAACTGTTCGGCAATTGATACGTAATCTTTTGTGTTCTTCTTCATCTCTGTGCTCCTTGGAGGTCGCCGTTGTTGGGAATCTTTGTGGCCTAGTATTCAAACCACTGGCTGAGCGCTTTGACCTTTTCCTCCGTGTACGGCGGGAACAGGTGGTCGATGGCCACGTCAGGCGGTGAGATGAGAACCGATTTCGCATGCGTGAGGGCGTCAAACCCGTCCTTGCCGTAGTAGTGACCAATGCCGGAATACCCGACCCCCCCAAAAGGCATGGTTTCGATAAACAGGTGAATGTTCACCTGATTGATCGCACCGCCGCCAAAGGACAAGCTCGCGAGGAAGTGATCGATTGCCTTTTGGTCGCGGCTAAACAAGAAGCCGGAAAGAGGCTTCGGATGCTTTTTCACCTCGCGAATGGCAGCGTCCAAGTCCTTGTAGGTGAGGATTGGGAGAAGCGGTCCGAAGATCTCGTCCGCCATGATCGGGTCGTCCCATGTCACCGGGTAGATAACCGTGGGATCGAGATAGCATGCATCCGGGTCAGAGGCCCCGCCGATGACGACTTTCTTTTGGTCGATCAGGCCTGCCAAACGTTCAGTGGCCTTGGGACTAATGATGCGGGAGTAGTCGTCCGGTCTGCTCTTGGGGTCGGTCCCGTACAACTCGACCATCGCCTTCTTGCATTCAGCAACGAACTCTTCCGCGATCGATTCGTGCACGTAAGCGTATCCGGGCGAAGTGCACCATTGGCCGCCCCAAGCCGTAGCCCCCCAGACGATCTTCTTCGCTGCATCCGGGATATTGGCGGTCGCATCGACAAAGGCTGGGTTCTGGCCCCCGAGTTCGAGAAGAACCGGAGTCAGATTTTTGGCGGCCGCCTCCATGACGATCTTGCCAACCTTCACGCTGCCGGTGAAGAAAATGAAGTCGAAGGGCAGCTTGAGAAGCTCCGTCACCTCGTCTTTGCTGCCGGAGACGGCAGTGACGGCCCGAGGATCGAAGTATTTTGGGATGAGATCTAGCAAGACCTTGCTGGTGGCGGGCAAACCCTCGGAGAGTTTGAGGATGCATGGATTGCCCGCCGCAAGAACTTGGCACGCCGGGTCGAAAAGCAGGGTCAATGGCCCGTTGAACGGACCGATAACCAACGTGACGCCGTAAGGTTCCCGATAGACCTTGGCAGTATGCCCACTCTCCCTGAGGGCCTTGGGCACAACCACATCTACGGGCTTCATCCACTCCTTCAAATCTTGCTTGGCGAAAGCGGCAGTTCCTATAGGCGCCATAATCTCGAAGACCTTCTCTTGACTGGCCGTCTTGAAGTCGCTGCTCATCGCGGCCTCAAGAACCTCGGCGTTCTCTTTGCACAAGTTCTCAAGGCGCGTCAGCTGGTCGATGCGCCACTCGTATGACTTGGTCGCGTCCGAATCGAAATATGCTTTCTGCTTGTCGAAGATTTCTTGGAACTGATTCATGTGAGTCTCCCTCGCACATCGGTTTTATCGATGCCGTTTTCAGCAGCGTTGTGAGCCTTTAGGCCATTGTGAGGACTACGCGGAATCGCGCTTCACCGGACATCATGCGCCGATACGCTTCTTCGGCCTTATCCAAAGGAAGCGTTTCGATCATGGGACGAACGCCGGTGAGGACGCTGAAATCAAGAGTGTCCTGTGTTTCGATCGCTCTTCCCGTCAAGCTTCCAACAACAGAGCGACCACCAAAGATGAGCGGAACACCGTTGACCGGAATCGGATCACCCGAAACACCAACCACCACGAGCTTTCCTCGAACGGAGAGACCGGGAAGCAGGCTGGCGATTGCCGCTCCGCTGGGGGCGGTTGCCAGGATCACGTCGGCGCCTCCCAGTTTCTGCAGCGCGGCTCCTGCATCCTCAGCTTTGGCGTCGATGTAAACGTGAGCTCCAAGCTTGGGAGCGAGATGTTCTTTGTCTGGACCGAAGCCGATTGCAACGGTGCGAAAGCCCATCATCTTGGCGTACTGCACGCCAAGATGTCCTAACCCACCAATGCCCTGGATAGCAACGGTATCGCCTGCACGTCCGGCGTTGCGGAGAGCATTGAATGTCGTGATGCCGGCGCAAACCAAGGGAGCCGCGTCTACTGACTTAAGTTCATCCGGTATGAGCGCCAATGCGCGTGCCTCTGCGATCATCATTTCCGCATAGCCACCATCACTTGTCACGCCAGTGATAATGGGGTTCTGGCAATATGCCGTGTCCCCACGACGGCAGGTCTCGCAGGTTCCGTCTTCGCCGCCAAAGAATCCGACACCAACGCGCTGGCCGACCTGCCAAGTCGTGACGCCCCGGCCAACCTCTTCGATGAGGCCGATTGCTTCATGGCCTGGCACGCGCGGATACACTACGCCTGGTAGCTGTCCTTCAACAGTACCGGCGTCTGAATGACACACACCGCACGCCTCGATGCGAATGCGAACCTGTCCTTCACCCGGCGCAACGACGGGCCTCTCTACGAGTTGAAAAGTCCCGGGTTTCGTTATTTCGACCGCCCTATACGTTTTTCCCATCTTCGTCTCCTATCGATGTGCAGGGTTTGCTTTGTCTTTGTCCACAGGAATTTCGAGAAAGGCGATTGTTTGGATCACCCGAGCCTGCGGTAGTAAGGGCAAGCCAAGGGCCATCCTCAAACGCCTGAAACGATTGGGCATTTGATCGGCACAAATCCTGAAATTTCAGGAATTCCTGTTGAGGGAGGATGGGAAAGAGAGAGAACTTCGGCAACCCATTTGCGTTCGGACCAAATTCTGTCTGGCGGACTTAGCTAGGAGATTAGCGTCACGCGACCGGCTCGGTGCCTGAGGCCTTGAACTGGTACTTATTGATTCCCAATCGCTTTATCTTCGAATCGAGCGTCTTGGTTGGAATGCCGAGCTTCGTTGCTGCGCCCATTGGGCCGGAGACGCGTCCTTTACTTGCTCCAAGCGCGGATTCGATCATCTCTCGTTCTCTCTCATGCAGAACGCCACTAAGCGCAAATGTCGATCTAGTTGCTGTGTGGGAGGAAGGCCGCTTGAACCAGGTCTCGTCCACAGCACAGATATCACCTTCACTCAAGATCACGGCTCGCTCAATGACATTTTGCAGCTCTCGGACATTACCGGGCCAGGCGTACCCCTGAAATAGCTTGAGGGTCTTGTCATCGATTGCCCGGAACTTCTTGCCAGCCTTCTTTCCGAAACGTGCGATGAAGTATTCGACAAGTAAAGGAAGATCATCTGCGCGGTCGCGCAGCGAAGGCACAAGAATGGGTACGACATTCAATCGATAGAGCAGGTCTTCGCGAAATTTACCTTCGGCCACGAGCGCATCCAAGTCTCGATGAGTAGCCGCTAAGACTCTCACGTCAACGGAAATTGCGGTATTACCGCCGACGCGTTGGATTTCGCGCTCCTGCAGAACTCTAAGGAGAGCGATTTGGATATCCAAGGGCAGGTCGCCTACTTCGTCCAGAAAAAGGGTTCCGCCGCTCGCCGACTCGAAGCGACCCAAGCGACGTTGTGTCGCGCCAGTAAAGGCTCCCTTCTCATAGCCAAAAAGCTCGGAAGCGATCAGTGATGGCGGGATGGCAGCACAGTTGACCCCGATAAATGCCCGTGACGCGCGCTTGGATCGCTTGTGAATGGCGCGCGCAATTAATTCTTTTCCTGTGCCGGTTTCGCCCAGAATGAGAACTGTAGAGTCGGCAAGCGCCACCTTCGTCACTTGGCGGAGGACCTTGCGAAGGACTTCGGAGGAACCCACAATATCCTCAAACATCGAGTCCCGATCGATCTGCTCTCGCAATGCTTGGTTCTCCTCTGGCAGGCTTCCCGATTCGATCAGTTCCTCCGACGTAAACCAGCGATTGAATTTCCGCACAGTAAACGTGGGGCCGTTGATGGAAGACGGCGAGCCTACGACGGCGACGCGGGAGCCGTCCGGCAGGCGCGTATTAAGGATGGGATTCTGGTTGGTGAGGTCTTGCCCCAGTAGGCGGGCGACACGCTCTATTGCGGCCTGTAAGCGGTCATTGCTATAGGGCGTGGAGAGCGCAATATGCTCGACCACGCCGCCCCGATCCGCCTAGACACCGGTATCCCCGACTCCGAAAAGAGCGAAGCTCGGTGTCGCTGTAAGAAGGAGCGCCGCGCCTGCGCCGACTAGCCATTTACGACGGTTTGTGAGAACGAGTTTCATACTGCCTCCTGCGGTAGGGTGAACTACATGCATTGCGGGCAGGTCGGGTCGAGCCTGTCCAGAGAAAAGTTCCTGATGTGGTTGATCCGCTCAATCGACTGAACGGACTCAATGCACGTCCAGCCGATCGCTATGCGGGCCGGCGGGAACGCGGTGGAAGTAATTGCCAGCGAGGTTGCTATAAGAGCAGCGAGTTTTTGATAGGTGGTCATAGAGTGGGATCAACCCGGTGTTCTGCATAAGACGGGATCAAGAGATCAGTGCCGATATATACGCGGGCGCGAGAGCCTTCCTTGAGCGTGATAATAGGAAGACGGTTGAGAAAGTGGTTCAACACCTGCTCACCCTCTACGGCCGACTGTTCGGAGATCCCATTGCGAATCTCCGTCGAAGGGTCAAGTACGCTGCCGTTATTGCCGATCTGCGCCAGGCCGCCAAGTCCGCCGATGGCGGCGGCGGCGGCGAACGCCTGCAAATACCCGTGGTCCACCTTCGTTGCCAGGCCGGTGGTGCCGATCTGATCGAGACCGATGTACTTGGCAAATTCCAACGAGAAACCATCAGGGCAGATGGCGCGGTGGAAGGTGACGAACATCTTGCGCTGCTGCGCGTTGCCGACACTCTAGTACGTCACCAATAAGACGCGTACCCTGCGGCAAGAGAAGCTGCTGATGGTCGTGTGAATAGAGGTCGGTCGTCAGGTCAACCATGATCGGTCCGCTGAAGCCGCCGTCGATATGGTTCGTCACGACACCCTCAAGCACTGTTCCCTCGAAGACTCGATACAGGCGCCCCTGATAATCGTCAAAACTGTATGGGGCCAGCGGGCCCGTCTTGCTGTCGGGTTTCGTTGATAGGAGGGAGGCAGACTGAACAGTGCGCGAATTAGCGGAAGCCGTGCCGGCTGCGCTAGCAGTCGCACCTTGCGGGGCCTCTGCTGTCACTGTCGCGGGAGCGGCGGGACTCGTATGCTCAAAGTCGATCGCCACGGTATCGCTGTCGATGGCGTCCTGTTGCAGCTTCTCTTTCGCAAGTTCCTTCTGTTTGGCCTCCGCGCGCTCCTGCGAGATTTCGGAAGTGTTGGCGGGCGCATTCGGGCTGTCGCCATAGATTGCGGACCGCTGTGCGGCGGTCATCGGCGGCGCACCCGAGGCCTCCGGTCCGGGAACCCCCTGCGCCGCCTCAAGCTGCTGCATGGCCGCTGCCAGTTCCTGCTGATGCTGCCGTTCCTCCGCATCACGCTTCGCCTGCAACTCTTGCTGCGACTCGAAGCTGTTGACCTCTTGGGCATTGGGCGCTGCCGGACGCATGGGCATCGTGCTGGCTGGGGCGGTCTTTCTGTTGCCTTTCAACAGGCTGGAGAGATTGGCAATGCCGATCAGCCCGATAATGACCACCAGGGCGATGACGACCGGCATACTCTTCCGCAACGGCGGCTTTGCCTCCGGCTGCTCAGGAACGGTCGCGGGCGAGTTCTGGTTTGGCTCGGGCATGGCTAGTTCCTCTCTCCCGTCCGGTGAAACTCCACCTTCTGCTTCCCGATGGCGAGGTAGCCGTTATCCAGTTTTTTCGGCACGGTGTAGAGTCCGTTATTGAAGTCGAAGTTGATGAGCGAAGGCTTTTTGTCCTTCACTTCGTACAGAGCCGGCGTCTCCTGAAACTGGCCGCGCAGATAGGTGAACTTGTCATCGCGCCATATCTGCTGCAAGCCCAACTGGTCGCCCTTCGATTTGTCCCAGGTGTAGTCAAAATGCAGCGTGCCGGGGTATTGGCTGCGGTAGGCTTCTTCTTTTGTCTGCTCTGCCTTAAGCGTGGCTGCCTCAGCCGCTTTGGCCGCTGCAATTTGCTGCTTTGCCTGATCCAGTTCCGAGGCTGGTACGAAAACGGGCAGCTCGATCAATTTCTCTTTAGCTGCCGTGTCGCCAGGCGTGATGAAGACTTTGGAATCAAAGTGCGGATCGCCGTCGCCGGATACCTCCTGAAGCTCCAGCGTGTACTCGTTGCCGTGGTCGGAGATGATGTGAACGTCCGTCGTGCTGCTTGCGAGTTTGGGCTTGATGCTGACGAAGCGGCTGGCTACATGCCCGCCGTCAAAGACCCAATCCACCGTGTCTCCGGCGAAGACATTGGCGACTTTCTCCTCCGGTGGGAGCACAATCAGCGTCGATTGCAAGAGAGCTGCCCGGACCACAGGGGGAGGGGAGGATTCTGAAACAACCACCGTGCGCGGCGCGTTCGGTTCAAGGTGTTTGGCTTCCGGCTCTGCGTGTATCGCGGAGGCAGCGGTAAATGCGAGTCCAAGCGTTACGACAATCGGGATGAGCGGTTTCACGGTCGGTCCTTTCGGTTACGCAGATTCGCCTTGGGCAAAGCGTGTAATGCCCTCGGAGAGTCCGTATTTGGCAATCAGCTTCGACTGGCGCACCCGGTCTTTGGGTTTGGTGGAGAACGTCGCATAGCTGCGGCTGTCGAGATTCAGGCGAACAACTTTGGTGAGTCCGTCACGGCGCATATACAGCGCCTCGCGGTCCTGCAAGCTCTCGAAGAGAGCGAGTTGTTGTTCCGTCATCTTGAATAGCTCCGCATACCGCTTCCGATTGAACGTGGCGTCCTTCAGGAATAGAAACGATGTGCAGGAGTTCACAATGGAGTCGGCGTTCTCGCCCAAGTCTTCTGCTGCCTGGCCGATCATGGTCACGCCGCCAAGGTTCTTGCGGACGGTCTTGATGGACGCGAGCGCGCCTTCGAGCAACTGCCGATTCTTCATCGAAGAGAAAATCTCTTCAATCAAAATATGCTTGGGAACGCCGAGGTTGGCAGGGTCATAGAGCACGTCGTTGATGCGTCGTAGCAGCCATACCATCAGCGGCTCGATCAGGTCGGCATATTGCTGGTTATTGACGCCCTGAAAATCGAAGCATTGCACGCGGGAAAGCGAGAGGCTATCTTCCACGTTGTCGAAGATGGCGCTGTAGACACCTCTCCCAACCCATTTCGAGAGATACCTGTCGAGCTTTTTAGGTAGAAACAGATTGGAGAGGCGGCGATTCTCCGGGTCGAGCAAGTAGATGTCCTGCACGGCCTTGCGGATCACATCGTCATCTTCCGGCTCCAATTCTGCGCCGCCGTTGGTGAGCAGGAGTTTAATGAAGCTGTACAGGAACTTGATGTTGCTTTCGGTCGGCTCCAGTGCGAATAAAGCGACGCGGGGACCGTCTTTCCCGATGCGGTCTACGCGACCACCGTACAGCTCGACCACGCTCTCGTAGCTGCCTCCGATGTCGAAGATGTAGGTAAAGCCGCCGTACTTTTGCTCCAGCGCGACGGTGACATTGCCGATCACGCTTTTGCCTGAACCTGTAGGCCCGATGATGAGCGAGACGCGCACGCCCTCCACGTACACGTCCTGGAAGAACGGCGTGCGGGTTCGTGTCTCGAAGACATTCAGGTACTCGGAATCCAGGTCTTCCGAGTGAGGGTGGCCTATGTGCGGCGCGAAGACAGAGAGAGCCGCGCATGGTGTTCTTCGGAAAGCCACATCGGGAAGACGTTGAACTTTCCATTGCCCGGGAACATCGCGTAGAACGCACAGAGATTGCCCAGCGTCTCTTCGATCACCTGCGCTCGTGCATCGACGAAGATCCGATGGACGGAGGGCGTGGTGTCACGTAGCTGCTCCGCGCTGTTCGCAGCCAGGAGCAGCCTCAGCGAGTATTCGCCCTGCGCTTTCTTGTCCAATTCACGGATGACAAGGCTCAGGTCATCGACGCTGCTATTGGCAGCCTTCGCACCGGCACCTGTTTCGAGTGAAGCTGTATCGCGCCCGCTCATCACCCGGGTCAGCACACCCACCTTGAAAAACGAGATGAACTTCTCTTGCGCGTCGATCTCGCTGCGGGCCGCGGCGGTGGACTTGGGCCGCCATGTCGAGCAAAGGATACTGTCGCAATCTAGTGCCAACAGGCCGGAGAAGAGGCAGGGCCGCGATGCCTCCGGCGTGGTCTTAAGCGAGAACATTTGAACGTAGCGTTTACCGATACGTAGATGATCGCTATGCCACGCGACCGGATTGCTGACGATCTGCCGGTCTACGCCGCGATCGTCACGAAGCTGGGCTTGCATGGCCCACTCTTCGAGATTGAAGAGATACGAAAAGAACTGGAATGCGCTGTCCTTGTCCAGCAATCGCAGTCCCAACAGGCTGCCGAGATGACCTTCAAGGATAGTCGCCGACTTCTGTAGCTCTGCCAGCATCCGCGACGTGCAGGCGGCGTTCTCCTGTGGCCTGCGCTCAAATGCTTTCAGCTTCGAAGGTTCCAGCGTGAGACACCAATGGAGGTCAATGCGCCGGAAGCCTGCCTTCTCCTCAAGGAAGGCCAGCCGGTCATCCACGAAAACCTGCGTGACGGGATTGCTATACGTCTTCTGACGTGGCAACTCATATCCCGACATGACGCGGGCGTACTGATAAAGACACGCGCCTTCGGGGAGACCACGCAATGCGCCTTCAATCGAGCGCATCCGCGCATCAAGTTCCTGGTCGGTCAATCCCTCTTCATCAATCCCGGCCAGAGCGAATAAGCATCCATGGCCGCCACCTTTGAGCGCAAAGATATTCGGGCCAATGAAGCGCGCAATCGGAACGATGCTGCACGCGGCTCCGGCCTTTGCGAACCACGGAACGGATTTGGCTTGCTCAGTATTTGCGCGGATCATAGTAGGACTTCTGGTTGAGGCTCAGGCCCCAGAGCTGGAACATCTTTGGGTGTTTACGAACGATGAGCCACGCGCCCACGGCGAGCGTGGGGAAGGCCATCATCGCCAGCAGACGAAACCCGACGAGGAAAACCGTTACGCAGACGAATACGATCGCCATCCATGCGCTGAGGTCGAGACCAAGTTTGGCTCGTGGTCGGTTAAGCGCCTGATTGATCGGTAACGGTTCTCCCCGCTTGGTCATGGGCGCGCCTCACATGGACTGGCCGGTCAAACTGCCAATCCAGCCCGCGCCCCATCCCAGGACTCCTGCACCAAAAAGCGCGCCGAAAAGGCTAGGTATGGCGTCCTGGAAACGTCCACTCATCATGCGGATTCCTGCGAAAATGAGCCCGCCTAGACAGATGACGGCCCCTGCGTACATGGCGAAAGTTTTGAACGTGCCCATTAACGTTTGTGCCCCGGAAAAGTCCATCGTTCCCTGGGCACGGGCGACGTTGGCAATGCCGGCAAACGAGAGGGCAACCAGCGTCGGCCCCATCACATGAGCAGCGCGACGTAGCTTTCGGTTGAGGTCCTTGGTGTTGAAGCGTGAACGAAGTGACATCGGCATCCTCCTGATGGCGGGTGAATATCGCCATGAAGAGAACCTATGTCCATTTCTGAATGTCGTCCAAGACTTCGTTTCGATTTCGCCATACATTTTGTCTATGGCGACCACGCAAGACTCACGCGAGCAGTTCCAATTGCTGAGGATGGGGCTGTTTCCGCGGGCGTTTGCTTCCTCTCGAATCAGACCATGTTTGTTGAAAGAATCGTTCGATAAAGGGGAGCGCCACATGGGCTGCATTGCATATACGAACAAACGCTGTATCTGCCGTCCAATTGATCCCCGCAATGGGGCGCGTAATAAGTCCGGATTCAAGAGGCAGCAACTGGTCGATCAGCGCGAGGCCATAACGCTCCTTTACCATCCATTGAATTTCTGATGGAGTACGGGCCGAACACGCCACATGAATAGGAATTCCGACTTCCGCAAACATCTCCGCCAGACGCGAATGCGCCGATGGATGGAGTTCAGGATCACGAAATACTGAGATGCGCTGCGCAACATCGTGAATATCGAGGAGCGCCCGATCTGCCAGCACATCATCCGACCGCATACAGACCACCAATGGAGATTGTGCGATCTGTTGAACCGAATACAGTAATGAATCGATGGGGAGGGGCAGAATGGCGCAATCGAGAGCGCCGCCATTCAGTCTTTGTAGGCAAAGAAGCGGGTCGCCACCGGATAATTGGATGGCACAGCCAGGAAAGACCTTTTCGTAGGCTTCCCGGAAGTTCTCAAGCAACTTCGCATTGACAAAAGATGAGAAGCCAAGGCGCAACGGGGGTACTTCGTTGCGTTGAACCGCTCTCGCCATCACCAGTGTTTGTTCCCAATCCTTCAGTGTGCTCTCGGCATAATCGACAACAATCCGACCCGCAGGGGTAAGCTTCAATCCGTTCTGCAAGCGTTCAAATATCAGAAGATCAATCGTGTCTTCCAGCTTCCCTATCTGGTGACTGAGTGAAGATTGTGCGACGAAGACCTGTTCAGCCGCACGAGTAAAGTTCAAAGTCTCAGCGGAGGCCGAGATGTATCGCAGTAGCCGGAACGTGAGGGAATCTGACATGGGCTGGGATGCTCCGCTCGCTTCTCACCGACTGCACTCGTTCGGGCGCAATCGGGCTGTGGAAAACCTGTGACGAATCTCATAGTTTGGCAAAGAATCACTGGTGTCAATAAGGCTCCGCAAGGAGGCCGGATTCCTTGAGGTAACCGTCAGTAAGAGCGGTGCTATAGACAAAAACTGGAGCGAAATCGAAAGAAAATATTGGACTGTATTTCCTGGCTGAATCAGGCTCAAGACTGATCGATCACGAGGTGCTAAATGGGAAACTCATCCGAGATCAGTTCCATCGACAGCTCCGAGTTGCATGTAAGTCGGCACCAAATCGAGGAGCATCGCCTTTCTTCGCAGTTGCGTAAACCTCCAAGGAGAGTTCTGGACGTTGAACCCCTCCTAACTGCAGAGGATGTAGCCAAGCGCCTGAATGTCAGCACGGACTGGGTCTGGGATCATTCCTCAAGAAAAAAACCACTTCTTCCGGTGATTCGTATGGGAGATGGAGCTCTACGCTACCGGGCGAGTGGCATTGAGTCATTCATCGACGAGCGAGAGCGACTGAGCGCCATGCGCCGGCGCGCGTGAGGGACGTGAAGGTCGTTTACAAGCTCTGTTATCGGCGGATGGATGAGCGTTTGACGCCTTCTCAATGTGGTGTCGGCGCCCCTATCTTATGGCCAAAACCCCGGTAAAATACGGGTAGGCCCCATCCTTTCCCGCCACAGAAACTGAGGAACGAATGGGTACATCGCACCAACGGGGATATGTAACACCTCGTGGGAAACAATGGTACGGGTACTACCGCAAGGTGGTGAATGACCCGACCGCTGATGAGCAAAAGACCGTTCGCGTTCCGGTCATTCTCGGGCTGAAATCGAAGATGTCCAAATTCGAGGCTCGCGAAGCGCTGCAACGCGAAATCACAAAACAGGTAGGGGAGCCGGGTTCCCCTACCAGAGTCATGAACGATGGCTCTGTCACCTTCGCCTGGTTCGTCAAGAATCGTTTCCTTCCGTTGAAAGAAGCTGCCTGGAAAGAGGAGACAGCGAAGACGAAGACGATTCTCATTCAGCGTGATCTCATCGACCCGCTCGGCGAGATTCCGTTGGTCAACCTCGACAAGTTCAGCTTGCAGCTCCATCTCAACAAGCTGGCCTCAACCCGGTCCAAGGATAGAGTGCTGCAAATGCGCGCGTACCTTCGGGACATCTTCGCCGAAGCGGTCGATCAGGACTTCCTCGCCAAAGACCCTGCGCGCAAAGTGAAGGTGCCCACGCAACTGCGTGAGACCGACACAACAACGCTCACCTGGGATCAGCTCGGCCTCGCTCTCATGGAACTGACTCTGCGGGATCGCATCCTGCTGGAGTTGGATATGACGAATGCTCTTCGTCCGAGTGAACTGCTGGCTTTCCGATGGAAGTGTTTCGACTACGATGCCTGCACGTTGAAGATCATGGAGACCGTCTACAAGGGCAAGATTCGTCCCTGGGGAAAGACCAAGAAGAGTCTCACGGTCATTCACATTCCGCAGAAGCTCGCGGACGATCTGGAGGCATGGCGTGTGGAGTGTGAGGAGCGAGCCAGGGAAGCAGCGTCGAAAGACAAGACGAAATCGCCGCATCTGTCTCCGGATGGCTTCATCTTCGCCAACGAAGTTGGAGGGTTCCTCGACACTGACAACTTTCGGAAGCGGGTGCTTCACAAGCTGGCCCGCGACCTGGGACTGCCGAAGCTGACGTTTCAGGTCATCCGGCGCACGATTGCGACGCTGGCTCAGAAAAAGGGCACCGTCAAGGACGTGCAGGGCGTGATGCGGCACTCACGGACGGCAACGACAACCGATGTCTACATGCAGGAGATTCCCGAGAGCGTGCAGGCGACGGTCAACTCCATCAACCGGGAGCTGAGAAAGTCGTCGGGCAAAAATCGGAAGACGGTGAAGCCGCTGCCGGAGGCGGTGGCTCTTGGAGGGAAGGCCCTCAAGCGCGGCGCTGTGTCCGTGAAGGTGTTTGGAAATTTGACACCAAATGACACCAAGCGGGAAAGGAGGGAGCATGCAAGTTATTGATTTATTGGTGGACCTGGTCGGGATCGAACCGACGACCTCTTCCATGCCATGGAAGCGCGCTCCCAGCTGCGCCACAGGCCCACATCGGAGGGGATACACTTATTGTCGTTTACGTCCTCTGATTCGTCAAACCTTGCCGCCTCTGGCAACTGCAGGTCGCGAGGCGGCATCGTCTTTATTCAGAATGCGCGTTCTATTCCGAATTACACCTATCATCTTCGCTCTCTCGTTTGCCGTGCCGACGCCTGGGCAGGCGGTTCCTGAGGCCCAATCCGCTGCGCCTCATCCCTCCGCGATTCTGCAACCCGCGCTCTCGGACATTCAAGGCAGCACTTCCGATTTGAACGTTGCCAAATGGAAGGCTCCGGGGAGCGTCCGGGACGCCGCCCAGCAGAATGTCGATTCTATTCAGCGCGATCTTGGCAACACACTCCCGACTCTGCTTGCTCAGGCGGATGCCGACCCAGCATCAGTCCAGCAGTCCTTTGCGGTGTACCGCAATATCGATGCGCTTTATGACGTTCTGCTGCGTGTCTCGGAGACGGCCGATCTTGCCGCTCCTTCCAGCGAAGCCGAATCCGTCACGTCTTGTTTGCAGAAGCTCGAAGCTGCCAGGGCGCAACTGGCCGACTCGATTGTGCACGCCGCGCAGGGCCGCGAAGCGCAGATTGTTGCTCTAGAAGCGGCACAAAGGGCCGCGAAGCCTGCGCCCGAGCCTGAGAGGACAGAGACGGTCATCGACGATGGTCCCGCGACGCCGGTCGCCAAGAAAAGTAAGAAGAAAGCGGCACCAAAGAAGGCGACTTCCAAACCTACTGCTGCCGCTCCCGCCGCGGCACCTTCCTAGTGAATCCAGGCGGCAACATTTCCTCCCATATTCGGGAACCAAACCTCTTCGCGCCGGTGTCTAAGTAAAGTAGAGTGGGCGAGACACTCGGCCGCCGGCGGCAATTGTTCCGTTCACTCGCAGGTTGGCTTTGCTTCCTGTTAATGTAGGAGGAGCTTCTTCCATGCAAGCGGGAACTGCTGTGGGTAATTTGGCAAGCGTGATTGGAATTCGTCCGGAAGAGACTGCGCTGGTTGCACAGCTCAAGGCAGGCTCCGAGGAGGCGTTCGCGTGGCTGATTGCGACTTACCACCAGCCCATTTACAGCCTGATTGCGCGTACCATTCCTGCTTCGTCTGACGCCGCCGACATCACTCAGGAAGTCTTCGTCAAAGTTTATCGAGGCATCTCCGGCTTTCATGGCGAAGCGAGCCTCCGCACCTGGATTTACCGCATCGCCCTGCATGAGGCCTCGAACCAGCGCCGCTGGTGGTCGCGCCATTGCCGCCAGGAAGTGACCATCGAAACGGAAACCGGCGAATCGAGCGAGGGACAAGCGCTCTACCTTAAAGACACGCTTGTCGACGAGCACGAGACTCCCTTTGAGATGGCCGCGCAGAGCGAAATGCGCCAACGTGTCGAGGTTGGCTTGCGCGAGATTCCGGAGCCTTTTCGCGCGGTCGTGGTGCTGCGCGACCTTGAAGGCTTTGCCTATGAGGAGATCGCTGAGATTCTGAAGGTCAATCTGGGCACCGTGAAGTCGCGACTGATGCGCGGACGAGCCCACCTGAAGGCGCACTTAACGCCTTATGTAGAAGAAGCGCGCAAACGGCCCTCCCGGACGGCAACATCCGGGCTGGTAACAGAGGAGGCATGATGAAGCAGTGCAAATCGATTCGCGAACGCTTCTCCCCCTACCTTGACGGCGCGCTGACCGGTGTTGCCATGCAGCAAATTGCGGCGCATCTTGCATCCTGCGCCGAATGCGAGCACGAGTTTGCAGGATGGCGTGCGATGCAGGCGGCCCTGGTCGAGCTTGGCCGGGCGAAAGCTCCCGTTGACCTTGCCCTGCGGCTGCGCGTGGCGCTTTCACAGGAACAGGCGCGCACTCCACGGCAAAGTCTCGCCCGCTGGAAGGTGCGCTGGAAGAATACCCTGGCACCTTTCCTTTTGCGGGCCTCTGCGGGATTCGCCTCTGCCGTGCTGCTGCTTGGAACGGCGGCGATGCTGGTGGGAGCATTTGCGTCACCCCAACCGGTGGAGGCGCGCGATGTTTCGGATGACGCCGCCACCAGTCCTCGTTTTCTGTATTCGATGCTCGCCTCCAGCACCCCGGAAACGACACCATCCGATGCTGCGCGAACGCCCAATTCGCATGTTGCGCGCGCGGCGGTGACAGTTAACGATGCAAATTCCGTGGTTGTTGAAGCCTATATCAACAGCTCGGGGCGGGTTTACGACTACCGAATTATCTCCGGTCCGGACAACGCCGCATCGCGCGCGCAGGTGGAGAATCTGCTGCTGTTCAGCGTCTTTGAGCCGGCCCGCGTATTCGGCGAGCCAGTGCGCGGCGTTGCCGTGCTTTCCTTCTCAGGTGTTTCGGTTCAGGGTTAGCCGGAGAATGGACAAAACCTCTTAAGGTTTTCTTAGCAGCGCACCCTGGTGAGGGTGGAGATTGCCGGGCGAATAGCCTGTATAAAATTCAATCGAAGCCGACCACGCTTCAGCTAATTCCCTCATCTTCACTCCAGCGACTCTCATAACTCCGCCTGCCGCTGTGATATCCAGCCTACGGGCAACATCTTTTCGCGAGAGCAAATCAGCTATGCTGATGCGTCCTTGTATTCCTCGTGCCAGGCCATCTGGATGGCTTCTAATTTCGACTCGTTGGATTTACTCGGCTCGTCGGTGAAGCCCTCGAGTTCCGTTACTTTTTTGTGGAGGTCGGTGAAGCGGACCGTTAATGGATCGATATCCGGGAATTTTTCTTGTAGCTGAATGCCGATCTCTTCTGCGTCGTTCCAGGTGATTTCGTGGGCCATGAGTGCTTACTCCTTGGGCTACTCCTTGTTTTGGGCGAGCGCGAGCGGCTTGCCTTCCGAGACGTAGTTACGATTCCAGTTTGGAATCTCTACGACGTAGCTTCCCGGGCCGGTGATGATGGCCTGGCAGCCCAGGCGCGAGTTGAGCTCGAGGCCGGGCGCCATGTCGAGGCGGTCGAGCTCTTCTTCTTCGGGCTCACTGATGTTGGCGGCTCCGTCTTTCACCAGAATGTGGCAGGTGGTGCAAGCACAGGCTCCGCCGCAGGCGTGGTCCAGAAAGATGTTGTAATTCTCGGCCACGTCGAGGAAGGACATGGGCTTGCCGTGGTGTTCGTAGGGCATGGTTCCGTATTCGAACTCGACGGTGCGGCCTTCGGGCAGGAAGGTGACCCGCACCATGTTGGCCGCGGGAGGCTTGCTCAGGTCGATCTCTTGATTCTTCTGTTCGGTCATGATCTTTACTTGATTTCTGCGGGCGCAAAGGGATGCGGCGCTGTTGGTCCTTCGCCCAATTTTTCGCCCGCGGACTGCATGGTCTGGCCGCCGATGGCGCTGGTCACGGCTGCATCCATCATTAACTCGGCGAAGCGGCGCGTGGCCTTGTCTAATGCTTCAGTTCCGGCGCGGAGGCTGGGCAAGTCGTCGCCTTCTTTGAGGACGCGGAGTTCTTCGGAGAGCGTGGCGATCTGCTCGCGCTCTTCCTCGGCGAGTTGCAACCAAGCTGCGTTGGCGGGCGCTTTTTCTACGGCGGTGAGGATGGTGTCAGCCTCGTTGCGCGCTTCGATGAGCTGGCGCTGTCGGAAGTCTTCTTCTGCGTTGTCGAAGGAGTCGAGGATCATGGTCTCAACCTGATCGTCGGTGAGGCCGTAGGTTGGTTTGACTTCGATCTCGGCCTCTTTGCCGCTGCGCTGCTCGCGGGCGGAGACGTGAAGGATTCCGTTGGCGTCGATGAGGAATTTGACTTCGATGCGGGGTAGGCCGGCGGACATGGGCGGGACGCCCTTGAGGTCGAACCTTGCCAGTGAACGGCAATCTTTGGCCAGTTCCCTTTCGCCCTGCACAACATGGATGGCCACGTTGGCTTGGCCGTCAACTCCGGTGGTGAAATGCTCGGTGGCCGAGGCGGGGATGGTGGAGTTACGCTGGATGATTTTGGCGACGACTCCGCCGAGGGCTTCAATGCCGAGCGAGAGCGGGGTCACGTCGAGGAGAAGCATGTCCTCGGTGGCGGCGGATCCGCCTTCGAGAATGTGGGCCTGGATCGCTGCGCCGAGCGCGACGACTTCGTCGGGGTTGAGCTCGATGTGGGGCGTTTTGCCGCGGGGGGTCAGACGGAAGATTTCGTCAGTCAGGCTCCGTACTTTTGGAATGCGCGTTGAGCCTCCGACAAGGACGACTTCGTCGATCTGTTCGGGCGTGACGCCGGCGTCTTTGAGGGCCTGCTTACACGGGCCGACGGTGCGATCGAGGACTGGCTGAATGAGCTGCTCTAATTGCTCGCGGGTAATCTCGCGGTGATATGGCTGATTGCCGGGCAGCTGCACGCTGATGCGAGTCGTCTCCTGAGTAGAGAGCGCGATTTTGGCTTCGATGACGGCTTTGCGGATGGCCTGCACTGCTTCGGCATTGTCGCGAAGGTCCAGATTCAGTTCGCCGAGAATGTCCTCGAGCGCGATGGCGATAAGGAGGTTATCGATGTCGTCGCCGCCAAGGTGAGTATCTCCGTTGGTGGCTGTGACCTCGAAGATGCCCTCGTGGAGCTTGAGAATGGAGATGTCGAAGGTGCCCCCGCCCAGGTCGTAGACGGCTACGGTGCCCTCTTTTTCGCGGTCGAGTCCGTAGGCGAGCGCGGCGGCCGTGGGCTCGTTGACGAGGCGCAGGACTTCGAGTCCGGCCATGCGGCCCGCATCTTTGGTGGCCTGGCGCTGGGCGTCGTTGAAGTAGGCGGGGACTGTAACGACCGCTTTCGTTACCGGCACTCCGAAGTAACGCTCGGCGTTTTTCTTGAGCTGGCGCAGGACGTAGGCGGAAATTTCGGGCGGAGTGTACTGCTGCTCGCCTAGCTGGATGCGGAGAACTTCTCCGGGCTGGATATCGGCTGCGAGATGGAAGGGGAAGAGCTTGAGTTCTTCCTGCACGTCCTCGACGCCGCGACCCATGAGGCGCTTGGCGGAGTAGATAACGCGATCGGGCGTGGTCGCGAGATACTTTCCTGCGGGATTGCCGACGACGATCTGCTTCGACTCGGGTATGGCGACGACAGAGGGGACGAGATTCAGGCCGTCCTCGCCAGGGATGACGACAGGGTGGTCCCCCTGCATGAAGGCGACGAGCGAATTAGTGGTTCCGAGATCGATTCCTACGATGCGGGCTTCTGCCATGCGCTTCCTCAGCGGCTAAAGCCGCTATGCTGCTGCGGTGAATCCCACTCAAGCCAAAAGAGGCTTGAATGGGCCACCCAGGGATTTCCGGATGGAAGCTCACCCTTCGAGCGCTTCGTTCACGTCGCGGACCAAGTTACGGACGTAGCGGCGGCGGTCGAGGAGCGCTACCATTTCATCCTTAATTTTAGTCTTTTCCGCGGGATCGCTGGCTTCGAGCGCGGTGTCCCACTTCGTCCATTGCTCCTGCAGGTTGGAGTCGCTGGCGGCGAGCTGGGATTCAAACTCGACGCGGGCTTTCTCGAGGTCTTTGCGGAGCTGCGGGTCGTCCGCGCCCATCTTGCGGTTCATGCGCATCTCTTCGAGCTGCATGTTCAGCTCGAAGACCTCCTCTAACAGATCCGCAGGCACGCGGGATTCTTTTGGGGTGCCATCTTCACTCTTGCCGGCTTCGAGGACTACTCCTTCGAGCTTGAGGAGGTATTCCGTTCGCGTGATGGGGTTTTTGAGCGTGCGGTAGGCGTCGTTGAGGAGCGAGGTCTGGTCGAGGCTCCACTGCTGCTCTTCGGGCGATTTCTGGGCGTAGATGTCGGGGTGGAACTTTCGGCTCAGGCGGTAGAAGGTGCGCTCGAGCTGGGCGAGGTCGAGGTTGAGTCTGCGCGGGAGATCGAAGACGGTGAAGTAGTCGGATTGGGGTTGAGCGGTGGTCATGGGTTGTAATTTCTGCGTCTGAAAAAATGTACCTCATAGCAATGAAATGAGTTAGAGCTCATGAGTTGAATCGGAGCGCGGGCTAAGGATTTCGGTTTCGCAGCAACTCAGGTCTGAGCGTGGGTCGCTGGGTGGTGAGGTGGTCCGGGTCTGGCGAACACTCTGGAATGGGCTGTTCTAAAAAAGCTAGTTCATAGATAATAAGATACTTACATGTATCACCGACGCGATCCATGGCCTCTGATAGTATACCGTCTTTCCGGTGGCGGCTCGATGGAGAGTTGGACCCGCCTGCGCCCGCTGCGGACCTGGAAAGAATCCACAGACGTACACCGGTGGGCATGCGACAGCTGCCGCTGCCGAGGACTAGAATTTCCGGTTGTGGAGAACCCTGTTCGTGGATGGTTCTCTGCTGCTGTGAAAAGGAGAAATGTTTATGGCGACAATTACCGCCCTTCGGCCTGGAAGCTACGGTTTCCCTGTTTCAATTCGCAAGCAATACCAGAACTTCATCGGCGGCGAGTGGGTTACGCCTGCCTCGGGCGCTTACTTTGAGAATGTGACTCCGGTTACGGGGCAGGTTCTGTGCGAGATTCCGCGCTCGAATGCGGACGACGTGAATCGCGCGCTTGATGCAGCGCATGCGGCCAAGACGGCGTGGGGCAAGACCTCGGTCGCCGAACGCGGACATATGCTGGAACGCATTGCGCAGCGGATGGAAGACAATCTGGAGATGCTGGCCACGGTAGAAACGTGGGACAACGGCAAGCCGATTCGCGAGGCGATGGCCGCGGACCTGCCGCTGGCGATCGATCACTTTCGCTACTTCGGCGCTGTGATTCGCGCGCAGGAGGGCGGCATATCTGAGATCGACGAGACGACGGTGGCGTACCACTTCCACGAGCCGCTGGGTGTCATCGGCCTGATTATTCCGTGGAATTTTCCGCTGCTGATGGCGACGTGGAAGCTGGCTCCGGCGCTCGCTGCGGGCAATGCGGTGGTGCTGAAGCCTGCGGAGCAGACGCCGTTATCGATTCTGGTTTGGATGGAGCTGATGGCGGACATTCTACCGCCGGGCGTGCTGAATATTGTGAACGGCTTTGGCCTTGAAGCGGGCAAACCGCTGGCGTCGAGCCCGCGCGTTCAGAAAGTCGCATTCACGGGCGAGACGACGACGGGGCGGCTGATTATGCAGTACGCGTCGCAGAATATTATTCCGGTCACGCTGGAGCTGGGCGGGAAGTCTCCGAATATTTTCTTTGCCGATGTGGCGAGCGCGGACGATGCGTTCTTTGACAAGGCGCTTGAGGGCTTCACGATGTACGCGCTGAACCAGGGCGAGGTCTGTACGTGTCCTTCGCGGGCGCTGATTCAGGACTCGATCTATGACCAGTTCATGGAGCGGGCGCTGAAGCGGACGAAGGCGATCAAGCAGGGAAATCCATTAGACAAGACGACGATGATCGGCGCGCAGGCCTCGACGGAGCAGATGGAGAAGATTCTTTCGTACCTCGATATCGGCAAGCAGGAGGGCGCGGAGGTGTTGACGGGCGGCAAGCGGGCGAAGCTCGACGGGGATCTGGCGGAGGGTTTTTATGTCGAGCCAACGATCTTCAGGGGCAATAACAAAATGCGCATCTTCCAGGAGGAAATTTTCGGGCCGGTGGTTTCGGTGACGACCTTCCACGATGATGAGGAAGCGCTGGCGATTGCCAACGATACGCTGTACGGGCTGGGCGCGGGCGTCTGGACGCGAGATATCAATCGTGCCTACAACTTTGGGCGCGACATTCAGGCGGGGCGTGTGTGGACGAATTGCTACCACCTGTATCCGGCGCATGCGGCGTTTGGCGGATACAAACAGTCGGGCGTAGGACGCGAGAACCACAAGATGATGCTGGACCACTATCAGCAGACGAAGAACATGCTGGTGAGCTACAGCCCGAATGCAATGGGATTTTTCTAGAGCGGTTCTCCCATGTGGGTGCCGTTTTAAAGAAAGTGCAAGGTGGCTTTTTCTTAAGGAAAAAGCCACTTGGATGACAGGGCTTCGACATACAGCAATAGGAGAACCGCTCAAATGGCTCGGGCTTCGGAAACAATCGTACCTGAGCAGGTGACCCGCACGGCAGCCGCTGAGGACTTGATGGACAGGCTGGCCAGGAAATATGGCCCGCTGATGTTTCACCAGTCGGGCGGCTGCTGTGACGGGAGCTCGCCGATGTGCTATCCGCGCGGGGAATTTCTCGTGGGCGACAGCGACGTGCTGATCGGGACGCTTGGGGATACTCCGTTTTACATGAGCCGCAGCCAGTTCGAGTACTGGAAGCATACGCAGCTGATTCTGGATGTAGTGCCGGGACGTGGCGGGATGTTTTCGCTGGAGGGTCCGGAGGGTGTGCGGTTTTTGATTAGGTCGCGGGTGTTTACGGATGAGGAGATCGCGGTGCTGCGAAAGGCCGGGAGGATTTGAGACGGCAGATGCTATTCTGAGAAACCATGGGGATACTGTTTGTCCTGATTTTCTCGGCGTTTGCAGGTTCGATCGCGGCTACAGTAGGGGCTCTCGTTTTACGAGCTCTCAACTCCACGATGACTCGTCGCGAGGAAAATGGCCCTCATAAAGTAACGCAGCAACGGCTGATCCGATTTGCAACCTTCCTCCCGTTCGCATGTCTAGCTTGGGCAGGTATAGTCTTCGCATTTCAAGGTTTTATTAATACAACTTTCCTGCATCGCGACATTGGCACAGGTGACGCGTCCTATTGTCCGTTGCCGAACGGCTATTCGTTGCTCATGATTGATGTAGGCGATCAAGGAACTGTTTATAACCCTAAAACGCAGCTAACTGACGAAAGTGTTTCCGACCAATCAGACTCAATATCCGGAGTTCGGGAACTCCAGATTGCTGGCGACAACATCCTGGGTGGAGCTGACAGTAAGTATTCAGCACATTTTGGACAAGATAGCTCACCCTTGGATCGGTATTTCATACTCAACAGGCAGACAGGAAAGCCTACCGATTTTCCGAATGAGGACGAGCTGCGAATCGCCGCTTCCAAGCTGGGGATAACCTTGAAACTTGAACCGATCTTTAACATTTATCATCGATATCGCTTCACGTGGTTTGATTTGGCTGCGGCTTTTTTGATGATCGTTCCACCGATCATTGCTGCTAGCTTCTTGCTGCGGTCGACTGTGAAGCTGCGAGGCAGAAACACGGTTCCCGATTCCTGCCGTGAACCATCATGACTTGTTGGAGACAGAGCGTCTTGTCTTGCGGCCTTTGCAGACTGAGGATGTGGGCGAGGTCGCGTGCTCCGGTTTCTTCATTGCTAATGTAACGACCCGGAGACCGAAGCCTCCGGGTCGCTGTCGGGAGTAGGTTAGTTTCCTTCGCTAGCTGCTAGGACAACCTGGCTCTGGTTGCGGGCCATTGTTTGCACAGAGCGAGCTTTCTCCTCCGATTTTGTCGAAGGAAGGTCAACATGGAATGCGTTGGGGCCGCCAGCGACTTCCCGCAGGAAGTACCGATCGGCATATTTGTCGAAGACGAGGTTGCAGCCCGTCTTCAACTCACTATCAAGGATAGCCGTGCTGAGAATTGCGAAATGCGTGTTGCTGTTTTGGATTTCAATGGCATCATCCGACACAGGAATGATCGTGTAAGTGCCGGCAGGGAGCAGCTTGTTACCTACAGTAAAGTCGAATGGCATGGTTGCCCGGACCGCACGAGCCTGCGCCAATGCGTGCCCCGCTCCAAGAGTGCATGCCACTGCAAAGAGTGCGATTGCTGTGATGCGTTTCATGGTGTGTCCTTTGGGGAAGAGTCTTACGTTCGACTACCTTCACTCTGTTAAACGAAAACGGGCGCGATTTATTTCACGCGGGAGCGTCAAGAAGTTGTGGAATTCTTGTTCAGCGCTGTCTAGAAGTTTTATGCTGCGGCCGCTGAGGATGCGGACGCGGGCGCTAGTGCGATGAAGCCGGTCCGCGCTTGTTTACCGATGAGGAGATTGCGGCACCTGAGGCTGAACGATGCGGCTGGCCGCAAAATCGGTGGGCTGCTTCGACAATTCACGAACGATTTGAGATCCGTGACGACCCGGAAATTGGAATCTCCGGGTCTTCTGTCAGGGGAGTAAGTCAGTTCCGGTTACATGGCTGACGCGGGGACCTGGCTCTGGCTGTGAATCTGGCTGCGGGCCATGGCTTCCGAGGTGTGAGCTCTCTTTTCGGACTTCGTCGGAGGAAGGTATACGTTCATTCCGGCGTCGTCGACAAGGATTTCCCGCAGAAAATACTGGTTGTCGTACTTGTCGAAGACCAGCTTGCCGCCATTCCCGGATTGCATACTGTCGAAGTACGCCGGGGCCAGAACTGCAACGTTCTTGTCTCGATTCTGAATTTCGATGACGTCGTCCGTCACTTTCAAAATTGTGTAAGTTCCGGGGGGAAGCAGCTTGTTAGCTACGGTGAAGTCGAACTGCATGGTGGCCTTGACCGCATGGGCCTCGGCCAATGCGCTGCCGGTTCCAAGAATGGCCGCAGATGTTAAAAGGGCGATTGCTGTGATTCGATTCATAGTGTGTCCTTTGGGGGAAGGGGTCCTTGATTTCAACCGCCTTCACTTTATTAAACGGATGCCGGAGCGATTTATTCACACGATCGCTGTCATCTTCATGTCATTCCATTGTCATCAGCAACTCGCTTGCTATAGTTCCTTCATGACAGAGGTACTCGAGACGAAGCGCCTGTGCTTCGCCCGCCGAGGCTGGAGGATGCTGCACGAACGCAGGAGTTTTTCCCGCATTGGGAGGTTGTGAAGTTCCTGAATGAGATCGTTCCGTGGCCGTGTCCCGAAGACGGCGCGCTCTTCTTTTTAGCCAAAGCTTCGCTTATGACGGAACCAGTCCGCGCTTGTTCAACGAATCTTCGATCACGGAAAGCTTCAACCTCTCCTTTTGGTCTCTAAGCCGCCAATGTTGATAGAAGCCGTGAATTATATGGACTCGCAACTCATCGGAGAACTTCTCATCGGAGAGAATCCGCGCAATAAACAGCGTATGGCTTCCGATTTTGTGGATCTGGTCGATCTTCATTTCCCTGACTCTTGGGGCTGAGACAGGAACCGGAATACCAAATTCCTTCGACAGCTTTAACTCAAAGGGAAGCTGACCCCAATCAATGGACTGCTTGGTGTGATTGATAGCAAGCCGAAAAGCGATTGAGCACAAAGGCAGAGGCACGTTACTTACAGCAATATGCCCGGCGCGTTCTACAAGATGCGCCGCCAGTCTTGAATCCTTCAGTGCAAACGCAAAATAGCGATCGCCGAGATCGCCCATGAGATTCATGGGGAAGACATTTCCTCCGGCTTCGCCGGTGATGCTTACCAGCACGAGAGGATGCGGGCGGATGAAGGTTACCATTGCCGCGCGTATTTCGAGGGCAGTCATTTTGACATCGAGGGAGCTGAGACTTCGCCAATTGGAATAGGCCTGAGGCAAATAGTGGGCCCAGAGACGAAGCCTCGGCAGGCAGTAATTGGTCGAGCCCGACACGTTAAACAGGATGAGCTCCGAGTGGTCGAGCGAGATACTGGACTTCCATGCCAGCCGTATTACGCCTAGCAGGCGATTCTGTCCTTCGCGCTCACAAAACCTGAGCGAAATATTGCCGTGATTCTTTCTGCTGAGATGTTGCTCCTTCTCAATAGAAACGCCGATGACCAGGGGGCCGCAGCACGCCGTGGTGCAACGACCGGTGACGTCGAGCGGCGCACCCATTCCATGTAGCCACACCGCAATCTCCGTCTGCGGTTCCGTCAGGCCGATGGTAAATTCCTGCGGAATCAAGGTATCGCCGTACACGATGCTCTTCAGCGCTTGACGGCATTGCCGGATGATCGACATGCAAGGATTCCCCCTAGAGCCGGTTGCTGCCGCGCCGCATCAGTCCGCACCAACGCGATAGAGACATTCAACGTCGTCGACTTCGGGATATTTATGTGTTTGCCAGCCGGACGGACGCGTCTCTATGAGCCGAAACGGGTGGTGCTCCTCGGTTGCCAGGTTAGAGATCGACTCGGCCCCGTGGCCGTTTCCTATATAGACAAAATGGCTCCTTGTGATGCGCGCGATTGTCTCCAGATAATCGCCCATCGCTTCGCAAGAAATGTCAGACATGGCATGAGAGCTGAACGCAACGTCGACACTTCTGCGCGGCATCTTTTCTATTTCGGATGTGGGCATCAGCGCAACATCCGTACGAGCAAGGTTCTCTGCAGTCAACTCATTCTCACCGTAGAGCAGGAAATTTAAGTGTGGGAAAGCTTTCAGGAGATAGTAGGTAGTCAGCGCAATGCTCTCGGGAAGGTCGAAGTCGAGATATGTTAGTCCAGGCCTGTCGCGCAGAAGGTAGTAAGCCATTCCTCCAAACCCTCCGCCAATCTCAGCGACCACGCCTGTCCCCGAATCGAGGCAATCGCTTATCCTCTGCGCTGAATAGTGCTGATACACAGCTCCCGTCCTTATCAGCGTCCCGTCGATCGAAATCCCGAATGGATTACCGATCTCAGGTCCGGTCAACTCGCGCAATGGAAAGCGTCCGCCTGTCTGCAGTGTCCAGTAATCCATGCCATACAAAGCATCCCCTAAGAAAAACCGGCGATAGACGTCCTTGATCGTTCCGCCAAAATATATCTCGGACATTCCGCAAGGCACACCGATCAAACCGGCGGCGCATGGGTCGCGAAAGAAATTGCGATACATGTTGCCCAACGCGTCGATGTCGCGTGTCTGCAGCGCGTGTATGACTGGCCCGAGACTTAATTGCCGTACCTGCTGCCACCACGCGCTAGCCTGATATGCTTCCGGCGCGAACTGCTCCTGTTGAAGGGACTTATTGTAAGCTGTGCAGATTCTCTCCAGCAGTTCTGCGTCGCCGCTCAAATCTCCGGTGTGAGACCTCAAACCACGCGAAACATTCTCGAGATCAAAGCGAACATCTCCGCGAAAGAGACTCTCGCTGCGATCTCCAAATCTTTTTATGTCGACATATTGCGCAACCCGATTTCGGGCGTTGGCCGCCGTTCGGAGCGGGTGGCGCAGGTATTTCATCTTCAGCTTCATCGTTTGAATCAGTCATCAGCACACGCTTTGCGCGCCGATGCAAACATTTTATCTACAGCCTCAGACCCGTCCGCTTACTGCATGTCATCAGTTTGTCATTCTATTGTCATGAGCGGTCCCGAAAACAAAAGCCAAGGCAAGTTGGATGCATGCCTCAGGCTGATTAGCTGGTGACGCCAGATTGCTTGCTATAGTTCCTCCATGACAGACGTGCTTGAGACGGAGCGTCTCATATTGCGGCCGCTGAGGCTGGAGGATGCTGAACGGACGCAGCAGCTTTTTCCGCACTGGGGGATTGTGAAGTTTCTGAATGCGATCGTTCCGTGGCCGTATCCCGAAGGCGGAGCGCTGGCCTTTTACCGCGATGCGGCTTTGCCCGCGATTGAGCGCGGGGATGACTGGTACTGGACGCTGCGCTTGAAGGGGTCTCCGGAGGAACACATTGGAGTGATCGCGCTCATGCGGAAAGAGAACAACAATCGTGGGTTTTGGCTTGGGATTCCGTGGCAAGGTCAGGGACTGATGACCGAGGCGGTCGAGGCCGTGACCGGCTACTGGTTTGATGTTCTCGGCTTCAGCGTACTGCGCGCTCCGAAGGCTGTTGGGAACGTTGCGTCGCGACGGATTTCAGAGAAGACGGGAATGCGGCTGGTCGGGGCTGAGATGCGCGATTATGTATCGGGACGGTTGCTGTCGGAGATTTGGGAGATTACCGCGGAAGAGTGGCGCGCGCGGAGAGCGCGATAACATTCGCGGATTTCCCGGGCCGGCAGGCATCCGCAATTTTTTCCGCGTAACTTCGGCTCAAGTGTGTATGCTTCTTGGATCACCTGCTGCCCCCGCCGTCGTTGCGCAATAGTTCCGCTTCTTTCATGGGGAAGGTTTCTTTTCTATTCGGGCCTATAACATTCTGGAGGTAATTCTGTGCGTACAGTCCCGGCTGCTTCCGCAGCATCCAGCGAGCGAAAGACGCCGCGCGGAATAAGTCTTTCGCAGGATACCAGCACGATTATCGCCGTCGCACTGCTGGTGGTGTTTGCGACGCTCCTCTTCACTTCTGTGCGGCAGGAGTCGCAGGTCTTCGACGAATCCATCCATCTGTACGCCGGCTTTCAATACTGGAAGCACGGGGACTTCGGCACCAATCCCGAGCATCCTCCGCTGGCGAAGATGCTGGCGGCGCTTCCTCTGCTTTCGCTGAACCTGAAAGAGCCCGCGCATTTTCCCGCGCCCTACTTCAAAATGGAAGACTTCATCAACTCGGCGAAGTTCCTCTACGGCGGAAATGCGGACGCCATTCTTATGCGCGGCCGCATGATGGTGGCTTTGTTCAGCCTGGCGCTGGCGATTCTGGTCTATCTGGCGGCAGGTGAAATGTTCGGCCCGTTGGCTGGGCTGATTGCGCTGGGGTTGTTGGTTTTTGAGCCGGTCGTGCTCTCGAACGGTGCGCTGGTCACAACGGATATGCCGCTTTCGTGCCTGTTCTTCGCATCCGTGTATGTGTTTTATCGCTTTCTCAAGAGGCCGTCGGCGCCTCGACTGGCTCTGTGCGCAGTGGCCGCGGGGCTGACGATGATCGTCAAGCATTCCGGTGTGCTGATACTTCCCACGCTGCTGCTGCTGGCAGTGGCTGACTATCATTCTGCGGCGGATTCCCTGGGGCAATGTGGCTGACGAGGAAAAGACGGCGCGACGCCTGAGCATCGCCCAACTGGCCGGCGCGCTCGCAATCATCGGAATGGTGGGTTACGCGTTCATCTGGACGATCTATGGATTCCGCTATGCTGCGCGGCCCGATGAGCTCGTGCTGGCTCCCACGCTCGCTCAATACGTGACTATGCTCAAGCCTGGTCAGCATGCTGTGATTGCGTTTTTCGCCCGGCGCCATCTGTTTCCGGAGGCTTACCTCTATGGCTGGACCGATATTCTGCTGATCACCAGCTACCGCTCTACGTTTATCTTCGGCCATCTCTTTCCCAAGGGGCAGTGGTTCTTCTTTCCTGGAATTTTCGTCATCAAGAGCACGCTGGGGCTCATGATTCTGCTGGCACTGGCGCCGTTCGCTGGGATTCGAGGGCGGCGGCGCGAGCTTCTTTTCCTGACTATCCCAGCCATGTTCTTTCTGCTGGTCTCCATCTCTTCCATGCTGAATCTGGGGGTGCGCCACATTCTCCCTATCTATCCGTTCTGCATAGTTATTGCCGGGGCTGCGGGGGCCGCGCTGGCCATGCGATCGATGGCGCGCACGGTTGCGGTGGGCGTTCTGCTGGCGCTCGCGATGGTTTCGTCACTGCACTCTTATCCCGATTTTCTGGCCTATTCGAATGAAGCGGCGGGCGGGCCATCTCATACGTGGCGGCTGGTGGCGGACTCCAACGACGACTGGGGCCAGGGGCTGAAGTGGACCAAGACCTATGTGGGCCGGCATCCCGCGCAAGACTGCTGGATCGACTACTTCAACTTCCTGGTGAATCCGGCGTACTACGGCATCGATTGCAAGCCGCTGCCCTCCACCATGGCTTTTCTGGTGGGCGCCCCGGTACCTCCGGTGCCACCGACGATCAGCGGTACCATCTACCTCAGCGCCATGGAAACCTCTGGCCTGACGTCGGGACCAGGGCAGCTCAATCCATATGCGATTTTTGCCAACCGCAAGCCGGATGACGAGATTGGCAACGTTATGCTGGTCTATCGCGGAACCTTCGACGTCTCGCAGCTTGCGGCGCGCAGCGACGCCGCGAACGCGTTCATGCTGCTCAGGCAGCAGCGCGTTCCTGAGGCGCTGGCTTTAGCGCAACAGGCGGTGCTGCTTACGCCCAACTCAGCCGCGGCTAACGCGGCGCTGGGTTCGGTTCTGCTGGCCGCCGGCCGTACTGAAGAGGGTCAGCAAGCGAACGCGAAGGCGCTGCGACTGGCGATGGCGGATCATCCTGAGTTTCAGGGATTTTTGATTGGATCACTCATGCAGCAATCGCAGGGGCGCCGCGGCTCACATTAATTACGCTGAGAAGGAAGAGCCGCAGCCGCAGGATTTTGTGCTGTGGGGATTGATGAAGTTGAAGCCCTGGCGCATGAGCGTCTCCTCGTAGTCGAGAATCATGCCGTGGAGGTAGATGAACGACTTGGGATCGATGAAGACGCGGACGTCGTCGAAGTTGTAGATACGGTCGCGCTCGCGGGGCTGGGAGTCGAAGCGGATGTTGTAGGAGAGTCCGGAGCAACCTCCGCCCTGGACGCCTAGACGCAGGCCGCCTTCGGTGGGCGAGATGCCCTCCTTCGCGATAGCGATGCGAATGCGCTTGAGCGCGCGGTCGGTTACCTGGATTCCCTTTTGATTGGGAGCCTGGTTTTCGGCGTTGAGAACTGTCAGCTGGTCTGTCGACATAGTTTTGGCTTCTGCCCGCCCCCATGCCCGAAGACTCGGACATGGATGAGGCATGCTTCTTTGGCGTGGCCGCCTAGTTCGCGGCTACGGCCTGTGCGGCATCGGCGGTCTCGCCTACTCCGTTTTTCTTCTTCCAGTCGCCGATGGCGGCGCGGATGGCGTCTTCTGCGAGCACGGAGCAGTGAATCTTGACGGGCGGGAGAGCCAGTTCCTTCACGATATCGGTGTTCTTGATCGTCATGGCTTCGTCGACCGTCTTGCCCTTGACCCACTCGGTGGCGAGCGAGGACGAGGCGATGGCCGACCCGCAGCCGAAGGTCTTGAACTTGGCTTCTTCAATAACCTGCGTGGCGGGGTTGACTTTGATCTGAAGGCGCATGACGTCGCCGCACTCGGGCGCTCCGACGAGGCCCGTACCTACTTCGGCGCTGGCTTTGTCGAGCTGGCCCACGTTGCGCGGATTGTTGTAGTGATCGATGACCTTGTCGCTGTATGCCATTTTGTTTCTCCTGTAATTCCAAAACTGTAGAGCCGAAATCTTTCGGCTATGAAACTTCCTCTTAGTGCGCCGCCCATTCGATCTTGGACAAGTCGATACCTTCTTTCACCATCTCGTAGAGCGGCGACAGCTCGCGCAGCTTCTGCACTACGTCGATGAGCTTGTCGGACACGTAATCGACTTCGGCCTCATTGTTGAAGCGGCCCAGTCCGAATCTTATGGAGCTGTGGGCTACGTCGTCTCCTAATCCGAGGGCCTTCAATACATAGGATGGCTCAAGTGTGGCGGAGGTGCAGGCCGAACCGCTCGAAACCGCTATGTCGTTGATTCCCATGAGCAGCGATTCGCCTTCGACATAGACGAAGCTCATGTTGAGGTTGCCGGGGAGGCGGTGCTCCATGGATCCGTTGACGTGGACGTAGTCGAGCGCGCCTTCGAGCTTCTTCTGGAGTTTATTGCGAAGCTCGAGAAGGTGCTCAGTCTCGGCCTGCATTTCCTGGCCAGCAATTTCACAGGCTTTGCCGAGGCCGACGATGCCGGGAACGTTGAGGGTTCCGGAGCGCATGCCGCGCTCATGGCCTCCGCCGTTGATCTGCTCGGAGATTTGCACGCGGGGGTTGCGGCGGCGGACGTAGAGTGCGCCGACTCCCTTGGGCCCGTAGATTTTGTGTCCGGAGAGCGAGAGCGCGTCGATCTGCATGGTGTTCACGTTGACCAGGATCTTGCCTACGGCCTGGACTCCGTCGGTGTGGAAGAGAATGCCCTTCTCATGACAGAGCTTGCCGATTTCGGCGACGGGCTGGATGACTCCAATCTCGTTGTTCGCGATCATGATGCTGACGAGGATGGTCTTGTCGTCGATGGCGCGCTTAAGGTCCTCGATGTCGATGAGGCCGTCTGCCTTAACGGGCAGATAGGTGACGCGATAGCCGGATTTCTCAAGGCGCTTACAGGTGTCGAGCACAGCCTTGTGCTCGGTGACCTGGGTGATGATGTGGTTGCCGCGCTCGCGGTACATCTCGGCGACGCCCTTGATGGCGAGGTTGTTGGACTCGGTGGCGCCGGAGGTGAAAATGATCTCTTTCGCGGTCGCGCCGATGAGCTTTGCGACCTGCTCGCGGGCCTTTTCGACGGCAGCTTCGGCTTCCCATCCAAAGGAGTGATTGCGGCTGGCGGCGTTGCCGAATATTCCGGTCAGATAAGGCATCATAGCTTCGAGCACGCGCGGATCGAGCCGCGTGGTGGCGTGATTATCCATGTAAATGGGCAGGTGGACGCCTGCCGGTACGTGAATGGTTCCGATTTCTGTTGCGGTGCTCATTCTGCTTCGCTCCTGCGTCTTTCCTGCTTAGAAACTTTGCCTGCTGTCAGGCGTTCTGGGGCTGAACCTGGCGTTGAATCTTGACCAGATCCTGCACGGTGGTTCGGGGCCGGCCATGAGTTGGGTCGGACTCGACGAGGTCGGAGATCCGAATTTTCTTCAGCACTTCCGAGATGCTGTCATTCACGCGGGCCAGTGGTTCTTTGATGGTGCAGCTGTCGGTTAAGTCGCAAGATCCGCTGACGGTTACGCATGACGTAATGAAGAGCGGGCCGTCGATGATGCGGATAACTTCGAATGCCGAAATGTTCTGCGGCTTGCGCGACAGAGTGTATCCCCCGTTCATACCGGCGTGGGACTGAAGAAGGCCTTCCCGGGCCAGAAGCTGAAGGATTTTGGCCAACAACTGAGGCGGAATGTGATAAGCCTCGGCGATGTCTTTGGCGCTGAACGAGGCTTCGTCGGGGTGCTCGGCGAGAAACTTGAGCGCCATAAGTCCGTAATCGGCCTTTTTCGTGAGTCTCAGCATCGGTTGAGACCGTCTCCAACAGTCTCACCATCTAGTATAGGACCAAAATCGTCGGGATTCAATGCCGATTCGGGGGAGCTAAGCCGCAAATTCACCGAATAGCGATTGACAGCCATGCTGGTATGGATACAATCTTGCGGAGACTACCTGAATTCACGACCAAAAAACCCAACATGAATACCCCCTGCAAACACCCTAGAGTGCGCGTGGTAGCGCGTGAAGAAGACGCCGAATTCGTCGAGTGCCAGGAGTGCGGCGAAGTTTTTGACTCGAACGAGTTTCGCGACATGGAGCTTGAGGAAGCTCCCCTCGAGGACGAAGACGGCTAAGACGCTGCCGCGATTCCACGGAAAAGGCTAATCGCTGACCGGCGCCGCAGAGGCGCTGAGTCTTCTCGTGATCTGCCAGGAATAATGGAATCCTGAGAAAACGGTGAAGATCACCGTGGCCACGAGCGACCAGTGGCGGACAAGCACCACCAACGGCGGCGCATAAAACTTGCACATGATCACGGTAAGCAGGGCGACGATCTGCGCCAGGGTATTGGCCTTGCCGAAGAGGCTTGGCTGGAAGTCCTTCATGCCGATGCTGGCATAGAGGATGGCCGCAACCATAATGATGCCGAGATCGCGTCCGAACACAAGCACCGTGACGCGGAGGGAGATGAGCCCTTCATGATGCAACACAAGGAAGAGCGTGCTGAGCAGCAGCTTGTCGGCCACGGGGTCAAGGTATTGTCCGAGCACAGTGCGCTGCTGGAGCAGGCGAGCGAGCAGGCCGTCGAGGCCGTCGGTGACTCCGGCGAGAATGAAGAGCGCGAAGGCGGTGCGGTAGTGCTGGTCAAAAATGGACAGCACGAGAAATGGAATGATGCACAGCCGCAATAGCGTGAGCTGGTTGGGGGCTGCGCGTAGCTGACTTATCTTGCGCGGGTTCATCTTCACAGAAACCGCAGTGCCGGGGGGCGCTGCGGGAGCCTTCTCCTGATCTCTTCCTAATAACTCCTGATCACTTTCTAATAATATGGTGTTCCTGGCAGTGAGCCGCAAAAGCAGGGCCACGGATTGACTTCAAAAAGAGAGATACTGCAGGAAGAACGGGGCGAAACCCGAATCCGACAAGAGGAATCCTGTTTCTTTTCGAAATCATGAGAGTCGTTGCTGCGAGATTCCGATCTTTTCGGGCGGTTGCGCTGGGAGCCTTGGGCTTTCTGGCATTTGTGACGGCGGGTTCGGCTCGTTTATCCGGGCAGAATGCAGCCTGCTGCCGCACCGGAAAGATCGTAGACGCTGAAGGCGCTCCCATGGCCGGCGTAAGCGTTCTTGACGATACCGGGAAGTTGCTCACCGTTTCTGCAACCAACGGAACATTTTCCGTTCCTGCGAATATTACTCGCGTCGAGATTTTGGCAAGCCACATGGTTCCTGTGTTTGCGGACACGATCGCGGGAAGGCCGGTGAGAATTGTGATGCAGCGGCCGCTTGAAACTGTAGTGGTAAGCGCCTATCGGTCGCCTTTGTCCTCAGAGGACAGCCCGGTCAGCACGCGCGTGATGACCGCTGAGGACTTGCAGGTGGCGGCTCCTCTGGCGCTGGATGGCAAGCTGCGGGAAGTCCCGGGATTTGAGCTCTTCCGGCGATCAAGTTCGCTGGTCGCGAACCCGACTACGGAAGGCGTGTCGCTGCGAGGGCTGGGATCGACCGCCGCAAGCCGATCGCTGGTGGACTTCGACGGGGTTCCGCTCAACGATCCTTATGGGGGATGGATTCATTGGGAAGAGATTCCGGAACCGGTGATCCAATCGGTCGAACTGGTGCGAGGAGGCGCGTCGGATCTCTACGGGTCGAGCGCAATCGGCGGTGTCATCAGCATCATTCCGATACGACCTCGCGCTAGCTCCTTTCAACTCAAGACCTCGTATGGCTCGGAGGCTACGACTGACAATTCGGCGCTGGCAAGCTTCGCGTCCCGTGACTGGTCGGGCATGATGAGCGGCGGCTTTATCGCGACGGACGGCTACACGCTGGTTGCTCCCGAATTTCGCGGACCCATCGACCAGCCGTCGAACGTGCATGCGCAGAACGGCCTGGCGGAAGTGGATCGCAATCTTCACGGAGACGGTCGCATTTTCCTGCGCGGCCTGGTATTGAATGAGGCGAGACACAACGGCACTCCTCTGCAGACGAACGCTACGCGGTTGTGGCTCTATACCGCAGGCGCTGATACCAGCCACCTTTTCCTTCGCTTATATGGCAACAACGAGCACTACCGTCAGAGTTTTTCATCGATCAGCTCGGATCGCGCGTCGGAAACGCTCACGAGGCTTGGAAGAGATCCCGTGGATGAACTCGGAGCTGAGGCGAACTGGCACCAGACACTCGGACGCCAATTGCTGCTGCTGGCGGGAGCCGACACCCGCGATATTCGCGCCGCAGATTATGAACAGCTGTTTTCCAAAACAGGAGGCGAGCTGAGCACCAGTAGTCACCAGCGGCAGACGGGCGTATATGGAGAAGCACTCTACACGCCCGTGAACTGGACGGTGATTGGGTCGGCGCGAGTCGATCACTTTTCGAATTTCGACGCGAAACAGTACATGACGCCCGGTGTGTTCACGGCACTGCCGACGCTTGATGAAACGGTTTTCGATCCGCGGCTTGGAGTAACGCGGAGGCTGGGCCAATCGCTGGCGTTGAATGCGTCGGCATTTCGCGCGTACCGGGCACCGACTGAGAATGAGCTTTACCGCACTGGCCAGGTGGGGCAGCAGATTACAAAACCGAATCCCGATTTGCGTTCAGAGCGGGCGACGGGGTGGGAATCCGGTTTTCAAGTCAACGTCAACCGCATTGGTTCCACGGTTCGAACGAGCTATTTCTGGACGCAGGTCAATCGTCCGATAACGGCGCTGACAGTGAGCACGACTCCGACTTCGACGATTCTGCAGCGCGCCAATCTCGGTCAGATTGAGAGCCGGGGGGTCTCCGTCGACTTCGCTACGCAAGCCAGCTGGATCGCGTTCACTGGCGGCTATCAATTCGCCGACGCCACGGTCACGAAATTCCAGCAGGAACCTGTACTGGTGGGAAAGTGGATTCCGCAGGTTGCGCGCAACATGGCGACGGCGCAGGTCCAGGTGAGCCGGAGACGATGGGGACTTTTGAGCCTGCAGGGCCGTCTCAGCGGCCGCCAGTATGACGATGATCTGAATCAGTATCTGCTGCACAGTTATTTCCGGCTGGATGCCTATGCTTCTCACCAAATCAAGCGGAATTTTGAGGTCTACGCTGATGGCGAAAATCTCTTTGACCGCGCCATTGAGGTGGGCAAGACGCCAGTGCTAACGCTAGGAACACCCAGGATCGCGCTCTTCGGCATCCGCGTGAATTTTGGGGACTGAATCTCGAGGCAGTGGAACCGGTTCCTTGTGCGAAATTCTGAATCAGAATTCTTGCTACAATTGAGCCTTGGGGACACGGACAAATGTTCCGGGTTTCGGCTTCCTTGCAGGAAAACATTTGAACAGCGAGGATGAAGCGCAAATTCAGAATTTGCGACGAGCCCCTTGAAAGCAAATAGGCGCGTAGCTCAGTTGGTTAGAGCGCTACCTTGACACGGTAGAGGTCAGGAGTTCGAGTCTCCTCGTGCCTACCATATCATCCAGAAAACAAACGGTTTGCGGGCTTGACCTCTACCGTCATGCCACCTCCGAGGGTGCTTTAGGGTGCTGAAGCACCGAATCTCCCAGCAGACCCCTCACCGCGAGGGCGTTTGCTGAGTGCTTTTCCGCGGAAACAGCCTGCTGGTAGATTTCCATCGTGACTCGGCTGTTGGCATGCCGGAGCAGTTCTTGCGCAATCTTCAGATCCACCCCTTGCTGCCGAAGCATCGTGCCAAGCCCATGCCGGAAAGAATGCCACCCGATGTGCTTGTCGACTCCGAGCGCCTTCAGGACAGGACGAATGCTGCGCCGGAGCACCATATCCGGAGAAATCGGATTTTTCCCATTAAGCCGCACAGATGGGAAGACAAAATCGCCATCGCCATTCCAGGGACTAACTCGTCGCCAATCCTGAAGCTGATCGAGGACGAATGGGTGCAGCGGAACAGGTTTACGACTAGCCCGCGTTTTGCAGTTGGACTCTTTGTTCCGCCACATTGAGCGAGTGATCTTCGCCTCACGGAAGGGAAAATTAATGTCCTTCCAGCGAAGCCCAATCAACTCGCTGCGCCTCATTCCCGTACTCCCAGCGATGAGCACCATAACGCGCTCCCGTTGGTCGAGTTTAGCGATCAGGGCCTGGAACTCGTTCCCATCGAGGAACTCGGGATCGCGCAGCCGTTGAGACGAGCTGCGCACCGAAGTGATGGGGTTTCGAGAGCCAAATTCATACCGCAGAGCGTGAGAGAACAGAACATGGAGCAGGTTCCGGACCTTCGACTTCACAGATGGGCTTGCATCCTTCCCCCTGAGACCTCTAAGTTCACGCAACCAGTTCTCAACTTCGATCGGCCTGATCGAAGCGAGTGAATATTCTCCCCAATGCGGCAAAATGTGGTTCTTGAAGTTGTCGCAGTAGACCTGTTGGGTTGATGGTGCGAGTCGTGGCAGCTCGACGCGTTTGTAATGCGCGACCAGCTGCTCGATGTTCATGGGAACGAATTCCGCTCCCTCGTTGATGTTGATCCTGACGTGGGCAATCGCCTTCTCCGCGTCTTTACGCTTCGGAAACTCGAGCACCGTACCGACAAGTTGCTTCTTGTACACACGGTGCCCTTTCTCTTCCACGTAGTAGCGGAACACCCAGGCGTCGGGCAGGCTCTTGCGCTTTTGCAAAGTCAGGGATCCTCTTTGATATCGTCGCGCTTCCATACGGAGTTTCTCCTTAGAAAGCGCACTGATGGCCTGCGGAGAGTGTACTGCCGGAAGCTTCAGAGAAACAGGGAAGGTCATGCGGCCTCCTTCTGATTGGTCTTCGCGGCAAGCCAGACGGTCAGTTCCTGAACGGAGAACCGCCAGAACTTTCGCTTGCCTTCGCCAAGAGGATGGGCTGGCAGATAGCCCTTTCGCGCCCACCGAGTGACCGTCTTGACATCGAGTCCAAGAAAATCCGCAGCACCAGCAGGTGTGAGGATGGCAGCTTGGCCGGATGTGATGAAGGGGTTAGTGGGAAGCTGGAAGGAAACTGTTGGAGTGGTGTTCAAAATTACCTCGTGTTATGCGTTGGCCGGGTTCGCCCGGCGCACATAACGACCGCGCGTTTGCGTGCGCGGCGGTTTTGGCGAGGTGGAAAGTCGAAAATGTCATGTTGTGCGTTTCCATTGTCATGAAGCCCTGTTAAGCCTTTTGGAACACCAAAGATTGACTGTCTCCAGCCTAAGCAACCTGTAATTCTGAGTTGAGACTGCGAGTCGTCGCTGATGCATCAAACGTCCCGCATCCAGAACCGCGAACAGACGCGCTTCCACGCCTGATCCAACGAATCCCACCAAATGCTTGCATCGGAAATTACCTGATAGCTCCAAGCAAGGAGCCAGTTCGCGAACCAACTGACAAAGAGTTCGTCCGGGGTGTGTTTAGGGCGGCAGGAGTCGATGATTTCCGGGAGCTTCATTCCCTTCGGAAAATCCTTACGACGAAGATCGCCGGTCTCTCCCGTCCCTACCCTCTTGCGGGCTTCCTCCAGAATGCATTCGGCGTAGCCACTCCTCGAATTGTCCGCTTTGAACCAGATCAGAATTTCGCGAGACCACTTTGCCGCTTCACCCGCGCGTTTCCGCTCCGATGCCTCACGCTGCCTGGCCTCACACACGGCCTGGTTGGCTTCGGCCCGACGTGCCAATTCATTCGTGCTGATTTCGCCACGGCGAGCACGCTCTCTGTCTTCTGGGATAGCCTGCAACGTCTTTCGCAGGCGACGAATGGTTGCATCACTGCAATTCAGATACTTTGCGAGGCTGCGCCCACTGATTCCGGATTGGATCAGGGCTTCAACAGCCGGTGCCCGATCTACATCGTGGAGACGATGCCAGTTCTTCTGGAGATCGGCAATGGCCTGCTGTTGCTTTGCTTTAGTAAGGAGGTAGAGAGGTGAGATCGGGAAGGAGGTACTGTACGTTTGCGATGTTGAAGCCATTTGGCTCCTCGGGCCGGTTAGTATCGGGGAAAGCAGGAACTACCGCTTTCCCCACCGGTAAGCGAGGAGCGGGATCAGCGGCCAGATAGTACCCTGCTTTGCGATCACGAGTTCTATTTCGTTTCATGACTTGCTTTCGAACTTCTGAATGATTTAGCACCTATTTCGATAAGCTCTGCAGCCGTAGGTGGAATGTCGTCTGCTTCCGATCTTGCACGAACAAGCTTATGTTTCAAAATCAATCTATCCGTCGGCCCGCCGTGACGCTCGCCTTTCAAAATCAGCTTTCTTTCCGGGACAGGTGCCGACTTCCGGTCCCTGCCGGAGCGCTCCAGCAACGCTTCCGCCGCCTCGATTCCGTGATCCAGGATACGAAGCGCAGCCTCATCCCCGGATTCGACCAGCCGGCGAACTCGGCCGAGCCGCCCGACCATACGCGGTTCAATGTCTGGCAATCCACAAAGAAGTTCCCGCACTGAACAGCCAAGTGCATGTGCAATTGATTGAAGCGTGGTGAGTTGGGGGTTCGTTTCACCCGCTTCGAGACGAAAGATGGCGTTCTGTGTCAGCCCGGCAACGTCTGCAAGAGCTTGTTGTGACATATTGGCCGCAGACCGGCGCTGCCGAATCCGCTCACCGAGTTCCCTCCATGTGAAATCCCGCTCCATCGCCATTACCTATTAATAATATATTATAGGTGTCAAGCCTTGAGGATCAAAATCGCGAATTCTCTAAGTCACAGCGATTTCGACGACCGCCATCATCAAGGCTACCCCGTCCGGACGAAGACGGATGCCGTACTGATTGAGCTTTCCTGGCCCAGATCGTCGAAGAGGAGGCAGCCTCACTGGGATGTAGCCACCGTGGAAGCAAAATATATATTGGTTATCGTCGCGTGGCAGAGCATAAAAACAGATCAGGATTGGGAATTAGACTTGGATTGGGTTTCGAGATGGCGCTCTGGAACAAGCTAGCCATCGTTCATAGAACCCGTACAACAGTTGCCCACAAAGGTTGATGAATGCGTTGAAGGATTCGTCTTCGCCACAACCAGTGATTCATTAGAGCTAGATAATTCCTTCCTGCCGAGCTTTACCAAGGATCTCAATTAGGACAGCACTCTGTTTCTCCGTAGGAATCTTTGCAGGTATCTGTTTCGCAATGCGGAGGATGTCGATCTCCTTCGGCGTGAGGAGACTTCGACTTACTCCCTCTCTGAGGATCTCTGACCACCGCCCGTGTGGGACTTCAAAGACCTGCCTCTGCATCTCAATCCCGTTTTCAATCTTCTGATTCTGTTCCGCAGTCTTCGCCTCATGAAAGTTTTCTTCGGCGGACGCGAGCCCGCTCCAGAATTCCTTGGGCAGCTGCTCGGCAATGTGGTCGGTCTGCTCGATAAGTCTCGTCCAGCAGCCCTCCTTCTTGCACCACTCGGAGATGTTAGAGATGCCTTGCGGCGGATGGATGATGTCTTCGTTTACGGCTGTGGCGATAATGGCAAGTGTCTGTAGGAGCACCTCATCAACCGCCTGCGTGGCCCATATTTTCTGATGATTCACGGTGGTTTTCCGCCGCTTTGTGATCTCTCCGAGCACAGAGAGCGTGTAGGCCACGATGTTTGCGCGGTAGCCGCCGTTGTACCATGGCTGATCGGAAACCAGTTTTTCCGTTTTGCGAAACAGAATGCCGCGTGCAATCGCCCGTCGGAAATACAGTTCGTTGAAGATATCCGATGATTTCTCCCATTCCTTACCGATCCTGAGGGCATAGCGCGCGAAGTTCTTCTGGCTGCCAAGATTCACCCATCTGGGATGATCGTCGAAGACGTTCTCAAATTTGGCGAGATCGGTTTTCGTGAACATCTGCGTCTTCGGATATTCCGCCCTGAAGCGCTTCTGCTCGCTCATAGTGAGCTTCGACTGCGCGTCTGCATATTGGCCACGCGCCCGCTCATAGAACCACTTGGTCTCGCGCTGGGCACCCTGTTGAGCCGGGGCCCAGATACGGCGCGAGAATTCGGCCATACGGACGTGGAAGGGGTGGTTGGAGAAGAAGTCGGCCGCGTTTACCCTGTTCTGGGTGTTGGCATATTCCGAGATGCGGGGAACCACCATTTCGCTCTCTTCGCTGTCGATCACGGACAACTTCATCTGAACGAAGATTCCAGAGACGTCGGCCTTGTCGCGGCGCTGAGTATGGAAGAGCGAGGCGGTCGTCTGACCCCCGTTCACGATCTGAAGGTCGGTCATCCGGACGATCTGAAGCCCACCATTGGTTATCCGGGTCTCGACCTCTTGGGCGGTAGCGGTGATGCCATTGTTGTAGGCGAAGAACATCTGCGGCTCGTTGAGGATCGTCGCTCGGATGCCCTTATTTACGTCCGCGCGAGCCTGGAGGAACGTCCGCACGTTTTGCTCCAGCAGGCGCGCACTGTATCGGCTATAGAGCGCAATGAGGATCGGCGCGGGCATGACGACTAGGTAGGAGTGATAAGTGTTTGAGCCGAGGTTGGCGGGCAGGCAGTTGATACCGTCGCCGAACAGCTCCACGAAATCGATATCAAGCGGTTCCTTGTGCCCGCGCGAGCTGCGCTGGCGCTGGAACCGCGCCATGTCCCAAATGTGATACGAGGCGCGGATGCCGCTGACCTCACCGTCCGGAATCGCTTGGAAGCGATCGCTGAGCACCCGCTCAGATGTCAGGAAAAAGTTGACCTGCCGTAGAGTAGTACGACGATCGGCTATCTGCCGAACGAGGCCATATTCGGGGGTGGTGACGTCAGGGTCCAGCTTACCTTGAAGGCTTGCCTCAAAGAAGTGGCTGACACGCTTGAATGCGGTGTCCACGTCAGTGCGGGTCAGAGTCTCCAACTCGCGGCGGCATTCGAAATCCGCCACAAAGATGTCGAGCACCCCTTCATCATTGAACCAATAGCCATCAACTCGCACATTGCGCGATGGGCGGTAGGGGCAGTGCTCAAAACCTTCTACAAAGCCGGTCTCAATCAGTTCGCCCGAGACGGCGTCCATGAAAGCCTCAAGCTGGTAGGTGCTGTTGCCTTCCGCTCCTGCCAGCGTATCCTGACGGAAGTCATGGAAGAACTCCTCGATCGTCTGCTCCATCAGATCCTCCCGAAGATGGTCGCGCTGTCACATTGATATGGCGTGATGGCTTCCAGCTCAATATCGTAGGCAACCTTGGTAATACCGGCTGACAGTTGCGACCGGATCAGCCGCGGAAATTCGTTCTCGACGCGATAGTTGGGAACCTCACTGACTACGAAACGTGGCTCGTCATAGTCAGAAAGCGGCGCGTAGCCGTAGGCGACCAGCTTGCGGTCGAACGCCACGACCGCTTCCGCGTCTCCCAGCCTGCCCTCGACCGTGGCGATGATCTCGTTCAGTGAGCGCGCGCCATTCGCATCGGGCAGACTGCTCAGCCGGTAGATACGGAGAAACAACCTATCGTTGAGCGATTCGAGCTGGTCTTCGGAAGAAATACGAACCGTACTACGCTCGGTGCCCGAAAGCGACTTAATTTCGACCGCCGTGTCACCGAAGATGAAGTCCTGATGGGATCTCTCAGGTCCATGCCAAGCTTCGACAGCGGTCGTGACCGAAGTCTGACAGTTAATCAACTCCAGCAGAAAGGTGAGTTCGGCGAAAAGGCCGCGGACTTCCTCCGGCGACAGATGCAGTCCGCTGCGGCCGGAGAGAAAGGTCTTCCATCGGCGGATGTGGGCGAGCGCGACGGCCAGAGAACTTGCGGAATCTGTCGCATGTTCCAGAGAAGAGGCGGGCGTGCGGCAGAGTCCCTCGAACAAATCGCGGTCGACCTGTTTTTCGAGGGTGAGAACGAGGTATTGCTGGCCGGGATCAACTCCACGAAGATCAACGTCGATACCGTTCACCGTGACGGCATCCTTCCGATACTGCACCATATGGTTGCCCTGAAGTTCCACGATGAAGAGGCAGGCACCACTAGTGTCCCGTCCCCAGAAGCAGGGAACAGCGGTTTTGCCCGGAACCTGGCGGACGTTGAAGTCCGCGCCCGGGACGGCGATATCGTCCCATGGCGAGGATTCAGGCATCATAATCCTCCTCGTCGTCGGGGTCGTCGCCGTAGCCCTGCATCTGTTTGAGCCAAACCTTGTTTACGACAACTTTTATAGTCGTTGAGTAATCGCCAAAGGGAAAGCTAATACCAAAGGCGGCGATTGGCCCTGTCACGGCCTCGCCCTTGGGTTCGAGGCTGTGGATCATAAGGAGCGGCTTGTTGCGCACCATCCGGTAGTACGTGTCCGAAACGGCGCCTGTTCCACTCTCTTTACTAGCATACCTTTCAGCCTCTTCTCTCTGTGTATCGTTCAGCCCGAGTTTCTCATCGCCTCGCGAGGCAACCCGGTCCTTGTTCAAGTGCCATGATGTCCCGGCTGGATGATTCTTGCCGACGGCACGTTCTTGATTTTTCAGTGTGAACGGTTCGTCCGCCCCGGAGCCATCCATAGGCTCGATAAGCAGAACATCGGCATATTTGTATTTCGTCGCTATCCGTTCGAGATAGCTGATCACAGCGGATTTCTGGGGTGCGAAGTCGGAGTGACATTCGAACCGGGTGAGAAAATCATCGAGCACACTGACCGACACGTCCCTGAAGATGAAGCCCTTCTCCGTACGCTCCTCCGGCCGCCCTCCGAAACCGCTCTGCCAGTAATTTGCGATAAGCTCGAAGTTTCTCCCGTTCACCTCACGATCTGTCGAAACGATATAGCTCTCACGCAGCCGGCCACTGAAGCTCTGCTCGACAGTAATCTCCTCACTGAACCGCATCTTGTTAGCAGCAGTGATCAGAAGGCTGTCCGGATGCGAAAGGACGTAGAGGCCAAAGTCTTTCGGACTCAGCCCATCACGGCGCATGCGTTTGACCTGCTGGGTGAGTTCCTCGGCGGCTTCGGCGATGTGAGAATACCAGTTGATGGAATCGCGAGAGAGATGCACACGGCAGAGGTCCTCGAAGCCCGGTCGGTAGCCGAACCAACGGCCCATCTGCATGAGCGTGTCATACATCCTCGTGTTGCGGTACATATAGCTAACGGTCAGACCCTCGATGGTCAGACCGCGCGACAGGCTGAGGCCTCCGACCGCGATCGCGGTGAGCCCGACACCCTCTTTTTCATACCTGGTGTAGTCGAGCACCTCATCACTCTTGCTATTTATGACGTATAAGTGGAGGTGGTCGAATACGCTGTTGAGCGCTGCCTTCACGTCGGGCCAAGTGAAACCGACATTGACATATTCGGTCTCGAAAACTCCCTTCAGTCCCTGCATATAAGTATTTGCTGACGAGACGGATTCCGGCATCAGATAGTTCGCCCGGACCGCCTCCCTAATCTTCTTTTCACGCAGACTGAGAAAGTCACGCACTGCCCGCTGCACGGGAACAAAGCGCGAGACATTGATCATCATGGAGCAGTGTTTGTTCGTTTGCCCGCGCAGGTTCCTGATGGTGCGGGCGACGATGAATTCGTCGAGTGCGCGGTACAGGCTGGGCGGCAGTTCCGTGATCGGGCGGTCTCTCTTGTGCGTGTGAGGAATGAAATCTTCGCAATCGTCGATAGGTCGTACGATCGACTGACTTGTCTCTTCGTTCAGAAATACCTTCTCCGCTCCAAAATAAGTGGTCGGCGCATCGAGGCAGTAGATGAAGTCCCGCGGGAACAGATCATCGCGGACATCGTCGCTATAGGCATCCGGATTGATGAAGATATTGGCGAAAGGAGTCGCTGTGTAGCCGACATAGCAGGATTTCGCGAACAGACTAAGAATTTCCCGGATCTTAGCGTTTGTGCGCGTAGGATCCAAGTCCTCTTTGTTCGTGTTGATCGATGCATTGTCGGCCTCGTCGTCGATCAGCAGCATTGGTACGTCGGAGATCCGGCCGTCGCCCTTGGCATTCAGATCCTTGAGCCATTTATGAAGCGCGCTCAGGGTGGTGACGTTCTTTTTGATTATTAGAATGATCGGCTTGCTGAAGTCATTGATCTTCCAACCACTCCTGGTCGCAGTGTTCTTGTTGAAGTCCTCGTTAATGTTGGTGAGCGTTGCCGGGTGTGGATAGCCTTGCTCGAGGCCGACGCCGATAATCCGGCGGTCCTCGGGGTCACTGGATCGTCCGATGAAGGCTTCGTCGATGCGCTCCTGCGTCTGCTTGCGCAGATTATTATGGATTCCCGCGATAACGATGATGAACTTATAGCCGGCGTCGGCCGCTCGTGCAATCACGCCGGTGTAGTTGGCCGTCTTGCCCGACTGCACATGGCCGATGACAAGGCCGCGACGGCTCCAGGTCGTGCCCTCGCTTCGCGGGTCTTGGAGGAGTCCCAGAATCCGATTAGTCACGTCACTCAGCGACGTGAGCATCGGGGGTGGCCAGCCTTCCTCGCGGAGGAACTTCTCGTAGGCGTTCGTATAGGTCCAGTCGATGTCCTCGCGCTTGCGGACCCACTGGTCGTCATGCTTCGCGGCGACGTCGACCAGCGACACGCCCGATCCCATGCGCGTATCGACCGAGATCATCGCCTCGGTGGTGATGTCGGAAGCAGCGCCCGGGGAGAGCGGGACTGGACAATAAAAGCAGAAGAGAGCCTGGCCGGAGGGGTGCGCAGCCGAAGCAGAGGCTTCCGGTGAGTTGGGTGCGCATCGAGCCATTTCCTTCCCGCAAATCCATCAGGCTTGCTGGCAGAGGTGCGGGGCAGAACTGTAAGCTTTCCTTCCGCGCCCGCGCGTGAAGTGTTTTGGGTTGGGCAGGACGGAGAGAGAATTGCACGTTACTTCGGCTCATCGTTTCCGTTGCGCACCTCTATCCGTTGGAAGTGCGCACCGCAGAGCCCCTTCCAGGGGCGGAAGGGGCGCGGCGTCAAACGAGAGAAGACCTTGCTATCGCAGACCGAGACAGCTCTTTCCTGAAGGAGCAGGTTCTTACGGTAGAGCCGGTTGATCACCGTGTCGGATCCCGGTTTTGAGGGAGTGGAGTTGCTAGGAGTAACTATTTAGTAAGCGTGTTTGTGGGTGTTTCAGCCGGGGCTGAGAGGTTAAATCACCGGTTGGCCGTGTTATTCCTAATAGCTGCACAGCACTGTTTTTGGTGCAGTTTTGGTCGAAAAGTATCAAGACGACGTAGGGGAAACGCTATCCCCCGGCCTTTTTGTGCACAAAGTCCGACCTGGATCCGGGTTAACTCAAAGATAATCATCGGCACACTTCCGAGGCCGACAAAGCGATTTCGAAGAAAACAACTCGCAGGGGGACCAACAGAGCCAGGAAGCGGCGTGAACAGGTGAGCTTTTTGCTGAACCAGGCGCGGGAGCATGCTGATCTCTCCTCCCGCGCCCGCGCGCGAGGGGTTTGGGTTGAGCAGGACGGAGAGACCTGGTCTGCACGATGGCGGTGAAGGTGCCGAGGTCGGTTTGAACGGTCTTGAAAACCGCGGTGACGACCGGGGCTGCCTGGGGATCTTCGATGGCCAGACCGGCTTCGACGAGCGGGGCAAGTGCGCCGGCAGCGGCCAGGATCTTCTGCTCGGGGGTGGTGCTCGAGAACACCTTGTCGAAGAACTTCTCGACGTCTTTGATGAGGCTCATGTTGTTTCTCCTTGTTGAGGGTTGGGGCTCAGGCTTACTGAGCGTGGGCGGAAGAGGTTGGGGCGCGGCGAATGGCCGCGGTTGGGTTGGTGATCTGGATGGCCGTGGGGTTGAGGTAGTAGCGGGCCTCAATGATGTCTTTGGCGATGTCGAAGCCGAAGCCGGTGTAGGCTTCGACTTTGCCCCAGAAGGTCGGGTGAACATAGCTGTCCACCTTGTGATCAGTGTGGTTTTGGTAGATCCACCCCCTGAGTACATACTCATCCTGTAATTCAATCCAGCGTCGATTTGCTTGACACCGGCGCATCATCAGGAGTAATGAGTATATGAGCATGGCTAATTTCGACTCGCAGGGCCACTTTCCCTCTGTCCGGACCGAAGCCTGGCGCCGGATCTTCGGAATGATGATCCAGAAAACCCGTCAGACAGCCGGCCGTTCTTTAGAAGAATCAGCCCGGCTGGCCGGCATGGAGTCCTCCGAGTGGGTGGCCGTCGAGTCCGGATACATCCCGGCTGATCCGGGCAGGCTTCGTTCCATGGCCGCGGCGCTCGAGATCCGCTTCGACCAGATGGCCACCATGGTCTTTATCTGCCAGACAGCCTGGAAAGGCTGATCTGGCTTAAGTACTCATAAGTAGATATGCTCACTTCCATGAAAGGAGGTGAGAGAGATCGGAAAGGCTGAAGAAACCCAGGTTAAACGCATGAACTTAAACGTTCCCGTTGAGTTGCACAACAGCTTTAAATCCGTCACTGCTTCGCAGGGCGAAAACATGACCGATGTGCTGCTGGAGTTTATCCAGGAATACATCATCAAGCACTCTTCCTCGAAACCCAAAGGACGGCGCAAATGAAGCGCGCCGTCCTTTATATGAGAGTCTCAACCGTCGACCAGCATCCGGAGACGCAGATGCACGATCTCCGGCAGATGGCCACCCAGCGCGGCTATGAGATCGTCCACGAATACACAGACAGAATCAGCGGAGCCAAGGCAAAACGGCCTGGCCTCGACGCGATGATGCGGGATGGCCGCCGCGGCAGCTTCGATGTGGTCCTGGTCTGGGCTTCGGACCGGATCGCCCGATCGGTAAAACACTTCCTCGATGTGCTCGACGAACTCAACCGGCTGAACATCGAGTTCGTCAGCTTCCGCGAGCAGATCGACACCGGCGGCCCATTAGGCCGGGCCGTTGTCGTCATCATCGGAGCCATCGCCGAACTCGAACGCAACCTGATCATCGAGCGGGTGCGCGCCGGCATGCGGCGCGCCCGGCTCGAAGGCCGCCACATCGGGCGCAGGCCGCTCGATCTCGACCACACCGCCATCCTGCGGGACCGCCAGCACGGTCACAGCCTCGGTCAGCTGGCCAGGAGCCACGGCATCTCCCGCACCACCGTTCATCGTGTGCTCCGTGAGCACGCATCCTCTTCCCCGGAGAAGTCTGCATGAGTGACGACACCGCTCTAATGCTGCTGTGGGCCCTGCTTTTCGCCGCCTTCGGCCTGATGGTCGGCATGGAACTCGGCGATGAAGCTCGCCGCCGTCGTTGTGCCGAAGACAAAGTCGATGAACTCCGCGATCAACTGAAGCATGCCTCAGCCCCCATACAGGAGCGCCAGCTCAAGGAAATGCGCAGCGTCCTCAACGACGCTCACAAGCACATCCTCGCTGTTTCAAAAGGCCTCGAAAAACAGCCCCGCTAAACCCAGCAAAATCAATGGCCGGATCTCCTCGATCCGGCCGTTCCATAAGGTGTGGGTTAAGAAACAGCACCCAATCATCCAGATAGCATCTCGATGAGTGATTTGGCGATTTAGCACTCATTGAGAATTGGTACTGGGCCTAATTTCCGGATTGCCAACTATCCAACCAAAACGGGAGGGTCGTGTGGGACGCACGTGATTTGCAGGGAGGTCTTTTTCCGACCTCCCCTTTTGACACGTTCTTGACTACTTAGCCAGAACTGGTTTTGGCTGCTCCGTGCTGGTCGCCGCTTTGCTTGCCGCTTCTTTTGCCTTTTCCGCCTTGATCGCCGGTGCCAATTGCTCCATTACCGAGTCAAGGTTGAATGAGGCCGCCTTCTGGCGAGGCGGGTACTTCACAAAGTTCTCGAGCTGCGCCGCCACGACTGCCTGCGCTCCATAAAGCAGGAAGGCATGGCTCATTAGCCAATTCCAGTAGCTGTTGGAGTTGAAGTCGGCGCGTTCGAACGGATCGCGTCGCAGGTTAAACATGAGTGGAAGCCGCAGCTTTACCAGGGGCTCTGCCCAAACTCTGGTTGAGACTGCGCGCTGCTCCTCAAACACCAGCTTCCAGTCGCCGTGCCGGAGCGCCATGATGCCGCCGTCATCGCTGACGTAGAAGAAGGTTTCTCTGGGACTTTTTTTCACCTCGCCGGTCAGGTAGGGAATCAAATTGACGCCGTCGATATGAACCTTGAACGTCTTGTCTCCGACCTTGTAGCCGTCCATGAGCTTCTGATTTACGTTTGGATCGCCCGCCGCGGCCAGCAACGTCGGCAGCATGTCCTGGTGGCAACCGATGCCATTCAGAATCGAGTTCGCCTTGATCTTGCCGGGCCACCGCAGGAAACACGGAACGCGCCAAGCGCCTTCCCAGTTCGTATCCTTCTGGCTGCGGAACGGCGTATTGGCGCCATCGGGCCAGGTGTCGTTCTCGGGGCCGTTGTCCGTGGAATACATGACGATGGTGTTATCGGCGATTCCAAGTTCATCGAGCTTGGCGAGCATCTCGCCAATTTGCTCGTCGTGCGTGACCATACGATCGCTGTAATCGTCCTGCCCGCTCTTACCCCGGTTCTTGGCGGCCAGGTGAGTTCTCATGTGCATGGCCGTCGAGTTATACCAGAGGAAGAAGGGCTTGTTCGCTTTGACCTGCCTCTCCATCCAGTCGAGAGCGTGAGCTGTAATCTCCTCATCGACGGTTCCCATGCGCTCGATGGTCAGCGAACCGGTGTCCGTGATCGTCTGCTTGCCTACTCGGCCAAAGCGGGGGTCAACCGTTGGGTCATCCTTATCAGTCGCCTTGCAATCGAGCACGCCCCTGGGCCCGAATCTCGCTTTGAATGCTGGGTCCGTAGGATAGTCGGGCAGTTCCGGCTCTTCTTCCGCGTTCAAGTGATAGAGATTGCCGAAGAACTCATCGAATCCGTGCAGAGTCGGCAAAAATTCATTCCGATCCCCGAGATGGTTTTTGCCGAATTGACCGGTGGCGTAGCCGAGCGGCTTGAGTACTTCAGCGATGGTGGGGTCTTCGGGTTGAAGTCCGAGTGTTGAGCCGGGCATTCCGACTTTGGTCAAGCCGGTGCGGAGCGGGTTCTACCCAGTGATGAAGGCTGCGCGACCGGCGGTGCAGCTCTGTTGGCCGTACCAGTCGGTGAGTTTGACGCCCTCGTTGGCGATGCGGTCGATGTTCGGCGTCTGGTAGCCCATCATGCCATCGCTATTGCGACTGATGTTCCAGTAGCCGACATCATCGCCCCAGAGGATCAGGATATTCGGTTGATTTGTAGCCATGATCTGTTCTCCTTATCGGTTGAAGTTGCATTTGAGGTGTGCAGGGCCACAGCAGTTATGCACCCGCGCCGCAGTGCGCGGCGATCCTGTCGAAGAGTTCCGTGACTACCGAGCCGGGAACTGTGACCAATACAATGCGCGCGATCCGAGAAAGATGTCTACTAGTAGAGCTGCCAGTTAGGAGGAAAACTGAAGGGTGCCGAACTTTCGTCTTTGTATTGCGGGTGAAGTTGGTTCAATTCCCCACGCCTGATCGGAGGCAGCCTCTGAGTGCCTGGAATATCCCATATTTTAGTAACTGCGATTGTCAACTGGCGAGAACAGGCCAATGCACTCATGGAGACTGGCCGGTGAATCCGTCTGGAAGTGCAGATCACTTTCAGGGTGCCAATTTTTATTGATCACAACTTGTTTCTTCGCTGCGGAACCGCAAGCGAAATCACCGCGCCGTAGAGATAGACGAGTCACGCCCGCGGGCTAACTGAGACGTGAGCCGTTGTGGCGTTTCAACGTGCGACAGGAGCAATGTTTGTATCTCACCGCAACGCGGACGGGCCCGCGATAATCGAGGTTTAGGAGCCCGTCCTGAACGTCAGGAATCATATTTCCGAGCGACTACTTTGTCTTATTCATTTCCGCGATCTGGTCAGCCAGATCATCGATCCTCTTGTCCAAACCGCCTACCAGGCTGACCAGTTGAGCGATACCAGCTTCGGGATCAGGTCCGGCTTGTGGCCAAGTGTAAACCTCGAGGATCCAGTCCTTGTGCTCGATTTTTTCGATCTTATTGGCGTCCTTGTGCACGAACTTATCCACGATATCCCAGACAAATGGCTTGTATGGGCGCGGGTGTCCCATCCCTGACGGCCCGGGCGGGGGTGCAATGATGAGTTGAAGATCGCGAACGGTGAGGTCGCTGACACGCTTGTTCGGATCTATCTTTACATCCGGACGGTCGCTTTGGGGAACGAATGGTTCCTTCTTGTCTGCCATGGTATATCTCCTAGGTAGAATCAACGCGCACTGATAGGCCGTGCGGCGGTTAGAGGCCGGAAACGCTCAGCGCTGCGGCGGGTTGTGGGTGGCTGCGGATTGCGGGCGAGCGGTTTGGACCCGCATGCAGAAGATCGGCGAGGGCGGCGCTGACAGGCTGCCCAGTTCCAAGCTCGTAATAAGCGAATCCCGGCGACGGATTCACCTCAAGACAAAAGACCTCGCCACTTGGAGTAATCTTCAAATCGATGCCCGCAAAATCAAGCTCCAATCGCCGGGATGTGCGAACGCATATTCCCGCGATTTCTGTAGTCAGAGCTTCCTCGGCCATCTCGCAGTTCTTTCCCTCCACCTGCGCATAACGGTAATCCACTGCATCCGAGCGCACTCGGGTCGCGAATACCTGCTCTCCCACGACATGCACTCGCACGTTGTCTCCAGGGATATATCTCTGGAACTGCGCCGGACCCTGGCGCAGCAACGGCAGACGACGTAGGTGTTCATACGAAACGCGCCGTACGATCGAGCGAATACCGCTCAAGGACTTATAGATCACGTCTCCCGAATGTTCATCGAAAAACGCCTGAGCCTCGGCCGGATCGTTCGTCACCAGCGTTTCCGGAACCTTAAAGCCGCAACCTTCAACCAACAGCGCCTGATAAGGCTTGCTATGATTCGACATTCCCCCGCGATATCGGTTCACCACTGTGCACGGCAGGTCCTCAAACAGTGCTACCAGCCCTGTCTCTGCTTCCGCGTAAATAGGCGGCAACATATCCGGAGCCACGTCCGGCAAAGGCACCCGGCCTTCCCGACCAAGGAACCGCGCATACACTCCGCTGAGTTCGTCGAGCTCGACCCGCCAACCGGGTCCAGCGATCCAACCGTCAGTGGGCCCTCCGCTCCACTCCCTGTGGACGGTAAAGCCATCCGGATATCGGCCTTGATCAAGGAGACGGTACGGGTATCCGCAGGCTTCAATCCGCGAGCACACCAACTCCGTGACGGAATCGGCCAGTCCACCGCAGACGAGAATCACCGCGCGCCCTCCCCAGTCGGCATGGTCCCTGGCCCGTCGTTTAATTGCCAAGGGCTATGCCTTCGAGACACCGTCAGCAGGCTAGCCACGACCTCAGCGATTGATTCCTGGGCCGACGAACTGAAGCGAGCGAATTGAACCTGGGGTTCAACCGATATAACCGCCCATCCGGCCGTGTCATTTTTCTCCGTCTCGATCTTGTCGGCCACCGCGATTTGGACGAAGTCAAGTCCAGCACTTTGCGCGAAGTCTCGAAGCTTCGGTTCCAGACTGCACGCACCTGCCGGCGGGGGTCCGTCCCATAGCACATGCTTACCGACGACGCACGCAAGCTGTGTCCCGCCATGCGCTTCCTGTAGTAGAACCGGCGTGTGGCGCGCCACGCTCATAACGCCCTTCCATTCCGCTTCTGTTTGAAGCCGGAAAGGTACATTGCCGGTGAGGGGCGAGAATATGGATCCTCCTTCGTGCTGCGAACGCCAGGTCTTCAACCGCTCTATATCGTTGCTGATGATCGTCGCTGGGGTCCGCAACCCCGCGCGTAGTAAGAGCGGGACCCAATACAAGAATGGCGGCCTGGGCCGGTAGAACAACCACGCGGGAGGCCGGTTTATGACCGTGCATGGAAGGCTCCACATCCATCCCAGAAGCGCCGCCTGCATTTCGGCCGCCACGTACGGGCCGTCGCGTTCGCTCCAACTCTGCTCGAGTCGGGGCACGGTCTCGCGCACGAAGACGCCGTCAATTTCGTCGCTACCCGCCCAATGATCGCCTGCTTCGGAAATCCGACTGTTGCTGATGTGCGATCGTCCCCCGGCGCATCTCCATACGAAGCGATATGGCTCGGAAAAGAGGCTTTCTAGTAGCCAGGTATCGTGCCCGCGCGCCTTCAATAGGGCGTCCACTTGACTACAGCATGGGTCGAGCGGGCTGCCGATGATGAGATACATTTGGGCATCTCCGATCAAACTGTGTCTCAAAAAGCAACGCTGTGCCTAGTAAAAAAGCGCCAATAGTCTGCGTTGTTGAATTGACCGGAAGAAATCTTAGTGATGGGGTGTCAGAGTCTCGTCTGCAACGATTCAACACCGGATGACGCCAGGGCTTCGGGGCGTAGGTCTCCCAGCCGAGCCAAGACGCGACTCGGTGAATCTCCACCCAGCTTCTGAAAATCGTGGACCATGTGCATTTGATCAAAATAGTCTAGATCGTGTGCGATATGCAGCCAGGTTAGGTCTGGATTGGCAACTTTTGCATCGAGAGCCGTTTGAAATCGGGCAATGCGCGCGAAACGTTTCGGCGGCAAGCCTACTCCTTCGAAGAACCTCCGCTCAAAATGCCGAAGAGAGAGTCCGCTTTGCCCCGCAAGTGCGGAGACGCTCACAATTCCCCGGAGCGCCAGGAAGCGATTGGCACTTACCGCGATGGAGTCTGTGACCGGCGCGCACGCGGCCAATCTTAGCAAGAACCTTTCGATAATTGAGACTCGATCTGTAAAGGACGAACTCTCGCCCAACCGGTTCCATATAGCACGTAGGTCCGACCCATACACTGATGTTGCCTCATAAGCCTGATTCAAGAACTTGACCATGGGTATTCCAAAAAGTTGCGAGAATCCCGACGGCTGAAAAAATACCGCGAACGATTCAATCTGGCCGTAAAGCCTGATGTCCGCCCGCAGTTGTGTCTGCAATCCCACAACAACGATTGGAGGACTTAAGAGTTGCAGCCCTCCAGAGAAGCAGACATCATAGAGATCACCAAACTGAAATTCCAACGTCTGCTCAAGGCGAGCTGGGACTGGTTCAAAAATAGGGACGTCAGCAATTTGCGTTTTGCGCTGGGCATATGCACGGACATACATCCTAAGCGCCTGACAAGGTGGCATTGATTGCAAAATGAGCATCTTTACCTCTCAGAGGCATATGGCCGCCTGCCGGCGGCCATATGAGAGCATGTTCTCGAGTCCTAATCGATCCAAGTCCATCGAGTCTCGAGCGCAAGAATTCATGGACCGCATCTGTACTAGCGCCCTCCGAGGAACTAGCGCCCTCCGAGGAAAAAAACATGGGGAGGATCGGCATAGTTCGACTCGACGATGTTGGCAACGGTACCGCCGCCGTAAGGCTCCGAGCGAGACGGCTGTCGGCCCATACCGCTGAAGACCATCGAACACCGCCAAGGTCTGCTGCTTCATCTAAAGGCACCTCACCCACACATCCTATCCGCTTAGAGGCGATGTGCTTATCAGAAGACCCCTGTTGCGGAATACCGCTCCTGTCACTGCGGTACCAGAAATCCTTCGCGCACTAATTCCATGAGTTCGCTGGAGTATTGTTGACTTACTTCGGCCGTCTGAATGCGCAGCAGCATATTGCCCACTCTCGTGTTGAGAAGCTTCATATCAGTTTGCTCTTCGATTGCGCTAAGGACGACAAGGAACTCTCCCGTAGGCAAGTCTTGCGGTGGTGTCCGTTTCCGACCGAGGGCTTCGAGGAGTTTGAAAGGCTCATGCCGGAATCGCACAATACGCATCAAGGGGTTCAGTTGAAACGGGCCACGCTCTTGGGACGGAGGCAGATCGCTGAGTTGCTGGAGCAACTTCCGCCGAGGAATGAATTGAAGCTCGTTGAGGGCCAGCTCGAAATCAAGGACCTCTTCCACATAAGGATTAGTGATTCCTGCAGTGACAATTCGATGCCTCAGAAAATTACCGAATCGATCGATCTCTTCTCTGAACTGCAAATCCGCCAGTTCGATACTTGACCAATAGTGCTCAAGCTCGCTCTTGAGGCCATCCCCGAGCAGCTTGCAGGTGAAGTTCAGGAGGGTATAGATGGGAGTAATGCGATTCGACCGATACATGGAGCAGCTTACCGACATACCGGGCTGCCACACTACTTTCGAAAGCCGAACCTTCTCCATCTCCGACAAATCGAAGCGCTCGAAAAAGCCGGCGTCCCCTGCGCGGACGGCAAGACACAAGGCCGGAGAGGCAACCAACTCAGACAGTGCGTGCTGGAATGCTTGTAGGCTCAAGGCTACTCTCACGATGCCGGGCGAAGATAGTCTGGGCGCGCTGCAACTCCTCGCGAATTCCACTGGGCCCGAGCAGCGGGTAGTAGGAGTCGTGAAACTCGAAGGTGATGGCTCTCAAACCCGGCGCTTGGGAGACGACCGCTTCCAGCAGATCCCAGACCGCTTGGGGACACGGACCTGAATGGGAGTCTGTATACATTCCGGCAAACTCCGAGCCACCTGCGATATGAGTCTCGACAACCTTCGTCAGGTCAAGTTCGTTGAGATATTCGAAGGCATCGAACTTGTGATTTCGTGCGTTGGCATAAAGGTTGTGAATATCTAGCAGAAGCCCGCATCCGGTTTGTTCGGTTAGTTCATTCAGGAACTGTGTTTCCGTCATGTCCTGATTGCCGAAGAGCACAAAGTAAACGCTATTCTCAAGAAGAAATGGTATAGGCACGATCTCCTGAACCTGGTTTACGCGCTCCACCATCATTTCAAGAACATCGCGATCGCAAGGTACCGGAAGGGCCACGCCTGCGTTATGGGTGTGGCCGCCGGGACCGGTGACCTCGGCGTAGGAAAGGTGATCGCTGTGCCAGGGAAAGCCGTAGCGCTTGCGCCAGCTCTCTATGTGCTCGACATATCCAAGATCGAAGTTACCGGCGTTGCCGATAGAAAGCCCGATATTATGAGCTACTACCGGCCGGCGCTCGACAATCCAGTCGAGGACTTCGACCCAGGATTCCAGTTCCTCGTATTGGGGCATGCCTCCGGGACCCCGGTTTGTCCAGAACATATCCGGGGTGATCTCGAGGAAGTCAATGGCATCGAGTTCAGTTCGAAGGAACTCGGGCAAAGACGGGTTGTACATGACACCTACGCCCAGAGACGGAAGGGTCGCTAGTCTGTCCATCGCGCGGTCTCAAAGTGAGGTGATGTCATGTTGCCGGGCTATACATTCTTCTCGGTGGCCTTGAAATTTTCGAGGTCTACGTTAATGACGTCGGCAAGTTCCTCGCGCACGGTGAAATGGTCGCCGGAGGTACAGGTATTGCATCCCCGGGGTAGTCTTCCGACGAAACCGCCGCTATTCAGGCCAGCGATGATCTTGGGCAGATCGGCCATCTTGGTACCATTTGGCACCACAAGTTCGATCGTTTTGGTCTGTTTGGAGTATCCTAGTTCCGCCCTTTTCATATATATCTCCTTGATTCATTACCATTGAGTGTGGTAGTGGAGCGGACGCCATCCATTCGACTGGTTTGCCGCACGCTGAGAGCGCACGCTAAGAGCGCATTTTCTGGCCCAGGTCTGTCTTGACCAGGAATGTTATCTGCGCGACTTGCTCTTGTCAAACAACCCCCGCCGTTCGACCGTCTCACGGGCTGCCTCCTCACCGCCGCTTACCAAGCGCCGCGACCAACGGGTGCATCGCGCCGCGCACCCGACGAGAGCTTTACTGTGGGGGAATTTGTGGGAGTACTTGCACTACAGCGTTGGAGGCGTCAACGCCGACCTTGCCGTCAGCGATTCAGACGCCTGGATTTACCGGCTCACTTACAACATCACGTTACTCGGCAAGATTGTCTTCATAGCGCCTCCGGTCATCTTCTGAAGCTGGAACACACACGGTCTCTTCGGTAAACTGTCCGATAGAGGTGAAAAATTCGCGAAACGCCAGAGACTTACATGAGGCCGATGGCAGTCTGCGATGAAGCTCATGTTTGTTCTGCGCCCTCTCAATAGTGAGGCCGTACACTTTCAGCCAAGAACCAGGGATGAGGGTTGCAACTCATCCCGGCATGGACCCCATCTACATTCAAGAGATGAAGCTTTGGGAGACACTTCAAGCAGACGACCGAGGTGCCTCCAAGGCGAGTTTGTGCCGAATGTTCTCAGCGTTAAAGGTACGCAGCAAACTGCGACGCGTTCCTCCATTCGTTCAACGACTGCAAAGTCGGGCCGTTGAATATTCAGATTTACACAACCCGTGAGTTGGGGCCGGATGCTGTGTCATCTCTGTTGCCTCCAGGTAGATATCCCATGAAACGTCTTTTCGCGCAACGCCTCCGATCCTGGTCACTGATCACCTTGCTGGTCTGCGCATGGCTGTCGAGCGCTCAAGCCGATCCAATGCCTGTCCGCTATGTGCAAGGGACCTTTCACGGCTTTCTCGAATTGCGCTCGGAAGCTGGCCGCGTGGTCGCTTCTGGAGACAGCCTTCAGTTCGTCCATGGCGACCGGATCACGTCAGAGACGATCTTCATGTTCAAAGATGGCTCCATTGACGATGAGACGACCGTCTTCTCGCAACACCGCACCTTTCAACTTCTCAGCGACCACCATGTTCAGAAAGGGCCTTCCTTTCCTCATCCGATGGATGTCTTGATCGACGCCCGTACCGGCCAGGTCACCGTTCGTTCAACAGGAACAGATGGGAAGGAGGAGGTTAAGACCGATCATCTTAGTCTGCCCTCGGACTTGGCGAACGGGATGGTTCCCCTCGTAATAGAAAACATGCGGTCTGATGTCCCGGAGACAACCGTTTCCATGCTGGTGGCCACACCCAAGCCGCGGCTGGTGAAACTTACCATCTCCAACCGTGGCGAAGAAAACTGTTCGGTCGTCGGCGCTCGTCGCAAGGCGATCCATTATGAGATCAAGATAAGCCTCGGTGGAGTCGCTGGCGCAGTGGCGCCCCTCATCGGTAAGGCGCCGCCAAATATTCAGCTTTGGATCATTGGCGGGCAATCTCCGACCTTCGCCAGAGAACAAGGCCCAATCTATTCGGAGGGCCCCATGATGACGATCCAACTGGCCAGCCCCGTTTGGCCGGACTCGCCAAAGTCTGGCTATTAGAAGAGCTATTGGGTCCTGCTCCGACCACAACTCCGGGGTGGAAAGTTCGCTTTCCGGTAACTTCGACCGTCAATTGATGAGAACAGTCATTATGGAGTGACCGGCGCCGATGCGCTGACCGTGGGTTTAGGCTGTGAGTTCAGAAGGACGCACAGTGCAGAGCCACAAGCGGAAGGGAGCCGGTCATGAAGGAGAAGTTACGATTTTTAGGTTTGGATGTCCATGCGGAGACGGTCGCCGTGGCCGTTGCGGAGCCGGAGGGTGAGGTGCGAAGCCTGGGAACGATTCCGAACCGCGCCGAGTCGATACGCAAGATGATCAAGAGGCTTGGCCCAGTAGAGGGGTTGCGGGTCTGCTATGAAGCCGGGCCGACTGGCTATGTCCTGTACTGGCAGTTGGCGGAACTGGGCGTGCAGTGCGAGGTCATAGCCCCGTCACTGGTACCTGTGAAGGCCGGCGACCGGGTGAAGACCGATCGGCGCGACGCCGAGAAGCTGGCGCGAAGCTACCGATCCGGCGACCTGACGGCTGTCTGGGTTCCGGACGCGGGTTCTGAGGCGCTGCGCGACTTGGTGCGTGCGCGTGAAGCGGCGAAGCAGGATCAGTTGCGAGCTCGTCATCGGCTAGGCAAGTTTCTACTACGCTCGGGTCACCGTCCGCCGCCTGGAGTTAGAGCATGGACACATCTCCATCTGATCTGGGTCTCGCAAATACGCTTTACACAGATGGCTCAGGAGTCTACGCGACTGGACTATCTGCACGAAGTCGAACACATGCGAGAACGGGTTCTACGACTAGAGCAGGCTATCGTGGAGGCGGTCAAGCTAGCGTCACCTGATTTGCAAGAAGTCATTCAGGACTTGCAGGCATTGCGCGGCATCGCGCACATTTCTGCTGTGACGATCGCGGCTGAGTTAGGTCAGGTTTCTCGCTTTGCAGGTGCTCGAGAACTGATGGGTTATTGCGGTGCTGTGCCGAGCGAGAACTCCAGTGGCAAGCGAACCCGCCGCGGCGGCATTACGAAGACGGGCAACGCTCACCTGAGACGGATCGTCGTCGAAGCAGCATGGAGTTATCATCGTCCTCCTGCCATCTGGGCTGGGTTGCGCAAACGACAGCAAAGCGTATCGGAAGAGGCTAAAGAGATTGCGTGGAAGGCACAACACCGACTGCACAAGCGATACGCGAGACTGGCGGCCAAGGGCAAAGACAAGAAAAAGATCGTCACAGCCGTAGGTCGCGAACTGTTGGGTTTCATCTGGGCCATAGGGACCAAAGCGGAAGCGACTGTCAGGCAGCGAGTAGCGGCTTGAGGAAAAGAAAATCTTTCTAAGAATGAAAAGACAAAATCGAACTTACTGATGAAAAACGCCGTCCAAATCGAGCACAGAGCCAGCAGCAGCCGGAGCAAGCACGAAGGAGAATCCTCGTATGCCCTATGCGACAGGCTCAGCCGGACTCGCGATAACAGTCAGAGGCAGCCCCCGACGGATCAAGATTATGCGGTTTCGACCCGCGAATATCAGACTGATCAATCGTCGCTGAAAACTGCCCCGACTGCTGCTCGCTCTGTCCTCGAAAAACGACAACAACAAACCCATAGATCGCGCAGAGTTGACACGGTCACTCCATATCAGAGGCAGCCCCCGACGGATCAAGATTATGCGGTTTCGACCCGCGAATATCAGACTGATCAATCGTCGCTGAAAACTGCCCCGACTGCTGCTCGCTCTGTCCTCGAAAAACGACAACAACAAACCCATAGATCGCGCAGAGTTGACACGGTCACTCCATATCAGGGCAAATCACTCATCGAGATGCTATCTGGATGATTGGGTGCTGTTTCTTAACCCACACCTTATGGAACGGCCGGATCGAGGAGATCCGGCCATTGATTTTGCTGGGTTTAGCGGGGCTGTTTTTCGAGGCCTTTTGAAACAGCGAGGATGTGCTTGTGAGCGTCGTTGAGGACGCTGCGCATTTCCTTGAGCTGGCGCTCCTGTATGGGGGCTGAGGCATGCTTCAGTTGATCGCGGAGTTCATCGACTTTGTCTTCGGCACAACGACGGCGGCGAGCTTCATCGCCGAGTTCCATGCCGACCATCAGGCCGAAGGCGGCGAAAAGCAGGGCCCACAGCAGCATTAGAGCGGTGTCGTCACTCATGCAGACTTCTCCGGGGAAGAGGATGCGTGCTCACGGAGCACACGATGAACGGTGGTGCGGGAGATGCCGTGGCTCCTGGCCAGCTGACCGAGGCTGTGACCGTGCTGGCGGTCCCGCAGGATGGCGGTGTGGTCGAGATCGAGCGGCCTGCGCCCGATGTGGCGGCCTTCGAGCCGGGCGCGCCGCATGCCGGCGCGCACCCGCTCGATGATCAGGTTGCGTTCGAGTTCGGCGATGGCTCCGATGATGACGACAACGGCCCGGCCTAATGGGCCGCCGGTGTCGATCTGCTCGCGGAAGCTGACGAACTCGATGTTCAGCCGGTTGAGTTCGTCGAGCACATCGAGGAAGTGTTTTACCGATCGGGCGATCCGGTCCGAAGCCCAGACCAGGACCACATCGAAGCTGCCGCGGCGGCCATCCCGCATCATCGCGTCGAGGCCAGGCCGTTTTGCCTTGGCTCCGCTGATTCTGTCTGTGTATTCGTGGACGATCTCATAGCCGCGCTGGGTGGCCATCTGCCGGAGATCGTGCATCTGCGTCTCCGGATGCTGGTCGACGGTTGAGACTCTCATATAAAGGACGGCGCGCTTCATTTGCGCCGTCCTTTGGGTTTCGAGGAAGAGTGCTTGATGATGTATTCCTGGATAAACTCCAGCAGCACATCGGTCATGTTTTCGCCCTGCGAAGCAGTGACGGATTTAAAGCTGTTGTGCAACTCAACGGGAACGTTTAAGTTCATGCGTTTAACCTGGGTTTCTTCAGCCTTTCCGATCTCTCTCACCTCCTTTCATGGAAGTGAGCATATCTACTTATGAGTACTTAAGCCAGATCAGCCTTTCCAGGCTGTCTGGCAGATAAAGACCATGGTGGCCATCTGGTCGAAGCGGATCTCGAGCGCCGCGGCCATGGAACGAAGCCTGCCCGGATCAGCCGGGATGTATCCGGACTCGACGGCCACCCACTCGGAGGACTCCATGCCGGCCAGCCGGGCTGATTCTTCTAAAGAACGGCCGGCTGTCTGACGGGTTTTCTGGATCATCATTCCGAAGATCCGGCGCCAGGCTTCGGTCCGGACAGAGGGAAAGTGGCCCTGCGAGTCGAAATTAGCCATGCTCATATACTCATTACTCCTGATGATGCGCCGGTGTCAAGCAAATCGACGCTGGATTGAATTACAGGATGAGTATGTACTCAGGGGGTGGATCTACCAAAATCCCAGGCCACCAAGCATGTCCGCACCAGTCGTAGTGTCCGTCCAGCCCGACGTAAACGAAACTGACGTTGTTCTCGGACAGCCGATCATCGTCACCTTCGACCAGGTGATTGATTCATCCACGCTCACCGAGAGCACCTTCAACCTGAGCTACCCGGCGCCCACCCAGATCATCAATGCCCAGCAGCTGATCTCAGGTCCCGCCAGCCCGTCGACGGTCACCGTTCACGGCACCTGGTCATTTGCGACCAATACCCAGAACCAGACGGTTGCGACCTTTACGCCCGCCCATGCTTACCAGCAGAACACCGTTTACACGGCCATGCTGCTCGGCGCCGATGCCTCGCTCACCAGCGAGGACATTCAGAACCCCGCCGGTGTGTCGATGTCAGTCAGCTACCAGTGGGGGTTTACCACCGGAGCGCTGAACCTTCAGACCAGGTCTCTCCGTCCTGCCTAATCCAAACCCCTCGCGCGCGGGCGCGGGAAGGAAGGCCCTGCAGCTCTGCATGCACCTCTGCCAGCAAGTTTGTATGGAGATTTGTGGGAAGGAAATGGCTCGATGCGCGCCCGTTCACCGGAAGCCGCTGCTTCGCACCCCTCCGGCCAGGATCTCTTCTGCTTTATTGTTCAGTCCCGGCTCTCCCCGGGCGCTGCTCCCGGGCCGTTTCTTGTCAGGGTTGATCCCCAGAGTAACGATCTCGATACCGGGCTGCTTTTCGATGGTTTCCCGCATGCCGATCGAGGTCGGACTTTGTGCACAAGATCACCGGGGAATAGCGTTTCCCCTACGTAGTCTTGATACTTTTCGACCAAAACTGCACTAAAAACAGTGTTGTCCGGCTATTAGGAATAACACGGCTAACCAGTGATTTCTCCCTTTGATCCCACAGAAATAATATTTACTCTCATCACGCCCGGCTAAATCCTCAGCACACAGCACACTCAAACAGATGTCGTAGAGGAAACCTGCTCGTTTTCTCTCTTCTCCCGCGCCCCCGCCTCGCCCCCAAAAGGGGCTAAGCGGTGCGCACGTATACAACTAAAAAGTGCGCAATGAAAAACAACAAGGAGGAATTATCGCCCGTTACTGCGCAGCTTCTCCGTTCTGCTCAACCCAAACCCCTCGCGCGCGGGCGCGGAGCAGAAGCCATGCTGATTTGTACGCAGGTCAGCAAACTCATGCGCCTGGCTTAGAAAAGCCGCCCCGTTCGCGTCGCTGCCTGGCGCTGCTGTCCCATCCACGCTGTTCGCTTTTCTTCTGAACCGCACCAGCGTCAAAGGAACGGGAGAGCCGAGCAGAGCCGATATTTTCGTGGCATCCGGCGTCACCAATCCGGCGCGACTAGCTGTCGGCTTGCTCCTCGAATTCGCCATCTCCAACTTGCCATCCAACGTCACGCATTCCGGCGCCGTGCTCGCTTGCGGAGGAACCGGATCCGCGGCAAGCGAACCCGCGGGTCCACTCGGAATCTGATGACGGGTAAGATCGATTACTTCGACCAGGTAGGACGCCTTCGCAGCAGCCTGCTTCGTGCCCGGTGCCTGATTGTCGTTCGAGCAATTCGCAGAACAACACACACCAAGCCCGGCCGTATTAGGCGGGCAAGCGGTTGCTGCGAGAAACAATCCGGCGAGAAGGATAGACGTTCCGAACATTGATTCCCCCACAGCCTTCCACGGAAAACGGAAAACCGAGCGTCCAGGAACATAAGCGATATTTCACGTGCGTCTCCGCATGCGAACGGGGGAGTCAGCCTAACGAGAATCTGGAGAAGAAGGGAGTAGCAGGCACGTCAAAAAAACGGTACATCTCAGCGTGGGCCCTAATATGCGACGAAGATTTGATTCTGTCAAACAAATTCGTCAACACTTCGAATTCTGCAGGCAAAAGCGACCAGCGGAGCCACGGGTCGTAGGTTTCTTTCAGACAGTTAGCGGCCAAGAGTTCACGTCACGCGCGTCTCCAATCGGATCCACATCCAAGATACCGTCTAATGAACGGGGCACCCAACATGGGGCAGGCTTGCCACCGTAAAGAAGCGAGCCGTCTTCTTTGGATGAGTGTGTCTATCACGGCGCAATTGAAAAGACCTCAATTGGCAACAATTGCCCGCATCGCCGCAAGCAGCCGGTCGACTTCTTCCGCTGTATTGTAGTGCGCGAGGCCGATCCGCAAGAACCCGCCGTCACTTTCGACGTTGAGTCGCTCGGCGAGGCTCAGGGCATAGAAACTTCCGTCCCCAACAAAGAAGCCACGCTCACCCAGTTTTGTGGCCAGTTCCAGCGGGGTATGGCCCTTGATTCTAATTGCGAGAGTAGGGCACCGATGATCGAACAGCTTCGCAGAACTGATGCCATAAAGGTTCAAGCCGGGAATGGCGAGCAGCCCCGGGATCAGCGCTCTGAGGAGCATTTGCTCGTGGGCATGGATTACCTGGAAAGCTGCCGACAAAGCCGCCCGGCGATTTTCTACTAAAGGTTCCACGTGCCGCCCGAGATCTGCCAGATAGTCCACACAAGCGGTTATTCCGGCGATACACTCATGATTCAGCGTGCCCCATTCCCAGGAATTGGGATTGGCCTTGGCTTTGGCGCGAAGTTTGTAGGGCTGCAGCTGCTCTAAGCGCTCACGTTTTCCGTAAAGCACGCCCATGTGCGGACCAAAGAACTTATAGGTCGAACAAACCAGAAAATCACAGTCGAGCGCGCGCACATCAATCGGGCCATGTGGCGCGTAGTGGACGGCGTCGATGTAAGCTGTTGCACCATGTTTGTGCGCGAGCCGCACAATCTCTTTCACATCGTTAATCGTCCCAACGGCATTGGAGGCGTAACCAGCCGCAACCAGCTTGGTCCGGTCCGTGATCTTGCTCGCCAGGTCGTTCATGTCGAGGGTACAGTCCTCCTCGCGGATTTCCGCCATGCGAATGACCGCGCCGCTTTCTTCCAGGGCGCTCCAGGGGGAAACATTGGCGTCGTGGTCGAGACAGGTGAGCACGATATCGTCTCCGGGACCGAGTTCGCGTCCAATCGAGCGGCTGGTCGCGAACGTCAGTGTCGTCATGTTTGGGCCAAACACGACCTCATCGGGATCGCAACCCAGAAAGTCCGCCATCGCCGCGCGGGCGTCTGCAATCATCGCTTCCGTATCCCGACTAAACGCGTAGGCGCCGCCCACATTGGCATTGCTGCATTGCAAATAACCGGAGATGGCCTCAATCACGCGCCTCGGGACCTGCGTGCCGCCCGGTCCGTCGAGAAACACGGCTGGCTGCCCGTTCACGGTCTGTGAAAGAGAAGGAAACTGGGAACGAACCCAGGCCGAGTCAATCAATGCGGATCTCTCTTCTAGTGAAACCGCCTCCGGAGAAGCCGAAACAGCTTGTTCCTTTACCATGTCCGATCCTTGTGGTCCTTGAACCAGAATTCCAGACTCTTTTAACAGAAGCGGAATTTGGGAATTGAAATTTTGATATCCTTGGTGGCGCTCCAATTGACCGCCACGACGAGTATTGACGGCTGATCATGCTGGCCTACTTCGCCGCTCTCTTATAACTCCACTCCAGGACCGAGGGGTGCCATGGCGACCGTGATATAGGGATTGAAGATCTGGTCTTTGTGTTCCTGCGCGAACTTCCACATTCGCTGCAGCAAGTCGCGCCGTAGGTCTGCCAAACCGGAAGGGAGTGGAGGCCATGCCACGTCATTGCAAATGCTATAACCGCTCCCCTGTTCCACCATGGCCCGCGATTGTTTCACGTCGGGGAATGCCAGGTTCACCATTTCATGAGGGTCCTGCTTCAGATCATAAAGTTCATCGTAATCAAATCCGTTATAGACGTACTTATGGTCCTTCGTCATGACGATTCTCTGCGTATAGTAGAGTTCCACGCCATTGAGCTGGCCGAAAATTGCATCTCTCCAATTTCCGGGTGTCTCACCCTGAAGCCATGGCAGGAGGCTCCTGCCAGACATCTTGTAATCCGAGGATGGAATGCCTGCCGCCTCCAGAAATGTAGGAGCGAAGTCCGTTGTAGATACAAACGCATCTACCTGGCGGCCAGGATTTACTATTCCCCGCGGCCAGCGAATGACGGTGGGGATGTTATATCCTTCGCGGAAACTTGGCACACCCTTGGCCCACAACCCATGCGCACCCGCATAATCGCCATGATCCGAGACATAGACGACTAGGGTGTTTTCGGCTTGGCCGGTCTGTTCCAGGGTATCCAATAGAAAACCAAACAGGGCGTCCTGCATGGTCGTCTTGGCCCAATAATGCAAGATGCTCTTTCGGACCTCATCATCGCTCAACTGAGCCCAGTATTGGTATCGCATTCTCTGGTAGATGCGCGGCTTGTCCTCCAGCGTGTCTCGAAAATTGGGAGGTAGCTCGATCGATTTTGGGTCGTACATGTCGACAAAGCGCTTGGGCACGTCGTAAAGATCATGCGATCCGTCGTTCGAAACCATCAAAGCCCACGGGTGGCCGCTGCTGGCTAGACGCTTCAGTTTTTCCGTTCCTGCCAAAACAGGCCGATATTGGCTTTCTTCTGCCTCCAAAGGATTCGAACTTGGCGAGGGCAATGTTTTGTATAATTCGACATTTCCCCACCCGGGCCGGAACACCTCACCGGGTTTTCGAGGTCCTGTCTCGTTCAGTTCTGCCCTCGCCTTCGTCCAGGCACTATCTCGGCGATCTGCTCCCGGGACATATTTGTAAGTAGTGTATCCTGCGTCAGGATCCTTTGAATGATTGGTGTAGGAGTTTGTCCAGCCTGCGTCCCAGGGAGTTACATCCCGTGCAACGTGCCACTTTCCGGAATAGTCGAGTTGATATCCCGCCTTACGCAGATACTCCGGGAAGTATCTGGTTCCAGGGTAGGGGTTGGCATGGATCGCAGTATCCGTATCTACATTATTGAAAACGCCATGCTCGCTGGGGTATAGGCCCGTCACGAAGCTAGCTCGAGAAGGACAACAGTGAGGACTGGGGCAGAATGCATTGGGGAAGATTAATCCCTGGGCAGCAAAACGATCGATATTTGGAGTAAGGCAAGGAGAACCCGGCAACGCCAGCTGTCCCTGCGTCTGGTCGGGCATGAAGATAAGGATGTTTGGACGATTTTGCTGAGAAGAAGGACCTGATCTGTCTTGTGCCGCAAGAGGTTTAACAAAGCTGCTTGCAGCAAGCGCAGCCGCACTCGTCATGAAATTTCTTCTCGTCACCACTTCTGTTTCTGTCCTTTCCCGCAACTGCCCCCGGTTAATGTCAGGATCGACCACCGCGACTCCTATAACTGATTGAGTTCACAGTAGGATGAAAATGTTACTGATATCGACGCTTCATCTCACCATTGAGGCGCAACCCAGCCATTGCTCAGCTCCAAGCGAAACGGAACCGTGCCCAGGCTCTTATTCCCTGACGCGCCGGTGACCGCAAAGTTTTGCCAGCCGGGCAACTTGGCCGACGGCGCGTCCGCTTCCACGTCAGCAAAGTACTCGGCATGCGCAGGCACTGAGAGAGGAGTGAGAAGAGGTCTGAGTTTCCATCCGTCGGGCGCTTGCACTGAAAGGCTGACGTCGATGGCACGATCAAGAGGATTTTCAATGATCAGCGGAATGTACAAAACGCCATCCGTGTGAACCGAAATCTCCGCCGGCACGAGCGTTGCCAAGTGATCTATTCCGTGGGCCTGCCAAAAGTTTTTGTAGAACGCCCACGGGTCGCCGATCAGAAGAGTCGGTTCCGAATATTTCACCGCGACGTATCCAGGAGGGCGTTGGTAAGGAATGCCCTCGGGCACGACACCCGTAAAGACATCATCGGTCACTCCTGAGGGGACTAACGATTTGCCGAAGATAAATTTGACGGGGTGCATTAACCATTCTCCCTCTCCGCCCGACAATGCCACATTATGGTTGGCGATTGCCACGGCGAGTTCCGCGGCGAGTTGGCGGGTCTTCCCCTGGGTCCAGTGTTTGCTGGCGTCCTTGGCCCCCAGCAAACCATAGCTCACATGCTGCGAAGGGGAGATATCCTCCGACGAGTATTGCGGACCCTGCCCCTTAAAAATGTCATAGGTTGGGTTGTAGAAATAATAGATTTTCTCCGGCTGCCAGGGGTGAAGGGCTTCCGTCATATTCCCCGCAACGTTGGGATGTAGAGCCGGAGAAACTTGTTCGGGAAATACGGTTGGATTGCCTGCTAGGTCGAAGGCTTCGGTCGCGAGGATTCCGGAGGCTTGATGATCGCCGTGGTTTTCTCCAGTCGTGGAATCCGGAAGCCAGGTGAGGATCACTGACGGCCGCGTGAGTCGAACTATACGAACTAACTGATCTAACATTCGGCCATTACCGCCCTCTTCCAGAGAGTCCAAGGGATTCTGAGTGCTTATATTACTGCCCCCGAGAAACCATACATTGGAAATCCCTAACGATCCGACAGCTGTGCGCGCTTCAATCTCACGGGCATCTCCTAGCGCCGCAGCCTGCTCGGTACTCTCTCTATCGTTTCCTGAGGGACTTGTATTTTCGTAGACAACGGCTACGCGTTTGTCGTGGTCGTAGATTTCGCGCGCGAGGTAGGCGACCACCATGTCCTCGTCGTCAGGATGCGCGACGACCACCAGAATGTCGGCTTTGAAGCGAGGGTCGGGTGGTCGGTTGTTCCAAAAATAAGCATCCGGCGTCTCCTTCGACAAGGTTGAGGTTGAAATCTGGGCTTGCGCAGGATACCCATGCAGAATGGCAAGGAGCGCCGTGCAAAGAGCGATTCGCATTGCTCCGACGAAACTCAATCGCGTCATAAATCTCAGTTCCCCTTCATTAGAAAATTTTCCAGCGATCACGGAAGACTCCGCGTTGGGAGATTCGTTCCGCATTCCAACCACTCATCTTTCAATGGGCGGAGGCTCGACAAGTCCATCCTTGTCCACCCAAGAAGGAGGCCTGTGCCTCCTTCTTGCGCAAAGGCGTCGTTATGATTCAAAACGAGATCTTCCCCGCAAATTGAAGGACGCGAAACGTACTGCCCGCGGGCCCCGCCGTAGAAGTGATCGCTCCAAATGAACTTGTACCCAAAGTGCCCCCCGGAGGGGCGAAGTTGACAGTGTTGAACGCATTAAAAGCCTCCCATCGTAATTGAAGCGTTGTTTTCTCGGTGATTTTGGTATTTTTGATGAGCCCAAGATCAGTGTCGAAGAACCCAGGACCTCGTAAGGCGTTCTTTTGGATATTGCCATAGGTGCCAACGGCATTAGGAGCGAACAAGGAAGTGTTGAAATATTCGGCAATCATCTGCTTGCGCGGCTGCTTAGGCAACATAGCTTGACTCAGATTGGATCCGATAAAGTCTGGCCGATCCGCTCCCTCGCCACTAAATGAGTTGTCGACACCACTGTAGAGGGTAAAAGGAAACCCATTTTGCCAGGTGACAATTGACGTTAGTTCCCAGCCGTTCACGAACCGCCGAGCAAAACCTGTCGAGTCTGGGTGAGGTATCAACCAGACGCCCGACAGATGGAAAATATTGGGCACATTATCAGTCGAATTACCCCAGTCGAAATGGCGATCGGATGGATCCGTTTGCAGATTAGTATCTGGAGGGAAATCGTCCAACTGATGCGACCATGTGTAATTTGCTTGGATTGATAACCCGCGGCTAAGTCTCCGCTGGAGATTTACCTGCAAGGCATTGTAGTCAGAGCGGTTGACTGAACTTGCAACGCCGACGATGCCGAAGTTGGGATTGATTCGGCGCTGTTGCGTATTGGCCTCAGTGGATTGTCCCGGTATATAGATAGCAGGGTTAAGGTTCGGCCCGCCCTCCTGGTTACTTGACAAGTCGTATCCGACATTGCCCACATAAGATAAACCGAATGACCAGTTCTGCCGGATCTGCTGTTCCACTAATAAATTCCACGTCACCAGAGTTGTGGGGTGGAAGTTTTGTTGGAATGTATTGACGGTCATCGGCAGAGTGAAAGTAGCCGTGGGCCCAGGCACCACCCCCCCAAAAGCCGCCGGGAAGGGATTCGCCACGCCCGCGCTTCCATAAGGGTCTTGGAAGCTGACGTCGGAGAATGAGAAAGAAGGAGCGAAAGGGGCATTGGACGTTATACTGTTTGCGAACGAGGTCTGAGGTGGCGTGTAGTAAATACCGGCACCTCCTCGCACAACCGTGTTTTCATCCACGCTATAGGCAAAGCCAACGCGGGGCGCAAAATTATATATGCTGCTAAACATTGCGCTGCCCGCCGGGCAACCGGGATCGCCGCCATAAATTATTCCCGTTGGAGCGTTGGGATAACGCTGAGAATGTTGGCCCGGTACATAGCAGTCAACTCGATTATGTGCTTCCTTGTACGGCCAAAATGGATCCCATCGCAAGCCCAAATTTAAGGCAAGCTTCTTGTTCACTTGCCAGTTGTCCTGCGCAAATAGGTTAGAGGGTCCCCCGGTGAAGCTCGTATATTGCCCAGCCCCTTGATTGAAGGTCGACGCTTGACCAAGCATGAAATCTGCGAGGTTTGAGCCAGACAGTTGACCGGTGAAGAGAAACTGTCCGCCTTGCAAGAATGGATTGCTAATGTTCTGATTGATTCGAGTCAGTTGTCCTCCAAAAATAAGTTCATGCCGACCTTTCTGCCAAGTGACAGCCTCGCGAACCATCTTGTCACCCCGGTTGAAATTCCCAGTGAGATTGCCTTTAAAATGGAAATAGCCTCCGACGGCGAAATTGGCCATCTGCGGAATTTGCGGTACGGCAATCTGAACGCCATAGTTCCCCAAGGAGGAGGCTGCGCCCGTCAAAAAGCCGCCGACCTGAGAGTCCCATCCGAACGAAGTAGTGAACAACAGGGTCGGAGACATAGTGTAGTTGTCGTTCAGAGCGACTGTTTGTACCTTAACGGCATTCCCGTTGGGATCCGAGGCAAGCAGATTCTTTTGGCTCGCCACGATATTAGGGGGCTCCGTAAATTTTGAGTAGAAATAACGACCGCTCAAGTGATTTCTGCCGCGGTCCCAATCAATTTTGGGCATGTACTGATCGTCGCGTAGCACCGTTGTCGGCCCAGGGAACGTTATTTGCCCATTCGGACCGTTTGGAAGCGGGATCTGCTGCAACATGTTGAGGGCGGGCTGACTCAGACGTGGCTGGAGGATCTGATTGTATGCGATTGGTATGCCAGTGACCGGATCGATCAGTTGGGTCCCATCGCCGTTTACGCATAGCCCATTCGCATCGTACGCTGAGCATAGAGCTCCGAAGTTTCCCTGCCGCTCGGCGGCGGTCGGAACAAACATCACGACCCCTGCCGATGCCTGCGTAGTTCGGGTGCCTTGGTACGTGCCAAAGAAAAACAACTGATTCTTTATAATCGGTCCTCCAACTGTCCCGCCGAATTGGTTCCTCCTCAACGTATCTTGAACAGGCGCAAAATAATCGCGAGCATTCCACTGACCATTCCTTATAAATTCAAAAACATCCCCGTGAAACTGGTTTGTCCCCGATTTGGTGACAATGTCTACTACGTTTGCCGAATTACCATATTCAGCCGTCATACTGGAGGACTGAAGAGTAAACTCTTGAATGGCGTCGGGGTTCGGAAAAGGAAGGTTCGAGCTGACGTAGCTGTCATTATGATCGATGCCGTCCAGTTGATAATTTACATTCGCAGTTCCGCCTCCGTTCACCGACGCTTCCTGCGCACTCGGGTAAACTCCACCTTGGCAGTTATACAGACAATAGTTATTGGTAGTGTTCGCGGTGCCGGCCCCCAGAAATACCAACGTATTCGCTTCGCGCCCATTTAAAGGTAAGTCCACAACACTCTTCTGATCTACAAGCTGTGAAACCGTCCCAGTACTCGTCGTCAGCATGCCTGTGTTGCCCGTCACGATAACTTGCTGAGTTTGCCTGCCCACCTCCAGGCTTACGCTTAGGGTGGCTGCCTGGTCGACCGCCAGCAGAATTCCCTTTTGCACGTACGTCTCAAACCCACTTTTCTGTGCGGTCAGATCGTAGGAGCCTACCGGCAATGCAGGAAAGGAAAACGCGCCGTCGTCTCCTGTCGGAACCGACATCTTTAGGCCGGTGCCAGTGTTCAGAACTGTTACGTTCGCACCAGGTATGATGGCACCCGAAGTATCAGCGACGGTTCCAGACAAGCGAGCTGTTGTGGCCTGAGCATACCCAAGCTGATTGCATAGCAGCATCAGCATCAGGGCAGCCGAAGCCCATAACACAAGACGCGGACAAGAGAACAGAACCGGCAGGCGAGCCCAGAATCCTCCTCGTAGTTCTAGCTGGGCGATGGCGTTCCGCAGTCCAATCTTCGGACGCGAAGCGGGAAATCTTGACCGGATGAATTCGCTTTTCATTAGGCTCTCCCTTGAATAGTTGTCTACTCATGCTGTAGTTGTGGCCTGTTTTCAGGAGGCAAGGACGAAATTGGGGAAGTCGGAGAACACCCACTTATTTTTGACGGTGTGGTAGATGACTCCCAGGAACTTGCGCGCCAGGGCGATATTGGCTTTGTCTCCGCCGCGACGGCGCTGGATGCGCAGATAAAACTGCTGCAGATACGTAATAGTGCCGCGGATTTGGGTTTGGTTGATGGATTGCGCAAAGGCGCGGCCGTGGGTGGCCATGATTTCAAGAACAACACCTGCAAACATCGCCGAACGATATGCCTTCACCACCACGCCCTCAAAAATAACAATCTGAAATCGTCTACTTATTACGTATTGTTGTGTTTAGCTCGTTTTTGTTACCTTGTCAAGCGAATAATATGCAATTGTCGTTGGCGCGTGACATGTCCGGTAGGGATAGCAGATGAAGTGTTTGAATGTTAAGCATCGGATGGGGCGTCCCAAGAGGGACGAGATGAACGGGGTTAGGACGTACTGGACGCGCTGGAGCATGCGACAGCTACAGCCCGGCCTTGACATTGGTGCTGACCCAGAGCCCGTTGTTAAGCGTGGGTCCGAGGTCACGTAGAGGTCAGTGGTGACGCCCGCTTCGTGCGGCGATCCCGTTCAGGAGTTTGTTCGTGACGTAACCCCGGGCCGCAGATTCCAGCAGAAGGAGCCTACGATGACCAGCAAGTCCAAGGGCAAGCCAAGATCGAGTTTATGGATGCTGCCGATTATGCACCCCGATGCCGGGGGGATTGATATCGGCGCCGAAGAGATATTTGTTGCTGTTCCTCCGGATCGCGACATCGATTCGGTCCGTCGGTTCGGTACATTCACTCGAGATTTGATCGCACTGGCCGATTGGCTGCAGCAGTGCAAAATCCGGTCCGTGGCCATGGAGTCGACTGGCGTTTACTGGATTCCGCTTTATCAGATCCTGGAAACGCACGGGTTCGAAGTCTTCCTGGTTAACGCACATCATGTGAAGAACGTTCCCGGGCGCAAGAGCGACGTTTCGGACTGTCAGTGGATCCAGTATTTGCACTCGGTGGGATTGCTGAGGGCGAGTTTTCGGCCACCCGACGAGATTTGCGTATTGCGCTCGCTTTGGCGTCGCCGAGAGGGTCTCGTTCAGATGGCAGCTGAGCATATTCAGCATATGCAGAAGGCTCTAAGCCAGATGAACCTCCAGCTGCATCACGTCTTGAGCGACATCGTCGGCGTCAGCGGCACTGCGATTCTGGATGCCATTCTGGCCGGAGAACGGGATCCTGCCAAGCTCGCCAACTTATGCAATCGGCGCATACGCAGTCCACGCCAGACAGTGGCGAAGTCTCTGGAAGGAGACTATCGTCCGGAGCATTTGTTCGCGCTTCGTCAGTCCTTGGCTGCATATCGGTTCTATAAGAACCTGATGGCCGAGGTAGATCTCGAACTGGCGGGAAGGATGCGGGAACTCCCCCGTGCCAAGCACGCGCCGGAAAAACGACCTGCTGGGACCAAGAAGAGAATCTATCAACGCGCAGGCAACGAGCCCAGCTTCGATCTGAAGGAAGAACTGTTTCGTATCGCAGGCGTCGATCTCACCGACGTGCCGGGTATCAGTACCTTGACCGCGCATACCATCCTGATGGAGGTTGGAACAGATGTTTCGCGCTTCCGCAACGCCTCTGCCTTCGCATCGTGGCTGGGGCTCTGCCCGGAGAAGCAGGTCAGTGGAGGAAAGGTCCTTTATACCCGCACTCGCAAGGTCAAAAACAGAGCAGCCATCGCACTGCGGCTCGGAGCACACTGTCTCTATCACGCCCAGAACTACCTCGGAGATTTCTATCGCAAAATGAAGTGGAGACTCGGAGCACCAGCGGCCGTCACAGCCACCGCACACAAGTTGGCTCGTATCGTCTACCACTTGCTTTCCACCGGGCAGCCGTATTCAGACGAGGTCTTCGCTCGATGCGATCTACAGGCCAGTCTTCGTGCCGAAATGCGTTTGCGCAAGCACGCAGCCGAGCTTGGCTTCCAACTTGCACCCATTACCCAAGCAACTTGATGGTCGTGTTCATCAGGAGTCAGCGAGGAGCACGTGGTGTTACGTAGGCTGAACTCAGCGGCGACGCTGATTCAGAGAACAACCACGGAGGCTCCTCGAAGACATATGTATTACATCGGACTGGACGTACACAAGAAGACGATCAGCTACTGCGTGAAGGACGTGCGTGGCCGGATCCAGCAGGAAGGCAAGGTTGGATCGACTCGGCGCGAGCTGGACTGCTGGATGAAGACTGTGCCCCAGCCATGGAGCGCTGGCATGGAGGCGACGATCTTCAGCGGCTGGATCTACGATCATCTGGGCGGAGTTTACCCGATGGTATACAGCGCAGTCGTTGACGGCCTTGAGCGCCGGAGAATGCTCTGTATCATCGGCACAGGAGTCGATTGATACGGCTAGAGGCCAGTAGTTCACTTCACGCGCTCTCTAATCGGATCCACGAAGTGGCCGTCTGATGAACGGGGCACCCAACTTGGGGCACCCATAAGACTGCGACTGACAATTCTGAGCAAGAATGAGAAAGCCTTCCACGGTTGAAGCGCCACTGCTGAGAATTGTAAATTGCTGTTTATAAACCCACTTACGTTTTCGGGACCAGGGGGTCGGAGGTTCGAATCCTCTCTCCCCGACCATTTACCTTGAAGAAGTTACAGCTTGGCAGAGCGAGTCATCCTGACTAGGGCACCCAAAAAGAGGCACCCATTCAGAGGTTTCGCTTTTAGAGGCACTAGAGGGTGGTTGAGCCGCTGGCTCGGCGAAGACCGCAGCAACAGCGCGGGAAACTGCATCGACCTTTTCATCCCACTACATCTCCGAATACATATTGAGCGTGACTTCGATTTCCGAATGGGCCATGCGCCCGACGGTTCAATTCTTGGCCTGTGCGATACCAGCACGGAAGAAATATATTCGCTGGACACGAATTTTCAATAGAGATCGCGGGGGTTCGATCAGGGTGCTGAAGAGTGACTTTAGGGTTCTAAGAGCACTTTGCGGGCCATCAGTGCACTTTGGTTTCAATAGGTTACAGTTAAGAAATCGATTGACACGGTAGAGGTCAGGAGTTCGAGTCTCCTCGTGCCTACCATTCCAAATCAACAAGATAGCGCTCCGAACCATCCAATCTGGGAACGACCGTGGATGCGACCCTTTGTGCCGCCTCGTTTCCTGCGCAGCGGCCATCTGCAGACCATAGTCGGCGCCTTTTTGCCGCGCACTTTTTCTCTGCCGGAACCGGAAAGCCAGATCATCGAAGTGGAACCCGCCACCTCCCACGGAGCAAGTTTCGTGCTGTGCCACTGCCATTGGCAGCCCGCCGAGGTCCGCAGCCAACGGTTGACAATGATCATCGTTCACGGACTCGAGGGCTCCTCTTCTTCGCGGTACGTTTTCGGAGCCTCGGCGCGAGCCTTGGCGGCCGGTTGCAATGTCGTCCGCATGAATATGCGCAGCTGCGGTGCCGGCGAAGAATTCTCTCCCTCCATCAATCACGCGGGGCGCTCCGAGGAAGTCGCTCTTGTGATGGCCGAACTGGCCCGCACATACCTCATTCACAGCTTCGCGCTGGTGGGCTATTCCATGGGCGGCAAACCTGGTTCTCAAGCTGGCCGGCGAACGCCGCGCCGCCCTATCTCAAGGCCGTCGTCGGGGTCTCGCCCCTCATGGATCTGGCTGCCTCCTCTATCGCACTGCACGAACCGCAGAATCGCCTTTATGAGAGCAGGCTTCTCATCGAATTGCTCAGGCGCTTTCGTCACAAGATCGACCTCTACCCGGGTCTGTACACTGCCAACGGTCTGGACAAGATTCGAACCGTGCGGCAATTTGACGAGCGGGTTGTCGCGCGATACGGTGGCTTCACCGGCGCGGACGACTACTACTACAGCGTTGCCAGTTCAAACTGGGCCCAGGACATTGCCGTGCCCGCGCTGATTCTGCACGCTCTCGACGATCCCTTCATCCGCATGACTCCCGACACCCGCGCCAAACTGGTCGCCAACCCCGCGTCATGCTGGTCGAGACCCGGCCGGCGGCCACTGCGCCTTTCTCTCGCTCGAGCCCGGCGACGCAGGCTTTTGGGCGGAGAGAACGCTCCTGGACTTTCTGATCGCAACGGTAGAGGGTTGACCGTTGAGTTCGACGGGAAGTTATACCGCGAGCTAACTTACAGCGGATTCGTCAGGCCACCCGGAGTTGACCGCGGGCGCCATACCTTGATGTTCTTCGCTAAGCCGAGCAGCGCCAAGAGTTGGATGCCCCAGTAGTTAAAATCCACTTCCCACCAAGCCATGCCATGACTTGCAGACACAGGATGAGCATGGTGATTGTTGTGCCAGCCTTCCCCTCCGGTCAATAGTGCAACCCACCAGTTATTCGTTGAATCATCGCGGGTTTTAAAACGGCGCGAACCCCACAGGTGGGTAGCCGAGTTGACCAGCCAAGTGGCATGGAAGCCGACAGAGATCCGCAGAAACACGCCCCACAGCAACCACGAGAGACCCAGCTTCCATCCGCCCAAAGCGGTGCCGCCGCCGAGCAAAGCAATGCCAGTCAAGGTGATGGGCAGCCAATGCCACACCGCCAGCCACCGGTAGAAGCGGTCGCCTTGCAGGTCGGGTGCGTAACGGGAGAGCATGACGGTTTCGCTATGAAGAGAGCCACGCAGGATCCAACCCATATGCGACCACCATTTGCCGTCGCGGGGAGAGTGCGGATCGCCAGGCTTGTCGGTGTATTGGTGATGCATGCGATGCACAGCGACCCAGTAGATAGGGCTGCCCTGCAGCCCCATGGTGCCACAGATCGCCATGACATACTCAAGCCACTTAGGTGTGGTGAAACCACGATGAGTGAGCTGGCGATGATAGCTGATGGAAATGCCCACGTTCTGGCTAAAGAGCCACATCATGAGAAACACGAAGACTGAAGACCAGTGAAAGGTGAACAGCGCCGCTACGGCTCCCAGATGAAACGCAGCAATTACCGCGAAAAATACCCAGTTGAATTCAGCAGATTTAGCCTGTACTACTTCGGCTATTTCAGGATTGCTGGTTCCTTGCGGTTGTGCAGTAAGAGTTGCCATGACATGCCTCTAGTCTCGAGGCTAACGCCACGCACGACCCTCAACTAGAGAGACCGTGTAGGAGTTACGTAATAGTTGCGGTATCGGCGTATTCAGGATGTGAGCAATATTGATCAGTCATGGGTATATCGAAAACGACATTCTTTCCTGAAAGTAGCTCTGTTTCTTGCATTTCATTCTGTGAGCATTATTGACCGGTGTTGTGAGCAACTTGATGGGCCCTGGAATTTCTGATTCCGCGAAGGCAATCGGGGAGAATTTTGTGACCAAGAGGATTTTAAGGGACGGGTGATTCTTGTTCGCTACGTCTGGCTGAACATTTCGCCGAGCTCGGCGCGGATCGAATAGTCATTCTCGCCTGACGGGGAACGCTCGCTCGAGACTTGAATTTGGAGAACGGAAGAGGGCTCGGTTTTCTGTAAATGCTTCTCGTCAAGTACTTAAGTGCCGCAGGAGAGACAAATCTTGCGCGGCGCTGGTCCGCTTATGATGATCCTGGCAGTTCACAACTTTTTGCAACTTGTTGCGTAGCTGTGACAAGTCGAAGAATGTCCTGCTCTATGCTTCAGTCCGTAAGCAATGGAGCGCCTGTCTGGAAACGCATATATGTTGAAGCTTCAAGTTCGAGGTTGGTCCGAGGGGCCACGAATATTGGTGCTCATGCTGGCAGTCATGCTGCCCGCCGTCGCGCTCATCGTATTCGGGGTGCATCAGCTCAGGAGTATACAGCGCGACAAGGCAATCGAGGCCGTCATCCAGAGAGAATATCAACAGGTTCTGGCCATCGCTGAAAAGCGGATTGACGAGCGCGCCTATGAGGTCGCGGAAGAAGCCAGGGCGAAATTCCCTGATGCAGGCAATGCCGAGGAGATCGATATGTTCCTCACGACACACCCTGATATTGCGCATGCCTTCCTGTGGAAAGGAAAAGGCAGCATTGAATTTCGATCCCAGGCGAGCCAGATGCAAAACTCCCAACTTTGTGCCGAAAGCAGAATGCTTTCATCGGATTTCGGAACCTGGTGGGACATGGAGGGCGAAGACTACATCGCCAAGTTGAAGAAGATTGAGGCGACAGAAGGACGGCACGTCTTCATCACCAATCATTGGCTCACCCGGGGCGACAAAATGCAGTACCAGTCTTTGGTGCTATTCCTGCCCCGGGGTTCGACGCCGGAACATCCCGCGCTGGCGGGATTCCTCTATGACACCGACTATTTGAAGAACAACTTTTTCCCACGGGCTTTGAATGAGGTACTGCCGAACCAGAATCAGGGAGATTCATCGCATCCTCAAACGGCGATCATGGTTCGGACAGAAAAAGATCCGTATCCCCTGGCTGCTTCGGCTTATTGGGATGGCGGGTCGCCCGAGGTCGAACGCTCCTTTGAAGATGTTTTCCCTGGGCTGGTTCTAGGAATCAAGCTGCGCGGGACCACGATTGCGGACATCAGCGACCACATTCTGCGCACGAGTTTCCTTATCCTTGGAGCTCTCTCATTATTGATGGGCGGAGGAATGATACTCACCTATCGCAATGTGGCGCGCGAACTTGCGCTGGCGAAGTTGAAGTCTGATTTCGTCTCCAATGTCTCACACGAGCTGAGAACACCTCTTGCGCTCATCCGCCTGTATGCCGAAACGCTGGAACTGGGACGCATTGCCGGCCACGGGAAACAGCAGGAATATTATGAGATCATCCGCAAGGAGAGTGAGCGGCTGACTTCGCTGATCAATAACATTCTTGACTTTTCTCGTATCGAGTCAGGCAAGAAAGAGTACACCTTCCGGGAAACCAATGTGGCTGATCTGGTGCGGAGCACGCTTGAATCGTATCGCTTCGAGATCGAGCAGAATGGGTTCGAGTTCGAAGAGAAGATCGACAACGATGTGCCGCCGCTGTGGGTGGATCGCGAAGCGATTGCACGGTCGCTTCTGAATCTGGTGAACAATGCGGTGAAGTATTCTTCAAATGAGAAATACCTTGCGGTCCGCCTTTACCGTCACAGCAATGGCGTCAACCTGGAGGTCGTCGATCATGGCATCGGCATTCCTGTGAAGGAACACCTCAAGATCTTCGAAAAGTTTTATCGAGTGGGTGATCCGCTGGTCCACAACACCAAGGGAAGCGGATTGGGACTGTCTCTGGTTCGCCACATCGTAAAGGCTCATGGAGGGGACGTTGCTGTAGAAAGCGCGCCCGGGAAGGGCAGCAGGTTCATCATAACTTTGCCCTTACAGACTGTAGTGGCCCAGTAGCGAACGAGGTGTCAGCATGAAACAACAAGAGAAGACGAAGCCGGTCGAAGTCCGGAGACCTGCGAAGATTCTTGTCGTCGAAGACGAACCCAACATGGTGGCCGGACTGCGCGATAACTTCGAGTTCGAAGGTTATGAAGTAATTACAGCGCGCGATGGAATCGAGGGCCTCGCACGGGCGCTGGAGGAATCTCCTGACCTGGTGGTTCTGGACGTCATGATGCCCCGGATGAGCGGACTGGAAGTATGCAGGCAGTTACGCGCCAAACGCGCCTCTATCCCCATCATTATGCTGACCGCTCGTGGACAGGAGGTAGACAAAGTAGTGGGCCTTGAACTCGGCGCCGACGACTACGTGACCAAACCATTCTCGATTCGTGAACTCCTGGCGCGCGTGCGGGCAATTCTCCGACGCACCGCGGTCGTTCCTAAGAATCAGGATCAACACTCCTTCGGTGACGTGGAAGTGGATCTCCACCGTCGTCGGGTCCTCAGGTCAGGCAAGCTCCTTGATATTTCCTCCAAAGAATTTGAACTGTTGAAGTATTTCATTTGTCACTCTGGCGAAACTCTGAGTCGCGATCGTCTGCTGGAAGACGTTTGGGGATACGATAACTATCCGAGCACCCGGACGGTGGATACGCACCTCGTACGTCTGCGCCAAAAGCTAGAGCCCGATCCTGAGCAACCGCAGTACTTCCTTACAGTGCACGGAACTGGTTATCAGTTTGTCGGTTAGAGAGCAGCAATCAGAATTGAAATGAGGTGGATCTTGAACCAGGGAACAGTCCTCTCGGGAAACGAGGGCCACTTGCAAGGCAACGGCAATTACGGAGATCACCGCATTCTCCCGCCTTCGATCATGCCGTGCGTGCCACCGCGGTCTTCGATTGTGCCGCTGCAGGAAGAACTGAACGCGCTCCGGCGAGAGAAACTGGATCTCCATGCGCAACTCTTCGAGGCTGCGCAGATTCAGCGCAAACTAAGCGGCGCACGCGCATTGCGACATGGCTGCCTGCATTTAGCGAGCGAGGTTTTTGCGGCAGCCTTTCTCCCCGGTGATTTCACGATCTTTTCACAGTATGGGTCCAAACTGTTTGCCGCCCACGGTGACATTGCCGGTAAAGGGATTGCGGCTGGAATGTGGTTCACAAATCTGGCAGGGTTGCTGCAAAGCTACGGCCGTCCGGACTCTGGCCCGGCGCAGATTGCCTCCGAGGTCAATCGCCACCTCTGCTATCTGCGACCGATTGCGCCGTTCGTCACGGCATTCGTGGCGCAGATTGACTGCGTTCTCGGAGAAGTGACCTACTGCAATGCAGGCCAGTTCCCGCCGATACTGCTACGAGCGAATGGACAAGCTGAGCTGCTCGAAACAGGAGGCCCATTGCTGGGTGCTATTGAACATGCTGAGTTCGACTCGGGCCGTCTGATGCTCGAACCCGGCGACATACTTGTCGCATATTCCGACGGAGTACTTGAGTGCCGAGACCCTTCAGGGGAAGAGTTTGGAATGGACCGATTACTAGCTGCATTGCGACGCGCCGCGCAGTCATCCGCTCAAGCCACACTCATGATGCTACTCGCCGAAGTACAGGACTTCGCGAACGGTAGTTCCCTTTCCGACGACGTTAGCTTGACAGTGATTCAACGCGATGGTGAAGGCACCGACGTCCACGAGTCCTTGTCACAAGATCTGTTGGGTATGCCTGGAATGCAAGTTAGTTGAGTTTCCATAAGTCCTCGTGCAGGAAGTGAATGAGGCGAGATTCACAGCTGCGGTCGCTCATCCGCTACTTCGGATCACCGGAATCGGTAATTGAACCTCAGTCGAAGCCAACGGGGCATTTCGCTCATTGAGCCGGTAAGTGACTCGACGATCTTGCACTGGTCGGCAGTTTCGATCCGGTGTAATCAGCCTATCGCTTCATTCTTCCCGCAGCAGAATCATCGGATCCACCGCGAGCGCCCGCCGGGCCGGAATCCACGTAGCCACCATACCCACGCACAGCATCGTGAAGATGACGCTGCCGAGCACGATCGGGTCCTTCGGCGAGGCCTGATACACGATGTAAGAGAGCACACGTGTTGCGAGCACGCCGAGGATCATCCCGACTGCTGAGCCAATCGCGAGCAGCCGGAGAGCGCGGCCCAGCGCTGCGCCCAGCACCTTGCGCTGGTTCGCGCCCAGCGCCACTCGGATCCCCAGCTCCCGCAGCCGTTTGCTGACTGTGTAGGACGCCATGCCGAAAATTCCGGTGATGGCGAGCATCGCGCCCAGCATGCCGAGCACGCCCAGAGCCACCGTGGCCACGCGCGCGGCGAACAGGGCGGAATCCAGTTCGCTGCTCCACGTTTTGATCTCCACCGGCAGAGAGGGATCGAGCCCGCGCATCGCCCGCCGCAGCGCCCCGGCAATCTCCTGCGGATCGCGCTGCGATCGAACGACGATCCACACGTTGTTGGAAGGCTGCTGCAGGAACGAATAGAACATCGCCGGCCTGGCATCTTCCGTCAGCGTTTGATACTTGCCATCTTCGACCACGCCAACCACTTCCGCGCGCGTGCCGCCCCAGACTTTGTAATGACCGCCGACCGCCTTGCCGACGGAGCCGAAGAGCTTGCGTGCAAATTCGCGATTCACCACGGCCACCAGCGGAGCCTTGTCCGCATCGTGCAGTGTGAAGGTCCGGCCCGCCAGCAGCGCAGTTCCCGCGGCGCGGAAGTAATCCGGCGATACATTAAACTGCTCCGCGTCCGCCGCGGCATTCGTGGGCCGGAAGTCCGAAGTGGCGTCCGTATAAACCGAGGAATCGTTGCCGCCGATACTAAGCGGAAGCCGGTCGGTGTATCCCGCCGCGTTCACACCCGGGATCGCCGCCGCCGCATCGAGCATGTGTTTCTGCATCTGCACTCGCTGGTCGCCCTCATACCCGGCCATGTGCAGATCGGTCCTCGCCAGCATCACTCCCTGCGGTTGAAAACCGAAGTCGCTTTGCAGCGAGCGCGCCAGCCCGCGCACCGCAACCAGTGAAGCCGTCACCAGCACCGCGCAGATCGCAATCTGCAAACTCAGCAGCACGTCGCGGAGCGTAAAGCGCGGCGTTGCGCCCACACCTGCGCTGCCTGACCGGATAATCTGCCAAGGGTCCGCGCGCAGCACCTGCCGCACCGGAACCAAGCCGAACAGCAGGCCGCTGACGATCGCAAGTACCAGCGCCAGCGCGTAAGTCTTCACATCCGGATTCACCGGCACATTAATCGGAATATCCGGGATCGGCCGCCACGTGCTCAGCACGCGCAGAATCCCCACCGCTCCCGCCATGCCGCAAATTCCTCCGGCGATTGAAACCAGAAGGGCCTCGGTAAGAAGCTGGCGCAGGATGCGCTGGACGCGCGATCCGAGAGCCATGCGCACCGCAATTTCCCGGGAACGGTCAGCCGCGCGCGCGGCGAACAGGCTTCCGAGGTTTGCGCATGCCGCCAGCAGGATGAGCCCCGCCAACAGCATCAGGCCGGCCATAAAGGCGCGAGCGGGGCGGCCGAGCGTATTCCCCACAAGGCCGGGCCGCGACAATATGAACTTCAAGCCGTCATCCTCTTTGGGATAGCTTTTCGCCAGCGACGCGGCAATCGTATTCAGGTCCGCGGTCGCTGCGGCCGGTGTTACCCCCGGCTTCAGATGGCCTACCACCCACGTGAAATGGTCGCCACGCTCATCCAGCGGATCCCATCCGCCGATTTGCGGCAGATCGACAAGAGGCGCCCACATGTCCGGGGCGAAGAAAAGCTCTGTGCCGCGAAAGTGGCGCGGCGCAACGCCCACAATCGTGTAAGGGTGCTTGTTGATCTTTACCGTGCTGCCGACCGCAGCAGGATTGCCGTTGAAGCGGCTATGCCAATAGGCATAGCTCAGAACAACATAGGGGACGCTGTTCTTTCCATGCTCGTCCGACGCATGAATGAACCGGCCAAGATAGGGCTTGATGCCGAGGGAGTCGAAATAATTCCCGCTGACCAGGTACGGCCACACCACGGACGGATTTCCGCTGCCCGTATCGAGCCCGACGGCGCCGGTTATGTCATCCGACGCCATCGAATCGAAGCTGTGGTTCCTGTCGCGCAGGTCGAGATAATCCTGATACGACTGCGAAGGAGTGGTGTCCGATCCGTAGGCGCGCTCGATCATGAACAGGCTCTCGGGATGTGGAACATTGAGTGGGCGAAGCACAATGGAGTTCAATACGCTGAACACAACTGCATTGGCTCCGATAGCCAGCGCCAGCGTGAGCACTGCGGTGAAGGCGAATCCAGGTGCTTTTCGCAACTGACGCAAGGCAAGTCGTAGGTCCGCGTTCATTATTTCCCCCGTGAAATGTAACGCGCGCATGCTCTCCCTTCGCGCGCTGAGGCTGGTACCAGTTATACGTTTGCCCGGGAACTGCGGTTCCATTTGATATTGCCCAGTTCTCAACGGGGGTCAGGAGTTCGAGTTTCCTTGTGCCTACCATTCCAAATCAATAAGATAATCGCGAGCTAATTGCTCTTCTCGATTACTGCTTCCGGCTGTTGCGCGTACTCGGCCCAGGATCCGTCATACAGGCTGACGCGCTTAGCTCCGGCTATTTCGAGGCCCAGGGCGACGACAGCAGCGGTAACACCTGAGCCACATGTGGTAGTGACAGGCTGTTTCACGTTCACGCCTTTGACGGTGAAATATTCGACGAGTTTTTCAGCAGTTTTCAATCGGCCATCTTGGACCAGTTCGGTAAAGGGAGTGTTGGTCGCTCGAGGCATGTGGCCAGAGCTTATGCCAGGGCGCGGCTCCGGTAAGACACCGGTGAAGCGGCCCGAGGAGCGTGCATCCAGAATCTGCTTGTCCTCCGCGATCATCTGTCGAATCTCGGCGAAGTCTTTCACTGCATCGCGATCGAACCTGGCCCGGAACGTGGCCGGTGGTCTGCCAACGTGGCCCGCGTGTGTGGGGAAACCTGTTTCAATCCAGGCATGCAGCCCCCCATCAAGAATGTAGACATCCTGTGCCCCGAATGTGCGGAGCATCCACCAGGCCCGAGGAGCAGAAAAGACGCCTTCCTGCTCATAAATGACAATTGGCATTTGATCGCTAATACCGAGAGCCGACATGCTCCGAGAAAAAGCCTCGGGCGTAGGCAACATGTGGGGCAGTGGTGTGGAGTGGTCGGAGAGCTCATCGATATCGAAAAAGATCGCGCCAGGAATGTGCTGGGCGAAGTATCGAGCGTGAGTGTCAATCGGGGGAGTAACTCCGACTGGAGGAAGCGTGGCATCCAGAATGACAATACCAGGATCGCTGAGGCGCTGAGCCAGCCAAGTGTTTGTAACGAGAGGATTCATAAAAGTCTGCTTTGTTTTATGCGCGACTTGATTCGCAGTCACGACAGCTTAGAGTGGGAAAAGCGCTTCCGAAACCGCGCGAAGCCAGATGGCGACCGCCTTCGCTCCCGGATCAGGATGGCCGAGCACGCGATCTCCAAGATAGCTTGATCGCCCTAGACGTGGTTTCATTTGAACGGTTGCCTCCACGCCGTGTTCCGCCGCTTCGACCGCAGTCAGGAGTGTCTCGCGCGACACTTTTCCGTCACCACTTTTCAAAGACTTTACGAACGGATCGAGGGCATCCAACATCGTCCGATCGCCGGGTTTCGCGCCACCCAATTCGCTGATGGCGTGGCAGCCCTGATCGAGCGCATTGACCCACTGAGCCAGTTCTGCCGTGCTGGAGCCCTCCAGGGCATTGCCACAACGCAGAAAGAGCACTCCGTAGAGCGGGCCCGATGATCCACCCATTTCACGCTGAAGGATGTGACCGAGCGCTTTCAGCGTAGCGGGGATATTGTCTAACGGGTATGAACCCACTGCTTCTTGCACGACCTCGGCCGCGCGTCTCATGCTGATGCCCAAGTCGCCGTCCCCCGTAACTCGGTCCATTTCTGTGAGCTCATCTTCTGCATCGATAAGCGCGTTACATGCAGCCTCGATCGCTCGCCCGGCTCTTCTCCCTGCCTCGGTTTGCGCGCCTTCGCCGGTCGGAGAAGACCCTTTCACGCTGACCTCCGTCGCGGTCCGCGTCCGGGGTTTACCCGGACGTTGTTTCGACACATTAGGCCATGCGGGAGCTGTGGTTGTTGCATCGAGCCAGCGCAGCCACTCATCGTTTATGCCGAGAACAGAGATTGAGATACCCGCCATGTCCAGTGACGAGAGAAACGTTCCGGCGTATATTCGCTCCACCGTGAATCCCTTGCTCCCAAGAAAGCGCATCGCATGACGGGCCACAATCGCAAGTTCCATCTCCGTGGTAGATCCCAGATTGTTCACCATCACTGCCACGCGCTTCTCGTCGCCAAACCTTCCGTGCTTTAGAATTTCGGTCAATAACGTCTCGGTCAGCTCGTCCGCACTCTGCAATTGCGTCCGCTTCACCCCGGGTTCTCCGTGAATGCCGAGGCCGAGCTCCATCTCATCTTCGCCAAGCTCAAAACTGGGCTTTCCGACCGCAGGCGAAGTTCCGGCGGAAAACGAAACGCCCATGGTCGAAAGGGACTCAACCGCCGATCTGCCCGTTGCTGCGATATCGGCCAGGCTCTTGCCTTCAGCTGCCGCAGCCCCCACCAATTTGTGAATGAAAATGGTGCCTGCGAGACCACGTGCACCTGTTGCCTGCTCCGTTCCTTTCAGGGCAACGTCATCATTCACGATAACCATTTCTACCGGAATACCTTCGGCGCGCGCCATTTCCGCCGCCAGACCAAAATTCAGCCGGTCGCCGGTGTAGTTTTTAATCACCAGCAGCGCACCAGATTTTCCCGACACCGCCTTGATGGCAGCAAAAACGGAGTCGGTACTTGGCGAGGTGAAGACTTCTCCAACCACAGCAGCACTTAGCATGCCAGCGCCGATATAGCCTGTGTGTGCTGGCTCGTGCCCGCTGCCTCCACCAGAGATTATCGCGACCTGTTGGTCACGGGTCTGTTCTGCGTCTTCGCGCAGCATAACTTTATGTCCCGACAAGCGGATGGAGCCTGAATGCAACACGGACAGCCCTTGCAGCATTTCTTCCACAACGTTGTCCGGATGATTAATGAACTTTTTCATGACGAAGCCAATGTACAAGGGCGAGTCGCAGACCCATTTTATGCACACAAGCCCGAAGCCGGACAGCACTTCCGAAAAGCGGATACAGCATTCCTGTATCGCAGGCTACAACTGTGCCTCCTCACTCTCAAACGTAGCGTGTTATCCTTTTGCCTCTGAAGGTCAGCCAAGGGAGCGGTTGCCACATGGAAGCAAAATCTGCAGCACGGGAACGCCTCTACTCCGCCCGCGATGGGCTGATAGATCTCAGCCATCGCATCCATGCCAATCCCGAGGTAGGTTTTGAGGAAGAGAAAGCATCGGTCTGGCTCTGTGAGTCCTTGAACAAGTCCGGCTTCGCCGTGGAAAAGGGCATTTGCGATCTTCCCACGGCGTTCCGCGCTCGCATTGGATCCGGGCCTTTGCACATCGGAATCTGCGCCGAATACGATTGCCTGCCCGGCATCGGTCATGCCTGCGGCCATAACATTATTGCCGCATCGGCCGTTGGCGCGGCGCTCGCCGCGGCCACAGTCGCGGACGAGCTCGGCCTCACCATCAGCGTTATCGGCACGCCTGCCGAAGAAGTAGGCAATGCCAGCGGAAAGATTCTGATGCTTGAGCGCGGTGCTTTTGATGGAATCCATGCGGCCATGATGGTGCACCCGGCTCCCTTTGACATGCTTCGGGCGAAGATCATCGCCGCTTCAATGTTTGAGGTTCATTGCACGGGAAAGGAGTCTCACGCTTCGGCCTTTCCGGAACTTGGCGTGAACGCGGCGGATGCTCTTACCATCGCGCAAACGGCGCTTGGCCTGTTGCGCCAGCATATCCGCTCCACAGATCGAATCCATGGCATTGTGACCAACGGCGGCGTGGCTCCCAACGTCATTCCCGCCCATACTTCGGCTCGATACATCATTCGTTCCGAGACTCTGGATCAACTTGCCGAACTACGGCCCAAAGTTTATCGCTGCTTCGAGGCCGGCGGCCTTGCGACGGGCGCGAAAATCGCGATCAGCGGCGGCGACAAACCTTACGCCGAGATGCACCACGACGCCGATATGGCGGCTCTTTACCGCGGCAACTCTGAGGCGCTGGGGCGACTGTTTCCTGATCTCGGGGAATGGGAAACGCGCCCTACCGGTTCTACGGATATGGGCAACATTTCACGCGCCATGCCGTCCATCCATCCCATGATCGGCATCAATTCTTTACCTGCCGTCAACCACCAGCCAGAATTCACCGCGCACTGCGTCACCGCGGACGCCGATAAGGCGCTTGAGGATGGTGCGCTCGCTATGGCGTGGACCTGCATCGACCTGGCGGCGAACCATGACATGCGGGACCGCCTAATAGCGGCCCGTTGACACATCTAATCGATTCATAAAAGCCGCGGCAGAACCTCGGCAGCCGTTCCCAAAACAATTTCATCGAAGGCATCGGCATTCAGTGGCTCCTCCGGCCCGACATAAACGGTGCGAATGCCTCGTTGATTGGCGATGCTTACAAATCCCGCAGCGGGATAAACCGAGCCCGAAGTGCCAACAACCAGCACCACTGTAGCGCGATCAAGTTCGCGATAGATGCCGTCCATGCCCAACGGAACCTCGCCGAACCACACGATGTGAGGCCGCACGCGCTCTCCGCAATCCGTGCATCGGGGAAGATCGCCCGCGCTGTCGTAGAGCGCCTTGTCTGGAAAAGGCACGTCACACCGCACGCAGCGCGATTGAAACAGCGTCCCATGCATGTGGTGAATGCGGCACGAACCGGCGCGCTCGTGAAGGTCATCAACATTCTGCCTGCAGAGATAAAAGCGGTCCCCCAGTCTTTGTTCGACTGCTGCCAGAGCAATATGACCGGCGTTGGGGTCCGCAGCCATGGCATCGCGTCGACGCATGGAATAGAAGCGCCACACAAGTTCGGGATTCGCGTGCCACGCTTCAGGGGTAGCCACCTCTTCGACGCGATGGCCATTCCAAAGGCCGCCCGAGCCACGGAAGGTAGCGAGCCCGCTCTCCGCAGAAATCCCCGCGCCAGTCAGAACAAAAAGGCGATCGTCCGCACTCAAATCCATAAAGCAAATCTATCTCACTCGCGCGTCGCCTCGTGCCTACCATTTCTTAAGTGAGATCCGAACTTGCCGGGCCGCCTCCGTACCGTTTCCCATTCCGCAACTGTTCCGCTATCGCATGGAGTCACCCGACTGCGTGATTTCCGTGCCGAGGGCCTGAGCAATCGCCCGTTCTGCCAAGGGCGCCATCACGGCATAGCCCTTGGCCGTGGGATGCACGCCATCGAACGAATAGCCCGGGAGCATGGCTCCATTCGCGTCGGCCATCGAATCATAGTAGTCGAGGTAGACGCATCCATTGCTGGCGCAGAAATCGCGCAACCACTGATTCAGCGCCCGGATTTCTTCAACCGGATGCACGCCCGGCTTCCAGGGATAAGCGAAGGCCGGAGTAATTGAGGCCAGGACAACCTTGATACCGTTCTGTTTCGCGATCGCGTTCATTGCGGAAAAATTGTCTTCCACCATTTCCGGTGTCGAGGGGCCAGTATTTCCTGCGATGTCATTGGTCCCGGCGAGGATGACGACGGCTGCAGGATGAAGATGCACTACGTCCTGCTCAAATCGCACGAGCATCTGCGGAGTTGTTTGCCCGCTGATTCCCCGGTTCACATAGGGCTTACCCGGAAAAAATGGCCCTCTTCCTCCCCAACGTCCCCATCCATCCGTAATTGAGTCTCCGAAGAAAATAACTCTCTGCTCGCTATTGGCTGGCGGAGGCAGCGAAGCATTGTCTGCTCGATAGCGGTCCAGACCGGCCCAGTCGGCAAGCTGCGACTGCATCTTTTGCATTTGCTGAACGTCGCAAGACGGGGCGGCCGTTGCTGGATTGTTGGGCGTCTGCTGTCCCGTGACCAAGCTTGTTGCTTGCGCACCCGACTGCCCTGCGAATAGCAACGCGGCGCATAAAGCTAGCATCCGATTCATTTCTGTTTTTTCTCCTTTGCGTGTTTTCCATTGAGCATGATGTTGTTTCTGAAGGGGGCAATTCAGTCAGATCATCATATTCAGAGTGTAAGCATTGTAAGGCGCTTCGAGCGGATCGACGAATGCATGGGCCTGCCCCGTATTCGTGAGAGAAGCATAGTTTAGCGCGGGTTCCCTCGGCTTCAATCCCTGCACCCCGGGGTGGGCAGCCTACGTGCTTGGCAGCCCCCTCTTCGAGCGCAGTCATTTGTTCAGATACAGGTAAGACACTCTCCGTAGAAGCGCCCGGCAATAATGCGAATACTCCATACGTGAGATATGTCTCGGTCAACGGCTCAAAGCTTTCCTCCGTTTGGTTAGACCACAATTTGCTGCGAGAGGGAACAGAAATTCGCTTTACCATGGATTTACGGGTGAAATCCGCGAGGGACGATGCGTAGAGGCAATGAATAGAACACCAGCCCCTGTCTTGCGTCGCGCCACTTGATTGTCTATGGATGCGGAGACGGTGAATCTCTCTCGCATGTGTCACGAAACGTTGGAAATTACAGGAGATGGCATGAAGAAGAGAACGGATAGCCGTGGATACTGGCTGCGAGCAATAGCCTTGACGGTCGTCGCAAGCGCTGTGGGAGCTGCTGCGCAGCCTGCTCCGCATGCAGACGTGGTGACAGGCGCGCAGCAAGAAGCTAGCGCAGAGCTGATCCATTTGACCACTGGCACCCTGCGCATCCGGCCGTGTGAAGGCGATATCGCGCGTGTGACCTATGTCCCCGGCCCGACCATCCCCGACCTAAGCAACCCGGCCCTTCCCGATTCAGCGTGCTCTCCGGCTGCTTTTACCGTTCAGCGGCCTGCCGGTGGAATTGAAATCGTTGCCGAAGGACTTCGCATCGAAGTGAACAAAAATAGCGGAGCTGTCCGCTTCAGCGATGCGCAGGGCAAGCCGATGCTTGCGGAGTCGGATTGGCCTTTTCCCCGAAATGTAACTGATACGGTTACAGATGGTCAGCCGACCCACGAAGCCTCAGTATGGTTCGCGCTTACGCCAGAAGAAAGGCTGTACGGATTGGGCCAGCACCAGACCGGAGTCTTAAATCAGCGAAACACCGAGCTTGTCCTGTCGCAGGACAACACAAATATATCCATCCCCTTTTTTCTGTCTTCCAAAGGATATGGAGTGCTGTGGAACAGCGCCTCGGTAACCGACTGGAATAACCGGTTCCGGCAGGTGCTTGCCGTCCGGTCAAACGACGCTGACGCGGTGGACTACTACTACATTGGCGGACCGTCATTCGACAAGATCATTGCTGGCTATCGGCGGCTCAGCGGCACGGCGCCGCTGTTCCCGCGCTGGGCATACGGGTACTGGCAATCCAAGCTGGCATACGCAAGCACTGATCAGTTGCTGGGGGTGGCGGCGAAATATCGCGCGCTGCACATCCCTCTGGATAACATCGTGCTCGATGCGGGATGGGAGACAGGTTTCGGTTCGCGGACTTTCAATCCAAACTATCCCGATCCGAAGTCCATGGTGCAGAGCCTGCACGACCAGCACGTGCATCTGATGGTTTCGATCTGGCCGCTCTTTCAACCGGGCAATGCGAACTTTGACGAGATGGAGGCGAAGGGCTTTTTCGTCACACTGGGACCGAACCATCTGCCGTCTTACATGCCGGGCGCGCGCCTTTACGATGCTTTCAGTCCAGGGGCGCGAAGACTCTACTGGCAGCAAGCAAAGAAGTCGCTTTACGACATTGGCGTGGATGCCTTCTGGATGGACTCGACCGAGCCGGCGGATTTGTACGCGGAGGAGCACGGGCCCATGCTGGCGGGAGCCGGGACGGCGCTTGGAATCGGGTCGAAGTATGCAAATCTTTTTCCGTTGATGACCACCGCTTCCATCTATGACGGCCAGCGCGCTCAGCCGGAGAACAAACGCGCGTTCATTCTCACACGCTCTGCGTTCACCGGCATGCAGCGCAACGCGGCTGCCGCCTGGTCTGGGGACACGCTCACCACTTTCGATTCGTTCAGACGGCAAATTCCCGCCGGATTGAATTATTCGCTTACCGGGCTGCCCTACTGGACAAGCGACATCGGCGGCTTTGTTGGCGGCGACACTACCGACCCGGCTTACCGCGAACTCTTTGTGCGATGGTTCGAATATGGCTCGTTCTGTCCCATCTTCCGGGCTCATGGCGCGCGCAAAAATAATCAGAATGAGCTGTGGTCTTTCGGACCACAGGCGCAGCAGATTCTCACGCTCTATGATCGGCTTCGTTACCGGCTTATGCCATACATCTATACTTTGGCCGCAAAGACGACTTTCGACGGCTACACACCAATGCGGGCGCTTGCGTTCGATTTTGCGGCAGACAGTAAGGCGCTCGATATCAACGACGAATTCATGTTCGGACCGTCTCTGCTGGTCGCTCCGGTGACCGTGGAGGGAGCGACCTCTCGCGATGTGTATCTGCCGAAGGGCGGGGACTGGTATGACTTCTGGACTGGGCAGCGGATCGCGGGCGGCCAGACGATCCATCGCGACGCGCCACTGGGGGTCCTGCCTTTTTATGTGCGCGCTGGCAGCATTCTCCCATTGGGCCCAGAGGAAGAGTACACCGGCGAGCACCCTTCCGCGCCTGTCGAGCTGCGCATCTATCCCGGTGCTGACGGCGACGCCAGGCTTTACTATGACGACGGGCTGACCTACGGCTATGAGAAGGGGCAGTACGCGTGGGTGCCTATGCATTGGAGTGACGCCTCACACACCCTGACGATTGGGTCGCGACAAGGTCAATTCACTGGCGCTTCGGGAGGCCAGGAGTTCCACGTCACTCTCGTCGCGCCGGGTCACGGTACCGGTGAGACCGTTGCGAATGGCGATCATAGCTTGACGTATAGCGGAGTTTCGCAGCAAGCTCGCTTCTAAAAGTAAATACTGCGCCGGGGCATTCCGGGTAAGGCGTTCCTTCGCCTTGCCATCTCACCTGTCTGCGTCCCGTACTATGAAGGAGATGCGAGATCGTCGTTATCTCCTTCTAATCCCGGTCGGGTCGCTGCTGGCCATCCTGCCGCTTGTACTTAAAGGCTCTTCGTGTGGCCACGACTTCGGTTTTCACATGATCAACTGGCTGGCAGTCGGTTCTCAATGGAAGGAGGGTGTTTTGCTTCCGCACTGGGAGTTTACTGCCGCGTGGAATTCAGGCGAGCCGCGCTTCGTCTTTTATCCACCGCTTTCGTGGACGATCGGGGCGCTGGCTGGCTTCGTGCTGCCCTGGGCTGCTGTTCCGAACACCTTCATCTGGCTGAGTCTTACCGCATGTGGATTCACGATGTATCGCCTGGCAAGGACGTGGACCAACGAAGGCAACGCGCTTATTGCCGCCTGCTTTTACATGGTCCATCCGTACATGCTTTTCACTTTTTTTGAGCGTAGCGCGTTCGCGGAACTGCTCGCCGCTGCCTGGATACCGCTTCTGCTGCTGGCATTGCTGCGACCGCGGCTCACGATCCCCGGCATTGCTCTACCCGTGGCCCTGCTTTGGTTGACGAACGACCCAGCTGCCGTTATGGGTTGCTATTTACTCGCGCTGCTGGGCGTTCTTCGGATTACATGGATGTATAGCAACTTGAAAAGCCTGCGCGATACGCTCGGAGAAGCCGCCCGCATTGCACTCGGCACTTGCATCGGTCTGGCTCTTGCTGGCTTTTATCTTGTTCCGGCGATTGTTGAGCGGCGCTGGATCAGGGTCACCATGGCCGCAGTCAAAGGCACCCGTATTCAGGACAACTTCCTTTTCGGCCAACTTGGCGGTCCGTCGCACAAGGCCATTCTGCGCACTGCTTCGCTTTGTTCGGTCACACTTCTGATTCTCAGTGCAATTTTTGCCGTGATTGCGATCTACGGCAACCCTGAGAAACCAGGAAATCCTGAACTTCGCTACCGCAGATTTCTGATCTTCGCCCTGTCGGCTGCAGCCATGGTCATTGGTTTTCTGCTCACCGCGCCCAGCGCACTTTTGTGGCGCCACACCCCGGACTTGAAGTTCCTCCAATTCCCATGGCGATTCAATGCCATTCTCGGAAGCGTCGCCGCCGCGCTGCTTGCGCTGGCTCTTGATCGAATAAGAATGAGATTCACTGCGGCGATTGTGATCGCTTTGGCCATTCCGCTGCTGCTCAGCATTGGCGGCAACTCCTTATTTCGCCAGGCCTGCAACATGGAGAACGGCGTTCCAAATCTCGTCGCCAGCTTCTATCGCGCCGACGTCTACTATTCGGACGAATACACTCCGGCGGGATCTGATCAGCAAGCTGTTGGGCACCACAACCCAAATGCGTGGATTGCCGACGCCCCGAACGGCCAGCCGCAGAATCTTCAGCCGACGAATTCCGTAGCGCTGGCGGATCGGCTTCACTTTCAAGTGTCCATTCCGTCGCCAGCGTTTTTGGTAGTCAACGTACGCGATTACCCCACGTGGAGAGTCGCAGTCAACGGAACCCTCCAAACAGGCCGTCCTCATAGGCCCGACGGATTGATCGTTGTGCCGGTGTCCGCAGGAAAATCGAAGATCGACATAAGCTACGCGGTGGGGGTGGATGAAGTGCTTGGGTGGGTCTCGACTTTGCTGGCGCTGGCGATTCTATTTGCCATTTCTCGTCGAGGCGAATCCGCCTCGCGCACTGACTTGTCGATGTAATCGGCGCAAGCTCACTCTGTGCCGTCTGACGACAACGGAAGCGTTATTTCCATGGCTCCGATTTTTCCGCTTTGCGTGTCGCGCACTGCAAAGCGCAGAAACTTTGCCGTGAGCGGTGCTTCAAGTTGCTGTTCCATCCGATAAGCGGTTCTGTCTTGCGGCTTCCCGTTTGCGGACGCGCCGGACTCCGCGGCTTGATTAACGGCGGAGTTCAGGAGGCGGCCGTCCGCATCGTATGCAGCAGCGGCAATGGAAAAACCTGGAGCGGTCTCGCCCACCGCGCGGAGCTGCTGCGCCATCACGGTATAGTCGAGCACGTATGTTTCTAAGTGAACAGGTTTGGAGTGAGCTCCGTTGGGCTTCTCCATGCTTGCGAGCTGCTCGCGGGTGCTGCGCTTCGCCGAATCCGAAGGCATAACTTGGACGCCGAATATTAACTGGCGATACTCTGGAGCGCCGTGCTTCATGCTGGCGGAGAGGGCGTCGTCAATGGGCTCGCCGAACTGATGCGGATCGGCTCCATAATAAGCGCGGCGGTAGGACAAACGGTACTGTTTCTCCCTTAATTCGACGTGGATGCGGCGCAGATGTCCGTCGAATTTCTTGTCCGTGGGCGAGTAGGTGAGCGTGTAGTAGCTGCCGCCGTCGTCGGTCACCCTCTGGAAAGATCCGGCCACATCGTTTGAACTGTAGATGGCTTCCCCGCCCGTCACCCGCGCAATCTCGTCCTGCGTGAAGTAGCTGATGGCGAGCAACGAGGAGCCGTGATTACCGGAGGAGACTCTTGAGGCCACCGCCTGATCGACCGTTGTGGGGCCGATACCATTCTCGCGAGCATCAGAGGTGAGGCCGGCGCCGGCGACATCCCCCGGGGGTGCATAGGATTCGGTGCTCGGCACTCCACTGGCATCGACCGGATAGACGGCGATCTGATTGGCAGCAAGCAGGTCGAGGGTCTTTTTCACCTCTTCCCGATAGGCGTTCGTTTGGTCTCTACTGGGGAAAAGTGAGAGCGGGAACTCCGCAGCAAACCAAATCAGGTTCTTGCGTCCGTGCATTGGCGCAAGATAGCGCGCGATCAGGTTCAGACGCGAGGCGGCCGCCAGGCTATCCCCCTCGCCAAAGTTGACGCCCATGAGGAATTCCTGCGGCACGTGCGGGGTCGAGCCGCTGGCGTCTACCGCGGCGAGGAGCTTGCTCTCATCGGAGGTGAATCCCTGCACCATATGAACCCCGTCGGAAGCTACGAAGATGGCGAATCGTGCACCTGCGGGCTTCGCCTGTATGAATTTGATGAGTTGCTTGCGGGCGAAGACCTGGTACTCAATGGGGATATTGACCAGATCGTAATAGAGCACGTAGAGCGGGCCGCGCTCGGGGTCTGCGGGGAGGTTGACGAATGTGTCGGGAGGAAGCGGCGGAAACTTCGCCGGACTGTAATCCATGCCGTGATCGAAGTTCCTTGCGTCGAACTGGAGCACGGTTTGCGGCACGCCATCCTCGGTGACGGCGAAATCACTGGCGCTAAGGCCGTGAACGGGATTACCGTGGGCGTCGTTCACCACCACATCGAGCACAACGCGGTTCACCTCTGTCTTGAGCGTGAATTCTGCTGGTGGACCATTCTTGGGTTGCTGCCCCGCGCCGGTCTGCGCTGGGAGACTCGGCCCGACGGATACAAAGGCGATGAGAAACACTAATGGAGGCAAGCTCGACATAGTGGAACGCTCCTGCCAGTTGGGCGGATGCTGCAACCCCTCTGGTTTAGTTAGGCGGTTCGACCGCTTTGAGGATCTGGTCGGCGCTTACATCCTTGAAAGTCTGCACTCTCCCCGATGGCCACCAGATTTCAACCAGGTCTGCGCGCGCGTCCAGGCCTAGTCCGAAGTGAACCGGCCCGTCGCTGGAGGATGCGTAGCCGACACTTGTTGTCATGTGGTTGTACTGCGTGCCGCTTTTGGTCACCACTTTGATTCTTGCGCCGATGCCGTCGCGATTGCTCTTTGTCCCTTGCAGGGCGATGTCCAGCCAGTGATTGGAGTTCTTGCTTCGATTCATCCAGATCTCCGCGTCTGCGCCAAGCGCTGTGGCAACCACATCGACGCGGCCGTCTCCGTCGAGGTCGCCGAACGCGCAGCCGCGATGACGCCCTCCGGGCGCGGCCGTCAGACCCGCCTCCGCCGTAAGCGCGAGCCATTTGCCGCTTGCGCCGGAGTTGTGAAAGACCGTGTTATATTGATCGATCTCTTCGCCGGGGAGGGGCATCGACTCGACGTGGCCGCGAGTTACGAAGAGGTCTTTCCATCCGTCATTGTCGAAATCGTAAAGACCCGCGCCATAGCCGGACATTCGCATGCTCTCGTCCCTCATGCCGCTCGGCGTGGTAACTTCGCGAAAATCCCCTTTGCCGGTGTTTTCGTAAAGGGGAAATGTCTGGTTGTTCAGCGCGACATAAGCTATGTCCGGATAGCCGTCATTATTGAAGTCGCGAAAGTCCAGTCCCATTCCGGAAATAAAGGTTCCGTCCTCCGGCAGAGCCACCCCAGCATTGAAAGCAACCTCTTCGAATTTGTTGCCGAGGTTGTGAAAGAGAAACTCGTATCCTCCGTCATTGGTAACGAAGAGATCCTGGCGGCCATCAAGGTCGTAGTCCGCCATCCCGACTCCCATGCCCTTGCCCGGATGATCTCGAATACCCCACGCCACGGATTCATCGGTAAATGTTCCGTCGCCGTTATTGATAAAGAGCTGGTCGGGCGTGGGTTTGTAGTATCGGGGATGGCAGTAATCCGCGACGCCGCGATAGGCGCAGAGTGGCTGGTCGGAATACTTCCACTCCATGTAGTTCACGACGAAGAGATCGAGCAATCCATCGTTGTTCACATCGACCCAGACGGCGGCGACGGACCAAAGCGGGCCATATTGAGGGTCATTCGACTTATCGAGCCCCGCCTTGGCCGTTACATCTGTGAAGGTGCCGTCTCCATTGTTGTGGTAAAGGGTGTTCTTATATACGCCGGCAACGAACAGGTCGGGGTGCCCGTCATTGTCATAATCACCCACCGCCGCGCCCACATCGTAACCTGTGCCTGCGACTCCGGCCTTATCGGTTACATCGGTATAGTGGCCGTTTCCGTCGTTGCGGAAGAGGCGATCGCGATACTTTGGCGAATCTTTTTTGAGTGTTGCAATATTGGCGCCGTTGGTGAAGAAGATGTCAGGGCGCCCATCGCCGTTGTAGTCGAAGACGGCGACCCCTCCGGCCATTGCCTCGGGCGCGTTCTTCGCTGGAGTCTCGTCATTCTCCAGGCGAAAGGGGATTTTCTGCAGTTCGAATCGAATCGGGCTCTCTGTCTTTGTGCTGGGTGTTTGCGCCGCATAGAGAGGCGAAATGCCAGCTGCGATGACCTGCAGAAACCCAATCCATAATGTGTATCGAATTAACTTTGAGAAAAGCATAGGTTCAAATAAAGGGGGGCGGCGTGAGCCGCCCCCCTCAGGATTGTAATGGAGAGGCCTGACCTTAGAAGTAGAACTTCGCAGCCAGTGTCACAAACCTGGAACCTGTTTTAAAAGCGGGTTTCCCGGTGGTTTGAGTATTAGTGTTGGTTGGCGACAGAGATGTGACCTGAAGTGGATTTCCATTCGAGTCGACACACCCCGCGCAAGTCGCGTTTGAAACCTGAGTGAAGCTGAGTGACTCATCACTCGAGTTCGCCAAACCGAATTGTCCGAGAGGATGGTTCAGCCAGTTCGTTGCAGAGGCCCGGATCTGGATATACCGGCTCTCGGTGAAGTGAAAGTTCTTGTAGACCCCCAGATCGTTATCCCAGTAATTGGGAGCCCGCATGTAGGGAAGGTCGGTCGGGCCTTGCTGCCCGTAAGCCGGTGTGGTGAAGCAGTTAGGGTTGAATCGCTGACCGTTGTGCAGGTTCTTGGTCGGGTTGCAGGTGAGGGCCGGGATCAACACGTTATACGCGTTTGAGCCGAACCATACGGATGGGTTGATTGAAACCGCGCGTAGCCCATTTGGCAGCAAATAGCTGTTATCCGGCAAGTTGGGATTTGCGACCGTCGGAACTGTGAGACCGCCGGGGTAGCCAGCCTGCATGTTGCCCCCCAGAAGTGGCTGCAACGGATACCCGCTCTGGAATGCCGTGTAGCCCGATAGCTGCCAGCCGTTTACGGTTCCGGCCAGCATGTGCATGCCAAAGCCCTCGCCATGAACCCAGTTAGGCATCTGCCACTGATACACAAGGTTCATGATTTGCGTGTGGTCATATGCAAGAGGGCCGTAGTTATTTTGGAGAATGAATGGATCGACACCGGTGCCGTTGCCGCTTCCATTGTTGGAGCCGCCATCGCGGATGCCCAGGACCTTGGAGAAGGTGTAGTTGGTGAGGAAGGTGATAGGTCCGGTCTGCTTCTGGAACGAAACCTGCAACGCGTTGTAGTCCGAGTACGGTGCGTGAGTCAGCAGAATAAACTTCTGATAATTCTTCAACGGCTGGAAATCATTTGCGGTGAAGCTCGGGGTGTATGCACCGGGGTTCTGCTGGCAATACAAGCTCTGCTGAGCTGGATTGCTGGTAGAACAGGGCGGCGAGGCCGGTGAAACGTATTGGTTTGTCACCGGATCCGGACTGAAAAATCCACCGGGAGAAACATTGTTCAAGTTGAAAAGGTTGCTGTTTGATCCGTCCATGTATTCGTTCACGCTTCGGTTGCCGACGTACGATACTTCAAGGACTGAACGGTGCGGCAAAGCCTGAGAAATCGTCACATTCCAATCGTTCGTGAAGGGCGCTCGATTATCTCCCTGTTGCATCGCGTAAACGCTCGAGCCGTTCTGTGCGACCGAGGACGGCGGTACGAAGTTCACCACATTCGCGTAGCCGTTAAATGTGGTTGGCGTTCCGTATTCAAAGGATCCTGCCGGGCCATTCCCCGCCGAGGCCGTTTCGCTGGTGGCCTGGTAGCGGAACACGCCGAAGCCTCCGCGGAAAACGGTTTTGCCGGTTCCGAAGATGTCATAGGCGATGCCGCCGCGTGGCGCGTAGTAGAACAGCGGCGAGACGAACCCGGACAACGGAATTCTGGGGGTGTTCCCGTGCCACAGCAGGCCGGTGTTGTTGGGCGCGTTGGGGCCGTTGTTGTAGCTGGCGGGGTCCCACACCTGGAAGCCCTGATTGAAGCCGTTGAAGCCGTACCACTGGCCGACATGATCGAACCGGATGCCGTAGTTCACCGTGAGTTTCGAGTTAGCTCTCCATTGGTCCTGCGCAAAGATCGACCACTGGTGATACTTCGTGTCGCTCGGTACGTTCGCGTTTTGTTGCTGGTATTGATTGACGTAGCCCAGCATCATATCGGCAACCAGATTCGTGGTGGAATTCTGGCCATACGTCTGGAAGTTGTAGGTCCCGTTGTTCGGAGCGTTGCTGTTCTGCTGGTTCGAACTGGTGTCCCAGTAGAATCCGAATTTCGTGGTGTGATTGCCAAACACTTTGGTGAAGTTGTCGTAGAAAGCGGGGACCTGTTTGATGCCGCCAAACGAACCGGTCGACATCGGGTAGTAGTTGAAACTCGCAAGCTGCTCGCTGCAGCAGTAATCCGGCATAAAATTCGGCATCTGAGCGGTGGTCTGGCCGAAGAGGCCGGGGACATTGAAGCCGGTGGCCTGGCGCGAAACCTTGGCGGGATCCGCGAGCGAGTAGGGGTTCACAAAGTGGGACCAGGTGAAGACGGTCTCATTGGTCGTGGTCGGGTTGAAGACGTGGGTCAGATTCGTCAAAATCACGTAAGTGACTGTGTTCGAAGCTCCCGCGCTTGGGTAGGGGAGTGTGTTCGGCGTCGCCCACCAGATGGATATTGGAGCGAGGTCGCTCTCCTTCTGGTAGGTGTAGGACCCGGTAAGTTTGGTGTTGTCGCTGATTGCATAATCGAGCTTGCCGGTCGCTTCCCAGCGGTTCTGAGGTGAAGTGTTTGAGTACGAATAGTTGCTGTAACCATTCGCCGGGCTCGGTATGTGGTTAGGCGCGGGATAAAGCTTCAGAATGCCCACGATGTTTGGGTCGATGGCTGAAGTCGGAATTGAGGTCGGAGTGCCCCCGGCTGGCGTGTTCTGGGTCAGCGTATCGTAAAATTTGGGCCACGTGGATATGGCGCCGGCGGGAATGCCCGTATTGCTGAAATCTCCGGCGAGCTGCGCGGCATTGGGGACGTTGTAGTTGATAATCTCGCCTGCCGGCTGCTGCTTCATGTACTCGTAGCCCGCCCAGAAGAAGAGCTTGTTCCGGTCACGGTTGAAATGGGTGAACGGCAGCAGCAGGGGGCCGCCTACGTTTCCGCCCATGTAGTAATAGCTTTGGGCTGCGTTTGTTCCGCCCTGGCTCTTGGTGTAGGCATCAACGGAGTTCAGAGACGCGTTGTGAGTGTAAAGATAAGCTTCGCCGTGGAACTGCTGGCCGCCGCTCTTGCTGAAAGCCTGGAAAATCGACGGGCCCTTTGCGTACTCGGCGCTATAGTTCGAACTCAGAAACTTGACGCTGCCCACCATGTCCTGATTGATGTTGGCGATCTGGGTTCCAAAGTTGCCCGGGTCGACCAGGTTGGCGCCGTCGAGCATGTAGGCCATGGTGCCATTGGGCTGCGTGCCATTAGAGGAGTAATCTCCAACCGGACCATTGTTGGAGCCGACTTCCCTGTCGTTGAAGGTCGACTGAGCGCCCCCGGAGTTGTTGTTAAGCGCCATGCCCGGCATGACCTTAAGCAACTCTCCAGCGTCGCGGCCCTGGAGCGGAAAGTTGTTAATCATCTGCTCATTCATTGCCGTACTGATTTCGGCGGTGTCTGTCGGTACGAGTGCTGCGCCGCCACCGACCACCTCGACCTTGGTTGAAACGTTGCCGACCGCAAGCTTGATGTTTGGAATGTCGCGGGTGTCGCCCACGTTCATGACGATGCCGTCTTCCTGCCAGGAAGTGAATCCCGGTGCGGATATCACGATGGAGTAGTTAGCGGGCTGAACAGCGGTGATGACGAAATGACCCGAACCTTCGGCAGTCGCAGTGCGCACATCGCCGCTGGCCTGATTCTTGAGAACCACCGTCGCGCCCGGAACTACAGCGCCGGATTGATCGTATACGGTACCGCTGAGAGTGCCGGTCAACTGCTGGGCAATCCCGGATGGAACTATGAGCGCCAGTAATGCCAGAAGCAGCACTGGGAAGAGGCTGACCACGACCGGTCTTCTAAATCGCACCGGATTTTGAAAATGCATCATCATAGACCCCCTAAAAATGTGTATTACAAGGCTTGCGAAACTATGGATCGCTTGCGATCTTGAATCGTTGAAGCCTGTTCTTTTTGTAATCCGTTACAAATTTGTAAGATCATATTTGTAATCCGCTACAAAACCTTTCGAAAAGCGATTTAGCTGACGAACCTGGAAACGTCTTTCGTAGCAGTGAGAGCAGCTGATTTTGCGGAATTACTCGCCGGTGGCGAGAAAAAATCTCTCGGGCGGCGCAACTGTCGAGAAAAATGCAAGCCGTTACATTTCCAACCGTCACTCAATAGTTTTCCCGCTCTCGCGATAACGATAACAATACAGCGAATGACGAATACTACTGTGGAACGATTGCTGTCAAGAGAAAATTGCAATCCGTTACATTTTGGCGTCCTTCCCGTCAGCATTCTCGTGATATCTTTGTCTTCGCAGCATACGTATTTCATCGCAGGAAGCGGTTTCTTCGATATGGGCGAACCGGCAATACGCGCGGGCGCAAGCAGGGATGCAGATTGTAGCCGATTGATTTTAAATGCTTTCTCGAGTTTGACTTTGACCATTTTGTTGCTAGTTTCCACCCTGGCTGCAGCACAGGATCACCCACAAAATTTCGATGAATTAGCCTCCGCCGCCTCGTCAGCACGCGAACAGGGCGACATTCCCAGCGCGATCGAACTGTATCAAGAGGCGGTTCAGCTGAATCCCAAATGGCCGGACGGCTGGTGGTATCTGGGATCGCTGCAATACGGAGTCGACGCTTATGGCCCCGCAATTGACGCTCTGACGCGCTACATCGAGCTGACGCCAAGCGCTGGACCCGCGCTTGCGCTGCGCGGTCTCTGTGAATTTGAACAAGGCCTCTACCCAGAGTCCCTTCAAGATCTCCAGCACGGTATCGCTCTTGGAGCGGCAGCCCAGCCACGGAATGCGGGGATTATCCTTTACCATGAGGCCCTCCTGCTGACCCGGCTGGGAAGATTCGAAGAGGCGCTCGGAAAGTACACTGAACTCGTCAAGCACGGCACAATCAATGAGGATGTGACGAACGGCATAGGGTTATCAGGTTTGCGGATGGCGATTTTTCCGAAGGACATTGACCCCTCGCAAGAACAATTGGTTTCAGCGGTTGGCAGCGCAGCAACCAGCATCATGAGCGGGGATCTTACCGGCGGTCATCAAGCCTTTCTGGAAATCTTCGCTCGTTTTCCCACGGCACCCAACATTCACTACCTTTATGGGTACCTCCTGTTCACGGTTGCTCCAGACCAGGCAATCGCACAGTTCAAGGACGAACTCGCCGTTTCTCCATCAAGCGCGCTCGCCCATTCCATGCTGGCATGGGCTTTTGGATTGGAGGGGGATTTCACAGCGGCGCTTCCGGACGCCCAGGCGGCAGTCAAAGAAGATCCTTCCCTACCGATGGCTCAGCTTGTGATGGGACGAGACCTGGTCGAAACGGGAGACGTCAATGGCGGATTGCCGTATCTTGAGGCCGTGCTCAAGACGGAGCCGCAGAACCTCGAGGTACATCTGGCTCTGGTCAAGGCGTATTCCAAGCTAGGACGAAAGGACGATGCCAGGCGGGAACGTCTTTTGTGCCTGTCGCTCTCAGGTCAAGGGACGGCTGCCAGTGCGAATCTTTAGAGTTCTGCTGGTGTTGATGCTGTGCGGCGTGTGCCTGTCTGCAGAGCCCAGACGCGAATCCGTGACCTGCGGAAGCTGCCACCAGAAGCAAGCTTTCTCGCAACCCGACACTCAGATGGGACGCGCAATGCAGCTGCCTGGAAGGAATGAAACGCTCAACACGCATCCGAAGCTTGCCTTTCGCAGGGGCTCATACTCTTACTCGGTGGAAACGCATGACGGGAAGAGCCAGTACAACGTGAGCGACGGCACTCAGACAATCTCTCTGCCGATCCTTTGGTCGATGGGCGCACAGGCGCAGACCTGGGTTCTGGAGCATGATGGCAACATGTACGAGAGCCTGGTCAGCTACTATCCGTTAATACAGGGCCTCGACGTTACTGTGGGTGATGAGCATCTGGCCCCAAAAAGTCTTGAGGAGGCGATTGGCCGCCCGCTTGGCGAGGCAGGCACCAGGACTTGTTTCGGTTGCCATGCGACTGGCGCGGTCGTCGATCACAAGCTCAATCTCACCTCGTTCAAACCTGGACTCACCTGCGAGCACTGCCACATCGGCGCAGATGCTCATCTTGCCGCTGTTGTGCAGGGAGACATGAGTATCGTCCCGCCAAATCTGAAGAGCCTTTCTTCCGAGGACATATCGAATTTCTGCGGCCAGTGCCATCGCACCTGGGAGCTGGTCGTGAGAGCCGGATGGCGGGGACCGGCCAACGTGCGTTTCCAACCTTATCGATTGGCCAACAGCAGGTGTTTCGACGGGTCCGATCCTCGCATCAGTTGCATCGCCTGTCACGATCCGCACCAGCAGGTCGTGCGAGATAGTTCCTACTACGACACGAAGTGTCTCGCCTGCCACTCTCCGGCAGCCGCGGCAGCGCCGCCGCACGCAAACGTGTGTCCGGTCGCAAAATCAAAATGCGCGAGCTGCCACATGCCGAAGGTGCCTTTTCCAGGCGGGCATTTTATTTTCACCGATCACGATATCCGGGTGGTGAAGCCCAACGAGCCCTACCCTAATTAGGGCTGCTGCAGCTTTGGAGGGCCCTCACTTTGCTGCTGCGCATTCAATTTGGCAACGATGGCTCGTTCTTTCGCGCCGTCTGCCGGCCGGTGCAGACGATAGTAAACGTTGGCCAGCTCGACATGCGGTTGCAGCCAGTCGGGGTTGGATTTTTCAAGGGCTTCGAGGTCCTTCGCTGCATCGTCGTACTGGCCTGAAGTGCTCTCCCACATCGCGAGTTCATAGCGCGCTGTTGCGGAGTCGGGTTTGAGTTGAATCGCCCGATCAAGATACGGCTTTGCCTCAGCCATGTCGCGGCGTTTATACAGAATGGATCCGAGGTACAAGTTGGCGTCGAAGTCGTTTGGATTGCGCTTCAGCGCCTCGCGAAAGGCGGGCTCGGCTGCTGCGGCGTCGCCGTTCATGTCTCGCGCCATCCCGGTCAGGGCATAGATGCGAGGCAGATTCGGATTCAGCCGCAATGCCGCCTCAAGGTCCGTCCTGGCCCTTGCGAATTCGTTCAAATCCATGAAGGTAGAGCCGGCGAGCAGATAGGCGTCGGCGCTGTGAGTCCTCTCAGCCACTTTATCGAGACGCTCCGCTCCCTCGCGCCGGCTCCCGGACTGGATTAGCGCCGTGCCAAGCACATATTCGAAATCAGGGTTTGCCGCATTGTCCGCTTCCAGCGGAGCAAGCATAGCGGCAGCGGCGGCAGGCTGACCGAGCCGCACCTCACTATCACCCAGCAGAATCGCGAGCTGCGGATTTTTGGGCTGCGTTTTGCGGACCTCTTCGAACTCGCGGCGCGCATCTTCCAGATCGCTTTTTTTGTAGTAGGCGATCGCCATGTTCATCCGGATCTGATCGTTGTCTGGCGCGAAAGACAATGCCAGGTGATACTGCGCGATGGCCTCGTCGAAGCGACCTTCGCGCGCCAGAGCTGCACCCAGATTGGCTCTCGCCTCAATCATATTCGGGTGGAGTTTCAGCAGCTTCTGGTAATCCAGAATCGCAGTCTGGTTGTCTCCACGCTGCTGCGCCTGGATCGCGCTGCTGAAAAGCCCGTCTGATTCGGGCTGTTGAGCGAACGCCAGAGCAGTGGAAAGAACAAGTAATAAGAAAGCGGTACGCATCGCATCAAGAATAGCGCAGCATGTTCCGCAAATAACAGCGCGGGCAATGGTCAATTAGCGGGAAATGCCCTCCCTTCACGATTCCCCTCCTTCCTCGACTCGTCGCCAGCCGGTCGACTCTTATGCCGGGGTAGCTTTCGGACTTACGTCGGGCCAGCGCACTTGTACATCAACGACCGTGATCGCTCCTAGTCCGAAATGAAGGCGTGGATCATTCGGCGAAAGATAATTGCACTGGCTCATTCGGCGTGACGCTGAAAGCAATGCCAACGAAACAGGGGGAAAAATTAAAGCCGCGGGTAAAACCGTACGCAGTACAATCACATGAAAATGAGTGTGGGACACGCCTCCCCAGCGATAGTCCGATTCTGTTGCGTTCTTGATCTGAATCCAGGTTTTGGTCTCACTCATTTTGGTGCATTGGCCTTCTTAGACTGTTCAATCGCTGAAGAAATTGAAGGCCGATGGAATTTATAGGTTACGCGGCCGCCCCGTTCTGGAACGCCGGATCAGCGAATTGAAGCCATTCCCGGCGTTCTGATTGCGGTATTGCAGCAATATCTCTCAAAAGAGTGCATGAGGTAAATCGCACCGTGCGAATGGAAGAGATTGCAGAATTAGCAGATGTATCGATAGCCACCGTTTCCCGAGTAATGCATGGCTCACTCTTAGTGAGGCGCAAGACTGCGGAGCGTGTTCGCACCGTGATGGAGAAGGCTCATTACTTCCCCAACATCACCGCAACCAGCCTGAAGTCTGGCGTAAGCCATATTTACGGGCTCATTATCCCGGACATCACAAACCCATTTTTCCCAGAATTCATTAAGGCGTTCGAATCCATTGCCTTGAAGGAGAATCAGGAAGTCCTTCTGGCCAACACGGATTTCCACCCGAGCGGTATGCAGCTTTCTATCCGCAGGCTGCTCACACGGCAAGTGGAAGGAGTTGCATTACTGGTCTCCGTGCTCCCGGAAATCGCCACTTCCTTCTATAAGAACGGCGTGCCAATTGTAACTTTCGATCGCAGAATTGTTGGCAAGGGAATCAGCGACGTTGGGATCAACAGCTGGCCCGGTATGGACAAGTCCATTCAACACCTGAAAGAGCTTGGGCATTCAAAAATCGGGTTCATCGCCGGTATTGCAGCGGAACCAATTTCCGACCATCGCTTCGAGTCGTTTGTGAGGGCTCTGAAAAAGCACGACCTTGTCTTCTATCCTGAATTCCTTAAAGTCGGAGACTACCGGATCGAGGGTGGTACAGCCGCAATGACGGAAATGCTTTCCGTGAAGAACCGCCCAACCGCAATCGTAGCCGTAAACGATCTCACCGCTATCGGCGCGATTCGCGTCATGAGCTCCAACGGTTACTCCGTAGGAAGGGATTTCTCCATCATTGGTTTTGACGGCATCAGGTTTGGCGAAATCATCTCTCCCGCTTTAACAACCATGAATCTTTCCCGCGAAGATCTGGCAAAGAGCTTTTTCGATGCACTGCAACGATTTGAGCGCCGTGTAGACAAAGCAGGTAAGCAATATATGGTCAAGACCGCCCTCGTAGTGCGTCAATCAACGGGCCTCGCGCGACCTAAGAGACGGAAATAACTGGAGATTGAGAGCCTGATCGCGCATTTTGGAAGGGCACCAAATCCATTCCAGCTGGAAAGAATTCTTGACAGGGAGGGTGGATGCTCTCTATTTTTGTTCACGTGTTCCATGTAATCCGTTACATTGACGCTAAAATCGATTTACCAGAGTTCATCTCCCGGAATCCAGGAGCTGCCTCGAGACAATTCGGCCTTTCGTGGAGAATCAGACTGAAGTTCAAATCGAGTTTCCCTCGTTTCGAGTCTTCGTGCGTGGGTTTGATTTCAATGTATGCGGCTATTCAACCTCCTGTCGTGCCGGCAGAGGCTCCTCTTCGGCGCGTTCTTGGGGTGGCTCCCCCTCACCCCATATCTTTTTGCTGGGGACAGCCTCGGCAATTCTTATACCGATCGTGACACTGTGAGCGAATTCAGATGAGATTCAACAGCGTTGGCCTTTACATTCTTTTCACTGTACTGCCTGCGGCCGCGCAATCCGCATACCAATATCGTTTCCAGAATCCGACCGTCCCGGTGGAAACGCGGATTACTGATCTGCTGTCGCGTATGACCATCGATGAGAAGATCAGCGCTCTCAGCACTGACCCTTCGGTGCCGCGGCTCGGAGTGGTCGGGACCGGTCATGTGGAAGGCCTTCACGGTCTGGCGCTGGGTGGACCTGGGGGATGGGAAGGCCGCGGTAGGTCTGTCATTCCGACCACCCAATTTTCCCAATCACGGGGGCTGGGGCAGACCTGGGATCCTGCTCTTCTGCTGCAAGCCGCGGCAGTAGAAGGTTTTGAAACACGCTACGCCGATGGGAAGTATCACCGCGGCGGCCTGGTCGTGCGCGCGCCCAATGCTGACCTAAGCCGCGACCCGCGCTGGGGCCGAAGTGAGGAGTCCTACGGTGAAGACCCCTATCTTGTAGGCACGCTCGCCGTCGCTTTTGTCCAGGGCCTCCAAGGCAGCGATCCTCACTATTGGATGACTGCTTCGCTCATGAAGCATTTTCTCGCCAATAGCAACGAAGACGGACGCGGCGGTTCCTCTTCCGACTTTGATACGCGCCTCTTCCATGAGTACTACTCGGTTCCGTTCCGCATGGGCATCGAACAGGGGCATTCTAATGCGTTCATGACCGCATATAACGCCTGGAACCACATCCCTATGGCCGCTCAACCAGCGCTCAAAAACATTGTTATGAAGGATTGGGGCTTCGACGGAATTATCTGCACGGATGCAGGCGCGCTCACCAATATGGTGACTCAACACCACTACGCCAAGACAATGCCGGAAGCCGCTGCGGATGCCATCCATGCGGGAATCAACCAGTTCCTCGATAACTATAAGCAGCCCGTAAAAGACGCGCTCGCGCAGAAGCTCATCACGGAGCAGGACATCGATCAGAACCTGCGCGGCGTCTACCGCGTCATGATTCGGCTCGGCATGCTCGATCCGCACTCCATGGTTCCGTACTCGACAATTGGCTTCGAAAACCTGGCCAAGGGTGATCCCTGGAACTGGCCTGCCCACAAAGTACTGGCTCGCAAAGTGACCGACGAATCCATTGTGCTGCTAAAGAACGACGTCGATCTGCTTCCGCTGGATGCGAAAAGGCTGAAGTCGATTGCCGTCATCGGCCCCTATGCCGATCAGGTTCTGCTCGACTGGTATAGCGGAACACCGCCATTCGCGATCAGCCCGGTCGAAGGCATCAAGGCCCGCGCGGGCAGCGGAGTTTCAGTCGAATTTTCCAAAGGTTCTGATTTGAGCGAAGCCGCGGCGCTTGCTCGCCGGTCAGATGTGGCAATCGTCGTCATCGGCAATCATCCGACATGTGATGCCGGCTGGGCCAAATGCCCAGTACTGAGCGACGGCAAAGAAGCGGTCGATCGGAGATCGCTGACGCTTGAGCAGGAAAACATTGCCAAGGCCGTTTATGCCGCGAATCCGCATACGATTGTTGTTTTGAATGCCAGCTTTCCCTACACCACAAACTGGACGCAGCAGAATATCCCAGCAATTGTCGAGATGACGCACAACAGCGAGGAAGAAGGAACCGGCCTCGCCGACGTTCTCTTTGGGGACTACAATCCGGCAGGACGTCTGACGCAGACCTGGGTCGCATCCATGGATGATCTTCCGCCGATGATGGACTACGACATTCGCCACGGGCGCACATACATGTATCTGAAGCAGAAGCCGCTATACGCCTTCGGCTACGGCCTGAGTTACACCACATTTGGCTACTCTCACCTCGCACTTAGCTCCACGAAACTCCGTGCAGACGGAGAGCTCGCCGTTCGATTTGACCTGAAGAATACCGGCTCCCGCGCGGGCGACGAAGTAGTGCAACTCTACGTCAGGCACCTCGACTCAAAGGTTTCCCGACCGCTGGAGGAGCTCAGGGCATTCGATCGCGTTCATCTTGCGGCAGGCGAGACTAAATCGGTCACGCTTGCGCTGAAGGGCTCCAGTCTTGCCTATTGGAGCGATGTGTCCAATCATTTTGTAGTTGAACCCGACCAAGTTGAGCTTCGCGTCGGCGCATCTTCAGACGACATACGTCTTCGTCAGGCCATTTCCGTTTTACCGTAACATGCATGGTTATGCACAGTTGAAGTTTTGTTCGCACCTTAAGTTTTTACGAAGAAGGAAAAAGCGATGAAATTCGGGCGGGTATCTCTGCTGGCTCTCGCAGCCGGCGGGCTCATTTTTAACGGCAGTCTTTTTGCTCAGGTCGAAATTACGCAACAGTCCGGCGGCGTTACGGTAAAGACGGCAACGGACACGCTTCGCCTCACCGTGTGCAGCCCAACCTCCGTCCACGTTGTCGCCAGCCCCGACGGTAACGCCATAGACGCGACGCCGAAGCAGCCCTGGCTAATCCAGAACTGCACGCCAGCTAAATTTACCCTAACCGTGCCGAAAGCGCCCACGGCCCAGTCTGAGAATGACAAGCTGTGGAACCCGGGCGTCGCCACCATCGATACGGGCGCGCTGAAGGTGCGCATTACTCTGGCATGGGGCACGCTCGAATTTCAGGACGAGCAGGGCCATCGCCTGCTCCAGGAGTTTCAGGATTCACCCCGCCGCTACGCGAAGACCGTGGTGAACGGCGAATCGCTCTATAGCGTCAAGGATCAGTTCTATCCGGCCGTCGAGGAAGGCATTTACGGGCTCGGACAGCATCAGAACGGCGTCTTCAATTATCGCGGAACGTTGCTGGAGCTGGCCCAGGCCAACACCGATGTGACTATCCCGCTGATGCTCTCGACCAACGGTTACGGAATTTTCTGGAACACCGCCGCGCTTTCCTATTTCGACAACCGCTTTCCGTCAGAGTTCAGGTTCAGCTCCAACGCCTCCCATGCCATCGACTACTACTTTCTCTACGGACCGGAGTTTGACCAGATCATTCATCAATACCGCGATATGACCGGCCACGCACCGCTTTACGGCGAGTGGGCCTACGGCTTCTGGCAATCGAAGGATCGCTACAAGAGCGACGACGAACTGCTGAAGATCGCCGCACAGTACCGCAACGCGCATGTACCGCTCGATAACATCGTGCAGGACTGGTACTGGTGGGTGCATCAGGGCGACCCCGACTTCCGTCCCGATGCTTATCCGGACGTACCAGGGACACTAAAACAGCTGCACGACGAGCACGTCCACACCATGATTTCGGTCTGGGCCATATTCGATCCGAAATCGAAAAACTTTCAGGAGATGAAGTCTCTCGGTCTCACCATTCCCGGGACTACAGACTACGACGCGACCAATCCCGCCGCAGGCGATTTCTACTGGAGCCATCTTGTCGGAAAACTTGCCGCACAAGGATGGGACGGCTTCTGGCTCGACAGCTCGGAGCCTGAAATCGCCTATCTGCACGGCGGCGAGAGTGACGCTGAGCTCTACGACAGACAGCTACACATCGGCAACGGCGCACTTTACACTAACGTCTTTCCGCTCATGCACACCGGCAACATCTACACGCACTGGCGGGAGGCAAATAATCAAAAGCGCCTCTTCATTCTCACGCGCTCCGGCTTTGCGGGCGATCAGCGCTACGCCGCTACCACCTGGTCGGGCGATGTCTTCAGCACCTTCCAGTCCTTCACGCGGCAGATTCCTGCCGGACTTAACTTCGCGCTTTCCGGAATGCCCTACTGGACCACTGACATCGCGGGCTATGGGCCGCCGTATGCGCGCGATACTCACGACCCGGCCTATCAGGAGCTCTACACGCGCTGGTATCAGTTCGGAACCTTCTGCCCCATCTTCCGCACCCACGGGCACCGCGCGAACGATGAAAACGAGCTCTTCAGCTACGGCCCGGTAACGCCAATCCTCGTCAGCTACGATAAGCTCCGCTACCGCCTTCTGCCCTATATCTACTCGCTGGCCTGGAAGGTCACGAGCGACGACTCGACCATCATGCGTCCGCTTGTGATGGACTGGCGTACCGACGAAAAGGTCTGGAACATCGGCGATGAGTTTATGTTTGGCCCAGCGATTCTGGTCAGCCCCGTCTCACAGCAGGGAGCCACCGAGCGCTACGTCTATCTGCCTCCCGCAGCCCGCTGGTATGACTTCTGGACCGGCAAATCCGTGAACGGCGATCAACGATTCGACGCATCGGCGCCGCTCGATCGCATTCCGCTCTATGTCAAAGCGGGATCGATTCTGCCGATGGGACCTGAAATCGAGTACGCGCAACAAAAGCCCGATGCGCCCATCGAACTGCGCATCTATCGCGGAGCCGATGGACACTTCGATCTTTACGAAGATCAGGGCGATACCTACAACTACGAGAAGGGCCAGCGCGCCGTCATTCCGATTGACTGGAACGAGTCCACACAGACCGTGACCATAGGCCCGCGCTCAGGCAGCTATCCCGGAATGCCGGAGGCACGCAAATTCAATATCGTCTTCGTGGGAGAAAACCATGGAGCCGGTGGCGAAGAAACATCTATGGCGGATCGCAGCGTTGACTACACGGGTTCTGTGGTCACGGTCCATCCGCAATAGATTCAGGGATTGAAGGTTCAGGAGAAGATTGTGATATTCACGCGTGTATGGCTGCTGTGCCTTCTCTCTCTGCTTACGGCGGCCAACCTGCGGGCTCTTGATGGGTCCGTGAAGGTTTTTCAGGAGCCGGGTTTTCCTAGCGCCGATACCGCCGGACTGAGTTCCTCACAGATGTCCACACTCTTCGCTGGGGCCAGTTTTGTGACCGCGCAGGAACTTGACTCCGCTCTTAGCGATGCCCAAACGCATTTGCTGGTTTTGCCTTATGGCTCAGCCTTCCCCGAGGCTGCGTGGAGCGCTCTGCGCGCTTATCTTGGCCGCGGCGGTAATCTGCTCGTAATCGGCGGCCGACCCTTTACTCGTGCTGCCTATCAAGAGGCTGGCGCATGGAAGCTGCGTCCCTACAGTGTGCGTTTCATTCGAGAGTTAAGGGTTGACCAGTTTCAGCAGACGCCTGGTTCTGCGGGTCTCACCTATTTGCCGAATGCAAACGCAGTCACACAGTTACCGCCGTTCTCGTGGCAGCATAGCTTCAGTCCAATCCTCCATCTCAGCAGCAGTCGTGTCAGTGATCGCGAGGGCTCCGCCGGCCGCATTGATGCACGTATTGACGCTCTGGCCTGGGGAACGCGCAACGGGCATCGCGTCTCCGCGCCCGTGGTGCAGATTGACCACCTGCGCGAAAGCTTCGCAGGGGGACGCTGGATATGGATTGACGCTGATTTGCCCGTGGACTTTGGCGATTCACCCGCAACCAAAGAGATGATCAATTCGCTCGTCTCTGCCGCAGAACGCGGAGCGGAGGAGTTTCAGGTAAACCCGGTGCTGCCGCTGTACCTGCCGGGCGAGCCGATCCAGCTAAAAACGCAGTGGCTGGGTAGCGGCGAGTCTCCAGACCGACTTACCGTGCGTGTGACCATAACGGCCGAAGATACGCCGGCGAAGCCCCTCGTTCAGACGGCCAGCCTTGCGGACAGTCAATCAATCCTTATTCCTTCCCCTCAGACCAAGGGACTGCACCGCATCGATGCCGAATTGCTCGACGGCAATGCTGTTATTGCCCGATATCACTCCGGCTTCTGGATGCGCGACGAAGCCTATCTACTTTCCGGGCCAAAGCTCGGCGTGAACCAGGATTACTTCGAGATCGATGGCAAGCCGCTCGCCGTAGTTGGCACCACATATATGTCGAGTCAAGTGCAACGGCTCTACTTTGATCACCCGAACGTTTACGTGTGGGACCAGGATCTGGGTCAGATTCAGGATGCAGGCATCAACATGATTCGCTCGGGATGGTGGAGCGGATGGGACAAACTATGCGATGAGAATGGCGTTCCCTACGAACGCACGCTGCGGACGCTCGAGGCGTTTCTCATGACGGCGCGCCGTCACGGACTGCCGGTGCAGTTCAATGTTTTCGCTTTTCTTCCCGATGTGCTCGGTGGAGAGAATGCCTACATGGATGCGGTGGCAGTCCGAAGAGAGAAAAATCTCTATATGGGTCTCGCCAGCCGCTTCGCTAATGTCCCGTTTCTCGCATGGGATCTCATCAATGAGCCGAGCTTCGGCCAGCACCACTGGACGGCGCTTCCGAATGGCGACCCCATCGAGGCTGCACAATGGAATACATGGCTGAAGAACAGGTATCCATCGCGCGCAGCATTACAAAGCGCGTGGAACCTGCCCACTATGCCAGGCGATGGGCCATGGCCAGTGCCTACTGCGGCTGACTGGTCTGGAGATCAGCATGGCGCGGGCAGCCTCATGCTCTATGACTTTTATCTTTTCTCGCAGGAAAAATTCGCCGCGTGGGTGGCAGAGATTCGCCAGGCCATCCGCTCAACCGGTTCGCAGCAGTTGATCACGGTCGGACAGGACGAGGGCGGCAATACGGGACGTCTGCTTCCCACCTACTTTTCCGGTTCCGTTGACTTCACAACGAATCATTCCTGGTATCAGAGCGACGGCCTGCTCTGGGATTCGATGGTCGCCAAGCAGCCTGGCAAGGCGATGCTTATTCAGGAGACCGGCGTGGGCGCAGGAACCAATCCGGATCAAATCGAGCGGCGCAGTGTTCAGGATCAGGCCGCACTTTTCGAGCGCAAGATCGCTCTTTCCTTCGCGCAGGGCAGCGGCGCTATCGAGTGGCTTTGGAATACGAACGCCGACATGCTCGAGGATGGCGAGGTCGCCCTGGGCGGAGTACGACCGGATGAAACCGAGAAACCGGAAATTGATGTAATGCGCCGCTTCGCAGCCTTCGCCAAGGCGGCGTCAGGCAGCCTTCAGGATCCCGAGCACCCCGATGTCGCGATTGTGACTTCAGAAGCGGCGCAATTTTCAACCTCGTGGGGCACACAGATGCGGGCGCAGAGCAACGCGGTACGCGCGCTCAGCTACGGGGCCAGGGTTCCAGGTTTTCTCATTGGAGAGAGCCAGGTTGCACGAATGGGTCACCCGAAACTTGTGATCCTGCCCTCCCCGCAGGCGCTGAGTGACTCAACCTGGCAGGCGCTACTCGCATACGTGAACGGAGGCGGAACACTTCTCGTCACCGGCGCTGTCCAGCGAGATGAACACTGGCATCTCGTGGACAGGCTCGCCGCTGCGGGGCTGCAAGGCTCTGTAGAACCACTGACCTTTCGCACGGCAACGCTCGTTGCGGGCGGTGAATCCATTCCCATGTCCTTTGATCAGAGCATGCAGGGCGTACTTGAGTCGGTTCGATTCAACGATCAATCAACTCTGGAATCGAAAGCCTATGGCCGCGGACGAATTTTCTGGGCATCCTATCCCGTCGAACTCGCCGAAAATCCAGACGCTGCCGCGCATCTCTATTCCTTTGTGCTGAAACAAGCGGGCATTGTGCCCATGTTTGACAGCGCATCCAGCCTGCCCCCAGGCGTGCTCGTCTATCCCACGGTTTTGCGCAGCGCGGTGCTTTATATCTTTGAGTCGGAAGATGCCGCTGATACGAAGATCGACCTGCGGGACAAGCAAACCGGGGCAACGCTGCGTTTCAATCTGCCGTCACGCCGTGCAGTCCTTGTGCTGCTGAATAGAAAAGACGGTTCGGTGATTGCGAGCTACGGCTACCAGGAATGAGCGGCCAGCTTAGAGTGGCCGGTTCAGGTGACCGAAGGGCGAGCACGACCCATATACTGATGGAGCGATTTCTGCTCTTTTCAATCTGAATCGCAGCATGAATTGGAGACAGATGCCTAAGGCTGGATACGGGCTGGGCCGTCGTTTTTGGGCGAACGGGATCAGCGTCGCGTTTTTTGCTCTCGCGCTCACTGGTTGCGGGGACAACCTCCTCATTCCTCCTCAAGCCCCTGACGTTCCGGCTGCAGATCGCCTGACACATCTCGCCACGCGGAATTCGCATGCCGACGTCGATTGGCCGGTATACGACGGTCATGTGACTGGCGACCACTATTCCAGTCTGTCGCAGATCAATCGCAGCAATGTCGCGCAGCTGAAAGTAGCATGGCAGTTCGACACCGGGGAAAAGGGCGGCATCGAGACCAATCCTCTCATCGTCGGTCGAGTCCTCTATACCTTTACTCCTTCGCTGAAAGTCGTTGCGCTCGATGGCGCGACGGGCAAGCTGATTTGGAAATTCGATTCGGGCATCGACGGAACACAGCCGGATCGGGGTATCACCTACTGGACTGATGGAAAGCAAAGCCGCATCTTCGCGGGCATCATGAACTACCTCTACGCGCTCGACGCTGCGACCGGAAAGCCCATCTCCGGCTTTGGTGAGAATGGCCGCATCGATCTGCGAAAGGAGCTTCGCGGCGATTACCAGCAACAATCGATCGCGCTCACCAGTCCAGGAATCGTCTACAAAGATCTGATTATTGTTGGTGGCCGCGATCCAGAGACGCATCCTGCCCCTCCCGGAGATATTCGCGCCTTTGATGTACGCACCGGAGCACTCCGCTGGAGATTTCACACCATCCCGCATCCCGGAGAATTCGGGTACGACACCTGGCCGAAGAATGCGTGGAAGCAGGCGGGCGCGGCGAATAACTGGGCAGGCATGGCGCTCGATGCGAAACGGGGGGTCGTCTACGTACCTACCGGATCAGCCGTATTCGATTTCTATGGCGGGGATCGACCAGGCAAAGATTTGTTTGCGGATACGCTGCTCGCCCTCGACGCCGCAACCGGCAAACGCATCTGGTATTTTCAAGGTGTCCACCACGATGTGTGGGACCGCGACTTTCCATCTCCTCCCGCGCTCGCAACTGTGAAGCGGGGCGGACGATCGGTGGATGCCCTTGCCCAAACAACGAAGCAGGGTTATCTGTACCTCTTCGATCGAGTCACAGGCGCTCCACTGTTTCCGATTAAGGAGCTCCCCTATCCACCCAGCAATGTGCCTGGCGAAGTCACGTCGCTTACCCAACCTATGCCTGTGGCTCCAGAGCCCTATGCACGGCAAAAGCTTACCGACGCAATGTTGACGAGTCGAACCCCCGAGGCTCATGCGTGGGCGGTCCAGCGATTCAAGACTTTCCGCAGCGATGGCCAATTCGTTCCCTTCAGTCTGGCCAAGCAGACCATTATCTTCCCCGGTTTTGATGGCGGCGGCGAGTGGGGCGGTCCGGCTGTCGATCCCACGACCGGCGTGCTCTACGTGAACGCGAATGAGATGGCATGGACCGGCGGCCTCGCGGAAGACAATCCTGGCGGCAGTCCTGGCGCAGCCCTGTATCAAAGTCAATGCGCCGTCTGTCATGGCATAGATCGTGATGGCTCCCCGCCCGCATACCCTTCGCTTATCGGCATTGACAAGCGCCTGACGGACCAGCAAATCGCCACCGTGATAGACCAAGGCAAAGGCAGGATGCCATCCTTTTCCGGCTTGCATGCCGCTCAGCTTACCTCGCTGTTGGATTATCTGAAGGTCGGCGATGTCTCCACGAACACAAATGACAGGAGCGGCAAGAAAGAACTAGCCTCGGGTACTTCTCCCGCACCGGTCGACTCCGCGCAGAGCAACAATTCAGCGGACGCCTACCGCTTTACCGGATACCGAAAATTTCTCGACCCGGACGGGTATCCAGCAATTGCGCCGCCCTGGGGAACGTTGAGCGCGATTGATCTGAACACGGGAAAATACCTGTGGAAGATACCTCTCGGCGAATATCCAGCCCTGGCCGCACAAGGGATGAAGGAAACAGGATCGGAGAACTATGGCGGCCCTATCGTAACTGCCGGCGGGCTTGTTTTTATCGGAGCGACTGTCTATGACAGAATGTTTCGCGCCTTCGACAGCCGCACTGGACAGCTCTTATGGGAGACCAAGCTGCCCTTTGCCGGTGTGGCGACACCGTCCACTTACTCCATCGATGGAAAGCAATATGTCGTTATTGCCGCAAGCGGCGGGAGAGACCCCCAGTCACCCACCGGAGGTACGTATATTGCCTTCGCATTGCCATGAAGTCCTGGCGCATCGAGGAAACCAAAAGCAAATAAGGCTGGCGACACGGGACGCCGGCTTCATCTTGCTGCGGCTTTTGCGAAGCGCTCCTCGATTTCCTCCAGCGTCTTGCCCTTTGTCTCGGGAAGGAAAAAGACGGCGGTGAGAAAGTAGATGACGGTGAATCCCGCGAAAAGGAAAAACATTGCGGAGTATCCATACTTGCTCGCAACCGGCAGGAAGATAACAGCAAGCGTGGTGGAAACCAGCTGATTGATGACGAGAGCGATGCTCATGCCATTCGATCGAATGCGTGTCGGCATCAGCTCTGAAAGCGCGAGCCAGACGCATACTCCGGGACCAACCGCATAGAACGCCATGAAGACATAGAGCAGGATTGCGATCAGCCAACCGTGGCGCGCATCGGGCACGCTCCCAACCAGCGCTCGCTGAATCGTGAGCGGAGCGTTGCGGGCAGCGTCGAGGCTGGCGAATGGATTTTTGAAAAAGGCCTCAATCTTATTGGAAGGAACGCCGATGTCGCGCGTGATCTGAATCGGCGCCGCAGAAGCGTCGTCCGATCGCACAAAGGTCGTTGCTCCGGTGAAGCCTCCATAGGAATAGATCACCGCGAGCGAAGCGTTGGTCGAGTTAATAGATTGAGTGCCGGTGCCGCCGGTGGCGGTCAGGAGCTGCTTGGCCATGTCTGGCGTAAATCGCAAATCAAGCGTCTGATTGGGGCCGACCAGGGACTGGACAGCCGTGCGGCAATCGATGTTCTGCTTTTCCGTTCGGCGAAAAAGTAAGCCGACCGTGAGCATGGACACGATAATTCCGGAGGTGCCGAGAATGAGTAGAAACTTGCGCCCCTTCTTGTCGACCAGGGTCATGCCACCAATCGTCATAAGAAAATTGACGAGGGTGAAGATCACATAGCCCCAGTGTGCATGGAGGTCGGAAAGACCGCTCTGCAACAGGATGTTGGTGTTGTAGCCGATGATCGAATTGATTCCCGTTGCCGTATTGCAGAACAAAATTACGCATGCCAGCAGAAAGGGAAACATATATTTCCGCTGGAAGATCGTGTCTCTGATTTTCTGTCCTGAAGTCGAACGCGTTCTTGCGGCATTCGCAGTTTCCTGCATCTCGTTCATTTCAAAATCGACTTCGTCGGGGGTCCGCGAGCGCAAAAGCGCTGCGCGCGCGCGTTCCAGCTTGCCGCGCAGAAAGAGCCAGCGCGGAGATTCAGGGACAAACAATGTGCCGAGCACGAACAGTATGCCAGGAGGCAACGAAACCCAGAAGATTCGCCGCCATGCTTGGTCTTTGAAATGAAAGACCGTGGAGGTGTCCGCAATTCGCGCGATAGCTTCAACGCGATAGCTGTAATAGATACCGATGAAAGCGGCCGCAACAATCCCCAGGGTGAGCAACCACTGAAAGACTCCCGTACCTTTGCCGCGAACCGACGACGCCAGGCACTCGGCGAGATAAAGCGGAACCACGACACCGATCAGGCCGCCGCTGACGCCCTGCAACAAGCGACCAAAGAATAACGGTTCGTACCCGTGCGAGAGCGCGATGACCGGAATACTGATGACAAACGTTACGCCGCTGAGCGTCATTAGAGGCCTGCGGCCCATCCAGTCGGCCAGCAGGCCGGCAAACAGCGTTGAAAATACGCTGCCCAGCAACACCGCCGCGACAATAATCGAGAGCTCGCCGGCGGTCAGGCCGGAAGTTGCTTCAAGATACGGCAGCGCGCCGCCAATGATCCCCACGTCCACGCCATAGAGAAGTCCGCCGAGACCCGCTACCAGCAGGAGCAGGCTGTTTTGCAGTTTGTAGTTCGAGGGGGAAGACGGGAGGTGTGTGTCGCCGGAATTGGATTGGGCCATTTGAGTCGTATCTGCGCTCTTTCAGAAGTGAATCAATCTATTGAATCCGCTGGAGTTGATTTCCCGTGTGCTTGTACCGAAGTTCCCCGAAGACTGTGCGCCCTTCCCGCCGGAAAAGCCGCAGCAGCAGAAATACGGAGGAACCCGCTCCCAGTTAAGCATCATAGAGCCTCTTCCGTCAGAATGCGATGGGTTAGAGCGGGCTTGATTGCGGTTCCCGTGAACCGTTCAGGTGGGACCGTGACCGCTGGTTCTGCGCAGGACGAGTTTGGCTTCGCTTTGCCGCAATGAGCAATCTGGCCGAGTCGAGGGCTCTTGAACGATTGCGCTGGCCATATCATTTGCAATCACTGTCAACTCAAACCCACAAAAGTGGCTGGCGAATAGGATAATTTCGGATGATCTCAGGGTCGGTTGGGTCGGGATTCATGGTCTTCCACAAGGCGATATACGGTTGCCGGTGGCAGGCGAGGCCGCTGAACAACAAACCGGGAGAGCGAACCGGGAGCGCGTCGAAGTGTTCAACGTCCTTGCGATATGGCCATGTGTTCTTGTCCCTCAGGTAGGGATAGAGAAATTCCGCCGCTTTGCAAATGCCGCGACCATCCTGTAGTTGAAATGCGAAAGCATCGGTTCCCACACCTTTCAGCGACTGGCAGAGAGTCGCCATGGCATCGAAATTGAAGATGGAATAGCTGTAAGGCTTAGTCCTCGCCAACTCCAGCGGGAATGAACCGTTGACCGCCGCCTGATCCGGCAACAGGACGTTAGTATATTGGCGGTACACCTGATCGCGCGTCTCGCTATCAGCGATGAGCCGGGCGTATTCCGAAGCCTGCAACGCCCAGCAGGTGGCGTGGTTGTTGAGTGCGTCACGTTCCTTTTGGCCTTTGTCGCTGCTGTTCATCCATTGAAGGTAACTGCGGAACCAACCCTTCAGTGCCGCATCCTCCTGCGCGGCAAGTATAGCTGGAGCCACAATGCCGGCGGCGCGTGCCACCTCGACGAGATGGAGAGTATCAATAATTCCCCAGGAGCGCCCGGTGGAGACGCCGTGTACTCCCTGCGAGTACTCGAGGTTTGGATTCATGCGAGTAGCTGGCGTAATGAACCACGCCCGAAGATGCTCGCAGGCGTGTTGACCATAACTACGGTCGCCAGTAAGCAGCCATGCGGCCGTGAGCGCGGGCATTTGGATAGACAGCGCGATCATCGCTTTCCGATGGCCATTGAAGTTTTCAGGATTGCTCTGGCCATCCCGGTTTATGTACGGGCCGCCCGGGTCTTTAGGATCGGGCCAGAAATAATCAGCTTGAGAAAAATAGTCATGCAAGCCGCCTGGGCTGCTGCCAGATGGGAAAGAAGTGATCGTCAGGTTGGGCCGCAACACATAGGCTGCCGCGGCGCTGAGAATTCTTTTGCGATCAGTTTGGGCGACTATGCGATACGCTGCGTCTTTGCGATTGGCAGCCGGTTGAGCCCACGCTGGGACTCTGGCCGAGATGGCAGCAGCCAGGACCGCTTTGCAAAAATTTCTTCGGTCTCTTTGCTCAAGAACAGATAGCGGCAGCATCGTGGTTTACTTCTCAAGATAGCGAAATCCCTTTCCGTGCCGCTTTCTTACAATTCCGGACTGAGGGGTCGGAGACATAACGAAGGCCGGTGTTCCGCTCCATGATTCAATTCACCGTGTATTCCGGCAGGAAGATGTCGAAAAGGGTGCCACGATAACGGCCTTCCGTCCGGGATCGCACGCGAATGTAGCCCTTGTGTTTCGCTATCACCTCGGAGGTCAGCCATAGTCCGATGCCTGATCCCTTCAGCTCCTTCGTCGTGTAAAAGGCGTCGAAGATATGCGTGTACGCGGATTTTGGAATCCCTGCCCCGGAATCGCTGAAGACCACTCGCACCCCTTTGCGCTGGCTGCGCTGGTCGGTGACATCCAGGCAGTGCACGATCAGCGCGCCTCCGGAGGTGCCCATCGCGTCGAGCGCGTTGGCGAGCAGGTTTCCGAAGGCCTGCCTCATTTCCCCCGGCTGTACGCTGATCAAGCGTGAGGATTCCAGGCGCTTCACCATCTTCACGCGGTTAGTCAGAATCGGAGCGCGGAACATGGCCAGCACGCCGTCGATCATGTCACCGGCTGTTACAGGAATGGGCTGCTTGGAGTCCCGGTGGTACGCCAGAATCTGCTTCGTAATCTGGCTGATGCGGTCCAGTTCAAGCGCCGCCTGCTGTATATATGACTGCGTCGAAGTACTGGAAGACTTATCCTGCTGCACGATGAAGAGGAGATTGGAGAGTGCCTCCAGAGGGTTGTTGATCTCGTGCGCGATGGTGTGGGCAAGACGACCGGTGGCCGCAAGCCGTTCGCTCATCTTGAGAGTTTCCTGCAGCTTTTTCTGGTCGGTAATGTCCGTGATGAGGAGGATAGACCCTCCTTCTCGTTGCGGATCGCCCTCGATTTTGTCATAGCGGACCCGGAACCAGCTGCTGGCCGAGGGAAGCTCGATCGCTGCACCCTGGATTTTGCTTTCCGCCAACGCCGAAAGCGGCTTCCCGAAGCTGGACTGGAAGACTTCAGACATAAGTTTCCCCTCAACCTCGGAATTGCTCAGGTGCAGGAGACGGAGGAACGCTCGGTTCACTCGGAGTACGACCCCTTCCGCATCGACCAGTGCAAGCCCGTCACTGAGGGCATCGAAGGTAGTCTGCCATTGTCTGGCCGAAAGATGAGACAACGCCTCGGCCCTCCGCAGTCGCAGCAGCGCCTGCACCTGTGCAACCAGCACGGTGGGCTCAACAGGTTGGGTAAGATAGGAGTCGGCCCCGCCCTCGAGCCCCTGCACTTTGCTTTCGTCGGACAGGAAAGATGCCGAGATTTGGAGTACGGGAATGCTGGCGGTCAGCGCGTTTGCCTTGATCCGGCGGCATACGTCGTAGCCCAGCATGTCCGGCAAATTGACGTCCGTGATAATAAGATCGGGCAAAAGCATCGACTTGGCCAGGCCCTCCTCTCCGTTTTCCGCCTCCTCAATCGAGTAACCGGCCCGAGTGAGAATCCGGCGAAAGACATAGCGTGTCGTTTCCTGGTCATCAATGATCAGAATGTGCGCTTTGGGCTTCGGTTCAGGCGCTTGCACCATGTTCTTCCTGGGAATGCGCGGAAACTGTGTGGATGAGTTCCCGCAGCCGAATTGCGGAATCAGGAAGAGTCAGGGACTGCTTGGGAAAAATGGCCACGGAGTTTTCGCGGCATAGCCGCAGCTCAGCCTCGTCAAGCGATTTTGTGGAGTGCAGGACAATCGGGATTTGCGCCGTGATCTCGGAAGACTTAAGGTCGTTGAGAATTTCGAAACCATTCAAATCGGGCAAATAGAAGTCGAGAAAAATAATGCCGGGCCGGAACTCCTGCGCCATTCGGATTCCTTCCCGCCCATCTCTCGCTTCATGAACTTCATACTGGTAATCCGGGAGTATTCCACGGAGCAGATACCGCGAAACCTCGTTGTCATCGATCATCAATACCTTTGGCCGAAGCGATTCGGAGGTCAGACGGATGATTTCCGCGATCATGCGATCGGAAGCGAACGGTTTAGTCAGGAAAGCATCCGCACCAAGGCCGAACACCTTGTGTTCATCGTCGACTACGCTCATCACGAGTACCGGAACATTCTGGTAGGCAGGATCTGCCTTCAATTCCCGCAGGAAGTTCCAGGAGGTTTCCGACCGTAACAGAATGTCCAGGATCACAGCTGACGGCCGAAGCTTGCCGAGCACATACTTCGCTTCTTCGATAGAGGAGACGGCGTATGCCATGAAATTGGCGCCGGATAAGTATCGCGAATAGATGAACGCGGTCTCTGGGTTGTCCTCCACGATTAGGATCCATTTCTTCTGAGGATCGAAAACGGGAAGTGGCGTCTCAACTTTTTCAACCACACCGGGGTATACTTTCGGGATTCGCATTCGAAAGGTCGAACCCAGACCGACTGTGCTGTGCACCTCGACTTGACCGCCAAGAAGCTCAGCGAGTTTTCGCGACAGAGGAAGACCCAGACCGGTGCCTTTGACCTTTCTCTGCATCGCGTTCTCAACTTGGGCAAACTCTTCGAAGATGATCCTCTGGTCGGATTCCGAAATGCCGATCCCGGTATCCGTCACGGAAAACTCAATCTCGGACTCATCGGCCGTGGCGGAAACCCGCACTTCGCCTCGCGACGTAAACTTGATTGCATTCGAGATGAAATTCCTCAGAACCTGCGATATCTTCTGCTCGTCCGTAAAGAGAGGCGGCAGATGTTCCGCCGGCTCGAAGACCAGATTCAGGGAACTTTCGGCGAGGAGCGGCCTTAGCATTCCACGCAGAGCGCCAAACAGGTCTGCGATGTTGAAGGACTTTGGCTTGACTTCCAGCCGTCCTGCCTCGACCTTGGCCAGATCGAGCAGATCGTCCACCATCTCCGCCAGCTCTTTTGCCGATCGCTGAATGAACCGTATCTGCTGGTCCTGCTCCGAGGTGAGTTCTCCGTCTATTCGGTCCAGCAACATCCGCGTGAGAGCGAGCATCGAGTTCAGCGGAGTCCGGAATTCGTGCGACATGTTCGAGAGAAAACTGGATTTGAGCTCGGAAGCGCGGCGAAGGTAGTCAGCGCGTTCATCCAACTCGGCATAAAGAGCGACTACGCCCCGGTTCGTATCCTGGAGTTCGGCGTTGATGTGGACCAGTTCCTCTTTCCGCTCGCGCAGGTCATTGAGGGTCTTGAGCAACTCGCGATTCTGGATCTGCAGTTCATCGATCGGCGTTATCGGGTTTTGCCGGGCCAGATCCGACGAAATCCGCTCCAGAGTGCTGGAAGCGAGGGGAAGTACATGTTGCGGCAGAAGCTTGCCGAAGCGCACTGAGGTGCCAGTTGCGCTGGTTTCGATGGAGAAGGTATCCATCAGCCGCCGAGTGCCCAGAATGCCCATCCCCATCCCGGTCGACGAGTCATACGAGCCCGCAAGCACTTTCTGAAGATGAGGAATCCCGCTCCCCTTATCCACAACAGAGATCAGGAACATGCGGGTCTCCGGATTCGCCTCAAACGAAACCGATCCGCCTCGCGCATAGCGGAACGCGTTGCGGGCAATCTCGGAAACAGCGGTGGCGATGCGAATCTGGTCGTGGTGGTCAAAACCCAGCGCCTCGGCAACGCTTCGCGCCCGCTGGCGCGCGTTTACAACATCTCGCTCGCTCGCGAGCCTCAAGTCACTGATGGGTCGGGTCATCACGTCCGGCTGTCTCCGAGAGAAGCCACGAGGACGGTCGCGTCGTCCCGCCGGCGGCTGAAGTCTCGGTAGAGAAGGCCTGCGATCAAGCCGTGCGGCCGGTTCAGGATGCCCGGATAACCGCTGAAGCCGCATTTTGAATTTAATCCGTCGGAAAACATCAACAGCGCCGTCCCCGGTCCGAAGGGGTAGTTAAACTCCTGCACTCTCGGCAGTGCCGCTCCCAATGTTCCGTTCTGAGAGACCATGTTCCGACTCGTGATTCCATCTCCCAGAGAAGCACTGATGTTGCCCACACCCGCATACGTCACAATAGAGCGCTCGTGATCGACGAGAGCGATGGACATTGCCGCGCCCCGAGTAGCCTTCAGCGCATTGTGCGTAGAGGTCATAATTTCCGTCAGACTCTCCTGTGAAGAGGCTTGCACTGCCTTTACAGCCTCAAGCGCTGCCTCCGCGGCTATAGCTCCGTGCCCGAGGCCGTCCACCATCATATAGAGCGAGCGGCCATTTCCGGGGATGACCAGGTAGGAATCTCCGCACGCGATCTCGCCGGTTATGGGTATGTTGACAACCCCGGCAGGCAAACTCTCCGACGCTTCAGACAGCTTAAAGCGGCAGAATACAACGGTTCCCTTGCCGGGAATGGAGTAAAGGGAAACTATATCTGAAAGACGCTCAACCGCGCCCAGCCCCTGGCCGGCGGTACCGCTGGTGGACACTCCATCCTCGAATGCCCGGCTGACGTCCCGAATGCCGGGACCAGTGTCGAGCGCGATTATATCCAGCGATTTGGTGCTCCCTTCCACCGGACAAAGAAGCAACTCGCCGGCTGTGGCGTGGCGCAGGACGTTATTCGCCAACTCCGTTACTACAATACTTATGTCGCTGCGTCTTCCCTCGTCAAATTCCAGAGCCTGAGCGGCGGTGATTGCCGCACGCCGCGCCTCTCCGACAGAGCTCCGGTCAGTCACGGCGATAGATTTTTGTAAATGCCGCACTGCCGATCATTTCCAGCGGGTAATAGTAACCGTCGTGCCTTGTCCCGCTTCACTTTTAATATCGAACTCGTTTACCAGCCGCTTGCTGCCGCTCAGGCCAAGCCCGAGCCCACCGCCGGTTGTGAATCCATCGCGAAGTGCTAGTTCTATGTTTTGGATGCCGGGACCATGGTCCTCGAACGTAAGCCGGATACCCTTTCGCGGCCCATTCTCCACCAACTCCCCCTTCATGGTGCCGCCACCGCCGTGGTCAAGAGTATTTCGCGCGAGTTCACTGGTTGCGGTTACGAGCTTGGTCAGGTCGACCAGACTGAATTTCAGCTCGGAAGCCCACGCCCGGACGGCTTGCCGGACACGAACTACGTCGTCTGCGCTCGTAATGGGAAGCAATTCATTCTTGAGGGCCATCGGCCTCTTCGGACTCCGTATCCCGCTGGATAAACTCTTTCAGAAGTTCCATTCCCCGTTCTACATTCAGTGCGGTGCGGATGCCCGGTAGCGACATCCCCAGCTCAACCAGGGTAATGGCGACTGCCGGCTGCATTCCCGTCAGCACCGTTTGTGCATCCAGCACTTTCGACATGGCTGCTATGTTGGCGAGCATGCGCCCGATGAAAGAGTCCACAATCTCCAGCGAGGAGATGTCGATGAGCACCCCTCGCGAAGCATGCTTCGCGATCTGAGCGGTCAGATCCTCTTGCAGCGACATCGCAAGTTGATCGTGCATATCGACCTGAATGGTGACCAGGAGGCAATCACCTACCTTGAGGATCGGTATCCTGTCCATTTATCAGAGTTCCCCTGGCTTCGAAGAGCCATGCGATTGGCTAGCCTGTTTGACCGTGACAACTGTCTTCCCGATCCGCTGAAGAGCCAGCGCGAAGGCATCCGACAGCTTCGCTTTCGTCTGCACATCCTGCAAATCGACTCCCAGATGGACGATCGTTTGCGCGATGGCGGGGCGAATCCCGCTCAGATAGCAATCGGCTCCCATCAGGCGGGCAGCGGTGATCGTTTTAATGAGATGCTGCGCAACCAGCGTGTCTACCGTAGGAACGCCGGTAATGTCGATGATCGCAATCTGGCTGTTTGTCTCGACGATGGTGGAGAGAAGCGACTCCATCACGACCTGCGTGCGGGCGCTGTCGAGTGTTCCAATCAGAGGTAGCGCGAGGACACCGTCCCATAGCTTCACGACAGGTGTGGAGAGTTCCAGCATCTCTTCCTGCTGACGGGAAATAGTCTGTTCGCGGAATCCGATCGCGGCATCGACCGTCAGCATCGCGAGCTTGTCGAGAAGATTGCTCGCCGCCCAGATCTCGGTGACCAGGTCCGCGGGATTGGCCTTCAACGTTTCGCGCAAGGCATTGAAGACCGGCAGCTTAAGCGAAAGCACGAACATCGCCGTCTCAGCCGGCGTGAACCCGCGTTCCATGCGGGATTTTGCAATATCCTTCAGGAACTCCCTGGTTGCCGTGAAAGCTTCGGACTGAACGTCGGAGCTTGCCTGCGAAGCGTCGGTGAACAGGCGAAGCAGCTCGGCTGCCTGCTGCTTCAATTCCGCATCGCCGATCAGGTCGCCGCGGCGCGTGCTGGTCGCCATCTCGTTCAACCAGCCAGAGAGGATTGTCTTTTCATTGCTTTTGATGACTTGATGAAATGAGCTCATTCGTTTCCCACCATGCTCTTTAATGATTCAGACTGCAATTTGTCATAATACCCCATCCGTTATTTTGCATTCTGGGGGAGAGGATGGGTTCGAGGCGGAAGGAGTCGAATAACTCCTGATGAAGCATTGAATCAGAGGTAGTAAAAACTAGACGTACATACCCTTTCATCAAAGATCACGTCGAGTGTTCAGCCAAGTGAGTCGGCTGCAAACAGCCCACTTGTTCCAGGAAATTGCGGAGTTTCCCTTTGAGAATTGCCTCGCCCTGTCCATGGAGTATGGCAGCCGAGGAAAGGTTGCTTCCTTCAACTCCCCTTCTTTTCGAATGACTCTTGATGCTGCCGCAGTGACCTCCATCAGCAGAGCATTTCCGCATGTGCGCTGGCCTCAGATCCTACCGATACCCCAAGACTGCATCCCACATTGAGACGCGCACCGCGATGAACGATAATGGATCGTGGTTGAAGAGATGCGCGGCTACGCAAGCTTTGTCTCTCAACGCTTCCGCTGTTTGATCGTGTCAGCGGCATGCACGCTTGAACTTCTCCCCCAGACTGGAAACTGCACATGGAACTATGGACGGAATATGAAGGAAGAACGATCGATGGTGCCTTCCCGCTAACAAAACTCTTGCGACCTGAGGGCCGCAGCGCCTTCTTCTCCACCTTAAATGACGCTGGAGTTCCGAGACTCATACGGCTGATTGAAGCCCACTTCGATGAAGACGAAATTCTTGCACGTTGGCGCGGAGTCACAGCACTCAACCACCCCAACATCCTGAAGCTTGAGGGGTTTGGCACAGTGGTGATAGATGACACTTCGTTGATCTATGCCGTAATGGAGCCGGTCGATGGCAATCTTGGCGAGGTCGTGATCCGGCAACGCCTCACAGTGCCGGAGACCAAGCAGCTTGCGGTCAGCCTCGTCGCGGCGCTTCAGACACTGCACGCCCATGGCTTCGTCCATGAGCATGTCGCGCCAGCCAACGTGCTTGCCGTCGGCGAGGTTGTGAAGCTGCGGAGCGACTGCATCCGGGAGGCTCCCGCGGGACCGGAAGGACAAGCGTTGAAGACACGCGATCTGCACGATCTCGCCGTGGTGCTGCTGGAGGCGCTGACGCAACAGCGGACGCTCGAGGCCGCGGCACGCAATCTTCCTCTACCCGCGCCGTTTGATCAGGTTGTTCCGAAGGCGATGAGCGGTGAATGGGGACTCGTGGAGACTGCCGCCGCGCTGGAACCCGTGGCTTCGCCGCGGAATCCTTCGCGTGCAGCCATTGCAGCTGAAACCCGCGCTGCTGCTGCTGCTGAGACTAATTCTTCGGCAAGGGGGGCGATGCCGTCAAATTCGAAGATGGTTGAAGCAGCGTCGTTTACTCATCCCATTCGTGTTCCGATCGGTGATGAAGTGCGCCGCGCTGGTCCGGGAACTGGACTGATGGTGGTGATCGGACTGGCGGCAGTACTGGTTTTGTGGCTCGGGTGGCATTTTTTGCACGCTCGGCCCGCGAATCAAACCAATCAGACGACCGCCGCGCCAGCTCCCGTTGTCGACAGCGGTGGAACGAGCTCAGCCGCAGCGAATGCTCCGGTACCGCCGCCTCGCGCTGCAACGGCCTCGAACAAAGATACGGCGGGAGTCCGCGGTCAATGGCGGGTGATCGCTTACACGTACGACCACGCGGAACAGGCTCAGCAGAAATCTGCAGCGATTACCCAGAAGCACCCGGAGCTGCGTCCCGAAGTGTTTACGCCCAGCGGGCATGCGCCTTATCTGGTAACGGTCGGCGGCACGATGAGCCGTGATGAGGCGTTTGCGCTGGCCAGGAAGGTGCGGAGTGAGGGACTTCCTCTCGACAGCTACGCGCAGAACTATCGTGGCAACGGACCCTGAGACCGCTTGAAACGTTCGTTGGCAGAAAGTGCCTTCTGCTTGCTCCATCGCGGGATCGGAGTTGGCAGAAGTCGCTTTCCCCACGAGCCGTCCGCCCCGAAATTACCAATTAAGCACGTAAGAAGGTGCTCATAAGTAAGTAAGAAGGTGGTTAAGCTCGACCCGCAAACTCCCGATTCTCCGTCGACACCTTAACCGTTTCACCTTCTTTAATAAAGATAGGAACGCGAATTTCCAAGCCGGTCTGCAGCTTGGCCAGCTTAGTTCCACTGCCGCTCGACGAATCGCCCCGCGCTCCGGGTTCCGCGTAAACGATATTCAGCTCAACGAACGTGGGCAACTGTAAACCGATAGGATTGCCGTTGTATTTGTGCAATTGAATCAACGAGCCCTCGATCAAGAAGTCCAAGGCATTCCCGATCATCTCGTCGGAGAGGGTGAGAGTCTCGTAGCTTTCCTGATCCAGAAAGTAAGAACCGTCACTATCGCTGTAGAGATAGGAGGCCGGGACGGTCTGGAGATCAGGCTCCTTGAACTTCTCATTCGCCTTGAATGTCTTTTCAAAGACCGCGTTCGTCAGAAGGTTCCGCATCTTCAGGCGAACCAGGGTCTGACCTCCGCGAGCGGTAGGCGTGTTCACTTCTGCGTCCAGGCAATAGAACGGAACCTTTTCATGCTCAAACAAAGTTTTGCGCTTGACGTCAATAGCATCAATCAATAGGGCCATGAAATCCTCAAAGGCGGGTCGGCACCGAAGGCGATGCGAACCCGATCAATCTCCTACCAAGTATAGGATGGAGGGCCCGCCTGTAATGGGAAGGCAATGCCGGGTGTTCACAAGCAGACACGTTGAAGGGCCCGGCTCTGCTCTGCCAACCTGTTCCTGTTGGATCTCTCGCGGCGATCGATCTCGGCACATTGACGAAGCGGCACTGGCCGGAGTTTATCGGCGGTTGCGGAGCGGCTGTATCCGTTGATGGGGTTCTGGATGGAAACGGTCGGGTTGGAGGACGGCGGCCCGGCCCCGTGTTAGGGTGTTAGCGAACCACCCCAAGTAGCGATGTTTTCTGTTAGACAGCGAACAGCTGGCGGTTCCATCGGTAGAATTCGATATGCCCTCGCGACGGATTACGGCGGAGTCGAGATCCTCTTCGCCCTCACACTCGACGATGCCGGTTGTCTGTATTGTCACGGCGGAAGATGAATTCCTCGGCGAGCTGGTTCCCGAGTTGGCGCCCTGGTTCCAGGTGGTCATCCGCGCCAGCTACGACGATCTTGCGCGGTGGACGCGACAAGCCAACGCCGTAGCTGTCCTGCTCGATATCGATACCGAGGGAAAGGATCCGTTTGGGGGCCTGCCCATTCTGAACGAGCTGCGCAAACTGAACGAGAGCTATGTACTGATTTCGCTTAGCCGGTCACGGACCCGCTCGGTAGAGAAGCAGGCGCTGGCAGCCGGGGCAGACGCACACTTTCGCAACCCGGTGGACCTATCCGAACTGCGTCTGACGCTGGCCGACTTGTTACGCCGCCGCAGCGAGGACGCTGCGCGCGAGCAAATGCGGCGACAAGCGCTCGAGGTGAGCCGCTTCCAGGATTTTGTGGGTGCGAGCGACCCGATGAGGTTTGTGTATGACGCCATTCAGCAGGTGGCCAGCAGCAGCATCAACGTGATCATCCGGGGCGAGAGCGGCACGGGAAAGGAATTGGCCGCGCGTGCGATCGTTGCCCTGAGCAGCCGGGCCAAGAAGCCCTATATCCGCCTGAACTGCGCCGCGCTGCCAGAGAATCTGATCGAGTCTGAACTCTTCGGCAGCGAGCGGGGTGCATTCACGGGCGCAATCGAAGCACGCCCCGGACAGATCGAGTTGGCAGACGGTGGAACACTCTTTCTGGACGAAATCGCGGCGCTCACGCTGCCGCTACAGACCAAGTTGCTGCGCGTGTTGGAAGACCATCAAGTACAGCGTCTGGGTGGCCGCGCGCTACGGAAGATTGACTTCCGGCTGATCTGCGCCACAAACGAACCGCTGGAGGAGATGGCCCGGACCGGTCGCTTCCGCGAGGACCTTTATTACCGCATCCACGTAGTGCCAATCCAACTGCCTCCGTTGCGGGCGCGCGTCGGCGACATCCCGCTGCTTTGCGAGTACTTTCTGCAGATCCACTGCGTGGCGAACGGCATTCCTGTAAAGCGGTTCGCCGTTGACACCTTGTCTGCGCTTGAGGAGCATTCCTGGCCGGGCAATGTTCGCGAGCTTGAAAACCTGATTCAACGCCTGGTGATCACCGTCCGCGGAGAGGAGATTGACGCCCGCAACCTGCCGCCGAGCCTGGTCGCCAACATCGTTGCGGTGCAGGAGGCCGTCCTGCTGCCAGAGGATGGCACCGACTTCGACGCGGAAGTGCAGAGTGTAGAGACCGCCCTGCTGGCGGCGGCGCTTCGCCGGACACAGGGTAGCAAGGCCGCCGCCGCCCGCCTGCTACGGCTCGATGGCCAACGCATGAAATATCTATGCCGCAAGTACTCTCTTTAGGCGGAATAGGGCAATTATTAACCCATTAATGGGCAAATTTTTAACCTATTGGAGGAAAACGGGATCGCTCAGAAAGACCTCTGGGTGCGGTGATCCTATCCAATGCAATGAGTTACAGAGATTATGAAGCGCTGCCGAAGTTTGGCACCCTGGATGCATTAAGGATTTGCATAGCAACACGAATCTAAAACGAAAATTGAGGGATGTCGCAATGGCAATCACAAAGAAGTCGCTTTTGGGCAACAGCGCCACGAAGTCCGTCACTGCAAAGCCTGCCACCGGCACTGCCAGCAGCCCAATTGCAACCAGCAAGATGGTTCCAGCGATGCGCGCTATCTCCGCGAAACAGGTCACCGCGAAGCTGATGAGCGCGAAACGCATCAACGCGAAACTGATGAGCGCCAAGAAGGTTAGCGCCCTGTAATTGGTAATCGCCTGATCTATTGAAGTAGTTATTGCTAGCTTCTGAAGAGTTGGAACGCAGGTCAGGATCAATGGGCCGCGCCACGCTTCTTGAGCAAAGAGCAAGTTAAAATCCGCCTTGTTTCTCAGATCTACCGAAGACGGCGGCCGCTATCGTGGCCGCCGTTTTGTTTTACCAGACGTGGGCTTTGACGAGATTGACCAGGACGGCCACAAATCGTTCGGCGAGACTTCGCCGCGTCCCGAAGATCTTGGCCGTACCCGCCAAACCGAACCGCAGGTTTGCGGCCGAGGCTGGCAGAGTCATGCGGGCGCTATAGAACACAGGCAGCTTGATGCCCTTGTAATCCTGCCGGGCGACCAGACCAGGAGGAAGGTTAACGGCCTCACCTCCCATCGGTGGGAGGGTCATGTGCAGGACAGAAAACCGGCCCGGCAGAACGAGAGCGATCTCGGCACCGGGGGGAATGCGGTCGAGCGCGGAAGCGGGAACAAAAACCCTCACGATACGCGATCCGGCATCGGCGAGGTCAAGCAGCGTCTGGCCCGAGGCAACATCCTGGTCGAGGAGCGCGCCCGGATTCGATGTGAGGACAGTCCCATCGACCGGTGCGGCGATGACGAGCGAGGATTGAGCTTCGCGGGCAAATCCTGCGGAGCGTGTGGCGGCGCTTTGCTCGGCAGCCGCAGTGCCGATGCTCCGTCCGTGGAGTTCGGCTGCGAAGGCCTGGAAGGTGGCATTATTGGCCTGGGCGGTAGCAGAGGAGCCCATCGAAGCGGCTGTGGCGCTGGTCATGCGGAGCAGCGGCTGGCCCGCACGGACCACCTCGCCTTCCTGAATGAGCACAGCGTTGACCCGTCCCGGCACAGCCGCATGAAGCGTGGCCGAATGCATCGGCTCAATGACGTAAAAGGCGTCTTCGCGGTCGCGCCAGAACGGCAAGAACAGGATCGCAAGCACCGCGACACCCACGAGAGTATGGATCGGACGCTGACGGAAGCCCCCGCCGAAGCTCTGATCCCAAAGCCGCCCGGCCACGTTGCCCAGGGAGCGCAGGCGCGCGCGAAAAATGGCATAGGCCAGCGCACCAGCTGGGATGAGGGCGAACTCGGCCAGCCAATGTGACGCTATGTTGTAAGAAAAGCGGACGACAAAGAAAAGCAGCAGATAGCTATAGGCTCCGGAGGCAAAGGCATAGAGAACAAAGAGCGGCGCGCGCCGGCGGGGCACCACGGGGGTTTCGACAGGCAGGCGAAGAATCCGGCTCTGGAACCATCCCGAAAGGAAGGCCGTGGAGCGCTCCTTGAGATCGGGAGTGTCAATTACCTCGGTGAGGAAGTAGTAGCCGTCGAGTTTGATGAGCGGATTGAGGTTGATGAGAACGACGGCGATACCCGTAATAAGGATGATCTGGTAGGAAAAATCATGCAGCCACTGGCCCGTCTGGGTATTGGCCCAGACAATCATCGCAACGCCGCAAATTGTCATTTCGATCCAGATACCGGCGATGATCGTGGCTAGCCGCTGCACCTTGGTTGCGGAGATCCAGGTCTCAGTCACATCGACGTAAAAGGCCGGCGTGAGATAGAGGAACATGAGGCCCATGCTGTGGACCTGCCCTCCGTAGTGCTTACAGGTGAGGCCGTGTGCCGTCTCGTGGAAGAAGCCGAGGATAAGGAACAGTATCCAGAACTGAACCAGGTCGAGCGCGCTTTTGCGGGTGAAGGTGTAGTAAAGCGAAATATCGGGCCCCAGGAAGCTCCATTTGTTGACAAAAACCAGCGCCTCGAAGAAGAAGAGCAGCACGACGGCAAGGACGCACCAGCGGCTGTAGACGTAACGGCCAATGGCGCGGTCGAGCCATCCGAGATAGCGATCGGGGTCCCAGGCAGAGAAGCTGATGTGGGACAGATCGACCTTGGATTTGCGCCCCGCGCGGCGCCCACGCTGGGCAATCAGCTTCTCGCTGAGCGCGAGGTTTTTCTCCTGCGGCGTTTTGTACCAGAAGTCGGCTTCTTCCATGTTTTCGGCGAAAAGGCGCACGTCCTCGGGAGCCACCGGCGCGCCGGTTTGCTGGGTGTAGAGACCGGCAATCTCCTCGTAGGAACGGGCGCCGTCAAAAAGAAGCGCAAGCTGCCATTGCGCGGGCGGGAAGCGGAAGAAGTTGGCCTTGCCGCGCTGAAGGATTCCGAAGATCGGCTCGCCATCAAGCACGTCCTCGCGGACGATGAGGTTGGGATCGAGGCGCGGAGGGCGGCTGCGCGCCAGCCGCGTCCGTGGAATTTCGGGAAGCGCGGCATCGAGGGCTTCGCTGAGGTTCATGGCGCCAGACGAACCTGCATGGACATTCCGGGCTTGAGCAGCGGCGACGGACGGACAACCGCGCCAATCACCTGGATGCTGCCGCTGGCCGGATCGACGACCGGGCTGACGCGAAGAATACGGCCGGACTGGCGAAGGCCGGGATAATCCGCCGTCGTGAGTTCAAGCGGCTTGCCAATGGAGAAGTCGGCCATGGCGGATTCCGGCACCGTGAAAAGAATGCGCAGCGGCGCTTCGGCGGTAACCCAGAAAAGGACGTCGCCCGCTTTAACTTCCTGTGAGGACCGCACCGAACTGCGTCCGACGACCCCGGCGAACGGCGCGACGATGCGCGATTGTTCCAGTTGCAGGTTGGCAGTGTTGAGGTCCGCTTCGGCGGCTTCTTCCTCGTCGCGATAGCGGGCTGCCTCGGCGATCGTCTCATCGAGTTTGTATTTGACGTGTTCCCAGTCTTCTTCGCTGATGATTTTGTCGGCGCGCATAACATCCGCTCGGCGCAGATCGGCTTCTGCACTTTTTTCTTCGGCCTCCCAGTCGCGAATCTCTGCCTGGGCCGCGGAGATGTGCGCTTTTTGCAAATCGCATGACGAGCGCAGAGCTCGGTCATCCAGCTGAGCCATGAGCTGGCCGCGTTTCACCCGATCGCCGATCTCAACCACGATATTGATGACGCGGCCATCGCGTTCGGCGGCAATGTCAGCCTGCTGCTCGGCGACCAGCGGGCCGTTGGTGGTGAAGGATTTTGGGTCGGGTGTGCTGGACACCGGTGCCGGTGCGGATACCGGAGCGGCAGCCGCAGAGGCAGAGGACGCTGGCGTCGTGGATGCCAGAACGTCGGTAGCATGAGCCGGGGGACGGGAGTCGCAGCCCGCGCTCAACATCAAAACCACCGCAGCCAGCACTGTGACGATAAAAGAAAGCGTCGTTCGGAAAGAATGAAGATTCATGGATATCACCAGCCAATCCAGTTCCACAAAGTTTGCCAGACCCAGAGTGATGGCCGGCGGAGCAGGACATACCCTGCCGGTCTCCAGCCGATAAAGATCTTCGCGCGGCCGGTCATACCCGCGCGCAGAGTGGCGTCAGAGTTCGAGAGCGGGACTTCGGCGGTGAATGTGCGATCTCCATCACCCGGCTGGGCTTCGGGGCTTACAACCGCGACGGCGGCGCGCCAGGAGCGTTGCGGGTAGCTGTCAAGCTTGATTGCGGCAGGCTGACCAAGACTGAGCAGCGCGGCGTCCTGCTGTGGAATCGCGATATCGACGACCGCGGAAGAGAGATCAAGCACCTGGGCGAAAGGTGCGCCGGCATCGAGGTGTTCGCCCGCGGCGTTCTGTAGTTGGGGAGTGACAACGATGCCCGCGATGGGCGAGCGCAATTGCGCACTGTCGAGGCGAGTGCGCGAACGCGCCGCTTCGGAGCGGAGATACTCGGCCTGAGCGCGGTCGGCTCCGGCCTGAGCCGCGCCATGAGCGAGGTCGGCCTCCATGACCAGAATCGCCTCCTGATATTTGGCTTCGGACGCCGCCAAGTCCGTGCGCCACTGCCAGTCATTCATGGCGCCCAGCACATCTCCCACTGCGACGCGCTGCCCCTCGTGCGCAAAGACCGCCGCAACATTGCCCTCCACCGGCGCGGCGATCGTGACCAGATGCTGCGGAGCTATAACCGCATCTCCTGCGACGCGCATGGGCAACGGGCAGAACACAAGAAAGAGCACGACCAAAGCCATTCCCAGGGCGAAACTTATGCGCCGGCTGCGGCTGCTTCGCAACAAGGCCTGCTTCCTCTGCACCAGCGGCTCAAGCAGACTGATAAGCGGAACCTCGCGGTAAAGCAGCGCATTGCGAATGGCGACAGTGGCCTGCCCGGCGAGGATCCTGATCATCTCGGTATGCGGCAGGTCGAGGAAATTGGGTTCGCTGCTTTCGTAGAGCAGCAGGCCAACCCGGCCCTGATCGTCGGTGAGCGGCAGCGAGTAGAGAGCCCGGTAGCCTGTCACTTCAAAGTGGCGCGCAACTTCCGCCGGAAGGTCGACCTCTGCGTTCGCACCGGATTCGCGACGCTGGCGAAGGTGCTGGAAACCAGACTGAGAAGAGAGCCAGCGCACCAGTTCCTGCACTTGTTCAACCTGCGCATCTCCAAGCGGGAGGCTGGACATTCCTGAGACCGCCTTCAACTGCAGGCGTCCGCGATTGTCGAGCGCAATGGCACAGAGTTCAAAGGGCAGCACGTTCTGCGGGCTGTTGACGATGATTTGAAGCAGCCGGTCCAGACGCAGCGTGGAGGTGATCTCGGAGCTGACGCGGACCAGCGCCTCAAGAATCTCAAGCTTGCGCTCGGCCATCATCAGGCCGGCGTTCTTAAGCGCGCTGCTGACAGTTTCCGCCATGGAGGCAAGAAAGAACTGATCGTCTTCGTCGAATGGCTGGCCCTCTTTGTTGATAGCTTCGATCACGCCGACTTCGGCCTCTTCCTGAAGCAGCGGGACCACCAACGCATTCGTAACCGGTGGCGTGCTGGAGGCACCGGCACCGTTGCGGCGGCGTAATCGCTCGTCCCCGGCATCGGTGATCAAGAGCGGTTCGCCTTCTTCGGCCATATCCGCAACATAACCCTCTCCCGGGCTCTGCAGCATGCCGATTTTGACGGTGTCGTCCTCTCCGCTGCTGGAAACGAGGCGCAGCACAGCGCCATCGAAAAGCCAGAGGTGAATGGCCTGGCACGCCAGCATGGCGGAAGCCTTCACCGGGATCATGGCGATGACTGCATCGAGTTCGAGGGTCGCATTGAGCGATTTCTCAAGATCGTAGAGTTGCGTCATCCGGTGGACAGAATCGAGTAGATTATCGCGTTGCCGCTCGAATTCTTCTGCTGCCAGGATCGCGGGCGACGCCAGTTGGACAATCGGAGCAATCTCCGCTAGATCCTGCTGCCGCAGGCCCCCGGAAAACGTAAGAATCTCGATAACGCCCGTCAGCCGATTCTGGTTCAACAAGGGGACGTATGCGAGCGAAGCAACAGAACGCGCGACGTGGAGATGAGAGAAATCCTCGCGCCGGATGTCGGCGCTTGAGTAAATAAGAACTGGCGGCACTGAGGAGAGCAAAGGGGCAATCAGCCGGCTGTCGACCGGTAGCGAGGCCTGCTCGATGGAAATATCCCCTGCTATTCCGATGGCGTTCCAGATTGCATCGCCGTTGGTCAGAAGAAATCGGTGAATCACACAGGCCGAGTCCGGAAGTACCTCAACGAGAGAAGACGCAATCAGCGCAGCGCGCGCAGCGGAATCGGGCGCGCCCATAAGCAGCGCGGCGATTTCACCAATGGCATCTTTTGGCAGAGGCATCATATTGCGTTACGGCGTTCTTGAAGGAAGTCCTCTTGACAAGCGGCGTTCGGGGGATGGATTCTGAAGTAGCTGGAGCCTAACAAGCGTCCTCTTCTGATGTAAAGCGAATTTTTGCCAGCCGATAAGGGAACTCGTGGATCTCGACATAAGGCAGAACGGCAATGTTTGCACGCTAAAGCTCAAAGGACCGCTCAAGATGGGCGACCCCGTCAATCAATTTGACAACGCAGTTCGATCCGCTTTTGCCAGTGGTCACATTTTTCTGGTTCTGGATTTGGAAGCCATGCCCTACGTGGATTCCTGTGGCATCGGCGCCATTGTGAATGCGCTGAGAGAAAGCACGAAACTGGGGGGAGATACTAAACTGGTGAACCCCTCCCCTTTCGCAACAAAGACCTTCAAGATGATCGCCATCCTGAACCTGTTCACCGTTTATACAACCGAAGAAAATGCGGTGGCAGCGTGCGTCGGTTAGATCGTCGGATCTCCAGTGAACGACCGGCCCCATCCACTGCTGCGCGGCATGCAACCAGCTAAACAACTGTTCCAGCCTGTATTTCACCCTGATAAGCGAATCAAGCCGCTTGCTTCACGCGATATCCGTACACGGCAAAATAAAACACAAAGAGATAGCAGACCAGCGGAACAAAGAACGCCCGCTGAATATTTGAAGCGTCGGAAATCAACCCCATGATGGCGGGAAAGACCGCGCCGCCGATAATCGCCATTACTACCAGAGAAGAACCCCGTTTCGTATACGATCCAAGGTGACGAATACTCAAGGCAAAGATCGTCGGGAACATAATCGAGTGGAAGAAGCCGAGCCCTACAATGCCGGCCAGTGCGGCCGCTCCACTCGAAAAAATCACAAACAATACTGAAACGACTGACCCGACAGCAAACGCCGCAAGCATTTTTGCCGGCTGAATTTTCTTCATTAGTCCTGATCCAGCAAAGCGCCCAATCATGAAGCCGAGCAGATGCAGCTTCAAGTAATTAGCCGCCTGCGTGTCCAGCGTGCCGGGATGAGTGTGTTGCGCAAAGCGAATCACAAAGCTGGCCACGCCCACCTGTGCGCCGACATAGAAAAATTGTGCGGCAACTCCTTTCAGCAGATGCGGAAACGCAAGAACACCGGAGAAGCGCGGCGATTCCCCCACCGCCTTCTCTTCCTGAATTACGGGGAGCTTCGCCGAATATAGAATCAGCGCCATCAACATGAAGATGCCGGCGATGATCAAGTAGGGCACACGGACTATGTCTGACTCCGACACCGCCGCCCCAGTATGAGAGCGTGAAAGAATGAAGACCGATCCCAGAATCGGTGTAACCACCGAGCCCACCGCGTTGAATGACTGCGCCAGATTCAATCTCTGTTCGGATGTCTGTGGTGGTCCCAGGAACGTGACGTAGGGATTCGCTGAAACCTCAAGGAAGGATTGCCCGCAGGCCATGATAAATAGGCCCAGCAGGAACATTGAATATGTGCGAATCGAAGCCGCGGGAATAAAAAGAAGGGCGCCAACCGCGCAAATCAGCAATCCGCAGACAATGCCGCGTTGATAGCCGATCCGTTCCATGAATCGTCCAGCAGGCCATGCGGCCAAGAAATATCCGCCAAAAAATGCCACCTGCACAAACGACGATTGAAAATCTGTAAGGTGAAATGCGCCTTTAAGGTGCGGAATGAGAATGTCATTCAGATTGACCCCGACCGCCCAAAGGAAAAACAAGCTGGTGATCAAAATGAGAGGTACTACGTAACGCCGCTCCGTAAGCGGCGCGCCCACCGGAGGAGTGGAGCGCGAAGAACTCCGCGTTACTTCCATAATGACGGCTATTTCCCGGCTGCAACTGGGTTCACCAGTTTGCCCAACCGCGTCATTTCAATCGTGATTGCCTCGCGCGCACGCACCCGGCATTGCGGAATGCGCCCTGATCCCACGTCACCTGGCGTGCCGGTGCTGATGATATTTCCCGCTGGCGACGGAGTAATCGAGGCGATATACGCGGTCAGATTTGGAAGCTTGAAGATCACTTCTCTCGTATTTGGGTGCTTCATGCGTTTCTCCAGACGCGTCCATCAGGATAGCTATAGTCGCGCAATGTTTCTGGATATATCTCGGCGCTGTATCCGGGCTTCTCCGGCAACATGTAGTGGGCGTTGCGAATCCGTACCGGATCCACGAAATGCTCATGCAGATGATCGACGAATTCTGTCACTCGATTCTCGAGTGTTGTCGAAACGCGGAGATAGTCGAATACCGAAAGGTGCTGCACGTATTCGCACAAGCCAACGCCGCCGGCATGTGGGCATACAGGAATATCAAACTTAGCCGCCATAAGAATGACAGCGAGGTTTTCATTCACGCCGGCTAACCGGCAGCTGTCAATCTGGCATACATCAATTGCGTTGGCCTGCATCAATTGCTTGAACATTATTCGATTGTGGCAGTGCTCTCCTGTCGCAATGCGTACCTGCGGAACCTCGCGCCGGATGCGTGCATGTCCCAGAATGTCATCCGGGCTGGTCGGCTCCTCCATCCACCACGGATTCACCTCCGCCAGTTGCCGTGTACGCTCAACCGCCTCCTGCACGTCCCACTTCTGATTCGCATCCACCATCAGCTTGTTGTTCGGGCCAATGTGGCTTCGCATCAGCCGGGCGCGCCGCAGATCATCTTCCGGAGTGCCTCCAACTTTCAACTTGAAGTGTGTCCAGCCGCCCGCCAATGCCTCATCACAAAGACGCGCAATCTTTTCATCGCTAAAGCCAAACCATCCAGCAGAGGTCGTATACGCAGGGTAGCCATTCTGTTTCATCTCATTGAGCCGCGCATTCATCCCGCTTTTGCGTTCGCAAAGGATGTGCATTGCCTCTTCGCGAGTCAGCGTATCGGTGATATACCGGAAATCAATCGCGCGAACAATCGCCTCCGCATCCATATCGGTCAGCAGCTTCCAAAGCGGTTTGTTCTCAACACGCGCATAAAGGTCCCACACCGCATTGAGAAGGGCTCCAGACGCAAGATGAATCACGCCCTTCTCCGGACCAAGCCAGCGAAACTGACTATCCGAAGTAAGCTGCCGGTAGAACGCGCCCAGATCCTCCGTGATCGATGCGAATGAGCGCCCTACGGCAAAGCGAGAGAGATAGCGTATGGCCTCAACACACAACTCCGTTCCACGTCCCAGCGTAAAGGTAAGCCCGTACCCACAAAGCCCATGGTTTGTCTCGAGAATGCAATACGCGGCCGAATAGTCCGGATCGACATTTACAGCATCAGAGCCAATGTGTTCCCGTGAAGTAGGGAACCGCAGATCGATGACGCGCACATTTGTGACCTTCAATTCACTCAATCGAAATCGTCCTCCTCGCCAGAAGCACTCTATGCAGCAGTCCATCCGCCATCGATTGGCAACAGCGAGCCAGTCATAAACTCCGCCTCGCTGGAACAGACGTAGCGAATCAGTGAAGCAATCTCTTCCGGTTTGCCCAGCCGCCCCATTGGCTGGCGTGCATTCAGCTCGGTGCGGATCTTTTCTTTCTCGTGAGCGTGGTATTTGTCGAGATACCCCTCAACGAACGGGGTCTGCACTGTTCCCGGGCAGATGCAGTTCACGCGCAATTCTTTGGGATATTCCACTGCGAGTTGCCGCGTCATCGCCAGTACTGCGCCCTTAGTCGTGCAATAGGCGAAGCGCTGCTTGATCCCCACCATTCCCGCAACCGAACCAATATTGACAATGGAACCGCGATTCTTCAACAGCAACGGAAGCAGCGCGCGTGTTACCAGGTAAACGGACTTCACGTTCACTTCCATCAGACGATCAAAGTCATCTGGCTCTACATGCGCTATGTCCCCCACGTGCGCAATTCCGGCGTTGTTCACCAGAATGTCTAGACACTTCAATTGCGCTGCAGCTTCAATCGAGGAAAGCTTCGTCACGTCCAGATGCACGGCTTTGGCACGCGGTAGACCCGCCGCCAACGCCTGCGCTCTTTCCAGGTTGATATCCGCGATGATGACCGATGCTCCGGCCCGCGCCAGCTCTTTGCAGGTAGCCTCACCGATACCACTCGCACCGCCGGTCACCAGCGCATGCTTCCCATCCAGACGAAATGCTTCTGTTGTCATTGCAAAACAATCCTTTGCTCGTTGATGCGCTGTTGCGCCCGGGCCAGAATGCTGGCGGATGATTTCTGTGTCATCAGTGCCTGTATGGCCACGTCATTCAGGATTTCCGCAAATGCGGGCAGGTTCCTGCTGCGGGGAAGCTTGCGCGCACTTAGAGAGATTTCTTCAATCTTGCTATACGCAGGTATCTCCCGTTGAACCTCTGCATTTCGCCAGGTGGACAAGCGCACGCCAACCGTCCCATGTTTCACGATTCCCAGATCAAGCGCAGGCGATGTGAGAAAGTGCAGAAAGTCATAGGCAGCCTGTTTGTGTTTTGATCCGGTGCCAATTCCCAGCATCCAGAAAACTGAGAGGGACGCAGCGGGCTTGCCCTCTTCCGCCGGAATTGGGGCAATCGCAATCTTGCCTTTCAAAGGCGATCCGGGCCGGTCACAGCGTGCCGCAAATCCAAACCAGTTCACCATCATCGCAACGGCGCCGGAAAGCGCCACGTCGCCCGAGCGCGTGGAGTCGAGCTGCTCCGCCCCTGGATAGCACATCGAATTATCGCGAATCGTATTGCGGTAGAAATCCAGCGCGGCCGCAGCTTCCGCAGTATCTAAAACCGCATTGCCGTCGTTATCCACAAACTCGCCTCCTCGGCTCCATAACTGCAGCGCAAAATCATAGAGCGTGTTGTGTCCGTCTGGAAACGCGGCAAACAATGTCCCATATAGATTGTCAGCCGGACGGGTGAAGAATCGTGCAATCTCCGTAAACTGATTCCACGTGACAGGGGGTTTTAAATCGTAGCCATAGCGGTTATAAAAAGCCTCTCGCGCGCCGACATCTTCAAAAAGATCCCGCCGGTATATCAGGCATTCTGGCCCGTCATGCCAGGGCAGCGTGTAGAGTTTTTCTCCGAAAAGTAGCGGCTCTACAATCGATGGAGCCCAGCCATCTGGCCAATCGGCAACCGGCTTCTGCTTCAGGTATGGCGTCAACTCTTCCACCGCGTTCTCGGCGACGGCTTCGGCAATCCAATCCGTGCTGATGAAGCCGATGTCCCACGCGCCCGTGCGTAGTCCCTTTTTCTCAAACATCTCCGCATGCAATTCGTGCAGATCGAATGGGATAGCTTCAAATTCCACGTCCGGATGCACCTTACGATACAGTTCAATCTGTTCGGCAAAGGCGTCCTCGAAATCGACAAACTGCCGTACTGCAACACGCAGGCATGTGGAAGACATAGTCAATTACCCTGTTAGCGGAACTCCATCCCGCTCGCTTGAAATGTAGGCAGCTTCTACGGTACGCATCGTATCGATCGCATCCTCGACGCTCGTCGGCAATGTTTCGGCTTCCCCGCTTGCGTAGGCCTGGAGTGAGCCCATCGAACCAACAAACGCATCCGGAAGCCAGTTGCCCTGCGTAGGCAGCGTTTGCCAGCCGCCATCGTGTTTCGCAAATCTGAGCGAATCCGGCCCCCCTTGCGGGTAATCCAGATTCAATCCCATTACCGCATGCAGAGCGCCTTCGGTCCCTTCCCATTGCGCGTAGCTTCGCTGCGAATCCTGAAATTTGTGGCCATGATTCGTCGCAATATGCACGCGCTTCCAGTCTCCATAGTCCAGAATGATTACGCTCTTTGTTGCCGATAGTCCTGCCGTCTGCGGATTGCGTACTGTCCGTGCCAGGACCTTTTCCGGATTGCCAAACCATGAACGCACGAGATCGATGTAATGAATGCTGTGATACAAAATCTCCAGCCGTGGCGCGGTCGCCAGAAACGTCCACAATTCCCAAGGCATATAGACGCTCACCACAACTTCCATGTCGTGTAACTCACCCAGCAAACCGGCATCCGCAATGCGCTTAGCCGCCAGCATTACCGGAGCGTAGCGTAGCTGGAAATTCACCGCTGCCGTCAGGCCCTTGTTCCTGCATATCGTTAGAATCTGCTCCGCCTCTTCCAGCGTGTTGCCCATCGGCTTCTGAATCAGCACGTCAGATCCATCCGGCAGCAGTGGCAACACATCCAGAATCGCGCCCGCTGGCACCGCTACATCAAACACGCTGTTCTTGGGAGACTTACTGATTGCTTCGTCCAGTGAAGCCGTAGCCAGCGGAACGGAAAAACTCCGCGCAAGCGCCGCAGCCTTTCCCAGATTCGCATCTACCAGCGCTGCCACAGGGAATCCAGCTTTCTGATACGCGGGCAGGTGGGCGTCATGCACAATGCCCCCTGCTCCAACCACAATGATCGGTCGCGCAGTTTTTGGCAGCGGCGGAGCGGCCTCGCGAACTGCTCGCTGTACTCGGGATTCCAGGTCTTCAATCATCAGGAGATGTACCACACTGTAATGTGATCGGTTCGTTGCAGGCACTTTCAGGTGTCTTTATATGAAAGGCAAATGTTGTCGATAAAATCACCAGTCTCACGCTGACGCATCTTCGCTGCGCCCACCATTATTCGCCGGCAGGCAGAATCTTGAAGCTGTATGCATACATATCCGGGTGATGCGCCGGGAGTTTCAGATGCAAACCATCCCCCTCCTGCTCGAAGTGAATCTTCTCATCCGATCCAAGCAGAGAAACCGATCCTACCTTGAAGCTGATCCCGCTGCCCAGCGAATGAATCAACAAATTCCCGTCCGTTGGCCAACCCATCGCAATGGCATACAGGGTTTTGCCCCGGGTCGTGAAGCGAATGTCCTGCGGTGTATAAGGTTTGGTTGCTGCATCTTGGAACGACCCGACCGCCACCTTTGTCGGCCCCTCGCCATAGGTTGTCCATGGCCGCGTGCCGTAAATGGCTTCGCCGTTCACATTCAGCCATGCTCCCATATGCTGCAGAATCGACTTTGCTTCTTCCGGTATCGTGCCATCCGATTTCGGTCCGATATTCAGCAGAAGATTTCCGTTCTTGCTCACGATATCGATGAGGTGCCACACCAGGCTCTCCGGTGATTTATATGTATCGCCCTGGATGTATCCCCATGACTGTTGACTTACCGAGGTATCTGTCTGCCAATGTACTGGCCGAATATGGTCCAATTGCCCGCGCTCGATATCCAGCACTGTCGTGCCGTCAGGGAAAGCGTCATTTTTGCGGAAGAGCACCACCTGCTGCCCATTTTTCGCGGCCTGATTGTAATAAAAGGCCGCAAAGCGCTTCAGATATGGCTGGAAAGTATCCTGCTCCACCCACCAGTCGAAATACACCAGCTCCGGATGATACCGGTCCACCAGCTCCGCACTGCGCGCCAGCCAGTCATTTAAATACGCCGCGTCAGGATGCCCGGTACCATTTTTTTCCGGATCGATGCCCACATGCGCCGGACCATAGAATGACGCATATTTCGGGTCCTGCACATCGGAAGGAAACTCGCGCCCTCCATTCATAAACCAGTAGTGCTCGGCACGATGCGAAGAAGCACCAAAGTGCAGCCCATCGGCCAGAATCGCCTTCCGCAATTCGCCGAGGATGTCGCGGTGCGGTCCCATCTTTGTCGCACACCAGTCGCTCAAGTCTGATTGATACATCTGGAAGCCGTCATGGTGTTCAGCAACCGGAATTACATACTTCGCGCCCGACTCCTTAAAGAGGTCAGCCCAGTCCGTGGGATTGAAATCCTGCGCGTGAAACATCGGGATGAAATCTTTGTACCCAAACTTTGTCTGTGGACCATAGGTCGCGACTTCGTGCTTGAATTCCGGCGTTCCCTGCCGGTACATGTTGCGCGGATACCACTCGTTGCCGAAGGCCGGGACTGAATACACACCCCAATGAATAAAAATTCCGAATTTTGCATCCTGGTACCACTCAGGAATCTTGTAGCCCTTCAGCGAATCCCAATCCGGCTGAAACGGTCCTTCATGCGCATCCTTATCTACGGTGGTCAGGATTGCATTCCGCTGCTTGTCATATTTTTGAACAGACTTTTGCCAGATCAGGTCATCCTGATTCGGCTGCTGACCCATAGCCGCCAGCCCGGTACCCAGAAGCAGGCTTGATGCAAACCATTTCAACAAGCGTGTGGCGATCACTTCCACCCCCCAGAAAAAGACTCTTTCTCGGCTCTTCTTTTATACGCTAAAATGCATTTTTATATGCAATAACGTACGACTGGAATAATTCTATTCGCGCATGGAAGATACGACAATACCAAGAGCCGTGCTCGTCTCGCTATGCCAAGCCACCCCTCAACTCAAAGGGACGGGAAGCCAACCGGAAGCCGGGTGCCGAAGGTTCGCGCGACTAACCTTGCAGATGCACGCCGCAGAGTGGGCCAGAAGTAGCTTTTGAGAAGATAGCCGAGGAGGACGAATGGGTCAGATTCGCAAACGGGCGGCCTGGGCATCCACGCACGTAGAGAATCCGGACGTTATCCTTATTGGCAGCGGCATCATGTCGGCCAATCTGGGCGCGATGCTTAAGCGCCTCGACCCCAGCCTTCGCATTCAGCTCTATGAAGTAACGGAGGAACTCGCGCAAGAGAGTTCACACGGTTGGAACAATGCCGGTACTGGCCATGCGGGCATGTGCGAATTGAGCTATACGCCAAAGCGGGAGGTGGACGGCACCGTCAACATTGCCAAGGCGGTCCAGATCTTCGAGCAATTCGAGCATTCAAAGCAGTTTTGGAGCTATGCCGTGGCCAACGGCATGGCAGATAGCCCGAAAGAGTTCATCAATCCTGTCCCGCATATCAGTTTTGTGTATGGCCAGGAACAGGTTGACTTTCTTAAAGCCCGCCACGCGGCAATGTCGGCCCATCACTTCTTCCGTGAGATGGTCTACACCACTAACCATGCGACCATAGCGAATTGGACTCCGCTCTTAGTCGAAGGACGGAACGAGTTATCCATCGCCGCAACCATGATGGACAGCGGTACGGACGTGAATTTCGGCAACCTTTCCCGCAAACTGCTTACGTGGTTATCCCATCAGCCTGATTGCGGCATTGCGACCAACCACCGCACTGTGGACCTCAAAAAAACGAACACCGGTTGGAACGTGTATAGCGAGGATCTTGTGAGCGGGAAGATCCTCAAGAACTTTGCAAAGTTCGTCTTTGTCGGAGCTGGGGGTGGCAGTCTCAAATTGCTTCAAAAGTCCGGCATTAAGGAGAGCAGAGGTCTTGGCGGTTTCCCAATCGGTGGCCAGTGGCTGGTCTGTGACAACCCCGAGATCGTCAAAAGACACCAGGCTAAAGTTTATGGGCCAGCGCTCGGCGCCGCACCCACCATGGCGGTGCCCCATCTGGATACCAGGGTGCTTGATGATAGAAAGGCTCTTCTCTTCGGGCCGTTCGCGGCGTGGACCTCGAAATTTCTGCACGAAAAAGGCAGTTGGACAGATCTGCCCGGTTCGGTGAAACCTGACAACCTTGCCACTCTGATCAAGATCGGCATTGGCAATCTCGATCTGATCAAATATCTGGTCCAACAGGGAACCCAGAGCATGGCGGATCGCATCGAGGTGCTCCATTTGTTCTATCCGATGGCAAGAGCCGAAGACTGGAAGCTCATCGACGCCGGCATTCGCGTGCAGGCGATTAAGAAAACTGACGGCGAAGCCGGAATCGTCCATTACGGCACCGAGGTGATCACGAACTCCGATCGCAGTATTTCCGCGCTCCTCGGTGCTTCACCCGGCGCCTCCGTTTCCGTCAATATTGTGCTCGAAGTGATCAAAACCTGCCTTCCGCATCTGCTGGCGTCCTCTGCGGGCAAGGCTCGCATGAGAGAAATGATCCCCACTTACGATGAGGACATCAAGCTACCGCAGAATGCTCGCCGTTTTCAGGAAGTGAGTCGCAAGGCCAGCGAGCTCCTGCAACTTAGCCAACCGTAGCTTTTCTTTCTTGAACTGGCTCCGCTCCCATGCGTTGTAGAAGCGATACACCAAATTCAACTGCATACAAATCCGACCTCGATACGCGAGAACAATTGTCGCGCTGTTCACTCCTTCCGGTCGCCGGACAAAAGGGCTTCGACCAATGCCGCCCACTCGCCGTCGAGCGAGGGCCGCTGGAAGCTGCGCCCGGAGCGCTGGTACCAATAATCAGCATTTGAAACAGAGCCCTCCTTACGGTGCAGATAGGCATGGACGGCCATGCCGTCTACAGTCTCTAGTTCGTCAACCAAGGCGTGGGCGTGGGCCCAATCCCCTTTCGAATCCCACCACAGCGCCGCAAGCGGGGCTGATAGCCCTTCTTGTGGAGTCTCTTCTGCAACTGACGCTCGGAACTGCTCGAGGTTCATAATTCTCCTCCTGTCTTCTCGCGGGCCTTGGGAGCGGGACCAGGAATTCGATGTCACCCGGCGCCGCTTGGGGTTGTTAACCGTGTTTGTCTGGTTGGTCGTCCCTTTGCCCATCCTGAGCGTAACCCGCCGGATCATGGGATGCATGAAGAAAGAGGGCCGCAGGATCTCTCTCGCGGCTTTTCTGAACGGAGGGTGGTATTGGCTTAGTTGCCAGCTTTAATAAATCTATAGAGAAGAATGCGATAAACATCGTGACTTCTTCTACTTATGCGCAACAGAGACGTCGATCCGACCATCAGCGAAGAGCAGATAGCACGAGCCAAGAGCAATCAAGGGGAAAGCGATTGCAACACTTACAATGACCATCCCGCTTGAGAGCGAACTATAAGCCAATTCGAATTCTGCTGATTGCGCATGCCAGACAGCAGGCAGATACCGGACCGCCAAAGCAACAAAATAGACAGTTGCCAACCCCCACATCAGCGCCAAGCCTCTTGTAGCCTGCTTTCGTGCGAAGTGTTGTCTCTGCTCCTGCATCTTTCGCCACATCCGCTTCGGCGCAGGCGGTTGACTTTGAGCCGACGTCATCGCGGCATACTGCTGAAGTGACTGAGTCACATGCTTTGTCTCCGAGCAGATAGCGCACGTGGCCAGATGATTGTCCAGTTCAACCGTCGACTCTCCTGTGCGGATGGAGGCAACAACCGACGACTCTTGTTCACATGTGGTTTGAGACATGAGCTATCCTTTTTGGGGTCGAAGCAGGCTTGCGGCCTTTTTTCGAGCTTTGAAGAGCATCGGTCGGATACTTAGAGCACTCAGCCCCGTGATGATCGCAATCTCAGCGTGATTCATGCCTTCGACATATGCCAACCAGAGTAGCTCTCTTTCTCTTGGCTTCAATGCCCTCATGGCGCGTCTAACATCCAACTGCGTATTCACGTCATACGAGAGTCCTTTGTCGAAGTCCGCCGGCCATTGCTCATCCTTTCGAGTGCGCCATCGGTCACGGACTAGATTCGTCGCGATGCGGAACAGGTATCGTCGTGTTTCAATGGCCGGCATCTCAGCGGGCTGGCGCAGGAAGAAGCGGAAATAGGCTTCCTGCAGTACATCGTCTGCCACGTCTTTTTGTCCAGTCACACCGAGCAAGTAGGCGTGGATTGGTCGTGCCGTCGCATCGTACAGCGATTGAAATTGCTGCTCGTCCATCGCGGTCGCGCCCTCGATGTTCCATCCGCCATTCGACTGCTTCTGAGACAGAACCTGATCCCTACGACCGTCGATTTTCGCCGAGCAAACCGAAGCCTCGCGAGAGGAAGTAGGTCGCTGCTGCGGCAATACCGAACCCGACACCTAGGGCAATCGGCAGCACGCCCAAGACGACAGCGTTGTCGCCCGGTAGTATCTTAATCGCGTGCAGCAGCAGGAACGCCCCCCCTAACACAATCAACACGATGCACGCCTGAGCGCCCAATACGATGCTTCGGAATGGGGCAGCGCGATCTTCCTTGTCCAATCTCAAAGCTTCTACCAGCTTGCGACCTGCATCCGTCGACACATACGCCAGCAGAGCCTCGGTTGAATCGATTCGATCCAGGAGCTTCGCCTGCAGCGAAGCCTGAAGTCTCGCAATCAGGAACCGCCGAATCGTTGAAAAGATGATCCAGGCGATGAACCCAACCAATAGACTTGCAGCAATCGCATTAATTGCCATCATTCTTCTAACCTCCGCTCAATCTCACCGCGTTTACCCATACAACGTGTCAACAGCACTAAATGTTAATTAGTGAGAGCGGAAACGAGAGAATAATGGCGATCTGAATTCGACATTGAGCATATCCCGGTTCAGTTGAGCGCTCACGCTTGGCTGACCAGTCGACCCGTGCCGCGATTATGGCTCCCGCACCCGCTCGCTGCTCGGCGCTAACAATAATCGGCTGGTCAGCAGGAGAGTATTTCGCGGCATTCTCAAGCAGATTGCAGAGCACGCGCTCTATCTAGATGGGGTCCGCCATTACCTGCGGAAGGTCCTGAGGCAAACGTGCCTCGAACGGATGTGCAGTAAGGGCGGAGGCGCATGTCTGTCTTGCGTTCTCGATCAGTTCCGCCACGGAATGCGGTGCGAAGTCCATGTGAATCTCGTGAGAGTCGAGCTGGACCATCTGCACTGCCTGCGCGTGCAATCTTGTGCAGTGCCTTTGTGGCGGGATTAGAAGGCCGCCTCCATGGCAAGAGTGAACCGAACCTGACGCCCGGACGTCCTGAGGCTGCCAGAAGTTGAGCAATCCAAATCAGTTGTCTTCACTAGTCTCACCTCTCGCGGCTCGCAACGCTCCGACGAACACGCCATTGGGGAGCTTCCCATCCTGCTGCCCAAAATCGGAGGGTTGCAGAACTTTGGCACTAAATTGTGCCGGTCTCCGCTTTAGAGAGTGAAGGCAGTCGGAACCAAGATGCCTCACCAAAGGAGACAGGTCATGAAACGGATCACAGCAATCGCGCTTTTTACACTCGCAAGTATTCTCGGCGCCGGCCAGGCCTTGGCGCAGAGCGACGAAGTCCGGGCTACGGTGCCCTTCGACTTCACGGTGGGAAACAAACTGCTTCCTGCCGGCAACTATTCGATTACTTCGGTATCGAACAACGGGATCGAGATTCGGAATCGGGAAAAACACGTCGCGGTGCTGGCTCTCGCGTTCCCGGACAGTAACCAGTCAGAGAACGGCGGCAAGCTGGTTTTCGACAAATACGCCGGACAGTACTTTCTGCGGGAGATTCTTTGCGAATCATCCGGCGCAATGAACGTGAACCTGCCTTCTACGAAGTGGGAGAAGAGAGCTCGTACGGAAGAAGCGAGCATCCCAAATGACGGCGGCCAGGTTCTGGTTGCCACGAAGTAACTGGACCTAACTTAATCGCCAAAAAACAGACCCGGAGACCAAAGTCTCCGGGTCGTCCTACCTTGGAGTCCGTACGCAGCATAGTGTTGGCCCTGAAAGGTGCCGATCCAACTCCGAGATGGGTATAAGCTTAATATCACCTGCAGGAGCCGCTGGAGGGAAAGCTTCGCTACGCTCCCCCCAAGAGCAGACGAGATCCCGACTCCTTGAAAACTGATGGTCGCGTAGAATCTGCTTTTTGCTGTCAGGGTCCGAAAGGCGTGTTTTTGGGCGGGGAACTATGGCTAGTCAACCAGAGTTGGTGGCGCAGCTGTTCGAGGCCGCGCTCGGGCTCAAGCCAGCCGAGCGTGATGCCTTCCTCGATAAAGCCTGCAGTTCTGACCTAGAGCTGAAGCGAATGGTTGAAGACCTCTTGGCCGAGGATGCACGTGCTGGTAGCTTTCTTCAACATCCTCCCCTTGATCTTCTTGACGGAGCAATCATGAGATCTACTTTCATTGCGGAAACGATTCCTCCGATTGATGGCAATGGAAGCCCGCCAGCACGGGCACCCGCATGGGCACTCGAACCTGGCCAGATTCTGATCGATCGCTTCGTCATAGTTCGTTTCATCGCAAAAGGGGGAATGGGAGAAGTCTATGAAGCGGAGGACCGATTCCTGCAAGGTGTCCACGTTGCGCTAAAGACCATTCTTCCTCACATCGCGGATGATCCGGCCTTAAAGAATCGTTTCGAGCGGGAGGTATTGCTTGCCCGGGAGGTTGCTCATCCAAATCTCTGCCCAATCTACGAAATCTTTCATTCTGAGCAGCCGCCACGTGGTTTCCTGTTCTTAACCATGAAGCTTCTGCCGGGCGAAACTCTGGCGGAGCGCCTGAGAGGGCCGAATTCGATATCGGTAAAGGAAGGGCTGGCGATTCTTAGGCAAATGGCAGCCGGGCTGGTAGCAATCCACGATCAAGGCATCGTTCATCGGGACATCAAGCCGAACAACATCATGCTCGACGGCGCTGGTGCAGACGTACGATTGTGGATCACTGACTTTGGACTTGCCCGCGCGCTTGAGGGCGACACGACACTTTCCGGCGGAGGAGCCGTGGCGGGCACGCCCAGTTATATCGCTCCTGAACTGCTCCAGGGGCATCCTCCTTCGCAGGGAAGCGACCTTTACGCGTTCGGCATTGTGATGCACGAAGTCTTTACTGGCCAAAGACCGACCGCAGCGCCGGACAGCTCCTCCGTGATCGTTAGTCCACGCATGAGCAGCCCGAAATTACCTTCCTTCTGTTCCCACTTAATAAGGGAATGTCTGGACCTTGATCCCAAACGAAGGTGCCTGGCCTTCGAGCTTGCCTTGGAATCGCTCGGCCAGAAGCGTCAGACGAGAAAACTATGGACTCGACGTCAGTTTATTGGCACTACCGCCGCCGGTGTTTGCACTCTTGCCGTAGGCGGCTGGGTCGAGCGGGGGCAGATCTACGACCTGCTGCATCCGCTACCCGAAAAGCGATTTGTGGCGCTGCTGGATTGGCCCAGGGTCTCTGACAATCGCGTAACCCCGATGCTCACCGGCGTCCTTGCGGCAATCAAAGGCGAGCTCGCGCGTCTGGAAGCCTTTGATCGAAACCTCTTTGTAATCGCGCCCGAGGATGCGCACCAGGATGTGTCGTCGGCTGCGCATTTGAAAGAGGTCTGCGATCCCCTGGGGGCCAATTTAGTCATGGCTGCCTCGGGAATGCCGGGAGTGAACCATTTTGAGCTGCTGCTGCGTGTGCTCGATCCTGTCTCAGGTCACGCGCTCCGAGCAAAGAGTTTTGACTGCGACCTCCGCAGCATTACATCGCTTCCCGCCAAAGCAGTGCAGGCAGCAGCCTCTCTCCTCGGCGTGAGCCGCTATCTGAAAAACAAGGAACAGATGCAGCCCGGGACACAGTCCACTGCCGCCTTCACCGCCTTCCAGCAGGCCGAGACGCTGATGAACGAGCCGAACGACAAGGGGCTCGACGCCGCGATCGAAAAATACAAAGAGGCCGTCGATCTCGACCCGGAATATGCCCTTGCCCATGCAAAACTCGGCTTCGCCTATGGCCGTTTGTATGCGATACGGCATGATCCCGGCGCACTCGAGCTGGCCCGCGGAAACTGCGAGCGCGCGCTGACTCTCGAACCCGATCTTGCTGACGGCCATCTCGAATTGGGCGGCGTATTCCAGCAGAGTGGCGACGAACAGGGTGCGCTGGATGAGTTCGCCAAAGTGCTCAAGCTCGATCCATCCAACCCAAGAGCCCTCGTCTGGCAGGGGCAGACTTACGCACGCCTCAATCGCTGGGTGGATGCGGAGCGAACCTTTGACCGGGTTTTGCAGGAACGCCCCAACTACTGGCTTGCGTACAACGAATTGGGAGCCGCATTAAACATGCAGGGCAAGTATCAGGAGGCGATCGAGAAATTTCGCGCCGCAACGCTCGCCGCCCCCGGCAATTCGCAAGCGTTTGCCAACCTCGGCGGCGAATATATTCAGATTGGTGATTTCGCACAGGCTACAGAGTCTCTGAAGAAGAGTCTGGCCCTTAACTCGAGCGACGATCTGGCCGCTGTGAACACCTCTTTTGCCCTCCGCCTTGAGGGCAAACCTGCCGAAGCGCTGCTTTATGCTCAGAAAGCTGTCCAGCTGAATCCGACGGACGACACCAACTGGCTGGAGCTCGGAGAATGCTATTCTTCGTTGCGTAACCGCAAAAACGAAGCCAAAGCCGCCTATGTGCGGGCCGCGCAAGAAACAGAGAAACATCTAAGAACGGACCCAACGAATGGCGCAAACGTAATGCTGCTTGCTCTCTACCAGGTGAAATCTGGCAATTCGCAGAATGCCCTGGCGCTGGTCAAGAAAGCCGAATTATTGGGAGCGAACGACATGGATTCGCAGCTCTTCAAGGCGCGAATCCTGGAATTGCTGGGGCAGCGTGACCAGGCCCTGGCTACGCTCGCATCCTGCTTTCGAAGGGGCGCATCCGCCCTCCAGTTCGCGCCCTTCCCTGATATGGACTCGCTTCGCAGGGATCCACGGTATCAAAAGATACAGCAGTCAACTTAAAACCAGGAATGCAGTGCTAAACACTATCCCTTAAGGAGGGACCCCACGTGAAGAAACAAAGGCCGTTTCTATTGGCGATCTGTCTGTTGCTGGGCGCAGTTTCCGGCTGCGCTCCCAAGCAAACCCCCACCAACGAAGCAATAGTGATACCGCAGAGTGATCAAGCGCCCTATATCGACGCGTCATCGGTGTACATCGATCACGGCAGCACACTGACCTTCAAAACGGAACCCGGCGCTCCATCGGACGCGACCCTTGAGGTTGGCTTTTCCAATTCCCAAGGCCCCGTTCCGGTCTGCAGCGAACCTAATCCGCTCACCGGCTCCTCACCGCTCGCCTGCCATGTTATCGCTGAGAGCGGAGAGTACGACATCACCATTACCGAATCAGCCGGCGGCCATACGTTTCCCCCCAAGCACGTAAAGGCATACATCAGGCCCTGCAACAACTGCAAATGACCAGCCAAACGCCGTGCAATTCAAGCGGGGGCTGAGAAACCAGCCCCCACGGAATTCCCAAAGGAGGAACCCTTCGTGAGAAAGCAAAGGCTATTGATATGGATGACCTGCCTGCTGCTGGGCGGAGTGTCGGGCTGCCCATCGCCTGCACCACCACCGTGTACAACGACTTCAAATCCAGTCCCCGGGAACGAAGATTTAGACGGTACTACGGGAGCCCCATCCAACCACGACAAACAGTCGGTGTGGGCGGACGAGGGGGGCATCTTAAAGTTCTCATCGGCTGATCCGAAAGCAACGATCACGGTTATATTTAAGAAGACGGATGGGACCGCGGCTAACATTTGCACTGACTCGAGCACCAGCACGAGCACAAACACTATCACGGGCACCGGGTCGGCGACGTGCAATGTTATTAAAGGTCAGGATGGAAATTACACATCCGAGGTTACAGTTATGGCTCAAGGAGTCCCTGGCCACCCGCCAAAAACAAAGACGCAACCACCAATCCAGACTTACATCAGGTCCTGTAATAACTGCCAGTAATAGATGGTCGCCTAGATATTGTGCCGTTCAACAAGGTCCGGACCCACCCAGCAAGGTGGCTCTGCGCCCGAAGCGGACTTGCGCGCCCTGACTGCGCTCACCCCGAGACTTCCTTGAATAGCCATATTCGCGCCAGAGCCCAGTCGCGCTTCACAGTCCGTTCTGACACCTGAATCACTTCGGCAATCTCTTCGAACGAGAGACCTCCGAAGAAATGAAGCTCGACGATCCGGCCTTGCCGGGGATCAAGCTCAGTCAGGCGTTCAAGAGCTTCGTGCAGCGCAAGAACATCGACCGACTGACTGGGAGCTGGAAGAACATTCTCATCAAGCGTGACTTGGTTCTGGACTCCTCCCCGCTTCCCGGCGCTGCGTGCGCGGGCATGATCCACCAGAACATGACGCATTACGTGCGCGGCCACGGCGAGGAAGTGTGCGCGGTCCTGCCAGACCGAACCTGATGCTTCGGCAAGCCGGATATACGCCTCGTTGATCAGCGCGGTGGGCTGCAGGGTATGGTTTTCGCGCTCCAAACGCATCTTGCGAGCGGCCAGCTTGTGCAATTCCCGATACAGGCTGGGCGCAAAGCTGTGCTGTCCCTCGGGCAACAAAGCTAAAGGCAGCTCGGGTTCTTTTTCTCGCCCGCTCGCAGACATGTTTGCCCTTCCAGATGGCGAATATTATAGGCCCGAACCCATTGCAGTTTCTGACGTGTACCTGCATGGAGGGCCCAACGCTTGTTGTTTTGATGCAAATGCTGTCGTCTTCGCTGAAGATCGTGCGATCTTCCACAGTGATGCGTTGACTGGAGTCGATATCAATTCCATCATTGTTATCCACCGACTTTGACTTCGATGTGGCGGGCTCTAAAACGGGACCAGATATCAGGAATCGTAAGATTGGGCGTAAACTTGTGCTAATCACGGTGCCTGAACGAAGAGCGCATCAGGCTGTCCAGAGGCACCGAGGCCATCTATTCAGATCGACCGGCGCGTCGTTGTCTGAGTTGAAGATTCTGTTGCGACAGCGAACAGCAGCCCGTTAGCCGGGGGGCTGGGATGAACACTCAGAATCCAAACATACAGCGTGTTTTCCGAGTGCTGTGGTGCCTGGTCATTCTCACAGCAGCGTTTCGGCCGGCATTCGGTCAGCCCGGCAACGATCCGCAGCAGCTCCAAAAGAGCGGCATTGCCAAAATCGATCACTGGATGGACTACGCCCGGCGCACTGGTGACGCCAAAAGTACGCTTAGCGAGCTGGCAGCAGCTCAGTCCGAGCTGAAAGCCAGCTACGACCTGTTCCTGAAGCAGCAAGATTTTGCCGACGCGTCGCTGAGTGCCATCAAGCTGGGTGACATTCAGCGGCTGGAAAACCAATGGCAGCAGTCTGTGCCGATTTACCAGACTGCGATCGAGCTTGCCCAACGTGCCAACCGTACGGACTATCAAACCAAAGCGTTGGCGCGCGTGGCCTTTGCCGAGTTGCGCCTCGGCGACCAAGGTGCCGCGGTAGACCACATCCGCGAAGCGGTGCGTTTGGGAGCGAACTGCGGCAACAAGGTCTTCTACTTCGAGGCCCTCGACGTTGCAGGCCAGATCGAAGTCAAGCGCGGCAATCTGGTGGCCGCTGGAGAATACCTGGACCGCGCTTTGGCCATGAGCGGCCAGATCGATGACAAGCAGCAACTATACCTTGGCTATGCCGATCGCGGCGACATCTACTACGAACTCGCCTTGAAGTGCGACTACGAACGGACCTTTGACATCTGTTACCAGTCGTTGGAGATGGCTCGCACTGATTATCAAAAGGCGCTCGCTCTAACCCAGGAGCTCGGATACGGGTTCTTCTCGCAGTTGTTCCAGGGTCTCGTAAAAACCGTCGATGATCGCAAGGCTTTGATACAGATGATGCAGAGTGGCGATCAGAGCGTCACCGACGCCAGGATGTTCAGCCCGCAAAAGCCCGAAGATGTTTTGGTGACTGAGCAATTCGCCACGAGTGGCATGGATGCCAGGAACTTTGCAATTGCGACAAACGCAACCAAGGCGCTCCGGGATTGGATGACGCAAATGCAACAACGGGGCTTGATTGTGCAGGATCTGGATCCTTCAGACTTGTACAACCAGGGCCTGCTCGCAGAGATGAAAGGCGATCCTGACGAGGCCCTGGCGAAATACCTGCAAGCGGTTGACTTGCTGGAGAAGGACCGCCGGAATCTTCGCGACGAAACGGCGCGCGGCGCGTTCATGGAAGACAAGATTACTTACTACTACTATCCGGCACTGATCCTGCTCGACCAAAAACGATATCCCGAGGCCTTTGCGCTCCTTGAGCGCTCGCGTTCGCGGGCCATGGCTGACTTGCTCGCCAGCCGGCCGCTGACCTTGGGAACAGCCCCGGAACGGACCCTCTTCTCGCAACTGGAGACGGCGAGGACCAATATTGCTGCGCTCCAGGAGAAGCTCTTCAACCTGACCGGCAGTCAAGATCGTGACCAGCATACAAAAGAGATCGTGCTGCTCGAGAGTCAGATCGCCGTCCTGCAGCAGCAGTGCGACCAGATCGAGACGCGCATCGCGAAAGAGGCGCCCAAGCTGAAGGAACTGACGGTTTCAGAGCCAGTCACGCTGGCGAACGTGCAGCGCTCGGCTGCTGAGGGGGACTATGACGTTCTCTACTACGTGGTCCAGAACACTGACATGGTTCTCTGGCATATCAGCGGCAACGAGGTCCAGGTAAGAAAAGTATTTCTGCCGCACAGTCAGCTTATTAAAAAGACGACGGCGCTCCATGACAGCCTCGTGGCCCGCAGGGACGATCCGGAGGCAACCTTTGACGAACAGACCTCCCGCCAATTGTTTCTCTATCTCATCCAGCCGTTGCTCTCTTTCATCAAGAGCAACCACCTCATCATCGTGCCGCAAGAAGAGCTGAATTCGATACCATTCCAGGCGCTGCAGAATCCAGATACCGGAAAGTACCTGGGCGAGAGCTTGGCGATTTCTTATGCGCCCAGCGCCACGGTGCTTGCGACGCTCGAGAACAAATCACCGCTGAAGAGCGGACGGCTGTTGGCAGTCGCCGATCCGGATATCCACGATGCCAGGGAAGAAGTGGACGCCATCGGAAAGCTGTATCCCGGCCGAAGCAAAGTCGTGACGCAGTACCCCGTGAACAAGGCTGACGTTACGGCATGGGTGAGCGGCTATAATGTCGTCCATTTTTCAGTGCATGGAAAGTTCAATGCCAGCGACCCGTTGCTATCTTATCTTCAGTTCAAAGAGAATTCTCCAGACAACGGACGCCTGACCGCGGCCGAGATGTTTGGATTGCCGCTGCAGAAAAACAGCCTGGTGGTCTTGAGTGCCTGCGAAACGGGGCGGGTTGAGGCCACGCATGCGAATGAAGTCCTGGGGATGGTGCGATCGCTCCTTTATGCGGGGGCCGGCAACCTGGTGCTTTCATCTTGGGAGGTGAATGCCGGATCCACCAGGTTGTGGATGGAGACCTTCTACAAGGAGGGTCAAGCCAACCCCCCGGCTGAAGCGGCACGGCAGGCCCTGGTTGCGGTGAAGTCTCGTCCAGAGTACAGTCATCCCTTCTTTTGGGCGCCGTTTGTCATGACCGGGAAATAAAATGGCCGAGCTTTGGAACGATTTCACGGAGCAGTTGGGCAGCCTGGCAGGAAAATGGACGGCGTATGCCGCTCTCGGTTCCTCCCTGTTATACCTGCTCGGTTACCTCACCCTTCGTTTCCAGCTCAGCACCTACGGGGTGGCAACAAACCTCGATATCTTCGACGAAAAGTATCTGTTCGCCGGCTGCCGCTTTATGGTGTACCTGGTCTCGTCCGTGCCCAACATCTTGGTTATCGTTCTGGTGCTGGCTGCTATCGGCTATGTGCCGTACAGGCTGGTGCCAATCTCCGTCCAAGATCGCCTGAAACGCTGGGTCTCAGACTGGTGCGCGGCACCGCTCCGTCTTCCTTTGTTGGGAGTGGTATTTGGAGTGGCGTTAATCCAGTTCGTCCTGCGAAAGTGCTTCACCTTTGGCAATGTCCTTCTGCGTAAAGAGTTGCCCGATGAATGGATCACCTCCGTACTGCTTGCCAGCGATGGAAAACTCTCGCTCTACTTCAGCGGCTTGGTTGCGGGCACTCTGCTTACCGCCCTGGTACTGCTCTATATAGTTCACTATCGAACCGCAACAACCTCCGCATCTCAGTTCTTTGTTGGGATCCTGGTTTTCCTGGTTGCGGTGGAGTTTCTGCTGCTGCCGGTCAACTATGGTGTTTTGATTTCCACGCAGCAACTTCCGCGAGTGGCGGGACTCAGCAGCGACGACAAGGCTGCGGCGGAGCAGCGCGACTGGTTGGTATGGGACTCCAAAGATGCGATCACCTACTTCGTTCGTGATTCCAGAGACCAGCGAATGCTGGTGACAATACCGAGAAAGGACGCCAGAGTCGAGATCGTGGATTACAACGATATATTTTGCGTGCTCTTCGGTGCGAACCACACCGATTCCCGCCCTTGCCCCCGGGAAGGAAAGCCATGAATAAATTGATCACCCTCATCTTCCTACTGACGTTCACGGTGAGTGACATCCACGCCCAGGCCCAGACAAACACAACCGGTGGTGCATCCACCAAGCAGCGTGCATCAACCAGCTTCACTGAGAAGCTGCTGAAGTTCTTTGGGATCTCCGATAGTCCGAGCACCCTCAAAGGCCCCGGAGATGAAGTCACGAGCGGGGAACTATGGCTGGGAGACATAGATTCCAAAACCACTCGGGCCTTGACCTCCAGCGCTGGCTACCGCTCTCCAGTTTTCCTGGCGGGAACAAAGGACATTCTCGCGCTGCGCGGGAGTGACGTGATGCAGGTTCTGTCCGGAGGCGGAGAAGGCAAAAGACTCTACTCCGTTGACGGCATCATCAAGCTGGTAGGCTTCGGATCGGAGGACCCGGGAAAGGTCCTTATACTCCTGCGGGGAGAAACTGGTGGCCGTCCGCGCGTAGCGTTGCTCACTGTCAGTACGGGAGTGGTCACAGTTGTCCCTTACGATCCTGCTTCAAGCCAGGACCTGCAGATGGTGGAAAATTTGCAGGGATGGTCGCGCACGTACGGCGACCAGCACGTCTATGTGAAGCACCAGTCTAAACAAGCTCTCTCGGGAATCGTCGAGTGGAGCGATGTATTTCTCAAGGTGGGCAATCAGGAACCGGTCGATGTCAGCCAGTGCGACGGCGCGCAGTGCGGACAACCGTCACTCTCGGAAGATGGACGCCTGCTCGTATTTGTAAAAGCCAAAGCAGAATGAAGGTTATGCACGACGGCCCACATCGCGGAACGGCTGTAGCCCGGGATGCTTCTCGCGTGGCAGGCCCTCTTAACTTTTTTCATCCGGTTTCGGCGATGGCCTGTTTGTCTGAAATGTCCTAATACCATTCGGAAATGAGATCGCAGTTCCACTTCAATTGTGGTAGCATTCGTCGCACTTTGGATCAGGGACTTGGGATCAAGGTCAACCAAGTGGAGGTATTCCATGTTTAGCTCTACCGTTTTGGACGTTGCGATCGGAATGGTCTTTGTCTACCTCTTTCTAAGTCTGCTATGCTCGGCAGCCGCAGAAGTAATCGCCGGTTTCTTTAACCTTCGCGCAAAGAATCTCGAAGCAGGAATCCGGAGTCTGTTCTCCGACGGTTTTGGGCCCGGTGGAAATGCTTTTGTCAGACAGATCTATGAACATGGATTGGTACGCGCCCTATACCGGGATGAAGCAATAGACCTGGTACCGGCACCGCATGTTGCGGTGACGACCCTATACGCGAGGCCAACCGGCAGCGCGGGAAGACAGCTTCCGTCTTATATTCCTTCCCGAACATTTGGGTTAGCTCTTGTGGACATATTGGCGTCCGGCAATGCATCTGCTGGCTCGGGAAATGCCAACCCCATCCCTGCGCCGGCCGAGGCTAAGCCTCCAGGGAACTCCAACCCCGTCATGGCATCGATCCAGAATACTCTGGATTCCTTACCGTCAAGCAGCGCTAAACAGGCGCTGCAAAGCTTGCTCCTGAGTTCCAATAATGAAGTTGCCAATTTGCAGGACAATTTCGAAGATTGGTACAACGACGCCATGGATCGCGCTGCCGGCTGGTACAAGCGGCAAAATCAATGGATCCTACTCGGTCTTGGTCTGCTCGTCGCAATAGTTGTGAATGCCAATTCAATCACCTTAGCTCGTGTCCTATGGGTTGATCCAGGCATCCGCGAGGCAACGGTAAGAAGTGCTAGCGACTACCTCAAGGCCAACCCAACGGTGCCGAATAACAATGTAAAAACAACCCAGGCCTGCGCTGCTGCCGCCGCTGATCCGAAGGACTCGGCGAAGGCCAAGGCATGCGCCGATCAAACGGCGGCTGATCTGGATTTACTCAGAAAGAAGATTAACGCGGTGAGCGACGCAGAAAGCAAGACCCTTCTTCCGATTGGGTGGAAGGACCCTTTATGGGAAGGCCATTTCTTCACGCCGCCTCAGCATGGAGACCACATCAAGCTTTTCCTCATATCCGTGACTGGCTGGTTTTTGACCGCTATTGCGCTATCGATGGGCGCACCATTCTGGTTCGATCTGCTGAACAAGTTTATGGTCGTTCGCTCCACGATAAAGCCTCAAGAGAAGAGTCAGATCGAAAAATCCAAGAACTGAAATATCGCGCTGGGTCATTCATCGAAAGGAGGATCTCGCATACAACTTGCATTGTCAGGACGGCAGCTCGACGGACTCCATTCTCTTCGGCCATGAGCTTATGAGCCTGCTGGAAAGTCCGTCGCTACCGCAAAGCTCCGAGCCGATCTTTATTGGCGAGCGATAGCCACCGCGGATGCCAGACGATACTCTGATGCACATAGGAGGCAACACAGATGGCAGCGGAGCCTGAATCGTCTGGCAGGAAGTTCGGCGGGAAAAATGTAGTGGTCACCGGTGGTGCGCGTGGGATTGGCCGGGCGATTGCCGAAAAGTTTCATTCCGCCGGCGCTTCCGTGTATCTTGTCGATCGAAATGCTCGGGAGGGCCGAGAGGCCGCGAATTCGATGATGCGGCCGGGGTGTCCTCAGGTAAACCTGATCCAAGCCGACCTCAGCGATGAAACTGCAATTCGCCGGATTGCCGAAGAGATGGGAACGCTCTCCGGGCGCGTCGATGTGCTGGTGAACAATGCGGGTATCGAATTGGAGCAGTCCGTTGACGACGTGACCGTCGACGGCTGGGAGCAGGTGATGGCTGTGAATCTGCGTGCACCCTTGTTGCTGACGCAAGCATTGCTGCCGCATTTCCCAGCATCAGGCGGAGCCATCGTTAACATCAGCTCGATCCATGCTTTCCGCGCATTCCCAAATTCGATTTCCTACGCTTGTTCGAAGGCCGGTTTATTGGCTCTAACGCGCAATCTGGCGCTTGAGCTGGCGAGCCGTCAGATTCGCGTAAATGCTATCTGCCCGGGTTATATCGACACGCAGCTCTGGGAGGATTATCTGAAAAGCGCGGAGGATCCTGATCGGCTCGCGGAAGAAACCAGAACGCTGCATCCACTCGGCCGTCGCGGCCTGCCGGAAGATATCGCAGGTGCAGCTTTGTTCTTGGCGGATTCCGATTCATCCTTTATGACGGGCGCGCATCTAGTACTTGATGGGGGATTGACCATACGAGCTCATCCCTGAAGGTCGAACCTGGAAATTCCATGTACATGTATTTACACTCGCCATAAGTTTGCCGTCGATCCCCGGTGTTGGACTCTATGGAAAGCATCCACGCAGGGGAGTATTCTATCGCCGTGCCGTTGCCTTATGCCGGCACCACCTCAATATGATCAGCTCCAGCCAACGCGATCGAATGCGCGCACTTGTCTACACCGCAGTAAGAGTGGTGGAGATGCAGGAACGTGAACGGCCAAAGCCGCTGGCAGGTGAGGCCGTCGTTACAGTAGAGGCCGCTGGCATCTGCGGTTCCGACATGTCCGGTTTTTTGGGACACAGCCGGCGCCGTCTTCCCCCTCTGGTGCTGGGGCATGAGCTTGTCGGGCGCCTTGCGGATGGGCGCAGAGTAGTGGCGAATCCTCTTGTAAGCTGCCGTCGATGCAGCGCCTGCCTGGGCGGCGCATTGAACCTTTGTTCTACATGGCGGCTCCTTGGGATGGACCAGACTGCAGGATGCTTTGCCGAGTTCGTGTCCGTACCGACCGAACAGATCTATGAGATTCCTGAGGAAATGCCCACCGTCCGGGCAGTGCTCGTCGAACCGCTGGCGAATGTCGTGCATCTCCTGCGGCTCGCGACTCCGCAACCATTTTTTCGAATGGGGATCGTGGGTGCAGGAACAATGGGCGCACTTGCGCTGCTCACGGCACATCGAATCGGCGTGCGTGAGGTGCTGGTGCAAGACGTTAATGACGAGCGCCTGGCTGCAATGCGCGACATGGGCGCAACATTAGCCGTTAATGTATCCACCGCCGAGGGCCGCGATGAGGCACGACGTTTTGCCGGAGCGGGCCTCGATCTTGTGCTCGATGCCAACGGCTCCTCGCCCGCTCGTCAAGCCGCATTTGACCTTTGCCGCCCCGGCGGACAAGTAGTGCTTTTGGGGATGGCGGAAGAAAAAAGCGAAATTGATTTTGTCAGCAGCATACGCAAGGAACATCGCGTCGTCATGTCCTTTGCGTACACTCCCTTGGACTTCGAGCGCTCCCTTGCGCTGCTGAAGGCTGCGGAAATCGACCTGACTCCGTGGAGCGCAGAATTGCCTCTCGAAGAAGGACAGCGCGCCTTCGATAAACTTACGCAGTCTCCGGGTGCGACGCTCAAGATGATTTTGCGGGTGTCCTGATTTCTCCCGGAATCTCTGTCGGCGGCGCCTGGCACCCGATGTCGAATATAACTCTTGTCGGAAAACGGAAAGACTCATTTATTGTGGCCAGCGATACCGCTCAACTGTGTCCCAATTCAGGCTCACTCCCAAGCCAGGAGCTTGCGGGACGCGCACGCAGCCATCCTCCTCAACCGGAAAGTGTTCGCAGGTAGTTTCCCAACGCAGCGGTGAGTGGCTCAAGGAGTACTCGAGTACCTCTTCTCTCGGCTGCGCCGCAAGAAAGTGCAAATTCGCGGCGATTTCAATATTGGTCTTGTAGCCATGCGTTATAAGGCGTTTGCCTCTGGCGTATGCTGCCTCCGCGACCTGCAGGATTCCGCTGAAGCCGCCAACTTGTGTGATGTCGGGCTGGCAAATGGTCGCCCCGCCGTGGTCCATCATCTCAATAAACTCGCGTACATGAGTCAACCCCAGGTCCCCCACGCCTAGCGGGATACCATGTCTGCTCATCACTGCGTGTCCTTCCACATCGTCCAGAGGTAGCGGCGCTTCGAGAAACCAGATGTCCGCGTCCCGCAGAACCGGCAAAAGCCGGAGACCCTCCTCGGCCGTGCGGTAAGAAAGCGCGGCATCCACAATGAGACGGGCTCCCGCCCCTGCTTCCTGCCGGGCAGCCTGCAGCAAACGGGAGGTGAGCGCGAGATCCTCCATCCACCAGGGGTCGGCAGCGAACTTAAAGGCGCGCAGGTTTTTCTCTTTTCCAGCGGCGATCTGTTGGCGGACTCCGTCCGCCGTGCGCTCCATCGGATAGATTGTGCCGTAGGCGGGCAGTCGCTCACGACGAGCGCCGCCTAATAGCTGGTGGATCGGTTTGCCTTCGATCTTGCCGCGAAGGTCCCACAACGCCAGGTCGACAGCGCCGATGGCGTGCATCATCAAGCCGCGTCTTCCTACGTAGTCGGTGGCGTCGTACATCTGTTGCCACAACTCCGGATCTGCGGGATCACTTCCAACCAGAATGTCAGAGAGCGACCGGGCATGATTGTGCGCGGAGGGGCCGCGAATAATTGCCTGAATGGCAGGAGCCATCGATTCGGTTTCGCCGATCCCAACGAGACCCTCATCCGTATGCACCACAACCACACAGTCATCATAAGAACCGTCGAACAGCTTGATATTGGGATCTTCTACGCGAAGGTGAAATGCTTCAATGGCAGTAATCTTCAATGCAGACGCCTCTTGCAAACTGGACTAATCATAAGGCGTCGATCTTTAGCTCACAAGCAAGGGCCACGCGCAGCAGCAAAGAGCTAAGTTCTCGGCAAAATGGAGTCGATTGAGCTTTGTTGTTGTCGAGTCCGGCAGAATTCCCGGTAACGCTTGGTAGAATCGGAACCTTATGAGCGATCAAAACTCCAGAAGTCAACCAAACAATTCAGCGTGGCTGCTATGGTCGCTCGTAACGATCGCGCTTTGGGGCGTCTGGGGACTCGTATCCAAGCTGGCTTCCGAGGGCGTCGACGCATATACGAATCAGTTGCTCTACACGGTCGGACTGCTGCCGCTCGTCATTCTGGTATGGCGATCGCCGCGGCTGCGCAGCGATCCGCGCGGAACGCCGGCCTTTCGCTGGGGTCTCTTTTGGGCCTTTCTGACCGGCGTGCTCGGTGGTACAGGGAATATTGCCTTCTTCCAGGCCTTTGTTGCCGGAGGAAAGGCGTCTATCGTAACGCCGGTGACCGCGCTATTCCCTGTCGTGACAGTACTGCTGGCGGTAACCTTTTTGCGCGAGCGTGTCGGGAAAACGCAGTGGGCCGGCCTAGCGCTGGCGTTTGTGGCGATTTATCTGTTGAGTTCGTAACAGGGTGGAGGTCAAAATGCCGGTTTGGCTTGGCTATTCAGTGTTAGCGCTTCTGTTATGGGGAGCCACGGGTGTCACTCAGAAGCTCTCCACCAATCGCATATCAAGCGAACGGTCTTTCCTTTGGTTTGCGTGGGCCATGGTAGCCATTTCACTGGTGGTCTTCGCTTTTACGCACGTTCAGTGGCACCTTAAGTGGATGATCGTGATTTTCGCCATCACCGGAGGAGTGTTGAACGGCCTCGGCGCGCTGACCAGCTTCCGTGCACTCGAGTCGGGAGGCAAAGCCTCAATTGTCATCTCCCTGATCTCTCTCTATCCTCTGCTCACAATTGTCCTCGCGGTACTGTTCCTTCACGAGCGCCTGACCTGGACGCAGGCAGCTGGAGCGGGAGTAGCAATCGTTGCGGCTATTCTGCTTTCCATCGAGCCCGGGCCGAAGGCTGCGTGAATCGCGTGAGATGTTCAGGACCAGTCTTCACCCGGGAGAATCGTTCCCTCAGGACTAATTCCTCCCACGGACGTCAGGCCTTCCTGAAACGCCAGCATAACGCTGGTGTTGAGTGATTCACCCGCCTTGAGCCAGCGTGCACGTCCTGCCTCGATTGCCGACGGCAGATGATATGGATAGCCAGTGCTTGGTTCAAGAACAGCCACGTTCAGATTTCGCCATCCACCGAAGCTGGCGAAGAGCCAGCATGAGGGAAAGATCGCTGTATCAAAGCGCAGACAACTGGACAACCCTGTCGCAGCATTCGTAACAGCGCTCCAGCCCGCGGCAAGTTCTGTTCCATAAAAGAAGTGCACCGCGCGCGAAGAGGTATCGGGAATGCGTCGCAGGTCGGTCGTCGCCTGCCCTGTTTGGGCATGTGGCCACGGAAAGTCAAGCGGCGCAGCACTAAGAGTGCCGGGAAATCCCGGCTCACGAATCACACGCATCGGAGGAAAATCGATGCGGTGCGCGGGAGACACTGCAAACGCCGGATGAAGCTTGAAGAGAAATGGAAAGCGTTCCTGACCATGATTGGTCAGTCGATAACTAATTTCTACCTGCGCGCTCTCGGGGCGAAGCCGAATTGTCTTTTCAACCGCGAAGCAACTGATAGGTGTCAGGAAGCGCAGTTGAATTCCCGCCTGTTCAGCATCCTGAAATGTCTCGGCATCCCACGCGCCAGTCCACAGCTCCCCGTGATCGGGGTAGAGTTCGCCTTCAATCGTACCGGCCTCGTCGGTGGGAAAGAGTTCATCCATCCCGCCGCTCCACACGTCGTCATATCGCGTGTTTATTGCGTGCCTGGACGGCAGAATGCGCGGATGATTCCATAGCAAATCAGTGTCGTGGGGTTTGTACCTGATCTGCCAGAGTTTGCCACCTGCCTCCGGAAGAATGACCAGATGCAACAGGCGGTTCTCCAGAAGAATTGCGCGAAGGCCGTGAAACATCCAGCCAGTTGAGATCTTAAGATCGAGCATCCAGGGACCATGAACCGGAAAACTTTGTGTGCGTCTCCCATCTGCGCGCAGAGGGTGAAGCCTTAAAATCCGGGACTCCGAATTTTTTCACGAGGAAAGCCTGAATGGCAACGAATTTGATGAGCGCTGCGATGTTTGCCGTGGCAACACCGCGGTCTGCGGCGCGACGTTCGAAAAGAGCGGGCAAATCGAATATATTTTGCAGTCAATGCTGCGGAAGACAACCATCATAAGCATTCTTAAGATTCTTGACGGGAGGATAACCTTCCTTTTGCGCACTCGAGACTGGACGGCCAGAGGGATTGGGGGCTTAAGGCGTCTCCGCGAAGCACTTATGCTATGGGCGAGCAGGAAACAGCGAGATAAACGCCGCTGCTGCAACCCGATCTCCTACGCGTTATGCGATAACCAGGATTGATTATCCTTGATTCAGTGATTTAGTCCGGCAGCTCCGGGAATGGATTCGCTCAATGTTAATGAAAGAAACAACTGCGCTCGTTACCGGGGCAAGCAAAGGTGTGGGAAGAGGAATTGCGCTCGGTCTGGGTAGGGCCGGCTACCGGGTAGCCGTAAATTATTTCTCCGATGCACAAGGCGCCGAGGAGACCGTTTCAGAACTTCGCACCATTGGAGCGGATGCATTTGCCGTTCAAGGCAATGTTGGCGTTGCATCCGACGTGCGGAAGATGTTCGCGGACGTCATTGAGCAATTCCAACATCTGGATATTCTTGTGAATAACGCTGGAATACAGACTTGGGGTCCGCTTCTGGAACTCGAAGAGGAAGCATGGGACAGAGTACTCGATACGAACCTCAAGGGGTGCTTCCTATGTACACAGGCAGCCGCAAGACTCATGAAAGAACGTTCAGGCGGGGTCATCATAAATATCGGATCGGGCAGCAACAAGGTTCCTTTTCTTAACCTCGCTTCCTACACGGCCAGTAAAGGCGGAGTGGAGATGTTTACAAAAGCGGCGGCTGTCGAGCTTGGGCCCTACGGAATACGCGTAAACTGCGTCGCGCCTGGCGCCATAGAAATCGAACGTACAAAACAGGAAGCTCCCGGCTACAGCAACGCATGGGCAGAGATCACACCCTTGAGGCGGATTGGAACGCCACAGGATGTGGCTGAATTGGTGGTGTTTTTGGCGGCGAAAGAGGCCTCCTTCATTACAGGCCAGACAATCTGGGTAGATGGCGCCGCATTTACCCAGGCACGCTGGCCTCACGAGAAATATCAAGGCTAAAACAATGCATGAGAGTTATGCGCATGACTGAAATTCCGCTTCAGTCGGTGCTCGAAACGGCAGCGGCCGACCTCTTGAATGTGACCACCCACGCACAGGGCCCGCCTGGGCAACTGCCACTGACTCCCGAAATGTTGATGGAGTGGCCCTCCGGAAGCCTTTTCGGCCTGAGCCAAAACGTGGGCATGGGATGGTCTCCACAGGAGTTGCTCGGTCCGGAAGTGCTGTTGCTGAGTACCCATGGCGGAGTTCGCTCGGAAAATGGCACACCTGTTGCCCTTGGCTTCCATACTGGCCACTGGGAGGTAGGGCTCTTGGTGGCGGAAGCCGCGCGTGAATTGAAGTCATCCGGGGCGATTCCGTTTGCAGCATACTGCACAGATCCCTGTGACGGCCGCACCCAGGGAACGGCTGGGATGATGGATTCTCTGCCATTTCGGAATGATGCCGCCATGGTGTTACGCCGTCTGATGCGCTCATTGCCCATGAGAAAAGCGGTAATCGGAATCGCAACATGCGACAAGGGGCTGCCCGCGATGATGATGGCTCTGGCTTCGGCGCAGGCGATTCCAACGGTTCTGGTACCCGGCGGAGTTACGTTGCTGCCGGAAAAAGGTGAAGATGCCGGCACCGTACAAACCATAGGTGCGCGCTTTGCACACGGCAGAATTACGGTCGAGTACGCCGCCGAGGCCGGTTGCCGCACCTGTGCCACGCCCGGAGGCGGCTGTCAGTTTCTGGGAACCGCGGCGACCTCCCAGGTCGTCGGCGAGGCGCTCGGGCTTTCTCTTCCACATACCGCGCTGGCGCCATCGGGACATGCGATCTGGCTGGACGCAGCAAAGCGTTCAGCCAAAGCGGCTCTGAGGCTGCTTGAAATCGGCTGGGGTACTCACGATTATCTGACGCAACAATCACTGCAAAACGCGATGGTCTTGCATGCCGCTTTCGGCGGCTCTACGAATTTGCTCCTGCACGTTCCGGCAATTGCCTATCACGCAGGCCTCCAGCGGCCAACAGCGACGGATTGGGTCCGAGTGAATCGCATGACGCCCCGTCTTGTTGACGCTTTGCCGAATGGGCCCGGAAATTACGCGACGATCCAGGTATTTATGGCAGGCGGCGTTCCTGAAGTGATGCTGCACCTGCGGCGTGCCGGTCTGATCGACACGAGCGTGAGGACAGTTTCGGGAGCAACGCTTGATGAGAACCTGACCTGGTGGGAACAAAGCGAGCGCCGTTACGGGCTTCGAAAAAGGCTCAAAGAATTGGACGGCGTTGATCCGGACGACGTCATCATGGATCCCGATCGCGCCAGGACACGCGGCCTGAAGTCTACAGTCTGCTTTCCGGTTGGAAACATCGCGGAGGAGGGCTCTGTAATTAAGAGCACGGCCATCGATCCTGACTTAGTGGATAAGTCCGGTATCTATCGAAAATCAGGTCCGGCAAAAGTCTTCATCTCAGAAGCTGCGGCCATCCAGGCAATCAAGCGGGGCGAGGTGCAGGCGGGAGACATCCTTGTACTTATTTGTGGCGGGCCGGCCGGCTCAGGCATGCAGGAGATTTATCAGATTACATCTGCGCTGAAGCATCTCCCTTTTGGGAAACATGTAGCTGTGATTACCGATGCCCGCTTCAGCGGTGTTTCAACAGGTGCATGCATCGGACATGTTTCACCGGAAGCGCTCGAGGGAGGCGCTGTCGGGAAGATACTCGATGGGGATACTCTTGACATTGTGATTGATCAGGTCAGTCTCGAAGCCTCGGTAAACTTTGTTGGCGAAGGGGAAGAAAGGTTTGGCGCGGAAGAAGGATCTCGCCGTTTGGCTGTTCGTTCTCTGCGAAGTGATCTGGTTCCGGATCCTCGCCTGCCGGAGGATACACGGCTCTGGGCTGCACTGGTTCATGCGAGCGGAGGAGTCTGGGGCGGCTGCATTTATGACTCTGAAAAAATTAGCCGAGCACTTATGCACAGAAGAAGTCAATCGGAATGAGCATAGAGATTGCCCGGACCATCCGCGACTATCCTGTCCCCGGGAATAGTGTCGCCCTCTTCTGGTTTGGCCAGAACAGTTTCATCTTCAAGTCGCCGGAAGGAACACTTGCTTCCATCGATCTCTACCTGAGCGACAGTTGCGCAACACTGCGCGAGGACGTCGATCTGCGGCGACAGGTTCCCATTCTACTGGAGCCCGGGGAGGTTGAAGTCGATGTCTTCGCATGCACCCACAACCACCAGGACCATACGGATCCGGAGACGATTGAACATCTGCGGCATAAAGACACCATGCTATTCGCCGGGCCCCAGCCCAGCTGCAGCGTGTTCAGAGAGCATGGAGTCGAAGCCGGAAGAATCACGGCGGCGTGGCCAGACGGCACAATAGAGCATCGCGATCTCAAGCTCACAGGCACATTCGCGCTTCCCACCGATGCCAGCGATCTCAATCACCTGGGCTTCGTTCTGCAATTTGGACGCGGCCCAAAAGTCTACATAACGGGCGATACCGACCACCATGAGCTTCTATATTCGGTCGCAAAGCATACGCCCGATCTGGTGATTACGTGCATTAACGGCGGGTTTAACAATCTCTCGCATTGGGAAGCAGCCGATTTGGTATCGGTGATCAAGCCAAAACTGGCTATCGGTTGCCACTACGACATGTTTAAGGACAATGGAGCGGATCCTGCCCAATTCAAAGCCGCACTCACAATTCAGGCTCCGGATACCAGATTCGCAGAGCTTTTGCACGGGGAGCCATTTCTCTTTTCCTTATAGCCGCTCTTTCTGCAAAAGAAACAGGACGCCGTGCTCTCTGTAAACACGGCGCCCTTATTTAAGACAGCCTCAAAACGTCAGGCGTGCTGCCAGCTGAATCTGCCGGTTGGAGTACTGTTCCACACTCGTAATTTTCCCAAATGTAGAGGGATCGTTGACGTTACTGCCGGGGTTTGTGAACTGAGGAGTGTTGAAGGCGTTGAACGCATCGCCGTGCAGCTCAAGATTGAAGCGCTCGGTGAGATGAATGTTTTTTTGAAGGCTGAATGCTACCGTGCGGCTTCCAGGCCCGTAGAGCTGATTGCGTCCCAGAGTGCCGAGCCTGTCCCATACAAGTGTTCCGTTAGTAGCGCGCAAGTACGGAATTGTTTGCGTCACGTTACAGGCGGAACTGCTATAGCCGGCAAAAGCGCACGGATTGAACCAATAGCCTTGAATGCTCTTAGGATACGTAATTGAACCGACGAGATCCGGCCGATTAGCAGGATTGTATGTTGAGGTGGAGAGATCAACGGGTTGCCCGCTGGCTACCAGCGCTATGATATTGGTCTGCCAACCCCCGACAGCCGCATCCATCCAGCGCGAGATATCGCTCCCGTAACGCTGGCCCCGGCCAAAAGGAAGCCGATACACAAGCGATGTGCTGAAAATGTGTCGCTGATCCTGGTTGGAATTTCCGTAATTCGACATTGGATCATAGTAGAGAGGCGCTGTTGACCCCGTGAACGTGCCGGTCGAGTCATCGAGTGTATGCGACCAGGCATAGGATCCAGTCGCCAGAAAGTTTCCAGATCTATGTTCCGCATGAATCTGCAAACCACTGTAGTTAGATATGCCGTTGTAAACGTTATACGTGATAGCTCCGAATTGAGGGTAATTCTGAAGGCCAGTGCCAAATTGATAATTGTTATATGGGTAATAGGTTGATAAGTGGCTGGCCCTGGTGCCGACATAGGCTATATCGACAACATCATGCGGGCTTAGTTGCTGTTCCAGCTGAAGGTTGTATTCCTGGACCTGGCTATTCTGATTGTGCTGATACGCGGAGTTCATGGTCAACCCGGCAGGCGGATTCTGAGGATTGAAATCGGCCAACCCGGCACCCGGCAATGGAAGAGGATTCGTCACGGCGGAAGAGCCTGTATTTACCCCGCAAGTGTAAGGTGCACCAGGCGCAGCCGTCTGGCCTGTAAAGGTAATACAGTACCCGTCCTGCGCCCGGTAATCCGCAGCACCGGCGAATGGTGGCTGGTAGTCGAGCTGATTCGCTATACCGCCTGCGTCCACAAAGTAGTAGAGCCCATATCCGCCGCGCAATACTGCTTTGCCGTCATTGTGCAAAATATAGGCAAAGCCGGCACGCGGGCTGAAGTTGTTGTAATCCGTGTACATGATGCTGCGCGGGACTCCGTTCAGACCAGCCAGTAGGACGGTTCCATTGTTTACATCGAAGGAAGACGCACGGTTGTGCATCTCATAAGGCCACGGGAGAAAGTCGTAGCGAAGCCCAAGGTTAAGCGTCAGGCGATTGTTCACTCGCCAGTCGTCCTGGCCAAAAAAGCCGTCTTCCTGACTCCATTGGCCATAAAAACCATTTTGGGTTCCGATAAGGTACTGATCCACTCCTCCTGCGAGCAGTTCTGTATCCTCAAATCCGGTGAAGTCAACACCATCATAGGCAATATTGAAAAATCCCTTGGCTGCCTCAGCGCTGAAGTAAGATACCTGGCGGCGGATAAGCGTCGCGCCAAATTTTAATGAATGCGCGCCGTGCTCCCAGTTAAGCGTGTCGGCGATTTCATATGTATTTTGCGGAACGGTGTAGGTTCCGTAGTCCCCTGTATAGCTTATCTCGTACCCGCCGCCTCCAATGAGGGCGCCGCCGCTGGTCAATATATTGCGATTGCAATTTACGATGCCTAGCTGCTGACAGACGTTCACCCCATAAAGGACAGGCGTATAAGCATAGTTGATACGGTTGTAGCCAATGTGCGCCTCATTCACTAGATTCGGAGTAAAGGTGTGCGTAGCACCGAGGTCATATCCACGGGCGTGCGTAAGGTCGCCGCCGCCGAGTCCGGGCACGTTAACAAAGCTATTTGTTTTGAATGTTACGGAATTGTCATAGCTGGCGCGGAAGAACAGCCGATCTTTCGCAGATGGATTCCAGTCCACTCTTGCATCAAAAGTATTGTATTTAACAGATTGCGACTGATTATTAACCAGAAAATTTTCAAACGCTCGCGAGGTATTATTGGGCAGCGGGAATGCATTCAGGTATTTGAAAGCCGCCGGATTCCCCCTGGAACTCGAGATCAGGTTGTTAGTGAACGGTTGACATGTAATCGGGTCAAATATCTGGCCCGCGCTCGTAGTTCCAGCCCTCGGGTCGCAAAGAGGATATACCGTCGCATATGCGCCATTGGTAAATGAAGGATTGAAAAGCTCTGAGAAATCGCCAGACCGCATCTTAGCGGTGGGAACTGTCATATAGTATGCATTGATCGGCGTCACTTCCCGCCATCCGGAATAGTCGCCGAATATGAAGAGCTTGTTCTTGATAATTGGCAGGCCCGCAGAGCCGCCAAACTGGTTACGGTTATATGGGGTTGGCGCCGTAGGCGGAGCTCCTATAAATTGATAGTTCGGGTTGGAATCAAATTTCCCGCTGCGATAGAACTCGAACGCCGAACCGTGGATGGAATTCGTTCCTGATTTGATTGAACTGACAACGATGGCACCTCCGGCGCGACCGAACTCGGCCGGGGCTACGCTGGTGCTTACTTTGAACTCCTCGGTGGCATCCACGGGAGGAAAGAACAGAATTGTGTTGACCAGCCCTTCATTGTTATCGATGCCGTCAAGAATATAGTTATTCGCCTGTGGTCGCAGCCCGTTGACCGAGAGCGCAGCGCCGCCGCTCTCATTGTTCCGGATTGTTTCCGTATTACCGCCAACACCGCTTGCGTTGTCCCCATATGCGCCACGGGTTACCCCCGGAGTGAGCAGCGCCAGATTAGTAAAATTGCGCCCGTTGAGTGGAAGCTCAGTGATTTGCTCGCCTCTGATGGTCTCTCCGATGGTACTTGTCGAGGTGTCGACGAGCGGAGCCGCGTCGGTTACCGTGACAGAGGTTACGACCGTTCCCGGCCGCAATTTGAATAGCAACGTTTGAACCTGTGTGACGGTGATAGTAAAGACCTGAGTTTCCGTGTCATAACCCTTCGCGCTTACCTCGGCTGAGTAATTTCCACGAGGGATGGAAGGAATAGTGAACTCTCCAGTGGCGCCTGATGTGGCAGTGAGCTGAATGCCATTCTCCATGTTTGTAATAGTTACAGTTGCTCTGGGTACGGCGGCCCCTGTGAGCTCTGTGACAGTTCCCGCGACTCGTCCGGAATCAGATTGAGCATGAAGGGTAAACTGCGTTAGGCAAGCTACAATGACAATCCAAATGCTGCGTATAATTGCCCGGCGCAGATCCGGATGAGGAATTCGAGTGAGCATCAATGCTCTCCGATAAATAAATGTCGCCAGAACGTCGTACTATTCCCAGCCGAATGCATCGTAGGCTGCCAGCAAAGCCATTGTCCTCGCTGGAATTGACGGCTTTATGTATTGAATTTGCTGATGACACAGTCAGCGCAGTCTAGCCCGCAAGAGCTCTTTATGCGGCACCATTTCCGCTTACGCTGCAGACTCCGCAGACGGCGGGCTGGAAAGGCCACTTATGGGGCCGCTTCGAGGCCGAGGAGACGCAATGCGTGTTCGCAGCCAGGGTGATTATGATCGAAAGATTCGAAAGGAAGCATGGCCTGATTGCAGGCCATCGCAGGCGGCGGTTACGTGAACTGTGCCAGGCTTAAAGGTAGATCGAACCGCAACTTTCATCAGGCCTCCTTCGGCTTGGAGTTCATGATCTCCCGGCGCATGATAGGAGGGTGGTTTATCAGGAACTACGTAAAAATTATAAGAACCGCGATAGTCACCCGGGCCAGACACAGAGAAATGGATATTCGGGTTAGCATCGACGCACAAAACGCCGTTGCGATCAACTACTTGTGCGGTAACAAGCATTACATCCGATCCGTTCGCGCGATTACGAAACGGGCGGCCATCCGGCTTGCTCAACTGCGGCTCGATACTTAACTGGATGCTATGTGCTGGTCCTGAAGTGCGCCGTTCATCGGAACAAACTTGGTTGCCTGCATGATTCAGCCCTACCGCTTTCAGTGTGCCGCTTTCCCACGGAAGTGCCTGCCAGGTACAGCGCATTTCGGCGTCCGGAATGCGAATACCTTTGCTGACACCGTTTACGAACAGCTCCACCTGTGGGCAATTACTCCATGCATCCACATTCTGGACGCCGGACAGATTCCAACTGCTTTGTAGCGCTACTCCTGGTTTTCTGGAGAAAGGCACCCAGAGTGCGTTCTGGAAAATCCGGTATGGCAGTTTAGGAAACCGATTGCCGTCCATGGCGCACGAGCCCAGCGACTTCTGATTTCTCATGCCATTGAGATAGGGCAAAAACGGGGACTCCATCGTCTCCGCAAGCATCCAGAATATCCAGCCACACGCGCGGTCCCGGATGTTTGACACGTACTGCCGAGTGAAGAAATCGGCAGATTCCTTTTCGTGGCCGTAATCGAAGCGGGCATTTCCGCGGTAATAGCATTCAAGGTTAATAGACGGATATCCGGCTATCTTTTTGAAGTGCGCCGTGTAGCCGATCATGATCTTCTTATCTTCGGGCCAGTAGTCGGATGTGTCGCGGCTTTCCACGATGCGGCCGCCCAGCGGATCCCACCGGTTTGCAAGTTCCTGGGTGCTGCGGGGTGAGTAGAAGTCCTTAAATTTTTTTATGGAAGCAATTCCGTTGTTGGACTCCCACACGGCTATAGAGGGACTATTGCGGAAACTGATGATCGTATCCCGATCATATTCTTTCTTATAGGTAAGCGCGGGTTCGCCATGAAGCGCCCACTCATCGTCCCCGCTATCCTGAATCACCAAAACGCCATAGGCATCGCAGGCCGCTACGGTTTCCGCTGTTGCCGGAAAATGCCCGACACGCAGAGTATTGCCTCCACAATCCGCAATCAACCTGACATCGTTCCACTGCAATTCCGCCGGAACAGCCGATCCGAGGGCCGGATACGTATTCCGCTGGCCAAATCCGTTCAGCAAGTGCTTCCGGCCATTCACATAGCCATAATCATCATCCCAGGTAAGGGATCGAATACCCAACGAACTCTCGACTGCGTCGACTTCTCTGCCATCGACTTCCACTGTACTTATGGCGCGATAAAGATAAGGCGTTCCGTAGTCACTGTTATTCGGATACCAGAGGTGAGGATGGGGAACTCGTCCGGATTCTTCAAACAACAATGTTGATCTGGGCGTAGCAGTTTGCGATGACTGCATTGCGAGCGCGGTTCTGCCCTCTGCATCGATAATTCTTGTTACAAGAGTTACATGCTGGAGTAAATCTGTCTCGTTCTCTACGTTTGCCTGTGTGCGTATTTCTGCCCGATCATCCGTCGCGGAAACAGTTGCTGTATATGTTCCCCATTTTTGCATCGGCGAGTATACATTCAGCGGGATATGCACGGGATCGGTGATATGCAGATAAACAGGGCTGACAATGCCGCCGAACCCCATGCCCAGGCCGAGGAATGCTCCAAAGCCCGGCCAGGTATAAAAACTGTTTTCCGCATTGGATACGCGCACAGCCAGAACATTCTCTTCGCCGTATTGAATGTCATCCGTGATATCCAGAGCGAAGGGAATGAAGCATCCGACGTGAGTCACGTCCTGCGGCTGCGGCACGGCGGTATTTCCCGGCTTGAAGCGCCCGTTGATGTAAACAGCAGCCGCAACACTTACTCCCTGGAATTCCAGGAAAACCTTCTTGCCCTTGTTCCGGACATCCAGAGTAAAGTGCTTTCTGTACCAGACCGCTCCTCGGAACGCCTTGTTTTGCGAAATATTCTGATAGGTATCGAGATCGTTGAAGCAGTGCGGTACGCCAACTTTCTCCCAGGATGCGTCCTCAAAAGCAACATCTTTTGCGCCAGGATAGGGATCGGATTGAGTGAAGCACCAATGCGAAGTGCCCAGATCGATGGTTTGCCGAGTCCCCGCGCCGGCGGAACGCCAAGCACCGCGTGCTTTTCTGGCTGGGAGCAGCGGTAAAGTCAATCCGCAAAAGGTCATTACCTTGAGAAACTCACGACGATCCGTTTTACTCATTGCGATTCATCCTTAAAAGAAACGAAGTGGTGCAATCGTCACCGGCAACTCTCTACACGCAGACGAGGATGCAAACATTTTCCGCATCCCCGGACAAAGTTACCCCTGCAATACATTCCTGTCTCCGCCATGGTTGACCCCATTTTGTATTCCATTGCTGCAGGCAGAGGATCAGTCGCGGGTTCGCCGGAGGACCGTCATCTGTCGGGGCAAGATAGAAGGACTTTGCCGATTCACATTCCTGGACGATCCACAGCGAGTCTGCAATGCGGGGTTATCCAAAGACACCATTTGTTCGCGGTTAAGGAGCACAGGCGTAGGCGCGATTTCTGCGAGCATGCATTCAGGAATTAAAAAGGCGGCGTAACTTAGCCAGAGACCTGCTTCATCTCGGCACGGGTGTTTTCATAGGTGGTGTTGTAACCGCGATAAGAATCGATTGGATTTTGTGCCTTCTCATCCCGAAGCGAGTTTTGTGTCATCTGGAAGTCCGCTCATCCGCAGTTATCAAATCTCATTGTCCGCGGATGACAGTAACCCTGCGTGAGGAGAATATCGCCGCTCCACGAGAGAAATCCTCTCAGGGATTGACCGGATTATGTACTTCATTGGCATACTCTGAACAAGATTCCCACTGACATACGCTAAAGCAGCGTTAAAATACGCACATGAGGGCTCATTTCGAAAAGGTCAGTTCAGGATCCGCCTCATTGCTGGCCTTTGACCGTATTGACTTGGAATTTCCTTTCTACTGGCATTACCATCCGGAATTTGAGCTTACGCTGATCGTCAACAGCCACGGGCAGAGGCTGGTTGGTGACGGAATTGCGGACTACGGTCCTGGCGATTTGGTGCTGCTTGGTCCGAACCTGCCCCATAGCTGGCGTTCGGGTCCGGTGAAGCTGCCGCGCGAGCAATGGCACCGCGCAGTCGTGATCCAGTTCCGTGAGAATTTCCTTGGCGAAGAGTTCTTCAGGCTTGCGGAAATGGAGCCGATTGTGCGTTTGCTGAAACGCTCCGCCGCGGGCCTGTCTTTTGGACATACGAAAACAGGCCACGCAGTTGCTCAGAAGATGGTGGCGTTTTCTTCCTCTTCGCCGGCCCGCAGAATCGTAAACCTTATGAGCATTCTGCTCGATATGGCCTCAGAGCCGGATGCAAAAGTGCTCTCTACCGACCGGGTGCGCCCCATGTGCCGCGTAGAGGATCAACAGCGCATCGAGGCAGTTTGCTCTCACCTAAACGATCATTTCGACCAGGAGATTGATTTTGCCGCGCTCTCGCAAAAGGTCCACATGGATCAGGCGGCGCTGTGCCGGTTTTTCAAGCGGGCGACGGGACGCACCATGACTGCTTATGTGAACGAGATGCGAGTAGGCGCCGCGGCTCAGCTCCTGACCGATACTGATCTAAGCATTCTCGATATCGGCTTTCAGGTCGGGTTCGGAAACTATTCGAATTTCAATCGCCAGTTCAAGCGGATCAAAGGGTACGGTCCCCGGATGCTGCGGCAACAGTTCCTCTCGCATGGCGAACCAAAAGACCGGACAATGCGACCTTCGGCCCGCATCGCTGCTTTTGATCCGAGAGCGCGAGCCTGAAGGGCTTTGCAGAGTATCACCTGGCAAATCCAATACACAAAATCATCAATTCCGATGAGGACTTCCGGCCGCCCTGCAATTTACGCTGGTCGCGTCTCGATTCACGATATCCAAAGCGTGCGTTCTGGCAAACGAACCAGCTTGATTTTTTGCGCGGGGTAATCGGTGCCTGCTTGCCTGTTCAGTAAGATAAATATCAACTACTGGTGTCGCATCGTTGCGTTGCTGCTGATGAGCACAGGGGTCAGCCATTCTATCCTGCGTGCGCAGGATTTCAAAAAACAGGTGATCTACCAAATCATCACGGACCGCTTCTACGACGGCGATCCTTCGAATAATGATCCGCCGCAAAGCAGGGGGATGTACGACAGCACAAAGACGAACTGGCAGGCGTATTGGGGCGGTGATTTTGCGGGTATTCAGGCCAAGCTGCCTTACCTGAAAAAAATGGGCGTGACCGCAATCTGGATCTCCCCCTCGGTGGACAATATCAATGTTCCAATGATGGGTCCGGATGGAAAGCCGATTCCGTATCTTTTCGCGCCGTACCATGGCTATATCAATCGCGACTTTATGCGGGTCGAAGAGCACTTTGGCAGCAGCAGGAATGACTGGAAAGCCTTCGATGCGATGACCGCGGCCGCTCACGCAGACGGCATCAAGATTATCCTCGACTTCTCTCCTAACGATTCGAATCTCATCAACACGGCCGCGCACGGCGCCTTGTATGACAATGGCAAACTGCTGGCTACCTATGGCCATGATCCGCAAGGCATGTTCCACCACGAGGGAACATTGACCGACATCAATGACGCCTACCAGGTGCAGTATTACAACGTCTTCGGGCTGGCTGACCTGAACGAGGACAATCCCACGATTGACCGCTATATCAAAGATTCGATCCATCAATTTCAAGACCATGGCGTTGACGCTGTACGGCTCGACGCCGTGAAACACATTACGTGGGGATGGTCCTACAGCTTTGCAAATTCGCTTTACACTTACAAGCCGAGCTTCATGTTTGCCGAATGGTTCATGGGCGGAATCAACGACAAGTTTTATCCGGATGCCTGCAAATTCGCGAATAAGAGCGGCATGTCGCTGCTGGACTATCCTCTTGCCGTTGCCATCCGTGACGTGTTTGCGAACGATAAGGGCTTTTCGGCAATCCAGACAACCTTGGAGGCGGAAGACCATGATTTTGAAAGGCCCAACGACCTGGCAACCTTCGTCGACAACCACGATATTCCGCGCCTGCTGACCCTCAATCACAATGAAAACCGCCTGAATGAAGCGACAGCGTTTGTACTTACCTCACGTGGAATCCCAATCATTTACTACGGAGACGAGCAGTATCTGCACAGTGACACCAACGGAGGCAGAGATCCGTACACGCGCGTGTGGATGTCTTCCTACAATACGAATACCGTAGGGTTCCGTTTGGTGAAGAGACTTGCAGCGTCGCGGCAGACCAATGATGCGCTCGCGTATGGCAGCATGGAGCCTCTGTGGGTTAAGCCGGATGTGTTCATCTTCGAACGGCGGTTTGCGAACGATGTCGTCATGGTTGCAATTAACAAGAGCGAACACTCATCTGCTTCAATTCCCGAACTGAAAACCGGCCTGCCCCCGGGAAAGTATCGTGACTATCTGCGCGGAATGATGAGCGGCTCCCGCATTCACGTCCGCAGGGACGCAAACAGCGGCGAGCAGCATGTGGATAGTTTCACGCTCGCGCCCCATAGCGTTGCCGTATGGCAATCGGCCAGAGTTGCAGGCAAACCGGAAGTCGGTTCCATCGGCCCGGCAATCGGTCAACCTGGTATGCAGGTCACGCTCGCTGGCGAACAGTTCGGCTCAGCGAAAGGCACGGTCTTGTGGGGAAACACGGCAGCGCCGATTCGCTCCTGGTCAAACGAAACAGTCACGTTGGCCGTGCCCGCGGTTCCGAATGGACACTACAAGGTCCAGTTAAAGACGGCAACGGGAGAAGCGGCCAATACGATTCCCTTCACCGTACTTCAAGGAAAGCTGATTCCCGTTACTTTCACAGTGAAAAATGTTCCGGCAGCAGCCGGAGCCTCTGTCTATCTAACAGGTAACACAGTCGAGATTGGCCAATGGAACACTGCTTCTAACACGGCGCCCGGCCCTTTTCTCTGTCCTCATGCGCCCACGTGCTTCCTCGATATTTCCGTGCCTGCCGGCAAGCGGATCGAATTCAAGCTCTTTCAGCTTGCGCAAGATGGATCGGTTCATTGGGCAAGCGGCGGAAATCATGTGTATATGGTGCCGGACAGTGGAACCGGCGCCTTGGAAGTGGACTGGCAGCAGTGACAGTCTGCTGTTGGCGAGCAGGAAAGAGGAATCTCCAGTATGAATCGTCGTGAATCACTCAAATTGCTCGTTGCCGCCGCGGGAGGTACCGTCCTCGCATCCTCGCCCGTATTCGCACTGAACCCTGAACACACGGTCTCCCCTAAAGAACAGCCAGAAGAAACAAGAGTTGAGCGCGCCAATGGCATAGCGCCGGTGTTCTCCTGGTTGACTCTCGGAGAAGTGAAACCCGCTGGCTGGATCAAGGAGCAGATGGTTCGCGATCTGAACGAGGGGTTTGCAGGCTGTCTGGGGAAACTATGCCACGAAGCCTCTTCCGATATTTTCGTCAGCAATCGCAACTCCCTTCACTCCCAAAATGTGGCAAATCAGGAGGGCGTGGCGTGGTGGAACGGCGAAACCGAAGGGAACTGGCGAGCCGGGTTCATCATGCTGGCGTATTTAACCGGGGATGCGGGCGCCATGCACGAAGCGGACGAATACGTGCGTCATATCCTGGCGTCTCAAGAGGAAAACGGATATCTTGGCGCATTTGCTGCCGACTCCCGCTTTAAGCATCCTGGCGAACTTTGGACCCAGGCATGTCTGCTGCGCGGTTTGCTGGATTACGCGGAGCTCACAGGCAATACCGACGTGGCCAGTGCTGTCCAGCGCTCCGCCGATCTGACGATTTCCGTCTATGGTTCGGGCAAGACGCCGGTACCCTGGGGAGAAAATCACGATCTGATGATTGTGGACGTGATGGAGCGCCTGTTCGATCTGACTGGCGACGCAAAGTATCGCGATTTTTCCCTTTGGTTCTACCAGGCCTGGAGTGAAAGGATGAGCGGGGCGGATACAAGCCTTTCTTCCCTGCTCGACCGCCATGCTCCCTTCGTGCAGCACGGCGTGCACACCTATGAGTCAATCCGCGTACCCCTGTGGCTTTCCACCGCAACAGGCCGCGAAGACCTGAGTCAAGCATCGCGCAACGCTCTTGAGAAGATGGCCCGGTATACCGAGCCAGGCGGTTCAGAGGTAAGCCAGGAGCTTATCGGCAACCTTGCGCCTGATCCCACGTTTACGGAATATGAGTATTGCGCAACGAAGGAGACGCAGTTCACGCTGGAATCTGCGCTGCAGAAGACGGGCGTCGCGTCGCTCGGCGACAAGATTGAGAAAATCTGGTTCAACGATGCGCAGGGTGCTCGCACCTCAGATGGGCGGGCCATCTCCTATCTGACCCCGGACAATCGTCTTCGGTGTAACGGGTTGACACCGGATGACAAGAGCGCTGAGCCTCGCAACAAATTTTCTCCCACCCACGCCGATGTAGCGGTTTGCTGCAATCCAAATGCCGCGAATGTGGCTCCGATCTTTTTGCGCGGAATGTGGATGCGGCACGAGAAGGGAGCATTGGCAGCTCTGCTCTATGGTCCCTGCAATGTATCTACCCAGGTTGCCGGAGTAAAGGTCAATCTGGAAGAACGAACCAACTATCCATTCGGCAATACCGTTGAGATTATCCTAAGCCCGGAACGGGAGCTGGAGTTCTCCCTATTACTCCGCGATCCAGGGTGGTCACGAGGAACGATTGTGACCTGTTCCAATGCTCGAATTTCGCGCGAGGGGAACTACTGGCGAGTCACCAGGAAATGGAAGCAGGGAGACAAACTGCAGCTGCAATTTGCCCCCGTTGTACAGGAAATCAGCGCCGTGAACGGCGAAGTTGCATTGCAGTATGGAGCGCTTGTTTTCGCAAAACCAATTGCTGCGAGCGAAGCGGTGATTAGGACGTACCCGGTTGCAGGATTCAAGGATACGCATTACGAGCCCGCGTTGGGACAGCAGGAGGAACTGATGTTTCCCGCCGGATCCAGATGGCAGGGATTCGGATTTGATCCCTTGCATGCGTTCACCGGGGCAGAACTGTTGCGGCCATTCGACACGCCTGCCGTCGTGCTTCGCGGGCAGATGGTTCGAAAAATGGATGGGGAGCACATAGCTGTCGAACTCGTACCGCTTGGCAATGCGCCTGTATTGAGGCGTCTGACCTATCCGATTACGTCATAGATCGCCATCATGCAAACGGCGGCATAACGATTACCCGCTGTGGCGCTGTTTACCTTCTTCAGGGAAGGAACAGCACCTGAGTGCTAAGTGGTTGTCAGCTTCTCGTGCATTTCTTCCAGCGCCTCGCACTTAGTTGTTCAGCGGCTGCTTGAGTCGTGTCTTCGTATTGGCTGATTGCCTTCGCGGCCAGCGACTGGGACTCGCTCATCACCGGGGCCACATTGGCCGTGGATGGCGGCATGCTGGTACCCGCTGGAGACATGAGCTTTCAGGAAAGTGGAACAGGATGGGTGAAGAGCAATGAAACTTCAGGGCAAAGTTGCGGTTGTGACCGGTGCGGCTGCCGGTATTGGCGAAGCCTCAAGCAGGCTCTTCGCGCAGCACGGCGCAAGGGTCGCATGCATTGACCTCAACGCCGGGCGAGTGGAACGCGTCTGCGAAGCCATCCGCAGTGAAGGACACCTGGCCGATGCCTTTGCGGCGGACGTTGCGCAAAGCGCCGAAGTGCAGCAGACAGTGGAAGAGGTGCTCGCGCGATACGGGCGTATCGACATTCTCTTCAACAACGCCGGAATCGTGGCCGGAGGCAAGATTCACACCATGGACGAAGAGAGCTGGGATAAGACCTTTTCCGTCAATGTGCGGAGCATGTTCCTGCTATCGCGGGCGGTCATCCCGGTCTTTCTGCGGCAGGGCGGCGGCGTGATCCTGAATAGCTCTTCCGCAACCGCGCTGCGATCGGTTGCCAATCGGGCTGCGTACAGCGCCTCAAAAAGCGCGGTGCTATCGCTCACCCGGTCAATGGCCATTGACTACGCGGCAGATAAGATCCGTGTAAACTGTCTGTGCCCCGGCACTGTTGACACACCCTCCCTGCACGAGCGCCTCGGAGATTCGCCTGCAGTTTGGGAGCAGTTCATCGCGCGTCAACCGCTGCAGCGCCTGGGAACGCCCGCAGAGATCGCACATGCTGCGCTCTACCTTGTCTCCGAAGAATCTTCGTTCGTCACAGGCGCCGCCTTTCAGATCGATGGAGGAATGTCGCTTTGATCATCAAAGCAATCTCGGAAGGTGGAAGAGCCGCTGCGCGCTGCGGTTGACCAACGGCGTCATCGAAGGCGTGCTGTTACCTTTATGCTGAGTAGCGTTACTCCATTTCAAAAGGCACGTACATAAAGACAGACTGGCGTTCGACCGTAAGTACCGCGGAATCCCCGGGCCTGAGGCCTGCGAGAACCTGCCGCAATTCATCGACACTATTCAGCGCCTTGCCATTGACAGCGCTCACTACGTCGCCCACTTCAAGATTTGCGAGTGTTGCTGGTTGCTCTCCCAGGATGCCTGCCACGATCACCCCATGCGTCGAACGGACACCGGACTCAGCCGGGGAGGCGGAAAGATCGATCACGAAAATTCCGAGCGGTGCGATCAGGTCTCTCGCCGGATTGATCAGGTCGGATAAGCTGTCGGCTGCAGGCGGCATATCGACAGGCGTGATTGTTAGCGTGACCAGTTTCCCGTTGCGTAGAACCTCCATGCGGAGTGGCGTGCCTCGCTTGTGCATATAGAGAAATGCCGCGTATTTGGGGACCGAGTCAATAGAAAATCCGTCAATGGATTTGACGATATCTCCGGGCTGCATACCGGCTTGAGCGGCCGGACCGTCCTCATCGACATCGGTGATAATGGCACCCCAATCCTGTGAGAGCTTCAGTCCGGAAGCCAGGGTAGCAGTAATCGTCTGGACGTGCGCCCCTACGGTGACCGCGCGAACAACGCCGTGAGCCCTTAACTCTTCGTAAACGAACCTTACGATCGGTTCTGGAATAGCGAATCCCAAACCCTCGCTGCCACCCCCCGTCGTATACATGAATGTATTGATGCCAATCAGATTTCCATCTCGGTCAACCAGAGGACCGCCGCTGTTGCCCGGATTGATCGGAGCATCGGTTTGGATATAAACCATCGGACGGTCGATTTCGGGCTGTCTTCCTACTGCGCTCACTATTCCCTTGGTCACCGTGTGGTCCAAGCCCTCCGGCGCGCCGATCGCCACTACCGTCTGTCCCAGACGAACCCGGTAAAGCTGGGGCAGCGAAATATAGGGTAGGTTGCTGGCTTCGATTTTGATTACCGCGAGATCGCAGTAGCGATTTGTGCCAATGAGTTCGGCTTCATACACATGCTGAGGATTGGCGAGCTTTGTGTTGCCGATTTCGAGCGCAACAGTCGTAGGCCCAAGAATCACGCGAATACGCAACGCACCCTCAACTACGTGATTATTCGTAACGATGTATCCGTCCGGATCAACGATGACTCCTGAGCCGGTGCTGCGCTGCCGCTGGAAAGTTTGTTGATCCTGACTCTGGCCCTGATTCTCATCTTTCTCCGGCGCCCCGAAACCAGTGACTTCAATTTGCACAACCGACTTCATCGCGGTCTCGGCAATCTTGTCGATTGCTTGATCGTATTGTTGAAGAACTGGCGTCTCAACCGGACCTGCAGTTGGAGATTGCGGGACTGGATGGTCTTGCCCATAGCTGGGCACGGATACGCAGAGAGTTGAAATCACCAGCGCGAGCGTCGCTACAAGTTTCATTTGATCTCCCCCGGTGACAAATACGCGTGAACAGTTTGAGCGTCTGCCGTCTTAGCTTCTGGTTGTTTTTCGACCGCATCCCATTTCAATATCTTCAAATCAAGCACGAAGATTGCGTACATCACTGGCACTTGCAGCTTGGTAACAATGGTCGCAACCAGCAGGCCGCCTATCTGCGCGTAGCAAAGCGGCTTCCAGAGCGGGCCGCCATGAGCCGCAAGCGGAACCAGCGCCAGGACCGTGGCAAAAACAGTAATCAGCACCGGGCGAAGGCGGAGAATCCCGGCATCAATCAACGCGAGCTCAAAGTCATCTCCTTCGATATGCCGCTCTTCAATGAAATCGAAGAGAACGATCGAATGGCTCACGATCACGCCCACCAGGCTTGCCACGCCGAGGAAGGCCATAAATCCGAAGGGTTCATGCATGATCCACAACGCCGCAAAGGCGCCGATCATGCCATACGGAGCGGCGGCCAGTACGAGGATGGGCTTGATGGCATTCTTGAATTGAAAGACCAGCGCCATGAAGACCGCTGCGATTGAGACCACCATCACCACGATCAAATTCTTGAAGCCACTCTTGGTCTTGTCGTATTCGCCGCCGATCTGCATCCGGTAACCCGGCGGCAAAGAGGCCTGAAGCTCCTGCAACCGCGGCATTGCAGTCTTCAGCACTTCGGAGCTTAAGTGCCCGGAAGCCGGGAAACTGCGCACATTGATGGTCCGGAACTGTTCCAGCCGGACGATGCGCCCGGTCACCAGGTCGTGCTCGACATTCGAAATCTGAACAAGTGGAATCTTGTTCTTGTCCTGCGAGCCGTACACGTACATGTTCTGAATGTCGGAGAGCTGGGCGCGCTCGCCCATGCGCAGCCGCGCGACAATTGGGATTTGCTTCTGGCCCTCCTGAAGCGCACTGACGGTAGTTCCGCTCATCCCAGCGGTGGCGGAATTGGCCACATCCATATTGGTGATGCCGGCAAGGTTTGCGCGATCCGGATCGATGGTGAGGACGATCTGCGCATTGTCTTCGCCCCATTCGTCGCGAGTACGCTCTGCAATCGGAATCGAACGGAAGATGTCTTTCACTTCGTCCGCAATCGCGCGCAGTCCGCGAATGTCTTCCGCCTCCTGTTGAGCGCTTACGTCGGCAGTGCTGGAAATTCGAATTTCAATTGGATAATCGATGGGGTTAGTGAGCAACTGACGCGCATCCATGCGTGCCCCCGGAATAGACGCAGTGAGGATCGGCTGAAGTTCTTTGATGAACTGTGGCGTGATCTCTTTGTTTTTGACCTCGATCAGCACCTGCGCATAATTCAACTGCTGAGCCTGAGGAGAAGCCGAAAACCAAAAGCGCGGGCCGCCTCCTCCAACAAAGGTTGTAATGTAGCGCAAGACATCGTCATGTTGACCATCAGTATGCGAATGTTCCGCCGAAAATCGCTTCGACTCTTCCCGAACTATCTGTTCCACGTTGAGCGCGGTCTGATTGGTGGCGCTCAGGTTTGAGTCATTGGGGAGCCAGATGTCAATGTAGGACCAGTACTGGACATCCTCAGGGAAGAACGCGGTGTTCAATCTGGCGAAAATGAAGAAGCCAACAGCGAGGAAGACCAGCGACCCGATGAAGAACTTCCACCGGTGTTCGATGGAATATTTTGCCGTCCGCGCATAGAAGCCATAGAAGCCGCTCTTGCGCCGCTCCTCCAGCGACTTCTCAATCTTCTTTTTCGGGCGCAGCAGGTAGTACCCGAGCAGGGGCAGGAACGTCATGGACACCAGCCGGGAAGCGACCAGCGCCACCGTCATGACAATCGGCAGACTGTGCAGAAACTCGCCCGTGCTGCCTGTCACCATCAAAAAGGGCAGGTATGCCACAATGTTCGTGACAGTCGCATACATGATGGCAGTCGCAAGTTTTGTAGGACCTAACCACGCGGCGATGATATTTGGTTGTCCTTCGGCGAGTGTTCGCTTGATGGAATCGCCCGCGATGACCGGATCGTCGACCAGCAGCCCCAGTGCAATGATCAAGGTAGCTACCGAAACCTGCTGTATGTCGGTGCCCAGCAGATACAACGCACCAAAAGTCATGGCCAGGGTAAGGGGAATCGATATGGCCATAAGAACCGCGGAGCGCCATTCCCAGAAACCGAGCCAGGAGACCAATACCACCAATCCGATTGCCTCGTAGAGCGCGTCCATGAAGAGGCTGATGTTCTCTTTCACCTGCAATGGCTGATCGGAGGTTCGCGCAATGATCAGGTCTTCGGGCAGATACTGCTTTACTGCGGAGAGCTTCGCATCGACGCTCCTGCCGAAGGCATCGATTTGCTCGCCGTCCTTCACCTGCACGGCAATCGTCACAGCGCGGCTCCGGTGCCAGTGCCCTTGCTTGTCTGCCCAGGTCAGATAGTTGAGATAGCGCGCCGGACTTTGGTATCCCCGCGAGATGTCTACAAGGTCTCGAAGGTAGACAGGACTTTGCGCCGCTGAAGAAGAGGAGCCGACAATGACGTCGCCAATCTGTTGCGCATCGGTGAATTTTCCCGAGGGATCAATCTGGATGCTCTTCGAGCCAACCTCAAGCTGACCGCCCGGAAGAGTAATATTGCGCGCGCTCAGAATGTCTTTCAGATTGGAAGGCGTCATCCCATATTGAGCGAGCCGCTCCTGGGAGTAATCCAGATAGATCTGCTCCTGAAGCACTCCCTTGCGATCAACTTTGGCAACCTCGGGAGCCCCTTGAAGCGTTCTGCCAATCAGATCCGTATAGTCATCCAGTTCGCGATAAGAATATTTGTCTCCGGCCACTGCAGCTAGACGGGCTTCCGTATCCTCTGGATTGCGAATGTAAGACGGAGCCCACGCATCGGGATGAATTTCGGAGCGGTGCAGCTTCTCCATCGCCACCTTGTCGCCGAGAGCGCGCAGTTCATCGTCACTTAAGGTTGATGCGACGTCGACGCCGACAAATCCGCTTCCTTCAAAGAAATGAGGATCGGAGATGACGTTGCTCGACCCAGCGGAGTGTATGACGGACGCAAACGAATCTCGAACCAGAGAGGCGGAAACCGACAGTGGGAATGCGTAAACGATGCTTACGCGAGGCTGAGGTGATCTTCGCGATTCCTCCGCGCGAGTCGCTTCTATGGCACTCCGGATGGACGCGGCGCGCAAAGCAACTTCAATATCACTTGCCGGAGGACTCGCCACGGTCAGCATCAAAGCTGCCGTGTCGCCAAAGTCGCTGTTAAATTGGACCGGGCCTGCGCCCTGCGGCAGCTTGCTGTTCAATGCGTTCAGCTTGAGGTTTATGTCGGTGAATTGCTTTTTGGGGTCCGTCACGCTGTCGTTCAACTGGACATAGACCAGCGAAAGCCCCGGTAAGCTTATCGAGCGAATGCCGAAATCGGAGGCCGAGGGCGCCTTCAAAAAAGAGTTCTGCGCCATCGTTTGTTCCACGGCCCTCGTTACAAGTTGCTCCACTTCCTGCGCGGTTGCCCCCGGCCATTGCGTCGAGGCAACTGCCACTCGCACGGGAATGCTGGGATCTTTACGCTTGGGCATGTGCTGATAGCCATACCAGCCCCACAAACAGACCGCGATCAGAACGATCATCGAAAGCTGCCGGTGCTCCACGAAGAAGCGCGCGGTGTTGTGCGTGTGAGCGATGTATTCGGCTTCAGACTTGTGGCTCATGGCAATTCAGTTCCGTTGTTAACGCTCTCGCGGGTTTGCAGCACTCCCTAAGGAATTACATGGACTTTGTCGCCATTTTTGATCAAGGTCGCGCCCGTGGTGATCACGCTTTCACCAGGGTTGAGGCCGCCCTTCAGGGCAATCATGTTTCCGTAGGTATCGCCCAGTTCCACTGGACGCAGCCGCGCGGATTTCACATCGCCATCGCCCTCGGCTGTCATCACCGCGAAGCCGTTCGCGCGATCAGGATCGCGGACCACTGCAGCTAACGGCACAGCCGACACTGACTCCGGCAGTTTTTGCCCCTGCAACGTAAGCGATGCAATCATTCCCGACTTCAACTCGTTCTTCGGGTTCGGGATTGTAACTTCGACGGAAAATACGCGGCTCTTCGCGTCCGCAGCCGGAGAGATAGCGCTCACGCGCCCATCTACTGGATGTGAAAGCGCGTCAGTGGAGATAACAAAATGCTGGCCGGGTTTAACCCGGTTCATGAATATGTCGGGCACACCGAAGACGGCTTTTACTGAGCTGGTATCGGCTAGCGTGAAGCCCTTGGTCACGGGCCCGACAAAGCTCCCGAGGTCGACATTCCGGCTTACCAGCCAACCATCGAAGGGGGCCTTTAAAGAACAATAATCAAGGGCGACGTTTGCTTCGCTGACCTGTGCCTCTCCACCGGACACAGAAGCAGTAGTGCTCTCGAGCTGCGCCTTCGCTGAATCGTAATCAGGTTTTGTCGCGCTTTGCGTTGAATAGAGGGCGGAAACGCGATCGAAACTCAGCTTGGCCTTTTCCTGCTCGGCCTGAGCTCGTGCGAGCTGCGCCTTGGCCTGTTGAACCTTATCAAGGTAATCCTGCTGCCGCACGCCCGCCAGCACTGTTCCTTTACGTATCCAATCCCCTTGATCGACATTCCGCATGCCGCCGCTCGGGCTCTTGACTTGATGAACGCTGTCAACGTAGCCGCTCGACTGAAATGCGAGGTCCACTTGCGCGTACGGAACAATGCTGGCCGAATACTTTACTCCGTTTTGTGTAGAGATTGTCTGCACCAGCGCCGTATGTACAGGCACAGGCACCGCCGCAGGGGCTTCTTGCTGCTTGCAGCCGGTCGCCGCGATGGTAAAAGAGCACGCGAGAGCCGCGATCCAGAGGCCCATCTGAAACTTTGCGCAATACATGGCTTCACTCCTCTCCGAGAGCTTTTTCAAACTCTGCCTTGGCATTCCAGAACCCCAGCAGGCTCTCCTCATAGTCATGATTTGCGCTCGCAACGGCCGCCTCCTGCTTTAGCACGTCGCGTAGGAGCACGGCGGACTGCGCAAATTGGTTGTTCACTTCGATCAGCTTCTCGTTCGCTGCATCGCGGGCCGCCTGCGCGACCGCAAGGAGGGAGCGGCCTTCACGGAGCTTGCGGAAGGAGTTGTCGACATCGAGCGTCACTTGAGATCGGGTTTGATCGAGCTGATATTGGCTCTGCTTCACAGTGATGTCTTTTTGTTTCACATCATCTCTGCGCCGGCCCCAATCGAACGGCTCCCACGTCATCACCATTCCGGCCGAAAGGATGTTCTGAGGCAATATCTCAGTGTTAATTGGAGTGAAGTAACGCACCTCCGCGCCGATGGCAGGTATAAATTGAGACTTAGCCAGGCTGCGGTCGTATCCCGCGCGGGTAACGTCGATCTCCGCTTCTTTGATCTCCGGCCTTTGCTTCAGTGCCGTCTGGCGCGCCTGCTTCATATCCATTTCTTCAGCGGAAGCGGGAGGGACGGGCTGAGTGCGAAATGCCGTATCGATATCGCGGGCCAAGAGATCGTTCAGATGCTCTTTCTGCGTGTCGAGATTATCATGCAGCGTGATGAGCTGATTCTGTGCCTGTGCAAGCTGCGCCTTCACTTCCAGGCTCTCCGACTTCAGAATCGATTCCTGCGCCAGGTACTGTTTGGCAAGCCGGTCCGTCTCCTCATATTGTTTGACCAGCGCCTGCTGCGCCTCCAGCGCGCTTTCTGTTTGAAGGACCGCGTAGTACGCCTGCTTTACGTCCGTCACGATCGATTGCCGTTTCTCCTCATATTTCTCCGCGGCCAGATCGGTTGAAAGCTCCTGCTCCCGGATGATCAGGTGCAATTGATAGAGCTGAGTGATCGGCTGGTCCATCGTCGCGATGGCATATCCAGTCACGCCGTTGGAAAGAGGGATATTGGTGTTCTGCGCGGGGACTGGCATGTTGTTATACGTTCCAAAAACGCCTTCCTTATACGTGAATACGGGTTTAGTGATGTCTCCCGTGGCCAGAAGGTCCGTGTTGAATGCGGGGAGACGCTTAGTCTTGGTTGCGGTGACCTGCCACTCCGACTTAGTAACGTCGAGTTTGGCGACCTGCACCGGCCTGTTGTTCACCAACGCAATCTGGATAGCTTCGTCCAGCGAAAGTTCAGGTGCCTCGTTTGACACCACCTGCGGAGAACCTGCAAAACCGCATAGGAACGCGAATCCGGCCAGAATCCGGCACAGTTGCCCTGTGTGGCTTGATTGCGTAATGGCCATCGACAAGTTTGGCAGTACGGGAAGTCTCCCGATTGATTTCTTACGATTAACCTCGGCTACGGCCGCCTTTCGGACCCAGATTGTTCAAATCGTCCAGTACGGTCTGGCCGTCCTGCGGGTGGAACGAACCGGCGTTCATTGTTTCGTCGATTTGAGACTTCGCTGTCTTCAGGGCCCTGAATTTGCAATTCGGGAGCAAGGAAAACCGCTGCAAGAAAAGCTGTGGTCTTTGGTAGAGTCCAATTCACCTTGCAGCCTTACTTGAAGAAAAATCAGAGGGGGGGCAACCGCAACAGCGATCAGGCAAGGATTCAACGAGCGGTATGAGCAGGAACTGTAGGCCGAGTTTGTCCGCTTGTCAACCAGAAAGCCCCAGAATTCCGGCTCGTGCTTTCAATTTGCTTTCAAATTCTGATTTACCTCGGTCTCCCATGATGAGGAGGTGAAAGGTTCTAAAGCTCTATCGGGGGTTCGAATCTTCCTCTCTCCGCCATAGAGTCTTTCTCTGCCGAAATCAGCACTTTTTGAATCCCGAAATCATCGCATTCAGCCCGGTCAGAACGTGACTTTAAGAGCCATCTGCCCGATACGTGCCGGCTCGGATCCGGTGGACGTGATCTGCCCCTCACTGCCACCCACATTGATGCCGGTGTTGGAGATCTGATTGCCCGCGTTCGGCGCCGAAAAACTCGGCTGGTTCAGAGCGTTAAACATCTCCCAGCGGAACTGCAGGCCATAGCGATCCCTGAATGTCCAGTTCTTGAAGATGCCCGCATCGGTGTAGTCCAGCGGCGGCGCCTGCATAATGTTCTTGCCGGAGTTCCCGTAGGTTCCCGGAGCGTTTTCAACAAAGGCGTTAATGTTGAAGTAATTCTTTATCCAGTTTTGTTTGCCTCCTGCGCGCACGTTGCGTGACTCACCTGGGACGACATCAGCCCGGTCCTCATACTGTGCTGCTCCGGACTGGTTGTTGCCGAATCCGGCGCCCACTGTGAATGGGAAACCGGACTGGGCCGTTATGATTGCGCTGACCTCCCAGCTGCCAAGCGCCTCCCGGGCCAGCGCGTTGTGGCCGCGCAAATCGGGAGTTGTATAGATAATGTTGGACACCCATCGGAGAGGAACATTCTCGCTCGAAACGCCGCGGCTCCACGCAAGGCTGAATGGATCGCCGAGCTGATTTGTCCCGAAGCTGATATTCGCGGAAGATGCTGTGTCGATGGTTCTGGACCATGTGAAGTTGGTCTGGAACTGCAGGTTGTGCTGGAGACGCTGCTCGAGACTTACCTGCATTGCGTTGTAGTTGGACGTACCCAGGCTGAACATGTCGAGAATTTCGCCAAAAGCCGTATATGAGCTGCGGCTCCCGCCGGTGGCGTAAATTCCGGGGTTCCGGTCGAGAATGATCGGCGCGTGATAAGCTTCGCTGCCGACGTAAGCGAGGCGGAAGACCATGTTCCGACCGATCTGCTGCTCCGCGGTTACGTTCCAGCTCTGGGTGATTTGCAGCTTAAAGCTGGGATCGATCGTCGCCGGAATACTGAGTCCCGGAGTGAAGGTTGCGGTTGCCGGTGGCACGAAGGTAGAGGACGCGAACGGAGGAAACGGGCTCAGGCCGTTGGTTCCCGCAAAGCCTGACCATGGATTGTTGAGATTCAGCGGGGTAGTGGATGTGCCCTGCAGGTTGAAGGTCGGCGCGAACGGTGCGTTGTCGGCGGTGTGGTTGTAATACGAATAGATCATAGGAAACGTAAATAGACCGAAGCCGGAATGAACGGACGTGTGCGGGAATCCGTGAGGCTGCCAAGCCACGCCCATGCGGGGTTCCCAGTATCCGTAAGTTGTGCGCATCAGTCCGCCGCCGACGCCCTTGTCTCCGGGAAATACCAATCCTGTTGGCGCGTTGGGGTAGACGCTGCTTTCCTGCCCTGGGACAAAGGTCGCCGCTCTTCCGCTCGCAATTTTGGGAGGAATATTAGGATCCCAGCGAAGGCCGGCCGTAACCGTCAGGTTTGGGCGGACACGGAACTGATCCTGCCCATAGAAACCGGGCTGCCATCCTGAGACATCGGCTACTTCGCCGGCTCCCTGAAACATGGAAGACAGATCCCCGACCAGGAAATCGGCCAATCCAACACCTGTGTATTGGCCATTAAAGTTGAGGATCGGCTGAGTGGGATACTGCGTGAATTCCTCGGCAAACTGGTGCTGAATGTTAACTCCGACGGAGACCGTGTGGTTGCCCCAGGTCTTCGTCAGGTCGTCATACAGTCCGTAGGTGGTCCGTTCCTCCTGCGACGGCTCGTAGTACCCAACGTTGAAGCCGTTTCCGCCAACCGAGAACCCTTCCACATAGCACGAACCGGGAAGCTCGGTGACGTTAATGTACTTCGACCAGCAGAAGGGCTGGTTGTTGCTGGTCGTCGCCTGCGCTCCGTTATGCGCGGCAAGCTGCGCCCAGAAGATGGAGGCGACGTTCACCATGGTGGGACTGATCGTCCACGTATGACCGAGGGTTTCGTTGTAGTACTGTTCGTTGATCGAGAAGTCGTAGTTGTAGTTGTTGTTCATCGCCAGCAGATTGCCCGGAACATCTCCCGACGGCTGGATAAAGCTCCTCACGAAGCTGCGCAGGAACACGCGCTGGCTCTCCGAAATATCGTAGTCCAGCCGGCCGAGCCCCTCGTCATACTGCGCAATGTAAGGCGCGGAGGTGTAATACGTCAGGCCGTCAGGTTGCTGGCCCGTCGGTAGCGCCGTTGTGGCAATAGTCACCGCCGTCGCGTTGTAGCTGTATCCGGGAAGCAGTTGGTTGGGCTTGCCGTTCACAACGCCGAAGGGGCAGACCGAGGACGCGCCCGAGGTGCACATGGTCTGCTGTCCGTTTGTCGACAAAGCGCTGAAGTCGCCGGCGAGCATAGCCGGCGTAGGCACGTAGGAGTTCAATTCCGTCGACGAAGTGGCGTTGCGGGTGCCCTGGTAATTCCCGAAGATGAAGAGCTTGTTCTTGAAAATCGGCCCGCCCGCATACGCGCCAAACTGATTCTGGTGCAGCGGATTGACGTGATCGGAAAAATAGTCCTTCGCGTTGAATATCTGATCACGGTAGAAGTCGAAAGCTCCGCCATGAAGGGCATTGGTGCCGGATTTCGTCTCGATGCTGACTACAGCTCCCGGAGCGAACCCATAAGCCGCGTTGAAATTGTTCGAGATCACGCGGAACTCCCGGGTAGCGTCCGCATTGGGAAACGGAGCGGGCAGTCCGAGATACGTATCCATATTCGGTACGCCATCCAGCAGGAAGTAGGTGCTTCCCTGAGTCCCTCCGTTTGCGGAGACAGTGGTTGCATCAGGAAAGGAGAAGCCAGTCTGGTTGTAATTATTGCCCCCCGACGTCATACCTGGTGCGAGGTAGACCAGCGTGGATGGCTGGCGGCCGTTGAGCGGCAGTTGCGTAACCTCAGTCTCGCTGATGGTCTGTCCCAGTGAGCCGTTGGTGGTGTTCAGCAGTTCCGCATTCGCGGTAACCGTGACCGTCTGCTGCACGTTGCCGGCTTTCAGAGCGACATTCTGGGTGGACGCCGTATCGACGCTGATAATGATTCCCTCCTGCAGATAGCTCTGAAAGCCTGGCATCTGGACGGTGAGAGAATATCTGCCCGGCGGCAACGGAGCAATCCTGTACGCTCCCAGGGCGGATGAGGTCGCGGTCTGGGAAAGTCCCGTATCCACGTTCTTGACCGTAACGGTGGCGCCCGGAATGGCAGCGCCTGCCGGATCCGTAACCAGACCGTTCAGGCTGGCACCTATGGCCTGCCCGGACGCCAGGGGCGCAACGCAACAAAAGACCGCCAAGACCACCACCACGATCGCATGCTTGTAAAGCTGGAAACGCATAGTTGCCTCCTCAATAAAGCGAACCACTTCAAACGCGGGTGCCCGTTCTCGTGAAAACGGTTTCATAGTCTCCCGAAAAACAGCACTCCAATGGATTCAGATATCTGCTCATACAAAACTGTGAGTCGCGCACGCCCTTCACACGTGTCTGCCCACAGAGATATCTCACTCCGTCACGCATACTACCCCCCGGAAATGAAAGGTGTAATCCGACGAAAGTCGGATCGGGTACTTTTAGAGGCGCATCCGGTTAGCACCGGGTTTTTGGCCCGCTATTTGGAGCGCGGCGGGGCAAATGGACGCCCCTTTACCTGTCCGGTTCCCTCCCTGATGGTCACCAGAGAGTTGGCGGATGCGTTTTTGATTACCTCGACCCCGCCCAGAGGCCAGTGCACTTCGATCTCTGCCGTCTTCTCAGCCCCCAGGCCGAAGTGCAGGCGCGGATCGTTGGCGGAAAGATAGCTGGTCTGGCTCATCACCGTCTGCGCCTGAATTTTCCCGCCGTAGCGAACCAGAACGCGGGATCCGATGGCGCTGCGATTGCTCTTTGTCCCTTCAAGGCGCACCTTCAACCAGTTGTGAGACGGCGGAGCGTCGTTGCGCAACAGCGATGGCGGCTCGTTCTGGTTCATGATCAGAACATCCATATCTCCATCGTTATCAAAATCACCAAATGCGCAGCCGCGACTCACGTGCGCCGCCGTAATCCCTGAACCCGCTTCCGGTCCCAGTTCGACAAATCGTCCGCCTCCAAGGTTGCGAAAGACCAGCCTCGGTCCGCGCCGCGGATACTTCTCCGGATAAGTCGCCTGCAACTCGGGATAAACTGTGCCCGTAACCCACAAAAGATCCGGATGTCCGTCATTGTCCAGATCCATCATCGCCGTGCCCCAGCTGATAAATCGCCGTTCGCCCGCAAGCCCTGCCTGGCTCGTCACATCCTCAAACGCCCCATGGCCCTCCCCTTGATAGAGCCCCGCCGCCTGGTTCATGAAATGTGTCCTGACTACGTCGAGATGCCCGTCGAGATTGTAATCGCCCACCCCAATCCCCATGCCGGCCACCTGCTGTCCGTCACCGCTCAACGCGAGACCACGCATCAGGCCCTCCTCGCGAAAGGTTCCGTCATGGTTATTCATCAGCAGAAGGCTCGGCGTGGAATCGCACGCTACCAGAATGTCAGGCCAGCCATCCTCGTCCACATCGAAGGTCACCGCGGTGAGGCCGTAGGATCCTGTGAGCGCTGCGATCCCGGACTCTTTCGATACATCCGTGAACGTTCCGTTTCCGTTGTTGCGGTAGAGAGAGTGCCTGGGAAAGGGCAATCCCTGAGGCCCGCAATTCACTGGGACACCTTCGAAGTTGCAGTTTGGCGTCGATAAAGAAGGCGTGCGTGCCAGATTGACCTCGACGTAATTCGCAACGAAGAGGTCGAGCCAGCCATCGCGGTTGTAATCAACGAATGTGCAGCCGGTGCCGAATCGCGTCGCCGTCTCCGCAAGTCCGGCCGCGGTAGTTACATCGGTGAAGGTTCCGTCTCCGTTGTTTCGATAAAGACGGTTGTGGCCGTAATACGTGACAAAAAGATCCTCGAACCCGTCGTTGTTATAGTCCCCCACGCAAACTCCGGTTGCCCATCCTGCGTGGATCAGGCCCGCTTTCTCTGTGACATCAGTAAATGTGCCGTCTCGGTTGTTGTGATAAAGCCGGTTGCTCGCGCCGTGAGGAATCGCATCAAGTTGCCTGCCGCCGAGAATAAAAATGTCCATCCAGCCATCGTTGTCATAGTCAAAGAACGCACACCCCCCGCCCATGACCTCGAATATGTAAGTGGCCTTATCCGGATTCCCGTAGACCATCGTCTCGGTTAATCCAGCCGACTGGGCTATGTCTGTAAATCGCGCAAAGAGAGATTGTCCACCAGCGGAAGACGAAAGCGCTCTCGCCGCGCGATCGAAAATCGGCAAAGCGCACGCCGCAGAAGCCGTGCCCAACACGCGCCGCCGCGTCCAACTGCGAGAAGGCGGCACCGTTCCCGCGTTAATTCTTTCTCTCGATTGCATCCAGTTGCTCGTTCAACTGCTTCGCCTGAAGATTGGCAGGGTCCAGCACGAGGACATGATTTATGGCGGCTCTCGCCTCCTGCCATTCCGACTCAAGACACAACGTCGCCGCCAGATTTATCCAGGCGTTCGTATATCCAGGGTCCGTCTCCACCGCCAGCCGGAAATGTCGCTCGGCCGATTCAGTCTTACCGTCCTGCGAGTCAAGATACCCAAGTTGATTCTGCGCCAGCGCAAACCGCGGATTCAGCTCAATCGCCCGCTCCAGCGCAGCTCTTTCACCCGCGATATCTCCGGTCTTGTTGAGCGCCATCGCCATCTTGTACTCGAGCAGAGGCTCGCTGGGATCGGTCGCCAGCGCATTTCGATAGAACACGACCGCCTGCTCCACATGCCCCGCCGCCATCGCCTGATCAGCCAGCGCCGCCTGCCCCGCCGCCTGAGTCTGACTCGACTGTGCCTTCAGCGCCTGCTGATAAATCTGCAGCTGCGCCTGCGCCGGCTCCGCGTCGCCCAGCGCCTGAAGCACTCGAGCGAGTTCAAAATGAACCTCCGGCTTGCTGTATCCGAGCGCGATTGCTTTCTGCAACTGATCTTTCGCCTCGCTGTTCGACTTGATCCTCGCCAGCGCGACTCCGAGATAGAAATGCGACTCGGGAACATCCGGCTTCAACGCGACCGATTGCTCAAGATAACCTCGCGAGGCAACGTAGTCGCCCTCATTGAGCTTGAGAAACCCCGTCAGGTACAGCACCTCCCAGTTGTGCGGACTGGAAACCAGAAATGTGTGACTGAGCGTCTCTGCCTTCACAGTATCGTTCGCCACAACAAGCGTCCGAAGATACAGCATCTGCACGCTCATATCATGCGGGTGCTGGCTGGCTGCCGATTTCACAATCTCCGTCGCCTCCTGGACGCGCATCTGCAAAATCAGCACTCCCGCCAGCGCCTCAACCAACGGAACCGATCCCGGATTCTCGCGTAGCTCCGCATGCAATAAAGCAGACGCGTCTTCCAGTAAACCTGATTTGCTATAGGCAACCGATAGATTCACCGACAACGGAACTGCCATGTGCCCGCCGTCAGCCATCGGCTTCAGCAACGCGATCACCGCGCTGTAATTCCCGTCAGCAAGCAAATCTCTGCTCAGGTTTTCGAGCGCAAGCGCGGAGTGCGGATCGATGGCCAGCGCCATCCTCCACTGAGCTTCCGCATCCGCTCTGTTCCCCGTCTGATCGAGCGCCGCACCCAATGTGAGATAACCGTCGGCAGATTTTGGGTCGAGCCGAATCGACTCCTGCAACGGTTTGACTGCCTCCCCCGGCTGTCCGGCCGAGTAAAGGCTCAGGCCCAGGAGATAGGTATTATGAGCGGATGTTGGATCGATTTCGACAGCCTTCCTGAAAGCCTCGCCAGCACAGGCATACTGATGCCGGTCTCCAAACCACGTTCCCAGCTCGGCATAGATTGCCGCATCATGTCGCGTCTTCAGTTGGGCTGCGATCGAATCAGGAGGCGTGCACACGGACCAGGCACTGCGAACTCCGCCCAGTGCGGCGATCATTAGAATAAATGCCGATAGAATCTTCTGCGGGAATAGTTGATTCGTCCTTCTCACGCCCCGAAGACATGCTCCGCGAAAGAACAGTTTTGAGATGGTTGCGGCAAAAGCCCGTGTCATGGATCGTTCCGTGGATTTGCCGCCAGACGCCATCGGTGGTTCAGTATACGACATAGCCTTTCAGCCAGACTGCTCTTCATAATGCGGCGCAGGCCACAGTTGATTCACATCCCCACTCACTAAGGGAATCACATCTGCATCCGCGCAGCCTGCATGGCGTCCACCCTGGCTCTCTTAAGCACACCCACCGGATCCCCGGTTGGATAAAATTCCATCGCGATGAACTTGTCATACTTAAGCTCAGCAAGTTTTCGGTAGATATTCCGATAATCGATCTCGCCGGTCCCGGGCTCATGGCGTCCCGGGACGTCCGCAATGTGAACTAACCCAACCCGATCAAAATTATTTGACAGCTTCTCGATCAAATTACCGAAGCCGCGCTGCTCATGATAAAAGTCGTACAACACTTTGACGTTCTGGCTTCCAACCTGCCGGACAATCTCGAATCCCTCGGTGACTGACGTCAGATAAATCGTCGGGTTCTCCAAAGCATCGATCGGCTCAATAACAATCTGAATATTTTCTTTGGAGACAAGATCTGCGGAGCGTTTGAGATTGTCGATCGAAGTCCGCCGTTGAGCATCCGGACTTAATCCGTCCACCCGTTTGCCGGACAGCAGAATGATCTGCGGGCATTCAAGGCGCTTCGCCGCTTCGATCTGCTCTGCCAGCTGCGTTATGAACAGCGCCATGTCGGCGGGATCGGAAAAGCCCGCTTGCACTCCGCTCATCGAATCGAACACCAGGCCCAGCGAGCGCATCCGGGCCATGATCCGGCGGGTATCTTCACTCGACCACTTTTGAAATTCACCAACAAGCTCCACTCCGTTGTAACCCGCAGCCGCAACCATTTCGATGCAGCGCTCGAACGGCGCGTGCTTTTCCAGCGTCCACAACATGACCGAAAACCTGAACGCATCGGACGGCGTGGCTGCCTGACCTGCTGCTCCGCGAAGCAATGTCTGCGCAAGCGCCGCTCCGCCGGCAAGCTCGCCAAATTCGCGACGATTCATAACGCTCCACACGCTGCGCAGATTGTCCGCCTTCTCTTGGACTGGCATGACACCGAATCGACATAACCCCTAAACATGACGGAGATAGTCGTAGTCCACCCTGGCAGCCTCAAGCGCCGTCATATCCAGAAATGGCGGCTCCTGCTCCACGTAATAGTATTTGACCGCTGTGCCGGCGGCCGCATCGAGAATGGGCCCATAATCGATATGGCCTCGTCCCAGTTCCGTGCCCTGTGGCCTGAGCCCCGCCGCCAGAGAGGTGCTTATCTTGCCCGCAACAAAATCCTTAATGTGCAGCATCGTGTAGCGGCGGGGATACTTCCTGAAGTATTGAATCGGGTTGTATCCCGCAGCGATCATCCAGCCGCAATCCAGCTCAAAGTCAACCAGCGAGGGGTCAGTTTCATTCAGCAATACGTCATAGCCGATCTTGTGATCGCCCAACGCCCTGAATTCAAAGTTGTGATTGTGATACGCATACTGCAATCCGGTCTTCTGCGCTCTTTGTGCAATGTCATTGAGTCGCGCAGCCAGTTTCTTATAGTCATCGAGAGTCGGCTGAGCCTGCTCGCTCGGAGCAAACAGCGCGGAGCTCACAACGAAATGCGCCCCTACAGCATGAGCATCGTCGAACACGGGACTCAGATCCGGCGTATTCATCTCAAGGTGCGCGCTGTGACAGTGAAGGGACGCCTTGTCCAGTTCGCTGCGGAACTGCTTCGCCGTCAGACCGGCAAAACCCGCCGTTTCCACCTCCGTGTATCCGATGGCACGAATCTGCTTTAGAGTGCCCCCAACATCCTGCTGCAGTTCTTTCCCAACCGTATAAAGCTGGATCCCGATCGGCACGCCGGGAAGCGCCTCCGCCCACATCCGTCGAGGAAAAGAAGCGACCAGAGAGGCCGTCGCTGCGACCGCCCCACACTGCAGAAATTGACGCCGGGAAACAGATGCCCTAACAAGATCCATAAGTTCGTCTCATTTCTTTTGCACCCTGTCATCGGGCGACCATCGGTCCCCGAAACAACAGGCGAGCTGGATTGATCTTTCAGCCGCAGGCCTCGCACGGCTGCTTTCTGCCGATCATACCGATCCTGATCAAGCGCGGGGCATGCGCGATGGAAATTGAAGCGTCGCAGTCTTAAGCCCGAATGCCGAAGCCTCCACTGTAATCGTTCCCGCCTTGGTGGTCGAGCGAATCAATCCCGTGGCGATGCCTGCACTCGCACGCATCGGATTGGCGAGGATGCTCGCGTCTCCGATCACCGCGCCTTCCCCGTTCACCGTGAACGTCACCTCGTCGTCGCCATAAGGATAGGTCATGCCCCGCGCATCGCAGATATGCGCGTACACACGCACCCAGTCCGATCCATCGGCAATCATCTCCCTCCCGCAATCGTCCAGAGCCAGCGCAATCTGCGTCGGCACTCCCGGAGCTTGCAGTTCATGCACCGCAACTACATCGCCTCCCACCAGCCCTTCCGCCTTTACGTTTCCGATCGCCGTTCCCGGTTTCGCCACGCCCGTGGCAAACAGCATGGAATGCTGTTCACTGAACTGCGTCAGCCGAAAAGTAAATGGCGGATGCGGCAGATGAAATCCGGAGTCCGGTTTCTGCGTCGCGATCTCTTTGCCATTCTGGGAGAGACGCACTTCCTCGCAGTTGCTGAAAACCATCACCGTCTGCGGAGACTGGAACGTTGCGAAGCTCGCGATGAACACCATCGGTCCGCTGCCCACACCCAAAACCGTCTTCTTCAAAGGCCGCTGGCTCTGGAACATGTAGTAGTCGAACTTAGGCAGCCGGAACAAATCCAAAGGCGATCCATAAAACGGCTGATGATGATATCCCCGATAGTAGTCAATCCCCGCCCACAAATCAGCCCCCGATGCACGCGCCGTCCCCGACGCCGGCGGCCCGCTCAACGTCGCGTAGATGCCGTCGAGCGCCTCAATATGCCCCGCCGTCTGCGCCACCATCGGCGTCTCGCCCCACTCCCGGGACACCCGCACTTTCCCTTGCTGGTCGGTCCAGTTGTCTACCTGGTCTCCCCACTCGCGGATCCACAAGGGTTTCGTGCCGTCGTTGCGCGAATACTCCACATCCCATCCATGAAAGCCGGGCACTGGTTTTCGAATATGATCGCCCGCCGAATAGCACTCCTCCACCGGATACTCCTCATGAACGATGGAATACAGTTCAGCGGCAACCGGACTATTGTCCGTCTCATTCAACTGCGCCTCCCACAGCAGCACGCACGGACGATTCCGGTCACGCCGAATCATCTCGCGCGCATTCTGATAAACCCGCTTCCGGAACAGGTCGCCCCCCATAAACTGCCACCCCGGATTCGAGACAATAGCCAGGATTCCAAGTTCGTCGCACGCATCCATGAACGCCGGATCCTGCGGATAGTGGCACCGGTATGACGTGAAGCCAGCCTCGCGCAGCTTCTTCGCATCGCGGAAATGCGCCGACGCCGGCAGCGCATAGCCAACATAGGGATGATCCTGATGGCGATTGGCGCCGAGAGAAAAGAACCCCTCTCCATTGATCGTCAATCCCGACTCTTTGTCGATATGAAACGTCCTGATCCCCACCCGCACATACTGGTCGTCAACCGGCTCGTCTTTCCCCTCCTCAAAGACAGTCGTATGTAGCAGATAAAGGTGCGGATGCTCCGGATGCCAAAGCAGCGGCCCGCGCACTCGTACGCGTTGCGTGATCGTCTTCGACGAACCCGCTTCGATCTCCGCCGCAATATCGGACGTCGCGACAACGCTGCCATCCGGCCCCGTCAGCTCCTGCCGCACTTTCGCGCGCCGCGCCGAACGCGACGCATTCACCACATCCGTCTGTATCTGAACCACAGCAACATCCGAAGCTACAGAAGGAAATGTAACGAAAACTCCGCCGCCCGCCGGTTTATCCGCCAGCACTGGATCGCTGATATGCAGATCCCCCAGCACCTCAAGCTGGACGCTTCGATACAAACCGCCAAAATAAACAAAGTCGAGCTGATCCTGCGGCTTTCCCGGCGGCACGTCGGGATCATCGGAATTATCCAGACGCACCGTCAGCACATTGTTCTGGCTCTCGCCGAACTGCGCGTGCTGCGAAATATCCAGCGTAAAAGGAAGGTAGCCGCCATAATGCGTTGTTAGACGTTTGCCGTTCAGCCAGACATCGGACACCTGCATCGCGCCTTGAAAGACCAGATGAACCGTTCGTCCGCGCCACTCCGGAAGAGCCGCAAAGTGCTTTTGATACCAGCAGACCCCCTGATAGTTGCGGCCGCCGCTTGCATTCAGAGGCTCAAGCCGTACCGTGTGAGGAAGGTTGACCCGCTCCCAGTTCGCATCGTTCCATGCAGCAATATCCATGCTCGCGCGCGCCGAAGCGAGCATATCCCCCGCCGAACCCCCTGAACCGCCTTCCGGCCTGAAGAAGCGCCAGCCCTGATCGAAGTTCAGCACCACGCGCGATTCCAGCCTGCGCGGCCATCCATGCTGCTGCTCGCCTGCCCCCTGAACAATCTGTTCTCCGGCGGAGCTGGCGGGTGCGAGCAGGTTCCCAAAAACGAGCCCCGCCGCCGAAAGCGCGCCGGATTCCAGAAAATTTCTACGCGATATGGCCATCGATAATTCCCTTTTCCTGCGACATCAAGAATGAAATGGATGAATAGCCGCGCCCTTTTCTTCAAGAACCGCGCCTCGCTGTTCGGCTTGCGGCATGAAAGATACGTCAGGCTCGAGGAAGCAACAAACCGTAATCGCAAGGAATCCGGCACCGGTCGGGATTGAGAGACGCAACGGCCACCTCATCGGAATTCAAATCACCAATCCAGCTCATTTGAACGCACGTTCTGTTGGCCAATCGCTACTATAAGCAGTCAGCCGCAATGGCGAATCCGACAAAAGTCGGACTGGCCTTTCTTTTGAATGTATTGTTCCGATCGGGCGCCGTCACGCGCTTACAGCTTCATGGCAGTCTTTCGAGACGAAGCCAGCAGGTGATGTCTTCCAAGCTGCGCCAGAACTATGGTTCCTTTCCCTCTTATACTGCTCAGTTCCATGTGCCCATGGATGCGCTCCATGCGCTCGCGCATTCCGGCAATCCCATAATGCGGCGCGCCGTCACTGGCGTCCGTCAGCGGATCGAACCCGGTCCCGTCATCCGCGACCGTGATCACTACCTCGTCATGGTGATAGGCCAGCGTAATCGTAATGCACCCCGGATGCCCATGCAGCGCGGCGTTATAGACCGCTTCACGCACCACCATCAGCAGTTCCCGCGCGATCGCTCCCGGAACCCGGAGCGGCCGCCCCGTCGTTGCGCACTCCACCTCCAGGCCGAACTCCTTATGAGTATGCTCGGCGAGAGCCGCAATGGAGGCCGCTAGATCCTGCAGAGGTTCATCGTCGTGCCGAAGATTCCAGACGGCCTGGCGGGCTTCGTCGATCGTGGTCCGGACCTGGGCGCGCGCGTAGTCAAGCAAATCCTCTTCGAGCGTACTGTTTTCGCGTTGTAAGCTCGAAACCGCTTCAAGCAAAGCGGAAATGCTCGTGCAGCCCTGAATCACAGTGTCGTGCATCTCGCGCGCCAGCCGGCTGCGCTCTTCCAGCACCGCCTTAAAGCGCGAGCGGACAATCCGTATCCGCGACCGGTAGATACCCCACACCAGGAACGACAACGCCAGCAGGCACAGGCTCAGAAACCACCAGGTGTAATAGAAGTACGGCTTCTTCACGATATCCAGCGAAACATCGGAAGTAACGTCGGGATGATTCACTTCAAACGCGACAACATGGAACCGGTAGCTTCCCGCCGGCAAATTTGTATAGGTCGCCTCGCGGTTCGCGCCCGCATAGCTCCAGCGCGGATCGAAATTTTCGAGACGGTAGCGAAAGCGTATCCCTTCCTGAGGCCGAAGCATCAGCGGCGTAAAAGCAAGCTCCAGGCGCGAGGCGTCGGCAGGAAGTCGAAGCAGCGATCCAAGTGCTAGTTCGCGGCCATCGGAGATAGCGTTGGTTATCAATATGCGGGGAGCCGCATAGGTCTGCGGACGTTCCGGCATGATGTGAACTGCGCCTTTATTGCTGGGGAACCAGACCCCGCCATTCAGCCCCAGGCAGCCCGATGGCTGGCGTCCACCATACATCTGCGCTCCATCCGCTCCGTAGGGCATATCGTAGACGGTCACGCCAAGGAAGGATGTCTTCTGAAAAGATGCGGTGTTAAGCCTGGATAACTGAAATGAGGAGATAGTATTTGGCCCGCTCAACCACAGGTTTCCCTGCCTGTCCTCGAGTATCTGATAAATGCTGTTGCTGGCCAGGCCCTGCGCCGTCGTATATTGCGTCAATTTTCCCGAGTTATAGCGATAGAGCCCGTGGTCGCGCGTACCAAACCAGATGTCGCCATTGCTATCCTGGAGAATCGACCAGACCTTCTCGTTGCGCAAGGCTTCTGTGACGGTGTCGTGCAGGAATCTGCCCGCGCGCCAGTGGCTCAAGCCATGATCGGTGCCGATCCAGATGTCATTCTGCTGATCTTCGATCAAAGCGCGCGTGCTGAAATATGCCAGGCCGTCCCGGACTCGAATGTTTTGAACATGCTCTCCGCTGATGCGGCTGACGCCCTCATCGGTCGCAATCCACATCGTCCCGTCCCGCGCCTGCATGAATGCGCGAACGAAATTGTTAACCAGGCGCTGCGGAGCCGAATACTGGACCACCCCCGAAGGCGTCAGACGGTAGACGCCGCTGCCGTCGGTGCCTATCCAGAGCATTCCGGAACGATCACGAAAAACATTGCGTATTGGAAGGTTCGGCATCCAGGAGAATTTGTGCGGATGCGCAACACCGTCGCGAATCGCATAAACGCTCGACGCCACGGCCCATATTGTTCCATTCGGATCGTATGAGATGGTCTCATAATCAGGATCGGATCCGCCCGGAAGAGGAGTCACGCTGACCGGCGTTTTGCTCAGCCGCACCAGGCCGTCCTGTGTTCCTATCCAAACCTGCTGCTCGCTGTCTTCAAAAATACTGAGCACGGTTTTGCTTGGCAACAGACCGTTGCCGCCCATCCGCTCAAGGCTTCCGTTCTTGTAAGTAAACAGCCCGTGCCCGATCGTGCCGATCCAAAGCGTGCCGTCCGCTGTCTGCTCAAGAGTGCGCACAGTGCCTGCGATTCCCGGAAGTGGCTGAAATCGCCCTTCAACGAGACGATTCAGGCCTCCGACTGTACCTACCCACACGGTACCGTCTTTGGTTTGATAGATGGACTTCACCCGGCTCTGGCTGAACGCTCCGGGCAGTTTGTATCGCTCCATGCCGCTGGAACTGGAGGCGAGAAGCTGAGAACCGCCGACCCACACCCGATGGTCACGATCTTCGAAAATTGCATGGACGGCCAACGGAGCATACGGAGAAGTGTCCACCGCTTCTATCTTGCCGTTCGCTATTCGAAACAGACCGTTATCGGTGCCAACCCAGATGCGGTTCTGGCTGTCCTCCATCACACTGCGTACAAAATCGTCGGTGAGCCCCTCGGCCGCGGTGTAGGCGTGGAACGCGCCGTCCTTCAAATGCAGCAGGCCTTCGCCCTCTGTGCCGAGCCATAAACTACCGTCACGGGCCGTCAGAATACAGAATGTACTGTCGCCAGTGAGGGTTGTACGATACCAGGGCTGCAAGGAATGAACGAATCGAGAGCCATCGAAACGCACGAGACCGCCGGTTGTTCCGATCCAGAGATAACCATCGCGAGTCTGCCGGATTGCCTGGACAGTTTCTTCCGGCAGTCCGTCCTGAATGTGCCAGATGCGCCGCGTGTATTGCGTCTGAAACTTTGTCTGCGTCCGGGCCTCTGGCTGCACAAGCAGCACAGCAAGAGCGGCTGCGCAGCCAATGAATGCTCTTGCTCGCAGCCGGCGAAAGAGCACGGAATTCGACATCACCTCCGTGAGATTTGCCGCGCTGGCAGCCGGTAAAGAAGCTCTGGAAAGAGGCATTTGGAACACTGCTGACGCTCAGGTGTGTGCAGTGTACCACTCAGCTTGAACTCTTCTTTCGCAACACACACTCCGCTTCGCTTCGCAGATGAAAAACGCCAAGCCCTACAGAAGCGCGGCGCCATGTCCAACTTAGTCCGGAAATCCGCCTTTAGTCGGATCCAGATGAATGTTTCCCGGAATAGGATTGGAGGGCCTCCCGACAAGGGATGCGGGCAATTGCATCTCCTGCAAGAATAGTAGGAAGAGCTGCACCTCGGATCAGGGAGTGAAGGCTGCAACGGGTAATGTGAAGGACATATAGAGAGAGATGAGCTCACGACAGAATGCTCAATGCAGCGATATTGTTTCGCAACACCATCCATGACGGTCGGGCCGGGGGCGCAAAACAATGGAAAATACGGAACAGATTAAGGTGCTTGTTGTCGATGACCATCCGCTGATGCGGGTTGGCATAGCCGCCATCATTAATGCTCGTCCGGATATGATCGCAGTGGCCCAGGCGGGGAGTGGTGAAGAGTCTGTGGATCTGTTCGAACAGCACTTGCCGGATGTCACGCTAATGGATCTGCGCCTGACCGGCATTAGTGGCGTGACTGCCATCCAGAGGATTCGCAGCAGACATGGGCAGGCCCGTTTTGTGGTGCTCACCACCTACGAGGGCGACGAGGATATTCATCAGGCGCTCGCAGCGGGAGCTCAGGGATACATGATTAAGGGTATGCCGCATCAAGCTCTGATCGATGCCGTGAGGCAGGTTCATGCCGGCGGACGATTTCTTCCGCGGCCAGTCAAGCTTGCGCTGGCGTCCAGAACTCCGAATTCCGACCTGAGTTCGAGGGAGCGTCAGGTTCTCGCGCTCCTCGCGGGTGGCAAGAGCAACAAAGAGATTGCCACCGTACTGGGAATTACGGAAGCAACCGTCAAATGTCATGTCAGCGTGATCCTGATGCGTCTCAACGCCAGTGACCGCACGCAAGCCGTCGTAGTCGCTTTGCAACGTGGCCTCGTCCATCTCTAGCAATGCCGGATCTCAGAATCTAGTTCTTCTGACTCTTCCATCGACAGAATCCGACCCTCGACGGATTCATCTCCGGACAGAAGGCAAAGAGATGCCATATCTGTCAGTATTCACGGCCTGCAGCCTGCGTAACATGGATCAAATCAGCGTAAGAACTGGGCTTAGGGTTCGTTTCCACGTTGGGAAGATAGATCGGGGATTGCTCAGCGGACGGAATTCGCAAATCCGGACGTGTTGCTGACAACGACTGGCGGAACTCAATGAGGAAGAGGTGATTCTACGCGGCACCACTCAGTCCCTTGATGAGTGGCTCGGCGATCGTGCGCTCATCGAGAAACGGAGAATTTCAGGCTGGGTTAAGCGAAGCTCGTCACGAATCTGTCCACCGTGCCTCTGCTCCAGCGCAATCGAGGGAGTTGATACCGCGCAAGGCCGCAATTGGAAATTGTGTTGCGTTTCTCTTGACAGAACCATAACCGCACGGTTATGGTTTTGTGCGTGAAGCCGGCCAATGCCAATCACGTGTTTCGGGCTCTTGCCGACCCGACGCGCAGGGCCATTTTTGAGGAGCTGACCCGGCAGGGCGAACAGACCGTCCACGCATTGACTCGCTATGCGGGCGTGTCCCAGCCTGCTGTCTCCAAGCACCTGACGGTGCTGAAGCGGGCGAAGCTGGTACGGCATCGCCGCGAGGGACGCGAAACTCACTATCGCGCACGGCCCGATGCGCTGGCGCCGATGGTGGACTGGCTCAATCTCTACGGCGCCCTCTGGCGTGACAGGTTTGACCGTCTCGAAGATCTTTTGGCAAGGATGGATACATGAGCAATCCAGCAGAGAGTCCCCGTACCCTTGTGATCGAGAGGATATTCCCACACCCGCCGGAGAAGCTGTGGCGAGCGCTTACGGAGAGCCCCCTCCTCGCGCAATGGATGATGAACAACGACTTCGAGCCGGTCGTCGGGCGGAAGTTCCAATTCCGGGCCGAGCCCATGCCGAACTGGAATGGTGTTGTCGACTGCGAGGTGCTGATCGTCGACCCAATGCAACGCCTGTCCTATAACTGGGGTGTTGGGGGAAGCGAATCGGGGCTTCAATGGGTGGTGCTCTGGACGTTGACTCCAGCGGAGGGCGGCACCCACGTGCGCATGGAGCAGTCCGGCTTCCGTCCCGATCAGCAGGCAGCTTATCAGGGCGCGAAATATGGCTGGCAGAAATTCTTCGGCGGTCTGGAGCGTGTCGTTGGGGGGTTGGAATGACAATGAAGGCAAGAAATATTGTTTATTGGACTACGACCGTACTCGTAGCGTTTTTTATCGGGAGCGGCGGCGTCGCTCAGCTGGCGCGTTTGCAGGCCACTGTTAATGGCTTTGTGCACATCCTTGGCTACCCGCCGTACTTTGTGACCATCCTGGGGTTTTGGAAGGTGGCTGGAGCCATTGCCATACTCGTGCCGCGTTTTCCGCGGCTCAAGGAATGGGCGTATGCCGGCATCTTCTTCGACCTGACAGGCGCAGCCGCATCCTCTGCTGCGGTCGGCGGTTACGGCGCTTACGCCTTTCACATCCTCGCCCCTCTCTTCCTGGCTGTTCTTGCTGTGGCATCGTGGGCCCTTCGACCGGAAAGCCGTACCATCGGCGTTCTCTTTCCACCAAAAAAAGGAGAAACGAAATGAAAATCAAGGTGATCAGCCTATATGTGGACGACCAGGAGAAGGCCCTGCGCTTTTATACCGAAGTGCTGGGCTTCGTGAAGAAGACTGACTTCAGCCAGGGGCCGTATCGCTGGCTCACGGTGGCCTCACCAGAGGAGCCGGACGGAACGGAGCTGCAGCTGGCGCTCAACAACAACCCGGCGGCCAAAACCTACCAGCAGGCTCTGTTCCAGCAAAACCAGCCAGCGGCCATGTTCTTCACCGATGACGTGCAGGCCGATTACGAGCGCATGAAAGCGAACGGCGCCGAGTTCACCATGCCACCGACTGACGTGACCGCCTCCATGATCGCCATGCTGAAGGACACCTGCGGCAATCTCATTCAGATTACGCAGCTGAAGCGTTGGTAAGGCGGACGTTCAGCAGGATCCCCCGGCCGGTGCAGGCCGGCATTCTGGACTCGGTGCCGTCACCCGGCGCCGAGCCGACACCGCGGGGTTGGGCCGTCTGCCAAAATTAATTTTGGGACAGCCCGTCTTGACGATGGAGCAATCGACCGCTACTAGCTAAAGTGACAGTTTCCTGGAACCAAAAACAGGTCTAACATCTCCACCAAGGTGGCAATGACAACTGAACGGAGGTTACCCTAATGAAATGCCGACTTGCTCTCGTTGCGGTCACAATGCTCCTTGTGACCAGTATCCCGCTATTTGCAAAAGGTCCTTCAGGAGCATCCGCTGATGCTGCCGATTGGGTTGCTTATTGGGCAAAACCAAGAGTGGTTCTTTTTGGTCCCGAGGAGCAAGCCTTCAACGAAAACATGCACGAAATCACGTTTGCCCATGATCGCTTTGACCATGCTTTGGACGAGAATACGCTAAATGCTGATGTCCAATGGTTGAAGGATCATCCAGGTGATCGCTTTTTCATCGAAGGTTACGCCTCCGCGACGGGTAGCGAGGCCTACAATCTGAACCTCTCGGGACAACGAGCGTGGTGGGTCAGACAACTTCTGATACGCAAGGGCATTCCGGAGGATCAGATCCTGCTGGCGGTGCCATGGGGGATGTTGTATCCAGCCTGTCTCGAAGACACCGAAGAGTGCCATGCTAAGAACCGGGTCGTGCGGTTTGCTTACTATCCAAATTTGAGCAAAACAGCCGATTGACGCCAATCGACAAGTGGGCGCTAAATCGCCAATCCACTCGTCGAGGTGTGAATCCAAGATTGTTGAGTTCCGGGGGAATCACCGGCCACTCGGGAGTGATTCCCGAAGCTACCGAGAAAAGTGCGAACCTTGTCCGCGATAGACCACCGACCGGACGCCAATCTCCCGTTACGAATCCAGCTTCGAGGAGTGCATTTGCGATCACGCGTTCGTTGAGCGGAGGTTGCAGGTTACGTTGAGCGCGGCTAAATTAGGTGCGAGAGTTGGAGCTGTACAGAAAGGGCCGTCCCGATGGAATCTGCGTCTGCATTCATCGACGAGAAGATCAAGGAGCTTGGGGACTGGCGCGGGAAGACGCTTGCGAAAGTGCGGGCGATCATCCACGCTGCAGACCCTGAGATCGTCGAAGAGTGGAAGTGGACGGGGACTCCCGTCTTTTCCCACGCCGGCATCGTCTGCACGGGAGAGACGTACAAGAACGTCGTCAAGTTGACATTTGCCAGCGGAGCTGCGTTGAAGGACCCTTCGAGTCTATTCAACTCCAGCCTCGACGGGAATGTCAGGCGCGCCATCGACATCCACGAAGGAGACAAGGTCGATGACGCGGCGTTGAAGGATCTCATCCGCGCTGCAGTGGCGCTCAATCTCAAGGGCCAGAACAAGCAGAAGCCCAAGCCGAAGTCCCGGCGAGCTATCAGCACGCGGGCCGACTAGCTTCATCGCAGGTCCCGGCCATATCTCCTCCCATAGGGGCGGAGCTTCGGCACCTTCCTCATACGCCAAACAGTTCGGCGTCGGGGCCGGCGAAAAATAAGCAACTTGCTATCGGGCAATGATTCCTTCCTGGCTGACGGCCCCGAGTCGCGCCTATGCCGATCAGAACGAAAGGGACCACACTCTAGCACAAACGTGCGATCCGCGACGGGAGAGTCGACGCGGTATTCGAACGGCGAACTGATTCGCTCAGCTCGTGGAGGGAATGATGAAAGAGGAGAAGGAAACAATCATCGCCACCCAACTGAAGGCTCCGCGTGCCGGTGCGATCGCCGGTATCCTGTTCTCGATCCTGCTCATCGTTAGTGTGGTACTTATCCGTCTTTCTGTTCCCGACAGTCCGCAGGATCCAGGGACCTGGCTTTCTCATAGTGCGCAGTCTGTCCGTCTTGCCCTGACCCTGCTGCCCTTCGCAGGAATTGCCTTCCTGTGGTTCATGGGCGTGCTGCGCGACCGGATGGGGACACACGAAGACCGCTTTCTAGCCACCGTGTTCCTTGGCAGTGGGCTCCTGTTTCTGGCCATACTCTTTGCTTCTTCGGCGATTACAGGTGGTCTCCTGACGGCATACGAAGCAATTCCCGGAAAGGTAATGGACTTCGGCATCTACACCTTTGCCCGCACGTCGGCCTATGAGTTAACCAACGTCTACGCATTAAGGATGGCGGGAGTATTCATGATTTCGACCTGCACGCTTGCGATCCGCATCGGGATCTTCCCGCGCTGGATGGCGTTTCTTGGCTATGCATTGGCGATTTTTTTGCTCCTGAGCATCGGACACTTCGGCTGGGCTCCATTAGTCTTTCCGTTGTGGACGCTGGTGATCAGCGTGTATGTCCTCTTTGCGAATTTTCAGCCCATGCCAGCGTTCAAGATAGAACCGTGATTGCCCTGAAGCATGTTCACTTCTACTGTCACAGGTTATCGTGGCGAAGTGCGTCTTTTCTTGAGGCCCGGCCGAAAGCCATTCGCGGCATTGTGCTGCGAGATGTTATTGACCTATGTTTCGCCCCGTTGTCGTAGCTCACGCCGATTCCAGTAAGTCCTTTGGAATGTGGCGGCCAGAGACTGGATCGAACCGCCGACGCCGGCCTTTCCGGCTGCGCTTCAATACATTTGAATTGTCGTCGGTCTGCGTCCCGATCTCTGGGCAACACCCTGCCCCTATTTCTCATCAAAGAACATCGGTGCGGTGTCGCACTTCGAGTCTGCCGAAGGTATCCAGATAAGTATGGAACACCGGCAGGTAGATCATTTTGAGCCCCAGGTATTGCTCGGAACAACCGTACAGGCGATTGCGCCTGTATCTAGTTTTTATCTAGCTTTCTGGAGAGGCCATATGAATCGTGTTGGATACTCATTATCTAGAGTGTTTGTGGTGGCTCTTATCACATTGCTGTTTGTGGCAATCGCGGGAGCTCAGGAAAACGCCGGTATCAGCGGCGTCGTAACCGACCAATCGGGCGCTGCCGTGCCCGGCGCTACCGTTACGGTAACGCATGGGGCAACAGGGACTGTTCATTCTACTTTGAGCGATAGTAACGGTCTCTTTAACTTCTCGGAATTGCAGATCGGCACTTATGACCTAAAGGTTGCCGCCAGCGGGTTTAAGACCTATACCCAGGCCGGACTCGTGCTCAACGAAGCGCAGACACTGCGGGCGAACGCCAAACTCGAGGTTGGAGCGGCCTCGCAGACGATCACCGTGCGAGCCAACGCACTGCAGACGCAGGCGGAAACCAGCGAAGTCAGTTCGCTCATTAGCGGGCAACAGGTTCTGCAGCTTGCCACCAATGGCCGCAATGTGATGTCCCTGACTACGTTGGGAACCGGCGTAACCAATACATTGCCTTCGTTTAACGGCGTCACTGCCCAGGGCAGCAGCGCCGAGATCAATTTCAACGGTTCGCGGTACGACCACAACAATTGGATGGTTGACGGAGGCGAAATCTACGACCGAGGCAGTGGCGGCAAACTGGGAGTCGCAGTGAGCCCGGATGCGCTGGCCGAATTCCAGGTGCTCAGCAGCAATTATCAGCCCGATTATGGAATCGCTTCCGGCGGCACCGTTCTAATGGTCCTAAAGTCCGGATCGCGTAACTTTCATGGCGGCCTTTGGGAATTCAACCGCAACGATGCATTCGATGCTGGTTATTACTTCTATAACAAGGAGCATTTGGCCAGCCCTGAGCTTCGGCTGAATATCTTCGGCGGAAATATCGGCGGTCCAGTCTGGATCCCCCACGTCTACAACAACGACCGGAACAAAACCTTTTTCTTCGTGAACGAAGAGTGGCGCAAGTTTATTCAGGGAGCCAATGCGTCCGTTACGAATACGATCCCGGCCGCAGATTTTCCAGTGTCTGGTCAGAACCTGCAATATACCCCGTTAAGCGGATCGGCGCTCACCGTCCCGAACACGTCGGATCCCGCAAAGCTCGCGCTCTATAGCCAGGATGGACTCGTGGCAGGGCAGCCGTTTACTCAATCGTCTCCTGGCGTCTATACCATTCCCGCCAATCTGATTGATCCCAATGCGGTGCTTTTCATGGGCACTGGAGCCATCCCTAAGCCCAACACCGCTAATGGTACCCAGTACATTGCATCACCAAAGCAGCCCACCTATGTCCGTGAGGATGTAGTCCGCATCGACCATCACCTCAGCGACAAGTACACGCTGATGGGTCACTGGATTCATGATCAGATGTCCCAGACCATTTATCCCGATATGTGGAGCAACAACAGTTACGTTACAACTGGCGACGTATTCGCGAATCCGTCGTGGGGTACGGTGGTTAAGCTTACTCAAACTCTTTCTCCAACTGTGCTGAACGAAACTGGTCTCTATGTAAATGGAAACACCATCGATATCACGCCGGCCGGCATCTATGCGCAGCCCTCCGGCTGGAGCGCGGCAGGAATCTTCAGCGGCAATAACGCCTTGAACCGACTTCCGTCGATAGATTTCCAGGGTGCGCCAAATACCAACTGGACGATCAATTACTGGCCCTGGCATAACTCTTATCTCAACTACCAGATCCGCGACGACCTGTCCTGGACCAAAGGATTGCACTCGCTTAAGTTCGGCTTTGGCTACATGCGTTCGGACAAAAACCAGCAGCAGCAGGCCGATACACAGGGCGACTATACCTTCAATGGTTCGTCTTACGCGCAGGATGCCTATGCAAACTTCCTGCTGGGATTCGCCAGCAGTTATCAGCAACTTCAAACTCTGGCCACCGACCACTGGGTGAATAACACCTACTCCGCTTATGCCAACGATAACTGGCACGTCCTTCCCCGCCTCACGCTCAACCTCGGCATACGCTACGATGCACTGCCGCATGTCTATGAAAAAAACAATCGAACTTCCAACTTTATTCCAGCTGACTTCAACGCTGCTGACGAACAAATTCCGAATGCCTCCGGCGCGCTGGACCCGACGGGCCCCGGCTTCAGCCAGCCTGCCGGCGCGCCCGTGCCGTTTTATCTGAACGGCGTGCAGCTTGCGGGTGTGAACGGACTTCCGAGGGGGCTGGTCAAAAACTCCTGGGGAACAGTCCAGCCTCGGGTTGGCTTTGCCGACGATCTCTTCGGAGACGGCAAGACCGTCCTTCGCGGCGGCTTCGGAATGTTCTTTGAGCGCATCCAGGGTAACGATATCTACGGCACGGACACAAACCCGCCGTATGCGTATCAGCCTTCCGTCAGCGCTGTGTATTTTTCCAATCCCAATACCAGCAACCAGACGGGACAGACCGCCGCAGCCCCATTCTTCCCTAGCAACTTCACCAATCTGGCTTATTACTATCCCCATCCCGGTACTGCCCAGTTCAGTTTGGGAGTGCAACATCAGGTGGCTCCCTCCGTCATTGCCGCAATCCAGTACGTCGGCATGACGGCGTGGCATCAGAACGATGAACGGGCGATCAATACCCTGCCGCTCAGCGACGTGACGGATAGGCAAGCTGTTGCTACCCACGGGGCAAACTCGAACCTTTACAGGATCTATCCGGGGTTCGGTGGCATCACGCAGATTGAGAACATCACCAACAGTAGCTATCACTCTCTCCAGGCAGCCTTGCGCATGGAGAACCGTCACGGACTCACTTTCGAGCTTGCGTACACATGGTCGCACGAAATTGACATCCAAAGCGGCGATCTTACTTCCACGAACCAGCAGGGTTCCGGCGGACAGATCTCCGATCCATTCAACATCGAATATGACCGTGGTTCGGGTACCATCGATCGACGGAATGTATTCAGCGCAAACTACATCTATAACCTCCCGTTCTTCCTGCACTCCAGCAATGGATTCACGCGGTCGGCGCTGGGTGGATGGCAGATCTCCGGCATCACTGTGGCGCAGAGCGGGAACCCGGTCAATGCTACTTATTCTCCGGATACTCTCGGACTTGGCGGGGGCACAACCAACCGTCCCGACAAGGTCTCCGGAGTGAGCTATCCAAAGAACCAGCTCGCATGGTTCAATCCCGCCGCATTCGCCGCTCCAGTGGCCCCGTGGAATGGTGGTGGAGGTGAGGGCTTTGGTAATGCAGGCAAAGATACAATCGTCGGTCCTGGTCTTTTCAACTGGAATCTCAGTCTCTTCAAGGAATTCCAATTGACTTCGCACGAAGGGCCGCGGATTCAGCTCCGCGCTGAATCCTACAACACCTTCAATCACACGGAATGGAACAATATCGACACCGGATTTACAGATTCCAACTTTGGGCAGATAACCTCCACATATGACCCGCGTACTTGGCAGTTTGGTGGAAAGTTCCTTTTCTAGCCCGGTGCTGGTTTGCTTTACCTCAGCGAAAGGGCCTGCAAATCAGGCCCTTTTCATTTTCTGCCGCGACGAATCTATTTCGCCGCTCGGATTGCCGCTTGCTTTCCTGCCGGCGTACCGTAAAGCAACTGATCCGCATGGAGAATCAATTGAATTTTTCTATCAGGTTCTGGCTTCTCCTGTTTCTCATTTGCTTCCTTCCCGTAAGACAGCACTCCGCACTCGCGCAAAGTGACCCGCGCCTCCATGCGTTCGCGCTCGAACAGCAGGGACAAAACGAGCAAGCCGAGCAGGCGTGGCACGATATTCTGGCTGGCAACCCTCGCAATGCGGAGGCGTTTGCACATCTTGGTCTTCTCGAAGCGCATCAGGGCCGTTATGATGCGGCAATCAACTACTATCGCAAGGCGCTCGCCATCACTCCGACATTTCCCGGCGTGCAAACGAATCTCGGTCTCGCGCTGTTCAAAACAAGCCAGTTTCGTGCGGCAGCCCAAGCGTTTAAGGCTCAGCTCGCGAAAGATCCGGGCAATGAACGGCTCACGATCCTGCTCGGCATGTCCTATTACGGAATGGCTGATTATTCGACCGCCGTTCCCTATCTGAAAAGCGCAGCTGCAAGAGACCCGCAGAATCTTTCCCTGCGACTCACCCTCGCTCACAGCTGCCTCTGGGCCAAGCAGTTTGCCTGCGTCATGGAGGTTTATAAGCAGATACTCTCGCTCAACGCAGAGTCGGCCGAGGCAGACATACTTGCGGGCGAGGCATTGGATGGCCAGGGAGACACCAACGGAGCTATCGAGCAGTTCCGTGCCGCCGAGCGCGCGAACCCCAGGGAGCCTAACGTCCACTTTGGCCTCGGTTATCTCCTCTGGAAGCAACGCCAATATTCTGAAGCCAAAAAGGAATTCGAGGCCGAGCTGAGTTTCGACCCGCAGCATGGACAAGCTCGAGCATACCTGGGCGACGTTCTCGTTCGTCAGAACGATTACGTCTCTGCGGAGCCGCAATTAAAGCAGGCTATCGCTGCCGATCCGACCCTCCCGCTTCCTTATCTTGATCTTGGCATCATCTACGCAAGCTCGGGGCGCGACAGTCAGGCCATCGCAGCATTTCAAAAAACCATTGCGCTTGACCCGAACGACGTAGACTCGCACTGGCGTCTCGCGAAGCTCTATCAGTCCATGGGTCGGACCGAAGAGGCAAAGGTGGAATTTGCCAGAGTAAGCGCTATCAAAGAAGAGCAGATCAAGAACCCAAAGCACGAGGTCCTCGATATCCGATGAATTCTCTCTGCAGTAAAAATATCCTTTTTGTATTTTTTCGCACGCAGTGCACAGCTGCCCGCTAATCCCTTTATCCTGCTCGATGGTAAAGATTCGATACTTGGAGTTTGACTAACCAGTGGGGCCGCTACGATCTTTGTGTGTCCATCGCCTAGAACGGTCTGCCACGGAACAGATATATCAGTTCAATTACGAGAATGACGACAACCGTCACTTCCAGAAAAAATGCTCGACTCTGGTTGAATTGGTCCACCATGAATCGGTAGAGTTCCTCCGCGGTGCGCACTTTCTGGGTCACGAGATCCTTGTAGTCGGGTACGCCAACTTTCGAGGCTGCTAGTTTGTAGAGGCGAGCGGAAAACATGTCACTGAGAAACTTTATGGCATTATCTGCGTGCTCCGTAAGCTCAGCCACATCGAGTAGGACTGTATGCAGATGGCTGGCTGACCGCGCCAGCCGCCATCGAGCAAAGAGGCCCGTTCCTTCATCAAGCAACATATATACCCGTTCCAGCTCTTTCGTCAGCAGGGCGTCATAGTGGCGGAACTCGAGTAGTTGCGAGTTCGCGTACTCCAGTAACTGAATCGCCGTCTCTGCGCCCGACGTACTGTCATAAATGAAAGCTGCGTTCCATCCGATCACAGTGAGATCATTCGCATAGTAAGAGATGCGCGACTGCAGAACCTCATTGCACTCGCTTTCAGCCAATTGTCCCGTGTCTCCGCGAACCACCTGCGCAATACGCGAGCCATTCTGCTGAATTAAGTCGGTAACAGATGGTGAGCCGTTGATTTCACGGATATGGAAGATCAGGTAATCTTCGCTCAGCCACTCCTTGTATGGCTTTATCAGCGCAGGGGCGGCGCGCTCCAGTCTGCCCCGGACGATCTCCGTGGCCTGCGCAGCGAAATCGACATCCCACACCCATCGGCTAGCCAGGGCCGTCAATCTCTCCCAGCCGCCCGCAAAGTCCAGCTCGAAGACTAGGCTCAGAACACCATAATCGTAATACTTGATTTCTCCCTGGAGCCGCTCGCCGCTTTCGAGCACGAGAGTTTCCACTGGCTCTGTTATAGGCGGCCGTTGATAGCGAACGTACCCCGGAGCAGGATGTTTTGAGGCAGGCTGCTCGACCGTGCGCGCGCTGATGAGCGCCCTCAACTGGTCAAGGTGAATGGCTTCACACACGTCATACTGCAGCAATACCAACACTGAACCGTGAAGCGTGACGTCAGCGGGCTGCGTTTCGGAAGCCGGCATAATAGGCCAATCTTATCTTGTAAGAGATGCTTGCATTCATATCCACCGGAACCAAACCATTTCATTAGGTTTTAATGCGCCTGACCAGCAATCATTGAAACAATAACGGACAGAATCATGATGAGGTCACCCGCCCCTAGTTGCGCCTTTAAGTGCGTCTCCGGATTCATCAACCGCACTCTGATAGCGCTCACTGTTTTGGGCCTTGCACTCTCATCTGTAACGCTGCGCTCCCAGGAACGAGCTCAAGAAATCTGTCCGCGTCCTCAGGCAGGGAGCGTTGTCACCGAGCCGGCAGATCTGCGCAGTAAAGATGGAGTGCTGGACGTCAGCCTGATCGCCGAGAACGCCAAAGAAAGCGATGGACGTACTCGCTACTGCTTTACCGATCGCGGAGGGCAAGAATCTCCCAATCTACGAGTGACGCCAGGTGATCTGGTGATCATTCACCTGAAGAATGCAATGACCGACGTCGGTCCCAGCAAGGCCGATATATCTCAGGCGCAGTCAGCCTTTCATATGCACATGAAGGTGGACAGCTCGTGCAGCAGCGGAGTGATAGACGCTGTTGCCACTAATTTGCATTTTCACGGATTAACAATCCCTCCGACGTGTCATCAGGATGACGTTTTAAAGACATCAGTGCAGCCGGGGGATTCTCCGTTTGAATATCGTTTTCGCATTCCGGAGGATGAGCCTCCAGGTCTGTATTGGTATCACCCGCATATCCATGGATTCAGCAAGGAACAGGTGCTCGGCGGCGCTTCAGGAGCATTGATCGTGGAAGGAATCGAGCGCGCAAAGCCGGAGTTAGCTGGTTTGCCCGAGCGCGTATTCATCATTCGCGACGAGGATCTCACGAATCCAAATGCGCCCCCTTCGAAATCGGAGCCAATAGTTCCCAGGTTCCTAGTGGATCGCGACGGGGACGCAGCGAACAACGGTACCGGTTTTGGCAAGCCGGCGAAGGATCTCTCCATCAATTACGTTCCCGTCCCGTACCCTGACTATCCACCTGCGGTGATCAAGATGAGGCCCGGAGAGCGGCAATTGTGGCGGGTATTAAACGCATCGGCGATCACCTACCTTGACTTAGAGGTCTTATCCAACGGTGTGCCACAGCCGCTCGGGCTGGTTGGAATGGACGGCGTTCCTATCGGTGAAAATGGAGCGCTCGCGGAATCGGTCAACTACCAAACCCACCTTGGGATTCCGCCGGGAGCGCGTGTGGAATTCACACTGCAAGGGCCGCCGGCCGGCGAAACGAACCTGCTGGTGACTCGCACGGTAGATACCGGTCCGGGTGGAGAAAATGATCCGAATCGTATGCTGGCAAAGATCTTCGCGGACCCGGATGCACCCGAACCTCGATCGAAGTTGCAGACCGCCTCGCAGCCACTCGCTCCTCCTGGCCGGATGTGGCTGGGAGATGTAGCCCCTGTGCGCGTCCGGCGGCTGTACTTCTCCGAGAAGTTGGACAACCCCAACGACCCGACCAGCGCAGTCGAGTTCTATCTGACCGTCGACGGCCAGACGCCGAAGATGTTCGACATGAATTCACCACTTCCGAACATTGTGGCCCAGCAGGGAACGGTCGAGGATTGGATCATCGAAAATCGCTCTCAAGAGTTGCACGACTTCCACATTCATCAACTACATTTTCTCCTGCTCGACTACCTGGGCAGGCCGGTGAATGAGAACTTTCTGCGGGACACAGTCAACGTGCCCTACTACGATGGTCATCTGCTTACATATCCCAGCGTTCGCATACGGGTGGATTTTCGCGATCCCAACATTATTGGGACGTTCCCCTATCATTGTCACATCCTGGAACACGAAGATAAGGGCATGATGGGGACCATCCAGGTCGTGCCGCCCACTCGGACGAACTCCACGGAGACCGCTTGCAGCTCGGGCGGAACATCTTCATCCGCAAATTGCGGGAATTTCCAACAAAAATTGCGGCATTAACTTGCCAGTCCTTGAGATGGTGAGGAGCGAGATAGCTGCGCATCTGCAAAACACCTCAGATTTAATCATCCGTTCACGCGACAAACATGCTTCGTCAATCGATGCGGGGTTAATCTCAATCGCGTTGGGGCCAATCGCCTCAACGCAGGAGGGACTATGACTGCAAAGCAAGTTGCATCCGCGGCCATGCGCGCAATGCGCACGGGACTGATATCGACCGCCATCTTCCAACTCTCAATCGGCAATGCCTTCGCGGGCGCCCAGCTCGAAGACGCATCATCGCGTGACAGCAAAACCGCTTCGCCGATCAAGCATGTGATTGTGATCATTGGCGAAAACCGCAGCTTCGATCACGTTTTCGCGACGTATGTACCGAAGAAAGGAGAGAAAGTCTGGAATCTTCTTTCCGAGGGCATCATCAAGGCCGACGGAACGCCCGGTCCGAACTTCTCCAAGGCCGAACAGACCGCCGCCTATAACGAGAAGCCCGACGCATTCTTGTTAAGCCCTGCCAAGACTACCTTTCAGGGAGACGCGCTTCCGGCTCCCCTGGTCGGCGGCCCGCAGGATTCCTACGTGCCAGAGGACAACCTCGCTCTCGCAACTCAGTCTGAGAACGGCCTTCCGACAGACTACTACGCCTATCTCGTCACAGGCGGCACGGGCCAGAGTTCACGTACTCCGGACGCGCGCATCAAGAACGTGAACGATCTTCCTCCAGGGCCGTTTCAGTTAACCAATGGTGACATGTTCACATATAACTCGTATGCGGCAAGCCCCGTGCATCGCTTCTATCAGATGTGGCAACAACTGGATTGCGACGCTGACCGGGCTACGAATTCGAATCCCTCCGGCTGCGACGCGCGGCTATTTCCCTGGGTGGAAACGACCGTGGGCGCTGGAACCAATGGTCTTGCGCAGCCGGCGAACTTCAGCACGGAATATTCTCCGAACTCCGTCACCACAGGTGAGGGTTCTACCGCGATGGGCTTTTATAACGTCCAGAACGGCGATGTGCCTTATTTCAAGCAACTCGCAGACGAATATTCGATGAGTGACAACTTTCACCAGTCAGTCAATGGCGGCACAGGCGCCAATCACATCATGTTGGGCCACGGCGACATGATCTGGTTCAGTGATGGAAAGGGACATGTTGCAACCCCGCCTCATAATCAGGAAGTCGACAAAGGCACTCCCAACGGCGGCGTTGTCGACGAAGTTGAGAATCCAAATCCGGCTCCCCATACCAACAACTGGTATACGGAGGACGGATACGGCGGCGGTTCTTTCGGATCATCCTCCTACGGAGGCGGCTCTTACACCAACTGTTCCGACGCTTCGCAACCCGGCGTCGCGCCAATCGTCCATTACCTGCACTCGTTGCCGAGGCCGATTTATACTCGCTGCCAACCTGGGCGCTACTATCTGCTCAACAACTACAACCCCGGATACTTCGGCAACGGCAAGAATGCCTACACCGATACCAATCCGGCGAATACGGTCTTTACCATTCCGCCGTCTTCCGTGCGCAGCATCGGTGACGAAATGATCTCCGACAATGTCTCCTGGAAATACTATGGCGACCAGTGGAACAACTATGTGCCCGATCCCTATCAGCTCAATTACGGCGCCATAGGCAAAAAGACTGATGAGTATTGCAACATCTGCAATCCATTCCAGTACGACACATCAATAATGGCCAACGCTTCTGTTCGGACCGCTCATATTCAAGACACAGCCAATCTCTACAGCGATATCGCGAACGGAACTTTGCCGGCGGTCTCCTTCGTCAAGCCAAGTGGTCTTGTCGACGGTCACCCGTCTTCTTCCAAACTGGATCTTTTCGAAGGCTTCACCTTGAAGATTGTGAATGCCGTGAAGAGTAATCCAAAGCTTTGGGCGGACACTGCCATCTTCATCACTTTCGATGAAGGCGGCGGCTATTATGACTCCGGATATGTGCAACCGTTGGATTTCTTCGGCGACGGCACACGGATCCCGCTGATCGTGGTATCCCGGTATTCTACGGGAGGTCACATCTCTCATGTGTACTCTGACCATGTGTCGATCCTTAAATTTATCGAGAGAAACTGGGGACTCGGTCCGGTCACGAGCCGCAGTCGCGACAATCTCCCGAATCCAATCACAAGGTCCGACGAACCCTATATACCGACTAACGGACCCGCAATCGGTGATCTCTTCAGCCTCTTCAATTTCCCTGCAAGCTGAGCAAGTGCCAATCCGCCAATGGGAGGCCGGAGTTGCAACGTGAACTCCGGCCTCTTAACTTGTATTTGTTGATGCTATCTAAACGGCACGTCTGAGCAGCGTTTGATGTGGGTCCACGTTCGAGCACGACTTAAAGCCCGGCTCGCTACCCTCATGCTCCGGAACTTGGCCCATACTCTCAAATGAAGTCCCTGACACGCTCTAGCGAAACAGCATTAGCCTCGGACAACTATCCGTGTGGATACAAGTTGCGCAATCGCTGTACCGGGAATTCCCTTCATTCTGCCCTGCGGGAAAGATCAACGACGCCGGAAATCGGGATCCATATCCGGTGTTCGCATTCCTGCTAATTCCAGCGCCTGCAGCACGGCGGCGTTCCACGCAAACACCCGGTGATAGCCGAAGAACGGGTGGCGCGGATCGGTGGCCAGATATTCCTGGCTCGTGGGGAAATCGGGGTCGATGTTGATCTCCGCCCATAGCCTGTTCTTGATTGCTTTCTCCGCCGGCTTCCAGCCATGTAGCAGGCCTGCGACATAAGAGCATATCTCGATGCGCATCCAGCTTCCGCCGTTGTAGTAGATACCGTCCATCTTGCCGTTCGCATAGTCCTTTGCGTAGGAATCGTAGGCGAGCGGATGCCATTTGTCGGTAAAGAAGCGCCATCCTCCGGGCTTGTCCTTGAGCCCGATAAAAACCGGGCGCACGGTTCCGCCTTCTTCAGGAAACGGGCAATCCGCACGCGGCAACATCACGGGAATCAGGTCGAGATGATGTACGACCATCTTGTCTGTCAGTATCTTTCGTTTGAACAACCACAGCGAAAGGTATTCCGGAAATAGCTCAGCGAAGCCGATGGCGTCATCTACGTCGCGGGTGGGTCGAAGAAAACCACGCGTCGGATCATAGTAACTACGGTACAGCTCTTCGGCGCGTTCGATATGCGCTTCGGAGACCGTTTCGCTGATGCCGACTATTTCGAGCTCGCGGATAACACGCAGCGTTACCGCAAGCAGACCCTGATTCTGGCAGATGGTGGTTGTGCCTTCAGGGTAGGAGACGATGTCCAGCTGTCCCATGACGAACTGCGCGTGGCACAAGCCGTCACCGTTCGGGTCATAGGTATCAAGGCAATACTGCGCGGCCTTTCTGATCTTGTCCATTGGCGGAGTGATGCCGAAACGCCGCTGGTTGAGCAAAGCCCACATAAGCCACAGCGGCGTAGAGTCGTTCGACTTCCGCTCCAGATTGGTCATCTCCGGTTCGATAAGGGTATTGATCGCTCCATCCTCGCCTTGATTTTCGGCCCACAGGTTGAACACCCGCTCGTTCAAATCTTTGTCGTGGCATCCATTCAACGCGAAAAAGCTATCGCGAAGATACATTTCTCCCGCCGCTGAATAGTAGATGCTGGGTGCGAGCATGGGTTGGAATATTTCAACATCCGCGTTCCAGCAGAGCATCATCAGGTCTGCGTAAAGAACCTTTTCCGTCTCGCCTCCCTGAAAGCCCAGCCCGTCAGCAAGGTGCAACTGGCTGGAGAGACGGTAGCCACGATGCGTGTCCGGAACCTGGTCGTCGACGAAGATGAAGGTCGCGATCTCTGCGGCGCTGTCCATTTCCAGGCGATGATAGGGCCGAGTGATTGCCGGCACTCTGAAGAGTCGCACGTTACGAAGCTCGAGGAGTTTTGCGGCTGCTGGTGCGGCATCCGGCAGCGAAAAGGCAAGCGCGGATCCGCTGCCGAGCATGTCTGATACGAACACCGTGCTGCGAAAGCTCGTCCAGCTTTGTGGCGAGGCGGGGGTACGGTCGTTGAACTGGTTAAAGTTCTGCACGGCGTTGTCTGTGTCGTCGATGCCCCAGATTGCAGCGGCGACCTCAGAGTCGCAGCGATAGTCGAACTCGACGGAATACGTCGTGTTGGGGAGGGCTTGAAATGGAATGAGGAGCGCGGATTCCGGATCAGACGATTGGATGCTTGCTATGCCCTTTGACGTCGAGAGATGCAGAGAGCCGGCCTGCTTCCACTCCGCAGCAGGAGGCAGATCAAGCGGAATATTGGCTTGTTGAGGATGCGACCTGAGCTCTTCTCCGAAGGTCTGTCGAACGTACCACTCGCCGCGCTGCCGCTCTTCTTCGGAAGCTACGACGTATAAATTCGGATCGGGGATTGCAGCCGGTGCTGGCTTGATTGGCTTGCCGTCTCTGCGATACATCCTGCTCCAGCCATTGCGAAAACCCGCATCTGTCAGCACCCCGACAACGAGGCCCTGCTCGGTCCGAAACCCTGCGGCGGGAAAATATTCTCGCAAGGCTCCGCCGCGGCAGTCCACTTGATCGAAGCTCCAGAACTTCGCAGGACGATCCTGCGGCTGCACCGTGTTTGAGCATTGGAACCACAGCAGGAACATATCGGACTGCCGGATGCGAATCGTTTTCCGCACGACGTTGCTGGATACGGCCTGGTAGCTGACGTCCACGCGGATGGTGGCGTTCAGGCTGGGAAGGTAAGCGTGTCCACTCAGGACGATCTGCTTTTCATCACCGCTCCAGGATGCCGCTTTCCAGTTTTGAATGCGGTCTTCTAGGCTTCGGTCTTCATTCTGAAAGACTGCGTTTAGCTCTCCCGGATCTTTTGAAGTGAGCGGTGCGCCCCTGTAAAAAATTACGACAACATATCCGTGCGCCGCGTCGCCGTCAGCCTTAAGAGTGAGACTGGATAGCAAATCCCCTGCGTCGGAAGCTCGCTGCGCATGCGACATTGGCAGATAGCTTCCGAGCGCCGCACAGGTGGAGAGGGTTAGAAATGTGCGGCGGTCTATCCTGAAATCACTTGGGTTGCTGCGGGGCAGTGCTTCGTTCATGCGGTCCTTTCCCGGGTGCGATGCACGAGGCCGGTATTGAGGCTTGAACCGGCCGTCGCTGTGGTTGGTATCAGCCAGCGCTAGCGCTGAGCTGGGCTTTTGAGGTCGCCGAGCATCGCCTTCTGCTGCTGCAGCGCGTTTGCCCGCGACTGCGCGAGCAGCTCCTGCGTGCGACGCGCCATCTTGTCAGCCGCGGCCTTGTCGCCGAGCCTGCTATAGATTTTGCTGAGTTGATAAAAAGCATTCGCGTGATTCGGAGCGAGTGCGATGGCCTGCTCGAATTCATTCTTAGCGGGCTGAAGCTGACCGTCTTCCGCCAAAAGTTTGCCGAGCTCGTAATGCGAGTTCGCAACGTGATCGTTGAGCGCGATCGATCGCTTCAGCGCCGCGATGGCCTGATCGTTTTTCCCCAGCTGCGAGAGAACAACGCCGTTGAGAAAATCTATCTTTGCGTCACCTGGAGCTTTGACCAGCGCATCGTTCAATACCGTCTCGGCGTCCTGGGCACGGCCATCTTTCAGATCGCACTGCGCCAGCGCGTAATAGCCAAGGCTGATTTCAGGATGCTGTCCGATTGCGTTCTGAAAAGTCGCGCGGGCTTCGGCGTAATCGCCCTGCAGCATCTGAATGGAACCTTTTCGTATGTTCAGCGCATAAGGGTCAGAGGTATGCGCGATGCCCGCCTGAACAATTTGCGCCGCTTCGTCATAACGGTCCATGTCCATCAGCAGCCGCGCGTAATCAAGGTAGCGATCGGGATTGGCGGGATCGGCAGCCACAGCTGCGCGGTATGCGTCGAGCGACTGCGGTTGATTTCCTGAAAGCTCGTAAGCGGAACCAAGCAGCGCCCAAACATTTGCGTCAGACGCGCGCTGTTGAGTGAGTTGCTCGAGCACGGGGATCGCTTCCTGCTGCTTGTTTTCGTTCAACAGGGAAATCGCAAGGTCCTCTTTCGCGCTCCATGAATCCGGCGCTGCTTTTACAATCTGCCGAAAGCGCTCCGTGGCCGCCGCATACTGTTTGTGCGCGGTGAGCAGCAACGCTATCTGGTACTCCTGCTCCACCGTGAAGAATGAATTGTGCTCTCCAGCAGCGATGAGCGGCAAGGCCTTTGCGTCATCGTTCAGGCGCAGACAGGCCATGATCATGCCGTAGAGAAGTGCCGGATTGCTCTCAATCAGCGAGGTCGCTGGCTCAAGCTGCTGCACTGCTTCTTTATCGCGCGCAGTTGCGAGGTAGAGCTGGGCGAGATAAGCGTGGAGAAATGGATCGGAACTGTTGAGCTTCAGGGCCGTGTTGAGCTGGCTTTCTGCTTCGCGGTAGCGGGCCGCGGCGAGATAATTCACCGCGAGATTCTTATGCGGCGCCAGCAGAGCAGGATCGGCGGCAATGGCTTTCTTGTATTCCTCGTTGGCTTCGTCGATCTGTCCGAGTTTGGTTTCGGTGATACCGATCAGGTTCATGATCGTCGCATCGTGCGGGCTTTCGGATTGAGCCGCGCGGAACTCGGTCAGCGCGCCATTGAAGTCGCCCTGCCGGAAGTCTGCCGCTCCCTGCGCGAGATGCGGCGACTGGGCACGGCCGAGCGAAAACGCCGCAGCGAAAACAATCGTAAGTGCGATGACACGTCTCACGGAGCGACCGTTCCCCGCGCAAGATTCTGGGCCTCGCCGGTGTTCTGTGCACGGAGTTGCTGGCAGTGCTCGATGGCGCGGGCGGCATCGTCTTTACGGCCTTCGGCTCGATAGAGAATCCACAACTGGTAGTAGACACTTCCATCCAGGTCGGTCGCGGCGGCTTTCTCCAACTCGGGCTCTGCTTTTTTGTAATCCTTGAGCATCACGTAGGCTTTTCCGAGCTGCTGATGCGCTACAGTCAGGCTCGGATCGATGCGCAGCGCGGTTTCAAGATACGGAATCGCGGCTTGCGGCTGATTTTCGACCAGCAGGATGCTGCCGATCTCTCCGTTTGCCTCCGCGTGATAAGGATCGGTGGCCAGTTCCTTGTGGAATTCAGACAGCGCATCGTCGCGGTCACCGAACTGCCATTGAAGATGTCCGATCTCGTAGTGAATGCCGGGTAGCGCCGGGTCCGACTGCTCGACCAGCTTGTATTCCGCAAGCGCTTTATCTTCCTCGCTGCGATCCGCGTAGATCTGTCCCATCAATTGATGCACGCGCGGCGATTCGGGATCGATTGCGATGACCCGGTCAGAAGCCGCGAGCGAAAGCTGCTTCAGAACCTTCGCAAACAGATAGCGCGCCTTTACATCGTTCGGATGAAGATCGAGCCACGACCGAAGCTGCTGCGCCGCAGGCTGAAATCTGCCGAGCGCCGCGTTCCTCTCTGCCTCAACAAAGCCACTTTGTGCGGACGGAGCGTTCGGTAGAAGCTCTTGATAGCGCTTCAAATCCGATGGAAGCGCGGGGAGTGCCAGCTCATTATCAAGGATCGCCAGCGCGAGGCTGCGCGCTGCGCTCTCGGGCATTGACTGCAGTTCGGCATCGACCTGTCTCAACTGCGCTGTGCTCGCGTTGCTTGTCGCAGAGGGAGATGCGGCTGAGCTGCGGTCAAATTGGAAGGCCGCCAACGCACGATAGGGAGAGCGCTGAATGGCGTCCTTGAGCAACTGCATGGCAGCCTGCGTTCTGTCACTGAACAGATCGATTTCTGCCAGCCACGCCGTGGCCTCTACAGAATCGGGATCGATCTTCAGCTCTTCCTGGAACTCCGCTTCTGCTTCCGTCAATTTATTCTGTGCGAGGTCCACTTCACCTAGTCCGAGATGCGCGCCCTTCGAAGCCGGGTCCTGCTTGATGGCCTGCCGATAATGCGCGGACGCGCGTACCCACGCATGCTGTTCCCTGTAGATGTCGCCGTAGACAAGATGCAGAAATGGCGTTCCGCTCGATGCCGCGAGAACGGTCTCCATTTGGTGATTGGCGGCTTTTCGATACATCTCCGCCAGCGCAAAGCTGCTATCAATGTCTGACGGGAACATCGCGCAGGTCTTCGTCATCTGGTCGATTGCGGGAAAGCTCTCTCCGGAATCCCACAGCGCAGTACCGTAAAAACGCTCTGCCTGCATATCTTTCGGAGTTTCATGGACAGCTTCGCGCAGCAAGGGGACCGCCTTCGCCGGCTCGCCCAGTTTGACGTCGTTAATACCCCGCCAAAGGGTCACGCCAGGCAGTCCTGGCTTAAGCTTCGCAGCCGTGGCGAGCGCAGCTGCCGAGTAGCTGAATTTCGATTGCGCATAATAAACCAGGCCGAGGTTGGCATACAGCTCTGCTATCTCCGGATTGATTTGTATGGCCGCCTGATACTCGCGCGCCGCGCCATCAAGGTCGCCAGCCTGCTGGTCCTTCTGGGCTGCTTCAAAATGCTGCTGCAGGCGCTCGTCCGCGCTCTGCCCGCGCATGGGAACGGCAGAAGCGAGGAGGAGCAGAAGAGCGCCGACAGTTGCGCGATAGAAACGGAACCGTTGCATAGAGAAAACAGAAGACAACTCGCCATCGTAACCCGAGCCGCATAGACTCGGGTACGATGACTGCAATCAGAACGAGACGCGAAGACTGGCCTGAATACTTCGCCCTGCCGTGGTGTTGGATGCCTGTCCGAATCCGGGATCACCCGCCGAGGTATTGAAGCCGGTGAATCGGTGCCGGTTGAAGGCGTTGAAAAATTCCATTCGGAAGATGCTGGTGACTTTCTCCGTGCCTGTCGGAATCTTCTTCGAGAAGTTAAAATCCTCGTCGAGGTTGGCGAATTCACGAATGTTCAGGGCGCGCGGCGCGTCTCCGAACGTAAAGTTTGGTGCGGGTATAAATGCCGCGGGGTTCAGACGCCTGCTCTGCCCGTAGACAAAGCTGCCGTTACCGCCCTGCAGCCCGTTCTGGTTGATGCCGGGAACAGTGTCGGGCCGGCTGCATCCGGAGCACAGGTTTCCGGCGAAGATGCCCGAGTCCCAGTTGGGTGAGGACACGGCCAGTGGCGTGCCGCTTTCGTAAGTTTGCACTCCGGCCACCTGCCAGCCGCGTACAACCGCGTTGGTAACTCCGCCCCTGCTCGCAAACCGCTTGCCTTTGCCGAAGGGCAGCTCATAGGTATAGCTCAACACCACGCGCTGCGGCATATCGAACTGGCTGACAGACTTTTCCGCCTTCAGGTTGTAGGTGTTCAGCGCGCCGGATGTACCGTTGCCCTCCCACGCCGCCTGCAGAGGATATTCGGAGTCCGCATTGGTAATGTTCTTTGACCAGGTGTAGTTCGCAAGAAGGGTGAGCCCCTTCGAATAGCGCTTCTGCACCTGTACTTGCAGAGCGTTATACGTGTAAGAGCCGAAAGGGTCGGACATGGTCACAGAGTCGACCTGGGCATTTGAGTACTGCGGGAACGGCCGCAGCGCCTGCGCGACGCTTCCGCTAAAGCCCTGGTAGGGTGCGGCGACCGGAGCCTGCCCGGCGCAGGCAGGATTGCCGGCCTGGTTGTCGATGCTGACCTCAAGACACGCGCCGCGCGCCTGGTCCGCGGGGTTGCCCTGGTTGGGGTCATGCAGAAACGCCTGCAGGTGATCTCCCTTGTCGCCCACGTACGCCAGATCCAGCACCGCGCCGCCGGGTAGCTGCTGCTGCACGTCCAGCGTCCAGGTCTGGATCATTCCGGGCTTTGCCGTCTTCGACAGAATGAATGTCGGCTGCTGCCCATTCTGTACCGTGGGGTCAATAAACGGTGGCGTGGGGCCCGGATATTTGGTGATCTGCGAAAGGATCACGGCCGGCGTCTGCTGGCTGACGGGGGTGGGATAATTGTAGTTGCCGAAGAAACCGGCACTGTCGTTCTCGCCAAAGCCGCCGATTTTCAGGTTGGAATAGTAGATTCCGTAGCCCGCTCGTAGAACGGTGGTGGGCGTGGTCTGGTAGGCAATGCCCACGCGCGGGCCGTAGGAGTTCTTGAACGTATTCTGCGGCGTCGAGCCGCCGAGCCTTCCGGGGCCGCTGCCTTCGAAGACATACGCGCCCGGCAGGCCACCTGCGCCCGGATTCGGCTTGGTTGGATCGACGAACGACATTTGATCGTGTGCTTCGGTCACAGGCGTGGGAACCTCATAGCGGAAGCCGAGATTGACCGTCAGGTTCGAGCGCGCCTTCCAGTCGTCCTGCACAAATCCCGCGTAGTACTTCACGCGCCAGCCAAGGCGCTCGGGCAGCGCGATGTATGCGTTCGAGGCAGCGCCAAGATAAAAGCTGGCAAAGCCGAAGCCGGAGTTGGGATCGATGTTCGCGGAGGTTGGCCCGCTGGTTGGGCCGGTGGAGAAGTTGAATTCGCCCGAGGTTCCGGTAAGAATGTCGATGTTGAACTCCTGCAGCCGCGCCTCGCCGCCGAACTTGAAGCTGTGGCGTCCGCGCTGCCAGGAGACGATGTCGTCGTACTGATAAGTATTGTCCGCGAAGAGGTTGGATCCATCGCTGGGCAGATTGGTGCCGTCGGGATAATTGAATCCGAAGACGGGGAAGGTCGTGTTGGCCACGCCCTTCAGGCCCAGCTTCTCCGGCCAGTCTCCGCCATAGCTGCCCTCGCCGCTGAACTCCTGGCGATAACGGCGGCTGAAACCGAAGTTGAAGTGGTTCAGCAGGCTCGGCGAGAAGATGAAGTCATAACCGAGGCGCGCATAGTGCGTGCGCTGGTTGGTCGCGCTGGTCTGCAGTGGCTGGTTGCTGAAGTAAACGGTGTTGGGGCGGTTGTCGTAGTCGTAGCTGCCGGAGAGCTTCTGCTTCACGCCGATGTTCTGGTCAATGCGAATCTCCCACAGGTTGGCGTCGACAGGGTTCTGCGCCTCCTGGATGTAATTCAGATAGGGAATATTGGAAGACGTAACCGGGATGTATTTCACAGCCTGCGCAAAGACCGGATCGGCTGCCTGGGTAATCTTGTTGTCCGGGTACGGCTGGCAGACCTGACCTTCCTTCGCGCCGGTGCAGGTGGTGTAGTCGTAAAGGATATGCGCCGGGAAGGTGACGCCGTTCACCGTTGTCGGCTGCAGCAGCGAGGAGAAGTCGCCGCCCAGCATGGCCTGGGTGGGGGCCGACTGAAGGCTGTTGCCGCCGGTGTTAAAGCGGAAGCCCTCATAGTTGAACATGAAGAATGTCTTATCACGGCCGTTATACAGCTTCGGAATATAGACCGGGCCGGAAACGATTCCGCCAAAGTCGTTCTGCGTATCAATGGGCTTCGGCACATTGTTGTAGTCGTTTACCCAGCTGTTTGCGTCGAGCGCCTTGTTCTTGAAAAAGTCGTAGACCGAGCCATGGAAAGCATTTGCGCCCGTCTTGGTGACTAAATTTACAAGACCGCCGCTCATGCGTCCGTACTCGGCGTCGAAGGTGTTCGTCATCACCTTGAACTCCTGCACCGCCTCGACGCTCACGCCGTAGTTCATCTGCAGGTTGGCCGAGGCGAGCTCGATGGTCGCGCCGTCCAGAAGAATGTCGGTGCCCGCCTGCTGGCCGCCGTTCAGCTTAAAGCCGCCCTGCTCCGTCGGCGAGTTGCTGTCGATACCGGAAAATCCGGGAGTGAGCTGTACGAACTGGAGCGGATTGCGCACGGTCCCGTTGAACTCCAGCGGCAGGTCTTCGATCAGCTTGGTCGGCACAGTCGTGCCGATATCCGACGACTCGGTTTGCAGCTGCGAGGCATCGGCCGTAACGGTAACCGTCTGGGTCGGCGAGCCTACCTCAAGAACGACGCCTACGTTCGCCGTGCTACCCACGCTCACGGTGATGCCGGTCTGCGTAAACGCCTTCATGCCCGGAGTCGACACGGAGATCGTGTAGGAGCCGGGCTGCAGCTCGGGAAAGTTGAAGAGGCCTTCTCCGTTGGTCACGGCCCTGAAGATGCTTCCCGTGTTGGTTTCTGTCAGGTTGACGTTGGCGTTCACGACCACGGCGCCGCTGTTGTCCTTGACCGACCCCGTGAGCGTGCCTCTGCCGGACTGCGCGGCAGCGAACGGTACAACGACGCAAAGGATTGCCGCAAAGGCTGCGGCCAGCAACAACCGTGCGTTGTTTTGATATGTTCTTGTTCGCATACTCTCTACCCCTCCAAATAAAACTCCCTTTTCAGGTTTATTGCTCGTGCATGATTTCGCTCATGTCCGCTCCAACCATCGCAGGCTGCAATCCAAGTTTTGGAACGGACGACAACAGGTCTTTTGCTACCCAGATCGAGGCCATTTGAACAATGGCAATCACCGGCAACGCATACTTCAGCGCGAAAGTGTGCGACACATAGATCGCCAGCAGAATAAAAAGTCCGCACCCTGCCAGCCGCCCCGCAAACAAGCCCAGCTCATGGCTGAAGATGTACGCATACTGGTTGCGGTTTTCAATTTCCGAAACGGTATCCGTCAGCAAAAGCTGAATCGGGAAATAGGCGACGTCCATCGCGGGACGTCCAAGGATCAGGCATGCCATAAAGATGAGTACGCCGGTCGCATTGAACAGGGCGGCATTCACGAGCGAGCCCATTGCAAACAGCACCAGGCCCACCGCGAACACGCGCACCCGGTGTTCGGGCTTCGTCATCCGTCCTACCGCGTACACCATGAAGGAAGACGCGATGCCGCCGACGGCCTGGATCAATCCCAGCGTCCCTTCCTGTCCCACGAGAAGCAGAATGAGCATGGCGGGCGCGGTTACAAGATAGCCCTGCGCCAGGCCTTTGAGTGCAGCCAGCCCCAGCATCTTGTTCCAGAGTTTGTTGAAGTGCAGGTAAAGGAAGCGCGTCTTCGGCGGGTTCTGATAAGTGCCGAGGCTGATGATGATGGACGAGAAAACGGTGAGAACGACGGAGCAGACCGCGACGATGCGGTAGCTGTGGTTGCGGCTTCCGCCAGCCCATCCGTGCATTGCGCCCGCCGCAATGAACCATCCGATCGCCGCCGGTACAATCACCGCGCTGATGGTCGAGAAGAAGGTCTCAAAGCCGTAAAAGTAGTTGCGGTTCAGGTCGTTGGTGGTGGAAAGGGCGAGGTATCCCCGGTTGGCCCAGAACAACCCGGACGCCGTGCCCATCAGGATTCCCGAGACTCCGATCGCCGTTGGCGTAATCACGTTCGATGACATCATGATGAGCAACGCAATCGCGCTCAGCAGCATGCCGGCCGCGTAAAGCTTTTTCACCGCAACACGGCCCAGCAGAATTCCATTGAGGAAAAAGGCCAGCGGATCGCCCGCGTACACCGCGAGCTGGAGCGTAACCACCTTGCTTACGTCGTGCGAGTTGCGCATGACATACGCCGCCATGAAGATCTCGATGACCGGCAGCACCAGCGCGTACACGGCGTTGGTCACCAGCAGAATCCGCGTGTCCCGTGGCTGAGCCAGGAAGACGTGATACTCCTTGGTCAGGCGATTCATGCGTGCGCGTCCTCGCCCGAGAGCGATTCCAGAATTTCGCGGATGGACAACCGTGCGCCGCAGACCACGCTGTCCGACGCTCCGTAATAGAGAGTCACGTCGTCTCCATTGACCACATGGCCGTTCGTAAAGATGACCTCTCCGAAGAAGCCATTCCGTTCGTACTCTGCGAGCGGCTCCATAATCGGCTGTTGGGAGCGCGCAATCACCTTCCACGGCTCGTTAAGGTCCAGCAGCAAAGCACCCAGGCAATAGCGGTTTTTCTCATTGGCCCCGTGATAGATCTCAAGCCAGCCGCGCTCCGTCCAGATCGGCGACGCGCCGGCGCCTACGCGCGCGCTGTCCCACGCGCCTTCGCGGGTCTTCGCAATGCAGCGATGGTTCCCCCAATGCTCCAGGTCAGGTGATTCCGCGATCCAGATGAAGTTTCCCCCCAGTTCGGGGCTGCTGGGCCGATGGAGCGCATAATATTTCCCGCCGATCGGCTCCTCAAAGAGCGCGCAATCCTTGTTATGAGGAGCGAAGATCAATCCGTGAGACTCAAAGGAGGTCCAGGTGTCCGTCGATCGCATTCCCACCGCTACGCCGCATTCGGAAACCGCGGTAAACGTCAGATAGTACACGTCGCCGATTTTTGCCACCCGGCAGTCTTCGATGCCGAACGTCTCAAGCTCGCCCTCGCCGCGCAGAGGCGCTCCACCCTCCGGCTCTGAGAATCGCCGGCCGTCTTCGCTCGACACCAGACGGAGATGCGACATAGTGGTCAGGTAGTCTTTGCCCGCATAAGAGATAACCCGTGGATCGCTTAAGTCGAGGTCCGGGTCATTGTTGTCGAACTCGAGAATCTTCATCTCTTCCTTCTCGTCAAGAACGGGAAAGGAAGTCTTGCCAGCTGTCTGCCGGGGGCGCTCGGCCACTCGGAGCAGCAGCCATGTCTTGCCCTGAAAACGGAACGCGCCGGGATTGAGCAGGCACTCCACTTCCATTCCGGGAAACCCTGATTGAATGTCAGAAGGCTTGAGCAGCGGATTCTCAGTAAAGCGGTGGGCCAGATCTCCCATTGGGTACGGATTTCTTCCCTGTAGAAGTAAGCTATGGCAGAGATAAGCCCGGAAACACCCGGAAGAAAAGCCTTGCCCGCCAGCCACGTGTAACCATCCTTGCGGCAGACAACAGCACACAAGGGATATACAAGATAAATCATTGAAGCGCAGAGGTAATTCACACGTTATTCACCTTGCGTGGCCTGATTTAGCAGGTAAAGCCCTTGCGATCAGCGCGCAAGCACAATTTAACTCAATCCGTAACGATGCGTTTCGCATCTCCAAAATGCAAATGGAAGACCCCAATCCGATGAATCGCCGTAAGTTCCTGACCTGCTCCCTGCAGACCGCAGCCGCCGCCACTGCCGTCCGCTTTGCCCCCAGGCTATTCGCCGCCCAGACGGCTTCCGCGACTCCACTGAGCAACAGCCTGCCAGCGCGCCCAAGGGAGATGCCCCTGAGCTGGCGAGCCCGCGCCGATGCCTTCGACGCGTATGTGATGAGTCCGTCCAATAAGGTGCTCCGAGTCCGTCCCGATGGAACAACCTACTTTGCCTCGGCCCTGGAAGGCACCGGCGACGGCGGCCTGACCACATTCGCGCCGCTGACACTGGGAAAAATCCTTCGCGGCGACCCCGTGGACCAGCTACTTCCCTCGATGGCCGCCTACTTCAGCGACGAAGCCGGCATCTTTCTCGATGGGACTCACGCCGACCTGTGTGAGTACTGGTACCTGATGAACGTCAATGCGCTGGCCTTCGGCATTATTCGAACCCGCTTGGCCCACGACCCGGTCTGGACCGGCAGGGTGCGGAAGAGCGCAGACCGCCTGATCGAGCTGGCCCATCAGGTCTCTTACAACTTCAACGACCAGGGCTACCGCTTCAACACAAAGGTCCCGTTTACGAATAAAGACATCTACCGCCAGCCGGACACCATTGGTGGCTACGCCTACCTCATGCTCTTTGCGCATGAAATGTTCGGCGACGCGAAATATCTTGAAGAAGCCCGTCACTCGCTTGGCCTTTATCAGTCCTTCTCAGAAAACCCGTGGTATGAGATTCCGAGCGGAGCGTTGGCCACGCTGGCGGCTGCGCGACTGTCAGTCCACGAACCGGACATCGACTTTCAGAAAATCCTGAGCTTTGCGCTAAATACCGGCGGTCGTCCCATGCAGACAGGCAAATGGGGAACTTACGAGGTAAACGGGCTGATGGCGGGTTTTTCAACCGAGCCGGAGGGCGAGGCCTACAGCATGGAATCGCTGATGCCGCTGACCTATCTGCTGCCTGCGCTGCGTTACCGCCCGGAATACGCAACCGAGATTGGCCGATACCTGCTGAATACCGCTGCGAACATGCGGCTGTTTTACTCCGACTGCATTCCCCGCGAAAACCAGAGTCGGCCCGATCTCACCTCTGCCGTTCCGTACGAGCGGCTGACGAAAACTCTCGATGGACATTCTCCCTACGCTTCTGGAGACTATGACAGCAACCGCTCCATTTATGGCGGAGCGTATGCCCTGATCTGGGGCGAAGTGATAAAGCCCACGGCAGAAGATTTCATTCTGCAAATGAGCCTCTCCCGCACTGACTTTCTCTGCGACAAGTCTTATCCAACCTACCTCTACTACAACCCGCATGATCAGCCCAGGCAGGTGACTCTGAGGCTTGAAGACGGATCGCACGATCTCTACGACCTGAAGCGGCACAGGTTGTTCAAAGAGAGCCAGAGCGGCTCTGTCTCAATTTCCGTTCCGCCGGGAGATTCAAAGGTGTTGGTGGTCGCTCCGGCAGGCGCAAAGAGAAAGACGGAAAAGGGCGTGCTGTTCTGCGATGGAGTCGCCGTCGATTACGGATATCACGCTTGAAGTCGGTCCGGAGATTAGGGCAGCAGGCGCGCAGCAACAATCGTCGTGGCGTTCGGAGCTCCGGCCACGGTCCGCGTCCGGATAAGTATCTCGAAATGAATCGGCTTTGTTGCTTTGTAATCGAGCCCGAGAGCTTTCCTGATCTTCTCTCCGGAGCTTTCATCGGCGAGGAAGATACCGGCAGCTTCCGTTCCCTCCTGCTGCAGTCCCTGCAGGATAAGCACCAAGCCGCGCCCGCTGGAAGTAGGCAGCAGGGAGATGGTCGCGTAGTCCTCGCCCGCCGAGCCGGTGAACTCCAGCCCCTGGTAATTCTTCTGCTCTCCCGGCCGGGGATGCTCGTTCACAAAATACTTCATGCTCTCGCCGACCACGCCTTCACTCTCGATAAAGTTCAGCCTGTTCTGGTAGAGCGAAACCCACGGGTTCGAGCCGGGACTTCCCACGAACACGTAGTTGCCGTCCTCAAGGTCGCGCAACCGCAGGTCGCGCGCCGACCGCACAGTAAGGTAGCCCCTGTTGCCCGGAACCAGGTTCAAGAGTGTCGTTGCCACCACAATATCCGCGTAGGAGGTCAGGTTCGAGCTCGCAATGTAATTCATGATGCGCGCTTCACGGTCGCTCAGTCCGGGAGGTGTCAGGATCTGCTGCCGGTCCGGCCGGAGATACTCCTCGAGCGATCCGTTCTGCTGGCTGATAATACGCAGCATGCCGTAGTTCACATCGGCAGTGACGATTTGGGTCGGCGTCTTTCCGTCAAAAATCTCGGCCAGCGGCCACGGAACAACCGGGCGGGAAGTTGATCGAAACTCTGCAATCGACAGCCACGCGCAGGCAATGGCCAGCACCGCAACCAGGCTCCAGGGAAGAACTGCATTCCAGTTGCGGGTTTTGGCGGGAGGAACGACGACAGGCAGAGGAAGATCAGCCGTCACGGCCTCCGGCACCGGTTCCCGAGCAGTGCGAAAGACCGGAGTGTAGGAGCCTTTGGGGATCTCCACAATCATCAGCTCGCTGCGGCCCTCGCCATCGAAGTATTCGTGCAGTTTGAGCCGCAGCTGTCGGGCGTGCACGCGGACCGAACTGTCATCGACCGGGCTGTAATTGGCCGGCTTGCTGAAGACGGCAATGCCGATATTATGTTCTGTCAGCTCGTGACTATGGCCATGAATCGAGCGTTCGGCCAAATAAGGCAGAAGCTCGCGCAATCGACCTGACTTCTGAAAGGGTCCAGTAGACAGAATTCGCTCAATAAGGTGCCAGCGCGGATCATCGATAAGATCATTTTCCACTGCTGATTGGAGCGACGTCGACAGTTGCATCACCTGAAGTTCCTGAATCGATCCGGCAACTAAGGTCCGGCGGCGGGAATTGTTCAAACGATAGCACATCGATAAAACGACTGGAATATATGGTGAAATCGGGAGTAGTGCTCTAATTTGGATTCTGGCCCTATGGGTGCTCTGTGTATGCGGGAGGGGCTCCAAAAATGGATGAAAGGTGATGCTCTCTCTACCTTCCTGGCAAGCTTCTTCATCTGCTGTTGTAGGGCACGGAGAAAGAACATAATCCATGGCTGCCAATTTGGCGCATCGGCCCTGATTGTTCCTTGCGCCTGGGGCAGCGCCAGGTAATAGCTTTCTTTGTCTTGGTCAACAAAGGTATCCGCCGGCCAGAGCTTCTGCTGCAACTCTTCCCTTGTTACCAATTTGCCTGCGTTCACCAGCAACTCGACCAGCACGCGGAAAGGTTACTTCTGCACCTTGATGCGTACGCCGTTCTTGCGCAGCTAACCCTCGCGCTCCGACAATTCAAACTGTCCAAAGCGGAAGATGCGATCTGTCGGCGACGCAGATGATTTCATGCAGAAGACTGCAGTATCCGAGCAGGATCATATCCCGACGAGCGAACCGCCGCGTAGGAGAAAGAGGGACCGGTCTTCAAGAGGTGGGGCGAAAGTGGGGTGAGGGGCTGACAGTGATTGGTTGGAGGGGAATTCTCCGACACGAATCTGAGCTGGGTGAATGAATTGGCCTGATGTCCCCGACTGAGGATTAGCTTCGGGTGGCCCGTCATCCGCCGCAATACATGGATTACCAACCTCAAATTGGCGGGCGGTATCGGACGGGTGTGCCGAACTAATCCCTACCCGCACTTGAATTCGCGCGCTCGGTCGCGCACGACGGTCAAAATCTCTGCCTTTGCCGCCCTTGAGCCGAATATTTAGAGCGCCACTCGGGAGCAACGTCACCTCCTTAATCAAGGCAAGGTTCACGAGTGCGCTGCATCTCTGGGGCCAATCGAGGTTTGAATATGTTCGTTGCGCGCCTGCGCGCTTTCTGGTTAGAGCGAGTATTCTCGCTTGAAGTTGTTCGGATAGGGGAGGGTGAAAATGAAGACAAAACCGGTTATCAGCCTGCGAGCCGCCGCCATCCTGAGTTGGGCATTTCTTCTGGTTGGGCCTCTTTTCGCGCGAGAAAGCACTGACGTGATTATCATGAACAACGGCGACCATCTCACAGGCCAGATTAAGGGTCTCAACGCCGGTGTGCTCTACGTCAGCATGAAATACATACTGGGAACAAGCTCACTTCAATGGTCGGAAGTGGCCCGTCTGGAAAGCAAGCAATTGTTCCTTGTGAAGACGGAGGACGGCTCGGTGTACACCGGAACCCTCAACAGCACGAACGTTCCTGGTGGCCGTCCTGTGAAGATTGAGGTCACAGAGACTTCGGGACAAGGAGTGGTGATCGAGCGTCCCCGGATCGTTCAAATGGACGTGACCTCAACGAAATTCTTCCAGCGATTCAACGGCAGCATAAATACGGGAGTCATCTACTCTAAAGGCAACCAATCGACCCAGTACAGCTTGGGTTCCCAGATCAGTTACCCGCGAGAACGCTGGGCCGCCGCGGCCAGCTTCAACTCCACCTTGTCCTCCAGTACAGGCGTTACTGCCTCCACCCGGAATCAACTGGACCTCGATGCGTTTCGTCTCATGCTATGGAACAACTGGTTCTACGAGGGTGTTGGCACCTTCCTGCAAAGCTCCGAACAGTCTATTAGCGGACAAACCACCTTCGGCGGTGGTGTCGGACGTTACTTGAAGAACACCAACCTGGCACGCATCTCAGTGCTCGCCGGCTTTGCCGGGCAGAACACGAATTATCAGCAGAACATCGTCCCGCAAAACCTGGCGTCCGGTCTGATCGCTGCGAACTTGCAATTCTTCCGGTTCAATAAAACCAATGCGAACGTCACGGCTACTCTTCTGCCGGTTATCTCCCGGCCTGGTCGCGTGAAGTTCAATATGAACGCGACCTATTACCTCAAGCTCACGGGCAATCTGTCGTGGAATGTCTCGGTCTATGACAACTGGGATAGCCAGCCGCCTGATGGCCTTGCGGGCAGCGACTACGGGTCCAGCTCAGGCCTCAGCTGGACATTTGGCAACAAATAACCGGGGCGTGGCGCAGCCAAAAGAAGGGGGACGAATTCTCAATAAGTCCATCCGGCGTGCATCAGGATGCCGTTCACCATTAAAAAACCATCACCAGTCCGATAATGTTGCCATTGCGCGCCAATTCAAAAACTGCAGCATCGGAAACACTGGCAGAAGCACTGGTCGCTCCATGAACCAGCCGAAGGTATTAACAGCGAGCGCTGCGGAACTTTCAGGACTTGACAACTTTCCGCTACTCACCTCATTGCCCCCAGATGCATTGAGCCTTTTTATGACGAGACCGGATGGGACCCCCGGCTACTCGGTATCCATCACGCAACGGAAGCCGACCGTCCCAGAGCGGTCTTCGCTTGGAGCCATTAGCAGGAATTTTCCATGCTCGTCATTGCGATAGGCCTGGGGGAAGTACCAGATGGAACCTTGGGGTTGATAGTAACTACCACCGCGTAGGATCGCAGCGCGTGTGTGCTCGTCATCGAATTCGTCCGTCCACTGCCACACGTTGCCTACCATGTCGAAAATGCCAAAAGAGCTGCCGCCGTTCGGGTGCGCACTTACGTCATCGGGACCGAGCATCGTTCTCTCCTTATCGGGAACCGGAACAGCTGTGGGGTCCCAATTGTTGCCCCATGGATACAGACGCCCGTCGTTCCCTTGTGCAGCATACTGCCACTCCCACTCGTGCGGCAGTCGCTTGCCGGCCCATGCAGCATAGGCGCGGGCGTCTTCCATTGATACCCAGGTGACGGGCTTGTCCTGCCAGCCGGCGGGATACGTCCCGTCCTTCCAGTCCTTAAGAAAGTTCGTTGGATCCGCCGGGTTGTAATGTGTTGCATCCATGAACTTCTTGAACCCGGCGTTGGTCACCGGGTATTTGTCCATCCAAAAGGAGTGAATCTGCAGCATGTGGTCGTGGTAACGCCGCGGCGACGGTTCCCATGGATATTGAACGTCTACGCCCACGTCGTCGTGGCCCTCAATTTCGATGCCATCCACCTTAAAGTGGTAATCGCTCGCAGGGATGAGCACCATGTCTGGCGGGTTATCTCTTGGATGTGAAGTGGCTGCAATCGGGACTATGTTCTGCGGCAGGAAGGTCCACTCGCTGCTATAGCTGGCCAGCGGCTTCCGGGTCATATCCCGCATCTGGTCCATGAGCTTCTGCATGGCGGCGTCCACCGGTTTGTTCGTCATCAGAACTGCGCCGTATCCGTTCGCTTCTACATTGAAACTCAGAATCGCGTCACTGCCTTCCATGCGCGGGGTGAGGGGAATGCCATGGTACAGATCATAAAAATGAGCGTCTGCGGGAGCGTTCCGGATACGCAGTGCCGCTCCATCCATCTCATAATCGCTGCGGTTGACAAGGGTCCACACGCTGTCTCCATTCAGAGGGAAGCGGCTTGAGAACAGGCCCCGCGAAAGCGTGGGATAGTAAGGCTGCCAGTCTACGCTCACAAGAAAGGGCGCAACTCCACGCTCGATGGTGGCAAATCGCCGCAACGCCTCGCCGTCGCGCGGAGTGATGCCGTTCCAGATGCCCCAGACGTTCTCCCAGCTTTCGAAGCCTACGCCATTCAGAAATGCGGCCTGGTAGTAGTCGGTCTTTGAATGGCTCCAGCGCGCGCTGATGTTCACCATGGAGCGCGGCTCCAGCCATTTGCTGCGACTTACGAGGGGAAGATGAGGGTACGTCCAGTAACCCCACGTCATGACGTTCCAGGCGAGCATCTCGTCGTGTGCTGGAAATCCTTCCGGCTCAAGCGCGAGTGGATGTCCGACCTTTTCGGCAGCCTCGGCGAAGGCCTGCGGGATTCCATCCATCGTATCTCCGTTGACACCGTCCGCATCAATGGCCTTCATCATTTCAGCGGTCGCGGTCCAATTGGGCTTACCTTCGTCCCTGGTTCCCTGGTCCCAAACCATCACCGGAAAGAACACTCTTACGCCGTGCTGATGAAACTCCTTCACCATCTCCCGCACTCCGTCCAGGCCGCCTGGCATATCGCGCAGGAGGTCGTACTGGTTGCGGTTATCGATCCCAATATTGGTGTAGGTGTGCCAGATCAAGACGGAATCGATTCCGCCGTATCGCTTGGTCACGTCGTCCAGATAGCGATCTACCGTGTACTTGTGCGCAACGGGATCGTAGAAATAGCGGTCTTCCATCATCATCTGAGGCTGGATGAAGCTTGATTGGGACCACTTGAGTTCAGGAAGGTCGTAGAGATTCTTGTCATAACCCATGCGAATGAGGCGCTGAGCGCGCCAGGCGCGCATCTCCTGCAGCCATTCGTCCATCTCTTTCTGTGTGCATGCATGTGTGCCGCCGATGAGCAGCTTGGGAACATCCAGACAGGTGGGGGCTTCGATGCCTTCGGATTCAAGATGCAGCTGCGGATAATCGATCGCTTGTCCTTCTGCAAAGAAACCTGCCGACGCCACGACACAAGCTGCAAGAAACAGCACACTCCGTTTCATACTTCTCTCCTCTATCCCTTCCTTCGTCGAATTGCGAAGGAGTTGTCGACAAACAAACTTACTTCACCGCGAATATTCGGTGACCGTACGCTGGCAATTGAACCTGCAAGCTGCTGTGATCAAATCCGGGAGCCTGGCCGCCGTCAATCGCTATATATTGAGAGCCGTTGATCGCTCCAAGGTCGACATCTACCGTGGCGGTCTGTCGTTGGAAATTGAAGACGATCAAGAGGCGCTCGGAGTGGTTCGCTGCGTCCCGCAAAGTGGCATAGAAGTGGTTATCGTCATTGGTCGGAATCTGGCGTCGCAAGCTATTTTGATAAAGCGCGGGATGAATCGCCTTCAATTTAAGAAGCGCGGGAGTGCCTTGCCCGGGTTGGGTGATTTCGCCTCGTGCATTGCAATAGCAAAGCAGATCACCCGAAGTTGCGAGTAAAGCCTCAGCCAGCTGTTGCTGCTGCGGGTCGTGAAGATTCGGAACCGGCATGTAGAGTGTGCCGCCGGCAGCGACGTCGCGATCGTGGTATGCGCGGAGAGCATTCTCAAGCAGATGAGGATTACCGGTTTTAACGCTCGCCTGCAGGGCCTGGTTATCCTTCTCCCACCAGATTCCTACGCCGTAATCGTTCAAGTTGGTGAAGTGCCCTTCTGTAATCCATCCAACCGGATCGTCGGTATGAAAAGCTCCGCCGCCTTCAGGCTGAATGAACTCACGCCCATAACTTGAAACAGGCCCGGTGATGTTCGCGTCGATCTTCTTCCACGTTGCACCGGCATACCAGTTGACGGCGTCGAGGATCATGCCGTCGAGACCGGTATTCATCCAAAAGCGAACTACCTTTTGTGCTTCGGCAGGCCATTCGGGTCCGGCCCAGTTGTATTGGGGCAGATGTGTGGTTTGTCCATTCGCATCCTTGCCGGGCCAGCGCGTCCAATAGTAGCGTTGCGCTCTCTCGCTCCATTGCCAGAACTCATTCTTGGTGGGGTCGTAACCTGCCTGTTTGGGACGGACCAGAAAGTAGCTGTTACTGGCCGCAGGCGGCGGAGCATCCTGCGTCTTGCTCCAGAAGAAGAATCTTGTCTCTGGCGTGTCACGGCCCATGCGTATGTCGTCTTCCGCCTTTAAGAACTGCGGAGCGTCCAGGCTGCTGTATCCGAGGTTCTGAAAGGTCACGACTGCGAGACCGAGATGATGAGCCTGCTTCACCAGCCGCCGGAAGTCGCCAATGCTACCGAGTCCCGGATCCAGACGGTAGCGGTCCTTTGCATCCAGCCCGTCGTAGCTATTGCCGCCCTCTTCCGGGGCAAAGACCTCCAGCGCGGTGATGCCTTCTTTTTGCCATTCGCGCATTTGCTGGTTGGCTTTTGCTGGTTCGAGAGAGAGCTCTTCGAATCGCCAGTAGGCAGTCGGCGGCTTTAACGTGACGCGGTGAATGGCGGCCGCGGAAATGTACCACGGCGGAAGTGCGGCAGATGCCTTTCCGGGCGATTGAGCCTGCAGTGGAATGGTACCGAGCAGAACGCACGCGACAACGCACGTGACAAGGATTGCGGCCGGCATTTTCCTATTGCCTGCCATCGAGCATCCTTGTGACTTCCGCGAGAGTCGGCATGGACGTTTGGGCTCCAGCCCGGGTCACAGAGAGAGATGCGGCAGCGACGGCGAAGCGCACGCTCTCCACCGGAGTTTTTCCCGACATCAGTCCGACAGCAAATGCGCCGTTGAGGGCATCGCCAGCCGCCGTGGTGTCAATTGCCTCGACAGCAAACGCGCTCAGTTGTTGCTCGATACCATCCGCGGCCACATAGGCCCCACGCGAACCCATCTTCAGGATCACGCCCGCAGAGCCTTGATTGAGAAGCAAAGCGGCCGTGAGACTGGGGTCTGTGCCGCGCGAACCATCCAAGCACTGATGGGCATAAAAATTGGCTTCCGTCTCGTTCGGGGTGAACCAACTGATGCGTTTGAACAAACTCGGCGACAGCGGTTTCGCGGGCGCCGGGTCGAGCATGAGCGGAATATTCTCCTGAAAGCACAGGTCGGCAAGGTGCTCCACGGTTTCAATGGGAATCTCCAGTTGCGTAAGCACCATACCAGCGCTGCGGATGAGGTCCAGATGCGAGTCAATATAACCGGGCAGCACTTGCGCGTTCGCTCCGGGCGTTACGACGATGCAGTTTTCGCCTCGTGAACCAACCACGATGACCGCCGTTCCAGACGCGCCTTCTGTCTTTTCAACTCCCGCCAGGCCGACGCCAGCGCTCTGCAGATGCGACCAAAGTTGCTCGCCAAGAACGTCCGACCCGAGCTTTCCAATCAGGTGTACGGGGTAGCCGAGTGTTGCGATTGCAACTGCCTGATTGGCTCCCTTGCCGCCCGGATGCATCTGGAACCCGCGTCCCTGCACGGTCTCGCCGGCTGCGGGAATATGGTCCGCATTGGTCACCAGGTCGAGGTTGATGCTCCCTACTACAACGATTGGCTTCCGAGAGGTCAGCATGTGATTTCCTTGGTTTCAAACAAGCTGGCGCCATCTGTCTCTAAACGATTGGGGCCAGGGCGACTGCGATCAGCCCGAGCAGGAATAGAATGAACATCCCGACGAGAAAGTTCTTCGACCGCTTCGAGGCAGAAGCGAATTCGCGCCACACAAAGACGCCCCAGGCCGCTGAAATCATCGTGGCCCCTTGCCCGATGGAATAGGAGACGGCCGGACCGACGATATGCGCCTGAGACGCGACAAAGTTGAATACGGCTCCCGTGCACCATACGACTCCTCCGGCTATTCCCCACAGATGCCAGCGAAGGTGCGCCTGCGTGTAACCACGCATCGCAACCGGCGGTCTGCCATCCAGGGGTCGGCGCATGAGGAGAAAATTAACGGGGATACTGCATAACGCTACTCCAATGACGAAATACATCGATATCGCGTATGGGCCGGGCGCATCGTGGCCGGTCATACCCTTGGCAACGAAGGGATAGAAGCTACCCATAAGCAGTCCCGAAATCACGCTTATGACAACTCCGCGTCTGCTCATCGCCGACTTCGCCTGCTCGCGTTCGCGATAGGCAATTGCGTCGAAGACAATTGCAACCAGAACCAGCGCGATGCCTCCAAAAAGCAGAATTGCGTTGCCGTTGGGAGAGATCAGATAGTTGCTGACTGCTCCAACCACCAGCGCGATGCCAATGCCTACCGGAAAGGCAACGGCCAGCCCGGCAATGTCGATGGCAGCGACTAGCAGGAGGTTCGCCACATTGAAGATGATTCCGCCTATTAAGGCAAAAAGAATCTGACTGTGACCCGTTTGCATAAGGTCGGCGAAGAACGGGCGCCCCGTCTGGCCGACACTGCCAATTGACACGCCCCACACAAAGGCTCCCAGAACAAGTCCGATCACATAGTCCCAATAGAACAACTGGAAACGGTAACCGGGAACAAGCTTGACGGTGTTTGCCCATGAACCCCAGCAAAACATACTGGTGACCATGAACAACAGAGCGATCGCATAAGTCTGTGGCTGATACAAGAACAGGCCTCCGTTGACGACTTTATGCCTTCAGGATCTGCAAAATGAGGCATGAAGATCATGCACAAGAAATATCTCTTCATCGAGACACGAGGAATGCGTGCCTCACGGGCTCCGGTGGCGTGCCCAAAGGGAATTCCATGGTTGTTCGTGTAGGCCATCTCTACGCCGTTCCAATAAGTGTGGTCGAAGGTAATTCGCGCGCCTGAACATAGTGCTCCACTGAAATGAATCGTTTCAAAAAGACAATCAGGTTTGTACTCTGTCAATTTGACCCTTGTCAAGAGTTTTTGTTTTATCTCTCCCGTCCAAGCCGGGGCGGCTGAAATTTCCTACTTATCGTTGTCCAGCAGGCGAATATTCTCCGCGCGCTGAAGAAGGGCCTCGGCTCTCCTCACGAAGGGCGCATCGATCATGCGTCCATCCAGTGCAAATACCGCTGCCCCGCCCATGGCCGCTACGCGCGCCGCCTCCACGATGCGTAAAGAGGCAGCAATCTCGGCCGCATCCGGAGAAAAGATTCGATTGGCAGCAGCGATCTGGCCGGGATGGATGCAGCTTTTGCCGGAAAATCCCAGGCTGCGAGCCATGGTAGCGTCGCGGATAAAGCCTGCCTCATCTTTGAAATTGGAAAACGCGCTGTCGAAACAAGGAACGCCTGCTTCACCCGCGGCCACGCGCAGTCTGAGACGAACCTGATACGCGGATGCGCCGTCGTGTTGAATTCCTAAAGGCTCAAAAAGATCCGCCAGCCCAAGCTGCAGGCCCGCAACCCGGGCATGGGCCGCGGCGATTGATTCTGCAAGCCGCAGCCCGCGCGGGGATTCAATGGTGGCGAGAATTGCAATGGGCGATCCGCACTTGCGCTCCTTCTCGAGCGGTAGGAGCGCCTCCGCCACGTCTGTGACCTCAGAAGGATCTTCTACCTTTGGAAGAGTCAGCACTGAGACCGTGGGCCATGCGGCGGCGGCCAGGTCCTCAGCAAAGTGGGCGGAGCGAACGTGATTCAAGCGAACCATGATGGTCTTGTTTGTGTGAAAGTCGCTGGCGAGAAACGCTCGCAGGTTGCTGCGGGCCTCCGCCTTCTGCGCCGGCAGAACCGCGTCTTCGAGATCAAAGCAGACTGCGTCTGCTTTTGAGGCGAGCGCCTTTAAAAAAAGGGCGGGCCGGCTGGCAGGAACAAACAGCTTGCTGCGCATCATTCCCACTTGTCCCTCTGCGCGCAGTGCGCTCATCGGCGCCTCGCACTCTTGACGACGCCGGCGTTTTCCAGAGCGGCAATTGCATCTTCGCTATAACCCAGGCCGCGGAGCGCCTCCATCGTATGCTCGCCCAGCCCCGGGGCCGCCCGGTAGAAGCCACCCGGTGTAGTTGAAAGACGGGGCGAGACCGCATGCACGGGAACCGTTCCCATCTCGTCATCGGGAAGTTCAACTACGATGCCCCGCTGGTGAAAGTGTGCGTCCTCGCTGATGTCGGCCATGTCGTAGACGGGGCCCACCGTGACAGAAGACCTGACAAAAAAGTCCACGCAGTCAGCTTGGGTCATTCCTGCGATGAAGTCTCCGATTATCTTGTCCAGTACCCCGGAATTTTGCAGCCGTGCTGCATTGGCCGCGAAGCGAGGATCATCCACTAGCTCGGGACGGTCTATCGCGCGAAACAGACGCTCGGCCATGGCCTGGGTGGATGCCGAGAGGCATACCCATCTCTGATCGCTCGTGCGATAGACATTGCGCGGTGCGCTATTCGTCGACCTGCTTCCCGTCCTTTGCTTCACCTTTTGCGTCAGCCTGTAATTCGCTGCTTGAGGGCCAAGAATTGCAAATAACGGATCGAGCAGTGGAATGTCGATCACCTGTCCCACGCCGGACTTCACTTCAACATGTCTGAGCGCCGCCAGCACTCCAATCGCGCCATAAAGCCCGGCGGTCATGTCGCCGAGATAGATAGGGGGAAGTACAGGTTCGCGGTCGGCAAAGCCGTTCATGGAGGCGAACCCTGACATGCCTTCGACCAGCGTTCCGAAGCCTGGACGGTCGCGATATGGACCGCTCTGTCCCCATCCGGAGATCCTTGCAACGATGAGCCTGCTGTTGCGCGCGAGCAAGACTTCCGGGCCAAGGCCCATCTTCTCCAGGGTGCCTGGGCGGAAGCTTTCAACCAAGACCTGCGCCTCCGCGACAAGGTCCAGCAGAATTTTATTGGCTTCCGCGTCATGGAGATCGAGACAGAGGCTTCGCTTGTTTCGGCCGTAAGCCTTCCACGCGGTCGATACTCCGGCAACCTTCCAGTCGCGCAGCGTATCGCCGGCCGGTGGTTCCACTTTCAGGACGTCTGCGCCCATGTCCGCGAGGACCATGGTTAGTGTATTGCCTGCAACGAGACGCGACAGATCCAGAATCTTCACTCCGGCCAGCGGGCCCGAGGCATGTTCGTCGAGTTTGATCTGCTTAAACATTGCTTGTCTCAAACCGTTGTCGTCGATACAGCTCTCATCCTAGGCCTGGAAATGCAGGCATTGCGCTTGACAGCCCGATTTCCCCTCAATATATTTGCTGCCAAGTTGAATGCTTTCAAAATATCATCCGCATGAAGAAAAATCGAGACGGAACCTCGCGCTGCAAAGGAGCGTTCGGCTCCTTCTCTTCGCGGCGCTAACCATCGCCGCTGCACAGCCGGTTGTGGCGCAGATGACAACCCGCCCTTTCGCTCACAACGGATATAGCCGCCCCTATCTTATCTACAGGCCTAAGCTTCTGCCTCCCCATCCTGCAGTGGTGTTTATGCTGGGGGGCATTCGCAGTACGGCACAATTTACGTCGCAGAACTTCGGATGGACACAGGAGGCGGATCGCAACGGATTTCTGGTCGTCTTTCCTGATCCTGTTGCAACTGAGCCGGGCAAGCCCATCGACAGAGTGAAGAACATCACCTTCTGGGATATGAAGGGTTCGCGCACTCGCATTCTCGCACCCGGAATGATGCCGGTCGACGACAACGGGTATCTTATCGCCGTACTTCACGATGTTCTTCGCCGCGACCATCCCGATCGCAAGCGTGTGTTTTTCGCTGGTTTTTCAAGCGGGTCGGGGATGGTTCAGTTGTTTGCGTCACGTCATCCAAAGGACACCAGCGCCATTGTTGCGGTAGCGACTCCCCTCATGGACCCTCCGGTGAAACTCGCTCGCCCTGTCCCCATCCTTTACATACACGGCGACGACGATCAGCAATTTTCCGGCTTCGAGGCGCAAAGCCCGCACTTTGCGACGACTCCACATGGGAACTGGGTAACCTGGGGTTATCTCAATGGGTGCCAGACGCAGACGGCTGAGAAGACAACCTGGGGCGTGCGCTTCTCATGGCAAGGCTGTAAAGATCATGTGCCGGTGATCGCGGACTTCGTGGCGAATCTGGGCCACGAATGGCCGGGAAGCCTCGATTCACGCCGGAGCCACAAGCACAGCCCTGAAGGCCCACTGAACTTAACTGACATGGCGTGGCAATTCTTCGCGGGTCTTCACCCGATGTAGTCCACGGATATCTTTCTCTAACGGGACTAACTCTAACAGGTCAAGGCGCCGCCCGGACTGCAATCTATGGATCTCCCAACTGCCGACGTACTCACCACTGAACAAGAGACGCCGCGCTGGCAGTTCGCCGTGGGTTCCGGAATTCTCGGCTGGGTCCTCGATGCGTTCGACTTTTTTGTGGTCGTCTTCCTCCTTGACACGCTGGCTGCGCGCTTTCACGTGGGGAAGGCCGACATTGTTTACACGCTTACGCTCACGCTGGCCATGCGCCCGGTCGGCGCACTTGTTTTTGGCTCGCTCGCCGACCGCTTCGGACGCAAACGTCCTCTGATTTTCTGCGTTCTTTTTTTCTCGATCGTCACTATTCTCAGCGGATTTGCTCCCACCTACATTTTTTTCCTGGCGATGCGCGGACTGTATGGCGTGGGGATGGGAGGCTATTGGGGAATCGGGGCATCGTATGCCATGGAGAGCGCACCTCGGCGATGGCGCGGCGTGATCTCCGGGATGATGCAAAGTGGCTATCCTTTTGGATATCTGCTGGCAGCCGTGGCCATGCAGGTCGTGGCGCCTGCTTTTGGGTGGCGCTCGATGTTCCTGATCGGTTCGAGCCTAACGGTACTCATCGTTGTATTAACGCTGTTCGCGCCTGAATCAGAGTCGTGGAAGGTGCACCATCAGCCGTCTCTGCGCAAAATCTTCGGCACGCTTTTTGAGCATATCGGCATCTTTGCGTACTTGCTGCTCGTCATGGCCGTAATGAGCGTTCTCTCGCATGGCACCCAGGACCTTTATCCGGACTTTCTGAAGTCCATTCCCGGTCTTGCACAGCGGAAGATCCTGGGCATGCACGCGCTCTTTGGCCTTCCCGTTCTCTACAATATTGGCGCGATCATCGGAGCGCCATTTTTCGGGCACCTTTCGGAAAAGATCGGACGCAGGCGGTCCATCCTTCTGGCTTTGGGAGTATCTTTGTTATCGATCCCGGCGTGGGCCTTCGGATCGTCGCTGCTTGCGCTGGCGCTAGGGTCGTACTTCATGCAGACGGGAGTGCAGGGCGCCTTTGGCGTGATTCCGGCGCACCTGAACGAACTCTCTCCGGACGCAGTGCGCAGCCTGTTTCCCGGCTTTGTTTATCAGCTTGGCGTGCTGATCGCGTCTCCCGCGGTTTCTCTTGAATACAAGCTGCGCAATTACCTGGGCTATCCCTGGGCGCTGACGAGTTTTGAAGCATGCGTCATCGTCGCGCTGTTGTTTATCTTTTCTTTTGGCCCGGAGCGCCTGGGCCGCAACTTTCGCCTCAGCAACTAAGCAATCCCGTTCACAAATGTGCGGATAGAGGAACGCTTTTAAGCCGGCGCAGGTACCCGGAAATGATTTTGCCGGCTCCTTGAATGCTTTCAGTCGATGATATACTTTCGCTGAATCGTCAACGATCCCCCTGGATTTACACAGACCCCATGCCCAACATGAAACAGATCGCGCAGACGGCTGGCGTCTCCCTTGGCACGGTGTCCAACGTTCTGAACGGCTCGGCGATCGTGAGCGAGCCACTGCGACGCCGCGTTCTCGAGACTGTGGAAGTCCTCGGTTATCAGCCCAGCCAACTGGCGCGCGGCCTGCGGCGCGACAAGACCAACATGATCGGAATGATCATTCCGGACGTCACCAACCCATTCTTTCCAGCGGTTGTTCGCGGCGCGGAGGACATTGCTTTTTCAAACGGCTACCGCCTGGTGTTGTGCAACACAGACAACGATCATTCCAAGGAACTAACCCACCTCAATGAACTTCGCACCTACCTGCCTTCAGGGCTCATTGTTATCCCCTCTAACTTCAGCGACCTCACCAAGCAGGCGGAGTCTTATCATCGCAGCGGCGCCGCCGTCGTCTGTGTCGACCGCCTTCCGAAACGATGGCAGGGAGATAGCGTCACTGTAGCCAACGAAGAGGGAGCCTACGCAGCGACCCAATACCTGATCAAACTTGGACATCGCCGCATTGCCGTAATCACTGGCCCGCTGCACTTCACCAACGCCGAGCAACGCGTCCGCGGCTTCCGGCGGGCGATGAAAGAGGCAGGGCTGACAGTCGCACCGGAATATCTGCAGGAATCGTCGTTCGATCTGTCAGGAGGGCATTCAAAAGCGTTGCTGCTGCTGCGGATGCTGCCGCGCCCGACTGCCATCTTTGCCGGGAACGACATGATTGCCATGGGAGTCATTCAGACCATCCACGAACTCGGGCTCCATTGTCCCAATGATCTGTCAGTAATTGGATTTGACGATCTCGAGTTTGCCGCTCTTATCAGCCCACCGCTCACTTCTGTCTTCCAGCCGGGCTACCAGCTGGGAGCCACAGCAGCGCGCATTCTTCTGGATCGGGTCCAGGGAAACAAGGGCCCGGCCAGACACATCGTGCTGCCCACGGAAATACGGATTCGCGAATCAGTGGCGCCGCCGCCCAGCGCGGAATCGGCGGCACCTGTCGCGCGTCATTCACGGAAAAAGATCCACGCGCCTGCAGTCCGCTGATTGAATTTTCATCGGGCGACACTTGTCGAAACGTACCGCCCCGGTCTTTGTCCTGCTGCAGTCCACGCTGAGAAAGACGCCACCCGCGCATGCTGCGGCATATGTTCCGTCGAAACAGGTTAGAAGAACAATTTCGCCGCGACCTGTCCGATACGAGCCTCTCTCGCCCCGTTCACCTGACCAAAGGGGTATTGGGCACTGCCGCTGGGAAAGACTGTATTGATGCCATCCCACTGCGTGTGGTTGAAGGAATTGAATGCGTCCAGGCGGAACTCCAGGTGTAAGCTTTCATAAATTGCGAATGTCTTACCGAGCGATAGATCAACGTTGTTCTGCCCGGGACCTCTTACCGTTCCAAGGCCCGAGTTTCCGCGAACATTCATTGGCGGCAACGAGAACTTTGACGTATCGAATTGTTGGGAAAAGGTCTTACTAAAGTGGCCGATATTGGGATTGCCCGAACTGGATAGCTCATCGAAGCCTGCTCCGTCCTGCGCGCTTGACCCATAACCAGAGGGGCAAACACTACTACCGGCCAGGTTGGCGGGACAGGCTACGCCGGGGCCGCCATTTGACACAGTCAGCGCATCGCCGGATTCCATCGTTACGATCCCGCTGAGGCGCCAGCCGGTGAATGCTGCCTTCAACCCTTCGTTCCACTGCTGGCCATATACAGGAGCGAAGATACCGCTAAAGACAAACCGCTGGCGGTGGGACTGGTTCGCTTCGCCGCGGCTATAAAGATTCGGGTATTGAAATCCGCTGGAGGGACCTCCGATAGCTATGCCTTGTGCGCCGCCGGCGCCGCCTCCAGACGCGCCATTGTCTGCCAAATTGTTCACCCATGGATAATCGGAGACTGTCTTACCCCACGTGTAGTTGCTCGTAATCTGGAGTCCATTGCTGAAATCGTGCCGGTACTGCACGATCAGCGCGTTGTAAAAGGAGTTCAGACTCGGCCTTATCACATATATGTCGCCAAACCTGCCGGCGTTATTGGGACGGGCCGCGTTATAGGTCGGGTCGCTGCCGCCGCCGCCGTATATCCATCCCGTCTGATATGGGGGCAGGTTTATGTTCATTTCGTTCTGCCCCTTCCGGCCCTGCGCTCCTGCGTAAGACAAGGTGAAGACGTCATGGGCTCCCACCTGTTGCTGAACGTCGAGCATCATGCGCTGATAGTAGGGCAGCGGCGCCGATTTCTGATCGTAATAGGTGATGCCTGTCAACTGGCCATCTCCTTCGTATCCCTGGCCCGTGCCGGTGGAAACAGGGAACGATCCCAGAGTCGTAGTCTGCGGAACAGGGAAGATGTTCGACAGATTCAACACCGGAGTGTCGGGTGGGACCCCCAGGGTCGTGTTGTTCACGTTGTAATTGACCGCAGCTGAAGTTCCATAAATCGCGTTGCCCACATTGTTGGATATCTGGCTGGCTCCAGTGTCATAGAAGATGCCGTATCCCGCGCGGATGACCCTTTGCGGGTTGACACTATAGGCGATGCTGATGCGGGGAGCAAAATCCAGTTTTGGAGTATTCAGATAGCGGTTAGACAATCCCGCAGCGATGCCCGGATACTTCAGGACGCCGCCATCCGGAGTGGCGGTATAAATAGCGCAGCAAGGAGCGACGGCAGGATCGGGCGTATAGTCCGGAATGCTCAATTCATAGCGCAGGCCCGCTGAGACTGTCAGTTTCGGGGTCATTCGGAACTTGTCATTCACATACATGCCCCAGGAGGGAAAAACAATATTGTAGTTCGGCGAGGTAGCGTTTCCGCCGTTGATGTTATAGCGCACCCACAGGTTATTGGGGACTCCCATTTCGAGATCTGCCATGTTGTCACCGCCGACATAGCCCAGATCTCCGCCGCTCGTGCTGAATCCTCCAAAGTTGACATTCCGCTGGATGTCCCAGTCGATCTCGCTCTTGCGGAAGTAGTTGAAACCGGCTGTTAGCGTGTGGCGGCCATGTACCCAATCCAGGTTGTCGGAATACTGGTAGGATTCATTTTCGGCGCGGAACGCCTCACCGACGCCAGGGGCCGCGTAGTTGCCTGCGTACACGGCAAATACACCTTTAGTCAGACCTGTTCCGGTGTTCTGAAACAGGGAATTCAATGGGTTGGCGGCGCTGTTATACCAGCCAAATTGGCTTGACGATAATGTCACCAAGGCGCCGTCGCCGATGCCAAAGATAAACTCATTCGTCAGTTGCGGAGTGAAAATGTGGACGTAGTTCACGGTCACAAGGTATGCCTGATCTTGAGTGGGGAAATTGTAGAGTTCGGATGGAGGAATGCCGCCGGTAAGGGTTGACGATCCATTCGATTTCGACCATGTAACGAAGAGGGAATCTTTGGCGGTTATTGTGGCGTCAAAACGAGTATCGATATGATAGTTGGAGATTCCGGGACTCTGATAGGCGACATAGTTCACTTCGTTGCTGGGCGTGTTTGGAACATTGGGCAACGGCCAAAGCGCCTTCTGAATAGCCGCTGCACCGGGGTCGATCAGCGGCGATCCGTCTGGTTTCGTTGCCAGATCGAGACGGTTGTTGGGTATCGGCGGCCGCGAACTTACGCCCTGGGAGTTATAGGTGGTATAGAAGGGGTTATACAGCTGAACTGGATTAGGGTTGCTGCCGAGCAACTCGCTGAAGTCGCCGCCAATCTCTGCTGAGGAAGGCACCGAAGCAGTTACCAGTTGATTGCCGTCATGCTCGATAAAGTCTTCGTAATTCGCGAAGAAGAAGAGCCTGTCCCTTAGCCATGGCAGAACCTTGGGAATGTATACGGGTCCACCCAGGTTGCCGCCAAATTGATTGCGATGCAATACCGGTTTAGTAGCCGGGGTGCCGGTAATAATCTCGTTAGCGTGTGTCCATGGGTTAACCGCATTCAGGGCGGTGTTCTCCAGGAATTCGAAGGCCTCGCCATGGAACTTGCTCGACCCTCCCTTGGTTTGCATCGTCAAGGCGGCGATATCGTGGCCTACCGCGGCGGAGAAATCCGATACTTGAACCGTGCCTGCGCCAAGCGCTTCGGCAGAGGGTTCAAAACTGATGCTGCTCTCGTAATTGTCGTTGATGTTGACGCCGTTGACGTAGAAGCCGCTGTCACGCGAACCCTGAAACGCGCCTCCGGCGGTAAATTGCGTTCCGCCCATGGCGAACATCGCGCCCACCGAGTAAGTTCCTCCCGGATTGATGTTCAATTGCGGATAGGTGGATATTCCCGGCGCGAGATCGGCAATGGCGGTAAAGTTACGCCCGTTCAGGGGCAGATCCTCGAACTGCTGCGTGGTGATGTTAGTGTCCACGCTGACTTTGTCGGTCTCAAGACCACTCTCCTCCGCCGACACAGTTACTGACTGTCTGACTGAGCCTGTATGCAGCTTGAAATCGTAGTGGGCGACTGCACCGAGATTGACCGCCACGGATTGGGATTTTTCCGTCTCGAATCCCTCGTGGGCTGCCGTGAGCTGATATTGCCCGGCGGTAAGGTTGTCGAATTCGAAGTGGCCCGCCGCGTCGGTCGTAACCTGACGACTCTGATTCTGTGCAAGATCGAGCAACCTGACTTGCGCGCCGGGCACGACAGCGCCAGACGAGTCGAAGACCGTCCCCTCCACGCCGCCGCGTTGCGCAAATTGTGCATAGGAACGTCCCGAGCACACAAAGAGCAGGAAAAGGAAAACTGTCAAAAACACGATGCGTCGATTCATGGAATGGCCTCAAATAAAGAAAAGCTGGAGCTTTTTGAAAGCTTTCAATAAACAACGAAAGCGATTTTATTCACGCGCGCTTTAATCTGTCAAGAGGAGAGGTGGACAAGGTTTGGTTGCCGCGAACTCGCTCTAGCCGTCCGCGTTGCAGGAAGGATGGCTGCTTGGCTTCTATATGCCGGAAGCCTGACAACCGTTTGCCGGGTGAACTGGCAGCAATGCCTTCAGGGGAAGTGCGACACCAGTAGTCTGTGGCATGTCTGCTTTTCCACGGCGGTTACTGTTCCACATCTATGGGTTCTACTTTTGGCTGCGTTCTCGGTTGCAGTTGGCCCCGCGAAGCGCTCATTCCGAGCAACGCAGAACGGACGGTAGCTAGGCCCTAGTTGTATAGTCCCGGCATTTGATGGTGCATACTTATCCAGCGCCTGGAAGGAGGCACTATGGGCCAGGTTCTACACCGGGGCGCCACGACGACAGAGGGCGGTCCGTCGAGCGATACAACATAGTCAAGAGAGCCTGAGAACGCAGGCTGATGGCTCATACGTTGCTGAAGGGAGCCGGGACCTGCTCGGGAATCCGGGTCCTGTGATCGTTGCGGGGGCTGGATTTGAACACAGGACCCCGTTTCGCATCCCCATTAAGACGTCACGCCTTGTGTCATAACAGTCAAAGCCAAATGCATTTCCAAGCAGTTATTAGGAAATGAAGTGTGTTCAGCGTCGGCTGGCTATTATGTCATCGACTGCCTTCAACCGAGTCTTGAACCGAGCGTCTTATTGTCTCATCCCCGCTTCCTGAAAGACTCCCCAAGCCAGTCCGATTGCTTCGCGTGCCTCTTCCAGCCACCCTGTCCCGCTCTCCTGTTCCCCCAATGTCCCAAGCACGCTGCCCAAATTGTTCTGGGTTGCCGCCCAATCGAGAGGCACCCGCTCACGGGTATTGGCCTCGTTCCCGAGTGGAAGTCCACCGAATGGTTTGGGGCACACGGTGCTTTCTCCCATGCTGGCCCTCGCCAAGGGTTGGGGCTCGTGTTAAGGAGGAAAGTGCGGGGACGCGTTTGATGGCTCAGCCGGACCAGCGGGTACGACGGAGGTCCTTCCAGGGACCGCCATCAGCGTAGCGCTCAGGATGCAGGATCTTCGAACGCGGGTCTTCCGCGGTGTCGAGCTGGAGGACCATCCACTTCGGATACGGAACGCCTGGATCCGATGCCGCGTCCAGGATCCGGACGTCGTCGTCCGAGAGCTGAAGGTCCACGGCACGGATGTTGTCCTCCAGTTGCTCGGCCTTGCGGGCAGCAACGATCACGCTGCTAACTGCCGGCCGTCCGAGCACCCACGAGAGCGCTACACGGGCCGGGCTTGCGTCATGCCGACCCGCCACCTCTTTCAGCACATCCACAACGCGGTAGCCCATCTCCCTGTCGAGGGGCACGAACGAACCTGCCTCGGCGAATCGTGTGCCGGCAGGAGCAGGGTTGGCGCCGCTGTACTTGCCTGTGAGGAACCCGCCGGCAAGCGGGCTCCAGACCAGGATGCCGATATTGTGATACTCGGCAAACGACTGGAACTCGTATTCCAGACCTCGACCGACGAGGCTGTAGTACATCTGCGCCGTTACGTACTTCTCTAACCCTAGGTGCTCCTGTAGCATTACTGCGGTGGCCGCCTGCCATGACATGAAATTGGACAGCCCGATATAGCGGACCTTCCCCTGGCGCACCAGATCGTCGAGCGTCCGCAGCGTCTCCTCGAGCGGCGTGTTGCTGTCCCATCCATGCACCTGGTATAGATCGATGTAATCGGTCTGCAGCCGTCGGAGACTGCCCTCCACTTCGCGCATGATGTTCACGCGGGTCGCACCGCTCCGGTTAAAATTCTCGCTCATCGGGAGCCGGACTTTGGTGGCGAGGACAATCTCGTCCCTTACGCCCTTCAAGGCATTGCCCACCAGAGTCTCGCTCTCCCCGAGGCTGTACACGTCCGCCGTATCGATGAAGTTAATTCCGCTGTCCAGGGCCAGCTTCACCATGCGCGTAGTGTCCTCCTGGCCCAGGTTGCCCATATTCATCTTGCCGCCGAACTGCATCGTGCCAAGTGCCACGCTGCTCACGATGAGTCCGGTATTACCCAGTTTCCTATATCTCATCTCCCCTACTCCTTCCGCTGCGAGCGAGAATTCCGATAGCGACGCGAATTTGCCCCAAGTTCACAAGTTGCAACCCTTTAAATCCGGTCTTTGGCGCACAACGCCAGCAAGATCAACCGGTGCCGGACTCGACACCTGTTTGGACCTAGGCTGACTTCTTCGTCTGCGAGCAAAACTCGAGGATCTTTCCGTACTGCAGCTCAGGAGCCCACTTCAACGGTTTCCGAGCGTTCTTCGGGACGTAAAACTCAATTACCTTTGCCATGACAACCCTCCGGTGGTTCGCACCCGTCTTTTCAGATCCCTCAAGTGACGCGCACCTTTTGCCAACATCGCCCTGGCCAGTGCGCTCGTGTCCGGATCCACAGACTTCGCAGCCCTTAGCAACTCCTTGCCTGCGTCTTGCTGTCCGAACTTGCACCACATCACTCCATAAAGAAACATGTAATTGCCTTCCATCTCGGTTTCCTCCTGTCCAGCCAGCGGACGTCAGCATGCCTTAGCTCATGCACGGCGTATGCCAAAGTTGAACGGTGCAAAGGATCTTGGCAAGTGATTGAATGTAGGAAAAAGCAGGGTAGAGGCTCAGCCGATGGTGTCGAAAGATGGGCCAAGTACCGTCGAACCTTTGACGCCTTGCCAGGTGTCTTTGCCCGGGAAGGCGCGCGTCGCGTGCTCGAGCCCGAGATGTCTCGTTCCCTCCGCTCAACCCCAAAAGGATGCGAACCATCTGACCTCGGTTCGCGCACCTTCCAGAGAATTCGCAGGTACCGAATCATTCGCAGTGTCTCCGGGAGGATCAGTCCAGATGCTGACAGCGTGACCGCATCTTCTGATTGGACTGACGGGGTTTAACGTTTTCGGAGAGGTCGCTCCTTTATACATATATGGCCGGTCTGGCCTTCACGGCCTACGGCATCCATTGGTTTGCTATGGCTCACCGTCGATACATCGATGCAAGCGCAGCGCCGGATGGCTGGATGGCGATCGCGTTCCTCTTCATCAGCATTCTGGGGTCGACGTTTTCCGGCGTGCGGGTGCGGAATTGTTGCTCGGCCTCAATCTCCTGGCTCAGAGAGCCGGCCAGCAATGCATTTATTCCGCGGGGAGCCAACCGGAAGTGCGCGATTTTATGGTTGGCGCGGTCGTCGTTGTGTTGGGACCGAGGTCCTTTTCGTAAACAATGCCATTCCGGGTGACCATGAAAGTCTTGACCCCAGACAACCGGTACTCCGCGGGATAGGCCACCAGAACCAAGCCACCTTTCTTATCGCCGCCGGAAACATAGCTATTGGTTCCAGCCGCAGAATTTCCATTCACGAGTCGAAAGTAGTATCCGTGGAAGGGAGCGGAGTCATCGCTGTCAGCGTTCGCTGAACCAGCGGATACGAGGCTTTGGGCGAATTGCGTGATCGGGTCGTAGCTAACTGGCTTTGTGCCTTGGTCTTTCTTAGTGATCGCAGACTCCTCGCAGGCTTGAATTGCTACCGCCTCATTCTCTCCAATTCTTCGGAACAGAATTTCCTGCCTACCGGTCTTGGAATCGAAGTACCATGCACCATTCTTTGAGATCAGAGGGATCGGAAAGGGCCAGTTTTCTGCGCCGATGTACAGCACCGTGTTCCCATCGGTCTCTCGGACCAGACGGTGCATTTCTTGGTACTTTTGGCTGAACAACTCGCGTTCCAACTTGTCCTCGACTTCATCGCCCGACGACGTGACCTCCTTTCCTGCTCCGAGGATCGCTTCCAGGGCCGGCTCATCTTGCTTTTGCGCAGCCTGAAAGAGCGCGTCACTGGCTTCGCCAGGAGACGAGAACTTTTTTGGTTTTAATTCCTGAGCAGAGCTCGAGACGCCGAAGCCCACCGCGAGGAGCGAGGCCAACAGCAGCAAAAGAAGGGTGCTGGATGCGAATTTGCGGGAAAGTTTCACAATAAAGTCTTCATTTGTTTCGTGCGTCATATTGTTTGTGCGCATGAGCTTTCTCCTGTCTCATCATTCTCGTTTGCAATAAATGATCCGAATTACCGGTGACCGCCTCCGCCTCCGTGGAAACCTCCACCTCCGTGGAAACCTCCACCTCCGTGGAAACCTCCGCCTCCGTGGAAACCTCCGAAACCTCCACCTCCGTGGAAGCCTCCACCAAAGCTCGACCGCCCACGGGAGGAGAAGCCTCTCGCGACTCCTCCATGATTAAATCCGCTGAACGCACCGGAGTGAATGCCGGCCTGGGCATGTGACGTCGCGAAGCCATGCTGGCCACCCGCGAATCCTCTCGCTCCCCCGCCACCGAATCCGCTAGCGCCATGAAATCCACCGGCTCGATTGAAGCTGTTGCGATTGGCAAAAACTCTGCTGTGGGAGACGTAGGCATGGCGATCAAAAAGAATGCCGTGGTTGTGCCAATCGTATCCCCAGTTTCCCCACCCCCAGCCAAAACCGCCAAAGAAGCCGATTCCAAAGCCGAGCCCAAACTCGATTCCCGGACCATCAAAGAACAGCCCCGGATACCAATACCAGCCCGGCCAGATCCCGATAGGGTCTCCATATATGAGCCAAGGGTCATATTCCGGAACGTAAACAACCTGAGGGTCGGCTGGTTCGATCTCAATGGTTTGCCCCTCCTCGCTCACATTTTCCTGCGATGTGCTCTTTAGGTTCCCCGCCATCTCCGCGCGGTCACGCATTACCTGAACAGCGTTCGTCACGTCTTGCTGTTGGTTGACGTAAGCATCGCCGAGCGAGGAGGTCCAGGAGAGATTTGTGTCCATGTTCGCGAGCACCGAAGGAAACTCGACGAGGGCCTTCACGCTGGGATCCCAGGGCTGCTTATCGACTTCTTTGCCAAGTTGTTTGCCCTTGAGGTCGGTGTGTTGCTGCAGCCACCTGTCTTCTTCCACAATTTGGTCGGGATAGGTAGCGGCTGCAAGGATCTGTGCAACCAGCGCATCCGGATACAATGCAATCGGCGCTACCAGCTGCTGCAGCTGTTCCGGCGTCTGTTGCGCGGCCTGAACCGGCGGTTGAGCGGCAGATTGGTCAACCTGCGCGACCGATACTCCCGGCGCAGTGACGAACAGAAGGCAACAGGAAAGAAAAAGCGATAAACTCTCTCTTAGAAATTTCACAATATTAGTCCTCCTACGGCGTGACCGCGGCATCACTGTTCATGGCTCCGCCAGATCTCCGGTTACGGCCGAACTGTTTCGAGGGAATCCTCTTGGCGGTCAGGTTTCGGCAACCCCGTCATCTCGAGTGATTGCATGCAGCTCTCCAAACGTCGCGATGCAGCTAAGCCCATGCGTTCCAAGAATGTTCGGTTAGCGATGTGAGAAAACTAGCTGTCCCGAGTGTCGACAGGTTGATAGTGCTGTCGGCATTTGGACGGGTCTCAGGCGCATACTGCTGTTTGGGTCTCGACTCGCCTGTGCCATAGTATCCGAGCCTCCACCGTCTGCCGAAAAGCCAATCAATCCTGCGTCCAGCAGCCTTCTCGCCGAAAAGCTAAGACAGAGTCTTCAAGCTGAAAAATCCGTCGTAGATGCATATATGACGTTATCAACAGTTCCATTTGGTACCGAAGTTGTCGCAGAGCTTCGCGATAGTTCCGCGTCGTGCATTTATAGAACCGACAAGGTTGTTTCTCTGCAGGATCTGCTCAACGCCCTTCAGGATAAGCCGCCGAAGGAGTTTCCGATGCTGCGCACGACGGTGGTTAAACTATCGGAGTTCTATGCCCAACCGGCAAACGATATTCTGCTCGATCTACTCCCAGACGACAAGGAATCCTTCCGGGACTACCTTAAGCAGCACCGGTACGCGAAGAACTCAATACGCTCCTATTACCAATTGCTTGGCCGCTGCGAACGCGGGGATCAAGGGGGGCAGTTGGTTGGCACACGTTTCGCCGTTCGATCTCGACATGGTTGATTGAGAACGAGGAAAACGTGAAGGTGACGCAGGAGATTATGCGCCACGCCGACAGTCGCACCACCCTTGATCTGTACGCCAAGGCGGTCACGCCGTCGAAGCGCCGGGCACACGAGAGGATCGTTGATGATCTTCTGGCTGCGCAGCAGGAACTCGCAGACGCAGCATGCATGGAAAGGGCTATGGTCAACTAATGTGGGTCAAGTGTGGGTCGTGGAGACTGGGGTTGATTCCAGTAAGTCCTTTGGAATGTGGTGGCCAGAGACGGGATCGTTCTTTCCACGGGTCTTGTCTTTCTGTAAGTTACAGAAAACAAAATGACAAGAAATCCAAAAATGCCACCTCTCCCGGCTCGGCGGTACAAAATTGGTACAAAGCAGACAGAACTCTTTGTAAGGGTATGTCTCGGAGAGGGATCAGTCGCCAACCACTATCAGGCGCTGAGAGGGGCGGGTCACACCCACGTAAAGCATTTGTTGCGCTTCCAATAGGTTGGTTTTTTCGCGCCGGCGTATGTCAGGTAGGTGGAGAAACGCAGTCTGGAATGTTGAGCCCTGGCTTCGATGAACCGTCAGACAATACACCGACTGCAGCTGTGCCAGACTCTGCTGGAACTCATGAAGATGCTTCCATCGAAGACGTGACTCCGCCGCCTCATCCTTGATCCGCTCAACGACCCTCTGAAACTCGCGGTCGTCAGCGTGCATATGAACCGCTTTCTCGACGCCTTCGTCATCGCGAAGGGAGATCCTCCAGGATGGGATCGAGGCTGTCCATCGAGGAACGCCATCAGCCTCCTCGATCTCATGAGTGAATGTCGATCGCTCAATCGCTACAACCCTGGCTTCCTGATTGTTGGCGAAGATGATGGATTCGTCGATTACAACGGGAGCGCGGAACAGGGCACTTTCGCCGGGCATGAACGGCGTCGGAATATTTGCGCCGTACCGCCAGGCCCGGATTAACTCGTTCACCTGATGAACGCGCGAATTTGTCCATGCGAGGTAACGGAAGGTATCCGGGTCGGCGTCGAACTCCGGCGACGTGAAGGCCTTCTTCATCCACCGGTGCGCCGCGTCGGCTGGCAGGAAAATGCCTTGTTTGTTTTCAAGCGCAGACGGCATACACCACGACATATCCGCCGGTCCTCCCTGACTGGCGCGGATGATGCCTGCCGCAGCCAGGATAGGGTTCCCAGCCGCTTGCCGCACGATCGTCGTGAGGTGTGACCCATTCTTTGTTGCGAACGTCTGGCTTTCTACTTCTCCAACGGGAGGCAGCTGAGCAGGATCGCCAACAAACAGTACAAAGGCATTGGGCAGGTGCCGCTTTATATGGCGGTATAAATCCTCCGAAACCATACTGCACTCGTCGACAACCACGACATCGGCCATGACGGGCTCTGCATCGCGCGCTCGTTCGAAAACCAGACGATCTGTCCGAGGTTTCGGCGTTAGGCTTAGGATGCTATGGATCGTGCGACATGGTACGTCCTTGATATTGGCCTCGGCCAGTTTGCGCGCGAGAACCGCGACTGCCTTGTGCGTGGGGGCACTGAGAACGATCCGGCGCTTCTTTGCCAGCATGTCCTTCGTTAGCCACTGCATGAGATACGTCTTGCCTGAGCCAGCGTGTCCGGTAAGGAGGTAGAACTCGCCTGGCTCGTAGGCGGCTTCAATCTTACGGAGCGCCTCTGCCTGGTCAGTTGTAAGCTCAGGATCGGTTGAGGATTCTTCGACCGGGGTACATACGACCGGCGCCGGGGCGATTGCTGTTGCCGCGACGCTACTACCCTTGGCCCGTGGTGGTGGCGAGAAGAACGTCTCTTGAAAAGCTGCTTCCGGATGCGCCTGGGTGAGTCGCTTGCGCCAGCGTCGCGCGAGATTGGTCAGGCGGCCGCCATTCGAGTCCGGATCTTTCATCGCTGGGTTTACTGTAAACGACAACCTTTCAGTAGGGTTTCCGCTATCGTCATCGCAGTCGCGCAGCGTCTAGTTTCCCTGTATCCGCTCTTCAGGCTGGACAAATTAGTCCGGAATGGAGGAACCAATAATAGGGGTCAAGCAGAGGCTGGCGAAAAGGGTTCGACTCGGGTAGTGTTGTTGCATAAATGGTGCATTTTGAAGCTAAACTGGTAGTATCTGTCTAGGCGAACAGGAGGCGAAAATGTCAGATAAGTCTTCGATCGAATGGACCGACGCGACATGGAATCCAGTTCGGGGCTGCACGAAGATCAGCCCTGGATGCAAGCATTGCTACGCCAAAACCTTTGCTGAGCGTTTCAGAGGGGTGCCGGGACACCCTTATCAACAAGGGTTCGACCTACGACTCGTACCTGAAAAGCTCTCAGACCCCCTGAAGTGGAAGAAGCCGCGCAAGATCTTCGTAAATTCGATGAGCGATCTGTTTCATCCCGATGTTCCGGATGCCTACATCGTTCAAGTTTGTGAGGTAATGCTTCAAGCTCACTGGCATACATTTCAGGTACTCACGAAGCGCGCCGACCGAATGGCGAAACTGCTCAATTCAAAGCTTGCCTTCGCCTCAAAGTTCGAACATATCTGGTGGGGGACCAGTGTTGAGAACCGGAAACACGGCGTGCCTCGGATCGCTCAGCTCCGAAGCGCTCGCGTGGCGGTACGATTTTTGTCCGTCGAACCTCTACTTGAAGACCTGGGCAAACTCAACCTTAAGAAGATTCACTGGATGATCGTTGGAGGAGAGAGCGGAGCCGGCGCAAGGCCGATGGACTCTGAATGGGTTCGTTCCCTCGAACGGCAATGCCGCGAGTCAGATGTCCCGTTCTTTTTTAAACAATGGGGAGGAGTACGGAAGAGTGAAACTGGACGCCTGCTGGATGGACTCACCTATGATGAATTGCCGATACTGACTCAAATTACCCCGTATTCCACTGGTGAGCATGACGGAATCAGGTTATCAAGATCGTGAGCAGTCCGAACTCAAACATTACGCCATCAAGCTCTATCTCGAAGCCGCCGCCAGGATTTTGGGGTCAGCGTGGGATCTAAAGTACGTTGATTGCTGCGCGGGACCGTGGAACTCTACGAAGAGTGATTATAGCGATACGTCCTTTGGTATCGCATTTGAGGTTTTGCGAACGACCCGCGAGGAGCTCTCGGGCAGAAACCGGGCACCTCGAGTAGCATGTCTGTTCATTGAAAAAGAGAAGATCCCATTCTCTGAGCTGGAAACATTCGCAAAAGCAAAAAACTCGTCAGATATCCGCGTCCATGCGAGGAACTGGGACTTTGCCGAGCGCATTGACGACATTGTTCGTTACTGTTCCAGCCCTCGAACATTTCCCTTCATTCTTATCGATCCCTGGGGGTGGAAGCTTGCGGGAATATCCCAGATATCCCCTCTGCTGAAACTCAAGCCAGGCGAGGTCGTAGTCAACCTCATGTCGTCGTTCATCACGCGGTTTGTAAATGACAGCGCCACTGATCTCACTGACCTGCTCGGAGAGGATTTTCCCGAGCTTCGTAGCCTTACTGGGACTGAGCTCGAGTTTGCTGTAGTGAGAAAGTATTGCGACCTCATTAAGCGTGAAGGAGACTTTGCGTATGTCTGTGCGCTGCCGGTAATGAAGCCAGACTCGGATGCGTTCAACTTCTATCTGATCTATGCGACTCGTCATGCCAAGGGCGTTGAAGTCTTCAAGAGCGTAGAAAAGCGAACTGAAGATCGAACCCATGTCGTCAGAGCGGATGTACAGAAACGCCAACGTCAGGAGCGGGGCGGTAGCTTCGATCTGTTCGAGCCGACCGTTTTATATCGAGAGCGTAAATACCAACAACTCGCAACAGACAATCGAGGGAGGGCGCAACGCCGAGTACTCGATCTCTTGCAGTCAACTGGTGAAGTTCCATACGACAATTGCTGGGCCGAGGCCCTTCAGTATTCCGCCGTCTACCAAACAGATCTTCGCTCGTGGATAGACGCATGGGAAAAGGACGGAACGGTCTTGGTAAAAGGAAGGAAATTTCCGGCCGAACTGCTAAAGAGAGACTGCGGTCATTTACTCGTATACCAAGGTCAGGTAGCTTCGAGTTAGCCATGATGTTGGTCTGAAGCGAAGCTTCCGCGATTTCCGAATGCACGCTAATCGAGGCAAGCACGGACATCGAGCTGGCGACCACTGGCGAATTTGGCGACCCGGCGATAGAAAAGATCACCAACATGGCACAGAAGGTTTACGGCGCCGACGCAATTGAGCTGGGCGAACGTGCGAAGGAAAGGCAGATGATAGGAACGAATGAAACGATGTATGTCGAAACTCAGGTGGCAAGCTGATGAAACAGCAATCGCGGACGGTCGTCTTCTGGGGTGCGGGTGCGACAAGGGCGCTTGGGATACGCGCGACCGCTGACCAGGAGAAGTTCATCCGTACCATCACCGCGACTGCTAATCCTGCGAGGCCGCTTAAAGATCGTATCGCCGAAGCCCTCGGTAAAGGAATAAAGAAGAGGTGGCACGATGCTCTATTTGACCTGATTACTATTCTCGGGGACACCGATGGAGCCTACGAAAGCATCAGCGAGATTAACGCGGAGCAGTTGGAGGCGATGCGCCGCAATTGGCACAAGGATGCGCACAATGATGAACTCCGCAAGAGAATCATCGACCTGCGTTTGACCTACGACTGGCCTGCGTTGAAGTCGGTAGTAAGTATCTGCCCGGCCAGTACGACGGACAGATTTAGGCTCAACGATTTGTTCAATCTGCTGGATATGCATATCCCTCCTAGGTTCGGAGTTCGCGCCCCGTCAACGCAACTGGCCGAGAAATTTTTCGACGCACGAAGGCTTATCGGCGCCAAAAACGCCCTTCTTACGATCTTGATCGCATCGTTCTACATTGATTATCAAGAATGCATCGAATCAAACCAGGAAGTTCTCAAACAATATCGTGATTTTGCGGTAGGGCTGGGACGTCGCCTGCAAAGCCAGAGCTCAGAACTGGAGGCTGTTCATAGGCTGGACGCGCCAGCTTTCTATCAGGGTGACGTTGGCTTTGTGAGTCTGAACTACGATCCCATCCTTCTTTGGGTGCAGTTTCTTGCTCACCGCAAACTGAATCGGAGTTCCAAGGTCCCGCGTGTCGGATCTCAACTCGTGCCCCTTCATCTGTTTCATGACTTCGGCCATTTGATCCCCGCACGACGGATAGGTCGTGGCGATGACGACTGGCCGTGGTATCCACTGAATGAAGCTGCCGCCCAGAGGCTGAATGAAACAAAAAGAGGTGGCGATTACAAGGTCAGATTGACTAAATTCCTGTTTCCTCATGGATGTCTGTGTTGGCGGGAATGTCCAGACTGCGGCAAGCTATCCGCTTATCATGGCGATGATTGGGAGCTTAGTGCTGCCGGTTTGTTTCCACCGCCACCTCTGCAAGCCTTTGATAGGCGGCCCCCTCCGAAGTGGATAACCGGCGAGGAGCGCAAACAAAGAAAGAAAGGCAAAGTAGATGCTCGAAAATGTCTCCACTGCGGCACTTTGACTTACGCACATCATACCCAAGTAGTGATGCAAAGTTCATTCAAGCCCCAGCCTACGTCGTTCATTGAAGAAATCCAACGAGATCTTCGGGCCACCACGGTAAAAATGAACCATGTCATTTTCATGGGTTATTCGCTGCCGCCGGATGATGTCACCTATCGCGCTTTTTTTTCTGCGAGACAACAACGGCGTGGAACTAAGGTTCGTTGCACGATTGTAAGCAAGGACGATGAGAATCCTGATTGGTATGGGCCCGTCGCTCTGAGATCGCGCAAGTTTAAGGAGTCATCTCCTGTGAAAGCTGCATGCGATATCTTCGGAGCCGAGAATGTTCGGTTTTACGGGGGCGGTATTCCCGAGGTCTTTCTTGACAACGGGAAAGTGACAGATGCCAAATTGGACCAACTACTGACTTGGCGTCGGGCGTAGACACTTAAAGAATCTCATACGGCATTGGGCAGAGGCATTCAGATCATCTGTCCGCCATATTGCACCATGAAACTTGTCCTTGCCTCAAAATGAAATGAGATTTACATCCTCTCGTCCTCCACACTGAAGGATGAAGAGTTGCAAGCCCCGTCTCCTGACCGCTTAGGCTCCAACGAGGTGAATCAGAAGTAAGTAGGCTGAGTTGGATGAGGTGCTTACATCCACATGGACAGATCAGAGCGGCCTGCCACGGCGGTGAATTCCCGATGGCATAGACGACGTTCGGTACCGGTACATCTGGGACCTCCTCGACCCGTTCAATCCAATACCGTTGTTTTCGGAGGCCGAAGCGTTCGAGTAGTCGCTGTGCGCGGCGTAGAATTCCCATGCTCACTCCGAAAGAGATGCGCGGCCCAGCAGAGGTTGCTGATCTCCGAGCCCGATCTCACGGAGCAAGTGACCTGCGGAATCTGAGCGGGACTCGCGAAATAAGACGAGCTCACAGAGATCGCCTCTTACAGTTGCGTACTCCTCATTTCCAACATTGCGGAACTGATGGATACGGGCGAGAAACTCATTCACCGCGAGAGATCCAAAGAGCATGTTTACGCTGATGACCGCTGGCCGATCTACCTCAACACCCTGAATGTACTTCTGTCGCCTGAGTTCTGCATATCGCTCAGGATTCATGCGTCTCATCTCTTCTGCGCTGATCTGTTCCTGAGTGATCGCTCCTCGCTCAATGAGCGACTGTTGTCCTGGTGCGAAATAATTGACGGCGCCAGCGATGGTCGCAATCCCGCCAGCGCCATCTGCAATCAGGCTAACTCCGACGTCGACGTAAGGCAGCAGATAGTAGGCAGCGATTCGATTCGCGAGATTCCGGCCTTCTGCGCCATCGACACATCCGAAAATCACATCGCACTCAGCAACCCGACGAACTGCATCAGGAGTGTCCAAATTCATCTGCAGAGGCATGACCTCTTGTTTTCTGCCCAATGACCGGATCATCCGGCGCATAACTTCGACTTTTGGCACCTGCTTCTCTGCGTCCGCCTCGGTTGCATTGAGGATGCGATTCAGATTCTTGTGTTCTACATGGTCGGGGTCCACCAGAACGAACCCTCCAACCCCGAGGCGAGCCAATTGCTCGATGACAACACTTCCGGTTCCCGAGCAGCCGATCACAGCTACTCGAAGAGCACTCAACATTTCAATAGTGCCAGCTCCGAATGCTTGCTGGTTGCGTCGGTCGTCATCGCGGCGCGATACAACGGTCGCCGCCGGCCAGAAGTCGATGTCATCGCCGACCACCATGATGGACTCAAGAGTTCTATCAATGGAACCGTGGTGAAGCGCGCGTCCAAAGAGGCGACCGTCTGGAAGAATCACAGTACTTCCGTGTAATCGCCCTTCCTCGAAGAGGCAATCAAACGAGATTGCCAACTGGCTATCAGAGATATCGTCAACGATCGAAAAGCGATCGAAACCGGTTGGATGCGAATGCACTTTGACAATGCTGGCGGAACTCTTCCATATCTCCGGAAGCAGATGGTCGAGGATATCTGTTGACCACTGCACCTGATCAGGCGTTCGAACCGAACACGATTCATAGGCCACAGGCACAACTCGCCGAACCGTCAATACGCTACGCGAATCCCCGGTCCTTCTCCCACAGAGCAGTAACGCGACAGCTTCGCAACCATCGCCCGGAAAGAGATGCTTCATCAGTTGAGCGTGATGATCGCTGGTCATCCTGAGTGAGGTTTTCATCGCAGATCGAACTCCCTTCTCAACCAATCATCGACGAGAGAAAGGTGTGTTGAGACGTCATCAATTCCAGACCTCCAAGGGTGCGCCGGGGTTCTGTGACGTGACCACTGCTGGAATCTTCCGAATGTCCAGTTCACGAAACTTAGGTTGTTGATAGCCTTTCCATCGGACCGAGCGAGTCCCGGTAGGAAGAAGGCCATATCAATCTGGGTGTCGGGATACCCTTGCGGTATGACCAGGGCGATCTGCGCAGTATGAACGTTGTAACCCGCTGGCAATTTCCATCCGCTGATGGCTAGCAGCAATACACCAGCGGGATCACGGATAGTCTCCCAGGGGAGTCCGAGGGTGTCGAGATATTCGACATCATGTGAGGCTAACTGGAAGTCCCGCCGAGGGGCCTCGGTTGCAGAGGCTCCCTCTTTCGGATCTTTGGGGACAGTTGTGAAGCGTTCGATCCCATGAGCTCGGAGATCGACGTGTTGATGGGGAGCGACCGGCTCTGGCTGTCTGCCTCGGAAGACCTGATACAGCTTGTAGGTCGCCGAACTCTTGCCCGCCAGGTGTAAGAGTTCCTCTCCGGTTGGGTTGTGCTTGTGAACGTGGTACGTCTCCTTGTCAATGCGGATGACGTAAGTCTTCGCGTGAGGCGGTCTTTCACCGCGTTTCGCGAACTCCTCGATAACCACCAGTTCAGCAAGCTGGCCATCGATGAAGACTTCCTCTACAACCGTTACTTCGACTTCATTTTCAGCGCCCATTGTGCGCTCCTTTCACGCACTGATGTGCGATGAACAAGTTATAGCTAAAAAATAGCCATAATGCAAACGCAAAACACTTAAAAAATGATGAGAAATGCATGATGTCAATGCATGACATTCCGCATGTTGTTGATTTTATTAGCTGTTTTGGCATATAAAGTAGCTAAATTTTGTTGACAAAATACACAAAAAGCACTAAATTCATAGAGAGGTGGCATATGGCAAATAATGAGAAACGAACAATGACGCTCAATTTGACCGACCGTGAGATGGCAGCTCTCGACGAGCTGGCAGGGCGCAAGGATTTATCGAAAACGCAGGTCGTCCGACAAGCCATTCGCCTCTATCAAACGGTTGAGATCCGTCTGGAGAGGGGAGAGAAGCTCTTCTTCGAAGATGAGGATAAGAAATCGAAATCTGAGTTGATGATGATTTGAGAGTCCCGGTACAGATCGTTGATCTTGCACGAGGTGCGACCGTCGATGCAGAACTCTTCGACGACGTAACCGTAGATCATTTCGTACAGACCCAGCTCCAATGGCGTCCGTTGGTCGTCGAAGCGACAAAACGGATGCTCACCCGTGGCGTTCCTCCCGAGGTGCAACCTCGTCACTGGCACTGGAATTGGGAAAACAAAGGGGACCAACTCGGACAGTTCAACCTCAGTTTTTTTGGCATTGAGTGCGCCGGCGAACTCCAGGGTCTTATGAAAGTTGATCTCGCGAAGTATTCTGCGCGAATCCCTACGCAAAAGGGAGCAGAACTCGCGTACGTCGACTACCTTGAGGTCGCTCCTTGGAATCACCGTGAGATTGCAACCGAATTAGGGGGCACCCGTCGTTATGCGACGATTGGGTGGAACCTATTCGCTGCTGCGGTGCAACTTAGTCGGCAAGTCGGATTTGATGGCCGTGTTGGCCTGCACTCTTTGCCTCATCCCCAAACCGAGCAGTTTTACCAGAAAACATGCAAGATGCTTCCGCTCGAACGGGACCCGGCAAAAGAGAATTTACTATACTTCGAGACGACGCCGGAACTAGCGGAACTCTTCATCTCAGAGGCGAAATGATGATTGATATGAAGTTCAATCCGGAGTGGCTTCTACGAGTCGCAAAAGAGGAAGAAGATGTTAGGTTTTCTGTTGGAGGGTGGGTTTCCGATCTTGAAAAGGAGTTTGGTTCGGAACTCACCGGAGAGCCTCGCGCTTCCGGGGCTGCTGGAAAGGTGAACCTAACAGCAGCTGCGGCATCCGAAAGCTCGGATGCGAAACTCGTTCAGCTTGGAAACGTATTTGGCCAATTTCTCAATATGGCACGCAGAGAGAAAGGCCTATCTGTTCAACAACTGGCTCAAACAGTGGGAATGAATCCATACGATGTCTTATTGCTTGAAGAGGGCAAAGAGTTTCCAGAGCCACGGATCGTCTCAAAGATAGCCCAAGTATTTGATGTTCCACCACGAAAGCTGGCTCAAATCGCTGGTCATGTCGTACCAGATACAACAACTGCAAGGGCAGCATTGGCATTTGCCGCAAGTTCAAGTACGAAACCGTTAGAACCAAGTCAGAAAGAAGCTCTTCACGAGTTCATAAAAGCATTATCGAGTATGTAAATTGGGTCGTTCTTTTGGAGGCAGTAGTGCGAAAGGTCACACTGAAACAGGGAGCGCGAAATGAAATCGACTCACAAGTACAGAAGATACTCAGGGGCCTGGGAAACCCGCAGCCGCCATTGGATTTGGAAGCAGTATTCAAACTACAGCAGCTAGATCCCCACTACTACCGCACAAGTGAAGACGGTGTTGTTCGAGAAACAATCAGTCGAGTCAAGGTGGGCGCGAAACTGTTCTTCGAGCGCCCTACCCGGATTTGGGATGCAATTAAGGCTGCTGATCTGAAGGCACTCTGGATTCCCGAGCAACGAAAGATTCTCGTCGATGGAAATCTTCACGAGATGAAGAAGAGATGGAATTCAGCACACGAAATCGGACACAGCATTCTCGATTGGCACCGAGACTACACTTTTGGAGATGACCAACTAACTCTCATTGAGAGTTGCCATATTGAGATCGAGGCTGAGGCCAACTACGCCGCCGGTCGGCTGCTCTTTATGCAAGAGCATTTCGATCAACAGATCATGGGCCTGAAGCATACTCTAAAAACTCTAAACAAACTCGGCAGCGATTTTGGCAACTCCTGGACCGCAACGCTGTATCGCACAGTCGAAACTCTCGACGTCCCTTCCTTCGCGGTAATTGGGAGCCATCCTAGACGTGGCACATCGGATGAAAGAACGAGGCACTTTGTCACCTCAACTCCATTCGATGGAATGTTCCCGACCTTTAGCGAAGTCGATGCGCTTAAGATTCTGCAATCATTTTGCAGTTACAGCACTAAAGGTCCGCTCGGCGAAAAGACTTTTGCGCTTTCAGATGCCAGAGGTGAGCGCTGGGAGTTTTCAATCGAATCGTTTGCGATTCCTCAGGGTGATGTCCTCACATTGGCTCTCCTTCTTAATAAGCTTCCTACCCTAGTGGCGGTGAGTGGTGTCCCTGGAGTGATCGCTGATTTTTAGGAAGTCCAGTTCAATCCGCCTAGGCCGCTTATTCGTTCGTAATCAACAGATCGAGAAGAGCGCGCCGATCAAGAAGCCCAGCCTCGTATGCTCCTTGACTCCCTTGCGTCAGCAGACATTGGATGCACGCATTAGTACATATTGCATTGTGTTGAGCATTTCGAAAAAGTACGAGCTTCAGCACAGCAGGCAATTCATGATGCCTCTCAGCCAGTTCAAGGATGTGCCCCGAGCCACCAGCCTCGGAATCGTAGAGCTGGATCTTCCACGACGTTTGGTCTTCGATCTCATGGACTGAGAGACTGATTTCGCGCGAGTCCACCTCGAGCAATTCTGCGGCAGCTAAGTGAACAGCGTGAGCGAAGGTCATTGCCATGGCCCTTGTACGGAGGCCGGGTACATCTTCGAGATCAAGCTCCAACAGGTCCGTGTTGTGTTGTGCTGCTAAATGTTGATGTCGAAGTACAGGTTCTTCTCCTTTATTCCAGCACTTCTTGCTGTTATATCTTGAGCGCAACGGCAGGTGTTCGTTGAAATCGACGCCTATGCGCGCCGGTGCAAAACTAGGCCACAGTGCGCCGCGAGAGCGGCGCGCTGCGGCGGAGTAAAAGTAGTCCACCGCCGGAACTTGGTTTCGTGAGCATTTGCCTTGCAGGCATGGTTCATGGAACACCGGAGGGATGTTCGAGGTGGAGATCTATGGACGTGTGCGGCGAGCGGTTCGTGTGGAAGGCAGGAGTCAGCGGGCGGTAGCCAGGGAGTTTGGGCTTTCGCGAGAGACAGTACGGAAGATGCTGCAGTACGCGGTGCCACCCGGCTACCAGCGACAGCAGCCGATCAAGCGTCCGAAGCTGGGACCTTGGTTGGGCGTGATTGATGCCATTCTGAACGACGACAAGCAGAGGCCAGCCAAGCAGCGACATACGTCGAAGCGGATCTTCGAGCGGCTCAAGGAAGAGCACGGGTTCACGGGCGGCTACACGATCGTGAAGGACTATGTGCGCATGGCGACATTGCACGGCCGGGAGGTGTTCGTGCCTCTGACCCATGCGCCGGGCGAGGCGCAGGTGGATTTCGGCGAAGCGCTGGTGGTGATTGCGGGAGTGGAACAGAAGGCGCACTACCTGGCCATGGACCTTCCTCACTCGGACGACTGCTTTGTAGTGGCGTTCCCGGCCGAGACCACGGAAGCCTTCCTGGAAGGCCATGTGCGGGCCTTTGCGTGCTTCGGCGGCGTTCCGACGCGGATTCTGTACGACAACACTAAGATCGCCGTGGCCCGGATCCTGGGAGGAGAGGAACGGCAGCGGACACGGGCCTTCTCCGAACTACAGAGTTACTATCTATTCGCCGATAAGTTCGGGCGCCCGGCGAAGGGCAACGACAAGGGCAAGGTCGAAGGACTGGTCGGTTATGCGCGGCGCAACTTCATGGTTCCGATTCCGCGTGCAAGCAGTTGGGAGGAGCTGAACACTCGGTTGGAAGCTGAGTGCCGGAAGCGGCGCGAGCGCCGGTTGCGCGGACACACAGAGACGATCGGGGAACGCTTCGGGCGCGACCATGCGGCGATGCTGCCGTTGCCCCCGGCGCCCTACGAAGCCTGCGAGAAGATCGCAGCGCGTGTCAGTTCACTGTCGCTGGTGCGCTATCGTGGCAACGACTACTCGGTGCCAACCGAGTACGGACATCGTCAGGTATGGGTGAAGGGCTACGTGCATGAAGTGGTGATTGCTTGCGCCAGTGAAGTCATCGCCCGGCACGAGCGCAGTTATGAACGCGAGGCGGTGGTCTTCGATCCGCTGCACTATCTGGCGTTGCTTGAGCAGAAGACCCGGGCACTCGATCAGGCCGCTCCGCTCGCCGGCTGGCTGTTGCCGGAGTGCTTTCGGCAACTGCGGCGTTTGCTCGAAGCAAGGCTCAGGAAACACGGCAGCCGCGAGTATGTGCAGGTGCTTCGACTACTGGAGACCTTCGATCTCTCAGAGGTAACTCATGCCATCGAAGATGCCCTGCAGTTAGGCACGATCAGCTTCGACGCTGTCCGCCATCTGTTGCTGTGCCGCATCGAACGGAGACCGCCGCGGCTGGACATGGAGAACTATCCCCACCTGCCACTGGCCCAGGTGCGCACCACGCAGGCTGCCGACTACATGACGCTGCTGGTGGAGGCATGCGCATGAGCGCCGCCGATGTCTCTGTTACGAACGCTGCAGCTCATACAGCCGACACACCGCAGTTGCTGCTGGAACACCATCTGAAGGAACTGCGGTTGCCCACTATCCTGCGCGAGTACGACAAGGTGGCGCGGCAGTGCGCCGTCGAACAGCTGGACTATCAACGTTACCTGCTGCGCATGACCGAACTGGAGTTGCTGGATCGCGAGCGCCGGGCCACCGAACGTCGCATCCGGCAGGCGAAGTTCCCAGTCGTCAAGACCATGGACAGCTTCGACTTCCTGGCTATCCCGTCGGTGAACAAGACCCTGGTGCTGGAATTGGCGCGATGTGAGTTCCTCGCTCGCCGCGAAAACGTTCTGTTGCTGGGCAACAGCGGCACAGGAAAAACACACATCGCCCTTGCTCTTGGCCTGGCCGCATGCCAGCGCGGCCACCGCGTACGGTTTACTACTACCGCCGCACTGGTGAGTGAACTGATCGAAGCTCGAGACGAGAAGAAGCTGCTTCGTTTTCAGAAGCAGATCGCCAGCTACGAGTTGCTGATCGTCGACGAACTGGGCTTCGTGCCCCTATCGAAGACCGGCGCCGAACTGCTGTTCGAGATGCTCAGCCAACGCTACGAGCGCGGCTCGACCCTGATCACCTCGAACCTGCCCTTCCAGGAATGGACCGAAGTGCTCGGCTCCGAACGCCTCACCGGTGCGCTACTGGACCGGCTCACCCATCACGTCCACATCCTGGAAATGAACGGCGACAGCTACCGTCTCAAGCAGAGCCGCCGCAAACGAACCCCATCCGCAGAACGCTGAACTCTCCCCTCCGAACGCGCCTCGGGGTAGAAGAGCCTCTTTCGCTACGCTCCAGAGGCCCTTCTACCCCGCACACCTCGCAACTACTCAACACCAATCTACTGGCCTACTTTTACTCCGCCCCAGTGGCCTGGTTTTGCTCCGCCCTTGACAACTCGATCCAGCCAACTCGCAGAGATGCGATACGAGGGATTGCCCCACTGTTGGGCAATACGAATGCTTCGTTCCTCCACCTCGCGCAAGGTCAGCCCCCACTTCTGCCGAATAGTTCGAAGCCTGCTTCCAATCCCTTCCATCAGTTCGCCTCCGCTACATCCAACATGATAAGCCGACAATGCGAAGTGCCGTACAAAGCGGCGTCCGTTCCCCAAGAAATCGGTGAGGACGACTCTCGTTGTATTCCTGCCGCCACTCCTCATGAGCCGTTTTGCCTCGGCCAAAGTCCAGGCCTCGGCCCGGAACGTTCCGTTGAATGATTTCTTGCACAAGAGGTCGATCGCACTGTCGATATCGCTGCGGCAGGTCGAGGCGGCGGTTGCGAACAGCAAGACGACCCCGGTAGCATGCCGGGAAAGCGGGATCACCGAGCAGACGTACTATCGATGGCGAAAAGAGTATGGTGGCTTGCAGGTGGACCAGGCGCGGCGGCTTAGGGAACTGTGATCGGCCATCGTATGCGGCGGGCGGGGCATCGACAACGCGTTTGAGCACCGTGAATATTCGCTCTCAAGGCACGAGTCTGAAGCATTCTCCAAACTCGTCGATCGTCTCGCCGGAAGCGGACGACAGCTCTCCTAGCGAGCTGCTTACGCATAAGCGCGTCGCCCAGATTCCACCCACAGAAGAGAATCGCCGTCCGTATCTGACATTCCGATCCGCCGGATCTAGGTTTGTGATTTTCCTAGAGATCAAGTATTCAGCGTGCATTCTTTGTTCCGCTGGTCTGTTATCTCTTCGAATTGTACTTTGCTTGTGCTGAGGAGGCCCATCACGATGTCACACTGATGCGGCGATCGACATGTGGCAAGCTGCCGTCACTGACCGCGGAAGTATCTCTGCCTACACCGTTCACCAGCTTCAGAAAGCTCTCTGCGGGAAAGGCGTACTCCGGCTGATCGAAATGGACCCCGGAGGAGTTCTCCGCGACTGCGACACAGCTGGAGAGCGGATTCCCCGTAATCCGAAGCGCGTCCCAGCTTGCGTCATGCGCATCCTGAAGAAAGAGAGCAGGCCGCACATCGGGCAACTCTACCTCGATTGCGATGCGGACAAACTTCGCTGCCTCGACGTGCCGCAGGTACGTTGCGTATGCGGGCATATCCGGTCCAAACATCCAGACCTCAGGGTATTGCACTTCTTTCTCCGGCAGATCAGGAAGCTGTGCCTTGGCGTCACGTATCTCGCCTTTCATATGGATGGAGATATCCTCCATCCATATGTTCTTAATGAGGTGCCCCGGAACGCCGGAGACAAGTATCCCTATCCGTGTCGCGTCACGCACAGTGATCCTGCGCAGAGTGATCCCGTCGAGGCTTCCTGGGCTGAGCTTCGGATCGCCGTTGCGATAGGTCCGCATGCGCGTGCCGAGACGCAGGAAGACAGGTGTATCAGCGCTGTCAATCTGAATATCCTCCACACGTACATTGCGAATATTTGCGCCATCTTCGGAGCAGAACTTGATTGCACCTTCTCGCGCATCGATCACACGGCATTGCGAGAAGACCACGTCCTCAATGTCCCCCATTGATTCTGTGCCGATCTTCATCGCTCCATGATGAGTTCTCAACGTGCAGTTTCTAACGCGTATCTGCATGGAGGGCACAACGCTTGTTGTTTTGATGCAAATGCTGTCGTCTTCGCTGAAGATCGTGCAATCTTCCACAGTGATGCGTTGACTGGAGTCGATATCAATTCCATCATTGTTATCCACCCCGAAGCTGTCGATCCGCACCCCGCTCACGTTCGCGTCCTGACATTGAAAGAAGTGCATGGTCCACGCCGCGGAGTTCTTCAGCTCTACATCCGAGATTTCGACTCCCCTGCACCGCACCCATCGCACTAGAAAGGGCCGCGCATCGGGTCCGTTACCGTTCTTCTGTAACTCAATGCCACGTCCATCAACCGTGCCCTTTCCGGTAATGCGAACATCCTGCGCATCTATCGCACCGATCAGCGTGAAGCCTCGCACCCTATTAACCGCGTCTTTGAATGAGTCAACCAGACCGTAGTCCTTCGGATTTGTGCTCCCCAGGAGCACTGCGCCCTCCGCCAAATGCAACGTAACTCCAGACTTGAGATATACCGTGCCGATCACGTACGTTCTCGGCGGCACCTCGACGATTCCACCGCCGCTGTGGCTGCAGGCATCGATTGCGCGTTGAAAGGCTCTCGTATCGAGAGCGTGCCCGTCGCCAGTGGCCCCAAAATCCCTCACATCGAGCTGTGCCAATACATGCGCCCGCGCACGCGAAAGACGCGTTGCCAGAAACACACCACACAGCGCCCGGAGGCTCTGTCTACACAACTGACGCCGGCTTGTCTTCAAGTTTGAATCTCCTGAGCACCTGGGTTCGCAGTATCGAGAGTGGATGGGTAATCCGAAGCATCCGAGCGCACTTGCGGCTGGATCCCGACAACCTACTGTGGCACTAATTTCCGCAAAGCCGTGCAGGCTTCTGCAAGATTCTTATCGCACGCACGTTTCAGCAATTGTGCGGCGGTCGTCTGATTTTTTTCCACCCCGCGACCGGCCAAATACATAAAGCCCAAATCGGCGCAGCCGTCAGCGCTGTCGGCGTCGCAGGCACGCTGGAATAGCTCGGCGGCTCGCTTATCATCCTTCACCGCCCCTTGGCCATCTGCGTATGCCAGGCCCAGGTAAAAGCAGCCGTCAGCGCTACCCGCGTTACATGCGCGGTCGAAAAGCCCGCTGGCTCGCTTTTCATCTTTCAATTCCCCCTGGCCTTCCAAATATGCCACTCCGAGGTTGTAGCAACCCTTGGCAAGACCTGCGTTGCAAGCTCGCTGGAAGAGTTCCGCTGCGTGTTTCTCATCCTGCGTGACTCCCCGGCCTGCTGAATACATAAACCCCAGGGTCGCGCAGCCATCAGAGCTGCCCGCGTTGCAGGCGTGCTGGAAGAGTTCCGCGGCCCGCCTGTCGTCCTCTTCAACCCCGCGGCCTCCCGCATACGCCACGCCCAGGTTGTAGCAACCCTCTGCATCTTTCGCATCGCAGCCGCGCTGAAAGAATATGACGGCTTTCTTGTCGTCCTCTGCCACGCCTTGTCCTTGCGCATACACCAAGGCCAACCGGTAGCAGGCCTCAGCATCATCCGCATCGCACCCGCGCTGGAACAGTTGATTCGCATGCTGTAACAGGTCGGCCGCACGTGTCTCATCCTTCGTCGCCCCGCGGCCCTCAGCATATGCCAACGCTAAGTTGTAGCAGGCCTCAGCCTCACGCGCATCGCAGCCGCGCTGGAAGAGTTCGACCGCGCGCTGATAGAGTTTTCCGGTTCGCTCAGTAAGGTCGGCAGTCCGCTTCTCGTCCCTTGCCACTCCCAGCCCTTGTCCATATGCCAAGGCCAAGTTGTAGCAACCCTTGGCGAGACCCGCGTTGCAGGACTGCTGGAACAATTCGGCAGCCCGTTTCTCATCTCTTTCGACTCCTTCAAATCCTCCGGAATATTCCAAACCCAGTTTGAAACAACTGTCGGGAAAATGAACATCGCAACCGCGCTGAAGAAGGTTGTTAACGCGCGCTTTATTTCCCATTGGCTCTCGACCCTGGGCATACATTTCGGCGAGGTTATTGCAACCCACCCCATCTCCTGCATCACAGGCGCGCTGAAATAATTCCGCAGTCAGCCGGTACAGTTTTCCGGCCCGCTGCAATAGTTCGGCGGCACGCGCGTCATCCTTTGCCACACCGCGGCCCTCAGAATATGCCATGCCCAAACTGTGGCAACTGATTGCGAAGCCAGCCTCGCACGCGCGTCGGAAGAATTCGGCGGCGCGCTTCTCATCTGCTGGAATCTTTTGTTGCTCGGAATATGCTCCGCCCAGGTTGAAGCAACCGCTTAGATTGTCCTCATCGCAGGCGCTCTGAAAGAGAGACGCGGCGCGCTTCTCATTCTCGGTAATCCCCGGAGCCGCCGAATACATGAAGCCAAGGTCGGAGCAGGCCTTTGCGAGACCTGCATCGCAAGCCCGCTGGAAGCGTTCGAGGGACACTTTCTCGTCCTTCGCCACTCCCTTGCCCTCAGCATATTGGAGCGCCAACTTCGTGCAGCTGCCACCCCTGCCGCGATCGCACTCCGAAGTAAGCAGCGTGCTCTGGCTTCCAGATCGTTGGGGCACGGAGGGGCCTTCCACGCTGAAAAGGTATAAGACGTTTCCACGACCGCTGGGAGCAGCACTGAACGCAGCAGCGTTCTTTTGGAAAAGGGTGCGATCGTACAGTCGGGTAATTACACTCGAACTAGTCAGGAAAACGCAGGAGATGAACGTAAAGAGCCAAACCCCCATGGCCTTATCTCCTTCGCAGAACGGTAGCGGGTGCCGCCATCAGCGTCACTTCGCCGTCAATCGATAGTGGATGCCGCGTCTGGTGCTCAACGAAATTTCTCCATGACTATTTGGCTGTATGACGGTAGGAGAATTATTCACGCGAATGCCACGCGTTGTCCATGGACTTTGGATTGTGAGCGGACCACCTTGCTCGCTAACGACCTCAATAAAGGTCACCGCGCCACTCCGTTGCTCGCTCGATACCAAAAACGCGCCTTTCGCCCGCAGCCGGGTAAAGGACGCATCCATAGAAGCAGGCCAGTCAGGAAAAACTCGTAGAACGCCATCCTCGTGCTGCAGCAGCATTGAGTCGAGGCCCTCGACAGAGCCCGAGGTTTCGATTCCACCGCCGGCTTGGAACACAGTCAAATTGCTCGGCCTCCACTGATAAAGAATGGCCGCTTTGAATTTGGCGACCAGATCCCCGGCTGGCCAGCCAATCCGTGCTGCGATGGGAAATATCTTGCAAAATCCATTTTCCGAGTTGGGGCCCTTCGTCGCCGCCCAGGAGTTCATTTCCAGCATCGAGTTCTGTGCAATCCGCAATTGGTTAGGGTCGCCACCGATAGAGAGATTCTCTCCGGGATAAACCGTTCCTTCGAGATTGATCGGTTGGTCCCCGGGTTCAAAAAGCCCATGATTCTCGCTTTTGTTTTTGATCGATGCCGCGATGTAGAAAACGGTTTTTCCGTTCACCGTACCAGTCGGATACGGGCTTAACTCGTCCAGAAAACTCTGCCACACGGGCCTCATCCCTGCATCCACACCCAACACCTGGCTGGTAGCGATTAGCTCACGTTCCACGCGCCGGGCGAATCCGATATCCAGATTGGGATTCAGGTCGTCTCCGCCCTCATGCGCCGCACTGTGTTCAAAGACCCAACGCTTCCCGGAGGAGTCGCGGACCGCATAGTCTCTCCAGAATGCGTCCAAGTCCTTCATGGCAGGGTAAAGTTGTGTTTGTAAATACACTCTGTTCTGCGTGTACTCGTAATATTGAATTGCCGGTAGAAGGCTAAAGGTTGCATTCGATTTTTGGTCCGACGGCAGATTCTTGTAATTCTTTTTCGGAGCGACCGGGAGAAGCGCCGGCGGCTTCGCAATTACTGTGAAGGGCGAAAAAGTCCGATCGTAAGAAATGCCCTTGTACCCTGCTGCAGCCGTGCGATTCTTCTCCCACGGGATTTGCGCCAACACCATCTGAATGTATGGCTCGGCAAGCTCCGGATGGTTGCTGGAAAAGACGCCGTAGTATGGCGCCTCTTCGTTATAGTTCATGAAATAGAGGCCACCCCATGCCACGCGATTCGTGGTGATAAAGTTTCCAAATAATGACGGTGCTGTCCTGCCTGGTCGACTGGCGCAACCAAGCACGTAGAGCGCGCCGTAGTAATATTCTTCCAAAACTTTGTCGTGTACTTGCACATAGGACCGCAGCCAGAACTGTTTCCACCATTCCAGGTGCGCTGCCTCGAGCGTCTTTATTCGAGAACCGGAGAGTTGCCTGGCGCGAATTATTGCCGCCTGAGCAAGCGCCCTTGAGCTCGGGCCTCTCAACCCCATGCGTGCGTCGCTCTCGAAAACCACTGCGATCCATACGGGGGCGCCGCTCTTCAGAATAAAGTCGGTCGTCACGCTGTTGGGCTCGGTTCCCACACTGGTGAATTTTGCTCCCAGGATGCGAACAGCGATCGCTTCGCGGGCTTTGTAATCCTGTGCTCCGGTTCCGGCATTCTCGCGAGTCGCCCAGAGCACACCATTGCGACTGCCCACGGCCACTGGAAAGTTGGTGGGCGTTGCGGAGTCCAGGTCTGGCATTGCAAGACTCACCCGAATGGGCAAGCCTGCTTTGACGTCGCTATCTGAGGTCACCTCCGTCACGAAGGTGTTCTCACCATCCGCAGTCCAAGAGCGCAAATGTACCTTCGCCGCGCCGAGTCTAAGAGTCGTGTCTACGCGCGCATGCAGTATGTCCTGGTCGACGCGGTAGACTTTGTCAGCATCGTTGCTTTTTACTGGTGAAGAAATTGTCATCTTGCCCAGCGACAGAATGGAAACACGACATCCCCAATTGCACTCTGGTGCATCGTGGCGTATCGTCCCGATATCCGGAAGGTCGGCGAAATGGGCGCCGGCCCCCCAAAAGTCGCTCTTGCCAAAATAGAAGCTCTGGCGGTCTACATCCGTATCGCCAGCCACTACACCGATGTCACCATTTCCCATTAGCGCACCGGAAGTGTACTTGGAACTCAGCAGATCAGCTGGCGGCGCAGTGCTGATGCCATGAATCCCGTCAACCAGGTTTTCGACTACCGCCCATTCTTTATCCGGATTGGCGCGTTGTGCCCGGCAGTCAACTACACATACGACGCACGATGCTTGCAGGGCAAGCACCGTCAGAGATTTGCAAAACCGAAAACGCTTTACCATACTCTCTCCGACTCGATTGCATCAGCACCGTAACGCATCCAGCTTTTCAAGCCGAGTAAGCTGTACATGCACAGGCCTGTTCTAGCTCGTGAGACTCCGCAAACTCTTCCGTCAGTATCGGCACCCCTCGGTACATGACTCGCACAAGGCAGGGAATGAGAGGGACTGCGTTACGCATTACCATGACGAATGCTCGATCTTCGCCATACCTCGCTGGTTGTTAAATGGGCTTCAAATGTCTGAGGGGAACAGTACAGCGATTTGTAAAGTTTTGTCAATAAAATATGACTATTATATGCAAGCAAAGACGAGAAACAATTGAGTCGTCCAGATTCAAGAGAACGACGGCAGCGGCTTGCTGACATCTATGCGAGAATCAACGCACAAGAGGGCCCGATCACGCAGCGAGAGATGGCGACAGATTACGCGCGTGTTTCTTGTTTTCTTCAGAAAATCCGCTAGGACTCGACTGATAATCCGCTAATAAAACTGAAGTCTCATTGACAAAATTACCTGACGACTTCTATCATCACACCGCGGTCAGAATCCTATGGCGAAACGACTACAAATGGCCCTATGCCTGCTTGCCTGCTCAGTTGCCGCAGTGGCGCAGAGTGCGACCCAGGAACAGATTCCCTCCGCCCAGAACGTTTCTGCAATTTCAATGCCGCCTCCATCGGACGAGCCGAACCAGAACTTCTTTGGATCGCATATTCAGTACTCCATGACATTGCTGGCAACGAGCACGAGCGAGCGCCGCTGGCCTGTCCACATTCTGCTTTATGGGCAATCAATCATAGGCAACAGCACGCTAACTGATCTTCTCCGCACATATCTGCACCAGAAATACCCCTTCGCAGATATAGATATCGAAAACCGCGCGATCGGTGGATTTGAAGCCGACCGACTGGTGCGCACCTCCGTGCACGACCTCTATCCGGATTATCCGGACCTGCTCATCTTCCACGTATACGGCGGACAGAGAACGGGTGATCTCGAGAGGATCATTTCAAATGTACGCCGGTATACCACCGCCGACATCGTGCTGTTCAATGATCATCGACAGGCTAAGGAGCCGATCTCTGAATCATCCGCCGCCTTCTTCCGGTATCTCGCCGCGAAGTACGACTGTGAACTGGTCGATGTCAGCTCCGAATGGCCACGCTATCTTAAAGAGCACGATTTGCTGCCGTCACAGCTTTTGAAAGACGGAGTACATCCCAACGCGGGCGGCTATTCCATCCTGGCGCAGATGATCGAACGGCATCTGCGATTCAATCCTCTCTTTAGCGATCCCTGGGAGACAAAGATAAGAACCTATGAGGCGAAGCGTCCTATCGCCGAGGGAGTGAACGACGAGATTACATTAAGCGGCCCCGGCTGGACGCTGGACAACGAAGGGGTCCTTGGAACGAGCGCAGAAGGAAAGCTGCGACTGGAATTTCAGGGGAACCGGGTCGACGTGATCGCAGCGCACACAAATCTGCAGAACGTCGGGACGGCGCGCATTCTGATCGACGGGAAGCCCCCCTCGGAGTTTCCCTCCGCGTACACGATCACCCGGCCATCCGCCGGGCCGGGAACTTGGTTTCCCGCGATTCGACGGATTTCTCACGTCACTCCTTTGCTGGTGGAGAACTGGACTCTCCGCATCGACCACATGAATGCGGACGCCACCGACTTCGACTTCGATGTGGCGGGTTCTAAAACGGGACCGGATGGCAGCGGATCGAGCAAGCAGCTCTTCGAATCAAAGTCCGGCCGCGTCGTAATCGAACCGCAGGACTGGATGTTCGCGGATATTATGAAGATCTTCAAACAAACTACTCCACCGCCGGTTGGGTTCACCGTTCGATGGAACGTTCTTCCGATGTTCGTCGATACGTATAAGGCGCCCGTCACGTCCGACAGTGCGAAGGTCTATCAGACTACGCTCGTACAGGAAATCTCGAACGATCATCATACCCTTGAAATTATTCCCAACGGTGATGGTCCAGTGCCCATTGAAGCGATCCAAGTTTATCGGCCGCCTCTCCATTAGATATTAGATAGCGGGGAGCGCTAGGTTTTGAGCTCCGGGAAGATTGTCATCCGCAGATGGGTTGAGCCATAGGGCACGAGGGTAATCGACTCGACCTCTTCACTCATGTGGCGATCAGCGGGGTCAGGCAAACATGGCGTGAAACTCTGATTCGGATCAGCAGGGTTAACCTGTAGCTTCCAGCCCTTAATCTTCCTTGCCGGAATGGTAAGAGTGACAGGCGGAAAGACCCATGGATCTGTCGTCATGGGCTTTCTCTCGAGCTTAATTAGAGATGCCAGTGTCTCCGGCTGGATATCGATTCCATAATTCCACGCGCTGGCGGGGGTCGCGTTCCAGCTGGGGAATTCCTCAGTCGAGAAGTCGCGTTCGACGACCGGGGTCCAGTTCTCCTTGATGGGAAGCGAGTAAACCAGCGGACCGTGCTCGACACTGATGCCGCTCTCGGGCCAGTATGCGAGCCCCAACTTCATCGGCAAAATCAGGGTAACCGTATCGGCAGGATGGAAAACTCGTTCAACAACGATGAGTCCTTTCTGGACAGGTGGCAGAGGAACCGACTTGGCATTAATCAAGATGCGGGGCGCATCGCACCATGCGGGAATTCGCAGTGAGAGCGGAAACGAAACCGGATGCGCGACATCAATCGTGAAGTCTATCTGCTCACCAAAGGGATAATCTGTGGTCTGAACAATCTCAACCTCACGTTTGTCGCTGCCCACGGTCGTCCTGATCGCCGACGGTCCGTAGAGCATTGCCGTCACTCCGTCACCGGCATCCTTCATCCACATGCGGATGACATAGTTGGGGAAGAGTCGGTGCACATTTCCGCCGCAGCAGGCGGTCCGCTGCCCCGGATTGGGCTGGAAGGCCATCAGGCGGCCTCCGTGCGCCATGATGTTGTGATCGGAGTTGAGCGTTGCAAGGAACTGATTCGGACAGGAAAAATACTGGAGTCCCTTCCAGTCCTTTCTGAGCGCGCCGAACCCGGCATTGAAGCACGCCCGCTCTATCCGGTCAGCCCAGATGCCATCGCCCGTTGCCATGAGCATGTAGCCCCATGTCCAGGTGTGATCGACGATATCGCAAGTCTCGTGTGAGTCCAGAGGAGTTGTGGTTCGATAAAACTCTGTCGTAGAGGGAATACCGTCGACCAGCATGTGGTGATCGAGGATTCGCCTCTGCGCCGCGAGAGCAAACTCCAAATACTCCTGCTTGCCTGTATAGGTATAAAGGATCGCCGGTAACTTGGATGTTTCCGCGTACGTGACTCCATGTGCATTGATCGGCGTATCGGCAAATACCCGCAGCGCCGTCAGATCACCGCGTTGATCATCGCCCGCATGCTTTGAAAACTCCGCCCACGCATCTTCTGCCAGCGCGAGCAACCTCGGGTCGCCTGTCCGCTCGTAGCACCAGAGGATTGTCTCAATGTTCGTAACGTTGCGGATGGGCACTCCATAAGAAGCGTGGTCGGAGATGTAGTGCTTCTGCATGGCTTCCACGATGCCGCGATTCGGCTTCGCATCCGCGGTGGCAGCCAAGCCGCGAAAAAGGATGGTATGCGGCCAGCGATGAAAATCACCGATGGGGTTCTCGAACTCAGCAGGGCCGATGTAGCCGTCGGATGAGATATGCGCCAGTGTGTAGTCAAACGATGCCTGCACCTCGCGGTTAAGACGTTCGTCATTCAGCACCAGTGAGAGCCGGTTCGCGCCATCGAGCCAGTAAGCCTTCTGCTCCCACGGCCACCACGATTCGGCCTGATCTTCTCCTTCCCAATAAGGGGCGCTGAAGGGCCATGATACTTTGGGCAAGTTGTACCCGAGTTGCGACGCCTGCTTCTCAAGCCAGACCCGCAGCCATCCGTCCGGCTGCACCACACCCGGCGGCAACTCACGCATTGCCCCTTGGCCCGGTACAGCCTTAGTGGCAACCTCTTCTCCAACCATCAGGCTGGACGCGCCTATCAGCGCCATCGAACTCATGAGCGTCAGCCGCATGAATTCGCGGCGATCGAGTTCGGTCCTGCTGGAGCAATGTGGCATTTCATGTCCTTTTCGTAGGCAATGTTTAACGCGCTCTTACGAGCTAGGCCACGCTGTTTCGTTCGATCACAGTGCGGTAAAACTCTGCGCTTAGCTTCGGTGTTCGCTCTTGAGTTCTGAAATCCACATAGTGGATACCGAACCGCTTGCCATATCCGTCATTCCACTCGAAGTTATCCAGAAGGCTCCACAAGAAGTAGCCGCGAACTGGCACACCTTCACAGACAGCTCGCTGCAACTGGGTGAGATGATTGCGGAGAAACATGACGCGGTCCGTATCCAGCACCATTCCCTCCGCAGTCAGCTCTATCGGCGGACGACGCGCCATTCTCTGTGATGTAGATATCGCGCAACTTCCATACATCTGCCGCCAGCTTTGGCGTCCAGTAGAGTACCTCCGGTCCAATGTTCAGCCATGTACTTGCCATGTGCGGATAGGACGCCGGAAAAGGTACGACTTCATACCCCGCCGGAGAATTCGACGCTCGAATCCAGGTGGGATCGTAGACGTTGAGACCCACAAAGTCGAGCTTGCTGCTGATGATGCTCAGGTCTTCTGCGGTAAACTTTGGCGCGGCGGCTCCCAGACGGCTCAGGTACCGCTCGGTGTATTTTCCTTCCTGAATTACGGTCATAATATCGGCATTCTCTTCGCGCATGGCATCCGCAGCCGCCTCAATGTGATCCTTGGTTTCAACTACTGGCACAACTGAAATGACGTGTTCCGCTAATCCGATCTGAGTTCCCGCCTGCGCAACCGAGCGAATCGCCTGCACTGCCATGCCGTGCCCCAGCACGGCATTATGCGTGAGCTGCGCCATCTGTGCGTCGTCCAGCTGCAAACCCGGAGCATGGGTCAGCTCTTTGTATCCGTCGATGAA
>CAVUON010000004.1:0-909497 GCA_963743135.1 uncultured Acidobacteriaceae bacterium
CGTGCGCAATAGCGGCGACAGGAACAGATTCGAAGAACGATGGGCATGGGCTGTGTCAGGCGAAAGGGAGCAAGCTGCCATGAAAGTGTTGATTCTCGGAGCAACTGGGTTGGTGGGGCAGAGCACCTTGGTGCAAGCTGTCACACATCCCGCGATCACTCAGGTCATCGCTCCAACCAGGAAGCCCCTGCCACCGAGCAGCAAGCTCGCAAATCCAATTGCGGAGCGGCTGGAACTCCTCTTGCCGGAGGTTCTCACGTGGGGAGTCGACACGGTGATCTGCGCACTGGGCACGACGAGTGGTAAGGCAGGGTCTAAAGAAGCATTCCGCCAAGTGGACTATGTCTTGCCGCTAGCGTTTGCGAAGCTCGCTCATCAACAAGGAGCACAAACGTTCGCCCTTGTCTCGGCGATTGGTGCCGACGCCAATTCCTCATTCTTCTATCCGAAGACCAAGGGCGAGGTCGAGAGGGACATGAAGCTCGTTGGCTTCAAATCGCTGACAATCCTCCGGCCCAGCATCATCGGCGGCAAGCGCGACGAGTCGCGTTTTGCAGAAGGACTCGCTCTGACGCTGTCCCGAATACTGGCGCCGGTTCTGCCGAAAAAGTTCCATGTCAATCCCGCAGCGAAGATCGCCGGCGTTCTTCTCGACAGCGTCATTGCTGCGGTCCCGGGTTGTCATTATCGCTACGCCGAAAGTCTGACCTAGTTCCTTGGAGGGATGAGCACGAGATAGCGTTCGACGCTGACAAGGACACCGTAAACCGCAGCAGTCACCACAACAAAAGGAAGATATGGCCATGGCAAATACAAGCAACACGACCGCACCCACGGAATTCATCCAGACCAACCTCGAAAAGTACGCCTATCGACGCCTTGGGAAAGGAAATGGTCTGCCGCTCTTGTGTCTTCAACACTTCACCGGAACCCTGGACAATTGGGACCCGGCGGTGACTGACCCGCTCGCCTTGGGACGTGAAGTGATTCTCTTTGAAAGTGCGGGCCTGGGCCGCTCGACCGGCCAGGTTCCCGAAAATATGGCGGGGATGGCGGCACACGCCCTCGCATTCGTGGATGCACTTGGCCTGAAACGCCTGGATATCCTCGGATACTCCCTCGGTGGAATGGTGGCGCAGCAGGTAGCGCTGGAACGCCCTTCGCTTGTCCACAAAATGCTGCTCGTCGCCACCGCTCCGGAGGGGGGCGAGGACATTATGCACATGGACAAACCGGAACTCAGGAAGATTACGGAAGATCCGAATATGCCTGGGCTGGAGAAACTGGTGAAACTCTTTTTCGCTCCAAGCGAGTCGAGTCAGGCGGCAGGAGAGGCCTTCGCAGCTCGGCTCGCCCTGAGAAAGCAAGATGGCGAGCCTCTGGCCGGCCAAGATGTCGCAATCGCTCAGATCACGGCCTTTCGCGCCGGGGAAAAGTACAGTGGCGAGCGTTTCGCCAAGCTCGGCAAGATTACGCAGCCGTGCCTGGTCGTTAATGGCGTCTTCGACAATATGATTCCAGTCCGCAATTCTTACATGCTGAGTGAGCATCTCCCCAACGCCATGCTGTTGACCTACCCCGACGCCGGGCACGGATCGTTGTTCCAGTTTCACAAGTCATTCGTTCGGCAAGCTTCGCTGTTTCTCGATTCAGAAGACATCAGCTAAAGGATTCGACAGCATCGGCAGTCCTGAGCTGAATTTGCTCAAGGATTTGGGAGTGGCACAGTTTATTGCATCTGGAAGAGGGCGCTTAGGAGTCAGAAGCCCATGATTCTGAAGATCGAACGGATTCGGGAGTCACACAAAGTTCGACTTCGGCTGAGCGGAGAGTTTCGATCTCACCATCTCGATCAGGTAAAGGCCGAGATCAGCCGTGGCGAGCCGACCATACTGGATTTGGAGGAGGTCGATCTAGTGGACATCGAAGCCATTCGGTTTCTCAATGCCCGCGAGGACGAAGGTATCTCGGTGTTGCACTGCTCGCCTTATATCCATGAGTGGATGTCGAGGGAGCGGAAGGAAGAGAAGGCTCGAACGGATTGGCGATGATGTCATCGCTGAGAGGGGTAAGAAATGACGACCGACGGGAAGATGACGGGCAAGCTGGAGGGAAGGATCGCACTGGTCACGGGCGGGACAAGTGGAATTGGTCTTGCCACCGCGAAGCGCTTCGTGGCCGAAGGAGCACACGTCTTCATCACCGGTCGGCGTGAGAAGGAGTTGGCTTCTGAGGTCAAGAGCATAGGGGGAAGCGTCACCGGGGTGCGAGGAGATGTTTCGGACCTCGGCCACCTTGATCGCCTCTTCGATCAAATCAGGCGGGAGAAGGGGAAGCTCGATATCGTCTTCGCCAACGCCGGCGTCGCGAGGTTTGCCCCCCTGGGCACGATCACTGAGGAGTTCTATGATTCGATTTTCGGCGCCAATGTGAAGGGACTCCTATTCACGGTGCAGAAGGCGCTTTCGCTGCTGCCTGATGGCGCTTCCATCATCCTGAATGCTTCAGTGGGCGGAAACAAAGGACGACCGGCAAATGGTGTTTACAGCGCCACGAAAGCCGCTGTGCGTTCGTTTGCCCGGACATGGACAATGGATTTGAAGGATCGTCACATTCGAGTGAACGCAGTGAGCCCCGGCGTCACCGAGACCTCCGGACTGAGTGACCTGTTGGCTTCCACTTCCTCAGACACGGACCAGCAACGCTTGAAGATGGCAAATAGCATTCCGCTCGGCAGGTTCGGCACACCCGAGGAGATCGCAAAGGCCGTGGTGTTTCTTGCCTGTGACGACAGCAGTTACATTACGGGAATCGAATTGGCTGTTGATGGCGGCTTTGCACAGGTATAGCCCGCTTCAAACATTCGCGCGAAAGGAAGAATGGAATGGCAATTCAAACAATCGAAGTACAACGCTTCAGCCTGACAACGTCACGATCATTCGAGGCAGTCGTAGCTTCATTGAAAGCTGGTGTCGGCCGACTGGATCTTGCCGCGTTTGCGAGTGCATCCAAGTCGCCGGGCACTTTCGCCGAGTTGGAACAGGTGATCAATCGCAACATGGGTAAAACCGGGCTCATGTTGTTCTTGGAATTTGATCATGGCGCGGTGATCCGCAAGGAGACAGGTCTCGAAAAACCTAAGATCGTGAGGCTTGTTATCGGCAATCCACTTGTCATGAAGGAGATGGCCAAGCATGTTCCGGACGCAGGATCATATGCGCCCGTCACCGTTCTCGTGGATGAGCGGACCGATGGCGTGCATTTGTCCTACGACAGAATGGCCAGCTTTCTGGACCCATACGAAAACATGGATGCCTTGAAGGTCGCTCGGGAATTGGACGCCAAGGTTGAGAAATTGCTCAATGATGCCGCGGCTGAGTAGACCTCGCAGCCAAATCCCAACGGTCTGATGGTGAGAAAGGACGAACATGGATTTCGCAGGGATCAAAGTACCTGACACAGCGCTGGTCCGCGACGCGATTGACCTGTCGCGCAGTTTGTTAGAGCCATTCCTTTTCAACCACGTGATGCGCTCTTGGTTGTTCGGCGTTCTGCTTTCAGAGGGCGCTGAGGTAACGCCGGACGCTGAGCTTTTAGCTGTAGCTGCGATCCTGCACGATCTTGGCTTGACCAAGCGCCACACCGCGGAGAATCGATTCGAAGTAGACGGTGCTAACGCGGCCCGCGAATTTATGAAAGATCACGGCATCTCAGCCCACCATATCCAGCTTGTGTGGGATGCGATTGCACTCCACACCACCCCTACTCTCGCGCTCCACAAAGAACCCGAGGTCGTCATGACTCACTCAGGCATCGCGGTAGACGTTCTCGGAGTGGGCCTCGATCGAATCTCGCAGGGCAAACAGTGTGCGATCCTGGGTGAATTTCCACGCTTGGCATTCAAGACCCAGTTCAAAGGGTGCCTCTGCAACGTCGTTCGCCAGAAGCCGATGACCACCATAGACAACATTCTCAGAGATTTCGGCATTCGTTACGTCGAGGGGTTCGCGCCTCCGAATTTTGCCGACCTCGTGGCCGATGCGCCATTTTCCGAATAGCCGATCAACGATTCGCGGGACTTGGACCAAGACTGACTCGAATTATTAGGAGAGATCAACCACCTCTTTGAGATCGCGGAAGACTCTGCGGAGATGTTCCAGTCCGCCTCCCGCGCGAGCGACCACTATGGCCCCCTGCCACGAATTGACGAAGAGATTTGCCTTCGCCAGTGCGATCGCTGGAGGCTCTCCCAAATCACGGAATGTCGTTTCAAGGAGACCGGTGATCCGCTGGAGCAATTTGAAAGCCTTCTCCTTCATGGCGGCAGTCACTCCATCCGAATCACCCGCTGCGTGACCTACAGGGCAGCCAATAGGGTCTTGCAGCACCGCGTAGAGGAGGTATAAGCCGTTTAGAAATCCGTGGATTCGGTCCCTGGGTGGTAGCGAGGTGTCTGCTAGCGTTGCCAGGGGGCCTGACTCGAAATGCGTCATCAGACTCTCATATATTGCTTCGAAGAGACTCCCCTTCGTTGGGAAATGATGCGTGAGCTTGCCGGAGCTGGTATGAGCGGCGTGCGATAGGTCTGCCATCGTTGTCGCCGCGAAGCCTTTTGCGAGCACAACTGCCGCACCGGCCTGGACGATCTGTTCGCGCGAAAGTTTTCCTTTGTCGTATTCCATATTTTTCTGAACCATTGTAACAAACAGAGCATCCTATTTGTACAAACAGAACAATCTGTTTGTAAAGTAGAAATTGATTCAGGCGCCCATGAGGGATCGGAAAACAAGCAAGTTGGCGCAATGTTTTCAATGAATTGACAAACCGCAGCTTAGAAGGAGAACCCAATGAAGATTGCATTAATAGGAGCAACAGGAAACGTAGGAGCTCGCCTCATTTCAGAACTACGGCTTCGCGGGCATCAGGTGACAGCAATCGCTCGACACCCTGAAAAGCTCGACCGGCAGGACGGTGTGAATCCCGTCGCAGGGGACGTGCAGAACGAGGACGCGCTTGCCGCTGTGCTTGCTGGGCACGATGCCGTGATTCACAGCGTGAAGTTCCTTAGCACCGATCCCGCGAAAGTCATCGCCGCAACTAAGGCCGCGAAGGTGCCCCGATTGCTTGTTGTTGGAGGAGCGGGAAGCTTGGAGGTCGCGCCTGGGCTCACTCTGGTGAACTCTCCAGACTTTCCCCCCGAATACAAGCCGGAGACGCTCGCTGGTGTGAAGTTCCTGGATGTCTTGCGTGAGGAGAAGGAACTCGATTGGACGTTCTTATCGCCCTGTTTGTTTTTTGTACCTGGCGAACGCACGGGAAGGTTTCGCCTCGGCAAAGACCAACTTCTGGTGGGTGCTGACGGTCAAAGCCGCATTTCCATGGAAGATTTTGCGATCGCACTCGTGGACGATCTGGAACAGCCGAAGCACCCGCGCCAGCGATTCACGGTCGGGTACTGACCACAATCTCTACACGAACTCGATGGGGGGTGAAAAGCCTCCCGTCGTTCCCGAACGATATCACAAGGAAAGAGGTAGGGATGGTTTTTGCAGGAATCAAAGTACCCGACACAGTTCTCGTTCGCGATGCGATTGAGTTGCCACGCAGCGCGTCAGAGCCATTTCTCTTCAACCATTCCATGCGCTCCTGGCTATTCAGCGTGTTGCTTTCAGAAAGCGCTGAACGTGCTCCAGATCCTGAGTTGTTGGCAGTAGCCACGATTCTGCATGATCTGGGCTTGACTGACCGCTATACGGCGGAAAGTCGCTTTGAGGTGGATGGCGCCAATGCCGCGCGCTCGTTTCTGAAAGGTCGTGGTATCTCGACGCAGCAGACGCAAGTTGTGTGGGATGCCATCGCACTTCATACCACACGATCCATCGCACTTCACAAAGAGCCCGAAGTTGTTATGACCCATTCGGGAGTCACGGCGGACGTTCTGGGGGCAGGCCTTGATCGAATTCCGCAAGACAAACTAGGCGCGATCCTAGCCGAATTTCCGCGCCTGGCACTCAAAAACGAACTCAAAGACTGCCTTTGCAACATCGCCCGTCGGAAGCCGGAGTCCACCTTTGACAACATCGTTCGGGATTTCGGCGTTCGTTATGTCGAGGGGTACACATCCCCCAACTTTGCCGATGTCGTCGCGAATGCACCATTTTCCGAATAGACGACTTCCCGATCATCGAATTGCGCAGAACGTATCAGCGCAGCTAACGAAGGAGACAACATGAACTACCACATCCAAGGACTCTCCATTCATGCGGAGGAACACGGGACTGGAGAGCCGGCTCTTGTATTCCTCCACTACTGGGGTGGAACTTCACGCACCTGGCGTCAGGTTACTGCCGAACTTGAGGGACAGTTTAAGACAGTGGCCTATGATGCGCGTGGCTGGGGGAAGTCCGACAAAACCTTAGCTGGCTACAAGCTGGCAGACCTTGCTGACGAAGCGCTCTCACTGGTCAAAACGCTGGGAATCAAACAATACGTCCTGGTTGGGCATTCCATGGGAGGTAAGGTCGCGCAACTCATCGCATCGCGGAGGCCGGAGGGCCTTGGAGGCCTCATTCTAGTAGCTCCTGCTCAACCTACACCTCGGCACAATCCTGCCGAGATGCGTGAACAGCAACTCCATGCATACGACAATCGTGAGAACGTTCTTAAGGCCATTGGCAGCGGCCGCCTGACTGCTCGTCCCCCTTCGCCGGAGATCTTAGAGCAGATTGTCGAAGACAGTTTGTCCGGCTCTCGCGAAGCGACGATGGCATATCCGATGAAGTCCATACTTGAGGACATCTCGCCTGAGGTCGCGAAGATCAATGTTCCGACGGTACTGTTGGCGGGCGAACTCGACCAGGTTGATTCAATCGAACGACACGAGACCGAAGTCCTAGCCTACCTTCCGAATGCCGAATTCAAGGTCATCAAGGGGAGCGGCCACTTGATTCCGATTGATGAGCCTGTGCAGTTGGCGAAAGAGATTGCAAGTTTCACAACGCGGCTGGCGGGATAAAGAAGAACTTCCAAACGGGTGCGCCGAAGCGTTGCCACGATTACTTCGTAGAGGATTGAGGCTGAGGAGACAGCAATCAAGAGAATGCAATAGCAAGACGTGAATAAGCCGACCCGCTGAGGAGACGTCCGATGGCTGTCTACGATACAGAGTGCTTGGATCAAGTTGCGCGCACAATGGAGATATTAAAAGGGAAATGGACCGTCCAGATCCTTTGCGCTCTTCTCGCAGGACCTGTTCGCCTTAGCCAACTAAGACGGCTCATCCCATCGGCCTCCAAGAAAGCCTTGACTGCAAACCTTAGATCTCTCGAAAAATCAGAGTTGATTTCTCGACAAGATTTGAGCAACTCGGTTCTTCACGTACAGTATGAAATCGCTGAGGCCGCCCGAGAACCCCTTGCGGCCCTCGTCGGTGAGCTTGCGCAGTTTCAAACTCACTTGCCGGCTCGCACGGAGCAATAGCTGACGCCAAATCGCCAAGGCACCCAGCGAGCCAAATCAGGTGTTCTGGGTGGTTGCGAAAATACCGGATCGGCCCGATTAACGCCGCTGCGGATGGAGCTAAACTCATATTGTGACGCCGCACCCATCATGGAATGAAAGTTATGCTTCCGGACATCTGCCCTGGGACACCGGGCAACCAGAGCCTCTGCTCGTCGAGTTCGTCACCTCGGGCGCGGTCACGCCAAGTGCGACGCTTGAGATCGGGGCGGGTACTGGCACGAATGCAATTTGGATGGCGGAACGCGGCTTCGACGTACTCGGAATCGATGTCTCGCCGCTAGCTGTCGAAAGAGCGCACTCCAAGATGGAGGGACGCGCTCTGCGCTGCCGCTTTGCCGCATGTGACTTCCTCGCCGCGTCTCCGCCCGACGGCCCGTTCCAGTTCGTGTTCGACCGCGGTTGCTTTCACGTGTTCGATGAACCAGTCGAAAGGCAGCGATTCGCGGCACAAGTTGCTGCCGCACTGGCGCCGGGCGGCTTGTGGCTGAGCTTGATCGGCAGCACTGAAGGTCCGTCACGGGATGTCGGTCCGCCGCGCCGCTCGGCACACGAGATCGCCCTTGCCCTCGAACCTGTGCTGGAGATCGTCGAGCTGCGATCGGCCGAGTTCCGCGGTCACGGTGCAAAGGCTTGGTTTTGCCTGTCGCGCCGACGCAGCATACCGGCGCAGTCCTCCACACGGCACGATTGAGCCTCGGGGCCGCTTCAAGTTCTCGATGGGTGCAACATCGCCATAGCGCTTTTCCACGAACCTTCGGCTCGAAAACGCTTTGGCCTGTTATCGCCAATTGAAATCGCGATCGGCCAACAGACGCCAACTTCACGTTACTGGTAGGGCCACTATAGACTGGCTTTACTGACGGCCATAGATTGAGGTGCGCCCTCTTTCTGTCTGGGTGCAAGCAGCCGCGTCGAATTCAGGATGAAGGTCAGCTCGGACGCGACATGAATGAACGCTGCCAGTAACGGATTGAGGAGCCCGGCCGCAGCCAGGCCGATGCCGATGGTATCGACAATCAGTGTTCCATAGAAATTCTGAAAGATGATCCGGCGGCAGTTCCGCGCGATGCGGACTGTTTCGACAAACTTCATCAGGTCGTTCCCGATCAGCACGATGTCAGCACTCTCGCGGGCTACATCGGTGCCCGCTCCCATCGCCACGCCGACAGTTGCTTCGCTGAGCGCAGGAGCATCGTTGATACCGTCTCCCAGCATGGCAACTGTTCTGCCCTTCTTCACTTGCTCGGCGACGAAGGCCGTCTTCTGCTCCGGCAAAAGTTCAGCGTGGACCTGAAGAATGCCGAGCCGTTCAGCGACTGCCCTGGCGACCAGTTTCGTATCTCCGGTCAGTAAGGCTACTTCGACACCCATGTCCGCGAGCGCTCTGACTGCCGGGGCGGAACTGTCGCGCAACTGGTCGGTCACCAGGATGGAGCCCTGGTAGCGTCCTCCCTGCGCAACCAGCACTTCGGTCCCGTGGGCTTCGGCTGTTGACGGCGGCAGATCGGCACCGAGCTCTGCAAGCAGCGCGCGATTGCCAACCACGGTCTGTTGTCCATGCAGCGAGGCCAATATTCCGCGACCGATGCGGTACTCGAAGTTATCGGGGTGAGTGACGGGAATACTCCGCTGCTCTGCATAGCGAACGATGGCTCGACCGAGAGGATGCTCCGAACCGCTCTCAGCACTGGCGGCCGCCTGGAGCATCGCCTGCTCGGAGATGCCCGGCGCGGGGCTGACCTCGGTGACGAGCGGCATGCCATACGTCAGCGTGCCGGTCTTGTCTAAGAAGACGGTATCCAGACGCCCCAGAGCCTCCAGATAGATGCCACCTTTGATAATGGACCCTTGCTGCGCCGCACGCCCGATTGCGCCGAGGACTGCCAGCGGCGTGCCCGCAGCGATGCCGCAGGCACCAGCCACGATGATGACGGAGATGGTCGCACGCGTGTTGTGCGTAATGAGAAAGGTGAGTACGGCAGCGCCGAGCGCGAAATAGACCAGATATCCGGCAAGCCGATCGGCGGCCTTCTGAATGGGTGCGCGGGAGTGCTCCGCTCTTTCCACCGCTTCAATGATCTTGCCGAAGGTGGTTTCTTTGCCTAGGCGCTCAGCCCGGACCTGAAGCGTGCCGGTTTGATTGATAGTGCCGGCATAGATGGCGCTGCCGGCCGTCTTTTCACTGGGCATGGGTTCGCCCGTGATGGCAGCTTCCTCTACAAAGGAGTGGCCGCTGGCCACCTGACCATCGACAGGGATTCGGCTGCCGGGGCGAATGAGGACAATCTCACCGGGGAGGATGGTATCGGTGGGCACGTCGAGGGTCTGGCCGTCGCGCAGCACACTGGCAGTCTGCGGGAGAAAGTTGAGCATGTCCTGAATGGCGCGGCGTCCGCGGCCTACCGTCAACCCTTCGAGGATTTCAGCTCCCAGCACGAAGGCGGTGATGACCAATGCAGTGAAGAACTCTCCGATCGCCAGCGCGGAGAGGAGCGCAATGGTCATGGAGAGTTCCATCGTCATGCGGCGTTCGACGATGTTCTCGAACGCCTCTTTGAAGATGGGGTAGCCGCCGATCAGGGTGGCCCCCAGGCCGATCACGCTGACCCTTCGAAACGGCTCCCACAGATGGAACCAGACGGCCGCTGCGGCCAACGCGACAAAGACGACACGAAGAACCTCGATGAGTTCAAAGCCATGTTCGTGGTCGTGGTCATGATCGTGGTCTTCCGGTGCTTCGCTGCAAGAGGCGCATGCGGAATGGGAGTAGATAGAAACTTCGTCAGCAGGGTCAGCGCGGCGGTGTTGTTCGCTTGTAACGCCCATGGGAATCTCCGGGATTTAGTTCAAGTACCTTTTAACAACCGCCATCAACTCGTCTGCGGCCTCAAGCTGTGAGGGAAGAGTCTTCTGGCGTGGGTCGAGCACGTGAAAGCGCAGGTGGCCCTCGATCAACTCGGCCATCAATCCATTGAGAGCGCCGCGACACGAGGCGACCAACTGCAAGATTTCGTCGCACTCAACCTCAGACACCAGGGCACGCTCAATTGCCTCCGTTTGTCCTTTGATCCGGCGAATGCGCGACAGCAGTTTCTTCTTGTCTTTGATCGTATGGGCCATCAATTACCTCTTCAAAATATAATATAGTCCCCTATAGTATATTTTGGGAATATGCCCTCAAATGAACCGCGTTCCCATTGGGACCTCAAATACGAACAGGGCCTTCCCTCCCTGGAGAAGCCGGACCCCTTTTTTCTAACTGCATTCGATCAGTTTGTGACGGATTCCTTTCCCAACGGCGGCACGGCCCTTGATCTGGCCGGCGGGATCGGCAGACATGCGCTCTGGTTGGCGAAAAGAAACTGGCAGGTTACGGTCGTGGACATCTCCGAGGTTGCCATCCGCAAGCTCGACCAAGATGCACAACGACTCGATTTATCGTTGAACTTGTTGGCGCTCGATGCCAAGGAATATGCCTTCGAGCCCGCTTCTTTTGACCTGATCGTGATGTTCTACCACTTGGATCGGGACATCTGTCCGCAGGTGCTTTCAACGCTAAAGGCCGGCGGCTTTTTAATTTGCAAAAGCAGCGTGTGCTGGGACGCCTACGAAGGAGTTGCCCGGGCCAATCTCAGGCCGCTGGCGAAGTGCGAAATCCTGTCTCTTTTTCCGGAACTGCCGGTGCTGCACCATCAGGAGCGGCCGGTGAGCGACCGCGGCGTGGCAGAGTATGTTGGGAAGAAGCGCGGGTGAATGAGCATTTTTCAAGCCGGCGGATAGATACTCGGAAACGCGCATATCGCCGGGAATGCTGGTGGATTCACGCATAATCGCCAATGCACTCATTTTGAGCTGGATAGGTAATGATATGTCCTAGTGCTGTATCTGGAGCGCCCCCAGACAACAGTGCGCAGTTGCATGTTCTCAGGGCGGGCGCTTCGGATACAGCGACATGAAGGAAGCCGCCCTCATGGAAGGCTATGTACTTTGAATGGGCTGAGCGAGGTGTAGACGGCTTATGGAAGTCGGGGTAAGAGTATGATCCGCCGCTTTGAGGGCCGCATGGAACGGCAGAGCGTCGCAGTGAGGAGTCAGGCAGTGGCTGAGGAGACTGCGGGCAGAGGGTTCCGGAGCCGATGAGACAAGGGATGTGCTTGCGTGCCGGAACACGAGGGAAGGCCGAGGATGCGGATAGAGGTTCAAGCGGCACACCGGTCAGGTTGAGGTGGAGAGCGGAGCAGAAGTTGGGCGGCGGAGAGTCGTTCGACGACATGCATGGTTCCACCGCAGACCGGACACGTCCATAGCGAGTCAGACTGGTCGGTGGACGATGATGCTGCTGAAGGTGTCGTGTTTGCTGAACCGTTGAGCAGTTGAAAGCAGAGCGGCAACAGTGTTGCGCGGTTCCGGTTGGAGAGGAAGCCGAAGTTGCGGATGCGGACGAAGCCGCGTGGCAACAAATGGAGCAGGAACCGGCGCAGGAACTCCTCGACAGCCAGAGTCATGAGCCTCTTTTTGTTGCGGTGGGCGGAGTCGCGCCAGCGGAAGGTGACGTTGCCGTCGGAGACAGCGACCAGTCTGCTGTTGGAGATGGCGACGCGATGGGTGTAAGCGCCGAGATAGCGCAGCACGTGTTCCGGTCCTCCGAAGGGCCGCTTGGAGTAGACCACCCAATCGTGGCGGAACAGCACTCGCAGCCAGGCAGCGAAGGCGCGCGGATGTGCCAGAGGCAAGAGGTTGCCGTGGAACTGAAGCGCACCTTGATGGAAGGCGCTGCGCAGCCCGGCCACGAACTTGCCGCGGAAGACGCGGCTGAGCACGCGGATGGGCAGAAAGAAGGAATGCCGGGCGGAGATCCAGCTGGAGTGATCCGGCGCGAGGCCGCCGGCAGCAACTACGCAGTGGACATGCGGATGAAACTGCAAGCGCTGGTTCCAGCTGTGGAGCACGCTGAAGAAACCGATCTCGGCTCCAAGATGTCGAGGGTCGCGAGCAATCTCAAGCAGCGACTCGGCACTGGCGTGAAAGAGCAGGTTGTAGATCAGCCGCTTGTTCTGCAACGCGAGCGGAACCAGTTCCCGCGGCAGAGTAAAGACGGCATGCACATAGCGGGTAGGCAGCAGTTCCCGTTCCCGCGCCTTGAGCCAGCACATGCGCGCGTTGCCCTGGCATCGTGGGCAATGGCGATTTCTACACGAGTTGTACGAGATGGTGGTCGTATGTCCGCAGCCAGTACAGCGATCGCGATGTCCACCCAGCGCGGCGGTGCGGCAGCGCACGATGGCCAGCAGCACTTTTCGGTGTTGCCAGTTGATCCACTTGCGACTGTGTTCGATAAAGGACTGTCCCGAACAGCGAACGATGTCGGCCATCTCCAGCAGAGGCCGGCTCATGAGCTGTGCTTGTGTCCTCCTTGTCGAGAGAACGTGAGGGCATCGAGCGGGCTGGCAGTTGCGCTGAGATGACGTTGGGACAGATGTAGGTAGACCGTAGTTACTTCGAGGTCGCGGTGTCCGAGCAGTATCTGGATGGTGCGCAGGTCGGCGCCGGCTTCGAGCAGATGTGTGGCGAAGCAGTGACGTAGAGTGTGCGGATGAATGTGCCTATGCGTGAGGCCGGCGCGTTCGGCGGCGTACTGGCAGGCATCCCAGAGGACCTTGGTGGTGACAGGACGACTCGAAGTATGCCAGCGGTTACCGGGAAAGAGCCACTCCGTCGGCTTGCGCCGGAGGCTGCGCCAGTAGATGCGCAACGCATCGAGCAGCTTCGGGCTGAGCATGACATCGCGGTCCTTGGCTCCCTTGCCTCCCCGGATATGAACCACCATCCGCTCGCTGTCGATGTCTCTGACCTTCAGGTGGGCCGCTTCCGCGCGGCGGGCGCCGGTGGCATAAAGCGTCATCAGCAGGATGCGGTGAAAGGGGCTTTCCGCGGCGTCGATCAGACGCGCAACCTCCTCCTGGCTGAGTACCTGGGGAAGGTGACGAACCTTCTTCGGATAGGGCGTCTCGGCGATGCTCCAGCTGCGCTTCAACACGTGGATATAGAAGAAGCGCAAGGCAGCCAATCGCAGGATTACGGTGTTCGGGCTGAACTTGAACGTAGTGAACAGAGCTGCCTGATACTTGCGAATCTCCTCAGGGCCAAGCTGATCGGGCCGGCGATGAAAGTGCTGGCTGAAATGCTCGACGCCATGAAGGTATGAGCGGATGGTGGTGTCGGCGAAGTTGCGACGCCGCAACTCCTCAAGCATGAGCTGACGTAGTTGGTTCACAGAGAATCCTCCTTCTCTGCGCACCAAACTACCCGACGGCCTCAAATGTCGGTCCAGGAACACGCGCATGCGTCCGCCGCAAAGCGGCTTCGTTCATGTCGGCATCTCGGTACGAATCGTGCTTCTAGCCTTGATTCCGGAAGAACTCCGCTCCGGCGCGCGCTATGAGTCCGGTTCATCGGACTGAATTCGCTTCATGCGGCGCTCTTCCAGCCGTATCCCAGACCGCTTCAATTCTTCTGCAATTACCTCTTCATCAGGAAGCACCATCTGATATTCAGCAGCGAGAACTTTATTAGGCAGATTGTCCAGCGCATAGTGAGCTTCCGCTGTGCCTTTTTCCGCACACAGAATTAGGCCGACCGGAGGGTTTTCTCCCTCTTTCATCCAATGCTCGCGTGCGTAGTTCAAATAGAGGTGCATCTGTCCGGCATCTGCGTAGCTAAACTTGCCGACTTTGAGATCGATGACGATCAAGCAGTGGAGCCGTCGGTGGAAAAAGAGCAAATCGACCCGAAACCAAGTGTCGTCAATTCGAAGTCTCCTTTGCCTCCCCAGGAAGGCGAAGTCGTCGCCTAGTTCCAAGAGGAAATCGGTGAGATGTTGGATGAGCCCCTCTTCGAGCTCTATTTCGGAGTATTCATCCTTGAGGCCAAGGAATTCCAGCACGAACGGATCTTTGATGGCTTCTTCGGGTGTAACTATATCGCCGGATACGGCGGTCTCCGCCTTCTCAAGCATGGCGGCCTTGTTTCTGGAGAGTGCAATGCGCTCGTAAAACTGACTGCCAATCTGCCGGTCGAGCTGGCGAATTGACCAACCAGCACGAAGAGCTTCGGTCTCGTAGAACGCGCGAGCTTCTGGATTCCGAACCGAGAGCAGCCGGACGTATGCCGACCAGGGTAAAGGGAACTTTTGAGCTAGTTCAGGAAGCGCAACAGATTTTGCAGACGGTGTCTGCAAAATCTTCGAGGCTGGCCATGCGAGGGAAAAAGCTCGCATCTGCGTGAGGTTGCGCCAACCAAACCCACGTCCGAACCGGGGTTCCAGATCGTCGGCGAGCTGCTTGATGACCGCCTCCCCATATTCGGCCCGCCCCTGTCCTCCCTGTTCAAACTCCACGATGCGGCGTCCGATTTGCCAATAGGTCGCCGTCATCAGCGCGTTCACACTCCGGGCCGAAGCCGCCCGCGCAGCCTGTAGCAGCTCTACAATGTCGTTACGGATTTCGCCGTACTGCAGGTTATCCATGTCGTCTCTAAGGTTACGTGCTGTCCAATGTCGAAAGGAAATGCTTGTGAGCTGCCCCGCCACGACGCAGCCCACGGCCCGAAAATTTGGTGTCAAATTGGTGTCAAAGGCCGCCCAGAAGGCCGGTTTTGCCGGTTATGCCGGTTTATAACTGCTTTACCGTCAATAACTTAGGTTTTCGACATTTCCATGGCATGGAAGAGGTCATCGGTTCGATCCCGATCAGGTCCACCAATCCATTCAATGGCTTACCGAGTCCACCAATCCATTCAATGGCTTACCGATTTTGCAAAGTGGCCCAAGCGTCAAAGAGGCTCGATCGGTGCGCTGGAGCTGACGGAAGAATCTCTGTACTGCGTCATCGTTCCGGCCCGGGAGTGTGCGGTGGATGAGTCTCTCTCGGCAAACTGCAGTTTGGTGACAACGCCCCGCGTATGATCTTTTTGAGGGGTTGTAGCGAGTTTTGATTAAAACTTGCGATCGCTTCACGCATCTGCCGTTTAGCTTAGCTCGCGTCAAGGTTCTTTCTAAAATCCATTTGAAACTCGAGACTCAGTAAGGAGCACTCCCATGATCCAGTCCCACGGTTATGCGGCGCAGCAATCTACCACACCATTGGCGCCTTTTAGCTTTACGCGCCGTGATCCAGGGGAGAGCGATGTCGTCGTTGAAATTGAATACTGCGGCGTATGCCACTCCGATATTCACTCCACGCGCAACGAGTGGGGTAATGCTATCTATCCCATGGTTCCGGGGCACGAAATCGTCGGTCGCGTCGCTGCGGTAGGCAGCGGCGTTACCCGCTACACAGTAGGCGAGCGCGTAGGAGTAGGCGTCATCATCGATTCCTGCCGCACCTGCGCGAGTTGCCAGAACAATGAGGAGCAGTACTGTGAAATCGGTGTAACCCTCACTTATGGCGCCCCGGACAAATACGGCGAGCTGACGCAGGGGGGCTACTCCAATAACATCGTGGTGGACCAGGATTTCGTTCACTCCGTTTCTACCGCACTCGATCCTGCGGGCGTCGCCCCTCTGCTGTGTGCGGGCATCACTACCTATTCTCCATTGCGCCATTGGAAAGTGGGGCCGGGTAAAAAGGTCGGCGTAGTAGGGCTCGGCGGCCTCGGCCACATGGGCCTGAAGTTTGCGAACTCCTTCGGCGCTCACGTAGTCCAGTTCACTACCTCGGAGTCGAAGATTGCGGATGCAAAACGTCTCGGCGCGGATGAAGTCGTGATCTCGAAGGACGCCGCGGCAATGAAGAAGGAAGAGAACAGTTTCGACTTCATCCTCGACACGGTCTCCGCCGTGCATGACCTGAACGCATACCTTCCGCTTCTTAAGCGCGACGCCGTGTACTGCCAGGTAGGTCTGCCCGATCAGCCCCCTGTCGTAAACATGGGCAACCTGCTCTTCAAGCGCCGCTCTCTCTCTGGTTCGATCATCGGCGGCATGGAGGAAACGCAGGAGATGCTCGACTATTGCGCGGAGCACAACATCGTCTCCGACGTCGAGGTGATTCCGATTCAGAAAGTCAACGAAGCCTTCGAGAGAGTCGTGAAGGCCGACGTGAAATATCGCTTCGTGATCGATATGGAGTCGCTGAGACAGCAGTGAGCATCTCAATTCTGGCCGCGCAGGGTTCCCGATGTGCGGCAACCCCGTTCCTCCCGCATGCGTCCCAACCTGCGTGGAGGAACGCATTTATGGCAACAAAAAAGAAGAGCGCAACAAAGAAGAGTTCCGCTAAAAAATCATCCGCGAAGAAGAGCCACGCCAAAAAGAGCGCATCGAAAAAATCGTCCAGCACCCGCAAGTACAGTCCCGCTGCAGGCAAATCGGTCGAGCGAGAAATGAAAGCGATGAAGAAGGGCAAGCTGAAATCGGGGCGTAGCGGAAAGAAAGTCACCAGTCGCAAACAGGCCATCGCCATCGGACTATCGGAGGCGAGAAAGTCCGGAGCGAAAGTCCCCAGGAAGAAATCTTCTTAAAACTGCCGAAATTTCAGAGAAAACAGAGCGAGTGAGAAATCACTCGCTCGTTGTCGTTGAAGAAGCTGCAGCCGGTGTGCTGCTGCTCTCGGAAGAAGCCCCGGAAGAAGCTCCGGACTTGTTCTGAGAGGAAGGCGCCGCCGCAGGCTTGCCGTCAGTCGAAGACTCCGCCGCCGTCGCTGTAGCCTTCGAACCACTCTTGCTGGCGTAGTCATTCACATACCAGCCCGAGCCCTTGAACTGGAAAGCCGGCGCGGAGATCAGCTTCTCCAATTCGCCCCTGCAGACCGGGCATTCCTTCTCTTCGGGAGCGCTGAAGCTCTGGATCTTTTCAAATTGATGCCCGCACTGTTTGCAGCGGTATTCGTACAGCGGCACGGTGATTCCTTCCTGATGTTTCTATTCTACGGGTACTGGCTTCGCGCCCAGGCTTGCAACACGTACTTCCTTGATCGCCTGAACCGCGCGCAGCGCCTTCAGAACGTCCGCTGTCACATCGCCGTCCACCTGCACTACAGCAAGCGCGGTTCCCTGTGGCACGCGTCCTTCTCGGCCCAGCGCAAAATTGGCGATGTTGATCTTGAAATCCGCAAGAATCGTGCCGATTCGTCCAATCACGCCGGGAACGTCCTGGTTACGCAGCGTCAGCAGTGTGCCTTCGAGCGGAGCTTCTATGTCGATGCCGTTGAGGCGCAGCAACCGCGCCGAAACCCCGTGCAGCACTGTTCCGCTTGCAGTCACATCGCCCGCGCGCGTGTGAATCGTGAGCTTAATCACGTTGCCCGCGCCGCCTGAAGCTGCGGCCTTCTTCTCTTCGTGAATGCGAATGCCGCGCTCTTCCGCAACCGAAGCTGCGTTGATGCGGTTCACGCCTTCAGCGTGCCCCAGTATGCCCTCGATCGCGCTGTTGCGGATCAAGTCGGTCTTGCCCTCTGCAAGCCGTCCATTGTACGTAATATGTACGCTCTCAAAGTTGCCCTCAGGAAACTGCGCGAGAAACGCGCCCAAGCGATCGGCCAGCGTGATGTAAGGTGCAAGCTCCACGTACTCTTCGTGCGACAGCGATGGCAGATTGACGGCATTCTGCACGACACCCAGTTTCAGATACTCACGCACCTGCAGCGCGATCTGCACGCCAACAGCCTCCTGCGCTTCCGCCGTCGATCCGGCAATATGCGGGGTCAGAATCACATTGTCCAGCCCAAAGAAAGGAGAATCCTTCAACGGTTCTTTGTGAAACACATCCAGCGCCGCACCCGCGATGTGGCCGCTCTTCAATGACTCGGCCAGTGCCTCTTCTACAATCAGCTCGCCGCGTGCGCAGTTCACAATACGCACACCCTTCTTCATTGTCGCGAGTGTACTCGCATTGATAATGCCCGCAGTTTGCGGAGTCAGCCCCACATGCAGCGTAAGGTAATCAGCCTCGCGGAAAAGCTCGTCGGTGCTGAGCAGCGTGATCGCATTCTCTCGCGCGATCGAAGCAGCAACGAAAGGATCATGCCCAATAATCTCCATGCCAAAGCTGCGCGCGCGCCGCGCCACTTCAAGGCCAACGCGCCCCAGGCCAAGCACGCCGAGCTTCTTGCCGCGTAACTCCACCCCTTGCAGCGATTTTTTCTCCCACTTCCCGGCGTGCATCGTGGCGTTCGCTTTAGGAAGCTGCCGCGCAAGCGCGACCATCATACCCACGGTCAATTCGGCTACGGCAATCGCATTCGCGCCGGGCGTATTCATCACGACAATGCCCCGCCGCGTCGCCGCATCGGCGTCGATATTGTCCACGCCCACTCCCGCGCGCCCAATCACGCGCAGCTTTGGCGCGGATGCCAGCAGCGCATCATCCACCTGCACAGCCGAGCGGACAACCAGGCCATCGGCGTCGGAGATTTCCGACGCAAGACCGTTCTTGATCTGCTCATGCGTAACAATCTTCCACTCCGGCTCAGTCTGAAACACGGCGAGAGTAGCCGGAGACACCTTTTCGGCGAGAACGATCTTCATCTTGCTCCTTAGAAATTTAGGGGCCTCCAGGAGACAATCCAGGCGAGGCCCTTGAATTGAAGACTTACCGCGCAGCCATCGCTTCGGCCACTTCCTTCTTCGCGCTTGTCTGCTCTGCGTACACTTTCTGCGCCGCCGCCAGGGCCCTTCCAAACTCGAAGCCCGGAAGTTTCAGCGTTGACGACGCGACCTGCTCCAGCGCGCCGATAATGGCGATGGTGTCCATGTAATCGAACAGGCCAATGTGTGCGATGCGGAAGATTTGTCCCTTCATCTCACCCTGCCCATTCGTCACGACAGCGCCAAAGCGGTTCTTCAGCTCTTTCACAATCACGCCCGAATCCACACCCTGCGGCGAATAGATCGCGGTCGCTGCAGCCGCCGGCGAGCCGGGACCAAACAGCTTCAGTCCCAGGGCCTCAACTGCGGCACGAGTCATCGCGGCGCAGGTCTCGGCATTGTCCACCAGAGCCTTGCGCCCGGCGGCCAGATCTCCCCCACCCTGCGCGGTGATAAAGTCCAGCGCAGCGCCCAGCGCGGCAATCAGCGCAACCGCAGGGGTGTAAGAAGACTCGCCCTTCTGCGCGTTCTTGCGCTCCTTGCGAAGGTCGAAGTAGTAGCGTGGATTCAGAGAAATTTCCGACGCCTCCCACGCTCGGTCGCTCAACGCGAGGTACGCGAGTCCCGGCGGAATCATTACCGCCTTCTGCGAGCCGCCAATGATCACGTCAACGCCCCATCCATCCACGTCAAGGTGCGTCGTGCCCAGGCCGGTAATCGCGTCCACAATCAGCAGCGCGCCGCTCTCCTGCTTCTTCAGCAGCTTCGCCACGCCTTCCACGTCATGCCGAACACCAGTCGAAGACTCGGTCGCCTGCATCAGCACTGCGCGCGTTTCGATTCTCAGTGCCTTGCGCACCTCATCCAGCGAGAACGTCTCTCCATAGGGAGCGCTGACTACATCCACCGCGCATCCGAAGGCCTTAGCGATCGCCGTCCAGCGTTCGCCGAATTTTCCTGCCGACAACACTAGCACGCGGTCGCCCGGCGACGTAAGGTTCGAGATGGAAGCCTCCATCGCGCCCGTCCCCGACGACGCCAGCAACAGCACATCGTTCTTCGTGCCGACGAAAGTCTTAAGCTGATCCAGCACGCGTTGATAGAGCGTGCGGAACTCCGCCGTGCGGTGATGAATGTCGGCAGCGGCCATGGCAAACTGCGCGGCAGGCAAAAGCGGTGTCGGGCCGGGCGTAAAAAGTCGTATTTTCCGAATCATCGTCTGGTTCCTCTAGAGTTTTGGCTTGTCTTTTATTCTACTGACCGGGCGCCCGCCGCGCTTTGTTTCTATAATGGAAGGTTTGGGGTAACCAATGACGGAAGCAAGTCTCATAACCCGCATCGACTACGACATCATCGCCGCCATGAAGGCGCGCCATGGAGAGCGCACAACCACGCTCCGCATGGTGAAATCCGCGCTCAGGAACAAGGAAATCGAAAAGCGCCAGCCGCTCACCGAGTCCGAAGCGCAACAGATACTCACCACGCTCATCAAACAGCGCCGCGACTCCATCGAGCAGTTCACCAAGGGCAACCGCCCTGAACTGGCCGCCAAAGAAGCCGGAGAAATTACTCTCATCGAGGCCTACATGCCCAAGGCTGCTGGCGAAGACGAGATTCGCCAGCACGTGCAGCAGGTCATCGCCGGACTGTCTGCCTCTGGCGAAGCCTTAGGACCAAAAGACATGGGTACGGTCATGAAAGCCGTGCAGTCGCGCATCCAGGCAGCAGGAATCCGCGCCGACGGACGTCAGGTGAGCGAGATCGTAAAGGGCGAGTTGACGAAGTAATCTGCATCCCTCATTCACATTCATTTCTGTATCTCTCATTCACATTCATTAAGGAGACGTTGTGCGATTTGCTGTTTGGGGTTCGCTCGCTCTCCTGAGCGTTTCCTGCGGCGCCTCCGCGCAACAGGTTTCAGCATTTGCCGGCTTGCCCGGCGGCTTGTCGTGGCAGAATGCGCCGGTGACCTGGCACATCGAACAACGGCGTAACCTCGCTATCACTTCCGGGCCGAAAACCGACTGGTTTGTCGATCCGTTTGATGGAACCGTTGCCAACACCGCGCCCATATTGCTGTTCCAGCCTGGCGCCAACTTCGTCCTCAGCGCCCACGTTAAAGCAAGCCTGAAGATCAAGTGGGATGCCGGAGCCATCATGCTCTGGGCCGACGATCATCACTGGGCCAAGCTCTCGCTGGAACTTTCTCCGCAGGGAAAGCCCACTATGGTCACGGTCGTAACCAGAGGTCTTTCCGACGATTGCAACTCGATCGCAGTCACAGGCAGCGCCGTTTATCTGCAAGTGGCAAAGAGCGGACAAGCCTATGTCTTTTACTCTTCTGAAGACGGCAAAACCTAGCACATCCTGCGCACCTTCAGCCTCGACACGAAAAGCGATGTCCGTATCGGCTTTGAGTCGCAATCCCCGGCAGGTTCAGGCTCGTCAGCCGTCTTCTCAGAAATTCATTACAGTCCGAAAAAAATCGCGAACATCTATACCGGTAAGTAGCTGCAATTCTCAGTTGCACAGTCGTCAACCGCTGAAGGCGAGTGGAAATTTTGATAGCATCGCTCTCGGAGGACCTTCATGGAACAGTCCCAAAACTCCCCTGTCTGCGCGCGCCGTAACGAGGACATCGCCCTCGATCTCTTAAAATTTGTCGCCGCCACCACCGGCGCAGGACGCACCACCGCGCCGTCAACCGGATTCACCGCTCCGTCCGCACCCAAGCCCGACGAACACATCGATCTCTTGCTCGAGCTGTACGCGCGCTGTCTCAAAACAATTTCCGGTGATGGCAAGTAACCCATCCCCTGTGCACGTAGCCGTCTGCGGCGCGGGAGCCTTCGGACGCAATCATCTCCGCGTCTATCGCGAACTGGAGCAGGGCGGGGAAGCCATCACGCTCGCCGCTATCCTCGAGTCGGATTCATCCCGTTCCGCGTCCCTGCACGAAAAGTGGGGCGTGCCCGTCTATTCCTCGATAGACGAAGCGCTCGCAGCCCGCGACCGGAAGGAAGTTCGTGTTGATGCTGCGTCCATATGCGTGCCAACCTCGTCGCATCATGCCGCCGCAGCTCCGCTGCTGCGCGCCGGCGTCGATCTGCTGATTGAAAAACCCATCGCCGCCACAACGGCGGAAGCCGATGACCTGATCGCCATCGCGCAGCATCATGGCCGCATCATTCAGACAGGTCATTTGGAACGGTTCAATCCGGCCATCCTCGCCGTCCAGCCCCTGCTCAACCGTCCCATGTTCTTTGAGGCGCACCGCCTCAGCATATTCACGCCGCGCGCCCTCGATGTCGATGTGGTTCTCGATCTGATGATCCACGACCTCGATATCGTCCTCACCTTCGCCCAGTCGCCGGTCCGCCAGATTCACGCTGTCGGCCTACCCATTCTGTCGAACAAAACCGACATCGCCAACGTCCGTCTCGAATTCGATTCCGGCTGCGTCGCCAACTTCACCGCCAGTCGCGTCAGCACCGAGCAGGTCCGCAAGCTGCGCTTCTTCCAGCCGCACCAGTACATCTCCGTCGACTACGCTCGAAAAGATATCCTCGTGATCAACGTAAACGCAAAGGCCGCCCCAAAGCCATCGGCAACAGCATTGCCCGCCGGACTTGCTCTCAATAAGCCCGAAGTGCAGCAGGCCGAGCCGCTGCGTCTGGAGATCGAATCGTTCCTTGCAGCCGTTCGCACCCGGCAAACGCCGCAGGTCACGGCCGAAGATGGCCGCGCAGCTCTGGCCCTCGCCCTGGAAATCAATCGCGCGATTGCCGAACACGCCCTGAGGGCCGGTCTTGATCAGTTTCTGATTGGGTAAGAATGAAGCAACAGCCAGCCCTTCTAGTGCAACTCCTGGACAGTAACCCCCGCCGGAGTTTTCAACTGGAACTGGTCGTCGGCGAGTTTCAGGTTCTCCACCAGCTTCTGGATCGTAATTAGAATCTGGTACTCCTCCAGCGGACGCCTGATGGTAACCGTTCCCGGAAATTTAACCGCTCCAAACGTCTGATCCGGCCCGTAGATTGCCTGCGTCTGGATCGCTCCCTTGGCGTCATAAATGTCTTCCCCATAAGGTCGGAGGTCGACCCGGTTAAAGTGAATCACGCGCTCGGGAATCAGCTCCTGACTGTTTTGCTTGCGTCGCAGTACCGAGAGATCATAGTCCAGCTGAATCACGAGCTGTTTGGTCTTGGGATCGATTCTTGTGTCGCTATCCGAGGTCAACGTTACCAGGTCATCCGGCTGGATGCACTTGATCAGCAATGAATCGGAGAAGACGTTCGGACGAAAATTCTCCATCGCATTCGGAGATTCCTTCGTGACTGTATTCGACCCCTCAATCACCTTGTTGTCATGGGGAATCCACAGCTTGAACGTGTTCCCGTCGCTTGCCATGTCGAAGGCGCGCGTATGAAGCACCGGAATCAGCCCGATTACCCGGAGCGACTCCGGCTTCCGCAGCAGAATGTATCCGTTGAAGGAGGTGTAGGTCTTTTCCTTGCCGTTTCTCGGGCCCCCCACAGTTCCCCGAAAGACAACTGTGGCGCTCAGGGACTGGATCGCCTCGCAGCCGTCGTTAATTGCCTTCACCAGGTCTTCCGCCGTGGCCGTCATCACCACCGAAGGCATCTTCGCTTGCTTGATTCGGCGCGTATGCACCAGGCAGCCATTAGTGAACGGCAGCAGCAACAGCAACAACAGCGCGCTGAATCTACCTCGTCCCATCAATGCAGCCGACTCATCGTCATACGAAATCGCGAATCCACTCGTTCCATTATTGCGAACCTGCTTCGCGCACCGATCTGCGGTACGCTGCCACGTCGTGCGCGTGCTCCTCCAAAGTCGCAGAAAAGCGCGATTTTCCGGAAGGATTAGCGCTTGCTGCAACAAAGTAAAGATAATCTGTTTGCGCGGGATGCATGGCCGCCTTCAGTGAAGCGGCCCCCGGCGAGCAGATAGGCCCGGGCGGCAACCCCGCATGTTTATAGGTGTTGTAAGGGGAATCCGCCTGTAAATCCGATGCATAAATAGTCCCGCGATACCGCCCGTCGAGGAGCGCAGCGTAAATTACTGAAGGGTCGGTCATCAAAGGCATTCCCTTCGCCATTCTGTTCTCAAATACGCTCGCCACTAGCGGACGCTCCGCCGCAATCGGCGTCTCGCGCTCGACCAGCGAGGCCAACGTCACCACGTGATGGAGGTTCCCTTGTAACCCCAGTTCCGCCGCTTCCTCCCGGAAGCGTCGCACCATTGCCTCCTGCATCTGCAAAGGAGTCGCTTTGCGCGCAAAGCGATACGTGTCCGGAAAAAGGTACCCCTCCAGGCTGGAAGCCTGAGGATCGAAATCCGCAATCAGCTTCACATTCGTCCGCGCCTCAGCCAGGAACTTCTCATTAGTCCCCAGTCCGGCTGCCTCCACCCGCCTCGAAATATCGAACAGGTTCGACCCTTCGGGAATCGTCACGCTCAGGGTATACACATCGCCGCGCCGCAGCCGGTCATAGACCACGGCCATCGTGGCCAGATGGTCAAAGCGGTATTCACCCGCTTTCAGGGTGCCGGCCTTCACCAGGTGTATGGCCTCGAAGGCAATTTCGCTGCGAATCACCCCACTCCGTTTCAGGAGAGCGCCAATCTGCATCGTCGGCGTTCCCGGCGGAACCTCGACAAACGTCTCCGAGGATGGCCCAAAGGGAGTCAAAACGCAATAAGCAATTGCGGCAATCGTAGCCACAAATAAAAGAAAAATAAGTCGTCGCACCAGAAAACCCGAACCCCCAGATTTGATTACCCATACCGATTTTATGATGCGGAGTATTTTGGCGAGGACGGAAACAGGTACGAAGGGGCTAGCTGGAGTAGCGAAAGCAAAAAACAAGTCCCCCGCGTGGTCACCACGCCTTCTGTCCGCTATTTAGCGGACCGCCTCTTAGATGCCCGCTTCACCAGCCACCCGTTTCTTTGCCTCCAGATAGCTTTCAAGAATCAACACGGCCGCCACCTGATCCACGACTGCCTTGTGCTCGCTTCCCGGCCGCCCGGCGGCGTGCAGGTGACGATGGGCTTCGGTCGTAGTAAGTCGCTCGTCCCACAGGTGGACAGGCAATCCCGTCTCCTCCCGCAATATTTGCGCGAACGCCTGAGCCTTAACCGCCTGGGGACTCACGTCGCCCGACATGTAGAGCGGGTTCCCGACAACAATGGCCGAGCAATTGTGCCTGCGAATCAGGCGCAGGAGAGACTTAACATCCTGCTTCCGATTGGACCGAACCAACGTCAGCACCGGTTGTGCCGTAAGGCCAAGCGCATCGGAGACCGCAACCCCAATGCGGCGGTCGCCCACATCGAGCCCCATAAGTCGCGGCAAGTCCTCCATGGCAACGATGATACGTGTTGAGCTGGGTGCCGGAAGCTAAACCCCGGTTAGCGAGTGATTCGGCCAGCTAAGAACCGGACAGCATAAACCAAAAGGCAGGCCCTGCCCAAGCCCGTAACTCACGCTAACCGCTTGTCAGCCGACTGCTTTTTACCTAGCCGCCTCTTCGCCGACCCCTTCACCAGCTATAATCATTTCTTGCGGTAAACCCGGCCGAAGCCGAAGCCCGGCGGCCCAATTCAACAGCCGCCCGACGGATCAATCAATGCCCGAACACATCAAAAGGCAGCTTCAGGAAGAAATTCGCCAGCTTGAGCACGAACTTACCCATGAGCTCCCGATTGAGATCAAAAAAGCTGTAGCCATGGGTGATCTCAGCGAGAATGCCGAGTACCACATGGCCAAGCAGCGTCAGGAATTCGTTAACGCCCGTCTCGGCCAGCTGAAAAAGCGTATGGCCGAGCTCTCGCTCGTCAATCTTGCGAATATCCCCAAGGACCGCATTGCTTTCGGCTCAACTGTCATGGTCTTTGACGTCTCGAAGGACGAAAAAATCGAGTACAAGCTCGTCACCAGCGAAGAGTCCGACGTGAACAAAGGACTCATCTCCACCACCTCTCCCATCGGCCGCAGCCTCATCGGCAAGCAGGTGGGAGACATGGCCGTCGTCGTCACTCCGAACGGCAAGCGCGAGCTGGAAGTGCTGAAGTTAACCACCATCCATGACGACGCGGAAGAATAGCGTCATCACGACGGCCCAATGTGCAAGAGCCAGTGAGCAAAACCCGATGAGTAAGACCCGATGAGTAAGACCTGGACCAGCGCCTTCGGCGAAGCCTGCGGAGTCATTCTCCAAGCCATCGTCAATGGCCTTGCGCTTACCCGCATCTCCCCAAACGTCTTAACCTTTATCGGGCTTCTCATCAATACCGGAGCCGCCGTCCTCTTCGGTTTCGGCAACGAGCACAACTACGTCCGCATGTTCCTTTACGCCGGGCTGGTCATCATCGGAGCCGGAATCTTTGACATGGTCGATGGGCGCGTCGCCCGCCAGACCGATCAGGTCACAGTCTTCGGAGCCTTCTTCGATTCGGTCATTGACCGCTACTCCGACGTAGTGCTTTTCTTCGGGCTGCTCGTCTTTTACGCCCGCGGCAATCGCCTCTTTTACGTCTTTCTCGCTGCATTCGTCATGGTCACGTCGCTGATGGTCAGCTACACGCGCGCCCGCGCCGAAGCCCTCATCGGCAAGTGCAAAGTCGGTTTTATGGAGCGCCCCGAGCGCATCGTTCTCATCATCCTCGGAGCTCTGTTCAACCGCTGGGGGGTCATGGCGCCCGTACTGTGGCTGCTTGCCGTCCTCTCGACCATCACCGTAATCCACCGCATCCGCTACACCTACCAGATGACTCAGAAACTTACGATGCGAAGCTAACTCCGAACCCCAAGCTTCCTGCTCACCCGGTCCAGAATCTCCAGCGCCTCGTCCAGTTCCGCGCGCGTATGCTCGCTGGTCATGATCGTGCGAATGCGCGCCTTCCCCTCCGGAACCGTAGGGAAGGCAATCCCCGTCGCCATCAGACCCGCATCAAAAAGGGCGCGGGAAAAATCCATCGTCAAACGCCCGTCCCCAATAATGATCGGAGTAATCGGCGTCTCGCTTGCCGGGGTCGTTACGCCGCCTATGTCGAAGCCCAGCCGTCCCAGCTCGCCCTTGAAGTAGCGCGTGTTGTCCCACAACCGCTCAATGCGTTCCGGCTCGCTTTCCAGCAGGTCAAACGCCGCAATGCAGGTCGCCGACACCGAAGGCGGGTGCGAAGTCGAAAACAGAAACGGACGCGCCCGGTGGTAAAGAAAGTCAATCAGGTCGCGCGACCCGCAGACGTAGCCTCCCAGGGACCCGATCGCCTTTGACAGCGTGCCCACCTGCACATCTACGCGGCCGTGGCAGTGGAAATGATCGACAGACCCGCGCCCGTTGCGCCCCAGTACTCCCGAAGCGTGCGCGTCATCCACCATCATGATCGCGCCGTATTTATCGGCCAGATCGCACAGCTTGTCCACCGGCCCGATGTCGCCGTCCATTGAGAACACGCCATCCGTAATCAGCAGCTTCCGGCCCGGCTCGCCCGCAACTTCCCTGAGCTGCTCTTCCGCGTGCGCGACGTCTTTATGTCGAAACACCTTGATCTTCGCCCGCGAGAGCCGCGCGCCGTCAATAATGCTGGCGTGGTTCAGCTCGTCCGAGACGATGAAGTCTTCCTTGCATAAAATTGCCGACACCGTTCCGGCATTCGCCGCAAAGCCGCTCTGGAAGACCACGCAGGCCTCGACATTTTTGAAGCGCGCGATCTTTTCCTCCAGATCCATATGGATCTTCATGGTTCCGGCAATGGTTCGCACCGCGCCTGATCCCACGCCGTATTCTTTCGTCGCCTGAATCGCCGCTTCGCGTAGCTTGGGGTGCGCCGTCAGCCCCAGATAATTGTTCGACGCCAGATTAATGACTCGTTTGCCGTCATACGTGCATACCGGAGCCTGAACATCGTCCAGCACGCGCAGCCGGAAATAGGTTCCGCGTGCCTTCAGGTCGTTCAGTTGCGCGGTAAGATGTTGCAATTGGGGACGCTCGGAAAGCTCTGAAGTCATAAAACATGCCTCACAATCAAAAAGTCGCAACCTGTCATCGTAGAGCATTTTGCCTTCTCCAGATACAATGAGGACTTGGCGGCATACCGCTTCCTTTTGAGAGAGCAGAGAATCCGAAGAATGAATTTGCAGTTGTTGCGGCACGGCATCAGCAGGCCAACCCTAAGCAGGATCGCGGGCCTGGCCTTCGTCTTAGGTATTTTGGGCATCGCACAGGCACAGGTTGCGACGCACACGCAGCTTACCGCTGCCAACGGCGATCACGGCGTCACCTTCACCGCAAAGGTCGGCGACATTGCCGGAAACCCCGCTACCGACGGCGTAGTAAGCCTTGAAAACGCTCAAGGCTCGCTCGGCTCGGCCTTCGTCAAGAACGGCGAGGCCACGCTCACGCTCGACAACCAGCTCGCCGGACGCATCGATGCTGTTTACAGCGGCAGCGAGAACTTCGGCGCTTCAACGGCCCAGGCGCAGGCGACAAGCGACGCAACCAGCACGCTGCCCGACTTCACGGTGACCGCCAATCCCACGTCCCTCAGCCTCAGCCCTGGGTCCTACGGAACCATCGTTCTCACCATTACTCCGATCAATGGCTTCACGGAGATGGTCACCCTCTCCTGCTCCGGAAACCCGGCCGCCACGAAATGCACCTTCAGCCCGACCACCCTGACTCCGCTCAGCGGTAACGCCGTTACCAGCTCGCTGCAGATCACCACACAGGCAGCCTCAGGTGCCAGCCTGGCATGGCCCGCAAGCGGGTCGCGCACCGCCTATGCGATCGTGCTGCCCGGCCTGCTGGCGCTCGCCGGAATCGGCGCCCTGCGCAAACGCTCCGGAATAAACGCGCTCAGCATACTGGGCTTTGCGGCCCTGCTCGCGGCCAGCGCGCTCGGACTCAGCGCCTGCTCGCAGCGGTATGACTATCTGAACCATCCCCCCGAAGCCAATCCCGGAGTAGCCGCGGGCACCTACAACGTCACGATAGCCGCCTACTCCAGCAACGGAGCCACCGTAACCAGCCACACGCTGAATGTGACGCTGACGATAAAGTAAGCAAGTTCTCTTAAGCGTAGGAACGGTGAGCGCCCCGCAATCCAGAGTGGTTTAGGGCAGAAGATCGGCTATTCATTTCTTGGCGTTAGCCAGCATCTTAACCTGACTGGACATCGCAGCCAGGTTAAGTGGTATTGCATACTTGCGGCGCTGGTATCCGCAGTTGCATTTGCGATCTATTGCGCGCTGGTGCAGCGAGCCTTACGCTCAAAACAAAAAGGCGACGCACAATGCGTCGCCTAGCCCTGACTAACGGGGAATTCAATACTTAGGCACTGTCGGATCCACGTCATTCGACCAGCCGGTAATCCCGCCCGCCAGATTCCAGACCTTCTTAAAGCCGTTCTGAGCCAGAAACTCCGCGGCCTTCTGGCTGCGCCCGCCCGACTTGCAGTGGACAATAGTCTCGCGGTCTTTATCCAACTCGCCCGCGCGCGCCGGCAAATCGCCCAGCGGGATAAGCTTCGCACCCAGGTTGGCAATCTGATATTCGTGCGGTTCACGGACATCGAGCACAAGAATATCGTCGTTGTTATCGAGCCGCTTCTTCAACTCAACAGCGGTAACTTGCGGAATGCCGTTCTGCACAGGTGTTCCGTTCACCGAGTCCGCCTTTGGTTCGGGAGCAATTCCGCAGAACTGCTGGTAGTCGATAAGTTTCGTCAATGTTGGATTCTTTCCGCACACCGGGCAGTCAGGATTCTTTCGCAGCTTCAGCTCGCGGAAACGCATGGCCAGCGAATCGACCAGCAGCAACCGTCCGATCAACGACTCGCCTCTGCCGAGGATCAGCTTGATCACCTCCGTCGCCTGAATCACGCCCAGCAGCCCCGGAAGGATGCCGAGCACGCCGCCCTCAGCGCACGAGGGAACCAATCCCGGCGGCGGAGGCTCAGGATAAAGGCAGCGGTAGCAAGGCCCATCTTCGGTAGCAAAAACGCTGGCCTGACCCTCGAACCGGTAGATCGAAGCATAAGCGTTCGGCTTATGACCGCTCAACACGCAGGCATCATTCACCAGATAACGCGTGGGAAAATTGTCCGTGCCATCCGCGACAATGTCGTAATCCTTGATAATCTCGAGCGCGTTCTGGCTGGTGAGCATGGTCTCGTGCTTCACAATCTTCATGTGCGGGTTCAGCGCCTGCAGCTTGTCGGCGGCGGAGTCGATCTTCGGCCGTCCCACATCAGCAGTCGAGTGAATAATCTGCCGTTGCAGATTACTCTCGTCGACCACGTCGAAATCGACCAACCCCAGCGTGCCGATTCCGGCAGCGGCAAGATAGAAGGCAAGGGGCGCGCCCAATCCACCTGTGCCCACGCACAGGACCCTCGCAGCCTTCAGCTTCTGCTGCCCCTCCATGCCCACTTCCGGCAGCAGCAGGTGGCGCGAGTAGCGCGCAATTTCGTTATTGCTCAAGCCCGGCAAAGCCGCCGGATGTTCCACTGTCGTCGCCATAAAGTTTTTCGTTTTCCATATGAAATTCAATTTTAGAAGTTTTGCGCGAAGCGCGTGAGCCTGGACGGCCAGTCCCCGACCGAAAGGAGGTCCCAAAAGGTCAGCACCAGAACGGCGCGAAGCGCATCCACCCGTGTGGCTAACACCCGCCGGCTATCGAGGGAATTATGGAGAGCGCGTCCTTCTCGCCTACCTTTGTTGCGTCTTTTTCAGGCAGGTAGCGAATATCTTCGTCGTTCAGGTAGACATTCACAAAAGAGCGCAGCTTACCTTCATCCGAATACAGGTGCTTCTTCAAATCGGGATGCTTTGCAGTCAGCGCGTTCAGCGCCTCGCCTACGGTGGTTGCGTGCACACTGACCGTATCCTGCTTACCGGAGTAAACGCGCAATGGAGTGGGAATATGGATCTTCATCGAAAATTGTCCTTATCGGCTTAGGGAGACAGGTTGAGGAATCAGGCCGCGCCTGATCAAAGGGTGGGAAGGCCCACGCTCAACATCGTTCGGCTGCGAGCGCGGCCACTTCCACCGCCTCGTCTTCAAAAGCCTTATCGTCTTCGCCGCTTCCGGTCAGCAGAAACGAGTTCGTTGCCTGCGCAACGCCCTCTTCAACCGCCGTAATTACATAGGAGCAGCCGAGCCAGTGCGCCTCGGCAAAATCCGTCTTCGACCATTGCGCCGGATGATCCGGGTGCGAGTGGTAGAAGCCCACAATATCCAGTCCGCGATCGCGCCCCAGCCGCTGAATCCTCACCAACTCCTGCGGAGCGATCTGGTAGCGGTTGTGCGCCGAGTCGGTGCGAATGTTGCCTGCGCGCACCGCATCCTCGACCTCATTGGCGCCGTCAGTGGAGCGTCCGAGCAGCACGCCGCAACACTCATAGGGATACGTCTCTTCCCCATGGCGTCGAATTGCGTCGTAAACCTGCTCATTCAGCTTCAGCATCGCTTCGCTTACTCCTCCCAAAAACGCTCGCTCAAATACTTGTCCGCTGAGTCGCACAGAATCGTCACAATCACGGCTTCTTTTCCCTGCGCCGCCTCTTCTTCGGCAATCTGCATGCAGGTCGCAACGGCGGCTGCGGAAGAAACGCCCACCAACAGACCCTCCGTCAGTCCCAGCCGCTTAGCCATCTCGTAAGCGGCCTCCGTCCCCATCTCTATATTACGATCCGCCAGCGCCGCATCGTAAATCGGAGGCACAATGGCCGTAGCCATGTGCTTCAAACCCTCAAGCCCGTTGAAGGGAGAATCAGGCTGCATCGAAACGCACTGGATCGCCGGATTCAGCTCCTTCAGCCGCCGCGTCGCTCCCACAAACGTACCGCTCGTGCCCAGCCCGGCGACGAAGTGCGTAATTTGCCCGTCCGTTTGCTCCCAGATCTCATTCGCCGTCCCCAGATAATGCGCCCGCCAGTTGGCGTCATTGCCGTACTGGTCCGCATAAAAGTATTTCTCCGGATCTCCCGCGGCCATCGCGCGTGCCTTGCAAATCGCGCCATCCGAGCCATCGGCTGGGTCGGTCCACACCACGTTTGCGCCGTAAGCGGCTAGAATCCGCTTCCGTTCCAATGAGACATTGGACGGCACGCAGAGCGTTACCGGAAAGCCCATCGCCGCGCCCAGCATGGCGTAAGCAATGCCGGTGTTGCCGCTCGTCGCGTCTAAAAGATGTTTGCCGCCATGCTTACCCGGTCCCAACAGCCCACGCTGCTGCGCGTCAGCCACAATGCCTGAGGCCGCCCTATCCTTTACCGATCCGCCCGGATTGACCCACTCCGCCTTGCCCAGAATCTGAATGCCCGGCAAAAGGGCAGTAATCCTCTCGAGCCGAATCAGCGGCGTGTTGCCGATGCGGTCCAGAAGGGTCGTGCCAAGCGAATTGGTCATCGAATTGGTTAGCGTAGCCATGCGTTGCAGTGATGCGTCTGTTATGCGACAGTGAAAGTAACCTGGAGCGCCAGTCTTTAGTGTAACTTTTAGAGCCTGAACATCAAAATCTTTTGAGGCAAATTGCCGTTATGTCAAAGAAAATTAAACCCCGCAGCTTCGACGAAGTCCTCAGCCAGTTACGCACTCATGAGTTTGATGTTCGCGAGGTTGCCGGGGTCGCAAATGCCCCGGCTGCAAATCTCGTCATGGTCACCAAGTACGACTGCGCCGCCCTGCTCGGCCGCGCCTCGACCGGCAACGGCGTCGTGCTCGTCCACAAGCCCGGAGTGCTGCTCGGGGGCGAAATAGCCATCCTGCTCGACCGCGGCTTCCAGAAGTTCTTCAAAACCAGTCGCCTGGAGGTAGCCGCCACTGCCGACCGCCTCAAAGCCGAACACCGTTTCGCTGAAGAATTAGACGAAATAACAGGCGAAATCAGTCTCTATAACGAATCTCTGGGATCTGTCAGCGACGAGTATATGTACGACCGCGTCAAGGGCCGGGATACAGATGCTCCGGCAAAAGGGCTCGCCCCGTGGGAACTGGCATCCGGAACGTCCAGCGGCCACTGAGCGATCCAGTCCGGGCCTGCGTCGATGCAGTCAATAAGTGTGCGGGGGAATCGCTATGCCGTTTCACGCTGCTTTCAACCGTCTCGGCGGGCCTCTTTTAGTCATGGCCGGCTGCATCACGCTCCCTTTTCCCGGCACTTCGGCCCAGTCGTTCGGTGGCACAGCTTCCTTCAATGTCCAGATAGTGCTCTCGCAAAAAGCAGCGTCAAAGCTCACCGCGCTCTCTGAAGGAATCATCGTCGCGGCCACCTGGTCAGGAGACCCGGCCGCCGGCGCGGCGCGGCGTACCAACCCGGTCGGCCAGATCGATCTCGGGCAGGAATCAGAGGAAGTCCCGGCAAGATCGCAGACCGTGCATGTATCCGGCGCACCATTCCGCCGGGACCGCCTTTCTGACGTTCACGGCGCCGTCATGCTCAACGTCAATGTCTATTCAGCCCGCCACACCGGCCCCGATAATATTCTGAACTGCGACTCTTTTGACGGAACCCTCCAGGAAGCGATCCACAAACCCCTCGTGCTGCACTGTTCTTTGATCACGGAGAAGAAGGAGAGTAGCGGCCTCGCTGGCATTCCGCCCGATCGCGCAGCCGACTCCTACGCCATCTACTCCCTGCTGCTCCCGGGCGCGCCGTCGGACACGATTTCGCCCACTCAGGTCAAGCACTGGGCCATCGCCGGCACTACCGTCAACATCGGCGACATGAACCCCGCCATTCCGCCCGACGGTCAGCTCAAAGCGCCGCCCGACAACGTCAAAGCCTTCAACGAAGCCCTTCAGGACTATCAGGCCCGCAAAGACCAGCGCTTCCGTCTCGAAGCCCCGGACTTTCACATGAACCGCTCCTATGATCTGCTAAATGGTCAGCAGGTCAGCGACCTCCGCCGCTCCAGCCCTGCGGGCACAGGCGTCGCCTTCTTCAGCGCCGTCTTCTTCAACAGCGCTCAAACGGCGGCACTCGTCTACGTGAACGACTGGTGTGCCAACCTCTGCGCCGTCGGCCAGTGGGTTTATCTCGAAAAGCACAACGGCCAGTGGATACGTCGCTCCGGTCTGATCGCCAAGGGGGCATAAAAAGGGGCAAAAAAGAACCCGGGTACCCCATCCTTAGCGCGGCATTTTCGCGAAGGATGGGAGGCTCAAATCCGCGCTCGCCGGGACTAAACTAAGAGAGATATGTCCACATCAATCCTCGAAGCTGCCACTGCCCTCACGCACGAACAAAAACTCGACCGCCTCGCCGAAGTCGCCATCCGTGTAGGTCTCGGCCTGCGTCGCGGGCAGGAACTGGTAATGACCGCCACGCTCGACACCCTTCCGCTCGTACGCCGCATTACTGAACACGCCTATAAGGCCGGAGCGTCGCTGGTCACCACGCTGCTTACCGACGAAGAATCAACCCTGCTGCGCTACCAGTACGGCGAAAACGAGGGCTTCGACCAGGCCGCCTCATGGCTCTACGACGGCATGGCCGCCGCCTTCAAGAGCGGAGCCGCGCGCCTCGCCATCGCCGGAGGCAATCCCGCTCTGCTCTCGCAGCAGGATCCTGAAAAGGTAGGTCGTGCCAACCGCGCCGTCTCCAAAGCCTACCGACCCGCGCTCGAACTCATCACCCGCCATGACATCAACTGGACCATCGTTGCGGCAGCCACACCCGCCTGGGCCGCGACCGTCTTTCCAGACCTGCCAGCCGACCAGGCTCTGGAAAAACTGTGGAATGCCATCTTCACCGCTTCGCGCGCCGATCTCGCCGACCCCGTCTCTGCGTGGAAAGAACACGACGCCGATCTCCACCGGCGCTCCGCTCGAATGAACGAGAAGCGCTACTCCGCGCTGCACTTCAAGGCTCCCGGAACAGATTTGCGTGTAGGCCTCGCTGACGACCACCTCTGGCTCGGCGGAGGCACTACCGCCGGCAACGGACAATACTGCATCCCTAACATGCCCACGGAAGAGGTGTTCACCACGCCGCACAAAGACCGCACCGAAGGCCACGTCATCAGCACCAAGCCGCTCTCCCATCAGGGAACCATGATCGAAGGCATCCGCGTACGTTTCGAGAACGGCCGCGTCGTCGAAGCCAAAGCGTCCAGAGGCGAAGAAGTTCTGAACCGCATGATCGAAACAGACGACGGCGCGCGCCGCCTCGGCGAAGTCGCACTCGTGCCCCACTCCTCGCCAATCGCTCACAGCGGACTGCTCTTCAACAACACTCTGTTCGACGAAAACGCCGCTTCCCACATCGCGTTAGGACAGGCCTACAGCACCTGCCTCAAAGACGGAGACAAGCTCACCCCAGAACAACTTTCCAAACTTGGGGCCAATGACAGTCTCATCCACGTCGACTGGATGATCGGCTCCGGAAAAATGGACGTGGATGGAATCACAGCAGAAGGCGAAGCTGAACCGCTCATGCGTCAGGGAGAGTGGGTTTAAGCCGGAACCCTTTTCCAATCCCGTTCCATCCAAGGAGCAGGAGATCTTCATGCCTAAAGCTGTTCGCTTTCACACCATCGGTGGACCGGAAAACCTCAAAATCGAAGACCTGCCTGCGCGCGAGCCCGGCACCGGCGAAGTAAAGTTGCGCGTCAAAGGCGTCGGCCTGAATCGCGCCGAAGCTCTCTATATCCGCGGCCACTACTTCGAGAGGCCTGAATTGCCTTCACGCATCGGTTATGAGGCCGCTGGAGTAGTCGAATCCGTCGGACCCGGCGTAGACAGGAGCTGGATCGGTAAAAACGTAGCCACCGTTCCGGGTTATTCGCAGAACAAATATGGCGTCCTCGCCGAAGAAGCCATCGTTCCCGTCTCTTCCCTTGGCGAATATCCCGAAAAACTCTCTGTCGTAGAAGCCGCTGCCATCTGGATGCAATACACTACCGCGTGGGGTGCGCTGGTTCACTTCGGAAAACTCGCGAAGGATGACTTCGTAATAATCCCCGCAGCATCCAGCAGCGTCGGGCTCGCTGCCATCCAGATTGTGAAAGACGCACGGGCCGTCGCCATAGCAACCACAAGAACCTCAAAGAAGAGCGAGGAACTATCGTCTCTCGGAGCCGATCACGTGATCGCAACCGAAGAAGAAGACCTCGTAGCGCGCGTCAAGGAAATCACCGGGGGCAAAGGCGCAAGGCTTATCTTCGATCCTGTCGCCGGTCCGTTTGTAGAAAAACTTGCCGTCGCCGCCGCCCATGAAGGCATCATTTTCGAGTACGGGGGCCTCTCACTGCAGCCCACGCCATTCCCGCTAGGGATCGCATTGCCCAAAGGCCTGACACTGCGAGGCTATACGCTCCATGAAATTACAGCGATCCCCGAAACCATCAATACCGCTAAAAAGTACGTCTACGACCGCCTCGCCGATGGACGCTTCCAGCCGAAGATCGCCAAAACCTTCCCCTTTGCGCAATGCGTCGAAGCCTACCAGTATCTGGAGTCGAACGCCCAGGTAGGTAAGGTAGTAATCACGCTCTAATGGCGCATAAGAAAGAGAGCCTCACATGATTCCATGAGGCTCTTTTCTGTTTCCAGTTGGTTGACGCGAAGCGTTCAGGCCTGCACTGATCGCTCCGCAACCTCGAACCTCAGTTGATTGTGCAGCGGATCCGCCTCGATCTTGACGTGATCCCCGTGGAGGACCTCGCCATCAAGAATCTTGATCGCCAGGGGATCCTGAATCAGCCGCTGAATCGCCCGTTTCAGCGGACGCGCCCCGTAAGCGCGGTCGTAGCCGGTCATCAGCAGCTGATGCCGCGCATCGTCTGTCAACTCAATCGTGATGCCGCGATCCGTCAGCAACCGTTCCAGGTCCTTCAGCCGCAGATCAACAATGTGCGCCAGCTGTTCTTCGCCCAGCGGACGGAAAATCACAATATCGTCCACACGGTTCAGAAACTCCGGGCGAAAGCTCTGCTTCAGCACGTCCATCACCTGCTCGCGCGCGCGGTCGAATGCCGCTTCCGTTGTGAGCGATTCGCCCTGCAGCGCCTGCGACCCCAAATTCGAGGTCATAATCAGCACAGTGTTCTTGAAGTCCACCGTGCGCCCCTTCGAGTCGGTCAGCCGCCCGTCATCCAGGACCTGCAGCAGCACGTTAAAGACATCCGGATGCGCCTTCTCAATCTCGTCAAACAGCACAACCGAGTAAGGCCGACGACGCACCGCCTCCGTAAGCTGCCCGCCTTCGTCAAAGCCCACATAGCCCGGAGGCGCGCCAATCAGCCTCGCCACCGCATGCTTCTCCATGTACTCCGACATATCGATGCGGATCATCGCCTGCTCGTCGTCGAAGAGAAATTCTGCCAGCGCCCGCGCCGTCTCCGTCTTGCCCACGCCCGTCGGCCCGAGGAAAATAAACGAACCAATCGGCCGCTTCGGGTCACTCAGCCCCGCGCGCGAACGCCGAATCGCATTCGCAACCGTCTTCAGCGCCTCGTCCTGCCCAATCACCCGCTCGCCTAGACGCTTCTCCATCGCAACCAGCTTATTCACTTCGCCTTCGAGCATCTTCGAAACCGGAATACCCGTCCACTTACTCACGATCCGCGCAACATCCTCTTCGTCCACTTCCTCCTTCAACATGCGCGGACCAGAGACGGCATCCTGCGAAGCAGACAGCTTCTTCAGCTCAGCTTCAAGACGAGGCAATTCGCCATATTGAATCTGCGCCGCACGCTCCAGATTCCCGCGCCGCGTCTCCTCGTCTGCCTCGAACTTCAGAGCCTCAACCTGCTTCTTCACCTCGCTCAATCGCGTGATCGCCTCGCGCTCCTTCTGCCAGCGTGCACGCAGCCCCGTCGCCTGCTCCTGGAGCGCAGCCAGTTCGCGCTCGACTTGCTCGCGGCGCTCTTTGGAATTCTTGTCCGTCTCGCGCTTCAGCGCGGCCTTTTCAATCTCCAGCGAAGTTGCCTCGCGCTCAATCTGGTCAATCTCCGTCGGAACCGACCCAATCTGAATGGCCAGCGAAGCCGCCGCCTCGTCAACCAGGTCAATCGCCTTGTCCGGCAGAAAGCGGTCCGAAATATAACGATGAGAAAGCGTAGCCGCTGCCACAATCGCCGAGTCCTTGATGCGAACCTTGTGGTGCGACTCGTACCGCTCCTTCAACCCGCGCAGAATCGCAATCGTGTCCTCGACATTCGGTTCGCCCACATAGACAATCTGGAAACGCCGCTCCAGCGCCGCGTCTTTTTCAATGTATTTGCGATACTCATTCAGCGTAGTTGCGCCGATAGCCCGCAGCTCACCCCGCGCCAGAGCCGGCTTCAGCATGTTCGAGGCATCAATCGCGCCCTCCGCGGCGCCCGCGCCCACCAGCGTGTGCAGCTCATCGATGAACAGAACGATCTGCCCGTTCGAGTCCTCAATCTCTTTCAGAATCGCCTTCAGCCGATCCTCAAACTCGCCGCGATACTTCGCCCCCGCCAACATCGAGCCCAGGTCCAGCGAGATCACCCGCTTGTCGCGCAGAATCTCCGGCACATCGCCATGCACAATGCGCCGCGCCAGCCCTTCCACAATCGCCGTCTTGCCCACGCCCGGCTCGCCAATTAGCACCGGATTGTTCTTCGTCCGCCGCGAAAGCACCTGAATCACGCGCCGAATCTCTTCATCGCGCCCGATCACCGGATCGAGCTTGCCGCGTCGCGCCAGCTCCGTCAGGTCCTTGGCATACTTCTCCAAAGCCTGGTACTTCGCCTCAGGATTCTGGTCCGTCACGCGCTGCGTCCCGCGCACCGTCGTCAGACTTTTCAAGATCGCATCATGCGTCGCGCCGAACGAGGCCAGCAGCAACTGCGCGCCGTCATTCTTTGCATCCGCTAGCGCCAGCAACAGATGTTCCGTCGAGACGTACTCATCCTTGAAGTTGCCCGCCTCTTTGAACGCCTGTTCAAACACCTTGGTCAGCGCCGCCGAAGAATTCGGCTGTGCCGCCCCGCCGCTTACTTTGGGCAGCTTGCCCAACGCGTCCTGAACCCTGTCGCGCAACTGCGCCGCCGGCACGCCCACCTTCTCGAGGACAGGCACAATAATGCCCTCCTTATCCTCGACCAACGCGGCCAGTAAGTGTAGCGGCAGGATCTCCGGATTCCCGTGCTCCGCCGCAAGCTGGCTGGCAGCCTGCACCGCCTCCTGCGATTTCACGGTGAATTTTTCCCAACGAATAGCCATATGTGTTCCTACTAAAGATTTTCAAAAAAAAAGAGGAGGTTGGCAATCGAGGCCCATTGCCTTTTTCGCCAATCTCCTCCCGATGTCAAGTACGCAAAGCGTACTGCGCCGGACAGGCGCGTTTGCCTGGACAGCCAGCCCTTACGCCGCTGTTTTTTGCTCAACCGGTTTAGCCGAGACGCTCTCCACCTGCTTCGGCGCGTTGCCAACCTGCACCTTGATCTGCTTCGGCTTCGCTTCCGCGCGTTTTTCCAGCTGAATACGGAGCACGCCAGCATCATAATCCGCTTTCACGCTTTCTGGGTTTACAGTGTTCGGAATTGTGAAGGCGCGATAGAAGCTGCCATACCGGCGCTCAATACGATGGAAGTTCTCTTCTTTCTCTTCCTTCTCGAACTTGCGCTCGCCGCGAACGGTCAGGATGTTGTTTTCGAGTTGAATGTCGAGGTCTTCCTGTTTCATGCCCGGTACTTCGAGCTTTAACACAATTTGGTGTTCGTCCTCATAAATGTCCACAGGAGGAACGAACGACGCCGCCGAAACGGGATCCGTCCCGCCCTCATTGCGGTTGTAGTCCTGAAAGAGCGAGTTCAAACGGTTCTGCAAAGTAGCAACTTCACGATATGGATCCCAACGGGTAATAGCCATGGTTTCTCTCCAGTTTAGAAATCTGGACCAGTCGCTGGACTGGCCCGCATTCAATCTGATGAAAACTATAGCACAAAGGTTGCATAAAATATGAGTGTCTTACTATCACATCCATGAAAAAATATCATTGTCTGCTTGCTCTCGTTTCTAGGCACGAGCTAAGCTTTGTAATATCAATAATATGGAATCGCGCGTGCCCTCCCTTTTGCCGAAGCGGCACCGTGCAGATTGGACTGAGATGCCCGCTTGGAGCGCCAATTATTCGGAATTCGAAAACAAGTTTTGACATCATCAATCTTTCCCTTGACCCAACATCCTACCTTCCTGACAATAGAGAAGTTATCTTGACGCTCTCCGAGGATTCTATGGCTGCCTTAATGCTCATTCTCGTGGCTGTTCTCAGCCGCATCCTTCCCCATCCCGCGTGGCTCAACTTCACGGCGGTCGGCGGCTCACTGCTCTACTTCGGAGCGCGCCGCCCCTTGCGTCAGGCATGGGCACCGATGGCTCTGCTGATTGCGACCGATTACTACCTCACAGTGTTCTTCTACAGCTACCCGTTTCATCTCTCCGCCTACCTGCTCACATGGGCCTGGTACGCTGCGGTCATCGTCCTCGGGCAGGTCCTGCTTACCAGAAAAACCTCAGTAATGCGGGTAAGCGCCGGAATCCTGATTGCGCCCACCTCGTTTTTCCTCATCACCAACTTCGCCGCCTGGGTCGCAATGCCGCAGCTCTATCCGCGCGGACTCGCCGGACTCGGACTGTCCTACGCCGCCGGGCTGCCCTTTTACCGCAATGATCTGCTGTCAACGGCAATCGTCGCCGGCCTCGCCTTTGGACTGCCTGCCGTGGCGCGTCAGCTCGCGCAGCATCGCGAACCAGTCAGCATCTGAACCCGGCTTCAGCCCTATAAACAGAAAAGGCGGCTTCCTGACCGCCTCTTCCATTTGTGTCGATAAGAGCCCGGCGCATTACATTCCCGGCTCGCTCTCTGAAATGGAGCGAAGCGCAATCTTCGCCTTCTCCACCGTCTGACGAACATCCTCCATCGTGTGTGCCGTGCCGAGAAAAGCGGCCTCAAACTGCGAGCAGGGAAGCCACACTCCCTGCTCCAGCATCCCGCGGTGAAACCGAGCAAACGCCGCAACGTCGGACTTGGCCGCGCTGCCGTAATCCGTAACCGGAGTCGAAGTAAAGAACCACGTGAACATCGCCCCCACGCGATTCGTCACCATCGGAACTCCTGCCCGAGCCGCCTCCGCCGCAATCCCGCTCACAACAGAGTTGCTCAACGACTCAAGCAGCGGAAAAACCTCGTTCCTATGGTCAAGCAGATGCCCAACAGTTGCGATTCCCGCAGCCATCGCCAGGGGATTGCCACTCAACGTCCCCGCCTGATACACCGGTCCGAGTGGGGCCAGCAGGTCCATAATGTCCTCCCGCCCGCCAAAGGCTGCGCAAGGCAAACCGCCGCCAAGAATCTTGCCCAGCGTCGTCAGGTCAGGCGTAATGCCATACAGCTCCTGCGCCCCGCCCACAGCGACGCGAAAGCCCGTCATCACCTCGTCAAAAATCAGCAGCGCGCCCTCGCGATTGGTAATCTCGCGCAAGGCTTTCAGATATCCCGGCGCAGGCGGAATGCACCCCGCATTGCCCACCACCGGCTCCACGATGACGCAAGCAATCTCATGCCGATGCGCCGCAAACGCGTCTTCCACAGCCTGCGCATCGTTGTAGGGCAGTGCGAGTGTGAGGTGCGCAATCTCGTCCGGAACGCCGGCAGACCCGGGAATGCCAAAGGTCGCAACCCCGGACCCCGCCTTCACCAGCAGACCGTCCGAGTGGCCGTGATAGCAGCCCTCGAACTTCACCACAAATTTACGCGCCGTAAAGGCGCGCGCCAGCCGAATCGCCGACATCGTGGCCTCCGTCCCGGAGCTGACAAAACGCAGCTTGTCGATCGAAGGAAACGCCCGCACCACCAGTTCGGCCAGATCGGCCTCCGAGGCCGTCGAAGCCCCAAAGCTCGCGCTGCGCCCCGCCGCCTCTCGAATTGCCTCCACGGCAGGCGGAAAAGCATGGCCCAGAATCATCGGCCCCCACGACCCGAAGTAGTCGATGTATCGGTTGCCGTCCGCGTCCCAGAGATAAGCCCCCTCGCCGCGTTCAACGAATGGAGGATCGCCCCCCACCGCGCGAAACGCGCGCGCAGGCGAATCAACCCCACCGGGCAAAAATCGTTCAGCGCGCTGATGGAGCGCCTTGGAGCGGGTAAGTGTTACTGACATGATTCAAGTATAGAAGCGCACGCGGCTCTACCAGTTCTTCCGCTCTTCCAGATAAATCTTCGTGTAATCCAGATAATTCCGCGAATATTTCAGAATCATCTCGCGGTCATCCGAGGTAAGCTCGCGCCGGACCTTGCCGGGAACGCCCGCCACCAGCGAACGCGGCGGAATCACGGCGTTCTCCGGCACCACCGCACCAGCGGCGATAATCGACCCCTCGCCGATGCGCGCATTATTCATGATCGTCGCGCCCATTCCGATCAGGCACGCATCTTCAACAACGCAACCGTGAACTGTAGCGTTGTGGCCAATCGTCACGTACTCGCCCACAATCACGGGATAAAGATTCCGCATCCCGTGCAGCACCGCGCAGTCCTGCACATTCGAGTGTGCCCCCACGCGAATAAAATGCACATCGCCGCGCACCACAGCGTTCATCCATATGCTGGCATGCTCGCCAAGAATCACGTCGCCAATCACCTGCGCCGAGACGTCCACATAGCAGCTTTCGGGAACCGTGGGGATGTGCCCCTGATAGGAGCGAATCATGTCTCTAGTTTATGCCCGTCCGCGATCAAGCACCCACATCATTTATCCTCAAAAAGACCATGCCCGAAGACTCAATCCCACATCTGTCCGGCTACAGTGAACCCGAACTCGACCGGGCCTTCGCCGCCATCGCCTGCGAGGTCGAAGACTCCGCCGCCGTCCTTGAAACGCCGGAGTCCGTCGAGCAGTTTCGCCTCCAATGGCTGGGCCGCAAGCGGGGAAGACTCAAGGCCATCAGCGATGCGTGGCTGAAGTCCGCCCCGGCTGAAGCAAAGAAGCTCATCGGGCAGCGCTTCAACACGCTCAAGGCCGAAATCGACCAGCGGCTCGAAGCTGCGGGAAGCGCAGATCGCTCCAGCTCGCCCAGCGCCGAAGCAATCGACATCACCCTCCCCGGCACACAGCGCAAACCCGGCGCGGAGCACCCGCTCATCAAGACCCTCAACGAGCTGGTCGCGATCTTCCAGCGCATGGGCTACTCCGTCGGTGTAGGCCCCGAAGTTGAAACCGACTACTACAACTTCGAGTCGCTCAACTTCCCGCCCGGCCACCCCGCGCGCGATACGCAGGACACGCTCGTCGTCGCCAATCAGGGCCGCAAACCCCTGCGCGATCGCCTGCTCATGCGCACGCACACCTCACCCGTGCAGATCCGCACTATGGAGCAGCAACCTCCGCCCGTTCGCATCGTGATCCCCGGCAAAGTCCATCGCAACGACGCCGCCGACGCCACCCACTCGCCCATCTTCCATCAGATCGAAGGGCTCTGCGTCGACGCCAATATCACCTTCAGCGATCTCAAAGGCACGCTTGACCACGCCATGAAGGAACTCTTCGGCTCCAGCGTGAAAACGCGCTTCTTTCCGTCCTTCTTCCCCTTCACCGAACCCTCTGCCGATGTGCAGATCAGTTGCCCCTTCTGCGGAGGCAAAGGCTGCCGCAAGTGCAAACACTCCGGCTGGATCGAGCTGCTTGGCTGCGGCATGGTCGACCCTTCAGTCTTCGGATTTGTGCAGCAGAAGCAGCCCGCCTACGACCCGAAGAAGGTCAGCGGCTTTGCCTTCGGAATGGGCATCGACCGCATCGCCATGATGAAGTACGGCATCACCGACATCAGCCTGATGTATTCCGGAGACCTGAGGTTTTTGGAGCAGTTCGCATGAAAATCCTTACTCAATGGTTGCGCGAATACCTCTCAAACCTGACCGTCACTGATCGCCATCTCGCTGACGACCTGACCCTGCGCGGTATTGCCGTTGAGGGTGTATTTGACCTTGGAGCAAACGGCTCGGTCTTCGAAATGGACATCACCACCAACCGCGTCGATGCCATGAATCACTACGGCATCGCGCGCGAAGCGGCCACGATCTACGGCCTCAAGCTCAACCCGGCCGAAGCAGCGTTACCCGCGGCAAAGCTTGGGCCAGCATACCCAGTCCGCATCGATGAACCAACCCTCTGCGGACGCTTCACCGCCCGCGTCCTGCGCGGTATAAAGATTCAACCCTCGTCCGGAATCGTCACCACGCGCTTCCGCCTCCTCGAGCAGAAAGAAATCTCCAACGCCGTCGACGCGACCAACTACGTCCTGCTCGCCATGGGCCAGCCCACCCACGCCTTCGACCTCGACAAACTCGAAGGAGCCATCGTCGTGCGCCGCGCCCGCAAGGGCGAAAGATTAAAAACATTGGACGAGATTGAGCGCACACTCGACCCCGAAGACCTCATCGTCGCTGACGAAGAAAAACCGCTCGCTCTCGCCGGAGTCATGGGCGGATGGGACACGCGAATCACCGCCGAAACGAAAAACGTACTCGTCGAGGCCGCATGGTTTGACCCCATCAGCATTCGCCGCGCATCCAGGCGCCATCAGCTGCATACTGACGCTTCCCATCGCTTCGAGCGCGGAGCCGACTTCAACGCTCCGCCCATCGCCTCCGCGCTCGTAAGCCGCATCCTGCTCGAATCAGGAGGCTCGCAAGTTGGCGAATTTGTCGACGTAGTTCTTTCCGAAGCCGAAGCGCGCACCGCAAGGCGGTCCAGCATTGCGTTCAGCGTGACAGAAGCCCGGCGGATCCTCGGCGCGACCGAAGACACCGAAGGCATCACGGCCGCTACCGCGGAAACCATCCTCAGCGGCCTCGGATGCCACCTCCAGGCCTGCTCCGCCGAGACCTACCAGGTCACGCTGCCAAGTTGGCGCCTCGATCTCGAACGCGAGATAGACCTGATCGAGGAAGTCGCGCGCGTCTACGGCTACAACCGCTTCCAGAATACGCTCCCTGCCTTCGCCGGATCGGTCGTCGAGCTACCGTGGGCAGCAAAAGAATCAACCGCACGCCAGACCCTCCTCGCGCTCGGCTGGAGCGAGGCCATCTCCTCCACCTTCTGCGCTGCCGGCGATGCCGCGCTCTTTGCGCCACAGCCAAACTCGGCCGTGGCAATGGGCAATCCCCTCAGCGAAGAAGCCGGAATGCTGCGCCCGTCTCTCCTTCCGGGCATGGTCGGAATGCTGGCGCTGAATCTGAACCGCGACGTGGAAGACGCGGCTCTATTCGAAAGGGGAACCGTCTTCAACGGCACCACCGAAAAAGTAGACGAGCGCCCATCGCTGGCCGTCGGCGCCACCGGCCACGCCTTCGACGCGAAGGCCGCTGACTTCTACGACCTCAAGGGAATCGTCGAAGCGCTGCTGGCAAAATTCTCTTCACGCTCCGTGTATATCGACAAGCTGCTGCTCCCCGCATGGTTGCACCCCGGTCGCAGCGCTCGCGCCGTCCTCGACGGAGGCACCGTCGCCTATTTCGGCCAGTTGCATCCCGACGAGGCCGCGCGGCGCAAACTCAAGCAGCCGGTCTTCGTAGGTGAAATCTATCTCGACCGGCTCTACAAACAGTCGCTGCGCCAGCCTGTCGCACGCGAACTCTCGCGCTACCAGCCGGTCCGCCGCGACTTCTCGCTTGTTTTCCCGGATTCGGTCGCCTACGCCACCATCGAAGACGCACTCCGAGCCCTCGGCATCGCCGAGCTGCGAAGCTTCACCGCCAAAGAAATTCTGCGGGGCACAAAAGGCAAGGTGGTCCCCGCCGGGCATTTCTCCCTGCTGCTCGGAACCGTCTTCCAATCGCAGGAAAGAACTCTGCGCGACGAGGAGTTGCAGGAGTTCTCACAGAAGATCATCGCCACAATGGCCGCCATTGGCGGAAGGCTGCGTGCAAGTTAGAACGGGTATATCAGCTGTCACATCCTTCAATGGATTTGCGCAGGTTTCCACGCTGCCAGAGGGGATATACTGCCCCAAGAGCGAACATATTTTTTTCTCGAGGTGTCCCCGATGTCCACGCTTGTTGTTGAAGAAACCCAGCTCCCCCTTGCCGCCGCCGATTTCAACGCGCTCGAGCAGCGCGTCCTGCGCATGGTCGAGCTGGTAAGAAGCGAGCGCGAAGCCCGCGCCGCCGCTGAGGCGCGTATTCATTCGCTCGAATCTTCGGTAAAAAGCCTGGAAGACACCGGCCTCAACGCCGAGCAGCGTGTGATCTCTCTCGAAGAACGCCTGCAGGAGGCAAACCAGAAGATCGCCCATCTCACCGAGCAGGGCGCGCACGCATCCTCACAGGTCGAATCTCTCGAAAAAGAACGCGATACGGTCCGCACGCGCGTCGAAAAGCTTTTGAAGCACCTCGACGAAATCCCCGCATAAGCAGAGGCCAGACGATGACGGAACCATCCAGCGAAAATTCCATCTCAGTCGATATTTACGATCAGACCTATCACCTGCGCGGACAAGACACGGAGTACGTCCGCCGCCTGGCCGAAATCGTCGACTCCAAGATGCGCGCCGTCGCCTCTCACGGCAAAACGGTAGACTCGCTACGCGTAGCCGTCCTCGCCGCGTTGAACATAGCCGACGAGCTGGCCACGCTCGAACGGAAGTACGACGCGCTCACCGATAACGAACATCAAAATCAAAACTCGCTGCGCAGTCGCGCCCACTCACTCGCCGGCCTCCTCGACTCCGTCCTCGATGAAGAGCGCAAGGTCGGTTGATTTCCGGCGGCCTTCTGCCCAGTTACTGGCAGTCATCGAACCCGCTTGAAGTCGAAGGTCGCAAGGTTCATATTTCCTTCCGTGAGAATGTGAACCGTCAAGACGGATTTTCCCGCAGGCAGCTTGAGCTTCACTAGTTCGGGCAGCGCATTCCAGTGGTGCCACTGCCGCCACGCAACCGGATCAGCCTGGTCGAAGGTTGACGCGATCTTCAACGGCCCGGTACCATCCTTGCCATTCACGTCCAGCGAGATCGTCCCTCCGCGATTCGAAGTGTACAGAAGCCCCGCCTCGTAAGTGCCGGCGTGAGCCACCTGAACGGTAATGTTGAACCACTCTCCCGGCTCCGTCCATCCCACGTAGAGCTGATCCTCCGGCGGCGTGACCTTATCGTAGGGATTGTTATCGATCGGCACATCTGGATTGTGAAACTTGGTGTAAGAGGTATCGACACCCTCGTGCATCCGGAACTCATTGAGATATGTGCCATTAGCGGGATTAAGCATTCCGCTGCCCCGGTTGGCCGCATCGGCATCGTGGTAGGCAACTCCTTCGCCGCCGCGATCGTAGTATGCGCACTCCACGCTGCCGGGGATCTCTTGTACTCCCGGATGATGGCTATCCACAAAGGGCGTGCCCTTGTAGCTCTCGAGAAAACTGGTTCCGGACGCTGAAGGGCCGGGCGCAGCGGAGCCGGCAGCGAAAAGGATGGCAAGCATTGGGAAAACTGAATAGGATCGCAGCATTTGTGTGAAAGAGATTGTGGCCTTCCCGAATTTATTTTCAATTTGGAAGCATACGACGATCCCTGCGCAATGTCACCGAGGAGGGTCAGAAAAGGCACCTGCTTGCAATCCACGTCATCTCTCGTTAGCATCCATCACAGAGACCGGCCTGCAAAGCAGGTGTGGTAGTTAACGCTGGTTGAACCAACATTCATTGAACAGGGATCTCGACTCGATCATTATGGCTCGGTGTGCAGTGTCCGCCAGTCCGGAATGCCTGAAGAGCCTCGGCGAGTTCCCGCCGTCTTAGGACGGGTTCACCGGCGCATTACTGCACGGCCAAGCGGGTCGGTCTTTGCTTTTCCGCAAAAATTCCCTTGCATCCGCGCCTCCTCCAGTTCGGCCACTATGCCATTCCCACTTACGGAGCATTCACCGCGCTCGCGCTCGTTGCCGCTCTCGCCGCCCTCGTGCATTTCTCGCGACGCCTGGCGCTCGATCCAAACAAAATCTGGAACCTCGGCGTCATCGGAATCCTCACCACGCTCATCGCCGCGCGTCTGCTGCTCGTAGCGGCATATTTCACCGCCTTCCGCCAGCACCCCGTCTGGATTCTCGGCCTCACATCAAATCGCAGTCTGTGGATTGATACCGTCGCTGTCCTCCTCGGCTTCGCCGCCGCAATTCTCTACGCATTGGCCGAGGGCGTGCCGATTCTACGCATGCTCGACTGCATCGCTCCGGCCGCCGCGCTCGCGCTCGTTCTCAACCGCACCGGAGCCTTCCTTTCCGGAGTCGATTACGGCCTGCCCGCCGCGCATGCATGGGGTATCACCTACACCAGCCGCATCGCCGCACTCTGGTATCGCACGCCCCTCGGCGTAAGCCTCTACCCGGTGCAGCTGTATGAAGCTGCCGCGTCCCTCGCGATCCTCGGAGTCCTCGCCTGGTGGCTGCCGCGCCGCACGCAGGACGGCGAACTCTGGGGCGCATGGCTCTTCCTCTCTGGCTTTGCCGGCTTCTTCCTCAACTTCTATCGCGCCTCCGCCCACAGCCAGTGGATTCTTCCGCAACCTGTAGCCGTCCTCATGGTCATTGCCAGCGCCGCCTTCCTGCTCCGCCGAAAATCAGGCGGCTATACTGTGGGGAATGATTCGCCGCGTACTTAGACTCCACCTTTTGCTTGCACTCGCATGCTCTGTAGCGCCGTTCGTCGCGCTTCATGCGCAAACAGGCCCTTTGCAGCCAGTCTTTCTGTGGCCAAATGGAGCGCCCGGCGCACTGGGAACCTCCGACGCCGACAAGCCCCGCATTTATGTCTTCCTTCCACCGAAGCGCTCCACCAGCGCCGCCATTCTTGTAATTCCCGGCGGAGGATATCAGCACGTCGCCCTCGGCCATGAAGGATTCCAAATCGCCGCGTGGCTCAACGCGCAGGGCATGCCGGCCTTTGTGCTCGATTATCGCGTCAAGCCTTACCGTTTTCCCGTAGAAATCGATGATGGTCGCCGCGCGATGCGCTTCATCCGCGCCCACGCCGCAGACTACGGCATCGACCCGAAACGCATCGGGGTCTGGGGGTCATCCGCCGGAGGTCATCTCGCCTCCTCTCTCGGCACGCATTGCGAAACTGTAACTCCCGGAGATACAAATTCCGATCCAGTCGATAAGTTCTCCTGCAAGCCGGATTTCATGGTTCTCGCCTACCCGGTCATCGCCATGGAAAAACCAGCAGCCCACAGCGGCTCGCGCAAAAATCTCTTCGGGACCGATCCCGACCCAGTTCTCACCCATGAATACTCAAATGAGTTCGCGGTCAACGCAGATACGCCGCCCACCTTCATTTTCGCCACCACAAACGACCCCATAGTTCCGATCGAAAACTCGCTCGACTTTTACCGCGCGTTGGAACTCGCGCACGTCCCGGTCGAGCTGCACATCTTCGACTACGCCAATCACGGCTGCGGACTTTGCGGTTCTATTCTGCCCCTCCGCGTATGGCCATCGCTGCTGCGCACTTGGCTCATCGACCACAGCCTCCTGCCGCCCGACGCGCCACAGCCGCCCGCTCCTAACCCAAACTGGCCCGTGTGGCCCAAGGGGTTCACTGGCCCCGGCCAGTTTTAGCCGTGTACCCAACTAAATTTGCAGTGCCGTCGGAGGCTGCGGGCAGCCGTCTCGATGCATGGCTTGCTGCGCAGCTTGAAAACGTGAGTCGCGCGCGTGTACAGTTGCTTCTCGCCGACTCCAAAGTACTCGTCGACGGAGCGCCCGCAAAGCCATCGTTCAAACTGCGCGGCGGCGAGACCGTCGAAGTGCTCGGCGAACCCACGCCGCCCCCGCTGCGCGCCATGCCCGAGGCCATCCCGCTCGACATCGTCTACGAAGACAATGATCTGTCCGTAATCGACAAGCCCGCCGGAATGATGGTGCATGCCGGTTCAGGAGCCACTGACGACGAGCGCAATCGCGGAACGCTCGTCAATGCGCTCTTAAGCCACTACGCGCAACTTTCCTCCGCAGCGGGAGCCCTGCGTCCAGGCATCGTCCATCGGCTCGACAAACAAACCAGCGGCCTCATCATTGTGGCGCGCAACGACGCCGCGCACTTCAAACTCGGCGAGATGTTTTCCCGCCGCCAGATTCGCAAAACCTATCTGGCGCTGGTGCACGGTGCCGTCAAGCAGGATCGCGGAACCATCAACGCCGCCATCAGTCGCGACGTAATCCGCCGCACCCGCATGACAACGAGGCGCGAAGAGGGAGCCCGCGCCGCCATCTCGCACTACTCTGTAATCGAGCGCATTGACTCGCGCTTCGGCAAATTCACGCTGGTCTCCGTGCGTATAGAAACCGGCCGTACGCACCAGATTCGGGTGCACCTCGCTTCCATAGGACATCCCGTCGTAGGAGACACCCTCTACGGAGCGCCGGCAAAAATTCCAGTTATCGCGCCGCGCAAAAAGTCAGATCCTGAACCGGAGACAGTGGCATTAGACCGCAATTTTCTCCACGCCGCCGAACTTGAGTTTGCGCACCCTGCCACAGGCAAGCATCTGATCCTGAAAGCGCCCCTGCCAGAAGAGCTGACGGCGTTCCTGAAAAGCTTAAACTTTACTTCCTGAACGGGGCAACCATACCTTGACGATCTACAATCTCATAGTGTAGATAGTCATAGTATGGGAAAACCAAACGATCTGGTACAGGGAACTCTCGATCTCCTCATTCTTAAAACCGTCGCGCTTGAGCCGAAGCACGGCTGGGCGATCGCAAAACGCATCGAGCAGCTTTCCGGAGAAGTCCTGCAGGTTCAGCAAGGCTCGCTCTACCCGGCGCTGCACCGGCTGGAGCAGCAGGGCTGGATCCGCGCCAAGTGGGCAGAGAGTGAAACCGGACGCGAAGCCAAGTTTTATTCGCTCACCGCCGCCGGACGCAGGCAGCTTGAGGCCGAAACCGCCAACTGGAAGCGCCTGTCGGACGCAGTCAATCTCGTCGTCGAAACCGTCTGATCCGTATAGCGAATACCATGTGCTTTCTCGAAAAAATACGGATGCGGCTCCGGATGCTCTTCAGCAGAAACCGCGAAACCGAGCGTCTCAACGCCGAGCTGGAATTTCACATCGAGCAACAAACGACGGAGAACGTCGCCGCTGGAATGTCCCCGGAGGAAGCGCGCTATGCTGCGCTGCGCGCCTTCGGAAACCCGACGCTCTTGCGCGAGCAGACAAAACAGAACTGGAGCTGGAGTTCTATGGAATCCCTCATACGCGACCTTCGCTACGGAGTCCGCACCCTCGCCCGCACGCCAGGGTTTTCGTTCATCGTCATTCTCGTCATGGCGCTCGGCACCGGCGCAACCATTGCCATGTTCACCGTGGTGCACTCGATCTTATTGAATCCGCTGCCATACAAAAATCCCAACCGCCTCGTAAGGATCTACGAAGACAGCGGCGAGTACCACAAGATCTTTGTCTCAGGAGCGGATTTTGTCGACTGGCGCCGTCAGGAGAAAGACAGCTTCCAACAGATGGCGGTCGTCTTCTGGAACAGCTACGACCTTTCTGGCACTGCGGGGCAGCTTCCAGAGCAGGTCTTAGCGCAGACAGCAAGCTGGAACGCGTTTCCCATGCTGGGGGTAAAAGCAGCACTGGGCAGGCTCTTCGACGCTGGCGATGACCGGCCCGACGCCAATGCGGTAGTCGTCCTCAGCTGGGGTCTTTGGAAGCGACGCTATGGAGGAGACCGTGGCATCATCGGCCAAACCATCCAGCTCGATGCAAAGCCCTATACGGTAATCGGTGTTTTGCCCGCATGGTTCAACTTCCCCAACCCCAAGGTCCAGCTCTGGACACCCTTCTTTCACGAAGTTCTTCCGAAGATGCTTCAATCACACGGAGCGCATAACTTTGAGGTTTTCGCGCGCCTCAAACCAGGCGTCTCCATCGCGCAGGCGCAGGCTGAAATGAGTTCCATTCAGACCGGCATTCGCAAGCGCTTTCCAGATGGACCCGTCTTTAGCGCAACTCGGATTTTGCCCTTGCTGGAATCGCGCGTCGGTGAAATACGAAGTGCTCTCTATATGTTGCTGGCCGCCACCGGGTGCCTGCTCCTGATTGCTTGCCTCAATGTTGCCAACCTCCTCGTAGCGCGTTCCGTTGCCCGCCGCCGCGAAGCTGCCATCCGCACCGCGCTCGGCGGTGGCCGCGCGCGCCTTATCCGGGAGCAGCTGGTCGAAAGCATTCTCCTGTGCCTTACCGGAGGTGCCTTCGGCCTGCTCATGGCCGCGCTCGCCATTCACTGGGTGGTTAGCATGCGTCCCGACATCCCGCGCGCCAATGAGATCCATCTCGACGGGATCGCCGTTCTCGTCAGCCTGGGCATCATGCTTCTCTGCGGCTTCATCGCCGGACTCATCCCCGCGCTTTCTCTAAAGGAAAATCAGATCCTCCGCACCCTGCAGCAGTCGGCACGCTCGCAGAGCGGCGGCCAGGACCGTGCGCGCCTGCGCCGCACACTCCTTTCGCTCGAAGTAGCTTTAACCGTGGTCTTACTCGTCGGCGCAAGCCTGCTGCTCAAAAGCTACGAGCATTTACGCTCCGTCGATCTCGGCTGCGACACCCACAATGTGCTCACCATGGGCATCAACCTCCCGGAGGCGACCTTTAAGACGCCCATCGCGGTAGCGAATTTTTACGATGACCTGCTCCAGCGCGTCCGCGTCCTGCCCGGCGTAAAGGCCGGCGGCGCAACGACCACTCTTCCCGGCAACGGGCACGGCTCCGACCACGACTTCTTAATTCCGGAAAATCCTCCGCCCCTGCAAGGCCAGTTTCTCGATGCGCTGGTTCGCAGTGTCGACCCTGGTTTCTTTCAGGCGATGCAAATTCCGCTCATTCGAGGCCGTTTTTTTCAGCCAAACGAGCGGGAGAGTCAGGCGCAGTTCGCTATCGTCAGCCAGTCCTTCGTGCGTAAGTTCTTCCCCCACGCTGATCCGATCGGGAAACAAATCAACGACGACAACTTTGCCCCGCCGCACAACTTCGAAATCATAGGTGTGGTCGCGGATGTTCGCCAGAATGTCGCTGCTGATGTTGAACCCACAATCTACTTTCCGCTCCTTCTCGGCGAGGACTCGACTGCTTCGCTCGCCGTCGTCACCCGCTCCAACCCGCTGAACTTTGCCCTCCCCGTCCAGAAGATCATCGCCCAGATGGACCCCAACCTCGCTGTTTCCGACATTCTCACCATGGATCAAATCATCGGAAACACCACGCTCGATGCCAGCTTTGAAGCCACACTCCTCACCATCTTTGCCATCATTTCACTGGTGCTCGCGGCCGTTGGCCTATTCGGAGTGCTCTCTTACATCGCCACCCAGCGGCAGGGAGAAATCGGCATCCGCATCGCGCTCGGCGCGCAGCGCGAGCAGGTTCTGCGCCGCATGCTGATGGATGGCTTAAAGCCCGCTGTCTTAGGCCTTGTTCTCGGACTCATCGCCAGCGCAGCCACAGTGCGCCTCATCCGTTCGCTGCTCTACGGAACGCAGCCGCTCGATTTCACCGTCTTCGTGCTGGTCACAATCGTGCTGCTCTTCGTCGCCGCCATCGCATGTCTCATCCCCGCATGGCGAGCCTCGCGGCTTGACCCTATGCAGGCGTTGCGAACCGAATAGTCGATCTACGACAATCGCGACAGAGGATATCGAGTGCAGGTTCTATATACCGCCGAAGTCACCGCTGTCGGAGCGCGCTCCGGGCACGCCACCAGCTCCGACCGCCTGCTTGACGTGCCGCTTGCGCTGTCTTCTGCAATGGGCGGTAAAGGCGGAGCCACCAACCCCGAGCAGCTCTTCGCCGCCGGATACGCAGCCTGCTTCGGGGGAGCTGTCGAGTATCTCGCGCAGCAGCAGAAGCTCATCACCGGAACCGTGACCGTGAAGGCAAACGTAGGCATCGGCCCCTACGATCTCGGCCAGGGAGAGGGCTTCACCCTGCGCGTCGACCTCGATGTCACACTACCGGAGCTGGACCAGGCCGCAGCAGAAAATCTCGTAGCAGCGGCGCATCGCACCTGTCCCTACTCCAACGCAACACGCCGCAACATTGAAGTGAACCTTACGGCGCATGGGGAAAACTAAACCCGTCGCGCACAACCTCGTCAACATGCAGGCATTTCTGTGCGCGGTCGATCTGCCGCATCAGACCGCACAGCACCTTCCCCGGCCCGACCTCGATAAACTGCGCCGGACCCTCCTCAATCAGCAACCGCATCGACTCCACCCAGCGCACTGGGCCCGTCACCTGCCGAACCAGCGCGTCGCGCAGAGCGTCCGCGCCCCCGACCAGAGCCGCATCGACATTCACTGTCACCGGAACCCGCGCATCCGCAAACGTCAGCCCGCGCAGCAACTCTGCCAACCTGTCCTGAGCCGGCTGCATCAGCGCACAATGGAAGGGAGCGCTCACCGGCAGCGCCACCACGCGCTTCGCGCCGCGTTCTTTTGCCAGAACCCCCGCGCGCTCCACAGCCGTGACAGCACCCGAGATCACGGTCTGCTCCGGAGAATTGAAGTTCGCAGCCGACACCACGCCGCCCGTTTCCGCTGCAGCGTCCGCGCACGCCTGCGCCGCGTTCTCTGAGCTCAAACCCAGCACCGCGGCCATCGCGCCCTCACCCGCAGGCACAGCTTCCTGCATAAACCGTCCCCGGCTGCGCACCGTTCTTACGGCATCGGAAAAAGACAGAACTCCCGCAACGACATCAGCCGAGTACTCGCCCAACGAATGCCCCGCAACGTAATCCGGAGCAATCCCTCTCTCCTCTAGAACCCGCTGCGCCGCGACCGACACTGTAAATATCGCCGGCTGCGTAAACTCCGTAAGCTTCAACTGCTCTTCCGGACCCTCAAAGCAAAGCCGCGACAAAGCAAACCCCAGCGCCTCATCGGCCTCTTCAAACGTCTGCCGCGCAACAGGAAATTTATCCGCAAGCTCGCGTCCCATGCCAACCGACTGCGAACCTTGTCCGGGAAAAAGAAAAACCAGTTTCGTACTCATGCGAAGGTTAGTGTATCGCGGGGCACCCCGAATCCGTCTTGCGACCAACGGGAGTGGCCACATAGGGTTGCGCAAGGAAGGCGCGAAGCGCGTGTGCCTGGACAGCCAGTCCATTGCGCTCCGCCCATCACTACGATAGGGTCAAAGGTATGGAGCAGGTCTGCCACCGCTGCGGCGCGACACTGAATGATTCCGATCCCTTCTGCCCGCATTGCGGAGCTCCCCAGCTTCGCTACGAGGCTCCGGACGAGCCCGCCCCCTCCAACATCCCACTTCCGCAGCGCACCGCCCGCAACCCCAACGTCGTCGACTGGCGCGACGCCATCCTCGCCGCTTTCCTCATCGCGCTTCCCGCCGGACTGCTCTCCTCGCTCCTCGGTCTTGAGGCCCTCTGGGTAATCGCCGGCGGCATCGCAACCATTTCGCTCTATCGCCGCCGCACCGGAACGTTGCCCAGCAGCAGCATGGGATGGCGCATCGGCACGCTGCTCGGCCTATTCTCCGCCGTCGTCGCTGCCGCCGTTGATGGCATCACCCTCCTCGTGCAAAGGTTTGCGCTCCATCAGGGATCAGTCCTGGACCATCGCTACCATGACCTCGGCCAGCAACTCACGGATCAGTTAACGCGCTCCAATCCCGATGCTGCCGCTGTCCTCCCCGCCTTCCTGCACTTCTGGCTCACGCCCGACGGAGCAGCCGCCATGGTCCTTATCAACGCCGCCGGATTAGCCATCTCCATGCTCCTCTTCGCCGCCGCCGGAGGAGCGCTAGGCGCCCGCCTCAACGTAAGATTCGCCCAGCCCAGCGCAAGATAATTAATTTTGAACCGCTGAACTTTCATCTGTAGCACCCTGACATCCCCAGCCAACCATGAATCTCCGCGCCGCACCCAATCAACGGTGGCTTGCGGAGAATCCATGAACAGCGATCAGGTAAAGGGCGTCTTGCAGAAAGCTGGCGGCCATCTCGAAAAGGATGCCGGAGCATTAGTTGGCGACGAAAGCGCAAAGGAAGCTGGCCAGGAAAACCGGATCAAGGGCGAAGCGTGGGGAAACGTGAAGGAAGCCGGCTGTGCTCTCATCGAAAGAGCCAGAGCAGCCAAGGTCGACGCGGAAATCAAGTCAGAGCGCGCCAAGGCATTCGATCGCGAACATCGCGTGGAAATTCACGGAGTCGCTGAGGTCGGTCAGGGAGGAGTCGACCAGCCCGATCGAAATCGAGCCGGGAAAGCCAATCGCAAGGGACCCCGGAAAGCCCAGCAACAAGCGTTCGACCAACCCTACCGAAAACGAGCGTGACTTCGCTTTTTCGCTGATTCCTCTTTATTCCCTGACCGACATCTTTAAAAACTTGCCCCGCCGCAACGCACCCTCGTATCATCCGGCAAGAGCCTAAAGATTATGCCCGAAAGCCATTCCGCACCCCATCTGCGCGAAAAGGGCCGCATTATGTCGGCCTCTGAGATCGAGCGCACCCTCGTCCGACTCGCCCACGAGATCATCGAGAAGAATGACGGCGCCGACAACATCGGCCTCGTAGGCATCCGTCGCCGCGGCGTGCCCTTAGCCGAACGGCTCGGCGCGCTCATCTCCAAAATCGAAAAGCATCCCATCGATACCGGCGTTCTCGACATCAGCTTCTATCGCGACGATCTCTCGACCGCCGGCGTGCGGCCCATCGTTAATCCCGGATCGATCGGCTTCGATATCGCCGGGCGCAACATCATCCTCGTCGATGACGTGCTCTTCACCGGCCGCACCACCCGCGCCGCGCTCGACGCCCTCTTCGATCACGGACGACCCGGCCGCGTGCAGCTCCTCACCCTTATCGATCGCGGACACCGCGAGCTGCCCATTGAAGCCAGCTTCGTAGGACGCACCATTCAGACCACCGACCGCGAGATCATCGAGGTCAAACTCCGCGAAATCGACAACGACGAGCAGGTGCTCCTCGTCGAGCGCCTCGACTGATACCTTGTTCCGCACCAAAGTCCGGCCCATACCGAAGCAAGCCATGCCAGCAAAGAAAAAAACTCCGCCAGCAGCACTGAAGCAAGCCGCGCCGCCAGCCGCTCAAACAGCCATCCATCCCGCCTCGCTGCTTTCCGTGATCACCCTCTCGCTCGAAGACCTCCAGCAGATCCTCAAGCTAGCCGATCAGCTCGAAAAAGAGCCGCCGTCCCTCCGCAGCCAGCGCCTCTTCAAGCGCCGCGTCTCGCTGCTCTTCTACGAGTCCAGCACGCGCACTCGAACCTCATTCGAACTCGCTGCCAAGTCCCTCGGAGCCGACACCTCCCTCGTCAGCGCGCAGTCCTCCAGCATCGAGAAAGGGGAATCCCTCAAAGACACTGGCCTGACCCTCCGCGCCCTCGGAGCCGAATGCATCATCCTGCGCAGCCCCTACTCCGGCGCGCCGTATCTCCTCGCCGAAATTACCGGCCTGCCCATCCTTAACGCCGGCGACGGTATGCACGAGCACCCCTCCCAGGCTCTCATCGATCTCCGAACCATTCTCAGTCGCCTGAAGAAGACCGGCCCCATCACCTCCGCCACGCTCAAGGGCATCACCATCACCATCTGCGGAGACATCTTTCACAGCCGCGTCGCCCGCTCTAACGCCCTGCTCCTCCCGCGCCTCGGCGCCCGCGTCCTGTTGTGCGGCCCAACGCCCCTGCTGCCGGAAACCGCCGCGCAGATCGCCCCTGAAGACGCAACCGGCAGCATAGAAATCGAGCGCGACTTCAACCGCGCACTTCAGCAGTCGCAAATCGTGATGATGCTCCGCATCCAGGCCGAACGCCTCGCCGGACTTGCCCTCGACCTCGAAGAATACAAAGCGCGCTACCAGGCCAACGCCGAACGCATCGCCCAGCACGCACCCAAGGCAGTCATCCTGCATCCTGGCCCCATGATTCGCGGCCTCGAAATCACCAGCGAAGTAGCCGACGGCCACCAATCCGCCATTGAGGAACAGGTCCGCAACGGAGTGGCCATCCGCATGGCGCTCATCTATCGTGCGATCGGGCGAGCCCTCGGCGGCGCAAAAGAAAAGAAGGTCCGATGAAACCCATCCTCATCCGCAACGGACACCTCGTCGATCCCGCCAGCGGCATCGACGCCCCGCGTGATCTCCTGCTCGCCGAAGGGAAGGTCTCTGCCATCGACAAGCCCGGCAAAATCAAGAACGCGGACGCGCAGACCATCGATGCCAAAGGTCTCGTCGTAGCCCCAGGCCTCGTCGACATCCACGTCCACCTGCGCGAACCGGGCCAGGGATACAAAGAGACCATCGCGTCCGGCACCGCCGCCGCCGCTGCCGGAGGATTCACCTCCGTCTGCGCCATGCCCAATACCATCCCCGTCAACGATTCGCCTGAAATCACCCGCTGGATGCTCGCCCCCGAGCGCAACGCCCAAATCCGCGTGTTCCCCATCGGAGCCGCCACCCGCGGATCGATGGGTGAAGCCCTGACCGAATACGGATCCCTCCGCGCCGCCGGAGCCGTAGCCGTCACCGACGACGGCAAGCCCATCCTCGGCGACCGCATCATGCGCGAAGCCCTCCTCGCCGCCGCTCGCGCCAACCTGCCCGTTATCCAGCACGCCGAGGACACGCGCCTCACCGGAGGCTGCTCCATGAACGCCGGGGCCGTAGCGTTCCGGCTGGGCCTGCGCGGAATGCCCGTAGAAGCCGAGTCCGGTCTGGTCGAGCGCGACCTCCGCCTGCTGGCTGAGGTCAAAGATGCCCGCGCCCACCTCCACGTCGCCCACATCTCCACCAGGGCAGCGCTCGATGCTGTTCGCAGCGCCCGCCGCAATGGACTCCACGTCACCTGCGAAGTTGCCCCCCACCACTTTGTCCTCAACGAAGAGGCCGTAAGCGGCTATAACACCCAGGCCAAAATGAATCCGCCCCTCCGCTCTGAGTCCGACCGCGAGGCCATGATCGAAGGCATTCTCGACGGATCCATAGACGCGATCGCCACCGACCACGCCCCCCACGCCGCCCACGAAAAAGAGCAGGAGTTCGACCGCGCCCCCAACGGCATCACCGGCCTCGAGTCCGCGCTTGGCCTCGCCATCTCCATCCTCCATGTAAAACACAAACTGCCTCTGAGCCGAATCATCGCCCTCCTGAGCACCCAGCCAGCGAATGTTCTAAGCCTCAAAGGCCGCGGAACCTTAGCAGCAGGATCAGCCGCCGACGCAGTCCTCTTCGATCCCAACAAAAAGTGGCTATTCCAGGCCGCCGCCTCCAAATCAAAATCGAAAAACACCCCCTTCAACGGCTGGACCCTGCAAGGCAAGGTGCACATCACCATCAGCGAGGGCAGAATCGTTTTCAGCCGGTAGTCCGAAAAAGGAGATGATCCAATGAAGGCTCTACCCAAACCAATCGCAGTCGCAGTCGGAATCCTCGCCAGCACAGCACTCGCAGCAGCGACCGACGTAACGATTCATCTCAAGGGTTCCGAGCCCGTCGCTCGATCGACCATCCGGTATCAGTGCGACGGGCAGGGTCCGAAAATGGGCCTTCCCGCCACCACTTTTGCCGTCGAATACATCAACGGAGCGGGAAACAGCCTCGCCATACTTCCTGTCAACGGAATATCCCTGGTCTTCGCCAACGTAATCTCGGGTTCCGGAGCGCGCTACGCGGCCGGCCAATACATCTGGTGGGACGCAGCCGGCCGCTCCGTCAGCTTCTCCTCTGACTCGCTCTCCGGCAAAATGCGATCCGAATGTCATCGGGTCGAAATGAAGTAAGTCGCGGTAGCGACCGCAGGAATTTTCGGAGGTAGAAAGCCCGCAGCCGCCTACCGAATCCCGTTCGCCGTCAGCGGCGGATTCCGCTATCGACGAAGACGGTAAGCGTTGCGCCTTGCGGAATCTCAGCGTCGTCCCCGCGAACCAGAACGCCGCCCACGCCGACGAATGGGACCAGGTAGCAAAGCGCGGCAACTGCAACTATATTCCTATCTATAGTATAGGAATATAGGCCCCGATTATATAAGATGATAGTCTCTCTAAAAATCGGATTTTGGCAATGCCGTGGGCCTGTGATTGTAGGGTCTGCGTGGCCGGGAAAACGCGTTCCCCTCCCAATAATTCATCAATTTACCCTTGACAAATCGCCACCGTTCTGGCGATCATCAATCTCCCCGCCTCGATTTTGCTAGGCTTCTGTATTCTTTTTTTTGCCCGTAGACCGCAGATACCTGCGAAGTCCTTTTCCGGGCGGCTACACCCGAGCAAGCGATCTGCGAAATGTGAAGAGCGATGCTGGGAAGGACGTTTGCCCCATGGTGTATGCACTTTTTTGCATAGCGTCTCTTACGTGTCCGGTAGAAATCGGGCTGGAGAGAGATTTTAACAGCTGTATCGATCCTGCAGTTTGGCCCTTGATGTGCCCTACGGGGTGCTAAGACTCTGGGCAAGTCAGAGGAGTAAGGCAATGCACGACACAAACATTACACCGGTATCTCAGTGGAAAATTGAGACTGCATTAAGATGCCGTCGTTTCCGCCTTTGTCTCGGTAACCAAAAGGGCTCGGCGATGGTTGAGTTTGCCTTGATCCTCCCGGTCCTGTTGCTCGTAATCACCGGCGTATTGTCCTTCGGGTTCACCCTCAATCAGTATATGGAACTGACAAATGCCACGGCGGTCGGTGCGCAGCTTGTTGGAGTCAGCCGAGGTAATACTGCTAATCCGTGTGCTTTGGCTACGAGCGCAATTCAATCCGCGGCGCCGTATCTCACACCGGCAAGTCTCAAGCTCTCATTTACGTTTACGCCTCCAACGGGTAGCTCCTCCATGACCCCGACATCCTACCTCACAACAAACTCATGCAGCGGAGGGGCACCTCTTATGCTGCAGGGCGCATCGTTCCAGGTGGTCGCCACCTATCCCTGCAACCTCGCGGTTTACGGAGCCAACCTTATACCCACCTGCAACCTTCACGCCCAAATAACGGAGATGATCCAATGAAAGTGAATATTCAGTCTTTTGTGCAGCGCTTGCTTCATGATCAATCTGCCCAGGTTCTTCCCATGATGGCGGTTATGATGGTCGGATTTTTGGGGATGACCGGATGGGTTGTCGACGTCGGTGACGTTTACTACAGCTATAACGAGCTCCAGGCCTCAACCAACGCGGCGGCGATGGCCGGGGCCGAAGGGCTTTCCTTTAATACATCGACAGTCAACCAGGCTTCGATCAACGCGCTGGCGTACAGCTCCCACTCGGGGGATAAGAACTACTTAAGCAATCTCAACGTCTCCACCCCCAGCATTACTTTCGCGTGCATAACCGGCTCGGTGGGTGCGTCTGTTCCTTGTGTCGCAACCGGAGTATCAGCTGCTCCTACAGCCAACACGATCCAGGTGAAGCAGACCGCAACGGTAAAGACCTTCTTTATGGCGCTCCTCGGAACGCCATCCGTTTCGCTCACCGCGACCGGGACCGCGCTCATGAGCGGCGCCGCATCCACTCCGTATAACGTCGCCATCGTCATCGACACAACCGCGTCGATGGGCACCTCAGACACCAATTGCGGCAGCGGTAAATCGAGGCTCCAGTGCGCGTTAGGCGGCGTCCAGACTCTGCTGCAGGGTCTTAACCCCTGCTCAGCAGAGGGCTGCGGCAGTCTCACCAGCGGCAACTATCAAAACGCGCTGGACCGGGTCAGTCTGTTTACCTTCCCGGAGGCGGCAACCGGCACTTCGATGCAGAACGACTACAACTGCAGCGGCAACAACCCGACGATAACGCCCTACACTTATCCATCGGCCACAGGCTCGACGTACACGCCGGGGACATCGTCACCGACCTACCAGGTTACGCCTTACATGAGCAACTACCGCACCTCGGACTCTGCAAGCTCGCTGAGCACCGCATCCGGTTCGAACGTTGTATTGGCGACAGGCCTAAAAAGCGGGTGCGGCATGTCAGATCCAGGCGGCGAGGGAACCTATTATGCTGGCGTAATCTATGCCGCGCAGGCTTCTCTGTTAGGCCAGCAAGCAATCGATACGGCAAACAATCAGTCTTCGCAGAACGTTATGATCCTCATCAGCGATGGTGCGGCAACTTCCAGCAAAACTCAGATGTCGTCCTCGGGTCTGCTAAGCACCGGTAAATACCCTTCCTACAATGATGAGTGCCAGCAGGCGGTGACAGCAGCGCAGGCAGCCACAGCCCAAGGCACCAAAGTGTACTCGGTTGCCTACGGTTCGCAATCAACAGGGTGCACAACCGACTCCGGCACCTACGCCTCCCCGTGCGCGACCATGGCAGCCATGGCCTCCAACCCCGCATTGTTCTACTCCGATTACCTGCAAAGCGGTTCCGGCAGTACCTGCAAGTCCGCTAATTCCGTCCTCGACCTGAACGACATATTCAGTCAGATCGCGTCGACTTTTACCTCTGCGCGTTTGATTCCAAACAGCCTATTCCCTAGTTCTTGACGATGCAATGAAGCGGTAAAAAGCCCACCCCGTAAAGGGTGGGCTTTTCGTTGCAACCATAACTCAATCAACCCCTTTGCTCGCTTTCTTGCTACACTAAAAGGTTTGCGCCAGGAGAATTGATGAGCAGCACCATGCAGGCCGTAGTCAAGGCAAAAGCGTCGCCCGGAGTAGAAATTCAGGAAGTATCGCGTCCCGCCTTCGGCCCAGCCGACGTGCTCGTCAAAGTCGAGGCCGCCTCCGTCTGCGGCACCGACCTTCACATTTACAACTGGGATCCATGGGCGCAGGGCCGCGTCCATCCGCCGCTCATCCCCGGCCATGAATTCTGCGGCATAGTCGCCGCCGCCGGCAGCCAGGTCACCACTGTCCGCGAGGGTGACTTCGTCTCCGCCGAAATGCACGTAGCTTGCGGCAAGTGTCTCCAGTGCCGCACCGGGCAGGCCCATATTTGCCAGTACGTCAAAATCATCGGCGTCGATGCCAACGGAGCCTTCGCCGAGTACGTTGTTATCCCCGAAACCAACATCTGGAAGCTCGATCCCTCGCTCCCCCGCGAGTACGGACCGATCCTCGACCCGCTCGGCAACGCCGTCCAAACCGTCCTCGCCGGCGAAATTGCCGCCAAAACGGTAGCCATCGTAGGCTGCGGACCCATCGGCCTCTTCGCCATCGCCGTAGCCCGAGCCTGCGGAGCGGCCGCCGTCTACGCCCTCGAAATCAACGATCACCGCCGCCAGCTGGCCCACGAAATGCACGCCGATTTCGTTCTCAACCCGTCCAAAGACGACGTTGCAGCCACCGTTCGCGAGCAGACCAACGGGGTAGGGGTAGACGTAGTGCTGGAAATGTCCGGCCATCCCGATGCCATGCGCCTCGGCTTCGAGATCCTCCGTACCGGAGGCCGTGTCTCGCTCCTCGGCCTTCCGTCGCGCCCGGTTGAGATCGACTTCGCCCGCGACATCATCTTCAAGGGTGCAACCGTCCAGGGAATCAACGGTCGCAAAATGTACGAAACCTGGTATCAGATGGAAGCCTTGCTCAAGGCCGGAAAGCTCGACCTCAAGCCGGTCATTACCCACCGCCTGCCGATGGAGAGCTTCGCCGAAGGCATGGAACTGCTCAAGAGCGGAGAAGCCAGCAAAATCCTGCTCTATCCCAAAAGGTCGTTGAGCTTCGGGCCGAAGCTAACGAATCTCGATTAGCGCAAGGCCCTTCTGCGGAATCGTCAGCGTAAGACGGCCGCCGTCCAGCGCCCGAACCTCAGCCGGTCCCGGCTGCGATGCCTTTTTCAGCGCCGCAATCTGCTCGAGCGTGGGATACCGCGGTTTGCCCATCCTGTCCCAGGCCGCAAGCGTATCGCCATGCTGCGCATCCGACCGTTCAATTGTTACGCGAGCGTTCGCCGCAACACCCTTCAGCTCCAGCGTGATCGTCTTGTCCGGGCCAGTCGCGTTCGGCTCAACCAGGTTCCACGCCGCGATCACCAGCGTCCCATCTTTGCGCCGCGTTACAAGCACGTCGTCCTCCGGCTCGGCGATGCGCTCATCTCCGAGTTCGTGCAGCATGGCAAACACATTGAAGGCGGGCTTGGGAATACCGTCTTCTGCAATCAGCCCATATCCGCCGTAGAAAGGAGTCTTGATCACGCCTTGCTCCTCAAAAACATCGGAGAAGGTCCAGTACGACATCATGTCTACCTTGCCATCGCACTGGCGAATGGTATCCGCCATCCACGGCCCCATGTAAATGGAGTCGGTAATCTCCGATTCGTTCATGTACGTCGCGTTGAACTCGCTCCAGATCAGCGGCAGATGAGGCCGCGCCGAAGCTTCAATCTGCTTGTGCACCTTATCGACCGCCGCGCACACCATCTGGTGCGGAGCCACGGGCCGGTTGTCCCCAAAGACATTCTGCGACGTGTCATTGCCATAGACGTGAGTGGACACGAAATCCAGCGGAACATGATTCTGCGTCGTATGCGCGATAATATCGCCCACCCACGCCGCCTGCGCCGTCGCCGGGCCTCCAACACGTAACCGCGGGTTGACCGCCTTCAGCGCCCGCGCCGTATTGTCATAAAGCTCGAAATAAGTCTGCTGCGCCGGGCGTCCCGTCCAGAAGTCGATGTTCGGCTCGTTCCACACCTCGAAGTACCACTGCGAAACTTCGTCGATGCCGTACCGGTCAACCAGGTTCTGCGCAAAGGCTGTAATCAGAGCGTCCCACTTTGTATAATCCTTCGGCGGCGAAACGATCTGCTTGTACCAGAAAGCATGGTAATCCAGCTGCGCAGCCAGCTTCTTCGGCATAAAACTGATCTCGACGTACGGACGTACGCCGTTGGCTAAAAGCCCGTCGTAAATCTGGTCAACGTAGGAGAAGTCATAAACCGGACGTCCCTGCGCATCCTCATCGTAGACGCCGTTCTCGTCGTCCAGAATCGCGTGGAACCGGACGTATTTAAAGTCCGTTACCTTCTTCACCGTCCGCAGGTCGTCGCGGTAATCGTCGCGCAGAGCAAGATTGGCGCGGCCCGAGCCGAACATCTGTTCCCAGAAGTGCGGCAAAGGGGTGGTGGGAGCGTGCGCGTCAATGGTGACGGTTTCGCCGCTTTGCTGTGCAAACTCCGCAGGGGCAAAGCCAACAAGCAACACAGCCAGCGCAAGCACAGTTCCGCGCATGAATTCTCTCCTGATCAAGTCTCAGCCCGAACCTGAGAAGCGCTACCCGTGAATCACTCGCGCCGGGCCGGCTTCGGGTCCAAGCACTTTGATGCGCTTGGCCAGGCCCAGAAAGCCCAGCAGGCGTATGCCCCAATAGTTAACGTCCACCTCGTACCAGGCCATTCCATGGCTGGTTGAGACGGGGTGCGCGTGGTGATTGTTGTGCCAGCCTTCGCCGCCGGTCAGCAGTGCCACCCACCAGTTATTGCGTGAGTCGTCCCGCGTCTCAAAGCGCCGCGAGCCCCAGATGTGTGTCGCCGAGTTCACCAGCCAGGTCACGTGCAGGCCCACTGCAACGCGGAAGAAGATTCCCCACAGCAGCCACGGCCAGCCACCCATCAGGAACAGGCCAATGCCCACCACCGTCGCCGGAATCCAGTGGTAATAACTAAGCCATACGTAGAAGCGGTCGCGCGTGAGGTCAGGAGCATAGCGAGTCAGCAGGGCATTGCGGTTGCGCAGCGTCCCCTGCAGCAGCCAGCCCATGTGCGACCACCATTTGCCGTCGCGGGGCGAGTGCGGATCGCCTTCCCGGTCGGTGAGCTGGTGGTGCAGCCGATGTACGGCGACCCAGAAGATCGGCCCTCCCTGCAGCGCCAGCGTGGCGCACACCGCCATCGTGTACTCCACCCACTTGGGCGTCGTGTAGCCGCGATGCGTGAGCTGCCGGTGGTAGCTCATCGCGATGCCGACGTTCTGCGCGAACACCCACAGTACCAGGGCAACCGCCAGCGCGGACCAGCTGAAGAAAAAGAGCGCGGCAATGGCGCCGATGTGAAACACGGCAAGCCAGGTGAAAAAGAGCCAATTGAAGTGTTTCGACCGGCCTTGAACAAGCGCGTGAGAATCGGCCTGAAGGGTTTCGGTTGCGAGTTTCTCGGCAAATGTATCAACAAACGTTTCTGGGACGGGAGCGACTTCGGTCAGCGGGGACATTTTCTGAATCAAGACTCCAGCCTCAAACCTATACAATTCTAGGGGATATGACTGTAAGACTTGAGTAATATCCTTGGTACCCCCGCCATAATCTGCTCTTCACACCTGTGAGGAGACTTCCAGGTGCGCCTGCGGCTCTTCCAATTTGCCGAAGATCATCTTGCCCGAAGCCGTCTGCAGCACCGACGTAACAGCAATCTCCACCGAGCGGCCAATCATTCGCCGCGCATTGTCGACGACAACCATGGTCCCATCGTCCAGATAACCCACACCCTGGTTGGATTCCTTGCCCTCCTTCAGGATGGCCACGTTCATCCTCTCGCCCGGCAACACGACCGGCTTCAACGCGTTAGCCAGATTGTTGATATTAAGTACTTCGACAGACTGCAGGTGCGCAATTTTGTTCAGGTTGAAGTCTGTGGTCAGGATTTTGCCGCCGAGTTCCTTCGCCAGCTGTATGAGCTTGAGATCGACCTCGCGAATTTGCACGTAATCGGTCGGAACAATCTGCACGTCCAGCACCGCAATCTCTCGCATTCGCTGTAGCACGTCAAGTCCGCGCCGCCCACGCTGCCGCTTTGTGCCGTCCTGCGAATCGGCGACCATCTGCAGCTCGCGCAGAACAAATTCGGGGACGAGAAGCGGGCCGTCGAGAAATCCCGTGTCCGCCATATCCGCGATCCGCCCGTCGATGATGGAGCTGGTGTCCAGAATCTTTGCATTACCTCGGGCCGCCGTGCGCTCCTGACTGAAGACATTCCCCAGCGCGCCCAGGTTGAGCAGGTCGCCCTTACTGGCGCCCACCACCAGGCCAATGTAGGACAACAGCAGAAGCACGAATATCTCAAGCAGGCTCTGCATTTTGCCCAACGGCAAACTGTTCCGGAGCACCAGCGAGAAGAGAAATGCGCCGAAGACTCCGAGAATAATTCCAATAACCGCCCCCAGCAGTCGCTTCAGGCTCAGGGCGCGCACCCTCACTTCAAAAACAAGGATGAGAGCCCCTGAAGCGGCCCCGGCGATGGCGGAAATCCAATATGGCAGTCCGAAGGGCCGAAAGGAAGAACCGACAATTGCCAGCAGCAGAACAAAAGCAATACGAATAAGAATCAGGTCCATAAAACCACGAGCCTCCTCGCAAACGGGGAGTATATGAATGCCGGGAGTATACTCATTCGGCTCCATTCCGGCAAAAAACGGTTTAACGGCAGCAGGGCTGTCCGCGAAAACTCTGCGGGTGATTTACCGTCAAGGCGACGGCTGCGGGTGAATCCAGTCGTCCACTCCCGCCGCTGTCATGGACGGTGCAGCAGGGCTCCGACCAGGCTGTCTTCTTTAAGCGCAGAGAAGGGCTCCGCGACTTAACGACAGTCTATGCATTATGCACGCGGTGAACACCTCGATTTTCTCCGCTCCGTAGATGGATAGGACGCAGCGAGAATTTGAAGGGAGCAAGCACTTCGTTACCATTGAACTCCGGGATACAGGCTCGGGATACGATGTGCCCGGTAAAGATTCGCGGGGGTCTCCTTCAAGGTCCAGACCGGTTGTGACGGGGTGGTGGTCGTCACCTCATCGATTTCGGAACTATTCTTGAGGCCACAGAGGTCGTACTCCAGATCCCCATTTGCCAGCTCCGTTCCAGAGCCGCCCCATATTGAAAAAAGCGATGCGGGGACCGTCTGGCGGAATGTAATTGTCGCCGTCTTTGCCACCTCGTCGATTGCAATGATCGGGGCCGTGGTATAGCAAGCCGCTCCTGTGGTGGTGCACATAGATCCGTCCGCAAGAATCCGGCCGTACCCGTTGTCCATCATCGCCAACGAGAACTGCCCCGAGGTCGAGGTGCTCGCAAATGTTGGGTCATGCTGACCATAGAACCAGTCCTCCGGCGCGGTCCCGCCCTGCAGCGTGAAGTCGCCTCCGTTGCCCAGCCTCCACAGAATGTCCCCGGTTCCCTGGCCATTGCTGTAATCGATTTTGATGATCCAGCTCTGGTGCCGCATGGAGACCAGCAGGTCCCCATCGCTCGGCGAATAAACTACGGCGTTCGTGTGAGTCCAGTCCGGGAAACCGATCGGATGGCGATTCACATCCAGGTGATCGAACTCACTCCACACCCAACTGACATTGAAGTTTGGGTCCAGGTCAACCAGCACGTCGCCAAGCACATTCGTCGTTCCGGAGTAGCCCGTCAGATTAGTGTAGGGTTTCAGCATGTTGGCGATCAAGACGATGTGGCCGTTCGGCAACATCGTCAAATCATGGTGGATGTCGGTCAGCACCATGTTTTTATATCCGGCCGCCGCAAGCTTTGAGTTCAGAGTGGCCAGCGTTATCTGCGCCACTGGATCGCCGGCCAGGTCGATCTCCCGAATCAGGTCCACGCTTTCATCCGCTGGGGTTAGAGTCACCCCCTGGTTCGGCAACACAAATTGCGAAGCAAAAGACAGCGTGAGCAAAAAATTCCCGTTCGGCAGCAATTTGATGGGTTGAATGATCGTGTTCGCCGTCGGCCTGTCTGGAAAGTTATAGCCCCAGATGATGTTTCCGGAAAGGTCGATAGCGTAGGCTCCCAGATAATTGCTGCTAATCAAATCAAGGGCAGCACTCGCCAGCTCGATCCCAGGCTGAGGAGTCCGGCCCGAAGCTGTGGTTGCCGCCAGCTGCGGAAGCATCGAAGAAGGGAAACTGCTGGTGGTGAACGTATGGTCCTGGTCGTCGCTCACGGAGCCGTCGCTCTCCGTAACCACGGCGCGCATGTGATAAGTAGTATTTTGCTTCATCCCTGCGACCAAAATCGCGACTGGTCCGCCGCCTGCCGGTGGGGAAACAGATGCAGTACTACGGCCGTAGTTCGTATCGGTTCCAAACTCGACGGCCACTGTGCCCTGTTCCTCGGGTTGGAAGCTATAGAGCGCGACCACCGGGTTGGCAGTGTTCGTCACCAGCGACTCGCCTCCCGACAATTGCACGCCCGTGCCGGTCAGCTGCACTGTTTTATGTGCAACGCTGCCAACGCCGGTAAGGGTCAGAGCTAGCGAACCCGTCACCGCCCCCGAGGTTGTAGGCGCAAAACTAACAACCATTGAGCAGCTTCCACCCGCCCCCAGTGACGACCCGCACGAAAGATCTGAAAGAAGCTTCAGGCTTGAATCGCCTTGGACCGCCCCGGTCAACGTTGCAGGCCCAGTTCCGCCATTCGTCACCGTGACAACATCCCGCGTCGCCGTTTGTGAAACTACTGTCTGTCCGAAATCGAAGGAGCTGCCGGTCACCTCAAGGGACGTGTTGCTCGTCAGGCCGCACCCGGATAGAAGTATGCCAAGCGGAAGCGCCAGCGCCGAATAAAAAAAGACGCGTCTATGTATAATCACCCTTCTCCTGACCAGGCGTTTCGCTGAATCTGTTTCCTTCCAGTTCCGTGCCCTGTTCATTCTTAATCCGGGAATGCGTGCTTGTTGTAGGGACGCATCTTGGTCTTATACGACGAGTCTCACAGCAAAAATCGATCCTGTGTTTTTGTTTTGGCTCTGGAACCATGCCGACCGCCAGGTCCTCTGTAAACTAGACTAAACTAGACGAGCAATCTATCGGAAAAGGCCACATGTCAACGCAATTGGAAAGCACCCGTGCACCATCGTTTTCCTATTTCGCTTCCAGCAGAAAGAGCACGCGCCCGTTCTTGAGCCGCTCCTGCGTCGCAATGGAAAAATGTTTTTCCACGGCAGCCACAAATTCCGCTTCATCCAAATGCCCATAAAGGTCATCGCGTCCGCGCACCAGTTCCGCAAAGCGCGGATCGGTTCCTGGCACCCACTCCACAACAGCCCAGCGCGTCGTCAAATCGCGCACCAGTGCCGCAACTTCATGCAGCGGAATCTGATCCGTCACCAGCAGGTGATGAATTAGCCCCAGCATCATCACGCAGTCGAATCGCCCCTGCGCGCGGTCCAGCAAACTCAGCCACTCCCGGTTACGCCAGCCCGTCGCCGGACTAGGCCGCGCCGGGTCCGCGATCAACGGCTGAATCGCAACCCGCCCGGCAGCCGCCTGCTTCCAGTTGCGTTCGCTCGCTCCCAGATCCGTGTCCCAGGCAATAACACTCGCGCCCACGCCAGCCGCAATCCGCGAATAAACGCCCGTGTTCGCGCCTAAATCGAGCACCTGCCTTGGCTGCGCGCGCAAAAGCGCCTCGCGCACAAACTCCTGTTTCTGCTTATGGTCCTCGTCCGTGTAGTGGCCCGCGCTTTCCGGATACTCGCTCCACCGCGAATCGCGCCCCGCCGGCTTCAACTTCCCCAGCAGCGTGCGAAGTCGCCTCAAGTTCCGGCGCAGCACCGCCGCAGCCACCTCCGGAGATTGCCGCAACTTTGTCGTCGCGGCTGTCGGCTTGCTCCGTTTTTCAAACAAAAAGGGAAGCGTCACCAGCGAACGAAACGGTTCGCGCCAGCGTTCCAACCGCGCCAGATATGGATATAAATCTCCCGGCTCGTAGCCGTCACGTTTTTGCAGGCTTGCCGCCAGCGGCCAGCCCAGATACCGGTAAGCCGCCAGAGGCAACAGAAAAGTACGCACAAACTGCGCGTATGCCAGCCACAGCGGACTCTCCAGATCGCGCGCATCAATCGACAGAACGTCCACAAAGACAGGCCGCGTGCCCTCAAACAGCACATTCAGCGGAGTAGCGTCTTTCAGGATCAGTCCTTCGCCTAGCAACGCCTCGCACAAATCCAGCGTGAGTTCACCGGCGGCGACCCACGCATCCGGCGTCCACTCCCACGGGTAGGAAGGAAAGAAAACTCTCGGATGTTCCAGAAGCAATTCGCCGGATTCCGACCCGCGCTCGCTTGTCGCAATCAACCGGCCCTGCGCAACCCACTCCTGTGCCAGTGGCGAGCGAAGAAAACGCAGAGCGGCCTGCGCCATCTCCGGTTTTACCCGGCGTTTTACCACATCGCCTTCAATTCGGAGAGAGCCCGCGGGATCGCGAAAAGTGTCAATTGCAGCAGGCGCGCCTGCCATCATGCGCGAGGTCCGGTCCCGGCCTCGTCCGCGGCGTTGATTTTCGCCTGATCCGCGGTCTCCGCTGGAGGACCCATGCGGAACAGCTTCCGAATCTTCGCGCGCAGCACAAACATCGCTCCGGCCAGCATCGAGCCGCCAACCTGCAGGAAAAGCAGTCCCGATCCCGGATCAACGTACGCGTTGGCCGGCTTCGCAGCGGCAGCCAGAAATACAAGGACCTGGAAGAGTCCAAAGGAATACCACGCATAACGTTTCCATGTCTGCATTAATACCTGCCCGTGCGGAAAATTTTCGTTCCTACTAAATTAAGCTTCAAACTCAAGAAGGTCTAGCCCTTCGCGCGACTCCAGCCACAATCCCATGTTCCCTGTAAACTAGACCAGCAACCTATTGGAAAAGGCCACATGTCAACGCAACTGGAAAGCACTCTTCAGCAAAACGTCGAAGCCGCCGCTCGCGCAGCCAACCTGGTCATTTTGTCGGCAGAAGCCGGCAAAGACTTCAATAATCATCTTACTGCGAAATTCCGCCTGGGTCTGGCGCAAAACGCGGCGCCGGAACGCACCCTTAGCCTCGAACTGAGTGAAGCCTTCGACTTCCAGAAGCCTGACCTGCTGCCGGAGATGGCGTCCCACCTGCGCGAGGAGGCGCGGCGGCTCAAAAACCCCCGTCCCGATGTGTATGTAACGCTGGCCGGTCTGCCCGTGCGCCTCAGTGGTTTTCAATGGCCCTTCCATCGCTCCACCTCAGGCGCGGACACCCACATAGTCCACGGAACCGTGCACCTCGAAGACGGCCAGAATTCGCCGCTGCATTCCCTCGTCTCGGCGAGCATGACCGTGACCTTCGCCGAAATCGTACCTGCTCCCGAACAGCCCTACGCCGAAACATTTATTTATAACGCCATTCGTAAGACGCTCGACCAGGGACAGCTCGAACTGCTCAAGAGCGGCAACCGGCAGCCGGTTCCCGTAACTACCCGCTACTACTCACGCTGGCAGAAGAAGTTCTTCTTCACTGACACAACCGACGCAACCCGTCAGGAGTATCTCGCGCTGAAGGTCTACTGGCTCTCCGGCGCACTCGGCGGCAATCAGCCGGTCTGGATCGCCGATCCCCGCGATGCGCAGTACCTCAACACAACAGCGGAAGACTTGATGAAGATGGCAGCCGATTTATCGCGCCAGGGATTGTTGAAGCTGGACGGAGACGCCGCCGCGGCCACTCCCGCTCTGCTCGAACGGGCGGAACAATACCACGCAAAACTAGCCGAAGCACTGGCGGCAACCAAGCCCACCTTCAACGAAGAGATGCGCCACGGCCACACAAACATGTAGGGATTGCGCTCCAGCGACACGCGCTTCGCGCCGTCCTGAGTCTGCTTGAGTGCCCCACGTCCGTTGGTCGAGGAGCTGCTATCCAGACACAACCGAGGGTGCCCTATCCTTTCGCGCAGCTGCGAAAGGGTGGGAAAGCAAGCGGATGAACCGCATTTCCCCCCTCAGCCCAAATCCCATTCCGCGACCAACGGGAGTGGCCACAAGAGCCGGCTTTAGAATGGCGCCAGAGGCGCGTCTGCCTGGACGGCCAGTCCAGCGGGCAGAATATCATCCACATCCACCCACTGCGTCGGATACTTCCCCGTATAGCACGCGACGCAGAACTTATTCCCCTCGCCGCCGTCGCACGCGTGCTGCATGCCGTCCATCGATAAATAAGCCAGAGAGTCGGCTTCAATAAATCGCTGAATCTCCGCGATGGAATTATTCGCCGCAATCAGTTCGCGCTTGCTCGGCGTATCCACTCCGTAAAAACACGGTGAGATAGTAGGCGGACAGCTAATGCGCAGATGAACCTCTGTCGCTCCCGCAGCGCGCACCATGCGAACGATCTTGCGGCTGGTGGTCCCGCGAATAATCGAGTCGTCGATCAGGATAATCCGCTTGCCTTCCAGAAGATTGCGAACCGGATTCAGTTTCAGCTTCACGCCGAAGTCGCGCACCCTCTGCTCCGGCTCAATAAATGTGCGTCCCACGTAGTGGTTGCGAATCAGTCCGAACCGAAACGGAATACCGCTCTCTGCCGCATAGCCAATCGCCGCCGTCACGCCAGAGTCGGGAACCGGAACTACCAAATCCGCATCGACATGCGATTCGCGCGCCAACTGCCGACCCATCTCTTCGCGGCTCTCCTGCACCCAGCGATTGAAAATCTTGCTGTCGGGCCGCGCAAAATAAACATGCTCGAAGATGCAGCTCGCCTGTTCAACTCCACTGGAGAAGCGTCGGCTGGTAACGCCATCGCGCGTAACCATCACCAGCTCGCCCGGCTCCACATCGCGCTCAAACTTAGCGCGCAGCAGATCGAAGGCGCAGGTTTCCGATGCAAAAACGATCGTATCCGGCCCGTCAGGATTCTCAATCCGGCCCATCGAAAGCGGCCGGAATCCACGCGGATCGCGCGCCGCAAAAACGCGGTCCCGCGTCATCATCACAATCGAAAACGCACCATCCACCTGACTCAACGAGTCGGCGATAGCGTCGACCAACGTGTTTTCGCGCGAGTGGGCAATAAGCTGAACGATAATCTCCGAATCGCTCGTCGTCTGGAAGAAAGCGCCAGCGCGTTCCAGGCGCGCGCGTACATTACCCAGGTTCACTAGGTTGCCGTTGTGTGCAATCGCGATCAGCCCCTTCGTCGACTCCACCCGAATCGGCTGCGCATTCAAGAGCGCCGAATCGCCGGTAGTCGAATAGCGCGTATGGCCAATGGCCATATCGCCCTTGAGCTTGTCGAGCACGTCATCACTGAAGATTTCAGCGACCAGCCCCATGCCCTTGATGTTCGAGAGATTCTTCCCGTCAGCAACCGCAATTCCAGCCGACTCCTGCCCGCGATGCTGCAGCGCATAAAGCCCCAGATAAACCTGCCGAGCCGCATCGGGATGCCCATGGATGGCAACCACGCCACACTCTTCGCGTAGCTTCGGGTCATCTTCAATGCTGCGCGAAGGTTGATGTGGGACTTCGCCGCCGATGATCTGCGTCGCTTCCCCCGGAATGCCTTCAATCAGCAGATGCTTCACGCCAGCACCTCATTCGCGGTTTGATCGTGGAGGGTCGATTCGAGGGATTGCGACCAGCACTGTTTCAAATCAGAAATGGTGGTATCTATTACAGGGTGGCCCTCGAACACTAATTCAAACTTGCCGCTCGTTGTAGTTCCGATTGGAGCCCAATAGAGCTCGCCGTACTCATCGATAAGCTTCTGTATCGCTTGTCGGTCATTGTTATTGCAAGTAACAATGACGGAGGATGATGCTTCAGTAAAGAAGGCGTCCAAGATGTCTTCTTCATCTGGCATGGAGCTTGCGACTTTTGAACCAATACCGTTTGCAAAACCTGCTTCAGCCAATGCAACAGCCAGCCCGCCATCGGAAATGTCGCAAGCCGAGTGAATCAGCTTTGCTTCTGCCAGACGCGCCAGCGCTTTATGCAGTGCTGTCTCATCGCCAAGATCAATAAAGGGAACAGTTCCCCAAAGACTCTTAATAATGACCTTTGCGAATTCGGAAGAGCCAAACGCCGAAAGTCGCTGCTGCTCATTTGCATAAGAAGCAAACTTTGAATGAATAAGTAGAATGTGATCCCCGACTTGCTGAAAATCCGCAGGCACAGCCTTCGTCACATCATCCAAAATCCCCACCACCCCAATCACCGGAGTCGGATAAATCCCCTCGCCGCGCGTCTCGTTATACAACGAAACATTCCCGCCCGTAATCGGAGTTCGTAGCTTGGTACACGCTTCTGCGATGCCGTCGATGGCCGCCGAGAGCTGCGCCATGATCTCCGGCTTCTCCGGATTCCCGAAATTCAGGCAGTTCGTCGCCGCCACCGGAGTCGCACCCGTACATGCGACCTTGCGCGCGGCTTCCGCGACGGCCAGCGCCGCTCCCTGTTTCGGATCGAGATAGCACCAGCGGCTGTTTCCGGCCAGCGCCATTGCGAGGCCACGCTCATGGCCTGGAGTTCCGGACCCTTTGATCCGCATCACACCCGCTTCGCCGCCCGGCCCCTGCACGGTATTCGTCTGCACCATCGTGTCGTACTGTTCGTACACCCAGCGCTTCGAGCAGATATTCGACGAAGCCAGCAGTTTTTTTAGGTCAGCAGTGTAATCACGCGGCTGCTTCAGCAACTCCAGAACCTCCGCCGGGGGATCCAGCGATACCGGAGCCTTCCAGGTCCCCACCGGACGGTGATACAGCGGAGCATCGTCCGTCAGCGACTGATTGGGAATGTCCGCAACCACCTCGCCGTGGTGCAAAATCCGCATCCGCGCCTCGCCAATCACCGTGCCGACGATACTCGCGTCCAGCCCCCACTTTCCGAAGACGCTCAGGACCTCATGCTCGCGACCCTTTTCCGCAACCAGCAGCATGCGCTCCTGGCTCTCGCTCAACATGATCTCGTAGGCCGACATGCCCGTCTCGCGCTGCGGTACGTGATCGAGTTCTACTTCCAGCCCCACCCCGCCGCGCCCGCCCATCTCGCAGGTCGAGCATGTCAGCCCAGCCGCGCCCATGTCCTGAATGCCGAGCACCGCGCCGGTCTGCATAGCTTCAAGGCAGGCCTCAAGCAGCAACTTCTCCATAAACGGATCGCCCATCTGCACGTTGGGCCGTTTCTGCTCCGAGCCTTCGTTGAACTCCTCGCTGGCCATCGTCGCGCCATGAATCCCATCGCGCCCCGTCTTGGCTCCGACGTAAATCACCGGATTCCCAACGCCAGACGCCTTCGCATAAAAAATCTCATCGCGCCGCACCAGGCCGAGCGCAAAGGCATTCACCAGCGGATTGCCCGAGTAGCACGGCTCAAACCGGGTCTCGCCGCCCAGGTTCGGAACCCCAAAGCAATTCCCATATCCTGCGATGCCGCTGACCACCCCTTCCATAATGGAGTGGTTTTTGCGGATGACCTCGGGAGGCGTTACGCCATCCTGTTCAATGGGGCCGAAACGAAGCGAGTCCATCACCGCGAGTGGGCGCGCATTCATCGTAAAAATATCGCGCAGAATGCCGCCCACACCGGTAGCAGCGCCCTGATACGGCTCAATGTACGAGGGATGGTTGTGCGACTCGATCTTGAAGGCGCAGGCCCATCCGTCGCCAACGTCGATGATGCCCGCGTTTTCGCCCGGTCCCTGCACCACGCGGTCGCTCTTGGTGGGTAGGCGCTTGAGGTGCACGCGCGACGATTTATAGGAGCAGTGCTCGCTCCACATCACGCTGTAAATGCCAAGTTCGGTAAGCGAAGGAGTGCGGCCAAGCGCCGCCAGGATACGGGAATACTCGTCAGCAGTGATGCTGTGCTGGGCCAGAAGTTCGGGCGTAACGGTGACCGGTTGAGGGGCCACAGTGGATTCGGATTTCATGGCTTTGAGACTTTATTGTCGCATGGGTTCGGCTGCCACGTCGTCGCGCCATGCCTCCCACGCCTCGCGCACCGCCCGTATATGCTTTGGAGTCGTCCGGCAGCACCCGCCCACCGCCTGCGCTCCCGCCGCAAACCACGTCGCTGCCAAAGCCCCGTATTCCCCAACATCCGAAGTCCCACACCATCGGCGCCCATCCGCATCCCAGGTCTCGCCAGAATTGGGATAAACAAGGACAGGTTTGCCGGTAGTCTCCTTCGCCGCCCGAATCAGCGCCGCAACAAACCGGGGCTGCGTGCAGTTAATGCCCACGCCCACAACCTGTTCCGAGCCATCGAGCAGAGCAGCACACTCCGCAAGCCCCTCACCGTGGACCACGCGTATAGCGTCCTGACACGCGAACGAGAGCCAAGCCCGAAGCGAAGGAAATTGAGCGAGAGCCGCAAGAATAGCCTGCGCTTCTTCAAGCGAAGGAATCGTCTCCAGCGCAACAACATCGGCATTGGTTTCGGCCACAACGGCCAGCCGCTCGTCATGAAAGGTCACAAGCTCATCGAAGCTGATGTCATATTGCCCATGGAATTCCGCCCCATTGTGCAGCGCCGCACCATACGGCCCTAGCGAAACCGCAATCACAACCAGCCGACCCGATTCCCGCCCGTACCGCTCGCGTGCTGCTTCGGCAATCGCAACCGAATGCCTCAGAGCGCGAGCAGCGTCCTCGCGCGGGCGGCCTAGCTCCATGTAGCCCAAAGCCGAGACCTGATAGCTGACCGTAGAAATGCAATCGGCCCCAGCCCGCAGATAGTCCAAATGAACCTGCCGAATCACGTCCGGCGATGAATCAAGAGCCTGCGCCGACCACAAAGGTCCCGAGATCTCGCAGCCGCGACGCTCAAGCTCAGTGGCCATACCTCCGTCGAGGATGTGAAGACGCGAAACATCGAAATGGGCATCTGGCTTCATGCGCTGCGTGGCGTAAGTACGCGGTCTTTTCTGATATATTCAGGATAGCTTGCAAGCAGCGGGGACAACCAGGGACCTGCGCCGCAAGCATCCAGCCAAAAGTTCGGGGAGTGGCTCAGCCTGGTAGAGCACCTGGTTCGGGACCAGGGGGTCGGAGGTTCGAATCCTCTCTCCCCGACCATTTACCTTCAAGAAGTTACAGCTTGGCTGAGTGAGTCATCCTGACTGGGGCACCCAAAAAGGGGCACCCATTCAGAGGTTTCGCTTTTAGAGGCACTAGAGGGTGGTTGAGCCGCCGGCTCTGCGAAGACCGCAGCAACAGCGCGGGAAACTGCATCGACCCTTTCATCCCACCACGTCTCCGAATACACATTGAGCGTGACTTCGATTTCCGAATGGCCCATGTTGTCTCGCGTGACTTCGAGACGGGCTCCCGTCCTCCGCATCAGGCTTGCATGCATTGTACGGAAGCTCCGAAAGTCAATCGTTGCCGGCAATCCAAGTTTCTTAGCTGCTGGTTTGATATGCCGATGCAGCAGGTTGTGGGTGTCAAGCACGTTGCCTTCCTGGTTTGCGAACACGAGGTCTTCGGTCCCGCGAAACTTCGAGCGCTCCCAGGTGCGGCGCAGCGCAGCAACAATCATTCCGGGCTTGTCGAATGGAACTTCCCGTTCTCCAGCCTCGGTCTTTACGTCGTCGAATTCTCCGTCATAAACGCGCTCCACAACAGAGATGCGATCTGCTGAGATACGTTTCCAACGGAGACCAACTACCTCGCCGACGCGCATCGAGGCAAAGACAATCAGGGTCACAATCGACTTTGTGGGTTCTGGAAGGTTCTCCAGCATAGCGCGGATCTGCGGGAGCGTGAGAATAACCGGTGCCTTCCGGCTCTTCTTCCGCGGCAGCTTTACTCCGATTGCCGGATTCCGCTCCAGCATCCCCCAGGTGATGGCTTGGTTCAACGTGCTACGCAGGGTGCCGTGCATAGACTTGATCGTCTTTGGCGACAGACGAGGGTGGAATGAATTAAACCATTCCTGCAGCCCGACCGTCGTCAATTTACGAAGCTTCACGTTGCCCCACTGCGGTTCAAGGTATTGGTCGAAGAAGAAGCCGTAACTCTTTCGAGTCGAGTTCTTCAGGAATGGCCATGTCATCTGCCTGCACTTCGCAAGCAGAGTAGTAAGGGTTTCCTCGTCGCTGGGATAACTGCTCGGATCGTTATTCCGTGCATTCACGCGCTCCATGAATCGGTCGGCCAATCGCTGCGCCTCGAATCGAGACGGCACAGCCCTCTTGGACCAGACTTTGGAACGTTTCTTGCGCGGCTGCGAAGCATAATCCCAGTAAACGATTTTCCATTTTGACCCGAGATCCATGATCCCGGGCCGCTGATATCGTTCACGTGCCACGGTCTTCTTCTTTCCGTGGCGCTTCAACCGTGTTATTGGAGTATCACGCTCGGAGTTCACTGGCAAGTTCCCGTTTGATTCAGGAATGCCAGGAGCATCGCCGGCTTGAAGCGGACGTAGTAGCCAAGCCGCATGACCCCGGGAATCTGATCCGCATGGGCATAGACCCAGCAAGTGTTCACGCGCAGGATCTGGCTTACATCGTCTGGCTCGAGCAGCTGAGTGCTACCGGCCAGCCACTCCTCGACGACCATGCGGCGGAAACGAAGGTTGCGTCCGAGCCTGAATGCACCAGGGATTGCGCCTGAGTGGGTGGCAACCCAGGTGACAGGGACGGAGAGCAGTTTGGCTACTTCGTTTTTGTTGAGAACGGAGTCGAGAAGAGGCAGGGGGAATTGCCCTGCTTCAGATTGTGCTTGCGTCAATGTTTCCTCGCGATACGTGGAGGCCGGGTTTGCCCGGCGCACGTAACCGCGGCGCACTTGTGTCCGCGGCCGGTCTGGCGAGGTTGGGGATTCGGAATGGCGTGTGAGCCGTTCCGTGTGTATTGAAGGTGCTTTGGGCCTTTTGGAACATCGTGGTGACGCTTTTCTGGGAGCTGGGTCTGTGGATTCTGATTTCGATACTGCGTTTTCGGGCCGAACTACCAAAGTTCCGACTTGCGGCCATAAGTCACAATTCGGTCCAAGGCCATTTTCAGAGCATCACGGCAAACGTCGGGATCGAGAATGAGGTAAAACACCCAGAGGTAGGTCCACCAGGCATTACAGGCGACGTCGAATTCGAAATTCTTAGGATCAGGGCGGCAGCGGCGGATGACTTCCGGCGTAGGCATATCCGTTGGAGCGCGGTCGGTGGGCACCCATTACATGCGCGACGCCCGCTTCACCATCCCCACTCCCGCCCTGCTGGCCAAGGTGGTGGACCTGATCGACCACGTTCCCATGGACGACCGCGACACCAAGGGGGACGTGTACGAGTACATGCTGGGCAAGCTCTCCAGCTCAGGCCAGAACGGCCAGTTTCGTACGCCGCGTCATATTATCCGGCTCATGGTGGAGCTGGCGGCTCCGACGCCGAAGGACGTGCTCTGCGATCCGGCTGCGGGGACCTGCGGTTTCCTGATGGTTACGGGCGAGTATCTGCGCGATCATCACGCCGAGCTGTTTGCCGACTCAAAGCTGAACCGGCATTTTCATCACGGCCTGTTCCATGGCTTTGAGACAGACGCGGCCATGCTCCGCATCGGCAGCATGAATATGATGCTGCACGGAGTGGAGAACCCGGATGTCCAGCGGCGCGACTCGCTGGCGCAGGACCACTCGGGCGAAGAGGAGAAGTACACGTTGGTGCTTGCGAACCCGCCGTTTGCTGGATCGCTCGATCATGAGAATGTTGCCAAGGACCTACAGCGCGTCGTGAAGACGAAGAAGACGGAGCTGCTTTTCCTCGCACTTTTCGTGCGGTTGCTCAAGCCGGGTGGGCGGGCGGCGGTCATTGTGCCGGACGGCGTTCTTTTCGGATCGAGCACGGCGCACAAGACGTTACGGAAGCTGCTGGTCGAGGATCAGAAGCTGGACGCTGTCATTTCGCTTCCCGGCGGAGCGTTTCGGCCATACGCGGGCGTCTCGACGGCCATCCTGCTTTTTACGAAGACCAACTCCGGCGGAACCGACAATGTCTGGTTCTATGACGTCGAGGCCGATGGGTGGTCGCTCGACGACAAGCGGCAGCCGCTGCTTGACGCGGACAAGCTGGGGCCGTCTCCGAGACAACCGCTCACCCGAGAAGAGCATGCAAAGAACAATTTTCCGGATGCGGTGGCGCGATGGCAGCGGCGTGACGGATCAGAGCGCGAGCGGCCACGCACCGCGCAGAGCTTCTGTGTGCCGAAGGCGGAGATAGCCGAGAACAATTACGACCTGAGCCTGAACCGCTACAAGCAGATGGTGTACGAGGAGTTCGCGCACGTGCCCCCGAAGCAGATTCTGGCAGAATTGATGGAATTGGAGCGAGAGATTGAGGCTGGATTGAAGGAACTGAAGGGAATGCTGAAGTGAAGGGCATTCTCTTTGGTGATCTATTTGCGTTTATTCGGAACGGTCTGTCGATCAAGCAAGACAGGTCTGGCGAAGGCCTTCCGATCACTCGGATCGAAACAATATCGGTCGGAGCAATAGACTCTTCGCGCGTAGGCTATGCAGGTCTTGATATTGACGAATGCAGGGATTGGCTACTTCAGCCAGGCGATATCCTTTTTAGCCACATCAATAGTGTGGAGCACATCGGGAAATGTGCGGTCTATAAAGGCGTTCCGAACCATCTCGTGCATGGAATGAATTTGTTATGCGCACCGCTTACGCCCCTATTGGGGGCGAGCGGGGCGGGCAAGAAGGCGGGAAAGCGAGTTCATTCACCTTCCCGACGGATGATTTGAGTATTAGGGGCTCTGGAGAGAGCTGATTCATTACTCTGCTGAGGGAGCAAATCACCGGTTGAGGGATGTTTACCTATACTAGAGCGGGAAAACTGCAGGTGGAAAACAGCAGTTTTGGTCGAAAAGTATCAAGACTACGTAGGGGAAACGCTATCCCCCGGGTGATTTGTTGCACAAAGTCCAACCTCGATCCGGATGCGGGAAACGATCGAAAAGCGGCCCGGGATCGAGATGGTTACCGCGGGGATCAATCCTGAAAAAGAAGCGGCCGCGGGGATCAGGAGCAGCGCCGAACAGAGCCGAAACGATAAAAGCAGAAGAGAACCTGGCCGGAGGGGTGCGAAGCCGAAACAGCGACTTCCGGGGAACGGGACTGCAGGCAGAAGTGGCCGGCAGAACGGCGAGGCTTTCTTCCCGCGCCCGCGCGTGAAGTGTTTTGGGTTGGGCAGGACGAAGAGACCTGGTCTGCACGATGGCGACGAAGGTACCGAGGTCGGTCTGCACGGTCTTGAAAACCGCGGTGACGACCGGCGCTGCCTGGGGATCTTCGACGGCCAGACCGGTTTCGACGAGCGGGGCGAGCGCGCCGGTGGCGGCCAGGATCTTCTGTTCGACGCTGGTGCTCTTGAATACCTTGTCGAAGAAGTTCTCGACGTCCTTGATGAAGCTCATGTTGTTTCTCCTTGTTGAGGGTTGGGGCTCAGGTTTACTGGGTGTGGGCTGGGGAGCTTGTGGCGCGGCGGATGGCCGCGGCGGGATTGGTGATCTGGATGGCCGTGGGATTGAGGTAGTAGCGGGCCTCGATGATGTCTTTGGCGATGTCGAAGCCGAAGCCGGTGTAGGCTTCGACTTTGCCCCAGAAGGTCGGGTGAACATAGCTGTCCACCTTGTGATGGCCTGTGGTTTTGGTAGATCCACCTCTGAGTAGATACTCGACATGTAATTCAATCCCTGCGCCAGTTTGCTTGACGGCGCATTATCAGGAGTAATGAGTATATGAGCATGACCTATTTCGCTTCGCAGGCCGACTTTTCCTCTGTCCGGACCGAGGCCTGGCGCCGGATCTTTGGAATGATGGTCCGGAAAACCCGTGAGGCGGCCGGCCGTTCTTTAGAAGAATCGGCCCGGCTGGCCGGCATGGAGTCCTCAGAGTGGGCGGCGATTGAGTCCGGATACATCCCCGCCGACCCGGGCAGGCTTCGTTCCATGGCCGCGGCGCTTGAGATCCGCTTCGAGCAGATGGCCGCCATGGTCTTTATCTGCCAGTCAGCCTGGAAAGGCTGATCTGGCTTAAGTACTCATAAGTAGATATGCTCACTTCCATGAAAGGAGGTGAGAGCAATCGGAAAGGCTGAAAAAACCCAGGTTAAACGCATGAATCTGAACGTACCCGTTGAGCTGCACAATAGCTTCAAATCCGTCAGTGCTTCGCAGGGCGAAAACATGACCGATGTGCTGCTGGAGTTTATCCAGGACTACATCATCAAGCACTCTTCGAAACCCAAAGGGCGGCGCAAATGAAACGCGCCGTCCTTTATATGAGGGTCTCAACCGTCGATCAGCACCCGGAGACGCAGCTGCACGATCGCCGGCAGATGGCCGCCCAGCGCGGCTATGAGATCGTCCACGAATACACAGACCGGATCAGCGGTGCCAAAGCCAGGCGCCCTGGGCTGGACGAGATGATGCGGGATGGCCGCCGCGGCCGCTTCGATGTGGTCCTGGTCTGGGCTTCGGATCGAATCGCCCGATCGGTAAAACACTTCCTCGATGTGCTCGACGAACTCAACCGGCTGAACATCGAGTTCGTCAGCTTCCGCGAGCAGATCGACACCGGCGGTCCGCTGGGCCGGGCGGTTGTGGTCATCATCGGAGCCATCGCCGAACTCGAACGCAACCTGATCATCGAGCGGGTGCGCGCCGGCATGCGGCGCGCCCGGCTCGAAGGCCGTCATATCGGGCGCAGGCCGCTCGATCTCGATCACACCGCCATCCTGCGGGATCGCCAGCACGGACACAGCCTCGGTCAGCTGGCCAAAAGTCACGGCATCTCCCGCACCACCGTACATCGCGTGCTCCGTGAGCACGCATCCCTGGAGAAGTCTGCATGAGTGACGACACCGCTCTAATGCTGCTGTGGGCCCTGATCTTCGCCGCCGTCGGCCTGATGGTCGGCGTGAAACTCGGCGATGAAGCTCGCCGCCGTCGATGTGCTGAAGACAAAGTCGATCAACTCCGCGATCAACTTGAGCATGCCTCAGCACCAATACAGGAGCGCCAGCTCAAGGAAATGCGCAGCGTCCTCAACGATGCTCACAAGCATATCCTCGCCGTTTCAAAAGGCCTCCAAAAACAGCCCCGCTAAACCCAACAAAATCAACGGCCGGATCTCATCGATCCGGCCGTTCCATAAGGTGTGGCTTCTGATACAATCACGGCCACAGGCTCCCGGTGTAACATGCTCACCATGACGCCTGGCGGCCAAAGTTTTGATCTGCTCTGGCAGGCCGTGGACCTTCGGCGAATTATCGATTCCACTCCCGCGCTGATCCACACGGCTCGGCCAGACGGCTATCTTGATTTTTTCAATCAAAGGTGGCTGGAATTCATAGGTGTCTCGCCGACGAACCTGCTCGGCTGGGCATGGACCGCGTTTATTCACAGCGAAGACGTAGAAGCTTTTGTAGAAAAGTGGCGCACAGCGATAGCGACCGGGGAGACCTTCCAGGGAGAGTCGCGCGTGCGCAGTGCGGATGGGCAATATCGCTGGATGATTCACCAAAAGGTCCCCTTGCGTGACCAGGACGGAGCCATCCTCAAATGGTTCGGATCGAGCATAGACATCGAGGATCGCAAGCGTGCTGAAGAACAGCTTCGGCGGCAGGAAACTGAGCTTCGACAGGTATTGGACCTTGCTCCTCAGTTGGTCGCTGTATTCGGACGCCGTCGCGAACGCTTGTATGCCAACCGCATGATCCTCGATTACCTCGGCATTACTCTTGAGGAGTGGCGGCAGGGAAGCTTTGGCAGAGTAGTTCATCCAGATGATTCAAAACGGCTCAATGCTTATACGAATCGTGCCGTGTCAAGTGGCTCTGGTTTCGAATCTGAGTTACGGTTACGGAAGGGTGATGGAAGTTATCGTTGGTTTCTAGCTCGTTACAACCCGCTCCGCGACGAGAAGGGACAGGTCGTGCGTTGGTATGCTGCGAGTACCGATATTGAAGATCGCAAGCGCGCCGAGGGCAGTCTGCAACAGGCGCTCGACGAGATCAAGAAGTTGAAGGACGATCTTCACAGAGAAAACATCGCGCTGCGCGAGGAAATTGACAAGACCTCCATGTTTGAGGAGATCGTCGGCGTTTCGCCTGCCTTGACTGCGGTGCTTGCACGCGTCGCCAAAGTCGCGCCAGCGGAGTCCACCGTTCTGATCACCGGCGAAACCGGAACCGGCAAGGAGCTGATTGCCCGCGCCATTCACAGACGGTCCCGCCGTGCCTCACGCCCTTTTGTGGCTGTTAACTGCGCGGCCGTTCCGCGCGATTTGATTGCCTCAGAGCTATTCGGTCACGAGAAGGGAGCCTTTACTGGAGCGACGCAGCGCCGCCTCGGCCGCCTTGAAATGGCCGAAGGAGGCACGATCTTCCTCGACGAAATTGGGGAGCTTCCTTCCGAAACTCAGGTCGCACTTCTGCGCGTCCTGCAGGAACGCGAGTTTGAGAGGGTGGGCGGAAACATGACCATTCGCGCGGAGGTAAGGGTGATCGCGGCGACAAACCGCGACCTGGAAAGTGCCGTCGCTGCCGGCGCCTTTCGCAGCGACCTCTTCTATCGGCTAAATGTGTTTCCGATCGAGATCCCGCCCCTGCGCGAGCGCGGCCAAGACATTCCATTGCTTGTCGAGTACTTCGTCGACCGCTATGCAAGGAAGGCGGGAAAGAGAATTCGCCAGATCAGCAAGCGGAGCCTCGAGTTGCTGCAAGCCTACCACTGGCCTGGTAATATACGCGAGTTACAGAACATCATTGAGCGGTCGGTGATTGTATGTGAATCGGAGAATCTCTCGGTGGACGAGAGTTGGGTGTCGCGTCGCGCCCACTCAACCGATTTAAAGGACGGGGCTGAATTCTCGCAAAAGCTTGCCCAGAAGGAAAGGCAGATGATAGAAGCTGCATTGAAAGAGAGCGGAGGACGGGTGTTCGGGCCGCTTGGCGCGGCCACAAGACTCGGAATGCCACGGTCTACCCTGGAGTCCAGGATCAGGTCACTGAAAATTGACAAAAACCGCTTCAAAGCTGCTGACTAAGGACAACTAGGGCGCAGCTCCAGAGAGCTGTGGCAGTCACACCGTAGTCCTGCGTACTTCTCTCTCTCTTTCAATCCACTGCCGGATGTACGCAGGGACGTTCCGTAGCCTGATGTCGTCTGCTTCACAGCGTTTGAGAAACCGAACGGCATCGCGATCTACGAGGGTCAAGTCTTTCAAATCCACGACAATCAGAACTCCTTCAGGCTCATCGCCGAGCAGTTTCTTCAGCACGGTTGTGTCCTCTGCATCCATACGGCCGCTCACTGCAAAGACAACCTCCCCGTTCGCAAACCTCTGGATCCTCAGCATTCAGCCAGCCCTTCCTGTCTGGGTCAACGCAATCCACGCTCCAACCGTAAGTCACTGACAACAGCCGTTTCTCCTGCTGAGAAATGGCGAATTTTCGCTAATTGGCGAGTGCCTGTACAAGGAGCCGCAGCGAGATTCCGTAAGCGCACTTAGCGTTTTGAACCGCTTAGCAATTGGCGTTCGCATTGCATGGTCGAGGGTGCAGGTTAAAAACGAAAAGGAGCGATCTCGCCATGGACAGAATGCTGGTAGTGGTATTTGACAACGAAACTAAAGCGTATGAAGGGAAAAAAGCCCTTCAGCAATTAGACAATGAAGGCAGCATCGGCGTGTACGCGTACGCGGTCGTTGCCAAGAATGTGGATGGTACCTCAACAGTGAAGCAAGGCGACGACGCCGGACCGCTCGGTACCCTCGCCGGGACAGCACTTGGAAGCCTGATCGGCGCCCTGTTTGGGCCGGTTGGGTTGGCGGTCGGCGCGACGGCGGGGCTTGCCGGTGGCGCTACCGTAGACCTGGCCAATGCCGGGGTTGGGGAGGACTTCATCGATGACGTCTCCAAGGCCCTTTCGCCGAAAAAGGTAGCCGTAGTTGCGGAAATTGACGAGGACTGGACGACCCCCGTTGACAACCGCATGGAGGCGATCGGCGGTACTGTCTTTCGCCGTGCGATATCGGATGTGAGGCACAAGATCCACGAAGAAAATATCGCCTCCATGAAGGCCGACCTGGCTCAGTTCCAAGCCGAGAACGCCCAGGCTGACGCCAACAGCAAGACCAAACTGCAGGAAAGGATTAACCAGCTCGACTCGAAGATACAGGTTCAGCTCGAGAAGGCCAAGGAAAGGCGCCAGGCGTCGGCGCGCGACGAACAAGCTAAAGCTCAGGTTCAAAAAGCCAAAGCCGCAAAAGCTCTGGCTGCAGCGAGTTAACCGGAAAGAAAGGCCCGAGGGCCGCCTAGGCCCTCAACATCATTACATATACATACCGAACGAAGGAGAAGATCCATGAACATTGCAGAGGTAAAGGCTTATCAGGAAAAAGTCGATGCGCAGTTACACGAGGCGAAGGCTATGCTCGATGGCATTCACGCTCATGCCAAAGGAAAGCTAGCGCAGTCGGAGATTGACGCGATCTCCCGCCTGAAGGAGAAGCATCAGGCCGCGCAGATTGCCGAATGCCGGCTCGCGGAGAGCACGCTCCAGCAAGTGAAGGTTCCCCGCTTTGGGCGCGGACGCCCCCGCTCCCATCTGCGCCGAGTTATTGCAGATCGAGGCTACGACTCCGATGCCTTGCGAACTCGATTCAAACAGCCTGGGACGGAGTTGATTGTCCCCTACCGAAAGAACGTTCGCAACCGCCGATTCGAGGACAAACGCAAACTTCGTCGCTACCGCAAGCGCTGGAAAATCGAGCGCACCAACGCCTGGCTGCAAAACTTCCGACGCATCCAGGTGCGCTACCACCGCATCCTCACTGTCTTTCAAGGCTTCCTCCACTTCGCCTGCCTCCTCATCACCTTGAGGCATTTATGCAACTAGCTCTAGACTGTCTGCGTGGAACTTCTGCGATGAGGTGCTGCGACGAGTTTTTTCATGGGAATAGTCTCTCTCCGGTTCGAAAGACCCGCTCATCCCATTTCTCGTTACTAATCCGAACGAGGTCCACTTCGATGTCCCAGATCGAGTCGGCTTTTCCACAAATAACGGGACAAATTACACCTCCTTAACTTGGCGCAGCGCGGTTAAGAACAAGCTGCAAAAGAAAATGCCCCCAACCGCCTGATTAGAGGATGGTGGGGCACTCGTTTTGCCCTAGAACGAGGAGAACATCCGACCATCTGAGCCGGCGACTGCATAAACTCTTTAGATGTTAAAATTTCTTATTTCCAAGGGTGGACATGTCCGCAATTGCCAATGTTCATGACGCAAAGAGCCAAAATGGCGAGCGGCAAGAACGCCGATCCGAATTCTGATGGCTGTCACCCGGCCAAAGCTGCCATCTGAATGATTTCGGCTGCGGACGCGTCTCGTGCGGAGGGCACGCACAACACGGGGCAGGTTACGTGCGAGATCACCTGCAGCACGGTACTCGAATGAAAGTCCTCTTCGGTGAGCTCATTGGCTGGAGAGCCCAGAACGACGAGATCCGCATGGAATCTCCTGGCGTGCTCGGCGATCAGCTCAGCGGCATCCCCCGATGCAACGATGTGCTCTACTGGCACCGTATGCGATTCGTTGAAAGGTGCAAGGAAACGTAGCTGCTCCAGGCGACGGGAGCGTTCGTGCTCGTTAGGGTGACCCGCGGCATGCAATGCTATGAGTTGTTCATGAGCAATCCGGTGAGCGCAGCCCAATGCGGACAAAGAAGCAGCGGAAAAGTCAGTTGCCACAAGAACATGCCGCCAGCGTCCGGCCCATGGCAGATAGGCATCGGCATCCGGCGAAACGGTGAGAACAGGGCACGGCGCCTTTGCGAGGAGTTGCCGGGCGATTGTGCCGAGCGCAACTCGACCTGCTTCGGTCTTGGCTCGCGTGCCTAGCACGAGTAAATCCGCATGGTGATCGCTCACCGCCTGCAGAATACGCTCACAGATAACGCCGCTGCCCACGATGGAATGCACTGGAATTCCCTGGCGGCGGATATCCTCCTCTATCTTCTTCAGTTCATCGCGCGCCGCCTGATCTTCCGCAAGAGACTCAGGCGTTCCGCTTGGAAACGCATAGCCGACGGGATCAATTACATGCACAATCACCAGAGTCGATTCGTGCAGGCGCGCAATCGCCTGAGCATAACGGAGCGCTGACGACGCAGTGTCCTTCAGGTCTGTGGCTACGACTATGGTTCCGAATTTCAGTCTACTGGTTAGCATCGCATTTCTCCTCTTCTGTCTCCACTATGAGCTGAAAGAGAGGGCTCTTCAGTGATGCACGTCACGTCTGAATGTGACCTGCATCAGATGATCAGAACAATGCGGCCTTCAACCCTTACTGCGCGAGCTGGCCGAGGTTGGACGGATTGAGGATGGTCAAAGTAGAGCCACGCCGCGTAATAAGGTGATCGCGTTCGAATTGGTTTAACAGGCGTGTCACAGTTTCGCGAGATGTACCCGCCATATTGGCAAGCTCTTCATGCGTAAGCGCCATCGTGAAACGAAGCTCTGGCTTGCCGCAAGCGGCAGTATTGGCCCACTCTAGTAGCAACTGGGCAAGCCGGCCCGAGGCGGATCCGGAGAGTGCCAAGCGCCGGGCATCCAAAAATACCTCGCGATATTCCTTTGCCAACACTCGGGCGGTTTTTTCACCTACTTCAGCATAAGTTTGGAGGAACTCCACAAATTCCGCACGGCGAATGCTTTTGAGTATCGCAGGTCCGAGCGTTTCTGCCGTCACCTCATTTGGCACGTTGTTCAGCACAGCGCTCAATCCCAGGACGTCGCCGGGCGCTGCAAGTCTCAGAATCATCACGCGACCGTCCCGGGATGTCGCCGAAAGCTTCAGTTGGCCTTCACAGACTACGAAGACTCCGTTGGCTCGTTGATGCTCATTAAAGAGAACCGCACGGCCAGGCAACGAAACTTGCATCCCAATCTCGTCAAGGCGCTGCAATGCGTCATCGCCGAGACTGCAGAACAATCGCAGGGTGCGATAGTTGCATTCCGTACATCTTTCGGCGAAATGCTGCGGGTCACGTGGCATAGGCGGACCTTCCCGAGTGGGGAACCTACGCCCATTATGTCACTTACCTCCAATTATTAATTGGAGCGACTGCGGCCATTCTGCAAAATCATGCCGCCTTAGACAATTGCCTCCATGGATCGGCTATCACAAGAGCCCGATTCGACCTGCGCGTTCGCATTTGTTGCCCCGGCGGCCTCCAGCTCTGCACGTCAAAATGCATTGAGCATTCCTGGCAGAGCCAGATGACGTGCCTTTGTTCTCCACTGCCGCCTATCTCGTTCTGCTCAAACCGGTCGACGCAATGCAGGCTTCCGCCACGGAAGTACAGAGATTCTGTTTTGCATAGTGGATTCGCGCATTTCATGAGCCGCCCCCTTTCATGGGTAACCTGGTTTCGCCAACGCACGATACTGTCATCCGATTACACCGGCAAAACGCGTTTCGGTCCTGGTCGTCCATTCAACCCGATTCGGTTGATGACGAAGAATGAGAACCGGACACTTCGCCGCGGCAAGCACCTTATATGCTGTGGTCTCCTGGAAAGGCGAGAGCGGGAACTTCCCATTTACCCCCAGCACAATCCAGTCCGCCTTCGTGCTGATTGCGTTGCTCAGAATTTCCTCGACCAGATTGCCATATGTAGAGATGGAACGTACTGGAGGCACGAGGTCATCCGCATTGGGCAGAAGCGCGGACATTGCGTTGCGGGCCCAGTCAAGAGTGCGTCCGGGATTGATGCTTTTTCCCGTATCGGGTCCGAGCACATGCAGCAAAATGAGCTCGGCCCTGTAGCTTTGAGCCAGATCGATCGCGAAGCAAACGCTCTCCGGATAATTGCCAACCAGGGAGACAGGATGCAGTATCTTCCGAGGAGTGATGTGTTCTGCGGAGGCTCGGGTATGAGGACCGACAGCGAAGATTGGAATATCCACGGTCCTGAGTAGCTGTTTGACAACCGAACCCAGCGCGATTTGAGCAAATTTGCCGCGGCCATGGGTTCCCATGATCAGACGCGCCGCCTGAGTTCTGTTTATTTCCTCCAGGATGACATCAGCAGCATAGCCGTGACGGACGGCAACGTCGCATACAATTCCATGCGATTCTATTTGGCGGAAGATGCCACGCAGAGTTGATCGTACTTCGCGATCGATTCTCAACTCATCGAAACAGGCTATAGCCGCTGGCTCGATAGGCAATGAGTCGGAGGGACCAACGGCATGGATCAAAGTGACACGGGCGCCGCTGGCTTTTGCCTGCGCGATCACGTGTGGAACGAGGAAGTCGGTGTCGGTTAGATCGGTGGCAACCAGAATCCTGTCGGGCGCCGCAAAGATACGTTTCTGAAAGGGCTTTTCATTGAGGTTTTGCATCGGCCTTCTCCTCTGTCATCTCCAATATGAGCTGATGGGAGAAGGTTCGTCGGTGACGTGAGTCACGACTGAATGTGATACACGTCACAAATGTAGAACCAAAACGCAGCGCAGCCCACAGCACCAGATGCGAGGTTTGGCAAGGCTGGTCAAAGTTGTCGGAACCCGGGCGCTGTCCGTTGCCCCTCAATGCAGTTGGCGAAGGTATGCGATTAAAGCGTTGAGGTCGTCCGGTTTCAAATCGACAGACGTCATTCCTCCGTTGGTCATCTTGGTATTGGGCGCATGAAGCAGTGCAATCAGCTGCACGTCTGTAAATTTCTGGCCAACGCCCGTGAGAGGACCTGCTGCGGCAGTGCCTATACCCCCATCTCCGTGGCAGGAGTTGCATGAATTGGCCTGAAAGAGAGCCAGGCCCTTCAACACTTTTGGGTCTGCCGAAACCAGCGCAGCCGAAACGCTCCCCGCAGCCGATTCTGGCACGAATGGCTGCTGCATGAAGGTCTTCGTATCCTCGTCCTGCTTGTGCATCTGCGCCGCCACCCCGGGATCTCTGTAGTCGTCCCGATAGCTGGCTACACCGAGCGAGACGTAAGCCAGAAGGAAGAGCACGAATGCGCCCACTGAGATTGGCCGTCGCCAGGGACGGCGCTCGCGTCGCCGATCCAGAAACGGCGCTGCGGCAAATATCAGCGCAAGCACGGCGGGCAGAATGATGCCGCCAATTAAGGACCAGTGGCCGCTAAAGTACTTTAGCCACTGAAACGCCGGCCGATAATACCAATCCGGACGCGGCACAAATGCGGTATTTGCCGGGTTTGCCGCCGGACCCAGATCCATCGGGATTTTGATTGCAATGATGGCCAGGATTCCGATCAGCATGACCGCAAAAACGGCATCCATGGCCACCTGGCGTGGATAGAACGGGACGGGCGGCAGTTTAGGGTGCACGGGGTCTTCTTTGATCGGTCCGGCCGCGCCTGCTTTACGGAAGAAGAAGACATGCGCTGCGATGAATCCGATCAGCAGGCCCGGCAGCACGAACACATGCAGCACAAAAAAGCGGGAGACGGTGAGTGTCCCCATCTGATCGCCGCCTCGTACCAGACGCTGTAACGGCGGCCCAAGGAATGGGACTTCAGAAATAAGGTTCGTTCCCACCGCACTGGCAAAATATGACTTCTCGTCCCAGGGCAGCAGATATCCGGTGAAGGCCATGCCGAGCATCAGGGCCAGCAGGATGCAACCGGAGAGCCACAACAGTTCACGACGTCCCTTATAAGAGCCATAGAGGATGGTTTGCCCGATGTGCAAAAGAAGCAGGATAATAATGCCGCTCGATCCATACGCATGAATGCTGCGGACGAATGATCCCGCGGTGACCACCTTCACAATGTAAGCGACGGTGGTGTGCGCATGGTCTGCCGATGGTACGTAGTACAAGGCAAGGAAAACTCCGGTGATGACCTGTGAAACAAAAAGGAAGAGCAATCCTGAGCCGAAGATATAGGCCCAACTGGCACCGCCGGGGATCGGCTCGTCCAGCGTTTCATGCAGCAGAGAATTGATGCCGGTCCGCTGGTCCATCCACTTCATCAGCCGCGTTCCGGCGTTGGGGAGGGCGGGCGGTTCAGGTGTGGTTTTATCCGTCATAAACTTCCTGCCCTCAGGCCATTACTTCTTTGTTTGGGACCAACTGACGAAAATACTGGTAGCGCACCTTCAGCACGCCGTCCTCAACCTTGGAATCAAGTGAGTCCATGGAGCGAGGCGGTGGTCCGGCAATGCGCTCCCCGGTTGCCGTGAACGAACCTCCATGGCAAGGGCATATAAACTTATCCTCAGTAACTACCCAGCGGACCGAGCAACCCAGATGTGGACAGATGGGCGACAGTATCGTGAATTGCCCATCCTTTGCTGGAAGGACGTATACCGCTGTCTGGGAGGATGTGGCCTGCCACGCATCGCGACGGTCCAGCGTAATGGTCTTTGCGGTTGGCACTGTGAGGGAGGCAAAGTCTCCCACCGGCCCCAGGTCTGACCAGGACGTGTCCGTCGCGTTTTTGCGCATTGGATAGATCGCGAAGCGCACCAGGGGAACAGCCAAGAGCGCACCCACCGCTGCTCCACTCAGTGCAAATAAAGCAACTACAAACGAGCGTCTCCCCGGGGACTCTAATTTGATCCCATTATTGTTCTCAGATGTCAGTTGCATTCATCCACTCCTTGGTTGAGGCCGATTTTGGGTCGAGTCGCTTCACGCCGCCAGGCTCCCGGTTTGCTAGTTCCGTCACTTCTTCTGCAACGTGTGGATGTATGCCACTACATCCGTGATTTGCGCATCCGTAAGCTTCCCGGCAAACGCAGGCATTTGGTTCTTACCCTTCTGAATGATGGCGATCAGATCAGCGTCCGACTCCTTCAAAACGTCGGGCGAGTTGAAGGGATGCGCCTTCTTGATCTTGCCGGCAGGCGTGTTCCCGAGTCCGTCAACGCCGTGACACATCTGGCACTTTGTTTTGTAAGTGTCGGCGCCTGTGCTTTGTGCGAGGCTCATAGTACTCGCCGCAAATACGAGCAGGCTGGCGGTTCCGTAGGAGATAAGTCGATTGAACATGCGTACAACTCCTTCTGATGAATGGTGGACAAGAAAGTGCGCTCTTATTCGGTTAGAAAGCATAGCGAACTCCGAGAGTGTAGACATTTCCCCGGAAGCTGCGAGGAAGCGTGGGTCCGATCGGCGTTCCTTCGCCATAGCTGTAGTAGTTGTAGTCCGCCTTCCAGCTCCAGTTGGGATCGAAATCGAAGGCGAGTCTGGCATACGGAGTCTGATATTGCGACTGCAGTGAGCCTGGCACCTGTCGGATATTGATCGGTGGGGCCTGGCCGTTGACGTCGGACATGCGATAGCCGGCGGCGGTGTGGACCCTTTTCACGGGGTTAAGCACGAATCCGATGGACCCGTACTGAGTGGGTTGGTTATAGTAGCCGTTGCCTTGCAGCGGCAGGCCTGCTTCCTGGCACACCGCGGGGCTCGGTTGGGCTTGATCGCCTCCGACCGGTGCCGAAGAGATGTAGCATTCGTCGGTGCGCGAGAAAATGTCGTCGTACGCATACTCCAGGTCGATGCCCCACTTTTCGTTGGGATTAATGGCCGCCGCGAAGGAAAAGTCGCGGTTGTGCGCGAGGTGGTTAACCGTCTGGACATTGTCGCGATCCTCCAGGATGTTGACTGTTCCGGCGAAGCTCAGCCAGGGGCGTGGATTATAGAGGGACCGCAAGATGTAATGCTGCATTTGGCGCGGACTGATGCGGGTAAAGGAATTGTCCGCATACATGGCTTCGATATTGAAGTTAACTCGCAACTGAGGCGTAGGTCTGAGGACGAGGCCAAAGAGGGGCGAGTACGAGTGGATGGGGATATAGTCGCCACCGGCGTCAGTAATGAAGCGGCTGCTAAAGCGGTAACCGAGCGAGAGGCGCGCACGCGGTGCAACATCCCAGGCGACGAAAACAGTGTCGGCCTTTGTTCTCTGATTGAGGGCCTGGTAGTCAGGTGTTGTGGTCGTGGTGGCCGCACCGGGCGGCTCCAGCATTGAGGTTCCGGCGTAGTCGGTGTCGGTAAATAGATTGGTCGCGGGCTGGCGGAAATACCAGAAGTCGTAGACGTTGCTGACGGCAATGGTGGGAGTAACCTGCCAGGTAAAGCCGAAGTCGGCATTGACGTTGATGCGGCGCGCGGCAGCAGAGCCGGTCATCAGCTCGACTCTATTTCCGGCGCGGGAGTCGAGGCCATTGAAGTTCTCGTTGAAGTTTATGAGGTGACTGGTCGTGCCCATATACAGAACGCGGCCGTTCATCGTGACGTGGGGGATGGATGCGCTCTGGAAGTGAAACTGCTCGCTGGGGAAGAGCGTGCGCGTTGGTGCGTAACGGCTATAGGAGAGAAAGCCGTTGCAGGTTGGGTTGACGGTTCCGTCCGGATTGAGGGGGTGAGCGCAAGGAGTGTTCCAGACGGAAGAGAGATCGATTCCGAGGCTGACGGGTGTGCCGTTGGAGAGCTTATAGTCGAGCCCGGTGAGTTGCCAGCTGGTGTTGCCTTTGTAGTGCGTGATGAACTCGTCATAGCTGATGGTGGTGCGGGCCAGCGGCTTCCAGTCAAAACCGCCGTTCCAGACATCCGTGGAGACGCGCCAGTTTTGAGTGAGCAGGGCCTCGCCGCCGACGTGGATTGTACTGTAGGTAGGCCCTTGATTGACGTTCTGGAAGTAGTCGAAACGTGCACTGACGCGTGAGAGCGGCGCCAGTGTGATGCCAACGTCCGTCATTCGGCGCACCGTGTTATAGAGGTGTGGCGAGTCGAGGACGGGAACGAATGGCGTAGACGCAGGCGGAATCAGCGGATTGGCCAGCAGGTCGTAGTCGAAATATTGCCGATCACGGCGGAAGCTTCCGTGGAAGTCGTAGATGCGGCCCTTGGAGAAGTTCAGATAGGTGACATTGTTCGGATCTCCTCCGTAGCCGAAGCTGCTGGACGAGAGGCGATCGAACAGGATCGCGCGGGCTGGATCCACGGCGACCATCTGGAGAGAATTGTCGAGAATGCGCGGCCCAGTCTGGAGGTTGACCAGCGTGTCATACATAGCGTCGCTGCCGGAGTAATTTGCGATGTGACCGCCCAGATCAGTGGACAGATGAGTGACGTATCCGTTAATGATCTTTCCCGCGGGCGGTGGCTGCGGAGTCTCTTGAGCAATGGCTGGACGCTCCACAGCGACGGCCGCGGAAATGACGATGGAAGAGATAGCCACAAGGACGCGCCGAGCGCCACGCTGGAAGTTCAGCAGGACCGATATGTATGAAAATGCGCTCGTCATGCTTGACCGTCTCTTACTTGAAGAAATAGAAGCTGGCATTTGAGCCATGAATCTGCACATGGCATACCGTGCACGCCTGGTACTGATTCGCCTGGTTATGAAACGACGGTGTGCCTGGCGCCGTGAAATTCATCGACGGCGAGTGGCACTGGAGGCACATGCTGTTCAGGTTGTTGCGTATGAGTAAGCGAGGATTCGACGATCCGTGCGGAAAATGGCACGAGGTGCAGCCCTCGGTCTTGATGGGAGGGTGCTCGTAGACGAACGGCCCGGCGTTCTCGATGTGGCACTTGGTGCAGATCTCGTCCTGGGTCGCACTAATGCGGAGCAGGTTCGGCTGGAAGGTGCCATGGGGGTCGTGGCAGTCAGTGCACTTCATTAGCCCTTCATCGACCCTGTGATGGAATGGCTGCGCAAAAGCCGCCTTGATGTCCGTATGGCACTGGTAGCAAAGGCCCGGCTGGCTCTTCCTGAGCAAGGGCGTCTGCGCTTCGAATTTGTGTATGCTGTGGCAGCTGGTACAGCTGACAAGAGCTTCGCCATGGGCGGTCCGCTCGAAGTTGGGGTGGTCCCCAACATGGCAAGCCAGGCACTTCGCTTCGACCTGTTTCGGCGTTGCCTTTGTGAATTGAAAGATCTTGTTTGCCACCCCACCGCTCTCGACGTGGGCCTGTCCGGGGCCGTGGCAACTTTCGCAGGTCACTCCTTTGCCGCTGTGTTCCAAGGCAAGCCGCGAGTGCGGATCGTTGGGAAAAGCCTTCACCTCGTCCTGGTGGCAGATGGCGCAGGTATCTGCTCCCGCATACCCGGGTGGATTTGCGGCCGGTGTAGCGGAGGACGCTGCAAGTTTCGATTGGGGTGCGGGCGACGTTTGCGCAAGCGCGACTCCGCCCAAGCTGCTCAGTAGCACAAGAACCGCGAACCTACTTATCGAACGTCGCATGTGCGGTCGTCTCAAATGGTGAACATACTGACTTTGCTGCGGGCTGACCTTGACCTCGGTGATTACTTCGGAAGCGTAATGCCACAAAGATACCCGACGACACTTTGAATCAGATGTGACCTACATCACAGAGCTATGGAAGAGCTTTCACCTGCAATCTCGATGCCCGGAATCGATGGACGACCCATGTTGGCATATGGGTGATTTGCCAACCCGCTCCAAACGACACACGCTACCTGGAAGTGATATTGCCAGCGCGGCGGCTCATCGCAACGCTCCCAAGCAGTATCCGCCTCTTGGAGATTCGGGACTGTGCAATTTTGCACATCAGCGGATGAAAATTTTGAAACAAAATGCCTTGGCAGATCATTCGTCGTAAAACGCAACAGTTTCCTATGGAGGGTCTCAAGCCGCGTGTCAAGCTGTTTGGGGCCGCGGCAGTGGTGCAGTTTGAAATCCACAGGCGTTGCGATGCCGTCAGACGCGGCGTAGTTAAAACCAAAGCGCCGGATAACTCGTTAGGAGCATGCCGCATCCTGCCTTAGAAGGAAGCAGGAGTACACAACATGCCAAACGAACCCGAAGGTCTCAAAGCACCGGAACTGGATGAGTCCAAAACCTCGAAGACTCCAGAGAAGAACGAGACGGACCGTATCGCCAACGAAGCCGCAGCGAGGGCAAAGAAGACCGAAAAGCGCTACGACCGGCAACACGGCACGTTCCCAAGGGGCGGACCTTCCGGAATTGCATAAATCCGGCTCTTCACCCATCTGGTGGGAATGAGCCCGGTAAAATTTCCAAATCTTATGGCCTTTGCCCCTCGAGATGCGGCGGCACCGCTCGTCTCGTCGATCTCGGTGCGGATCTGTATTGCCAGGACCACGCGTTGCCCACTTGTCATCTGTCGAGAAATCGCCACAGCACTCAATGAGCGCTTTGCCCTGGTATCGCCAGTTGACCACTCAACGTCCATTTCCCGTCACTCGTCAGGGAATCCCATAGATCGGTTATTCCGTGTTGCAGGCTAACTCAGTGAGTTGCTCATGCTCGTATCATGCATAGCAACGTTTGGTTGTTAGTCGATGGGGTTGAGAGGAGAGGACGATGCGTGTATTTGTTGCAGGGGCAAGCGGAGCGATCGGCGAACCGTTAATTGCGGAGTTGTTGAAGAAGGGACACTCCGTAGCGGGAATGACAACGAGCGAGGCGCGGGCGAAGAATTTGGAAAGCCACGGAGCCGAGCCAGTGATCGTGGACGCGTTCCATGCAGCGGAGGTGGAGGCTGCGCTGCGGCAGGCAAAGGCGGAAGTAATAATCGATGAATTGACGTCGCTGCCAAAGGAACAGAGTGATATGCCGAAGTATTTGGCGGGCGACAGGAGGCTAAGGATTGAGGGCGGAGGGAATTTGTTTCGAGCGGCAATCGCACGCGGTGTGCAGCGGTATCTACAGCAGTCGAGCGGATTCTTTTTGAAGGCGGCGCAAGGGACACTGGCCGACGAGTCGTCTCCGTTGGATATAAATGCGAGTTCGAGTGTGCCGGCGAGTGCGCGGACATATACGGAACTGGAGGCACGGCTTTTCAGTTCCAGTGCAATTGAGGGTGTGGCTCTGCGGTATGGATTTTTCTATGGACCGAAGACGTGGTACTACCCCGGTGAGGCGGCGGCGAATATGGTCATGCGGCAACAGAATCCGGTAGTGGGTAAAGGCGAGGGCGTTTCGTCGTTTGTGCATATCAACGATGCAGCGGTTGCAACGGTCGCAGCGCGGACGGCAGAGCCGGGCGTATAACAACCTTGTAAATGATGACCCTTCGCCGCAGGCCGTGTGGCTGCCTGCGTTTGCGAAGTTTGTGAGTGCTCCAGAGCCGCCGCATATGAGCGAGACAGAAGTGACAGCAATCGCAGGGGAAGACGTGGTGTATTATCAGTACAGTCCGACGTAAACGAAACTGACGTCGTTTGCGACCAACTCACAGAACCAGACGGTCGCGACCTTCACACCCCAGCATGCCTATCAGCAGAACACGCTTTACACGGCCATGCTGCTCGGCGCCGATGCCTCGCTCACCAGCGAGGACATCCAGAACCCCGGCGGCGAGTCGATGGCAGTCAGCTACCAGTAGTCGTTTACGACTGGGGCGCTGAACCTTCAGACCAGGCTTCTCCGTCCTGCTCAACCCAAAACCCCTCGCGCGCGGGCGCGGGAAGGAAGGCCGTGCAGCTCTGCATGCACCTCTGCCAGCAAGCCTGCAGGCATTCATCGGTCCACTTATGTCGACGGCCATCGTGGTTGCGATCCGCAACGGAGCTGCTTTCCATAAGGGCCGTGACTTTGCAGCGTGGCTGGAGCTTGTACCGAAGCGGCACGCGACTGGTGCAAAAAGCGAGGCTGCTTGGTATCAGCGAGCGTGGGAACCGATATCTGCGGAAGATCCTGATCCAGGGAGCACGCGCCGCTGTCCTCGGTCTCAAGCGAGAACGTGCACCGATGGGCTGGATGACAGCGCTCGAAGCCCGGGCGCCCCGCAACGTATTGATTGTAGCCAACGCCAACGAGCTGGCGCGGATTGCCTGGGCGGGTGTTGTCGAGCGGTGAAGAATATCGCGCGGAAACGAATTTGGTTGCTGTCTGAATCAAGTATGGAAAAGACGCCTAACGGCTTTGGAAAACGCAAATACGTTTCCGACTTTCCCACACTACGGCTGCTGCTAATCAATTTGCTCTTCGAGTCTGCATCGGAACAGTTAAGACGAAAGAGCAGACACAACGGCGTGCCTGAAACCTGCGCCTGAAAATGGTCTTTGATGACCGAGAGACTTATAAGGACAGGCACGCGGCGCAACTCATCATGGCCAGGAGACCGAACCTCCATTAAAAGGCCGAATACATTTGCGCAGACCATCTTCTCGTCGATCAACTTTTCCCTTGCAGTCAGGCGGCGGACCATGCATTTTCAGGCAGTTCATAGACCATAGCTCGTGGTGTGTTTTCACACTCCCGATGTTGTTGCATTTCTGCTGGCCTTGCCTATTGCTTCTGAGGGCGAACGAAAGACCTGGCGTCGTACCCGCATCCCGGCAAGCTCGGTGTCGTTGAAGAGGGAGCCACCGCCTCGCTGCTACTCGGCGGCGACCATCGCGAACATCAGCTTTACCGATACCGGAGTAAGAATTTCGTCGTGGTGATGAGAGGAAGACTTCCAAGAACATATTTAAACTACGGTTCACGCAAACTCCCCCTTGCCCAGCCTGTCATTTGTGACAGTGGATCGCCCCCCCTCAATTTCGGCCTATAGTAAGGGGCATCCCACGCGGCCTTCGATGTTTGCGAGGCGCTACTGAGTCTGTACATCGAAGAGCTGGTTCGGCCCTGATATTTTGGGGTAGACAATGGCCACGAATGATTCCCTACAACGCGAAATACTGCCAATTCCGGACCGCAAGTCGATCGGCCTGACTACTTATGACGCGAAAGATCCGGAGACAAAGTTTCCGGCGATCACGCAGCTACGCCCGCCGGCAGGTGCGCCGAACGTGCTTTTGGTCCTGCTGGACGATGTTGGTTTTGGAGCATCGAGTGTATTTGGCGGTCCCTGCCGAACCCCAACCGCAGAACACTTGGCGGCAGATGGCCTGAGGCACAACCGCTTTCACACCACCGCGCTCTGCTCTCCGACACGGGCGGCATTTCTCAGCGGACGAAACCATCACACGGTTGGAATGGGTGGAATCACAGAGATTGCTACTTCCGCTCCCGGGTACAACTCGCTCCGCCCCAATACCTGCGCACCGCTGGCGGAGATCCTCGAGTTGAATGGTTACTCCACGGCGCAGTTCGGCAAATGTCATGAAGTGCCGGTTTTCGAGACGACACCGATCGGCCCATACCAGCACTGGCCAACGGGTTCCGGCTTTGAGCACTTCTTCGGATTCATTGGCGGCGAGAACAACCAGTATTACCCGGCACTGTTCGACGGAACGACGCCGTTTGGCGGTCAGTGAAGCGACGTTCGAGGCCCATTAACGCCGTTTCTCGACGGCTCGTATCGCTTGCCGCCCAGTGAACCGGGTGGAGCGAAAAACAAGTCAATACGAAATAAAAACCGGCCTACAAGGAGAGACAAAATGGCAAGACCATTCAAAGGAACCATTCATCTCGACATTCGCGAATCCAAGCCCGATTGGCCTGCATTCCTGGCTGACAAGGCACCAAAAGATGCCCCCAACGTGCTCGTCATTCTCTACGACGACACCGGTCTTGCCGCATGGTCGCCGTTCGGAGGCCGGATCAATATGCCGACGCTCCAGCGAGTCGCCGACAACGGCCTAATGTATTCGCAGTGGCACACCACCGCGCTGTGTTCGCCCTCGCGCTCCTGCTTCCTCACGGGCCGCAATCATCACCAGAACGGCTTCGCGTCGATCTCCGAGAACGCAAGCGGCTTTCCCGGTTACTGCTCGCACTTGCCGCTCGAGTGCGCTCCTATGGCGAAGGTGCTGCGCGATGCTGGGTGGAGCACGTTCTGGTTAGGGAAGTGCCATACAACGCCAATTGACCAGTTCACGATGGGCGCGACAAAGAAGAATTGGCCGCTGGGCCAAGGCTACGACCGGTTCTACGGCTTTATGGGAGGAGAGACCAACAACTGGTTTCCGGACCTTATCGAAGATAACCATTTTATCGACCAGCCTTATGGGCCGCAGGATGGTTATCACCTCTCGAAAGACCTGACCGACAAGGCTCTGAGCTTCATTCTCGATGCGAAGCAGTCGGAGCCTGACAAGCCCTGGTACATGTGGTTCAACCCTGGCGCGAATCACGCGCCGCATCATGCGCCGAAGGAGTACATCGACAAGTACAAAGGAAAATTCGACGATGGCTACGAAGCGTATCGGACGTGGGTACTGCCACGGATGATCGCGAAGGGCATCTTTCCGAAGGGTACTGAGCTGACACCGATCAATCCGATGCCCGAAGGCCGGTTCACCCCGGCTGACGCGGTGCGTCCCTGGGATTCTCTTTCCGCCGACGAGAAAAGGTTGTTCTGTCGGATGGCGGAGGTGTATGCCGGTTTTTCCGAGTACACCGACGCGCAGGTCGGTAGGATTATCGACCACCTCGAGGAGTCGGGTGAACTGGATAACACGCTTATCTTCTATTGTGCGGACAACGGAGCGTCGGGCGAAGGCAGTCCGAACGGATCGGTCAACGAGGGGAGATTTTTCAATGGCTTTCCCGACGACATCAAAGAAAACCTGGCGATGCTTGATAAACTTGGCGGCCCGGACACCTATGGGCATTACCCAACGGGCTGGGCGGTCGCCTTCTCGACTCCTTTCCGGATGTTCAAGCGTTATACGTACAACGGTGGAGTCTGCGATCCGCTGGTGATCTCGTGGCCGAAGGGAGTCAAGGCACGCGGCGAAGTGCGTGGCCAATATCATCACGTGACGGACATCGTCCCAACCATCCTCGATTGTTGCGACGTCAAAATGCCAAAGACAGTGGATGGCGTGGAGCAGACACCCTTGGTGGGCACCTCGATGCGTTACACGTTCGATGATGCAAAGGCTGTGACAAAGCGGACAACCCAATACTACGAGATCCTCGGCAGCCGAGGCATTTGGCACAAAGGATGGAAGGCAGTCACCGACCACGGCCCGCTCAGCGGGTTGGGCAACTTCGACAAGGACCGCTGGTCTCTGTTCCACACGGACGAGGACCGGGCTGAAGCTCACGACCTCGCAGATCAGTTCCCCGAAAAAGTGAAAGAGATGTCTGCTCTCTGGTTCGAGGAGGCGAAGAGGTACAACGTATTCCCATTAATCGATTATTCGGGCGAAAAGGATCTCCGTCAACAGCAACTACCGCGCTAACAATTTCAATAGCAACGCCCGAAACTCCAACTTTAGTACCCCGAATTTCAACCAAAAATACGATCAGCCCCAGTTTCAGAACAACCGGGGAGATCAGGCCCAGAACAACCGTCAACAGCCAGGCCGCGCCAATCAACCTAACTTCAATCAACAGAACCGGGCGGGAACAAATCAGCAGAACCGCGGTGGTCTTAATCAGAATCAGAACCGTTCCGGCAATTTCAATCAACCCCAGAGGGACGCGGCACGCGGTTACGGACAACAACCGGATCGAGGCGCCAGCAGCAACGCCTTCGGCAACTACAGCCCGGGAGGCAACGCCCGGACCAACAGCGCCCGCGGGCAGCAAAGTTTGGCAGAAAATCGGGCCCCGGCGGGTGGAGGCGGCGGCGGAAATCGTGGCAGCGGTTCGCGACCACAGCCGCAGGCGCGTCAGGGTGACGCCCGGCACCGATAGCTTGGCACACTCCCGATGGCTTGGCGCACTCATAGCCGAGTGCAGATTTCGACTTCATCGTGCAGGAGAAACTCTCGTGCAACTTACGCAACAAATCCGGATGCCGCTTCGTTCTCACGCTGTCGCCATTGCGCGTTGGTTTGTCCCGCTCGCATTTGCCGTGGCAATCCTGTCGTTTCTGCTGAGTGCCAGCCCATGTTTCGCTCAGCAGGGAAATGAGAAGACGTTCGCTTCGCCCGGCGACGCCACTCTGGCTCTCTACAATGCCGTCAAATCAAACGACAGCCAGGCGCTGGCCAGCATTTTTGGATCTTCCGCCAACGAAATTAGCCACACCGGAGATGACGTTGCGGACAAAAACATGGCTGCAAACTTTATTCGCCGCTACGATCAGATGCATCGGGTAGTCATCGAACCCGATCAGACCGTGACTCTCTATCTCGGCGCGGAGAACTGGCCTCTTCCCATTTCCATTGTCAAGAACAGCAATGGAGCCTGGTATTTCGACACCGAGGCAGGCAAGAAGGAAATCCTTTATCGTCGCGTAGGTACCAATGAGAACGACGCAATCGACACCTTGCACACCTTGGTCGACGCCCAGCGCGACTATGCTTCCGAGCTGCGCGAAGGCGACAAAACAAAACATTACGCGCTGAGGTTCGTGAGCGATGAAGGCAAGCACAACGGATTGTATTGGAAAACAAGTGAAGACGAAGCCCCGAGTCCAATTGGGCCGCTGATCGTTTCCGCCGCTAGTGAAGGCTATAACGTTCAGCGGGGCAAGCAGACGCCCTTCCACGGCTACTACTACCGTATCCTGACCAAGCAGGGACCTGCAGCCAAAGGTGGCGCACGCGATTACATAGTTGAAGGCAAACTTACCCGAGGTTTCGCCTTTGTGGCCTATCCAGCGGAATACCGCAATTCCGGTGTCATGACATTCATCGTTGCTCAGGACGGTGTCGTCTACGAAAAGGATCTTGGTCCGGATACCAAACAGCTTGCGGCTGCGATGACCGAATACAACCCGGACAAGACCTGGCAGCCCGCCGACTAAGAAGAGGGGCAGGCCATTGTGGATGCTGGCTTAGGTCTGTGTATTGTTCAGCACCCGCTCGCCACTGACGGCCTTGAGTGCCGGAGAATGCTCTGAATCATCGGCGCAGGAGTCGATTGACAAGGCTAGAGGCCAAGAGTTCACATCACGCGCGTCTCTAATCGGATCCACATCCAAGACCCGTCTGATGAACGGGGCACCTGTGATCTTTCAATACGTTGTTCCTCTCATAAAGCGAAAGAAAGAACAGTTGTCCCGGCGGGTGCGAAAGTGGAAATCGGTTGTATCTATTTCCAAGACGCGGGTTTATCGCGTCGTCTTTTGCCCCGCCCGCTGTCCGAGGTCTCTTCGAGACCTCCTTCAGGAGTCGCAACTGAGGAGCGTTTCAATAAAGCTCACGATCTGATTGAGAACGGCGTGCAGCGGATCGGATGCGGCCATTCTGCGGCCTATGTCGTGCATAAGCTGAATGGCGTTCAGGTGACGAGCGTCAGGCGGGTGTCGGCTTCAATGGTGTGCCCGGTACTGAGCGCCGCGGTCTCCTGCCGCCTCAACGCGCGGATTGCGAAGCTGACCTGCGCTTTTCTTTGAGTAGCCTTGCCGCGCATTCCGCTCCTTCGTTGATCAGGAAGCCCATCTTTGGATGCGATGGTTCAAAGTCAGTTTCAACGCCATGACGCGACAGCTCTTCCGACGTGCTCGGCCCGATCGAGAGTACAACCGTTTGCCGCAACCCTGCTAGTAATGCGTCCGTCGCATCCATCATTTCAGCGACACGAAAGAGATGGATTGCCTGAACGGCGGTAAGGAAGATGATGACATCGATTTTCCCGGCGGCAATTGCACGGACGGAGTTGCGCAGCGGTTCGAGATCATCGGGAAGCGCCCACTGGTAGACGGGAACGCGCGTCCACTGTACATGATGCTGACTGAGAGCATCCAGCAGGTCGGGATTGGTGGCGCCATACTCCTGCACCGCGGCGCGCAGGCCTTCGAGAGAAGGGCCGAATGCTCCATCGAGAGCGCCGATGACTTCGCGCCAGGTACACGGCTCGGGGGCCGTGACCGCGACGGGAAGGCCCATCTCGCGCAGCGCCGCGCTGGGCTTGGGTCCCCGAGCCACCAGCTTCACGCGCCGCAGCGACTCGAGAATGCGCGCGCGGTCATAGCGGGATTCGACAATGTCCACCAGCCTGCGGGCACCTACGCCGGTCAGGAAAATGACTAGATCGAACTCCCCGTGGAGCAAGCGTCTTGCAAACTCGAAGGCCTCATGGTTGGATTCGAGCGGAACTTCGCGCATGGCGGAAGCGACCGTTGGTTTACCGCCGTAGGTGCGGATCAGCTTTGCGATTTCCGTGGCGCGACGGGTTTCCAGCGCCAGAACACTCAATCCGTTGAAACTGCCGATCGCCATTCTCTATTCTTTATCGAAATTGCAAGGCGTGCGAAAGAAATGTGCTGCGTATGAAATTGCGAAGCCTTGGTAAATGTCCACTTCTCTTATTCCTTGCATTCCTGAAGATGCGCCGTTCACTCCCGCGCAGCGCACCTGGCTGAATGGATATCTGGCCGGTCTCTACTCTTATGCGCCGGTGCATCCGATCGCGGAAGCGTCATAGGAACGCTAGGCGAAGCGCGTTCGTTTCCAGAGAAGCCAACCGCATCCCAGCAGTAGCACCAGGAGAACCGCGGTTAAAGCCACGGCATTCGTCAGATTCAATGCAATTGGAGGTTTCCGGACACCGTCAGCCAGCCATAGGAAAATGGCCACCGCCGAACCCAGGATCAGGAAGTCCCACCAGGGCCGCTTCTGTTCCCGGATAGAATCTGGTTCCTGCCCTTCATATCTCTTGACTGTTTTCTCCAGATCGAGCCGGTAGCGGCTGCATTCGCGAGCAATAGCGCGCATACAAGATGCCCGCTCTCCCATCGGCGCAGAGGCGCTGGTAATCGCAAGCGCGCCACCGATCATGATTGCCGACGCGCTGAACACAAGAATTCGCATGGGCATGGAGGTGTGAGCAAACTCTCCAAAAACCAGTGCGCCCCAGGCCAGTCCCCATAGCTGGTTCGTGTTGGAGAGCGGGATTGCACGGCCGATGCCGATGTACTTGGTCGCATACTGCTGAAACAGATCGCCGATTACCCAGCACAATCCGCCGAGAAAGAGCCAAAGCATGGAAGGACGGAGTGCGTGCAACTCTGTCGTGATGCGGGCACCACCGTCGTGCAGGGTCAACGCCAGCAGGCCCATGGTGCCCAACTCTCCAAAGGTGAAGACGGTCACGAACGAAAGCGGGTTCATTCCGGAGAGGTACGCCTTGCGATAAGGAACATACATTGTTCCCCACAGCAGACCCGCGCCCAGCGCGGCAATGACGCCGGAAGCCGCACGCTCCGACGAGATTGTTCCGGAATGAATAGACGCCGCGGAAAGCATGACGGCGCTGATGACGATTGCCATGGCGCCACCCAGCACCTTTCCCCAGTTCCTTGCGCCCGCGCCTTTCAACTCATGAAAGAAAAACCACCCCCAGAAAAGGCCGACCAGACAGTTTGTATTCCAGAGGGGAAAGGCGATCGCCAGCCCGACATCGCGGATGGCAAAAATTGTTAGAGTGTTTGCCACCGCCCAAAGGGAGCCGGCCAGAACTGCCCACACGATCAAGTGCGGTTTGCTCCGCAAATCTCGAAAGACGTAGTTTGTTCCTTTGAAGGCAACGGGCAGCGTCCAGCGCGCGACGAAAACGCCGAAGACCATGCAGAGAGAGATGGCAAACGGCGAAAATCCGGCGTTGACCAGCTTGGTGGGAGCTTCGGCGCCGCCTAGCCACGCTCCTGCGGTGAGAGCACAGGCGATGCCGAGACCATGAAGGGAACGAATCGTGCCGGTGGGCTCGCTGGAGCGCGCAATGGTTGGCATTTGCGTGTGTTACCAGTGGATCTCAGCGGGAAAGAACTCCGCGATCAGGTCGTTATAGAAGGGCTTCAGCTCTTTGATATCTGGTTTGCCTGCGCCCTTGGAATAAAGGTCATACGGGTTGAATTTATGGACCCACTCGAACATTTTCTCGTCATGGGAGGACATGAGATGACGGTATGCGCCATGGCGGTGAGCGGGATAAAACGAATGATAGCGCAGCATGTAATGCGCCGGCTCGGGCAGATAGTTTTTTACCACCCGGTAGATATACTCGTCATGCCCCCAGGAAAGATGCACGTTTTCAAGCCCGCAGTTCGGCTCATAAATCCCGTATAAAGTCTGGTATTCGGGGACGTGGATGTCAGGATTCTGCGCGAAATATTGCGGGAAAATAATCTGGTCTGAGTAGGCGCATCCGACAGGAAATGTATCTCCCACCACGGCCCATTGCGGTTCTCCGTAGAGGCAAAGGACCTTGCCGAGGTCGTGAATGAAGCCGGTCAGAATAAACCAACGGGGATGTCCGTCTTTCCGGATAGCCTCGGAGGTTTGCAGGAGGTGTTCGATCTGGGAGAGATCGGTGTCCGGGTCGCTATCGTCCACCAGGGTGTTGAGATAATCGGCGGCAGCCCAGATGCTTTTTTCCCCCCTTTTAAGTTCGCCGAACTCTTGCTCTTTCTGGAGAGTGAAAGCCAGCGTCTGGTTCGTGTGATTCAGCCGGTAGAACTCGGCAACGGAGGGGTTGGCTCTCTCATCGTAGTTGCGGAATTCCGAGGGATCTTTTCCTTCGCGATATCTCTCTGCGACAAAGTCATCCCACTGATCGATGTGCTTCAAAGGTTCCGGTGGTGGTTGTCGCGTTGTATTCATCTGGAGCCCTCCCCTGAATCGGCAATTGTGTGAACGGTACCGCTAACGTTTATCATCTCGCTTAGCCCTTCGGCAAGTGATTTCGCGGGTTTTTCGATTAGAGGAAATATTCTCCGCCAGCTTTACGGCTTTGCGACGGCGGCGTAAAGTCCCTACTGAGCCCTGGTCCTCCTTCGAGATAATTACCGGGAAAAGACAAGGCGTTCGCGGCACAGGGAGCGATTGTGTTCAAAGCCATCTTTACGGACAGCCATTTCTGGGTTCCCTTTTTCGTTCTGCTCCTTGGAATTGCCCTGCTTTTTTTCCTTCATTAAGGTTTTTAGCAGCCAGACCCGTTTCACGACTTTGACTTAACGCGGGCTTTGCCGGCCGACGCGGCTTGCCGGCTGGGCGAAGCGGTGACCGCTGATGAAGCGCGGATCACAAGCTTTGGCTTCACGCGAATGTGCTTCGGTGCAGCGGCGCGGTTGCCGATCAGTTCCAGGGCAAGTCTTCCTGCCTGTTCTCCCAGCAGACCGGTCGATTGATCGATTGAGGACAGCGGAACGCGCAGGTAATCGGAGTAGCGCACATTTCCGCAACCGACAAAGGCGATATCGCCGGGAATAGAAAGACCGGCTTCGAGCACCGCATGGATGGCGCCGATAGCGGTTAGATCGTTGTAGCAAAAGACAGCATCCGGCCGGGGCTTTGTTTGAAGAAGCTTGCGCATGCCCTGGCAGCCGACATCTTCACCGATTTCTTCGACCCTTGCATTGGAGATGATGTGCTGCTTCCGGAGGGCAATGCCGTGTTCCATCAATGCATCCTTATATCCGCGGAGCCGGTCAGCACCGGGCGCGAGTTCGGGCCCGGCAATATGCGCGATTCTGCGCTTCCCGGTACTTAGAAGATGCCGCGTAGCCAATAGGCCGGCTGCGTAGTCGTCGGTGCCGACGAAATGGGCGGAAAGGTGGGGAAAGTCGCGATCGATGAGTATGAAAGGAGTTCGCTGGTCTTCCATGCCGTAGAAGCCACGTAATGTGGGTTGGCAGGATGCGATCAACAAGGCATCGATTCCTCTCGCCAGGACCGTTCGTATCTCTTGCTGCTCAATCTTGGGGTCTTCTTCGGAAGAAGCAAGGATCAGGCCGTAGTTGTGCCGCCGCAGGACGCCGTTGAGCGACTTTGCGAATTCAGCGAAAAAGGGATGCAGGAGATCCGGAACGATGAGGCCAACGATGAAAGTCTTGCCGCTGGCCAGACCGCGTGCCAGCATATTCGGACGGTAGTTGAGCTCCTCCATCCGTTTCAGGACGCGCTGCCGGGTTTCCTCACTGATGTCGCCCATGCCGCGCAGGGCTTTGGAAACAGTTATCAGTGAAACCCCTAAATCACGCGCGATGTCTTTAAGCCGGACGACCATGAGCAGTTTTCAGCTACGAAAAGGGGAACAGTGAACGGCTGGGTAGAGATAAGCACTCCCAGTATAGCCCGAAAGAATTAGCGCTATTGTAAATTCTGCATAAAGAATGGTTTGTCCATATTTGACAGGAAATTAACGGAATTTGTGGCCTCCGGTTCATATTTCGCTTGCATACTTCGTTAGCGCTACCGTAATCTCATTCGCACTCCGCGTGAGGCATGCAGTCATGCGGGCAAAATTCGCGGCAGATTCACAGCAGGGCGCTCTCGATGCCCTTGAGAAATGCAAAATTTGTGGAGGTCTTTTCATGATCCGGATTCAAAGTTGTATGAAGGCCATATTGGTTTTTCTCCTGCTGATCACAGTCTTCCTGCCAGCTTCACTTTTCGCGCAGATCGATACCGGCGGAATTACAGGCACCGTAACTGATCCCGCGGGCGCAGTAGTTCCTGGAGCCACAGTTACCCTGACGAACACAGGGACTAGCCTGGCGCTAACGACGCAATCAACCTCGACCGGCACTTATAGTTTTACGGGCGTGCGGCCCGGAACATACGATCTGCGGGCTGAACAGCAAGGCTTTGAAGTATTTCTCGATCATGGTCTGGAGATCCACGTGCAGCAGACCCTGACGGTTGATATTGCGTTCATCACGGGGAAGGTATCCCAGCAGGTCACGGTCACTGCGTCGGCTCCTTTGCTTCAGGCCGAAAATGCTGCGGTCGGCCAGACGATCACTTCGCAGGCCGTCAATGACCTGCCGTTGCAGACACGCGACTGGGCTTCGCTGGCGCAGCTCTCCGCCGGTGTGAATACCGCGCCGGTTGGTAACCCCAGCGGCGATTCGGGCGCTTCCACCAGCGCTTATTTCTCAGTGGATGGCATCAACTTATGGCAGAATGACTTCCGCCTCGACGGTATCAATGACAACATCGAGGTCTACGGCGGCTCCTCCGTCGGCAGCAACGCAGCGATTACCCCTCCCCCTGACGCTATTCAGGAATTCAAGCTGCAAAGCGGCGACTTCAATGCCGAGTTTGGACACTCGACGGGTGCCGTCGTCAATGCCGCCATCAAATCCGGAACCAATCAGTTTCACGGGGATGTGTGGGAGTACTTCCGGAATGATGTGTTTAATGCCAAGCCTTATTTCATCCTACCCACTCAGTCAAAGCCCGAATACCGGCAGAATCTCTTCGGCGGCACAATCGGCGGCCCCATCTTCAAGAACAAGACATTCTTCTTCGCTGACTATCAGGGCGGACGCTACGTCGTTCCCGTGCCTGCCACCAGTACCGTCCCCACGGAGACGATGATCAATAGCGGGTTCACCGACCTTCAGGACCTGTTAACCATAGGCGGCACGGGGACGGACGCTCTTGGTCGCGTTTTCCCGCACGGTACCGTCCTTGATCCCGCGACCACCCGCCAGCTTCCTGCGAGCGGACTTGACACCATCACAGGCCTCACCGGCACGCCTGGAGCGTATGTTCGCGATCCGTTCTTCACGGGAGGCAGCATCTACGGCAAAACCAGCTACGTCGGGGACAATGCGCAGCTGAATTCGATCCCTGTCGGACGCATCGACCCGAATGCGGTCAAACTCCTCGGCGTTTACCCCACGCCAACCGGGTCAGGCTTCACCAACAATTTCGTCTGGGCGCCAAAAGAACCCGAAAATACCAATACGTACGATATAAGGATTGACCAGAATTTCAACGCCAATAACATGCTCTTCGGAGTCTATGACCGCAGCCTCATCTCCGAAGACGTTCCTTCGAGCCTGCCGAACCTCGCTGTCGGCGAAACCGGCGGCCGTCACGACAGCTTCCCCGCCTACGCCTTCGCCGTAGGCTACACGCATGTCTTCAATCCCTCCCTGACCAATGAGATGCATGTCGGCATGGTTCACGCCGACAAGCTCCAGGAGTCTGTCTTCGGAAATACTTTCGGTATCCCGGCGAACTATGGAATCCAGGGCATTCCCCAGCTGCCCAATAACGGCGGACTTCCTCCCATCACCTTCGCGTCTTCCTCGGGCGGTAACTACTTAACCCATATCGGTGTCGGCAATTTCACCCCAACTCTGCAATATGTGTGGAGCATTGAAGGCGCGGACAGCGTCACCAAGGTCTATCGCGACCACACTTTCAAGATGGGCATCCAGGTTGACGATCTTGAAGGCAACATCTCCCAGCCACCGCAAGGGCGTGGCGATCTGAACTATAACGGGCAGTACACCGATATCCCCAATAAGGCCAGCAATTTCACCGGAGTTGCCGACATGCTGCTGGTTCCGATTCCGTCTACCGTAGGCGGACCCAACTACGTCGGGGGCATGAGCAGCTTCTCCGGCTCCAACATCGCCGCGACCGACGATCACCGCTGGTACACAGGAGCTTATTTTCAGGATGACTGGAAGGCTACTCCGGACCTTACCCTGAACCTTGGCCTTCGCTGGGACTACTTCACGCCTTATGCCGAAGTAAATGGAAGACAGGCTAACTTTGTCGCGGCTGGCGGCAACGGCAACACCGGTACCTACTACATCTCCAATAAAGGCTGTGCCGTGCCGCGGTCTGCGTCGTTCAACGCTCTGCTGGCAAGCAGCAATATCACTGTTGACTGCGTTTCGGGTCTCACTCTAGGAAACGCTCAAAAGGTGAACTTTGCTCCCAGGCTGGGGTTTGCGTTCCGTGTTACGCCCAGGCTGGTTGTCCGCGGCGGATACGGGATAACCTATGGATCCTTGGGCAACCTCGGCTACGGCGGAACGCTGGGCACCAACTACCCCTTCGTCTATACCTCGACCTTCCCCAGCCCTGATTCGCAGCATCCATTGTTGCTGAACAATGGAAACCCGGCGACGATGGAAGAGGCGTTCACCACCATCAACCTTGAAGACCCGACCATCAACAGCGGTCAGGGTCTCAATCTGTACGGACGCCAGTACGATTTCCAAACCCCCTACGTCCAGATGGTGAACTTCACGGTGCAAGATCAGTTCACAAACCATGACTCCATTCAGGTTGGGTATGTCGGAACGATGGGACGCCATCTGGATAACCTCGGTTACAACAATTCTCCAACCGAGATTCTTCCGCCCAGCGTTAACCCGCAGACTTATATTCCGTTTCCCAGCTTCGCCCGCAATGCCACTTACGAAACCACGAATGCCTCAAGCAGCTACAACTCGTTGCAGACAACCTACGAGCACCAGCTCAGCTCTGGTCTGTCGGTGCTGGCCAACTACACCTACAGCAAGTGCTTGAGTGATCAGCACACCCAGGCGTCACAGAATCAGCAGTACCGCGCCGAGTGGCTTCCAGGATTCGGCATTAGTAGGGATTACGGACCGTGCGACACCGATGCAACCCATCTGGTTCACATCTCAGGATCCTATGAGCTGCCCTTTGGCCGCGGCCGCGAATACATGAACCATGTCAACCGGGCGACGGACGCGATTCTGGGAGGATGGGCTGTTAACGCTATCTACACCCACCAGAGTGGGCAGCCGTTTACCGTCAACTGCCCAGTTGCAACTTCAGAGTTCGGCTGTTTTGCCGATGTTGTCCCGGGTCAGAGCCTCTATGCGGGACCGCACAACAAAACGCAATGGATGAACCCCGCCGCATTTGCTCAACCGCCAATAGCCACGACGATCGGCGAAACGGATTTGGCCATTCTTGGCGGAGGGGCGGAGCAGGCGCGCGGGCCGAGCTTCAACAACCTGGATTCGTCCGTCTTCAAAAATTTCAACTTCACGGAGTCCATCTACATGCAGTTCCGGGCTGAGGCGTTCAACACCTTCAATACGCCCCAGTTTGCGCAGCCGACACAACTGAACTTCACGACTGCAAACTTCAGCGAAATCACGGCGACGAGAAATCCTTCTGAAGATTTCCGCCGGCTGCAGCTTGCGCTGAAGCTATTCTTTTAGTCGCTCTGACCTCCTCCTTGCGTGGGGCCAATTTCCTGCTGGCCCCACGCTTCTTTCTTGTGGGACCATCCCGATTCCGTAGAGGCTGCATACAATGTTGAGATTTCGGGCCCCGCTCTGTGAAAGGCTCTTCGTCTTCTACTCGCTGTTCGTCGTCTTCACGCTTTCCGCCATGACTCAGGTGGGCCAGGGAGGCGCATCTCAAGCGAATGTTGTGCTAAGCGGAGATGTAAAAGGCTCACAAAATCACAGCTACATTGAAGTGCCGTTTCGCGTGCCCGAAGGAATACAGCGCATCACGCTGACCTTCCATTACACGGAAAAGGAGCAGCATACTGCGCTCGATCTTGGCTTGGAAGACCCGGCGCAGCTTCGCTGCTGGAGCGGCGGAAACAAGTCGATACTAACCATCGGCGTATCCGATGCGACGCCCTCTTGTCTGCCCGGCCCGCTCCCGGCCGGAACGTGGAACATGTTGATCGGGGTTCCGAATATCCGGCCCGGAGTTCTCTCGCATTACACCGCTGAGGTTTTCTTTACGCGCAGCGGCCTCGTTTCGGACGAACCGTCAATTCTGCGCGTGCCTCTGCGCGGCGGCCCCGCCTGGTATCGCGGCGATCTTCACATGCATACGGCGCACAGCGACGGCCAATGTCCAAGCCAGACCGGCCAGAAAGTACCTTGCCCGGTCTTTCTCACTGTGGAGGCGGCAGCTCGCCGCGGACTCGATTTCATCGCGATCACTGACCATAACGCAACGTCGCAGTATGACGCCATGCGCGAGCTGCAACCTTATTTCGACAAGGTCCTGCTGCTTCCGGGGCGCGAAATTACGACCTTTCAAGGGCATCTGAATTTTCTGGGCACAACTGCGTATCTCGACTTCCGCCTGGGCAGCAGCAGTGTTCCCGATATTAATACTCTGCTGCGGAATGCGGACCGGCTGGGCGCATTGGTATCTATCAATCATCCCGACGCCCCGACAGGGGAGCGATGCATGGGTTGTGGATGGACACCTGCGTCTCCCGTCAACATGCACCTCCTCGCGGCAGTGGAGGCGATCAATGGCGGCAGCGAGATGCATGGTTTTAACGGCGTCTCTTTCTGGAACAAGCAACTCAACAACGGGTACCGGCTCGCCGGGATCGGAGGCAGCGACAATCACAACGCCATGAGTCCGCCGGAGGAGCCGAGTTCCGTCGGCAGTCCAACGACCGTCGTCTATGCCACGGAGCTGTCCACCCCGGCAATTCTTGCGGGGATTCGTGCGGGCCACGTTTTCATCGACCTGACCGGATCGCGCGACCGGTTTCTTGCGATGAAGGCAAGTGCAGCAGGCAAGGTTGCGGATATGGGAGACCTGCTGGATGCTCCAAAAGGATCCACAGTGGGGTTTGAAGTGCATGAAGCCAACTCGGATCAGGGGAAAGTAACGATTGTCGAAGATGGGCGGGAGATGGATGCATTGGCAAAATCCAACGCCTCGGATTCTAGCGGGACTTTCCACCTGACATGGACCGCGGATGGGCATCGTCATTGGTTTCGCCCGCAGGTAAACGGACCGGATGGGAAGTTATGGCTGCTCGGCAATCCTATCTATGTCGACTGGGATAAATCGACGGCGTCGTCAGGGGAAAATGAAGCGCGATGATATATCGAAAGCAAGCATGGCTCGCTGTGTTATTGGTGTCTCCTTTACAGGGCTGCGTGATGCGTGCTTTCTCCTCCGTGGAGAACATTATGTCTCGTTTGACAGATGCCGCACGCGCCATGCGCGTGTCCGAGGGCGTCCACCTTTGGCTTGACACCTGTCACAGCATCGAACAGTTCTTGACAAGCCTGAATGGATGCCAGAATCCGAAGTGGGAGTCAGGTATGCAGTACGGGACCCATGGGCAATCCAGAAACGGGTGGCTCCTGACTGTTCCTATGTCGCGCCTTCTTCCATCGGAGAAAGTAAAACCCTTTACAACTTCGACACAGCAGGCGATGCTGAAGAAGCCGTGAAGACCACCATCAGCGTTTCGAAGGAAGATTATCTAAAGGCCGTGCTCGAGGCCGAAAGCGAGGGCCAGACGGTCATCTCCGCGACCCTCGCGCATTGGCTGGGCGTGTCGCCGCCGGCCGTTTCGATGGCCCTTCGCCGCCTCAAACGCGATGGCTATGTGGACGTGAAGGCCGATGGCATCGTGCGCCTCACGCAGCAGGGCAAGCAGGCGGCGCATCGCACCGCCCTGCGGCATCACCTTATCGAGCGCATGCTGTCCGAGATGTTCGGAATGCCGTGGTATCAGGTTCACGACGAGGCCGAGCGGCTGGAGCACGCCGTTTCCCCAGCGTTTGAGGCGCGGCTGCTTGAAAAACTCGGCCAGCAGGGCACCTGTCCGCACGGCAACGCCGTGTTGCCGGAAAGCCCCGCAAAACGCGCTAAACGCGGCCTGCTCCCCCTGTCAGAAAGCGCGGAGAATACCGACTACACCGTTTCCAGTCTTTATGAGCGAGACCCCAAGCTGCTGCGCTTTCTGCATGAGAACGGCATCGCTCCCGGAGGCGCGGTTCGTGTGCTCAAGAAAAACTATGACCAGACGCTCGCCATCGAAACCCCTCACGGAGCCGCCACGCTGGGCGCGCCGGCAGCCGAGAAGGTCTGGGTCAAGCCGCGCACCTCCGCGAAGAAGCGCAGTTAGCAGCCAGCCACCCTCCACCTTCTGATGGATATTTTTCTCCCCGCCTGGGTGTGTAGTATTCAGGCAAGAATGCGATCCCTTTGCTGCCGCAACCTCCGCTATGCCCTTCTAGCTGCGACGCTTCTTTGCGTGGCGGCGGCCTGGGCGCTCGATCCGCATCAGAGCCTGCGGCGCTATGGATATCAGTCCTGGCAAACAGACAGCGGGTTGCCGCAAAACACGGTGCACGCCGTGCTCCAAACCAGCGATGGCTACATGTGGTTCGCAAGTGAAGCCGGACTCGTGCGCTTCGACTCCGTGCAGTTCACCGTCTTCACCCGCAAAAGCACACCGCAGCTGGCAAGCGATCTCGTGTTTTCGCTCTTGGAGGACAATTCCGGAGTTCTGTGGATCGGCACCGCGAACGGCGTCACCAGCTATCGCAACGGCGTATTCCGCGCTTTTCCCAATACGTCAGGAAGTTCGGTATGGTCGATCTTTCAGGATCGCGAAGGCACCGTATGGGTCATGACGTCAGCCGGTCTGCTACGGTCGGAAGGCTCGCGCCTCGTCGAGGTTCCAGGCGTTCCGCCGCTCGACGAAACCAGTCGCATGCTTGAGCCCGGAGACGGCTCCCTCTGGCTCTCAACCACCGAAGGTCTTTTCCACACCGCGCCAACAGCCGTCCCAGGCCCCGCGTCGGGCATCGCACCGCGGTTCCTGCTCGCGGGTCGTGCAGCGCAGATTCAGGCAGTCACGGTCGACCGCAAGGGCCGCGTGTGGGCCGGAACGCAGAGCGGTCTTGAAATATGCGGCACAGCCGCATGTGAAACCTTCGCTCCGCTCGCGAACAAAGATGTGCACGCGCTGGCCGAGACCCCCCAAGGCGGCATCTGGATCGGCGCGGACACCGGCCTGTGGTTCTACGACCCAACGCAGCCCCAAATGCCGATGAGGTTCTACACAGAAAAGGACGGTCTGCCATCCGGCCGCATCAATTTGCTGTTCTGCGACCGCGAGGGCGCTCTGTGGATCGGCACTGCCGGAGGAATCGCGCGTCTCGTAAATGAAAAGATCGAGTCCTTCACGCCCCGGGAAGGATTTTCAAGCAACGTGGTCCTGGCCATCGCCGAAGATCGCGAGGGCAATCTATGGCTCGGCACTGAATCCGGCGGCGTCGACATTCTGTGCGACCGAAAGTTCACCACCTATACAGCCGAGGACGGCATCTCCGACGATCACATTCTCGCCGTCACTCAGGATCATGCGGGAACCGTGTGGCTGGGAACCAGCGGCGGTGGACTTGATCACGCAAATCTCGACACCATCAACAAAGTCGGCTTCTCCGCGCTCACCACGGCAAATGGACTCTCCAGCAACATCGTTCTCTCCATCGCCAGCGCGCCCAACGGTGATCTGTGGATGGGAACTCCGGACGGCTTGGACCGCGCGCACAACGGCAAAGTCACCGTTTTTACCTCAGCCGACGGACTGGCCGACGACTTCGTGCGCTCGCTCTATTTCGATGCGCAGGGCGCGCTCTGGATCGGCACGCGCCGCGGCCTTTCGCAATTCAAAGACGGCAAATTCACCACCTGGACCGCCCTCGACGGACTGGGGAACGACCTGGTGGGAGCAATGCTGCAAGCGCCAGACGGCTCCATGTGGATCAGCACGCTCGGCGGGCTCACCCACTGGAGCAACGGTCATTTTCACAATTATTCAGAAAAAGATGGCCTGTCGAATCGCGTGATCACCGCCCTGCATCAGGACCCAGACGGCACCCTATGGATCGGCACCAATGGCGGCGGACTCAACCGCTGGCGCAATGGAGTCTTCAAGGCAATTCGCCCCGAAGGCGCGGCGCTGCCCGCAAATATTTACAGCATTCTCGCAGACGACACCGGCAATCTCTGGCTCAGCTCGAATGAAGGCATCTACCGCGCGAATCGCGATGCCCTTAACCGCTATGCCGATGGCGCACTTCCTTCCGTTCCGGTCACCGCTTACGGAGTGGCCGACGGAATGAAGATCAGCGAGGCCAGTAGTGGCGGCCATCCAGCCGCATGGCGCTTGCAGAACGGAATGTTGTGGTTCGCAACCCTCAAAGGTGTGGCCACGGTCGATCCTGCGCATCTCGCCACCAACCGCGTGCCCCCACTCATGGCGATCGAGCAGTTCAGCGTAGACGACAAGCCGCAGGCTGCAACCGCTCCGCTCAAGATTGCGGCTGGCAGCCGCCGCTTCGCCTTCGACTACGCTGCCTTGAGTTTTTCCGCGCCCAACAAGGTGCGCTTCCGCTACAAGCTCGAGGGCTTCGATCACGCATGGATCGACGCCGGTTCCGAGCGCAGCGCGTATTACACAAATCTTCCGCCCGGCCGCTACACCTTTAGCGTTATCGCCTGCAACAACGACGGCGTCTGGAGCGCGGCACCGGCGTCGCTCGCCTTCCAGTTGCAGCCATATTTTTACCAGACACTCTGGTTTTATCTGCTGCTCGCTCTCGCCGTCGCGCTACTCGGCTACGGCATTTATTTATGGCGCGTCCGCCAGGTGGAGTCGCGCTTCAACGTCGTGCTGGCCGAGCGCAACCGCATCGCGCGCGAGATTCACGACACCCTCGCTCAGGGCTTCGTTGCCGTCTCCGTGCAGCTGCAGATCGTGGGCCGCCTGCTGTCGCAATCGACCGATACCGCCCGCCAGCATCTTGATGAGGCGCAGGAACTGGTTCGCACTGGCCTCGACGATGCGCGCCGCGCAATCTGGGAACTCCGCTCGCAAAATTCCGAAAATCAGGACCTGGCCTCGCAGATGGTGCAGATGGCCGAGCGCGTCACCGCATCTACGGAGATCAAGACCCAGGTGGAAGTTCATGGAACCTACCGCCCGCTGCCGACGCAGATTGAAAGCGAGCTGCTGCGTATCGCGCAGGAGGCGGCCACCAACGTCGTGCGCCACGCCGAGGCAAGCCGCATCGATATTCGTCTCGACTTCGCTCGCCGCCGAGTAAAGATGTCCATCGCGGACAATGGACGTGGCTTCGCCAACGATGCGCCGTCCGTTGCTGAAGGCCATTTTGGGATAACCGGTATGAACGAACGCGCGCAGCAGATAGGCGGCAGCGTTACAGTTACCAGCAAAGAGGGCGAAGGAACGCGGGTTCATGTGGAAGTGGCAACCGGGAGTTAAATGCAATGAGTGAACCAATTCGGATATTAGTTGTCGACGATCATGCCATTGTGCGGAAGGGCCTGGTTGCGCTGCTGAATTCAGTCCCCGGCCTGTCCGTAGTTGGCGAAGCGGCGGACGGTGAGGAAGCGATTCAAGCGCATCGCGTCCATCAACCTGACATAACCCTCATGGACCTGCGCCTGCCCAAGATTGGAGGTGCCGATGCCATAGCCAGAATCCGTCAGGAATTTCCAGCGGCGCGCATCATCGTGCTCACCACCTTCGACGGAGACGAAGACATATTTCGCGCACTGCAGGCCGGAGCGAAAGGCTATCTGCTCAAAGGCATGGATGCCACTGAACTGACTGACGCCATTCGCGCAGTGTATGCGGGCAAATCGAAGATCCCCGCCGTTGTCGCCGAAAAACTCGCCGAGCGCATGGGCGGCCCAGCCCTCACCGCGCGCGAGCTGGAAGTGTTGAAGCGCATCGTAGCCGGGCGCAGCAACAAAGAGATTGCCAGCGATCTCCACATTTCAGAGGCTACCGTGAAGACCCACATCAACAGTATCCTGAGCAAGCTGGGCGTCAGCGACCGCACGCAGGCCGCAACCAGCGCGCTGCAACGCGGCATCGTCTACCTGGAATAAACATTCGTCGTCAACCACTGGAAAGAAACAGGAGTTTTTCGATGCGGAAGTTTTTCGCGGTTGCAATTGTTCTGCTAAGCTGCGGTTTCGCATGCAGAGCGCAGTCTTCTCACGGAAACTGGCGCGTGGCCACCGGGCCCGAGCTAAAGTCACTCATCCCGCCGCGCGCGCCCGTTGTGCAGGAGCGCATTGAGACCGAGATGCGCACCGCGTCCGGCATCACCGATGGCCACGGAAAATTCATTGCCGGGGTGGTCCTCATTACTGCCGGATACTCGGCAGACGGAAAATATTCGCACTTCTTTCTCACGCAGGTCCCCATCAAGATCGGCAACTTTCAGCTCGCGCCCGGCTCCTATCTCATTGGTTGGGAGCACGAAAATGACGCGCTCAATGTAAAATTTTACGAAGCCGCCTCCGGGCGTCCACTAGGTTCCGTCGAAGCAAGATTGAATCCCTCCATCACTCGGGTAGAATCGTTTCGCATCTGGCCACCTGCCGATCGCTCGCTGATACAGATTGGGCGATTCACCTTCAACTACCAAATTGGAGACTAGATTTTTTCGATGCAGCCAGAAAAATCGGATCCGAAAAAACGTCGGAAACTTCTCCACGCTCTCGCTGCCAACTGGCAGACTGAGACCAGCGGCTACTTTACCTATCAGACGCTGGCCGAGCGGGATGCCGATCCAATTCGGAAACAGACACTGCACCACATGGCCCAGGCCGAAGCGGAACACGCGGCGCTGTGGGCCGCGCGCATTCACGAACTGGGTGGCACGCAACCGAAATATCACGGCAAATCAACCGGCGACGCCGACAGTCTGGCCAACCGCATGGGCGGCGAACGCATGGCGCTACGGCGGTTGGAGATCGACGAGAGCCGCGCCATTGCGAACTACGGCAGGCAGCTCCAGGAGTTGGAGGACGAGCCGAGCCTCGCCATCCTGCGCCAGGTAATTGAAGAGGAGCGCGAACACTACCGTGAGTTGAGCAGCCTCATACGGCAACGCTATCCGCGCCGCGCCGTGAAAGAACATCGCTCCAACCCAAAAATCCTGCTCGACGATTTGCTGTCAAAGCGCAATGGCTCCGGGCGTCAGGCTGCCGGCTGGATCGGCGATGCCATCTACGGTGTCAACGACGGATTGGGCGCAATCTTCGGCATCGTCTCCGGCGTCTCCGGCGCAACCTTGGGCAACAGCAAATATGTTCTGCTCGCCGGCATCGCAGGCATGATCGCCAGCGCGCTGTCCATGGGTTCGGGCGCATATTTAGGTGCGAAGAGCGAGCGCGAAATCTATCAGGCCGAATTTGAGCGTGAACGCGAAGCCATCGAGATGAACGCGCCCGAGGCGCGCGAGTTGCTCTCGCTCTACTACCAGGTCAAAGGACTGCCTGAAGAGGACGCCGACCACTTTGTCGATCACCTCGCCGCCGACAAGGAGCAATTCCTGCGCGCCCTCGCCGCCGAGCGCTTCAATACCTCGGAAGAAGGCCTCCGCAAACCAGTGGTGTCCGCTTTCTCCGCGGCCCTTTCGACCGCCGTCGGCGCATTCATCCCTGTCATTCCCTTTTTCTTTCTGCGCGGATACGAGGCGATCATAGTCTCGGCCATCGTCTCGCTCGCCGCACATTTCGCCGTAGGCGCGGCCAAGTCGCTCATCACCGTGCGCTCCTGGTGGGCCAGCGGATTGGAGATGACCGCCGTCGGCGCGGTCGAAGGCATCGTGACCTACATCATCGGCATAGGGTTGGGGCGCGCAGGCGCATAACGCGCCCTCCCACGTCAGGGCTGCATATGCGCGTAGTAATCCTGCAAAACAAAAAACGCCTTCTTCTTGTCGCCCATGTTTGAGACCAGGCCCTTACGATTGTAGTTATCCTGAATTCCCGGCAACTGCCGCGTAGGCGAGCGGAAGTCCATCAACACCCACGGCGAGAGCCCGCGAAGAAACGGCATAGTGCGGAACATGACGAACTGGTTCTTGTAAATCGCAGCCTGATACTCCTCAGTGAATCGCTCTGTATCGGGGCCATGCATACCGGCCTTCGCGCCACCGCCAAATTCGCTCAGGATGACAGGTTTGTTCAAAGGGTCTTCCCACTTGTACGCGGGAGCGCTGTCCGGGGTGTCCATATACCAGCCTATATATTCGTTGTATCCGAGCACATCCAGGCTCGCGGCCAGCGGATCGTCCAGCACTGCGGTCTTATTGTGGAAGGGCGTAACAATCGCCGAAGTAATCAGGCGTGTCGGGTCCTCTTCGCGAGTCTGGGCAATGAGTTTCTTAATAAAGACAGTTCGCTCTGGTTTGTTCGGTGTCTCATTCGACATTGACCACAGAATTACTGAAGCCTTGTTATGGTCGCGGCGAATCATTTCGCGCAACTGCTGCTGCGCAACCTCAAGCGTATGCGGATCGGTCCAGTCGATATCCCAGTAAACAGGAATCTCCGACCATACGAGGATGCCCAGCTTGTCGGCGAGACGCGTTGCGCGCTCATCGTGTGGAAAATGCACCAGCCGGACATAATTGCAATGCAGCTGCTTGGCCCATCCAAACAGCGCTGCAGTGTCCGCCTCCGACCACGCGCGGCCGGAGCGGATCGGCGCTTCGTCCTGAACGCTCACGCCACGCAGAAAGATCGGCTTGCCGTTCAATAAAATTTGATCGCCGCGCACCGCGATAGTGCGAAACCCAACGTCGTCCGTGAGCCGGTCCGAGCCTGCCGAGAACACAACGCGATAAAGACGCGGGTGCTCCGGCGACCACATCTCAAGCCCCTGCGGATGGAAAGAAAAATCAGCGCGGCCATCACCACGCGTCGCCGCAGTCTGCTCCACGTGCAGCTCCGGAATGCTCACGGAGACCTTAGTCCCCGTTTCCGCGCCCGTCACGTGAACGTAGCCGTGAATCGAGCCGTCTGAATTCAGTTGCAACGACTCATCATCAATGAAGGCCTCCGGGACCTCCACCAGCGAAACATCCCGCGTCAGTCCCCCATAGTTCCACCAGTCGGTTTTCAGGGCGGGAACGCGATCTGCCTTGCGCTGGTTGTCTACTGCAATCACCACAAAGTTGCCGCCGTCCTTTACCGCATGGGTAATTTCGCAATCGAAGGGCGTAAAGCCGCCCTCATGGTCGCAAACGTGGACGTCGTTAACAAAGACATGTGCCTCATAGTTCGCTGCGCCAATGTGAAGAAAGACGCGTGTGTGCGCTTTAGGGTGATAGGTAAAGTCGCGCTGATACCAGAGCAGTCCTTCGTAATAGAAAAGTGCCTGCCGCTGTGAATTCCAGTCGCCCGGAACCTGTAACACTGGCGACATTGCGAAATCATATTCAAGCAGCGGTCCACCCGGCTTGTAATGCGCGTTCGCGGCATACCCGCGTGGACCCGGAACGTCGGTGCTGGAGCCCCAGCCTCCACGGTACGGGTCGATAATGAAGTGCCACGGGCCGTCGAGACTAATCGCCGGACGATGGTCCACATCGACCAGCAACGTGGGTGACTGCTGTGCGGCAGCAAGAAGAGTGCAAACAGAGAGAGCGAGCAAAAAAAGAACGCGGCGCATGAGAAATATACTAAGACTTCGGGGCTCTATTGTTCAGACGAGGGTGACACCGGGCGAAACTGATTGGCGCGCTCGAATTCGTCCCGCAACTCCGGCGTCTTCAGGTTTTCACGCAGATGGGTCAACCGCTGCTCCAGGGCAAGCAGGGAAGCCGCAATCGCCTCCGTGTTGGTATGGGCCACGTCGCGCCACATCGAATAGGGACTTGCCCCAAGCCGCGTCATCTCCCGCAAAGCCCGTCCGCCAATAGGCAGCACTTCATCCTTCGCCGCGAACTCGTCCTGCAAAAGCGCGCTCAACGCGGTTGAAACGAACTGTGGCAAATGACTCACCCACGCGCAGAGAACATCATGCCTTTCTGCATCGAGATCAAGCACGCGGCAGTTAAATCTCTCCGTCCATCCGCGCCACTCGTCCGCAATCGCGCGCGAAGCAGGATGCATCGAGCGCGATTGCTCAGTCTCAGTAAACAACCACGCCGCCCCGTCAAAGAGAGCCGCGTCCGCGTTCACCGCCCCGCTCACTTCCTTGCCCGCCATCGGATGTCCAGGCAAAAATCCCGCGGTGTTCGAGAGGTTGTACCGGCCTCGCGCATACTCTACCAGCACCCCCTTTACGCTGCCCACATCCGTGACAAGCTGGCCCGGTTTAAGCACAGGGGCGAGCTTGTCCATCCAATCCAGGATCGTAAACACTGGTCCGCAAAGCAAAACAAGATCGCTCGATCTCGCGGCGCCGATCGCATCACTCGACGCGAAATGCACCGCGCCGCGGTCCATAGCAAGCGTCAGTTCGGCAGAGTCAGGATCCCAGCCAACAATTTCTCCGGAAAAGCCGTGCGAGCGCAGCGCAAGACCAAGAGAAGCTCCAATGAGCCCCGTTCCCAGAATCGCGATGCGCTCGATCGGCATGATAGCGGTTCTCCTGTCGCTGTAATGCGAAGCCAATGCTCATAGGTGGCTTTTTCACTCAAGAAAGCCACTTCGTACTCCGTTTAGAACGCCACTCAAACTGGAGAGCCGCTCTAGACGGCTACGGCAGCCGCAACCGGCTCGGCAACCGAGCGTCCAACCGCCGGAGCGATGATCCTCAACTCGTCCATGAGCTTCGCAAATTGATCCGGAAAGAGTGACTGCGCGCCATCCGAAACGGCCTTGTCCGGGTTCGGATGCACTTCGATCAGCAATCCGTCTCCGCCCGCAGCGACGGTCGCGCGCGCCATGGCTGCGACCTTGTCGCGGCGGCCTGTACCGTGCGAAGGATCGCCCACCATGGGCAGATGCGACAGATGCTTGACCACCGGAATGGCTGAGATATCCATCGTATTGCGCGTGTACGTCTCGAAGGTTCGAATACCGCGCTCGCATAGGATCACGTCATAATTGCCGCCCGAGAGAATGTATTCCGCCGAAAGCAGCAACTCTTCAATCGTCGCCGCGATGCCGCGTTTCAGCAGCACCGGCTTGCGTACAAGCCCGATTTCGCGCAGCAAATTGAAGTTCTGCATATTGCGCGCCCCCACCTGGAAGCAATCAATATAGGGCAGCATCAATTCAATCTGTGAAATCTCCATCACCTCGGAGATAATCAGCAGCCCCGTCGCATCGCCAACTTCGCGCAACAGCTTGAGCCCCTCAAGTCCCATGCCCTGGAAGGAATATGGCGAGCTGCGCGGCTTGAATGCGCCTCCGCGCAGAAACTTTGCGCCGGCGGCCTTCACCTGTGCGGCGCACGTAGCAATCTGCTCGCGGCTTTCGACCGAGCACGGCCCTGCCATCACCACGACTTCCTTGCCGCCTATTTCCACTCCATTCGGGAAGCGCACAATCGTCCCTTCCGGGCGAAAGCTGCGTCCGGCAAGCTTGTACGGCGACGAGATGCGGACAGCTTCCGAGACGCCCGCCAGCAGCTCAAAGTCCTTGTGGTCGAACTGCCCCGGTGTGCCCACTCCAGCAAGAATGGTCTGCAGCGCGCCTGTGGTGCGGTGAACGTTGAACCCGATCTGCACCATGCGCTCGATTACGCTTTGAATCTGCTCTTCGGTTGCCTTTTCCTGCATTGCGACAATCATGAGTTTCTCTTTCCTGTCCTGCGCGTCCTGCGCGCTCTCGGTTATTTCTCTCTGCCGGACGGCTTGCTCTCTGAAGCCAGTTCGTCCCGTTGCAACGCGCGCATTACGTCGATAATGCGTTCGTACACATGTGTCAGCTCAATGTCCGGGAGAGGTCCCTTGTTGGCTGCGCGCACGTTCTCGAAAATCATGCGCTCGCGATTCGGTTCATAGATGGGCAATTCCGTGGAGCGTTTCAGCCTGCCGATAGCCTGTGCCGCCTCGGCGCGCGCGCTCAGCAGCGCAACAATCTGCCGGTCGATCTCGTCGATTTGTATCCGCCAGCCTGCGATATCCATGCCTTCCCCCTTGTACGGCGCGACTCAAGGCGCGTCCGCGGTTTAAATCTTCGTATGAACCGTGGAAATTAACGGACCTGCAGCGCGGGTGCGCGCAGGCCCTGAATAAATCGTGCGATGGAGCTGGGTGCCTCCGCCGGTTCCGACTTTTCAATCGTCGCCACCAGCGCGCTGCCAATCACAGCCGCATCCGCAAACTCGCCCACGGCGGCAAAGTGCGCCGCATTCGATACGCCAAAGCCCACCGCAATCGGTAACTCGGTATATCGCCGCAAACGCTTCACCAGCGACTCAGCATCGGAGGCCAGCGACTGCTGCGTGCCGGTAATCCCCACGCGCGAAATCGCGTACACAAAACCTTTCGATGCGGCGGCGATGCGCTCCAGCCGCGCGTCGGGGCTGGTGGGCGCAACCAGAAAAATCGGCGCGAGGTTGTGCCGCTCCATGTGCGCAAGATACTCGCCGGCCTCTTCGACGATCATGTCCGTGATCAGCACGCCATCCACTCCAGCGTCTTCAGCAGCCGAGCAGAATCGCTCCAGGCCATAACGAACAATCGGGTTGAAGTAAGAAAAAATCACCAGCCCCGAGCCGGGACGCGCGGCACGCAAATCTTTTGCCAGCGCCAGCACATCGGCCAGCTTCGCCCCGTGCAGAAGCGCGCGCTCGCTGGCGCGCTGGATCACCGGCCCGTCGGCCAACGGATCGCTGAACGGGACGCCCAGCTCAATCACGTCCGCGCCCGCGTCAATCGCGGCCAAAGCGATTGCCCGTGTGGTCTTCAAGTCAGGATCGCCAGCCGTCAGATAGGCCACCAGGCCCGGCTTGCTGGCAAAACGAATCGGCACTTTCTTACGCTCCCTTAAGCTTCAGTTCGCGGGCCAAAATACCCATGTCTTTATCGCCGCGTCCGGAAAGGTTGACTATTAGTATGTCATGCCGCCCGAGCGCCGGGGCGATGCGAATGCACTCCGCAACCGCGTGCGCGCTCTCAAGCGCAGGCAGAATGCCTTCCGTGCGAGCCAGCCTTACCGTTGCCGCCAGCGCCGCCTCGTCCGATGCGCTGACATACTCCGCACGCCCAGAGTCATGCAACGCCGCGTGCTCCGGACCAATCGAAGCGTAATCAAGCCCCGCCGACACCGAATGTGTAAGCGAAATTTGCCCGTCATCATCCTGAAGAACATACGAATACGTGCCCTGCAACACCCCGGGCGCTCCGCCCTGAAAACGCGCCGCGTGGTCGCCCAGCTTTTCGCCGCGTCCACCCGCCTCAACCCCGATCAACCGCACATTTGCGTCAGGAATGAATTCGTAGAATGCGCCAATCGCATTTGATCCGCCGCCCACGCACGCAATAATCGCCGTCGGCAGGCGTCCTTCTCTTTCCTGAATCTGCTGCCGCGCTTCTTTGCCGATCACGCGCTGAAAATCCCGCACCATCTCCGGATAAGGATGTGCACCCAGCACGCTGCCGAGGAGATAATGTGTGGTCCGGACATTCGTAACCCAGTCCCTCATCGCCTCATTGATCGCGTCTTTCAGCGTGCGTGATCCGGAACTGACGCCGCGCACCTCCGCGCCTAGCAGTCGCATGCGATAGACATTCAGCTCCTGCCGCCGCATGTCCTCTTCGCCCATGTAGACCACGCACTCCATGCCCAGCAGCGCGCAAACCGTCGCCGTGGCCACACCATGCTGCCCCGCGCCAGTCTCCGCGATGATGCGGCGCTTGCCCATGCGCTCCGCCAGCAATCCCTGCCCAATGCAGTTGTTGATCTTGTGCGCACCTGTGTGCAGTAGGTCTTCGCGCTTCAGGTAAATCTTCGCACCGCCCAGCGTTTCGGTCAGCCGCTCGGCAAAGTACAGCGGTGTAGGCCGTCCCGCATAGTCACGCAGCAGGGAATCCAGCCGCGCATGAAACGCCGGATCGGCCTGCGCTTCGACATAGGCGTGTTCCAGCTCATCAAGCGCCGCCACCAGCGTCTCCGGAACATAGCGCCCGCCATACGCGCCAAAACGCCCGGGCGTCTGCGTGGATGTCGCGGTCTTCAATACTTCAGTGCTGCTCACCATCGGCTTCCTTTCTGCAACAAAAAGCCCCGATCCTTAGGATCGCGGCTCGTGGGGAAGTTCGTTTCAACCTGAAAGCTTTTGCTTGCTTCTTTGAATCCTTCAGATGTGCACGGGGCTGTCCGCCAGAGCCGCTATTGAGCGCCAATAGCGGTACGTAAAGCTAAAAAACTGGCGCGGTGCATTCGTCATCTTGGTTTCAAAGATACATGGAGAAGAAGAAAAACAGCAAATCATTTCCTTAAGCCGTAGCCTATTCGTTCGAACTTTCGGTTTCTGACGACGTCCATCGACCTCTGCCGAGTGAAAATAGAAGGTAGTCTGTAGCCGCATCTGCCAGATTGGAAAATTGTCTAACGCACTCGTACCCTGAGTGGCGCGAACACACCTAAACTTCGACCGGCGCATCCAGCTTCATCTTGTGCGCCGCAATCCGCGCATTTTCCACAAACGCCCGCACCTTCGCAGCGTCCTTTTTTCCCGGCAACGCCTCAACCCCTGTGACCACATCCACGCCCCACGGCTGCAAAGTACAGATTGCCTCGCTCACGTTGTCCGGGCTCAGCCCACCCGCAGCGATCAGCCGTAGTCGCGAATTAACAAAGCTTCCCCGAGCCGCCTGCCAGTCGAAGCGAAGCCCAGTCCCACCCAGCAAAGTCGCCGTGCGCGAATCGATCAGCACCGCGTCGAGTGCATCGTCCGCGACGGCAGCACGCAACTCCGCCGTCAGATCATCTCGGAAGTGAATCACCTTCAGAATGCGCAATTGTTCTCGAGAAAAACGCTCGCGAAGGCGCGCCGCGAAGCCAGCCTCACGCGAAGCATGGATCTGCACGCCCGTAAGGCCGCACTCTTCAATTGCTGCCGTCAGTTCCTCAAAACTCGCATCGACAAAAACGCCAATCTTCTCCAGGCTCGCAGGCAATTGCGGAGTAATCGCGCGAACCTGCGCCGCCGTTACGCATCTCGCGCTCTCAGCAAACACAAACCCCACGGCATCCGCGCCCGCTTCGGCCGCCAGCCTCGCGTCTTCCAGCGAAGTATTCGCACAAATCTTCACCCACATGACGAAACTTTCTCCGCAAGCAGCGCCTGCAAAGCCGCGCCCGGATCGGATTGGCGCATCAGTGACTCGCCAATGAGAAACGTATCGAAGCCCGCCGTCCGCAGCAACTCCAGATGCTCCGCAGTATGGATGCCGCTCTCCGCCACGCGCACCGTGCCCGCAGGTAGACGATCTATGAGCCGCAGCGAAGTTTCCAGGGTCACCTCAAACGTGCTCAGGTTGCGGTTGTTCACGCCATAGGCATCGCAGCCCAGATCAACGACGCGCGCCAGTTCATCGTCCGTATGAACCTCGCACAGAACATCCAGTCCAAGCGCGTGCGCAAAGAACGCAAATCGCGTCAGTTCTGCATCGGAAAGCGCAGCGGCAATCAGAAGAATTGCGTCCGCGCAATGCGCCCGCGCCTCCACAATCTGATACTCATCCACAATGAAATCTTTGCGTAAGCAAGGCAGCCCGGAAACCGAAGAGGCAATCTCCAGATTGCGAAGGCTCCCCTGAAAATAAGGCTCGTCCGTCAGCACCGACAATGCGGCCGCCCCGCCCGACTGCAATGACACTGCCAATTCCGCCGCATCAAAATCAGGCCGAATCAGCCCCTTCGAGGGGGAAGCCTTCTTCAATTCAGCAATGATCGCCGGACCCTGTGCCGACCGCGCCCGCAAAGCGCGTGCAAACCCGCGCGGCGCATGCAAAGCCGCCCGCCGCTCAAGCTCTCCGACCGGCACACGCCCTCTGCGCTCCGCAACCGTCGCGCGGGTTGTATTCAGAATCCGATCCAGATGCACCTGCACTGCTCCTGATGCCAGTATAGCGGCCCACGCATCGAAAGCTTTGCAAGGATTTGCCGCTGGATTTCATTGCTGAAATTTATGCAGCAGCGGCAGGAACGAATCCATCGCAGCCGCTCATCGCCGTGACCTTAAGGTGGAGCGCGGCATGTTTCGGATGGCCGCAGTCGTCGAGGAAATCCTCGGGAGCGCGTTTGCTCGAATGTATCTCGATCAGTTTCTGTTCCATTGGTTGATGTGCTTCGCCGAAGTGAGAACAAAGCCCACACTGTCCGTCATGAAGAGAAATCATGGACACCTCCAGTTGCATGAGAGCGCAGGCCTGGACGAAGAGGTTGCCAAAAATCTTCGTCTTGCCCCGCGACTACGACTCGTTTTGTCCCGACCAAAGGGAGGGCCACGGAGGTTAGTTCGACGATGGCGCCGCAGGTGCGTCTGCCTGGACGGCCAGTCCCACCTGGACGGCCAGTCCGCGGAACTTCAGCATGGGACCAATGCTCGGCTCGGCTCCGAGCCACCGCGAGTACATCGCGCCCAGGTCTTCCGTATTGCCGCGCGAAAGCACCATCTGCCTGAAGCGATCCCCATTGGCCCGCGTCAGTCCGCCATGGTCCTCGAACCATTGGAACGCGTCGTCGTCCAGCATCTCGCTCCACTGGTAGGCGTAATATCCAGCGGCGTAGTCGTTGCCCCAGATATGCATGAAGTAGCTCGACCGATAGCGCGGCGGTACATTGCTGATCAGCAGATGCGTCTTTGTCAGCGCTTCAGTCTCGAACTCATCCGGGTTCTGCAAAGGCGCGCTCGCCGGAAGCGTATGCCACTGCATGTCCAGCTCCGACGCCGCCAGAAGCTCCGTCAGCGCATAGCCCTCATTGAACGTCGCCGCCTTCTTGATCTTCGCCATCAGCTCCGCCGGCATCGGCTCGCCCGTCTTGTAGTTCTTCGCATAATGGCTCAGCACCGCCGGATAACTCGCCCAGTGCTCATTGAACTGCGACGGAAACTCCACAAAATCGCGCGGCACTGAAGTTCCAGACAAGCTGGGATATTCCGTATCGGCAAACATCCCATGCAGCGCATGGCCAAACTCGTGGAACATCGTCGTCACATCATCAAAGCTGATCAGCGCCGGCTGTCCCGGAGCAGGCTTGGTAAAGTTGGCCACGTTGTAGACCACGGGCAACGTGCCAAGCAGCTTCGACTGCCCCACAAATTCATCCATCCACGCGCCGCCGTTCTTGTTGTCGCGCTTGAAATAGTCGCAGTACCAAAGCGCCAACGGCTTGCCGTCCGTGTCGAAAACCTCAAACACGCGCACGTCCGGGTTATACACCGGAATATCGTGCCGCTCCTTGAATGTGATCCCGTAAAGCTGCGTAGCGGCATAGAACACGCCGTTCTCAAGCACATTATTCAGCTCGAAATACGGCTTCACCTGCGACTCATCCAGATCGTACTTCGCCTTCCGCACCTGCTCGGAATAGAAGTTCCAGTCCCACGGCTGCAGAGTAAATCCGCCATTCTGCGAATCGATCATCGCCTGAATTTCCTTGGCCTCGCTCGCCGCCTTCCCCGTGGCAGCAGGTACTAGCGCGTTCAGAAATTTCAGCGCGGCCTCCGGAGTTTTTGCCATCTGGTCTTCGAGCTTCCACGCCGCATAGCTGGGATACCCAAGCAGCTTCGCCTTCTGCGCGCGCAACTGGGCCAAACGCGCAATGGTGCTGCGCGTATCGTTTGCATCGCCGTGTTCCGCGCGATTCCACGAGTCGTCAAAGAGCGCCTTGCGCGTCGTGCGCTCTTTCAAGTCGGCAAGGTCGGGCTGCTGCGTCGTATTCTGCAGCCGAAGCACCCATCCCTGCTGCTTCCGGCCCTGCGCCGCCTGTGTCGCCGCATCCATCTGCGCGCTGCTCAACCCGTCCAGCGCGGATTCCTCCGTTGTCGAGTATGCCGCGGCCTTTGTCGCCGCCAGCAATTTCATAATGAAGTCATTGCTCAGCGTCGACTCTTCTTCGTTCAGCCTCTTCAGTTGCGCCTTATCCGCGTCCGAGAGCGCCGCACCGTTATGCACGAATTGCTTGTAGTCCCATTCCACCAGCCGCAACGATTCAGGATCGAGCTTCAGCGACGCGCGCTCGTTATAAACAGCCGAGACCCGAGCAAACAGCTTCGAGTTCAGAAAAATGGCGTCCTGCAGCGCCGCCAGCTTGGGCGCTTCAACGCTCTGCACTTTTTGTAATTCAGGATCGGTATTCGCGCCGGCCACTCCGTTGAAAACGGCCATAACGCGATTGAACAACTGTCCCGTTTTCTCCAGTGCCACCAACGTGTTTTCAAATGTCGGCGCTGCGGGATTGTCCGCTATCTCTCCGACTTCCCGGATCTGCTCCGCCATCCCAGCCTCAATCGCCGGCTGGTAATCGCTGTCCTTGATCTTGTCGAAGGGCGGCGCCTGGAAGGGAAGTGTGCTCGCCGAGTAAAAGGGATTGTCCGGGCCAAAATTGCTCGTAGCAGCGTAGCTGGTTCCCGAACCAAGCGTGATCGCGCCAGCCGCGACCAAAGTAGAAATATGGGACAAGGTTTTCTTCGCCTTTTGTTGGAATGTACGCGGACCCGAAAGACTCATTGGGGGATTCATAATAGGGGTTTTCCTCAAACCCCCGATTGTAATGCGAAATTCCAGCCGACGGGAAACAGCCCCGGCCAACCTTGCTCATTCGTCTTTAAGCATGCGATGAAAGCTGACCTCCCGATTCACTCTGAACCCAAGCCGCTCGTAAAGATCTCTCGCCCGCTTGTTGGCCGCGTTCAAATGCAGGCACGAAAGCCAGCCGTCTCTGCGATGATCGAGCAACAGCCGTGCAATCAAAGCCGCGGCGTAGCCGTTGCCCGTATATTCAGGATGCGTGCACACCCCGCTGATTTCCACATAGCGGTCAAACGCGAAGCGCTCCCCGGCCATCGAAACCAGTCGCCCGTCCACGCGGACTCCATAATAGGAGCCCATCTCGCACGTCCGCATGCGAAAGTACCCCGGAAAAGCCAGCGTCGTAAGCTCCACCATCTCTGCCGCATCCGCGCACGAGAGCGTCAAAATCTCGACCGCCGAGTTACCGGTCGCTAAGACTTCAGCATCTTCGGGAAAAACCATCTGCAGACCCGCCAGTGTGTCCTGCAAAACCAGCCCCGCAACCTCCAATGGCGGCTGCCCCATCATGTAAACAATCTCCCCCGTCGCAAGCAGCGAATGAAGCTGCCGCGACGCCTCCGCATCCCGTTTCCCGACCGCCGCAAACGGAGCAACCTCGGACGCATACTTGCACGCGTCTCCGGCATACTCCGCAAACCGGCGCTGCCGCGTCTGCAACGCATGCCGCACCGGATTCACAAACATGTCTTCAGACAAAACCGGCCCCTTGTGCCATTTTAAAATCCCGGCGCCCAGAGTGCCGCCAATCCCACAGCGGGGGTAGCGACACAGGCCGGCACAAGGATCGCGCGAAGCGCAGTTGTCTGAACGTCAGTCCCGAACGGCGGGAGTAGCCACCGAAGTAAATTCAGAGTGGCGCCGAAGGCGCGTGTGCCTGGACGGCCAGTCCCCAGTAAACTTGAGCCAATGCCTTCTCCGCCCAAACTCATCGCCATCGACATCGATGGCACGCTGCTCCCGTCCGCCGGAACCGTAGTCAGCACCCGCAACCGGCGCGCCTTGCTCGACGCCGAAGCCGCCGGAATCCAGATCGTGATCGCCACCGGCCGCCGTCAGGCCTATGCATCCCCGCTGATCCACCCCGTAGGCCTGAATGCCGAAACAATAATGATCACCTCCAACGGTGCCGTCACCCGCACGCTTGGAGGCGAGCGCATCGACCGCTTTTTCCTCCCTATCGAGACCGCCCGCGAACTCTGCCCGGTTCTCCGGCAGTTTGGCGGAACCACCGTCTTCACCTTCGATCACGAAGGGCCGGGCGAACTGGTTCTCGAGTCGCTCGACCAGCTTCAAAGCCGCATCGCGGCATGGGTCGACGCAAATCGCCCCTGGATCATCGAAGTCCGCCCTCTGGAGCGGGCCTTCGACCAGGGCGAGCCTCCGGTGCAGGGAATGGTTTGCGGAACCATCTCAGCCATGCGCAAAGCCGCAACCCGGCTAGGCTCAAGCGACATCGCGCCAAGAATCGAGCTTCACCGGACGGAATATCCGGCGCGCGACCTGTCCATTGTCGACATCCTGCCGCCCGGATGCTCCAAAGGAGTGGCGCTGCGCAGACTGGCTCATTCGCGCAGCATCGCTCCGTCCGAAATCATGGCCATCGGCGACAACTTCAACGATTTAGAGATGTTGGAGTTCTCCGGCCAGGCCGTCGTAATGGCCAACGGCGCGCCGGATCTGGTCCGATTAGCGCAGACGCGCGGCTGGCAGATAGCCGCTATCAACGATGAGGACGGAGTCGCCCAGGTTGTTGAGAGCGTAGTCGATGGGATGGGCGTCCAGTCAGTGGTCAGTCATGAGAAAGGCCGCGCGCATTGAACAGAAATGGTAGAGTTGGCCAGATGCTCGGAGTTTTAAACAAATCCAGATGGGTCGCGCTCGCCCTGTCAGCGGCAGCCTTCGGAGCAGCTTCGGCCCACGCCGCCGAGCACATCACGCTCACCAACGGCTTCGACCTCATCTGCGACCATCGCGCCGTAGTGGACGGCAACGTTCGCCTTTATCTCGATCCAGGCAACGCCAACTTCATCGAGGTAGGCACCGACCAGATCGCCGCAAGCGAAGCGGTAAAGCTGCCCGTCACTCCGGACCCAACCGCAGCTCCTGAAAAAACCGAAGCAAAGCCAACTGAAGCCACGCCGACCGAGGCCGAACTCCGCCAGCTGTTGTCTCGCGCCGGAGCCGCGCACGATCTCGACGTTGACCTGCTGGCCAGCGTCATCCGCGAGGAGAGCGGCGGCCACACCCGCGCCGTAAGCCGCGCCGGAGCGGAGGGACTAATGCAACTCATGCCCGGCACGGCAGCGGAACTCGGTGTAGCAGACGCCTTCGCGCCGGGGCAAAATATCAGCGGCGGAACGGCCTATCTCGACAGCCTGCTCAAGCAGTATCACGAGAACCTCGCCTTGGCGCTGGCCGCATACAACGCCGGACCGGCTGCGGTCGACCGCTGGCACGGCATCCCGCCCTTCCGCGAAACGCAGTTGTATGTAGCGCGCGTCATTCACGAGTTCAACCGGCGCATCGCCGCGCGAAAAGCGCATGAACTCACGCAGGTTGCAAGCGCAGTACGCTAGGCAGATTAGATGGGGATGAAAGTTTGAAGAAGAAAACCTGGATCCTCTATCTGGCTATTGCGATAGCTCTAATTGCGCTGGTTCTGTTTGCGCGCCATAAAATTCATTTCAACTGGGGCGTCTTCGTCCAGCAATTGAAGCTGGCCGACTGGCCCAGGATCGGCTTCGCCGTCGCCCTCATCTGGCTTGGCTATATCGTGCGAGCCATGCGCTGGGCGCTGTTCCTCAAGCCTGCGCGGAAGGTCCCGTGGTTTAGCGTTCTGGGAGCGCAGGTCATCGGCTTTACCGGAGTAGCGCTGCTCGGCCGTCCCGCCGATCTCGTCCGTCCCTACCTCGTCTCCCGGCGCGTCAAGCTGCCGCTCAGCTCGCAGATTGCCGTATATATTGTCGAGCGCATGTTCGATCTCGGAGCGATGGCGCTCATCTTCTCTACCGTCCTCTTCTTCGCGCCGGACAAGGCAACCCTCCCTCATCCCGAACTCCTGCGGCACATCGCGCTCACCGGTCTCGTCGGAACGGCGGCCCTCGCCATCCTCGCCGTTGCCGTACGCATCAGCGGGGAAGCCCTGGCCACATTCACGGGAAGAATGCTCGGCAAACTCTCTGAAGGACTCGGCAGCTCAGTATCCGCGAAAATCAGCGCCTTTCGCGACGGCCTCGACATGCTGGCTTCGCTCCGCGATGTAGCCGCCGCGCTCCTGCTGTCACTCGGCATGTGGGCTCTGATTTCTCTCGCCTACTTTGAGACCACGCGCGCTTTTGTAGATTCGCCGCCCCTGCACACCATGACGCTCGCGCGCTGCATGGTCCTGATGGCCGCAAGCATGCTGGCCAGCACCGTGCAGTTACCGGTCATCGGATGGTTCACCCAAATCGCCGCAGTCGCCACCGCTATGCAGCAGCTTTTTGGAGCAGCCTGGGAACCGGCCCTCGGGTGCGCCGCCGTGCTTCTTGTCGTCACATTTTTGAGCATCGTCCCAGTCGGACTCATCTGGGCACGCTTCGAGCACGTATCGCTCAGAAAAATCTCAGAAGAGAGTGAGGGTGCGGGCGTCGATGCACTCACCGCTCCTGAGCCACTCCAGGAACCCCAGACCTAGAGCCCGAATTAGAGCCGACTGCGGACGGCTCTCCGCACCGCCTCCGTAAAGATTCCGTAGACTGCATGCGTAACCCACTCGCTGATGCGCTCCTGTGCGGGCTGCTCCTCTTTCGGCGCTGCAAGACCAAGCTTCGGCAACAAGGATTCATGGGTAAGTTTATTCAGCGTGACGCCGAACGCCGCTCCCTTCCACGCTCCCAGCGATGGTTCGACTTCGACCATCGCGCCGTAGACCGCGCCGGCCGCGGCGCCAAAACCCCAATGGATCCCCTGCGTAGCCGCCTGCTTCTGTCCCTCAGGCAGACTATGTCCTGCAACCTGCTCGGCTAAAATCACGGGCGGCGGAGTCTGGCCCTGAACCCGCGGCGGAAAGATCTTCTCCGCCACCATTTTGGCCCCGGCTCCAGCCAGTCCGCCGATCATTCCAGCCACTGCGCCTTTCAGAATGGAGCGTTCACGATTCGTCATAGAGGATAGGATGCAGCGATTCGAGCGAAGCGGGCAAGCTTATTCGCGCAGAATAAGGCTCCGGGGGCGCCCCGCTGGACTGCATCTTCCAAACAGCGCTGAAGTAAGAAGCGCGGATTCAAAAGCTCTTCAAATCTCGCCAAAGCATGATGACCGCGAAAAGGAGCATCAACCCTACCAGATCATTGACAATGAATCCCAAAATGGATTTTGTCTGGAGGAGAGCGACCGCATCAATGATCGTAATGATCAGCGCAATTAGAAAAGCGAGCAGGAGGCCGTGAAAATTTCCAGTGTAAGCAAGTCCAGCCGCTATGAGACCGAGAACAATCTCTCTTGCCGCCAACACCGCCATCATGGGTCGGGATTCATCCCGAAACAGAGGAAGGCCACCGGGACCCGTCGCTAGTTCCGGCCTCACCAGCAGGATCAGCCCGATTCCATTCAAGAACACGGCCACAATGTAAGCAATGACTCGGGCAATGGACATGTCGGTGTCCTCTACCTTCTCGAAGCTACCGACACTTATATCATTGTCGGTGGGATTTGCGGCCGCTCGCGCTGGAAGAATCCGCGACGAAACAATCAACCATCAGCCTCCGTGTCGTCGGCAACCGTGGAAACTGACCAGCCCCAGGGATGGCGCTTGCCATGCCGACCATTTTTATCAATCATCAAGAGATGCGCCCCTTCAGCGGACGCAGGCATTACCGCAGCCTGCTCCGTGCCGTGCTATTCGTAGGCGTTTGCCAATTCGCCGTGGCTTCTCCTCCGGCCTCCAGACCTGCTACCGGCATCCGCGTTCAGGGCCCGGGCGTGACCCCCCAGCTGATGTTTGCCTGTTGCGATCAGGGCGTTGACCAGATGCAGTCCTTGTTCGCCGATCCCCGCGTCTTTGCCGTTTTGAAGGACCTGCACGCCGGGCTCGGCGTCGCCATCGTCGACTTCACTCCGGAGCGAGCTGAGCTCGTGCGCCGGTTGAATCAGGCCGGAATTCCCGTAATCGCCGGGCTCGGGATGCCTCTGGAGCAGGGTTCCTACTTTAGTGCGGAGAACGCGCCAGAGGCTGCGGCACGATTTGCAGCCTTCGACGCATGGAGCCGAGAGCAGGGCCTGCGGTGGGACGGAGTGGGATTAGACATCGAGCCCAACTTCGCTGGGCTGGCGTCCCTCAAGGGCCATAAGTGGCGGTTGTTTACAACGCTCTTGTGGCGCGCCGTCGACGTTCAGCGCATGCACCGCGCACGGCGACTGTATTCCGCGCTCATCGCCAACATCCGATCCCGGGGCTACTTCGTCCAGACCTATCAATTGCCGTACCTCCCTGTCGAACGCAAGACCCACTCGTCTTTACTGGACCGGATGTTGGGCACAGTCGACGTTCGCGGTGATCAGGAAGTTCTGATGCTGTACACCAGCTACGCGGGCTCCGCCGGAGCGGCGATCATCTGGAAGCTCGGCCCGGAGGCGCAGTCAATCGCCATTTGCTGCACCGACGGCGATCCCGCCACAAACGCCGCCGTGCTCGATTGGAGCAGGTTTTCCCGCGATTTGATTCTCGCGGGCCACTTCTCCCACCTTATAGGCGTATACAACCTCGAAGGTTGCGTGCGCCAGGGCTTCCTGCCTCGTTTGAAGACCATGAATTGGAGCCAGTCCGTCACTATCCCGGCGGTTGCAATACGAAGCGCTAATCATCACCTGCGCATGCTCAGGTTGGTCCTGTGGATCAGTTCGCACCTTCTATATCTCGTCGTCGTTCTTCTGCTGGCCATCGCTTTGATTGCGTGGCGGTGGCGCATCCTCCAGAGGAGAAGATGTTCTGGTGGTACGCCCATCTTCAGGGCATGATCGGCAGTTACATCGCCGCCTGAACCGCCTTCTCGGTCGTCACCATCGGTCCGCTCCTGCACGCTGGCTGGTGGCTCTGGATAGTTCCCGTCTCCATCGGCGTCCCCGCAATTATCGCCACGGCGGCCTACTACAAACACAAGTTCGCACCAAGGCCGAAGGCCGCGGTTGCCTAAACGACCAAGGCAGTAGTTACAGTTCCTTGATCTTGATATTCCGGAACCATAGCTTCACTCCCGGATCGCCCTTCGGCTCCGTGCCCTGCAGCGAAATATGCCCCGTGTGGTATTTGCTGTATCCCGGCATCGCGGCAAACTTTGTTCCCGCGATCAGCTTCTGCCAGTTAGCGTCCCACAACTGCGTGTCGATTACCTCATGCCCGTTCTGGAAAAGCTGCAAATGGCCGTGGTCCGCGACAATCTCAAACTGGTTCCACTCCCCGGCCGGTTTCACCCACTCCACCTTGTCCGAGATCATGTCGAAGATATCGCCCGACCGCTCCATCAGCACGCGACTGTCAGGAACCGTGCACGCCAGGTCCGCAATCTGCATCTCCACACCCGTATCGTACGTGTCGTGGTACTCGGGCGACTCGTGCACATAGAACATTACACCGCTGTCGATGCACGGCTGCGCCTTCCACTCGAGCTTCAGGTCGAAATTGGAATACTCCCCGTCCGTCACAACATCCGCAAAATCCGCCGCCGGATCCTGATTCGTCTTCTTAAGCTGAATCGCGCCATCCACAACCGACCAGTCCCTGCCCGTTCCTTTCTGCAGATAGGAGTGCCACCCCTTCAGATCATGCCCGTCAAACAACAACTGCCACCCAGCCTGCTTCTCCTGGGGAGTCAGCGCATTCGGCGTCTGCGCCCGCATCACGCCGCAGAAAACAAAGCAAGCCGCCGCCACAATCCAAAACTTCCCGTAAACCATCGATCACCTTCCTATATGACGTATACGTGCACGGAGACGGAAGCGAAAGGCACCCGGTCGCGATAGTTGAATGCTATTTCGCTTTACATATCACGCATAGCGTAATAGAATCGACCAGTGATCGTTAGCTTTAAGGATGCTGACACGCAAGCCCTGTTCGAGACAGGCAAGAATAGACGTTGGGCAAGCCTACAGAAGGTCGCGCCTCGCAAGCTGGACCAAATAGAAGCTTCAACCCGGTTGAACGATCTTGCAGTGCCGCCGGGGAATCGACTGGAACCACTCGCGGGTAATCGCAAGGGCCAGCACAGCATCCGGATCAACGATCAGAACCGCATCTGCTTCGTGTGGAAAACAGACGGAGCGCATGACGTAGAAATAACCGATTATCACTAGCCAATGGAGTGGCTGTCATGTTCAAACGACCACAAACAGGCTGGAACATCCAGCGAGTAACAACGCATCCCGGCGAAATGCTGCTTGAGGACTTCATGGGTCCGCTGGCCATCAGCCAGAACCGGCTCGCATCCGATCTTCGCGTCCCACCCGGACGCATCAATCAGATCATCAACGGCAAGCGGGCCATTACGTCCGATACAGCGCTGCGCCTCGCCAAATATTTCGGCAACAGCCCCGAGTTCTGGATGAATCTGCAACAGATGTACGATCTCAGCAAGACCCGCACCGAGCACGGCAAACAGATCGAGCAGGAAGTCCGTCCAGCGAAGAGAATTGCCTAAGACACCACAAACAAATACGGAAGATCGGAGGTATGTTTGGCCATGCGTTTCATTGCACTTGGATTAGCGGTTCTGACCTTCTCGGGCGTCGCGACAGCACAGGAAAGCATTCGGCAGGTAGACTTCAAAAACTTTCAATATCCATTGAGCGGTGCTCTGCTTGGCCACAATCGGCTGCAATGGCTGGACCTGCCGAGCATGGCGCACCCTAGCCGCAAGCCCGTCCACTTGGTCAACGGTACCGATCTTACGAAGGCCTCAAGCTTCGTTATGGATGGACACGAATATGCTCAATGGGAGGGTTTTACGCTGGAGTCTGTGCAATTTGCCGATTTAACCGGCGACGGCAAGGAAGAAGCGATTATAGTGCTGCGTTACAACACAGGAGGTACGCAGAACACAAATTACGTCTATATCTACACATTTGAGGACGGAAAACCTAAACTGTTGGCGTATTGCTATACGGGCGATCGTGCGTATTTCGGTCTCAACAAGGTCTACGGCGATCGTGGAATGCTCGTCTTCGAGCTATCTGATCCTCGGAAAAGGTCGGGCGATTGTTGCTCTTCAGGTTTTGTGCGCATGGAGTATCGTTGGCATGAAGGGCGATTTGAAGCGTTCGGCGCTCGCGAGTTTGGAGCACTGAAAGGGCAATGACGACCCCGGTGGGGGGAGGGCGAGCAAATGGCTCTTGAGTAACCAGCAGCCCGGAGGTTGGAGCACCATATCCCTTGCAATCCAACCATATTTCCGACATAATCAAAAGACGCGCCTTTAACCAGGTGCGGGCATTACCACCACGGCCAGCAGGCACCAGCGCTGAGCGGTGGGAGACGAGGAAGCATGTCGAGAAAAGTAAGCAAGAATGTCGCGAAGGCGCGCGCGGCTGTCGAACAGCGCCCCTACGCACTTCAGGATGCGGTTCCGCTCCTGCAAAAAGTGAAATTCGCAAAATTTGACGAGACCGTCGACCTGACCATGCGTCTCGGCGTCGACCCCAAACACGCCGACCAGATGGTGCGCGGCACCGTCGTTCTCCCCCACGGACTGGGCAAGACCAAGCGCGTAGCCGTAATCACCACCGGCGACCGCCTCAAGGAAGCCGAAGCAGCCGGAGCCGAGTTCGTCGGCGGCGAAGACCTGGTTGAGAAGATTCAGAAAGAAGGTTGGACCGATTTTGACGCCCTGATCGCGACACCGGACATGATGAAGTCCGTCGGACGCCTGGGTAAGGTCCTTGGACCCCGCGGTCTTATGCCGAACCCCAAGACGGGTACCGTAACCAGCGATGTGGCCGCAGCGGTCAAAGAGATCAAGGCCGGCAAAATCGAGTTCCGTACCGACAAGACTGCCCTCGTTCACGTCCCCGTCGGCAAGCTTTCATTCCCGGTGGAGAAGCTGGTCGAAAACGCGCAGACCGTTATTTCAAGCGTGGTTCGCGCCAAGCCCTCGGCAGCCAAGGGCAAGTACATCAAGGGCATCACGCTCAGTTCTACGATGGGCCCCGGAATCTCGCTCGATAGCGCCGTTGCGGACGCTGCAGCGAAGCCATAACGATGTTTTAAGTTTTTCGGCCTCTATCGGCGCTTTCTCCCGGTAGAAATGGCCAGTTAGGATTTGTCACCATGGCAATGACCAGAGCAAAAAAGACGGAGAAGGTCGAGCAGCTCAAGAAAGAGCTTGCAGGTTCGACCAGCGCGATTATCGGCACCTTCACAAAACTCACCGTCGCGCAGGACTATGAACTGCGCAAGACCGTTCGCGCCGCTGGCGGACGTTATCGCGTGCTCAAGAACAAGCTCGCCGCCCGCGCCTCCGAAGGCTCGAACATCGAGGCCGCGCTGCAAGGCTTGAAGGGCGTCTCGTCGGTGGCCTACACCAGCGGCGACCCGGTCGCTCTGGCCAAGGCCCTGGCCGGCTGGGTGGCCGAAAACGCCGAGTTCACCTTTAAGCTGGGTATCGTCGACGGCAAGGTTATCAATGTTCAGGAAGTCAAGGCTCTGGCCACCATGCCGGGCAAAGAAGAGCTCTTCTCGAAGCTGCTCTTCCTCATCAATTCCCCTGCACAGCGTCTGGCTACGGTCATTAATGCAACCGGTCGCGATCTGGCTGTCGTCATCAATCAGGCCGTCGAGCAGAAGAAGTTCGCGGAAGCAAGTTAGCAGGGCAAAGCCAGAGGGCGAGAGCGGCATCACCGCGAAGCCCTCGAAGGTAGGCGCAGAAAAAGTTCGCGGAAGCGAGTTAGCAAACATATTCGCCGACGCTTCAGCTTGAGGGGTGCCAGTCTGGGCACGTCGGAAACCTCGGGAGTGGGCGGGCGGCAACCGGAGAGACCATAGCCGAAAAGCTGGGGCAATCCGGCGAGAAATACAAAAATTTAGTTTCAGACGGAGATAATCATGGCAGATTTACAGCAGTTGGAAGATCAGATCGTTGGGCTTAGCCTTCTGGACGCGGCAGCCCTGGTAAAGAAGCTCGAAGAGCGCCTCGGCGTTTCGGCAGCGGCAGCGGCCCCGGTCGCAGTTGCTGGCGGCGCAGGAGCGGCAGCGGCCCCGGCGGCAGCCGAGCAGACCGAGTTCACCGTTATCCTCAAGGATGCCGGCGCGAACAAGATCAGCACCATCAAGGCAGTGCGCGAAGTTACCTCCCTCGGCTTGAAGGAAGCCAAGGACCTGGTTGACGGCGCTCCCAAGCCCTTGAAGGAGAACATCAGCAAGGAAGACGCCGAAGCCATCAAGAAGAAATTTGAAGGCGTCGCGACCGTAGAAGTCAAGTAATTCCAGTAGATCCAGCTATTGCGGCTCCAGGGCTCGAAAATTCCCGTTTTGGAACCGCGGTTGCAAGTTGCATGCCAAAGCGGAACGCGCTATGCTGGTAACAGCGCGTTCCGCTCGGCTTTCTTTGCATGGCTGGACAGGAATGCGATTTCTGCGCCTCGACTCCGGCAATTCGCAATCATTGCAGGCTCAGCCTATCGAGCTTGACAGTCTGCGTGCCAGTTTCACAGGCGCCCACAAATTTTCCCGGCAAAACAGTGCCGGCTTATCTACAGGATAGTCGGCAGGCCTGTGGATAGGATTAGCGAATCGGCTGTAGGGCGGCGAATACGCGGTTTGGGAATCGGCGGGAAGCAAACATTCTGTCATTGATTAGTGCACAATCCGGTTGTGACGCTCGTGAGACTTGCTGTCTCTGCGGGCGTGTCGTCATTGTGCAGGCAGATTCATTTAGTTCTTTCCGTCTCGCGTCCACCCTCCTTTCCGGTCCTGCCAAAACACTCGTTTTCCCAGCCTTCTAAATGGCTGGCTTCTCGCTGGGACGTGCTCGCGTCCCGCGGGGTTGTCTTGAATCAAAACGGAAGACTACGCCCGGCGTCGTCTTCTGCGCAAGTCAAAACCCGACGTAATTCCCGATTTTTTAGGGCATGCGTCGGCGAAAGAAGCGCGACGTTTTTCTCCGGACGGGGCGGAGCAAACAGAAATCGCGCGCAGCATGCAGCAGCAGGGGACACCGCGTGACTCGGGTGGCGTCTTCTTTTCCGGACCATCGGAACCTCGTATCGACGAGTCTTGAGGAGTAAAGCATGCCGAACGAGAACCGCGCCCTTCGCAGCCGTCTCGATTTTTCCAAGATACCGACATCGATCCAGATCCCTAACCTGATTGAAGTGCAGCGCCGCTCGTACGAGCGCTTTCTTCAGATGGACAAACTGCCTTCGGAGCGCGAAGACAACGGTCTGCAATCCGTCTTCACTTCCGTTTTCCCCATCACCGATTTCCGTAACATCTCGCAGCTTGATTTCGTTGACTTCTCCATCGGCAACTGGGAGTGCAAATGCGGCCACCTGAAGGGGCTGCATCACCTCCGCACCGCCTGCGTCAACTGCGGCAACATGGTCATCACCGATCCGTTCCATCCCGGCGATGTGCTCTGCTCCAAGTGCGGAACCTACAACAAGAACACGCCCGACTTCTGCAACAAGTGCGGCGACCCTGTGGGTCTGCAACTCAAATACGACCAGGCTGAGTGCGAAGAGCGCGGCATGACCTATTCCGCTCCGCTCAAGGTCACCGTGCGCCTCACCATCTACGACAAAGACCCCGAGACCGGCGCCAAGACCATCCGCGACATCAAGGAGCAGGAAGTATTCTTCGGCGACATTCCGCTCATGACGCAGAACGGCACCTTCATCGTCAACGGAACCGAGCGCGTTATCGTCTCGCAGTTGCACCGCTCGCCCGGCGTCTTCTTCGAGACCGCGAACAACCGCACCTATTTCCTCGGCAAGATCATTCCGTACCGCGGCTCCTGGGTCGAGTTCGAGTACGACCAGAAGAACACCCTCTACGTCCGCATCGACCGCAAGCGCAAGTTCCTGGGAACCATCTTCCTCCGCGCGCTCGGCCTCAAGTCCGACGAAGAGATTCTTAAGACCTTTTACACCGTCGACAAAATCAACCTGAAAGACGGCAAGCTCTTCTGGACCATCGCAGACGCCGACAAGGCCACGCACCTGCTCGGTGCCAAGCCCGCCCATGCCATCGTCAGCAAGGGCGAAGAGATCGCGCACTCCGGCCGCAAGATCACGCCGTCCATCCTTAAGGCTCTCCGCGCTTCCAAGCACACTGAAGTCGAAGTCGAAGCCGCCGAACTCGACGGAGCAGTCACCGCTGCCGACGTGGTCGATACGACCACCGGCGAAATCTTCGTTGAAGCCAACCAGGAGCTCACCGCCGACAAGCTGCACAAGCTCATCGGGACCGGCATCACCGCGATCGAAGTCTTCTTCCCCGAGCGTGACGACGTGGGCAACATCATTACCAACACCCTTCGCCGCGACTCGGTCCGCAAGCCGGAAGAGGCGTTGATCGAGATTTACCGCAAGCTGCGCCCGGGCGATCCGCCGACCCTCGACACCGCGACCGCGCTCTTCGAAGGCATGTTCTTCGATCCGCGCAAGTACGATTTCTCGCGCGTAGGCCGCCTCAAGTTCAACATCAAGCTGTATGAGAATCAGGACGCGTCCTCGCTCGACCACCGCACCCTGACGCCCGAGGACTTCTACGGCACCATCCGTTATCTTCTCAAGCTGCGCAAGAACATCGGCAACGTGGACGACATCGATCACCTCGGCAACCGCCGCGTACGCGCGGTCGGCGAGCTGATGGAGAATCAGTTCCGCATCGGCCTCGTGCGCATGGAGCGCGCCATCAAGGAAAAGATGAGCGTCTACCAGGAAATGTCGACGGCCATGCCGCACGACCTCATCAACGCCAAGCCGGTCATGGCGGCCATCCGCGAGTTCTTCGGCTCATCGCAGCTCTCGCAGTTCATGGATCAGACCAACCCGCTCTCTGAGATCACGCACAAGCGCCGCCTCTCCGCACTTGGGCCGGGCGGCCTGTCGCGCGAGCGCGCCGGATTCGAAGTCCGCGACGTTCACCCCACACACTATGGCCGTATCTGCCCGATTGAAACGCCGGAAGGTCCGAACATCGGCCTCATCAGCTCGCTCTCGTGCTTTGCGCGCATCAATGAATATGGCTTTATCGAGTCGCCGTATCGCCGCGTGGCCAGTGGCCGCGTGCTCGACTACGTGCAGGTCTCGAACGCCGGCGAAAGCGGTCTGCGCGTGAGCGATCACCTCGAAAAATCCGAGGCGCTCAAGCTCAACAATTCCCTCAAGAAAGACAAGAAGCGTCAGGTCGAGTTCGAGCCGTTCTCCTTCTATCTTTCCGCATGGGAAGAGGACCGTCACACCATCGCGCAGGCGAATATCGACCTCGACGCGCAAGGCAACATCACCGAAGAGCTGGTGAATGCCCGCCGTCAAGGCAACTTCGTCCTCGTCGATCGCGCTGAGGTCGATTACGTCGACGTAAGCCCCAAGCAGCTTGTATCGGTTGCCGCATCGCTCGTGCCGTTCCTCGAGCATGACGACGCCAACCGTGCGCTCATGGGCGCGAACATGCAACGCCAGTCCGTGCCGCTTCTTGTTTCTGAAGCCCCGCTGGTCGGCACCGGCATGGAAGGTGTTACTGCGCGCGACTCAGGCGCGGTCATCCTCGCCCGCCGCAACGGCTTTGTCGATTCCGTCGACTCCGAACGCATCATCGTGCGCGTCGAAGGCGAGCACCACCCCACGCAGTTGTCGCGTGAGGTTGGATCGGACATCTACCAGCTCATCAAGTTCAAGCGGTCGAACCAGAACACCTGCATCAACCAGAAACCGATCGTCCGTCAGGGCGACCGGGTGATCAAGGGACAGGTGATCGCCGACGGACCCTGCACAGAGCAGGGCGAGCTCGGCCTCGGTCGCAACGTGCTTGTTGGCTTCATGCCCTGGCGCGGCTACAACTTTGAGGACGCGATCCTCATCTCCGAAAAACTCGTGCGCGAGGACTACTACACCTCGGTTCACATCGAGGAGTTCGAGATCGAAGCGCGCGACACCAAGCTCGGGCCGGAAGAGATCACCCGCGACATCCCCAACGTCAGCGAACACGCGCTGCGCGATCTGGACGAGAGCGGCATCATCCGCATCGGTGCCAAGATCAAGCACAACGACATCCTCGTCGGCAAAGTAACTCCAAAGGGCGAGACGCAACTCACCCCCGAAGAGAAGCTGCTTCGCGCCATCTTCGGCGAGAAGGCCGGCGACGTCCGCGACGCCTCGCTCACCTGTCCTCCGGGAATCGAAGGCACGGTGGTCGATGTCCGCATCTTCTCCCGCAAGGGCCAGGAGAAGGACGAGCGCGCCAAGCAGATCGAAACCGAGCAGGTAGCGGACCTTGAGAAGAACCTCGCCGACGAGATTCGTATTCTCACCGACGAGCGCCTCAAGCGCCTCGAAGCCATCCTCGGCAGCAAGGAAGTGCTGGCCGACCTGCACGACGAGCGCACCAACAAGCGCCTGCTCGTAAAGGGAGCCATTCTCGATCGCGATGCCATCGAACGCATCTCGACCAAGAACCTCAAGCGCATCCGCTACAACGATAAAGATCCCCGCGTGAACGAGCAGATCGACGAGATCGAAGAGATGACCTCGCGCCAGATCGACGTTCTGCGCAAGATCACCAACGAGAAAATCAGCAAGCTGCAGAAGGGCGACGAACTCGCGCCGGGCGTCATCAAGCTGGTCAAGGTTTACATCGCCATGAAGCGCAAGCTGTCCGTCGGCGACAAGATGGCCGGACGCCACGGCAACAAGGGCGTCATCTCGCGCATCCTGCCCGAGGAAGACATGCCCTACCTGCCCGATGGAACGCCGGTTGAGATCATTCTCAATCCGCTCGGCGTGCCTTCGCGTATGAACGTCGGTCAGATTCTCGAAACGCACCTCGGCTGGGCCGCGCATGAGCTTGGCAAGCAGGTCGCTGAACTCGTCCGGAAGAATCAGGAGGCTCATGCCATCCGCGAAGTCTTCAAGGAGCGTTTTGCGAACACGGCTGCTCTGCGCCAGTTGCTCGAACTCGACGATGAGCAGGTGCTCCGCGTCGGACTCGGCATGGAGCGCGGCATCTGGTTCGGCACCGCGGTCTTCGACGGCGCAAGGGAGACGGAGATCAAGGCGCTTCTCAAGTCAGCCGGACTTCCATCCTCGGGTAAGACGCACCTCTTCGACGGCATGACCGGCGAGCAGTTTGAGCAGCCGGTAACAGTCGGCTACATCTACATGCTCAAGCTTTCGCACCTGGTCGATGACAAGATTCACGCTCGCTCTATCGGACCGTACTCGCTTATCACTCAGCAGCCGCTGGGCGGCAAGGCGCAGTTCGGTGGACAGCGCTTCGGAGAAATGGAAGTCTGGGCGCTCGAAGCCTACGGCGCCGCATACATTCTCCAGGAGTTGCTCACCGCCAAGTCTGACGACGTTTACGGCCGCACCAAGATCTACGAGGCCATCGTCAAGGGCGAGGCGGCCATTGAGCCCGGCGTGCCTGAGTCGTTCAACGTGCTCATTCGCGAGCTGCAATCGCTCTGCCTCGACGTGGAGCTGATCAAGATAACCGGTGCCGGCGAAGCCAAAAAGTTGCCGCTGCCTACCATCGCAGCAGCCGATTAAAAGCGCACCATTCGCTCCGGCGAATGGCCGCGCAAAGATTTGAGGCGGCTTTCCTTGATGGAAGGCCGCACGCATAGAACTGAAGCAACCGCAGCTGAAGCAAAGCGCTGAAAGCTGTAAGGAGGAACACCTTGTATCGTTCCAGTCCATTTGAACTCAACAGTCCGATTACCGACTTCGACGCGATTCGCATCCAGCTCGCCTCTCCCGAAAAGATTCGCAGCTGGTCACACGGCGAAGTAACCAAGCCTGAAACCATCAACTACCGCACCTTCAAGCCGGAGCGCGACGGGCTTTTCTGCGCCCGCATCTTCGGCCCGGTCACCGACTGGGAGTGTCTCTGCGGCAAGTACAAGCGCATGAAGCACCGCGGCGTCATCTGCGACAAGTGCGGCGTCGAAGTCACCGTCTCCAAGGTTCGCCGTGAGCGCCTCGGCCACATCGAGCTCGCGTCTCCCTGTTCGCACGTCTGGTTCTTCAAGGGACTACCCTCGCGCATCGGCCACCTTCTCGACATCTCGCTGCGCGACCTCGAAAGCGTTCTCTACTTCGAGAGCTATGTCGTCGTCGATCCCGGTGACGCGCCCGTAAAAGAGCGCGAGATCATCAAGGACGAGACCAAGTTCCGCGAACTCGACAGCCAGTTCCGCCCCACCGGCTTCAAGGGCATGATGGGCGCCGAGGCCATCAAGGAGCTGCTCAAGCGCGTCAACATCGACGAGCTTTCGATCGAACTGCGCGAGCGCATGAAGGCTGAAACATCGCTCCAGAAGCGCCTCAAGTTTTCCAAGCGTCTCAAGGTCGTCGAGGCCTTCCGCAAATCCGGCAACAAGCCGCAGTGGATGATCCTCGACGTCATCCCGGTCATTCCGCCTGAGCTGCGCCCGCTGGTGCCGCTCGATGGCGGACGCTTCGCCACCTCGGATCTCAATGACCTCTATCGTCGCGTCATAAACCGCAACAACCGCCTCAAAAAGCTCATGGATCTCCATGCGCCCGAAGTCATCGTGCGCAACGAAAAGCGCATGTTGCAGGAAGCCGTCGACGCCCTCTTCGACAACGGACGCCGAGGCCGCGTGCTGCGCGGAGCGAACAACCGCCCGCTCAAGTCGCTGTCCGACACCCTCAAGGGCAAGCAGGGCCGCTTCCGTCAGAACCTTCTCGGCAAGCGCGTCGACTACTCCGGCCGTTCGGTCATCGTCGTTGGACCGGAACTCAAGCTGCATCAATGTGGTCTTCCCAAAAAGATGGCGCTCGAGCTCTTCAAGCCCTTCATCTATCACCGGCTCGAACAGACCGGCCACTGCACCACCATCAAGCAGGCCAAAGAGATGGTTGAAATGCAGGAGCCGATCGTGTGGGACATCCTTGAGGAAGTCATCAAGGACCATCCCGTTCTGCTCAACCGCGCCCCAACCCTGCACCGTCTCGGAATCCAGGCCTTTGAGCCGGTCCTCGTCGAAGGCAAGGCCATCAAGATTCACCCGCTCGTCTGCACCGCCTTCAACGCGGACTTCGACGGCGACCAGATGGCTGTCCACATCCCGCTCTCGCCCGAAGCGCAGGTTGAAGCCAGCGTGCTCATGCTCGCCTCGCACAACATCCTGTCGCCGGCGTCAGGTCAGCCCATCACCGTGCCTACACAGGATATGGTGCTTGGTCTCTATTACCTGACCAAGGCCAAGGTTGGAGCCAAGGGTGAAGGCCGCGTCTTCGCCAACATCGAAGAAGTGCTGATGGCGCTCGACGCGAAGGAAGTCGAGACGCTCTCGCCCATCCGTCTGCGTTACACCGGCCCGGTTCTCGACATGACCACCGCGTATGACGATCAGGACATCACCCACACTGAGCCGGTCCAGTACGACAAGCAGTTCATCTCGACCACCGTCGGACGCGCCATCCTTAATGACGCAATGCCCGAAGGCACGCCTTACGTCAATGGCCTGCTTAAGAAGAAGGGCATCGGCCAACTCGTCAATTACTGCTATCTGAACCTCGGTCTCGAGGTTACGGTCAAGATGCTCGACCGTATCAAGGAACTGGGTTTCCATTACGCGACACTCAGCGGGCTCTCCGTCGGTCTCGATGACATGGTCATCCCGGAGACGAAGTACCCCGTTGTGCGCGAAGCGGAAAAGCAGCGGTTCGCCGTGCAGCAGCAGTATCTTGATGGAGCCATCACCAACGGTGAGCGCAACAACAAGGTCATTCAGCTCTGGTCGTCTGTGACGGAAAAGGTCGCCGACGAAATGTTCAACAACATGAAGAACGCCGACAAGGCGGGCGTCATGAACCCGGTCTACATCATGGCCGACTCCGGCGCTCGCGGATCAAAGCAGCAGATTCGCCAGCTCTCCGGAATGCGCGGACTGATGGCCAAGCCGTCCGGCGAAATCATCGAAACCCCCATCACGGCCAACTTCCGTGAAGGTCTCACCGTGCTCGAATACTTCATCTCAACGCACGGCGCGCGTAAGGGCCTCGCCGACACCGCTCTCAAGACCGCTGACTCTGGCTACCTCACCCGTCGTCTCGTCGACGTGGCGCAGGACGTTATCGTCACCGAGCGCGATTGCAAAACGGTCGAAGGCATCTACGTCACCCCCATCGTCGAGTCCGGCGAAATCATCGAGCCGCTGCGCGACCGCATCATCGGCCGCGTATCGCTTGAGAAATTGAAGGACTTCGAAGGCAACGTCATCGTCGATGTGAACCAGGAGATCAACGAGGATCTGGCCTCTGCAATTCAGGCCGCAGGCATCGAGCGCGTCAAGATTCGCTCCGTGCTTACCTGCGAGTCGAAGCGCGGCGTCTGCATCCTCTGCTACGGGCGCAACCTCGGTTCCGGCCGTATGGTCGAACTCGGCGAAGCCGTCGGCGTCATCGGCGCGCAGTCCATCGGCGAGCCGGGAACCCAGCTCACCATGCGTACCTTCCACATCGGTGGAACCGCATCGCGTGTCTCCGAACAGTCGCGCCTCGACGCCCGCAACAACGGCACCGTGCGCTTCATCAACCTCGCCACCGTGCGCTCCAAGCAGGGTGACCTGGTCGCCATGAACCGTTCCGGAGCCATCGCCGTAGTCGACGACCGCGGACGTGAGAAGGAGCGTTACCAGATCGTCTACGGAGCCAAGCTCAAGGTCGAAGAGGGAGCCGCCGTGCAGCTCGGTCAGGTTCTCGCCGAGTGGGATCCGTACACCTTCGCCATCCTGACAGAAATTGGCGGCACCATCCAGTTCAAGGATCTGCAGGAAGGCATCACCCTCAACGAAGAAGTCGACGAAGTCACCGGCCTCTCGCGTCTCGTAGTCGCGGACGCGGCGGACGAGAAGCGTCAGCCGGCCATCATCATCAAGGGAGCCAAGGGCAACAAGCGGTATCTCATGCCTTCCCGCGCTCACCTTATGATTCAGGACGGAGACGAAGTCTCGCCCGGCGATATCCTTGCCAAGATCCCGCGCGAAACCACGCGCACCAAGGACATCACCGGCGGTCTGCCCCGCGTCGTCGAACTCTTCGAGGCACGCAAACCGCGCGAAACCGCCATCATCAGCGAAATCGATGGTGTGGTGAAGTTCGGCGAAGTCGCCAAGGGTCAGCGCAAAATCTACGTTACCGCCGACAACGGAGAAGAGAAGGAATACTCCGTGCCGCGCGGCATCCACGTCAACGTGCAGGAGGGCGAGCGCCTCAAGGCTGGCGAACCTCTCATGGACGGTCCGCTCAACCCGCACGACATTCTCGCCGTGCTCGGTGAAAAGGAGCTGCAGGCCTACCTGGTCAACGAAATCCAGGAAGTCTACCGTCTCCAGGGCGTCACCATCTCTGACAAGCACATCGAAACCATCGTCCGGCAGATGCTCCGCTGGGTGAAGATCGAGGAAGTCGGCGACACCACCTTCCTGCTCGAACAGCAGGTCGACAAGTTCCGCTTCCGTCTGGAGAACGAAAAGGCGATCGCCAACGGAGGACGCCCGGCCATTGGCCGTCCGCTCCTGCTCGGCATCACCAAAGCCTCGCTCTCGACAGACAGCTTCATCTCCGCGGCCAGCTTCCAGGAGACCACGCGCGTATTGACCGAAGCCTCCATCAACGGAGCCATCGACAACCTGCGCGGCCTCAAGGAAAACGTCATCGTCGGCCGTCTCATCCCCGCCGGAACGGGCATGGAGTATTACCGCAACATCCAGCTCTCACCAGAGCTCGAAGAAGCGGCCCAGCGCGTCCAGCAGGAAGTACAGACAGCCTTCGAGGAAGCCGAACGCGAACTCGAACTAATGCGCCAGGAAGGCGAAGCCGAAGAAATGGCCGCCTCCGAGTAAGCGCACAACCAAGCCTCCGGCGAACCCTGCGCAGGCAGCGGTCCTCGCGGGACGTAGCAACCGAAAAGCCCCAGCCTTCCAGCTGGGGTTTTTCACGTTTTTGGGCGCATAGAGGAGCCTAGCTGCATGTTATTGTAGCGAGAACTGTGATTGGGCCTTCACTCCGGAATACTGATTTTGCAAACGATGCCGCCGCTAGAATCCATAAGCTGCGCGTACGGACGCTCGGAAGAACTCTGCCTCCAAATCTCTACCACTACACAAGCAAAGATGCGGTTATCAATATCGGCGACTCTAGGATGCTGCGAGCAACGCGTGCCTCGGATCTTAAAGACAAGTCGGAGATTAAGCAGGGTGTAAGCATTGTGCGGGACGAAATTGCGGTAATCGTCCAAAAGGGGCTGTCTGCGTTCTCAAAGCAGGCGCTTGCGTTTAATCGCCGCCCATATGCAAATGCGAGCGGCTCTTCGAGCGAACCGCGTATCCGGCGGAGAGCGATGCGGAGCACCCTAATGAGTCGTCGCGTCCCGTGCGACGAACCGCAGGGAGCGCCTGGTAACCCTCGGACTACGGGTGGCGATGGAGTACGTGCGTCGCGATGTCGGGCCAGAACTCACGAAATACGTTGGTGAGGGCGTCGCGCCCCAATGCATAAGCGTACTTCTCGGCGAGCTTTTCACCGGTGTTGCTCGCGCTCGGGTAGTAGGTGGTGGAGATACCTTGAGCGATGGCGCGGCCTGCAACCTCGGAAATGTTGAACGTATTGTCTCCGTTATACTTGCGCGCGACAAAAATGCGAGTGGCGGCGTAGGTACCGCGCTTCCAGAAGCCGCCCTCTCCCAGGGCGTAGTAACGCTCGTCCTGATGGAGAGCGGTCGGCAAGAGGCAAATCACCCAATAATTCCCGTCCGTCTTATCGACAAAGCCACGCCAGTAGTACTGCCCGAAACCACCCATGCCCTCGCCCAGTTGTGGATGAGCGTCGGTCGCCTCCGCCAAAGCTGAGGTGATGCCAACGAAGATGAATGACGAGTAGTCGAAACTGTTCTGCGTGGCAATCGTGAGAGACTGCTTGAACGTGGGAGGGGGAGGGGTCGTCCCGGGGCTGACCGCACGGAAATTGGGCATTACGCCGAGAATCCGTTTGGGCTGCTGCTTCGAGGCGTCCGTTTCAGGATGAGTCGCAGATTGGCTCGGAGCGTCGGGAAGGCTCGAGCTGGTAGCAGGGGCCGGCGGCGGTGTTCCAGTCTGGCTCGGCGACGCGCCCGTGGGCTGCTGGACAGTCTCAGGCGATCCTGCCGGCGTCGCGGAGGGAGTGGTTTGCTGCGCAAACGCACAAACCGCCGAAAAGATCAGTACAAACCACAGAAGCAACCGCAACGAACTACTCCCCAACTTGAGACTCGCGAGTTCCTTGATTCTAGCCGTCCCACGTCTTCTGCACAAACACGCCAAGCCGGACTATGTTCTCGTGGAATATAGGTGAATAAGGTTGCGCCATGCGGGCGGTTTGAACCTATACTTACTAGCGTCGTCGGTCGCCGCACATCCTGCACTTTGACCAGGTGAACCTTTGCCAAACAATCGAGTTTGTCGCTCTGGGTTCACCTCGTGCACGAACGAACGTTGCTTCGCCGGCAACGTTCACCTCAATTGCCTCTTGATTCTGGTTGCGCTCTGCCTTCTTGCACCGCAACTCGTGCGCCCCCAGGAGACGGAAACCGCAGTAGACACGAACACAACGTCGGAAACGGCAACCGGGGCGGTGACGAGGCCCACTGTCAAACAGCCGGAGCCGGTGGCGAGTGAGATTTCGGTCATGGGTATGTTTCCGGATGGCGATTATAGGCTGTTCAGCGCCACCACACGCTGCTATGCCTGGACGGTGGGAGTGGAGTACGACCGCAATAGCTGGGGCCGCTTCCTCGGATCACAGTTCGACTATGTAGCGGAAGTTCTTCCCGTTGTTCTTCTGAGCCAACCCACCAGGTCCGATTTTTGGGGGAATGCAACGAGCTTCACCCAGCAGCTGGTGCCTGGGGTGTCGATTTCACCGTTTGGCCTTCGCATGCTGTGGAGGAAAAACAAGAGCATCAAGCCCTACCTGAGCGGCAAATTAGGGGCCATAGTCTTTACCGAGAAAGCATTCTCGCAGAACGCCAGCTACGCGAACTTCAACGTTCAGGCCGCCTTCGGCGTTCAATTCAAACTGACGCAACGAGTCGACCTGCGCATAGAGCCGTTCGAGTTTTTTCATGTGTCAAACGGCTACTTAGCTGCAAGCAATCCTGGAATGGATGAACTGGCCACGAGATACGGGATAACCTACCACCTCGGGAAGCAGGTTCAGTAGAGGGTGACCCAATGGCTCCACAAACCCCCCGTCCCACCACAACCAGTCAAAAATCTGCAAAGCCGCCCAGCCCAACAGGCCGCGTGCTGCTGGTGGTGGTGGTCGCAATTTTCGGAGCACTGGGAATCTATCAGTTCCACATCAGCGGGGAACTAAAACAAATCCTCTCAGCCGCCATGGGCCACTTGGCCACCCCAGCGGATATGGCCATTTATCAGCCCGAAGCGAGGGCCGCGGTTCGAACCATCAGGGATCGTCATCTCGACCGGAAATTTGAAAAGATCCTCGCCCTGACGAACGAGAACTGCGACCAGGAGCAGGCCAATTTTCGAGACGCACGGCGGCTATTAGACTCGCAGACTTCACTGCTGCAGACGTACAAAAGTCGAGGACAACACGCCGCCGCCACTGCCGCTGCAGCTCAGATCGACGACACCATCAACAAGAATAAGGAGACAGCCGGCGACCTGCTCGCCTGCCAAAAGAGAGTCGAATCCGAGAAGGAGACCATCCCCAGACTCGCCACCGAACTGAAGTTGGCGCTCGGTACTCAGTGAATCGGGCGTATTCTGAAATCCTCTCACTCACGCGAGCGCCTCTGCGGTGACAACTGTGGACTTTTTCGACGAAGGGAGGAAAGGGGTGGTCCATGTCTGATCCGTTCTGGCTTCTAAAGCCGCCGTATGCTTTTTTTACCGTCGGGATGGTCTTTCTTTTTGTGGCGGTCCTCTATACGTACATCGGAAAAGCCTGGAGTCGCTCTAACACTTGGATTTACCGCACCAAGGAGCCGACGCGGTATTGGTTGGAAGTTGGATCGTATTATCTCGTTGGTATTGGTTTGATTGGACTCTTCTTGTATAAGGCCCACACGTTCTCAAACTGAGCTGATCTTGTATGCGACACAGTTGTTAAGGAATTTCCCGGGAGTTCTACGATGCCAACACCGTTTCCAACCAGTCTCAAACTCGACGACGAGACGCAAAATCGCGTCCGGCGGATCGCTGCAGCGCGCCACCAGTCACCGGACTCAATCCTGCGTACAGCGATCGAGCAATATCTCGAGCGCGAGGAGCACCCGGCAGAAAAACGCTACCCACAGCGAAGCCCCGTAGGCGGAATCATAACTCCAGTTTAAGTGTATTATTTACATTAATTTACGACGAACCAGATCGAGCGCCGTCTGCGCCGCAAAGGATCGAATTCGATTCCGGTCCCCCGTAAATCGCCGCTCCACAACGTCAGTCTTCTTGCCATCGCTGACACCGATATAAACCAGTCCAACAGGTTTATCCGCAGTCCCGCCGCTCGGCCCGGCGATGCCGGTAACGCCAACTCCAAGCGTAGTGTCGCACCGCTCGCGAATGCCTTCGGCCAGCGCCTGCGCAGTCTCTTTGCTGAAAGCGCCATGCCGTTCGAGAACGGAAGGCGGCACATTAGCCAGCTCTGACTTGAGTTCGTCGCTGTAGGCGACTGCTCCGCCAACAAATGACCGCGAGCTGCCGCTGATGCTGGTCAGCCGCTCCGAAATAAGTCCGCCGGTGCAGCTTTCCGCCACAGACAAAGTCGCGCCACGCATCTCCAGATAGAAAAGGACAATCTGCTCCAGAGTCTCGCCCTGCGACGAGTAGATAAGGTCTTCCAGTTCCTCTTCGATGCGCCCGGCAAGCGCATCCACGCGCGACTGCGCCAGATCCATCGCCGGTTTGCTGCACACCAGGTTGAGCTGAATGTCCCCCAGAGACGCAAGGATAGTCGTCTCCACATCACTGAATTGCGTATAGATAGGAGCGATCCGCGCATCCGCTTGCGACTCGGCAATGAGCGCCGCCTTGAGCACACGCGTCGCGATAAAGCGACGCGGCAATGTCTCGCGCAGCCGCGGCACACATTGCTCATCGAACATCGGCTTCAGCTCCGACGGAGGCCCAGGCAGCAGCAGAACCAGCTTGCGATGCTCTCCGAAAACCGTGTCGAGCCATTGGCCCGACGCCGAGCCATTCGGGTTTTCCAGAGTGACCGCGCCCTCGATCACATCAGCCTGCTTCTCGTTGTTGCGAGTCATCGTCATGCGCCGTTGCGCGGCGCGCGTATACAGCTGCGCAATAAGGTCAGGGTTGCGTTTAATACCGATCTTCAGCGCCTCCGCCACGGCCTCGCGCGTCAGGTCATCTTCGGTTGGGCCAAGTCCGCCCATCACCACAATGATGTCGGTTCGTCTCAGGGCAGTGCGAACAGCATCAACCAGATGCTTGGGACGATCACCCACAATGGTCTTGAAGGTCACCGTCACGCCGAGCCGGTTCAGCCCCTCAGTGACGTAAAGGGAATTCGTGTCCTGCCGCCAGGGAGTAAGCAGCTCCGAGCCAATGGCTATGATTTCGGCGTTCATTCAGCAAAGGTCCGGTCGACTGCGGGAGGTTGCTCGGCGTTCCATTTGGGGCCCTTTAAGCAGTGCTCCAGCCTTCAACACCCAACGCTACATCATAAACGGTGTCGGCAGTCGCCACGAGCGCGTTCCCGCCGGGAACGAAGGCGAACCCCACAATGCCCGACCCAGCGATGGCTAGGGAAGCCTCGCCCGACTGCGTGATTCGGACCACGCCGCGCCGTCCCGCAAGCGAAGCTGCAACATAAACGGCACCCGAAATATCGACGGCCAGTCCCTGTGGGCGACCAAGCCCGCGGTAAAAGACAGTGATGTCCCCGTTCCGGTCGATGGCGTGAATGCTCTCATGGCTCGACGTAGTAGGGCCGGCGACATAAAGCGTCCCGTCGATCCCAAACGCCAGATGATACGCGGCGACGCTCGGTTCCAACGTAGCGAAGACAAAGATCTGTCGATCCGGCGCGATTTTGAAAATGGTTCCACTGCGGTCGCCCACGTACAGGTTGCCTTCGCCGTCGAAAGCCATCCCCGTGGCAATACCCATGCCTTCCGCGTAGACCTTAGCGGCTCCGGAGGGCGTGACCCGGTAAACAGTGCCTTCATGTCGCGAGGACACATAGAGATTGCTCTCGTCGTCCGTCGCGAGGCCGGTGGCGTTCATAATGCCGCTGAGGAAAGGACGCATCTCGCCATTGCGCTCGATGCGGAACACAGAGATGGGCGTCTCCTGCCCGCGCGAGCCAGAAAGTGTTACGTAGACATTTCCTGCGGGGTCAACCGCGGGGTTCGCGACGGCGTGGACGCCAGTCGCCAGTTCGTTGGCGACAACAAAATCCACGGCGTTGCTCTGCGCTCCGTTTTGCAGAATGCGGAGACTGCCGCTGCCGGCCTCCTCAGGAATGCGCAGAACCATGCGGCGATTGCGGCTCATCACGACAGGAGCGGCCAGCTCGCCGAGCATAGCCACCGGCCTATGAAACGAAATTGCGCCCAGGTTGCTGCCGTGTACTTCCACTTCGCCGCCCGGTAAAGCGGCGTTCGGATCAACCGACTCGATTCGTGGCGTGTGACTTGTTTCGGGTTTGAGAAGGGAAACCATTTCGTCTACCACCAGTGATGCACAATCAGCCCAACGAGCAACGCATATACGCCGGCTGCCACATCATCCACCATGATACCGACCCCGCCGTGCAGCCGCTCAAATTGCCGAACGGGTGGCGGCTTCACAATATCGAAAAAGCGGAACAAGACGAAAGCAAACACCACGTGCCGGATTTCGACGGGGGTACAGAGGAGCGCCGTCAGCTGCCCGGCGACCTCGTCGATTACAACGTGCCCCGGATCCTCCTTGCCGCTTTCCTTCCCGACTATGGAGGCCGCTGGAGTGCCAACAAGCATCACGACAAGCGCGACCGCCAGGGTAGCCAGCGTGAGCGCAATGGGGCTGGAATGCACTGCACGCGCTGCGAAATACCAGAGACCCACAGTGACCAGCGAAGCCCATGTCCCCGGCCCGCCAGGCAGAAACCCAATGCCGAAGAAGGTCGCTGTGACCCACGCCCAACCGGTCTTAGCGCGCGTTTGGGTCGTCATCACTGTCATTGCGGGGCCGTCGGCTTTCTTCATTCAGTCCCTCGAGCACCTCTGGATCAAGAATGGGCGACGAGATGCGGTACTCGCCGCTGGCCCATTTGCCCAGGTCGATCAGGCGGCATCGGTCGCTGCAAAAAGGGAAATACTCGTCGTCTTTTGCGACCAGCGCGCGGCAGGTAGGGCAGCGCAACACAAGGTTAGGAGACATAACACTACTCCCCGCTGAGCCCGAGAACGCGAGCAACCACATCGTAGTCGTGCGCCTCAGTGATCTCACAGCGATAGAAACGGCCGGCGGTCAGCGTCTCGCACGGGCCGAAGTCGTTAATGTATACGGTACCGTCGATCTCGGGAGCGTGGAGATGCGAACGGCCCTCCCACAGCAGCGGAGTCTCATCGGACTCGCCCTCAACCAGCACTTCGACCTCGCGGCCGACCCATCCGGATTTTTCTTTCTTGCTGATGCGCTGCTGAATCTTCATCAGCTCGCGCTTGCGGCGTTCAATGGTGCGCGCCTGGACTTTTTCTCCGAGACTGAACGAGCGCGAACCATCTTCGTCGGAGTACCCAAAGACTCCAAGCCAGTCGAACTTCGCCTCGCGGACGAAATCGCAGAGAGTCTCGAAGTCAGCTTCCGTTTCTCCTGGGAAGCCCACGATGAACGAGGTTCGCAGAGCGATCCCGGGAACGGTGGCGCGGACCTTTTCAATGGTCTTGAGAAAGATTTCAGCGTTGGCGCCGCGCTTCATGCTTTTCAGTACCGGCCCGGAGGCGTGTTGCAGCGGCACGTCAAGATACTTGCAGATATTGTCGTGTTCCGCGATGGTTTCAAGCAGCTTGCCGGTGATCTTATTGGGATAGGCATAAAGAAAACGCAGCCAGGTGAGTCCGGGGACAGCAGCGAGGCGATCGAGTAGTTGCGCTAAACCATCTTTCAGTCCGAAGTCTTCGCCGTAACAGGTGGTGTCCTGCCCGATGAGCGTAATTTCGCGCACCCCCTGCGCTACCAGGTTCTCCGCCTCGGCGATGACCGACTCAAAGCGGCGCGAGCGGAACTTCCCGCGCAGGTTTGGAATCACACAAAAGCTGCACGGGTGGTCGCAGCCTTCGGCAATCTTAATATAGGCCGAAGCTTTTTTTGTCGCGAGCAACCGCGGTGTGGTGTGGTCGTACAGATACTGTGGAAGGTGCGCCTCAGCTCCGTCCCAGTCGGTACGCGAAAAACGCCCCTGCGATTCGCGAAGGTCGCCCTCGGCGCGCGCCGCATGAGCGCCAGTGAGAATCGTGAATGGCGATGGCTCCTGAATTTGCCTGCCCGGAGGAGCAAGTCCCGCAGCAGCAAGAATCTCCTCCAGCTCGCCCGTCCCGACGACAGCATCAACCTCCGGAATGTTCTTGCGAATCTCGTCGCGGTAACGCTCTACGAGACATCCCGCCACAATGAGCTTACGGGCGGTCCCGGCAGTCTTGTGCTGCGCCATTTCGAGGATGGCATCGACCGATTCCTGTTTGGCCGCATCGATGAAGGAGCAGGTGTTCACGACCAGGATTTCGGCGTCTCCAGGATTAGAGGTCATCTCGGCGCCCGCGCGGTCCAACAGGCCCATCATCACTTCGCTGTCAACCAGGTTTTTGGGGCAGCCGAGCGAGACAAACCCTACCTTCGGGCGGCTCGCGGAAGTTGCGGAATTTGTTGATATGGCGAGGCTCTCGGCCCCGTCGAGGAGAAGTTGGGTCACACCTCCATTTTAGCTGACTGGCCCGACTAAAGCGTCTGCCAAGGCGTCTCTCGGTGGACTCGGCGCCCGGCGCGCAGTGATACCATAAGACATGTGCCGGGCCCTACGCGGCGCAATCCCGCCAATCCCGCCAGGTCCGGAAGGAAGCAACGGTAACGGGCTAGTGCGTGCGCAGTAGGTTCCCCGGTACATGACTTTACTGCCGGTTACACAATCCTTACAAAGCCGTCGATGGACAGCGAATGAACCGCTCGGCGACAATAGCCTTTTGTATTCGAACCAGTGGAGAATCTTCTTGAGCCTTACCGTGCGTCCGCGTGCGTCTCGGCGCGCCAAAATCAGTGCCTTGGGAACCTACGTTCCACCCCGCGTACTTTCCAATAAAGATCTCGAAAAGATGGTCGAAACCTCCGACGAGTGGATATTTTCGCGCGTTGGCATTCGCGAGCGGCATCTGGTCGACAAGGGCATGGCGACAAGCGACATGGCCGTGGAAGCGGCCAGGAAGTGCCTTGCCGACCGCGGGATCCAGGCTACCGATCTAGAAGTCATTATCATTGCCACCGTTACTCCCGACATGTTCTTTCCCGCTACCGCTTGTCTTGTTCAGGACAAACTCGGCGCAAAGGGCGCATGGGGATTCGATCTGTCCGCAGCCTGCTCAGGGTTTGTCTATGCTCTGCAGGTGGGCGCGAAGCTGGTGGAGAGCGGCGCGCATTCGAAGGTCATGGTCATTGGCGCGGATACGATGTCGTCCATCATCGACTACACCGACCGCGCGACCTGCGTGCTCTTTGGGGACGGCGCAGGCGCGGTGCTGATTGAACCTGCCGAAGAGGGTGAGATTGGCATGATCGATTTCGTGCATGAGATTGACGGATCAGGCGCTCCGGCGCTCAACATGCCCGGAGGCGGAAGCCTTCACCCAGCCACGCTTGAAACAATCGAACACAAGATGCATTACGTCCATCAGGACGGCCAGTCGGTCTACAAATTCGCCGTCCGTAAAATGGTTGAGGCCTCTGAGACGGTGCTCCACCGTAACGGTGTTACTGTGGACGAACTCGGCTGCTTCATCCCGCATCAGGCAAACAAGCGCATCATTACGTCCAGCGCCGAGCGCCTCAACTTGCCTTTGGACCGCGTCATCATCAACATCGATCGCTTCGGCAACACAACGGCTGGAACCATTCCCCTCGCCATGGACACGGCCCGCGAAGAAGGCCGTCTGAAAAAAGGTGATCTGGTACTCATAACCAGCGTGGGAGCTGGTTTTACGGTCGGATCGTCGTTGTTGCGCTGGGAAATTTAAGTCGCCTGCTTCGCTCGCCGGACCTTAGCTGTGCGGTTGTCGTGTCGATACTTCCAAACACCGAAGAAGATAGCCGCGGCCAAAATTCCGAGGAAGAGCCAGAGAATGATGCTGGACCATCCGGCAAGATAACGGCCCCAGCCGCGAATCATCGCTCTTCCGTACGTCACTCCCAGCCATGCAACCAGGCTGTAGCGAAGCGTGCGTGCTACCGCAAACGATGCCATAAAGCGATTGCGCGGCATACTCAGCGCGCCTGCCGACAGCAGAAACGGCATAAGCGGAACAGGCGGCGGCAGCAGGCTGGCCACGCTCACTGTGAGTACTCCATTGCGCTGGACCCAGCCCGAAATGCGCTTGAGAAAGCGCGGAGGAACATGCCGCTGCAACATTGCCTCACCACCCTGCTTTCCAGCTTTCCACGTCAGATATCCGCCGATCAGGCTTCCGACGATAGCAGCCATCGCCAGCAGCCAGGGATTGCCGTCGTTCGCGGCCAGGATCAGGACCAGTAGGTCGGTGCTGCCCGGCAGCGGCAGCGGAATCACCGAGGCGTCGATGGTGGAAACAACGAGGACACCGAGCAGCCCGAAATGAATCAGCCAGTGAGGCAACAGATGTCTGCGCGCGGAGTGTTGTAAAGCAAGGCTCACGCACACTTGGACGCGCGCCAGTCGCTTCAAGTCTAAAAGGACCTGAAATTATAGGAATTTCAGGTCGGGAACTTTATAGAAGGCTCCGATCTCAACCCCATAGCGATAAAAGAGGTTCAGGCCCTCCAGACAGGCATCATCCAGGAAGTAATAAATGTTGTAGGTGAGATATCTTTTAACATCCGCGGAGGTTAACGGAATCCGCTTTGCCCATTCCTCTGCCAGATCGTCGATGTGCGTCAGCCCGTGATCGCGAGATCGTTCAAAGTCCTCAACCAGTTGTTTCCGGCTCACCGTTTCCGGCCCGAAGGCCTCTTCGCGCACCGCCCAGAAAGCCGAAACCCACGGCGTCCCGGTCCATGCGCGCCATTCATGCGCGAGATCGATATACTCCAGCTTTTCGCCCGAGCGTGCCTCGCGTGTTTCGCGATCTCTCAACGCCAGCAACGCGGGATCCCCGATGAGCAAAGCTGCATCTGCCACTTTCAGCATTGCATCGAGGTCGGGAGCGTGTTCTACAAACTCTGGATCGTTCTTCCACAGTTTGCCGAAAAAAATCCGTGTGAAAGTCGATGACGTAAGCGACGAAGTATCCAGCGCAACGCGTCTCACCTGTCCTACTCCATATTCAGCGCGCACAACCAGCAGGATAGACTGAACGTAATCGATGGAAGCAATCGCGCAGCTCGGCACAATTACCGCGCCCGGCATCGCTGCATAGGCAGCAACCGGAACCAATCCGATATCGGCGATTCCTGTCTGTAGTTGGCTGGCGCATTCCGATGGCATGGAAGAAAGAATGCTGTAACGCTTCCGCAATTCTTTGTTCAACGGAGCGTGCTCAAAATCCCACATCAACGGCGCGGGATTCACAAAATTAATGGCCGCAATCACCAGCTTTTTTGCAATCAGGCTCACTAGCCAGTGTAACAACGGTAACCAGCGGCAGCGTCGTTTAGCTTGACTTCAATTTCTGCGGTGGCTAACCTCCGAGCAATCTTCTCAACGTGAATTCTTATCCGAAGCAGCCCGCTTTCTCTGGAGTCTGATGACCAGCCCCATTCTTTCTGATCAAACCACCTGTCCCGCACTCACGGAGGATCGCATCGCGTGGCTCGCTCTCGCCCTCACACCGCAAATCGGTCCGCGCCGCATCCTTCGCGCCATCGAGCGCTGCGGCTCTCCGGCCAAAATTCTTTCCTCAGGCCTCACCGAACTCGAGTCGCTGCAATTTCCGGCGGAAAGCGTACAGTTCATCTTCGATGGCCACGCTCAACGCGCCGCCGAGCAGCAGATTGAAAACCTTGCGAAAACAGGCGCCAACTTTCTGACTCACGCGGATGAGGCCTATCCCGAGCGCTTGCGAGAAATCTTCGACCCTCCCGTGCTGCTCTGGATTCGCGGCAATGCGCAGTTGGTCGCGCAGCCCTCGATTGCCGTAGTAGGCACCCGCCATCCCACGCCCTATGGAACCGGCATGGCTGAGATGCTGTCGCGCGATCTTGCCAACCGGGGACTCGTAATTTTGAGCGGTATGGCGCGCGGCGTAGATACTGCGGCGCACCGCGGAGCTCTCGCTGCCAAACGGCCGACCATCGCCGTCTGGGGAACGGGCGTGGACGTCGTATATCCAAAGGAAAACAAATCGCTCGCCGAGCAGATTGTCGCCGGAGGCGGAGCCATCGTCTCGGAGTACCCTCTCGGAACATTTCCCGCGCCGCAGAATTTCCCCAAACGCAACCGGATTCTAAGCGGGATGAGCGTGGGAGTGCTGGTAATTGAAGCCGCCGAGTACAGCGGCACCCGCGTAACTGCCCGTTGCGCCCTCGAGCAGAATCGTGACGTCTATGCCGTTCCCGGCAACGTGACCACAAAAAACGCCTGGGGGCCTAACACGCTCATTAAGCAGGGGGCAAAACTCACCGCCACTTGGGAAGATGTGTGGGAAGACCTGCCAACGCCAGTGCGCCTTCAGCTGGCTGCACAGGGAGACTCTGAATCCAACCCCGGTGCTGCCGCATCCTTATTTCACGAAGAGCCGTTGCCTCCTCACGAGACCCTCGTGATGAGCGCGCTCCGCCACGATGAATCGCTGCAACTTGACGAGATCATGGAAAAGCTGGAGCCTGAATTAAGCTCCTCGGAAATTTTCACTGCACTCTTTGAGCTGGAGCTTGCAGGGCGCATCCGGCAACTTCCTGGGAAAAACTACGTCAAAAGCTTTTGAACGATTGTGCTGCACGCTTCGTAAATAGCTGACAGGATGAAAACGCATATAGTTTGTATCCGAAAATTCGGACGCAAGCAGCGTCGTCTGTTAGTATCCGTTTCGGTTGTAAAGGAAAAGAATGAGCAAATCTCTCGTGATCGTCGAGTCGCCTGCAAAGGCCAAAACGATCGGTAAATATCTCGGCAAGGACTACACCGTTGAAGCTTCGGTGGGCCACATCATGGACCTGCCGAAGAACAAGATCGGTGTGGACTTGACCGATGGCACCTTCGAACCGGAATTGATTGTGATTCCCGGCAAGGAGAAAGTTGTCGACCGGCTCAAGAAACTGGCGTCCAAGCACGACAGCGTGTATCTCGCCCCGGACCCTGACCGCGAAGGCGAGGCCATCGCCGCGCATCTGGCCGATGTGCTGCGCACATCGGTGAAGAAGAACGCGATTCATCGCGTGACCTTCAACGAAATCACGCCGAAGGCTGTGAAGGCGGCCTTCGAGCACGCCCGCGATGTGGATCAAAACTTGGTCGACGCACAGCAGACGCGCCGCGTCCTGGACCGCATTGTCGGCTACCAGATATCCCCGCTGTTGTGGGACAAAGTTCGCCGCGGACTCTCAGCCGGTCGCGTGCAAACGGTCGCCGTGCGCCTGATCGTCGAGCGCGAGGAGGAGATCAAGGCATTCAATCCAGTCGAATACTGGACCATTGATGCGAATTTGCACCCCGCGCCGAATGGCCAGGAGTTTACCGCGCGCTTCATTGGCATTGACGGTGAACGCGCTCGCGTCGAGACCGTCGATGCTCCGTCTTTGCCAGATCAGAAACTCACCGACGCCGCAGTCGCGCAACTGGAGAAGGCCGAGTGGTCAGTTCGCAATGTGGACCGCAAGGAGCGCAAGCGCAATCCGGCAGCTCCTTTCACAACCAGCAAACTGCAGCAGGATGCGTCGCGCCAGCTTGGATTCAATGTGAAGCGAACAATGGGCGTCGCGCAGCGCTTGTACGAGGGCATTGAAATCGGCGGTGACGCGGTTGGTCTTATCACTTACATGCGAAGTGATTCAACGCGTGTCTCGCCTGAAGCGGTGCAATCCGTGCGCGAGTGGATCGGCCGGAAACTTGGCAAACAATATCTGCCTGACTCCCCGAACGCCTTCAAATCGAAAAAGGACGCGCAGGACGCGCACGAAGCCATTCGCCCCGCTGATCCGGAGCTGCATCCGGATGAGATTCGCAAATCCCTTTCCGATGAGCAGTACAAGCTCTACAAGCTTATCTGGCAGCGATTCGTGGCCTCGCAGATGATGCCTGCAGTGTTTGACCAGACGACCGTAGACATCGTAGCCAAATCCGATCGCAGTTACGACTTTCGCGTGACCGGCTCCGTGCTCAAATTCGATGGATTCCTCAAGGTCTACGAGGAATCGAAGGAAAAGAAGGACGAGGATGACGAGGCGCTTGCCAATAAGCTGCCTGCGATGAACGCTGGCGACAAGCTCACGCTGAAAGAGCTGAAGCCCGAACAGCATTTCACTGAGCCGCCTCCGCGGTTCAACGAAGCCTCGCTCGTAAAAGAACTCGAAGAGCGCGGCATCGGACGGCCATCCACCTATGCCTCCATCATTAACACGATTCAGGACCGCGAATACGTGCAGAAGATGGGCGGACGTACTGGACGCTTCGTCCCCACGGAGATTGGAACAGTCGTCAACCACCTGCTCGTGAAGAATTTCCCTTACATCTTCGATACCAAGTACACCGCGCGGCTTGAAGAAGAGCTCGACGACATCGAGGAGGGCAAAGAGAAATGGACCGACCTGCTCAGCGGCTTCTACGGGTACTTCGAAAAGGAGCTCAAAGTCGCCGACAAGAAGATGGAAGACATCAAGCGCATGGAGAAGCCCACCGATCAGGTGTGTGATCTGTGCGGATCGCCGCTGGTTTTGAAGTGGGGCAAGTTCGGCTCCTTCTATGCGTGCAGCGCTTACGACAAAAAGAAGCCCGGAAGCTGCACCTTTACAAAGGAAAACTTCGACGCAAAGCCGAATCTCGCCGTGCCGGGCGAAGATGCCGAGCAGGAAGAGGAATACTGCGAGAACTGCGGGCGCGTGATGGTGCTGCGGAACGGCCCGTGGGGCCCGTTCATGGCCTGCCCCGGCTACAACGAAGACCCTCCATGCAAAACGGTGCGCCGCCTGAACCAGAAGCAGCAGCAGAAGCCCCCTGTGCCACTGGATGAGAAGTGCCCGAAGTGCGGCGAGCAGCTTGTATTGCGCAATGGCCAGTATGGCGAGTTCGTCTCGTGCTCGGGCTATCCCAAGTGCAAGTACATCAAGCAGAACACCATCGGCGTGAAGTGCCCGAAGTGCCTTGAGGGCGACATCGTCGAAAAGAAGGCGCGCCGCGGCAATTTCTTCTATGGGTGTTCCGAATATCCGAAGTGCGACTTCACCGCGAACTACAAGCCGGTCGACAAAAAGTGCCCGGAATGCGGTAGTTCCTACCTGCTCGAGAAAACGCTGAAGTCAGGCGTCTATCTCGTTTGCCCGAACAACAAGAAGCCTTCAGCTGGCGAAGAAGCTGCTCCGAAGAAACGCGCCAAGAAAGGCGAGCCGGAGAGTGCAATCGCATGCAGCTATACAAAGCGCATCGGCGACGCGCCTCCACCGGAAGAAAAGAAGCCCGCACCCACAGCGAAAACGCACGGCCCGCTCGTAGAACAGTCTGCATAAACGGAACGCGGCGAATGGTAATCTCAAAACGAACAATGAGATTCCCCGCCGCTTTCATTCTCCTTGCCCTGCCCTTCGCGGCTCTGGCCCACGGACAAAGCACCCCGCCGCAGGAATGCCTGCTCAGTACCCCCAAGGTTTGCGCTCTCCACGTCCTCCAGGATGTGGGCGGCATCCTCGCCAGCCCGGTCAGAACATCGGGCAAAGATCTCTTTTGGCTTATCCCTTTCGGCGTCGCAACCGGCATATCTCTGCACTATGACGCCGAGGCGATGAGCGCTCTTGGAGTAAATCCGCAACGCGAAGCCAGGTTTGAGACCATTTCTAATGTCGCCGGCATTTACGCGCCAATCGCAGCCTCGGGCACCGGCTATCTCCTCGGCGATATAAAACACAACGATTTGCTCCGCGAAACAGCCGTGCTTTCTGCTGAGGCCATGGTGGATGCAACCATCCTGAACCAGGGTCTGAAATACGCCATTGACCGCCAGGATCCGCAGCAGGATGACGGCGCGGGCCGCTTCTGGCCTCATGGGACGAAGACCTGGCCGGACGGCCAGTCTATGCCCTCTGAACACGCCATGAATGTTTGGGCCTTTGCCCACGTAGTCGCAACTCAGTACAACGGTCCAGCCACCAAAGCGATTGTGTATTCGGTGGCAACTACTGTTTCAGTTTCCCGGGTGATCGCGCGCCAGCACTTCCCGTCCGACGTGGTTGTAGGCAGCGTTTTCGGATACCTGGTTGGCGGATATGTCGAACATCGTCGTTCGCGGGAAGCGAGCTATCTATCGCTCTCAAGCGTAGTAACCCCCAATGGTCGGGGTCTTCAGCTTTCCTATAACTTTATGCACTAATTCGTGCTGTCGCTGTCGGATTTATACTGCTCTGTCGCAGCATCGAAGATTCAGAAGCCCACTCAGGAGCCGTTTATGCCGTCCGTCGCCGTTGATTATGCCCGTAGCAACTTCCCTCGTTTTCTTGACGAGTTAAAGACCCTCCTTCGCATCCCGTCCATCTCCACGCTGCCCGAACACAAAGCCGATGTATTCGGCGCGGCCACATGGCTGGCAGAAGAACTGAAGCGTATCGGCCTTGAGAACGTTGAGGTCATCAAGACAGACGGCCATCCTTTGGTCTATGGCGACTGGCTGCACGCCGCGGGCAAGCCCACCTGTCTCTGTTACGGGCATTACGATGTGCAGCCACCCGATCCACTCGACGAATGGAAGTCTCCGCCCTTTGAGCCTGCGGAGCGCGACGGCAACCTGTACGCCCGCGGCGCCGTCGACGACAAGGGGCAGATGTATATCCATATCAAGGCGCTGGAATCGCTGTTCAAAACGAATGGAGGCAAGCTGCCCATCAACGTGCGGGTAATTCTTGAAGGCGAAGAAGAAGTAGGCGGCGAGCAGATCGCGAAATTTGTCCGAGAGAAGGGAAATCGCCTCAAAGCCGACTTCGCGCTTGTTTCCGACACGGAATTGTTCGCGCCGGAGCTGCCCACGCTCTGCGTAGGCCTGCGTGGCATGATCTACACCGAGCTTGAGGCGCGCGGCGCGAAAACCGACCTGCATTCCGGCATGTATGGTGGCGCTGCGCCCAATCCCTTTATCGCGCTCGCGCAGATCATCGCGCAGCTCAAAGACTCTTCTGGACGCATTCTCATTCCCGGCTTCTACGACGCGGTAAAAGCCCCCGCCGCAGACGAGCTGAAAACCTGGAAGCAGCTTCCGTTCGACGAAGAGCATTATCGCCAGACGGAAGTAGGCTCAAGCCGCCTCACCGGCGAGCCCGGATTTTCAGTGCTGGAGCGTACCTGGGCGCGGCCCTCGCTCGACGTTCATGGAATGCCCGGCGGATTCATCGGAGCCGGTGCAAAAACCGTCATCCCGGCAAAAGCCGTCGCAAAAATATCAATGCGTCTCGTGCCAGACATGATGCCGGACAAAACCTTCGCGCAGTACAAGAGCTACGTCGAATCGCTCACGCCCGCCGGCATCGCGCTCGACGTGCGGCTCATTCATTCCGGCGAAGCGATCGTCATCGGCACTGACAATCCCTACATTCAGGCCGCGACGCGCGCTTTGAAGCAGGTCTGGGGTAAAGACACGGTCTTCATTCGCTCCGGCGGATCGATTCCGATTGTTGGCGATTTCGAGCGGCATCTAAAAATCCCTTCCGTCATGATGGGTTTTGGTCTCCCGGACGATAATCTCCACGCGCCTAACGAAAAATTCCATATTGCAAACTTCTACCGTGGCATCGAGTCCGTCATCGGATTTCTCGAAGAGTTGGGAAAATGAACGCTTTTGTTCTCGCCGGCGGCCAAAGCACACGCATGGGCCGAGACAAGGCGATGCTCGCGCTGGGCGGCCGTCCGCTTATCGAACATGCTCTCGACAAGTTGCGCGCGCTTGGTTTCTCGCCCCGAATCGCCGGCTCTCGTTCGGACCTCGCCGCGTTCGCAGCCGTAGTCCCTGACAGACATCCGCAGGCAGGCCCACTCGGCGGCATCGAAGCTGCTCTCGCAGCCAGCGATACAGAACAGAATTTCTTCCTGCCGGTCGACCTGCCATGGTTGCCGCTCGAGTTTCTGCGCTGGATGATCGACCGTGCCAATGGCACAGAAGCGCTCGCCACGATTCCACGCTTTCAAGGCCGTCCCCAGCCACTATGCGCCGCCTACGGCAAAGCGTTGCTCCCGTACGCGCAGGCTGCGCTCGTCGCGGACGACGCAAAGGTCATGCGCGCCGTGGAGCAGGCCGCCAATGCCACCGGCCTGCGTATAGACAGCTTCGACGTCGAAACCGTCGCCGCAGCCCAGTCCTGGAAGCAGCCCCTGCCGCTTCACCGCTGGTTTGAGAACATCAATACTCCTCCCGATCTCAAAAAAGCAGCGCTGGAGCAAACTGCGCGCATCCACTAAGCTGAAGCGAGGAGCAAATTACTGGCCAGCAACGCCGAAATTGAGACGATTGTCGAAGGCCCCGCCAAGCGCGAGGCTGCGCCCTACATCGCCTTCGAGCATGTCTCGAAATCCTTCGGCGATCTGGTGGTTCTCGACGACGTAAGCTTCTTCGTCAATTCCGGAGAAACGCTTTGCATCCTGGGCCGCAGCGGAGTGGGAAAATCCGTCTCCCTCCAGCAGATTATGGGCTTTCTCAAGCCTGATTCGGGCAAAATCCTGGTCGCAGGCGAGGACATTTGCTGCTTCACCGAACACGAGATGCAAGCCATTCGTCGCAAAGTCACCATGGTCTTCCAGAACGGAGCCCTCTTCGATTCGCTCAGCGTGGGTGAGAACGTGGCCTTCCCGTTGCGCGAGCGCAAGGAACTTGTTGAGGACCAGATTCAGCAGATCGTGAACGGACTGCTTGAAATGGTCGGAGTCTCCGGATTGACCGATCTGCTTCCTTCCGACCTTTCAACCGGGATGAAGCGATCCGTCGCTATCGCTAGAGCCCTCTCCGCTCAGCCTGAAGCGATTCTCTATGACGAGCCGACCACCATGGTTGATCCGCTCATGGCACACTTGTTGGGCAACTTGATTCAGAAGCTCAAATACCAACTGCGTCTCACCAGCATCGTGGTTACTCACGACATGCGCTTTGCCCAGCGCCTTGCAGATCGCGTGCTCTTTCTCCACCAGGCTAAAGCGCACTTTTTTGGAACGATGGACGAGATGAAGGCCTCAAATGACGAAGTCCTTCGGCAGTTTCTCGACCTCGATGCGCTGGTGCTCCCCGAGGTCTGATGCCCACTAAATCCTCCGCAGCCGACTTTATAGGGACTTGGCGTCTCCTCGATTACTCCTTCATCCACGAAGACGGGGTCGTCGAACATCCCTGGGGCACTGAGGTACGTGGCTACCTGCTCTACTCCGCCGAAGGCTACATGAGCGGTAACCTGAGTCCCGCGCGAGACTGGCCCTCCAGGCGCGCGCGGATGACGGCCGCAATCAAGGCCCACGATGGCGCAGGCGCGCTGCGCCTGGCTCAAAGCGCGGGCCGAAGGGAATACATCGCCTACACGGGCCGCTACACCGTAGAAGGTGACACGATCACGCATCACGTCGAAGCAAGCCTCTTTCCCAATTGGGTAGGCCGGCCCGAAGTCCGCTACTACAAATTCGAAGGCGACACGCTGACCCTCCGTACCGGCCCGGTGCGATCCGGAAAACACACCATCGAGGCGCAGCTCGTGTGGGAGCGCGTGCGGTGAGGGCGATCGGCAAGACCGCGACCAGCGGGAGCGGCCACAAGCGCCATCGCCCGCAACGCGCGAAGCGCATGTGCCTGGACGGCCAGTCCAGTTGATAAACTTGAAGTGTGAAGATTGCACTCGCCCAGATCAACCCCACCATTGGAGACTTCGACGGGAACGCCCGCAAAATCCTCGACTTCACCGAACGGGCCGCGCAGGGCGGCGCAGACCTCGTTCTCTTTCCTGAACTCGCCGTTTGCGGTTACCCGCCTGCAGATTTGCTTGAAAAGCCGGCGTTCGTCGCCCGCTCCGGACAGGTAGTTGACGAAATCGCCGCAAAGACCGCAGCCGGCAAAATCGCCATCGTGTGCGGTTACGTGACGCCCGCGCATCACGGATCCGGTAAGCACGTGATGAACTCCGCCGCCCTCCTCCGCAATGGACGCGTCGAATTTGTGCAGTCGAAAATGTTGCTGCCTTTTTACGATGTCTTTGACGAGCAGCGCTACTTCGCTCCCGCCCACCATCAGCGGCTGTTTGCGTTTGGTGGCGAGCGGATCGCGCTCACCATCTGCGAAGATGCGTGGAATGACAAAAGCTTTTGGGAAAACCGTCTCTACAACATCGATCCCGTCGAGGAACTTATGCGCGGCGGCGGCTCGATCGTGTTGAACATCTCCGCCTCCCCCTACTGGCGCTTCAAGCGCGATACCCGTCGTGAAATGCTGGCCGCCATCGCCCGCCGCCACGGAGCTCCGGTCATCATGGTGAATCAGGTGGGCGGAAATGACTCGCTCGTCTTCGATGGATCCAGCCTCGCGCTCGGACGCAGCGGAGAAGTGATCGCGCAGGCGAAGTCATTCGAAGAAGACCTGATCTTTGTCGACACCAAGGCTCTCACCGGCGACATTCGTCCAGAGCCGGACGATGAAAGCGAAGCAACGTTTCGCGCACTGGTTCTCGGCACCCGAGACTACGTACAAAAATGCGGCTTCTCAAAGACCATTATCGCTCTGAGCGGAGGCATCGACTCTGCTCTGGTCGCCGCGATTGGCGTAGAAGCCCTCGGCAAAGACAACGTGCTCGCTCTCGGCATGCCCAGCCCTTATTCCTCGCCGGGCTCTATCGACGACAGCCGCCATCTCGCCGAAAATCTCGGCATCCGCTTTGAAGTTCTACCTATCAGCGCGCTCTTTGAACAATACAACCAGACGCTCGCGCCGCTTTTCACAGGACTCAAGCCCGACATCACCGAAGAAAACATACAGTCGCGCATTCGCGCCGGTCTGGTCATGGCCGCGTCCAACAAATTCAACGCTCTCGTGCTCACCACCGGCAACAAAAGTGAAATGTCCACCGGCTACTGCACGCTCTACGGAGACATGGCCGGAGCCTTAGCGGTCATTGGCGACGTTTACAAAACTCAGGTCTACGCGCTGTCCCGCTATGTCAATCGCGAGCGCGAAGTTATTCCCGTTTCGATTCTCGAAAAACCGCCATCAGCCGAGCTGCGTCCCGGTCAGAAAGACACCGATTCGCTGCCGCCGTATGACGTCCTCGATCCTATTCTTGAGGCCTACGTCGAACGCTACGAAACACCGGAGGCAATTGCAACAGCGCTTAAGCTCGATCTCGAACTCGTCCGCAGGATTGTAAAACTGGTGGAACGCAGCGAGTACAAGCGTCAGCAGGCCGCTCCGGTCCTTAAGGTGACGGCGAAAGCATTTGGCATGGGTCGTCGTTTTCCAATTGCCGCCAGGGTTCAGGTCTGATGCGCGCCCGACGCGACCCGCGGATGACAAAATTCCACATCGCTCGTCAGACCTCTTACACTACTAGTCGCCCACTGAATGACAACTACCTCTGAAGGAATCCCGATGCACTTTCGCAGAATTCTGAAGCAAGTCACAATCCCTCTCCTACTCGCCGCGACCGCAGCGGCTGCACCTGGTCTGGCCGCCGCGCAGCAGCAGGAGACTCCCTCCGCACCCGACGCCTCGCCGGTTAAGTTTCCCGCACCCGATGCGTCGAACTTCACAGCCGCATCTCCCACCCGCGCTACCGTGGAAGCCTTTCTTAAAGCATCGTGGGGATACAATCCAGACCGCGTCTGGCAGGTCTGGGCAATCCAGAAGACGGCTGCGCCCGGAGTGAGCAGAGTGGTTGTGGAAGTGGCGCAAAAAACCGATCCCCAACATCAGGTCGCCACCGCTACTTTTCTCGTGACGCCAGACGGAAAACATCTCATCGCCAATAACCTTGAAATGCTCGCGTTCGGCGAGCACCCCTACGCGGAAACCCGCGATGTCCTTATGCAGCGCGCCAACGGACCAAGCCGCGGGGCCGCGGAGAAGAAATTCGAGTTGGTCGAATTTGCCGATTTCCAGTGTCCGCACTGCAAAGCCACGCAGCCCATCATCGAGCGGCTGCTCGCCGATTTCCCGCAGGCGCACTTCGTCTTTGAGAATTTTCCCCTCACCACCATCCACTCTGAGGCCTACAAGGCAGCCGCCTACAGCGTGTGCGTCGCCCAGCAGGCCGGCAACGCGGCCTTCTTCAAATTCGCCGACGACGTCTTCAACAATCAGGAAAACCTCACCCCCAACAGTTCCGACGCGGTCCTCAGCGACGCCGCAACGAAAGCCGGACTTGATGGTGCTAAAGTTGGAGCCTGCTCCTACAGCCAGGCCGCCAAGGACGCGGTGGACGCCTCAATCAAACTCGGCAAGGACCTCAATATCGACGAAACTCCCATGCTCTTCATCAACGGCCGTCAGGTTCCGGTTGGCGAAGTGGCCAACAATCAGCTTCCTTACGAAACTCTGAAACAGATGGTTGAGTATCAATTCAAAGAGGATCAGTAGACTGCAGCGCTCCCGGTCTTCTCGGAAGGTATCGCGCGAAAGAAAGCCCGGCCGATGCGGGGCTTTTCATCTTTCGAAATGCCTGACTACACTGTGACCGGCTGCTCCGCATTCACATTCACCGGGGTCAGCCATCCGTAGCGATCCGGCCGCAGCCCGTTGGCAATGCCAAAGAACTCGTCAGCAAGTTGCTGCGTAATCGGACCAGCTTTGCCATCGGCCACCGTGATCCTGTCCACACTGCGAATCGGAGTGACCTCTGCCGCTGTTCCGGTAAAGAAGACTTCATCCGCAATATAGAGCAGCTCGCGCGGCATGGCCTGCTCAACCACGGGGATGCCGAAATGGCGAGCCAGCGTCAGCACCGAGTCGCGCGTAATGCCCGAAAGCACCGAGTTCGCGAGCGGCGTTGTGTAGAGCACGCCATTGCGAACGATAAACAGATTTTCGCCCGAGCCTTCCGACAGGTATCCGTTCACATCCAGGGCAATGCCCTCGACATAGCCGTTGACGTCCGCTTCCATGCGGATCAGCTGCGAGTTCAGATAGTTTCCTCCCGCCTTGGCCAGCGAAGGAGTGGTGTTCGGAGCCGAACGGTTCCATGACGAAACGCAGACGTCGGCGGCGTCTCCCGCAACATACTTGCCCCACGGGAAGTTGGCCATGTAAACCTCAACCGGCGAGTGCTTGGGGTTCACGCCCATCTCGCCGTACCCGCGAAATGCGATCGGCCGGATATAGCAGGGCGCCACTTCATTGGCCTCGATCAGCTCGACCACCGCGTTCGAGAGCTGCTCCAGAGAATAGGGCAGCGGCATACGGTAAATCTTGGCTGAGTCCAGCAAACGCTGCATGTGTTCCGGAAGCCGGAAGACCGCCGCACCCGAGGGTTGTCCATAGCAGCGAATGCCTTCAAAGACGGAGGAGCCGTAATGGACCACATGGCTCATTACGTGAATATTGGCTTTTTCCCACGGGATAAGATTGCCGTTGTGCCAGATCTTGCTGGTTGGCTGAAGAGGCATCGAAAACTGCTCCTTTGTACTTGAATACTGAAGATAATTATAGCTGTGAACTCCCGCCCGCCGCGCAGAATCGGCTCAGAACATAAGGTTGCTGGGAACTTCTGTAAACAGCGGGTTAATCCGGAGGCGGCGACGCCTTTCCGGCGAGGTCGCAGGCTCTCCACAGATACCAGCTTGCTACCGAACGCCATGGCCGCCAGCGCTCGCCGCGCCGCAGCATATCGGCAGATTTCGCCAGCATCGAAGCGTCAAAAGGCTTCCTCTTGGGCAAGCGCCCAAAGGTCAGCGCAAAGCCCTTCCGCACGCCATAATCGCTCACCGGCAAAACATCCGGCCGTCCTAGCCGGAAGATCAGCAGCATCTCCACCGTCCATGGGCCAATGCCGCGCACCGTCGTCAGCCGTTCGATTATCTCTTCGTCGCTCATCCGTCGAATCTGCGGCAGCGTAGGTACTGTTCCATCCAGAGTCTTTGCCGCCAGATCGCGCAATGCCAGTACCTTGCTGCCCGAAAGTCCGCAGCCGCGAAGCCGCTCATCCGGCGCCGCGAGCAAATGTTCGGGCGCCGGATGAAGCTCGCCAAAGAACGTAAGTAACCGCTTCAGAATCGCGGCGGCGGCTTTGCCATGCAGTTGCTGATAAATGATCGATTCAAGCAGAGCCTCAAAAGGGGAGTGCTGACTCTTCAGCCGCAATTTGAAATCACCGGCACGTTCAATCAGCCTTCCCAAAATGGGATCGGCAGCAGCCAGTTCTTCGCAAGCCTGGGCAGTGTTGTAGCGCGGAACTCGGCGGCCGTCAGTCATTGAATCGAGAAGAAACCAGGGTAGTAGATAAAAGCATCAACGCTTGCGTGCTCTGTGCCGATCGTATTCGCAGCGTGCACAATTCGCAAAGAGCGGCCAATGATAGCAAAGTTGGCGCTGTTCCGCGAAAAAATTTCAGAGTCAATCAATTTGAAACACAAAAAATCCATGCGCCTTTCCGGGGCTTGCTCGCGGCGATTTTGGACGGTATATTTATTCTTCACTTTTAAACCGATGGATTCGGGGCGCGAAATTTTCCTCCGGGTAAGAGCTGCGGGCAAGCGCAGCGCGGTAGCCGTTTAACCACCAGGGATTTTGAGGGAGCAGGAAGCACTCATGGCGCAGATTTTTGACCGCAGCTCGAACGCGCTGGCACGGATGAGTCTGGTCTTAACGGGATTAATTGTCATTGCCTTGGGAGTGACGCTCAATGAGCTTCAACGGTCGCCGTGGGTGACTCGCCAGGGCCAGCGCGCCGATCAGCCGGTTCCATTCAGCCATAAACACCACGTGGAAGGACTGGGTTTGCAGTGCCAGTACTGTCACGTCTCGGTTGAAAAATCGAGCTATGCCGGCATCCCCCCTACCCGCACCTGCATGAACTGTCACTCGCAGATATGGACCAACGCCGAACTGCTCGCACCAGTTCGCCAAAGCTGGGCTAGCGGCGAATCAATCGTCTGGACCAAGGTTCATGACCTCCCTGACTTCGTGTATTTCAATCATGAAATTCATGTGAACAAAGGCATCGGCTGCGCAAGCTGTCACGGCCGGGTCGACGAAATGCCCATCATGTACGAGCAGAACACGCTCCAGATGGAGTGGTGCCTCGACTGTCATCGCAACCCTGCGAAAAACCTGCGGCCCACAAGCGAAATTTACAACATGGGTTGGAAGAACCCGTCGGATTTGAATCCCGTATGGTGCGCTGCCGCCGATGTGAAACGCGGCACGCCCACAGCGGAATCGGTAAGCTGCACCACCACCGATCCGGCACAGTCCGGAAATCCGCAGCTCGCCTCCCTGCGGATGATTCCCGCGGTGGACGCGCAGGCGACTGATGCGCCGAACGGGCTTCTCTCGCCCCCTCCGCTCAGTTACACGAAGTTCACGAGCCAGGAAGCGCTGGGCGGCTTCCTCTTCGAGCATTACAACATCCGGTCTGCACGCGAACTCTCAAGCTGCGAGGTATGCCACCGGTGAAAGACAGCGTGGAACAGATCATGGAGAAGACGAACTCAAAGCTAACGCTGGCACAGGTTCGCGCGAAGCTCACCGGACAGACGGGCAAGAAGTATTGGCGCTCGATCGATGAGCTGGCCGGAACCCCGGAATTCGATGCGGCAGTGCGCGAGGAGTTTCCGCAGCACAGTTCTGAATGGATCGATCCCGTTTCGCGTCGCGGATTCATGAAGCTGATGGGCGCGTCCATGGCGCTCGCCGGTCTCGCCGGATGCACCAAGCAGCCTGACGAACCAATCTACCCTTACGTCAAGGCCCCGGAAGACCTGGTCCTCGGCAAGCCGGTGTATTTCGCCACGGCCTTTCCGTTTCCCAGTGGAGCGGTGCCGCTGCTGGTCAAGAGTGATGCCTATCGCCCCATCAAGGTCGATGGCAATCCCGACCATCCTTACAATCAGGGCGGTTCCGACCCAATCACCCAGGGCACACTGCTCGACCTCTACGATCCGGACCGCTCCCAGCACTGTTACTATCGCGGTGAGACGCGCCAATGGGCGGCGTTCCTGGCTTCCTTCCGCGCGATGTTGTCAGACAAGAAATCAACCGGTGGCCAGGGCCTCTACTTCCTGAGCAGTACGGTCACTTCACCGACTCTGGCGGCGCAATGGAAGAAGGGGCAGGCGACATACCCCAGTGCGAAATGGATTCAGTACGATCCGGTGAACCGCGATTCGGCCTACGCGGCATCCAAGGCAGCTTTTGGCGACTACGCTGACGCGCAGTACAAGCTCGATGCAGCCGACGTAATTATTTCGCTCGACGCCGATTTTCTCTCCGGAGCGGCATACCCCGGTTTCCACCGCTTGGCAAAGGATTACGCCAACCGCCGGCGCCTCGAAAAAGCGAGCGCGGGCGACTATTCGATGAACCGGCTCTATGTTGTCGAGAGCATGTCCTCGACTACCGGCATGAAGGCCGAACACCGGCTCGCGCTGCGGGCCAGCGATATTCCTGGTTTTGCCGCAGCACTCGCGGCGGCAGTTGGTGCGGGGTCGGCACCCTCCGGCTACACATGGTCGGACGGCGCGCAAAAGTTTCTTGCTGCGGTTGCAAAAGACCTGAAGGCCAGCGGCGGCAAGTGCGTTGTGATTCCCGGCGAGCAGCAGCCGGCCAGCGTCCATCTCGCCACGATTGCCATCAATGACGCCCTCGGCAATGTCGGCAAGACCGTCGTCTATACGGAGACGGTAAACCCCATGCCCTCCATTCAGGGCGACGACATGAAGTCGCTGGTCGCGGACATGAATGCCGGTAAGGTCGAATGGCTGGTCATTCTCAACGCGAATCCCATCTATTCAGCGCCAGCCGATCTTGAATTTGCCGACGCCTTCAACAAAGTCGGCACCGTTGTGCATCTCGGGTCGCACCGCGACGAAACCGGGCTGCAGGCTCAGTGGCATATCAACGGCACGCATTATCTCGAGTCATGGTCGGATGCCCGCGCCTATGACGGCACTGTTTCCGTCGTTCAGCCGATGATCGATCCGCTGTACGGCGGCCACTCGGCGCATGAAATCGTCCAGTCCCTGCTCGATAATCCTGATGTCTCGCCCTACGACGCCGTGCGCGAAAACTGGAGTGCTCAAACAGCAGGCAAAGGCGCGGACGCGGACTTCGGCTGGCGCAAACTGCTCCATGACGGCTTCCTGGCTAACTCGGCCTTTACACCAAAAAGCGGCGGAGCGAGCAAGGCTTTGCTCGCGGAAGGTTCGCATAATCAATTTGGCGATCTTCCCTGGGTCAGCAGGGCGCAGGCTCCCGCCGATTCGCTCGAGATCGTCTTCCGCCCCGATCCGCATGTCTACGACGGGCGTTATGCCAACGTAGGCTGGTTGCAGGAGATTCCGCGTCCCATCACGAATCTTTCCTGGGACAATGCCGCGCTGATGAGCTATGCGACCCTCGAAAAGCTGGGCCTGGTCGAACATGACGTTATTGAGATCACGCTGAACGGGAAGAAAGTTCTGGCCCCGGCGCTCGCCGTGGCCGGCCATGCCGACGGATCAATTACCGCGCACCTCGGGCAAGGGCGCACCACCGGCCGTGTAGCTGGTGGCGTGGGGTTCAACGCATATCAGATCCGGCCTTCCGACTCTCCGCTCTTCGCAACCGGCGCGACCATTCGGAAGACGGGCGATGTATGGGGCCTCGCGGATACGAAGAGTCACTACATCGATCAGCGCGCGAAATACGTGGGCGGCGATGGCAGCGGAACGCACTCCATTGAAGGCAATGAGGCGCTCGATCGCGGTATCATCCGCTATGCCACGCTGGATGAATTCAGGCAGGATCCCAACTTCGCGCACGAAGGTGAGGGCAAGGACGATCCCGAGCCCAACACCAGCATGTTCCCGGCTTATCGATATGACAAGAACGCCTGGGGCATGTCGATCGACCTTAATTCCTGCGTAGGCTGCAACGCCTGCGTCGTGAGCTGTTATGCGGAGAACAATATCGCCGTTGTTGGCCAGCATCAGGCAACGTGGGGCCGCATCATGCAGTGGATCCGCATCGATACCTATTACGAAGGCGATCTGGCCGCGCCCAGAGCGCACTTCCAGCCCATGACCTGCCACCACTGCGAAAACGCCCCCTGCGAGCAGGTCTGCCCGGTAGGCGCCACGGTCCACACGCCCGAAGGGCTAAACCTCATGGTCTACAACCGCTGTGTGGGTACCCGTTACTGCTCCAACAACTGCCCGTACAAGGTACGGCGCTTCAACTTCCTGCTCTTCTCTGACTATGAAACCGAGAGCCTCAAGCTGATGCGCAACCCTGACGTGACGGTTCGCAGCCGCGGCGTCATGGAAAAGTGCAGCTACTGTGTGCAGCGCATCAATGAAGTGAAAATCGAAGCCGACAAGAACAATCGCGACATTCGCGACGGCGAGATCGTTACCGCATGCCAGCAGGCCTGTCCCACAAACGCAATCGTCTTCGGCAACATCAACGACGCAACAAGTAAGGTGGCGAAATTGAAGAAGCAGGAACGCACCTATGGAGTGCTGGCGGATCTGAACACGCGCCCGCGGACGACTTACGTGGCCGAAGTGCTCAACGTCAATCCGGAGTTGTCTCCGGATGTGGGAACCTAGGCCTTAGAAAGTTTTTGAAGTGAAGTGGCTGCGTCTGGAGAGTGCGTAGCCGAGAGCAACAGCAAGGGATAGGTAAGAGGTCGCAACAATGGCAACCAAAGACGTACCAGTCAATGACCCGATGCTGGACCCGGTAACCGGGGAATTTGCGGTCATTGCGCCTGGGCACACTTTCAAGTCGGTCACGGAAGAAATTTCGCGCATCGTCCTTACGCCGCACACGCCTCTGGGCTGGTTTGCCGGATTTGCCATAGCCGGCGGTTTTGTCCTGATGCTGCTGGTGGCAGTCACCTGGCTCTTTCTCAAGGGCGTCGGCATCTGGGCCATCACCATTCCGACAGCCTGGGGCTTCGCCATCGTCAACTTCGTCTGGTGGATCGGTATCGGCCACGCCGGAACTCTGATCTCGGCGATCCTGCTGCTGTTCAAGCAGGGATGGCGCAACTCGATCAACCGCTTCGCTGAAGCCATGACGATCTTCGCTGTCGTCTGCGCCGGCATGTTCCCGCTCATCCACGTGGGGCGCCCATGGCTGGGATATTGGCTCTTCCCCTACCCCAATTCGATGAACGTATGGCCGCAGTTCCGCTCGCCGCTGCTCTGGGACGTCTTTGCGGTCTCGACCTACGCCACCATCTCCGTGGTCTTCTGGTACATCGGCATGATCCCCGATCTCGGCACCCTGCGCGACCGCTCCACGTCGCGACTCGGGCAGTACGTGTACGGAATGCTGGCCGTGGGCTGGCGCGGATCGGTGCGGCACTGGATGCGCTATGAGACGGCCTCGCTGCTGCTGGCTGGCCTTGCTACCCCGCTGGTGCTTTCGGTCCACACCGTCATCAGCTTCGACTTTGCCGTGGCCCTCCTGCCTGGCTGGCATACCACTATCTTCCCTCCGTACTTCGTGGCCGGCGCCATCTACTCCGGCTTTGCCATGGTCATCACCTTGGCCATCCCGATCCGCAAGTTCTACCACCTCGAAGACCTCATCACCATGCGCCATCTCGACAACATGGGCAAAGTGATGTTGGCCACCGGGCTGATCGTCGCCTACGGCTACTCGACCGAAGTCTTCATGTCCTACTGCTACTCGGCGAGTCATTGGGAATACTTCATGATGTGGAACCGCATGTTCGGCCCAATCGGCTGGGCTTATTGGGTTCTGATCACCTTCAATATCGCTCTCCCGCAACTGCTCTGGGCCCGAAAGTTCCGCCAGAACCCCATGTTGCTGTTCATTATGTCCCTCATTGTGAACTCCGGCATGTGGTTTGAGCGCTTCGTAATCGTCGTCACCAGTCTCACGCGCGATTATCTGCCATCTTCCTGGGGAACCTATCGAGCCACGAGGTGGGATTACGCGACCTTTGCCGGAACCCTCGGCCTGTTTACATTCCTGTTCTTCCTCTTTATCCGCTTCCTGCCCATGATTCCCATGTCAGAGCTCCGTCTGATGCTTCCTCAGGCCAAGGTTCGGACGGAAGCCCAACCCTTACAGGAGGCGGGTGACTGATGCCTGTACGTGAAGGAACCTACGGCCTGTTGGCCGAATTCGATACGCCAAGCCAGCTCGTGCGCGCCGCGAAGGGCGCATATAGTGCGGGCTACCGTCGGATGGACTGCTACACGCCCTATGCGGTGGAAGAGGCTGCCGAGGCCATAGGCTTCCATAAGAACACCGTTTCGCTGGTCACGCTGATCGGTGGTCTGTTAGGACTGGCCGCCATGTTTGGCATGGAAACCTGGATCTCGGTCTGGGCCTTCCCGCTCAATATCGCGGGCCGCCCCTACTATTCCTGGCCGGCCTTCGTCATACCTGCCTACGAGTGGACCATTCTCTACGCAGGCCTCTCCGCAGCCTTCGGAATGTTGGCCCTCAATGGGCTTCCGCAGTTGTACCACCCGCTGTTCAATGCGCCCAACTTCCGCAATGGTGCAACATCGGACAAGTTCTTTCTATGCCTTGAGTCGACCGACCCCAAGTTCAATGCAACAGACACGCGAGGGTTCCTCGAAGCCTTCACGCCGGTTTGTGTCGTGGAGGTGGAGTATTAAACCCGTGAAGATCAACCGGAAGAATACCGCCCGCGTGCTTGCTTTCGGAGCGGCTGCGGCATTTCTGTTCGTCGCCGGCTGCCGTCAGGACATGCAGAACGAGCCGAAGATGATTCCCCAGCGCGGAACAACCTTTTTTGCCGACGGACGTTCAGCGCGCCCGCAGGTCGAGCACACGGTCGCTCGCGGCCAGCTGGATGAAGATCAGTACTTCTACACGGGCCTCATTGACGGCAAGGAGCAGGACGCGATGCCTTATCCGGTCACCCTCGAAGTCCTCGAGCGCGGCCAGGAGCGGTTCAACGTTTATTGCACCCCCTGCCATTCGCGCGTAGGCAACGGTGACGGCATGATTGTGCAGCGCGGCTACAAGCCGGCTGGAAATTATCATGATGCCAAGCGGCTGGCCCAACCGCTGAGCCACTACTTTTTCGTCATGACTAACGGCTATGGCGCGATGCCCGATTATTCGGCACAACTCACGCCCGTTGACCGCTGGGCCGTGGCAGCTTATATCCGCGCGCTGCAGCTGAGCCAGAACGCAAAGCTCTCCGACGTTCCCGCCGGCTCTCAGGTCGAAAACCTCAAAGACATCGCGCAACGGGAGGGACTCCCGGCAAGCTACGCAGGCCCGTGGCCGATCGCCACCGACACCGACGCGAATGCCCTTCCAAAAACCGCCATTGTTGCCGGAGCTCCAGCGGAAGGCGCCGAAGTGCGCACGTTGAATCAGCCGCAGAAAAACCCGCCCGTCACGACTTCGGGGACCAAAGCCGCCGCAGGCAAAGCACCGGCGTCGCATTAAGGATTGCAGGAAGAACGCATGGCACAACACTCGTTTTCAGAACATCACGCGAAGACACTGCCCACGAACCTGGGCGCGCCGGCATTCGTCAATATCTGGCGCACCAGAGCGCTCATGATCGGCGTTATCTTCTCGGTCCTTGCCGTCATTCTCGGTTTCCTCAGCGGCGACCACTGGAATCACTTCCTGCGCGCATGGCTTCACGGCTTTATGATCTGCTTCGGCTTCTGCTGCGGCGGCATGTGCCTGCTGATGGTTCAGTACCTGTCCGGCGGCAAATGGGGACTGATTATTCGCCGGCCCCTCGAAGCGATGACGCGCACCCTGCCCCTGGTCTTCCTTTACTTTCTACCCGTGGGCATCCTCGGAATGAGCTTCGGCAAACTCTACATCTGGTCACGCTATGCCGACTGGGCGACAGCGCTCAGGAACCACCAGATCAACAACGAGCAGGCGCATGCGATTCACTGGAAACACGCGATTCTGAATCCGGTCGGCTTCTGGGCCACCTCGCTCATCGTTTTTGCCATCATCGGCACCTATGTCTTCTTTCTCAACCGCTTGTCCCTCCAGCGCGATGCCGACCCCGAGCCGAATGTGAAATTCTGGCAGACGCGATTTGAGAACATCAGCGGCTTCGGCGTCCTGCTCTATTCGATCATGCTGTTCATCTGCGTCATTTATTGGGTCATGTCGCTCGACCCCACATGGTATTCGACAGTCTATGGCTTCCAGTTTCTGGTCGGCCAGGCCTACGGAGTCTTTGCCCTGGCTCTCCTCACGCTGATGGCGCTATCGAAGGCCGACCCTATCAAGACCACGTTCCGCTCGACCGAGCAGCACGATATGGGCAAACTATGCTTCGCCTTCGTCATGCTGAATATGTATCTGGCCTTCGGCGCATTCCTCATTATCTGGTCCGGCAACTCTCCGGAGGAAATTCCCTGGTACCTCGACCGCATTCGCGGGGGTTGGGGCGTCGTTGCCACGCTCGACTTCATCTTTCACTGGCTGCTGCCGTTCACGCTGCTGCTGTCCAGCAACCTCAAGCGCATCAAGAGCCGTCTGGCTGTGGTCTGCTGCATCATGATCTTCGCCCGCTGCCTCGATATGTTCTGGCTGATCGAGCCGAACTTCAAGGACGCAGCGCGAAATCTGCACTTCAGCGTTGGAATCTTTGAGTACGCCACCCTGCCGGTTGCATTGATTTCCTTCTGGATGGCTTACTACTTTACGCAACTGACACGGCGGCCGCTCGTCGCCACCAATGACCCGCACCTGGCGGAGATTCTGGAGCCGGAACATGTCCACGCCTAACGAGCACGAGTCCCACAACAAAGCCAGTTCGGTTCGCGAAGGCTACGAGGTCACCGATGTCGGCGTTCGGGGCATCGTGGTCTTCCTCGTCGGGCTGTTTGTTTCCGTCGGCGTCTTTTTTGTCTTCTGCTTCGGAATAGGCGAGGTCATCAACAATGGGCTCGTCAAACGCGACGGCCCGCCGAATAAGTGGAACACCGTGGCCTCGTCCCAGAGCAGCAAACTTAAGAACATGGAGTCCGATCCGGCCGGCAGACAGATTGAACTCAAGCAACTGACGCAGAGCTTTCCCACTCCGCGCCTGCAGATGGACGACGGCAACGAAGACGTGGCCGATCTGCATCGCCGCGAGGATCTGCTGCTTGATCACTACAGTTGGGTCGACCAGTCCCAGGGTAAAGTGCGCATTCCTATCGACCGCGCCATGGAACTGATCGCACAGCGCGGGTTACCGGTCGAGCCGAAACCCGCGACCGTGGAACCTCTGATGGCTGGCGACTCGGTTCCCACCGTCCAGATGCCGCTCACCGACGGCTTCGCGCCCACCGCCTTTGAACAGGAACAAGATGCGGACTCGAAACTGCCCGCAGAGCAGTCCTCGACCAAGGCAAATAACAATTAGCGATCAGAACTCAGGGACTCTCACAGGATGCTTCGTTTGGGGACAATGCGGAAAACAGCTTCGAGCTTTAGCCTGGTGGCGCTCGCTTTCGGGTGCCTCGCCGGTGCGCACGCTCAGGTTTCCGACTATGGCCAGAAGCAGATGGGTCCTGTGAGCGATCAGCCGCCGGCGTTGCTGAAGAAGATTCAGATCACGCAGAAGCTGAACGCGCCACTGCCGCTCGGCCTCCACTTCCGCGACGAAACCGGAAAGACCGTCAGCCTGGGCGATTACTTCGGGAAGCGGCCTGCGATCCTCTCCTTGGTCTACTACCGGTGCAAAATGCTCTGTCCGGAGGAAATCAACGGGCTGGTGGGCGCGCTCGAGATGGTGAAATTCAACCCGGGCAAGGACTTTAACGTCATCTTCGTAAGCATCGACCCCACTGAAACCCCGGCAATTGCCGCGAACGCAAAAGCCGTTTACGTCAGACGCTACGGACGGCCTGAATCCGCTCCAGGATGGCATTTTCTTACCGGCCAGCAGTCGGCCATTGACGCTCTTGCCGCCGCTACCGGCTATGGCTACACGCGCGTTCCGGGACCGGATGGCAAAATGACGCAGTTCGCCCATGCCAGTTCGATTGAAATTGTGACGCCGGAAGGGCGGATCGCGCAGTACTACCTGGGCGTAGAGTTCCCCCCCAACGGTCTGCAGCGTGGCCTTGTAGCCGCATCAGGAGGGAAAATCGGCTCTCCGGTGGATAACATTCTGACTTATTGTTACCGCTACAATCCGCTGCTCCACAGGTACAGCCTCCTCATCGCCCGCATTGTGCAGTTGGGCTGCATTCTTACATTTTTGATCCTGGTGACATATTTAGTAATTAATTTTCGGCGTGACATCCTGAACGGGCGTCTGGCAACTCACAAAACGGCGACCCGCAAAACCGCGAACGGATAAAGGGAACGATGCATTACTTCATCAGTCCAGTACTTTGGCAGTTTCTCCTTAAATGGCTCACCAGCTTCCCGCTCTTTCCGCCGGAAGCATCGGGCATTGCTCCCTATGCCGACACATTCTTCTTTTTTCTGCTTCTGATCTCGGTGGTCGGCACCGGAATAGTGACGGTGATGGTAGTCGCCTTCTCCGTTATGTATCGCAAGGAGAAGAATCCGGAGGCAACGCCGATCGAAGGTTCCACGCTGCTTGAGGCGACATGGACCATCATTCCGCTCGGGCTTTTCATGATTGCCTTCGTCTGGGGCGCGCTGCTTTACTTCCGCATCTACACTCCGCCTACCAATTCCATGAACATCTACATCGTTGGCAAGCAATGGATGTGGAAGGCCGAGCATCCAGGCGGCCAGCATGAGATCAACGCACTGCACGTTCCCACGGGCAAGCCGGTGCAACTCACCATGATCTCCCAGGACGTCTTTCACAGCTTTTCAATTCCAGCCTTTCGCGTGAAGCGCGAAGTGATTCCGGGGCGCTACACCACTGTGTGGTTCACGGCCACCAAACCCGGAACTTACCATCTCTTCTGCACCCAGTATTGCGGCACTCTTCACTCCCAGATGATCGGCGAAGTTACCGTCATGACGCCAGAGGATTATGAGGCGTGGCTCGCCGGCTCAACCAGCGGTTCATCACTCGCGCAGAACGGCGAACGCCTCTTTGCCGGCCTCGGCTGCAATGCCTGCCACTCCGGCAACGCCTCGGCGCGCGGACCAAATCTCGCCGAAGTCTACGGAGCGAAGGTGCAGTTGCAGAACGGATCGTACACTATGGTAGATGACGCATTTCTGCGGGATTCGATTTTGAATCCAACCCTGCACGTGACCGCGGGATATGCGCCGATTATGCCAACCTATCAGGGTCAGGTCAGCGAAGAAGGCCTGATCGATCTGGTGGAGTATATCAAGGCGCTCCACTCCAACGACCGCGTTCAGCAGACGCTGAACACCAGCCTGGTGCAGAGCTCCGGTTCTGCCTCAGCAACAGGACAGAACGCAGTCCAGAGCACAGTGCCGCATGCTTTCGACGCGCAGCACTCCAGTCAGGTGCAGCGTTCCGTCAAAGCGAAGAGCCGGACGGCGCCCGCAACGCCGGGGATGGTGAATCAATGAGTACAAGCATAAGCCTTCCTGACCAGCAGACGGCGACTATGCCGAAGCGGTCTTATCTGAATAGCGAATACGGCCTGAAAAGCTGGCTGCTCACGCTTGACCATAAGCGCATCGCTCTTCTCTATCTGTTTAGCACCACGTTCTTTTTCACGATCGGCGGCAGCGCGGCAGCGCTCATTCGGCTTAATCTGCTGACTCCGGGCGGCGAGCTGGTGGCGGCTGACACCTACAACAAGCTGTTCTCCATTCACGGCATCATCATGGTGTTTTTCTTCCTGGTGCCGATCGCGCCGGCGGTGCTGGGAAACTTTCTTATCCCGCTGATGATCGGCGCGAAGGACGTCGCCTTCCCCAGGCTGAACCTGCTGAGCTGGTACCTCTTTATTCTTGGCGGTTGCTTTGAGCTCTATGCAATCATCTGGGGCGGCATGGATACCGGCTGGACATTCACCACGCCGCTCAGCACGCATTATGTGAATACGCATGTGATCGGCGCGGCCATGGGTATTTTCATCGCCGGCTTTTCGTCCATATTGACGGGCGTGAATTTCATTGTCACGATTCACAGACTGCGCGCGCCCGGCATGACCTGGTTTCGGCTGCCGCTGTTCATCTGGTCGTACTACGCGACCTCCCTCATTTTCGTATTGGCTACTCCGGTGATCGCCATTTCAATGGTGCTCATCGTGTTGGAGCGCGTTGTCGGCATCGGCGTTTTCGATCCGACAAAGGGCGGCGATCCGCTGCTCTTTCAGCACCTCTTCTGGTTCTATTCCCACCCAGCCGTGTATGTCATGATTCTGCCCGGAATGGGAGTTATTTCCGAAGTCATCGCTTGCTTCTGCCGCAAGCGGGTCTTCGGGTATACCGCGGTCGCATTTTCCTCCGTAGCCATTGCGGTATTCAGTTTCTTCGTCTGGGCGCACCACATGTTCATCATGGGCATTTCGAATTACTCAGCCCTCGTGTTCTCCTTTATGACCATGCTGGTGGCGGTGCCTTCCGCGATCAAGATCTTCAACTGGTCTTCAACCATGTACAAGGGATCGATCACCTTCGACACGCCCATGCTTTACGCCCTGGGCTTCATTGGCCTCTTCACCATGGGCGGAATGACCGGTATCATGCTGGCATCGCTGGGCATGGACATCCACTTGACGGAAACCTACTTTATCGTGGCGCACTTCCATTACGTGATGGTCGGCGGAATGGTCAGCGCGGTCATGGCCGGCCTACATTTCTGGTGGCCTAAGATCACGGGACGAATGTATCCGGAGTCGCTGGGGAGACTGGCCGCGTGTATCCTCTTTATCGGGTTCAACCTCACCTTCTTCCCGCAGTTCATCCTCGGATACCTGGGCATGCCGCGGCGCTATCATTCCTATCCGCCGGAGTTCCAGGTACTCAATGTGCTTTCAACTGCCGGAGCGTCGATTCTGGCCATCGGTTATCTGCTGCCTGGGATTTATCTCCTCTGGTCGCTGAAGTACGGCAAAATTGCCGGAGCGAATCCGTGGGAGGCGCCCGGCCTTGAGTGGCAGGTTCAGTCGCCTCCGCTGACCGAGAACTTCCTCGAAACGCCGATCGTCGATTTTGAGGCTTACGATTTCGAGTGGCTCGCAAACAAGACCAAAAACGAGGTGCAGACCGTTGGATAGCCAGGCGATCGCAATTCCTGCAACCCACAGCGAACTCGAGCACGAGCATTCGCCGCATCTGCATCACCATTTTGCGACGATAGACCAGCAGCGCGAAGCGTCGAACTTCGGCATGTGGATTTTCCTGCTGACTGAAATCATGTTCTTCGGCGGGATGTTTACCGCGTATCTCATTTACCGTAACTGGTATTACCCGGCCTTCGTTGCGGGAAGCCACTGGATGGTTATCTGGGCCGGCACCCTCAACACCGTCGTGCTCATTTGTTCCAGCTTCACCATGGCCATGGGCGTTTACTCGGCGGAGATGCGGAACCGCAAGGCGCTGCTGCGCTACCTCACGGCAACCCTGCTTCTTGGGTTCGTGTTCCTTGGGATCAAGGCCTTTGAGTGGCACAACGAATGGGTGGAGCACCATGTTCCCGGCCTCAACTTCAGCACCAGCGACTTCACGCACGTAGATCCCCGCTACCCGCAGGACAAGCCCCTAGCCCCGGATATGGCCGAGAAGACGCAGTCTTACTTCTCGCTCTACTTTCTCCTGACCGGCGTGCACGCGCTGCACATGATCATCGGCGTTTCCATTCTGCTGTTCCTCATCTTCCAGGCGTGGGGCGGAGCGTACACCACAGGCCACATGACGATGATAGAAAATTTCGGGCTTTACTGGCACTTCGTCGATATTGTTTGGATATTCCTGTTTCCGCTGCTCTATCTAATAAGTCGACACCAGTGACCGCATAAGAACCCTATTCGAGGCAACGATGTCAGAACCGACACATCACTCACACACCGTCGTCAGTCCCAAAGTCTATGCCGTGATCTTCGGATTGCTGCTGTGCTTTACCGCGCTCACTGTCTTTGCTTCCTATCTCGAGCTTGGCTCGTTCAATACCGTGATCGCGCTGGCCATCGCCATCATCAAGGGCACGCTGGTCATCCTCTTCTTCATGCACGTTCGCTATAACTCCCGGCTTACAAAGCTCACGGTTGTCTCCGGATTTTTCATGCTGCTCGTGCTCTTTGCGATGACGCTGACCGATTACATGAGCCGCGCCTGGGGGCTCTGGCGCTGAATTCGGGAGCTTCGCAATTGCAATGTCTCCCGTGAATCAGCTTTTTCATCAACCCAAAAGCACTATCCACCAGCAAGCCAGATAACCTTTTAGGCCATCTACCATGAAGAGCGAGACTCTTCATGACTTTGGCAGCGAAAGAAACCTCCGGCAAAGCAATCCCCGCATTTCTCCAAAGACTCGCCGCCGATCCCCGCGTCACTGTACGTCGCGAGGGCGCAGCGCTCGAAGGCGGCAAATGCATCTTGTACTGGATGCAGCGCGCCGAGCGTAGCCTCGACAATCCTGCCGTCAATCTCTTCGCACGAAAGTAATCTATATCCCCAGCCCATCCCGACCCATAATGAGCCGACACTACCAATTTGAAACTGACGCGTACTTTCTCTTCCATCGGCTCTCGTGAGCGCGGGCGCTCGCATGTGCAATGGACCTGAGAACCGTCGGCTTTCGACGGATGAGGTTGGCGCACGGTGGATTCTCGTCGATTCAAATTCTTATTCTGCTTACCGCTCGCCGTATGGTTCATAGCGGCAAGCGCACAGCAAATCCGCAAGCCGGCGCTCGGTAACGAAGTCCTCGCAAAGCAGCGCAGCGCAAGGTTCCTCGCCGAGCGTGGAGTAGCGTCCTCCGGTCCCAGGCCTCGCTACAGCCGCAGCCCCGCGCAGATGCTGGCTCAGGCGCGCGCGCAATATCGAAACCAGAGCCAGATCTCTGCTGCCTCCACTCCCCAGACTCCGGTTTGGCAGCCGGTGGGCCCGGCACAAGTCACCACTGCGGCGTATGGAGAGGTCACCGGCCCCATCACCAGCATTGCCGCCGACTCGTCGGACGCAACCGGCAACACCGTGTATGTGGGAACAGCCTACGGAGGTGTCTGGAAATCAACGAACGCCGCGGGCAGTCCGGCTTCTGTTACTTTTGTTCCGCTTACTGACGCCGTTTACTCTTCGCTCCCCCAGACCGCGAGCGTGCCATCGCTCAGTATTGGAGCCATCAGCGTGCAGCCCGTCGCTTCCGGCGCCACCCCCGTACTGCTGGCCGGAACCGGTGACCCGAACGACACCACGGCCTCATATTTCGGGGGCGGCATCCTGCGCTCCACTGACGGTGGCAACCAATGGACCCTCATCCCTCAATCGAGTGACCAGTTCGCCGGCGCAAACAACAACTTCAGCTTTACCGGAAACGGCTTTGCGGGCTTCGCCTGGGGGAATGTCAGCGGAAACCCCGTTGTTGTCGCCGCAGTCTCACAGGCCGAGCAGGGCGTAGAGCTCAGTGCCGGTAATTTCCAGAACAGCGTCCTTGGAATCTACTACTCCACCGATCAGGGGCAGACCTGGTTGATGGCAACCATTTCCGATCCCGGAGGCGTAGTACAGTCGGCGCAAACGCCCTTCGTGCCTTGCGAGGTAACCGGATCGCGCCTGCCCTGCGGCAACGGCGTCACCTCCATTGTCTGGAACCCGATAAGAAAGGAGTTCTACGCCGCGGTGCGCTTCCACGGCTATTACGAATCGCCGGACGGGCAGAACTGGACCCGCGTCGCCAGCCAGCCGGGAGCCAATCTCACCACTCTCATGTGTCCCACCAATCAGGGATATTCCGGATCGCAGGCCTGCCCCATTTACAACGGCGTTCTAGCCGTGCAACCCATAACCGGAGACACATTTGCGCTGACGGCCGACATCAACAATCTCGACCAGGGGCTCTGGCAGGACGCCTGTCAGCTCGCTTCCGGTTCATGCGCCTCGTCAACGCTTGCTTTCGCGCAAATTCCCGACGCGGCGCTCGATGTCGGATCACTGAATCCATCGCAGCCAACACTAATCCCTCAGGCTGACTACGATCTCTACCTCGCCGCCGTACCGTCCTCGCAGGACACGCTCCTGTTCGCCGGAACCGCCGACATTTACCGCTGCAGCCTCGCTGCGGGATGTGCATGGCGCAACACCACCCACGCGCAGTCTTCTGACTGCAACTCGGCGCACGTCGCCCCCGCGCAATACGCCATCGACACAACCTTTGGCGCCGGCGGCCTGCTGTATTTTGGCAATGACGGAGGCCTCTGGCGCTCAACCGACGCCGTCGATCAGCAGCAACAGCAGTGCTCGGCTGACGATGCCGCGCATTTCCAGAATCTGAATCCGGCCTTCACCGGCTCGATCGCCGAGGTAGAAGACCTCGCGCCTGACGCCACGAATCCGCAGAACATGATGGTTTCGCTGGGAGCCCTGGGGACCGCCGCTCCGCTCGGCGCGGCGACCTCATGGCAGCAGGTGCTCAATGGAGAAGGGGACTACGCGGCGATCGATCCGGCCACCCCGCAAAACTGGTATGCCACATCGGAGTTCGGCATCGGCATCAACCGCTGTACTGACGGTTCAAGCTGCGGAATCGCCGCCTTTGGTTCGCCCGTGATCGACAGTGCCGACGCCGGCGATGATGGCTACGGACAGATCATCCCCGCACCCTGGATCCTCGATCCGCAGAACCCCGCCAATCTCATTCTCGGCACCTGCCGCGTCTGGAGAGGGCCGGCCGCCGGAGGCCTCCAAAGCCAATTAAGCACGATGCTCGATGGCGACAACGGCCCTTACTGCGACGGAAACGCAGAGATCCGTTCCCTCGCAGCCTCAGGCCGAGCCTCCGACGCGCCGGGAACGCCGGAGCGCATCTACGCCGGTATGGCGGGCCTCTATGACGGAGGCGCAACTGTGGCCGGGCATGTCTTCGCGCAGTCGATCTCCGCCAACACCGCGTCGTCATGGATCGATCTCTCCAACAACCTGAACAATTTCAACCCCAACGGCTTCGACATCTCCAGCATTTATGTCGATCCGCACTCCGCAGGCGGACAAACTGTCTACGTGACCGTACAGGGGTTCGGCCCGCTGCATGTCTATCAATCCACAGACGGCGGATCGATCTGGCAGGACATCTCCAACGGTCTCGTGGACGTTCCCGTAAACAGCGTCGTCGTCGATCCGAACAATGCGAACACCGTGTACGTCGCTACCGACGCGGGTGTCTACTTCACGCAAAACGTAAGCAGCTGCGCTCAGCCATCGGCTAATTGCTGGAGCCCTTTTGGAACTTCGCTGCCCAACGCCCCGGTTATGCAGTTGGCTGCAGTCAACTCCAGCACCGGCCCGGCGTTGCTCGCAGCCACCTTTGGGCGCGGCGTATGGCAGATCGGACTGCCTGATGCAGCTACTACTACCGCAACCGTCACCCCCGCTGCCTTGACCTTCGCGAGCCAGCCCGTCGGATCAACCAGCGCGCCGCAGCAGGTGCTCGTCACCAACACCGGCAACGTGCCTCTTCAAGTCAGCTCCGTAGCCGTCACCGGAGAATTCACCGAAAGCGATACCTGCAGCGGAGAATCCATTGCGCCCGGCGATGCGTGCATCGTCGAGGTGCGGTTTGCTCCCACAAGTGCCGGTGCGGAAACCGGGTTGCTGACCCTCTATGGAAATCTCCCCGATGGAGGCCAGCTCACCGTGGCGTTGAACGGGACCGGAGCTCCCGGAGCAGCCATAACGCTTACGCCCTCTGCGCTCTGCTTTCAGGCCACGCTCGTCGGCCAAACCACATCCGCGTCCTGCCAGTCCGGCTTTGCGCCCCAGCAGGTACAGTCCATCGTCATTGCCAATACAGGTGGAACCGCCGCAAGCCTCGCCTCCATATCCATCACCGGCGACTTCGCGATCGCTGCCAATACCTGCGGGACATCGCTGGCTCCCGCCAACACTCCGAACGATAGCTGCACGGTTAACATCACTTTTACGCCCACCGCTTCCGGGAACCGCACCGGCACGTTGACTGTCACCGGCAGTGCAGGCACGCAGACCGCGCAGCTTGTCGGAACCGGGCAAAGTCCGGCAACCGACGTGCTCGCGCCACTCGGCCTCAATTTTGCTTCACAGGCCATCGGATCGGCGAGTGCGACCCAACAGCTCACCCTCACCAACAATGGCGACCAGGCTCTACAGACCATCGCCGTCCAGTCCTCCACCGCGGACTTCAGCTCAGCCAATAACTGCGGAGCGACCCTCGCCGGTCATTCGAGCTGCGCAATTCTGGTGAGCTTTCTCCCAACCCGCATCGGCGCAGAGAGCGGCATCCTCACGGTGAGCGACGTTATCGCTCAGGGCGCTTCCGCCAGTCCTCATTCACAGCAGGTGGTGCTCACCGGTACAGGGGTTGCTCCCACGGGGATCGTCTCCGCCACGCCATTTTCCCTCGATTTTGGCTACTACGCTGTGGGCGGCGCCACCCCGGCGCAAACCGTAACAGTCTCAAATAATGGAACCTCAACCCTCACCGATATCCAAAGCACAATCGCCGGAGACTTCGTCACGCAGGCTGCTTCCCAGAATGCCTGCGGATCGACGCTTCCCGCAGGCGCAAGCTGCAATATTGCTGTCGTTTTCTCCCCCAGTCAGGTCAACCAGCGCACCGGAAGCCTTACCGTCACCGCGGCAAATCTTCCCACTCCCCTCGTCGTCGCGCTCTCCGGCAGTGGAGCAGCCTTCACCATGAAGGTGAGCGGATCCTCATCGGCAGTGATCGTTGGCAGCGAGACTGCGCCGCCCTTTCAGATAGAGATTGATTCGGTCAACGGCTCAAAGGGGCCCGTCAGTTTCTCCTGTGCAGTGGTGCCCGCCAATGCAAACTGCTCGGTTGTGCCCGCATCGGTTACCCTCACCGGCAGCAGCAGTCAGTTCGCAACGCTGAGTTTCGCCGCCAGCCAGCAGGCGAGGGCCATAAACCCTGGCTGGAAAGCCCTCGGGCTTGCCATGGCCGCGCTGCTTCCAATAGGGTTCAGCGGCCGCCGCCGCCGCCGATGGAGCGCACTTGCAATATGCGCGCTGCTGGCTCTGCTTTTCCCTGCTGGCTGCGGCGTGGCCTCAAGCTCCGGCAGCAGCTCTTCTGGCGGAGGCGGGGGTTCGTCCACGTCCACAGGGCAATACAGTGTTACCGTTACCGGCTCCATGCCCGGACTTACGCAGACCGTCACCGTAAACGTCACCGTAGAGTAGCTGAAAGAAAAATTTCCGCATCTATCCTTTCGCCCAGGAACGATTCTTTGTTTTTGGAGCCTGCAACCTACTAAACTCTATGAGGAACTAAATTCGCTTGATTTTGGCCAGACTCAAGGAGCAGGAATCTTATCGGAATCGGATGGTCTGTGAATACCACCGCTCCGGCTTTGGATGCTATGCGTCAGCAATTGGTTTTCAGCCTCAGCGTGTTCTTCGCAGTGTTCTCGCCTCTTGCGATAGCACAGAACCCTCCCACCGGCGAGTATCCTTCGAACGTTCAAACCAACCCGTCCGTCGACTGCTCCGATCCTCTGCTCGCCAACTCTTCGGAATGCCAGACCAGCAGTCAGATCGACAATTCTGGCAATTCCGCGCAGCAATACGGACAACCTGGAGTGAATCCCCAGCAAAATCCCGCGTCAATCCCGCAACCCGGCATGAACCGCCCGCAGACCTATTCCGACATCGGCAATCAGAATAACCAGCAGAACCAGAACAACAACATCCTCAATAATCAAAGGCCGCTGCCTCCTCAGCCGCTGACCGAGTTTCAAAAGTTTGTCGCCGGAACTACCGGCGAGGTTCTTCCCATCTTCGGTGCAAGCCTTTTTAAAAATGCCCCTTCCACATTTGCTCCTATGGATGAGGCGCCCGTTCCGCCCGACTACGTCATCGGTCCGGGCGATGAGCTCCGTATCCGCATCTGGGGCCAGGTCAACTTCGATGCCAACGTCCGCGTCGACCGAGCGGGCGAAATTTATCTGCCGCAGGTTGGACAGGTCCACGTTGCCGGACTCCCTTATCAGGCTCTCAGTGAGCATCTCCACGCTGCCGTAGCACGTGTCTTCCGCAACTTCGACCTCACCGCCGACATCGGACAGATTCGCGCCGTGCAGGTGTATGTCGTTGGATTGGCGAACCGCCCCGGTACTTACACCATCAGTTCGTTGAGCACGTTGGTTGACGCCCTCTTCGCCAGCGGCGGTCCGTCTGTCGAGGGCTCCATGCGCCACATCTATCTCAAGCGCGCCGGTGAAACGGTCGTTGACTTCGATCTGTATGATCTGCTGGTCAATGGCGACAAGTCCAAAGACGCCAAATTGCAATCCGGGGATGTCATCTTCATTCCTGCCGCAGGCCCGCAGGTGGCCCTCACCGGCAGCGTGCGCCGTCCGGCTATCTACGAGTTACGCGACGACACCACTATCGGCCAACTCCTGAAGTATGCAGGCGGAGCCTCAACCACAGCCTCCTCTTCGCGCATCTCCATCGAACGTATCCAGGACCATCAGGACCGCTCCGCGATGGAAGTGGCCTTCGACCAGCCCGGGCTTGCTACCGTTCTGCAACAGGGCGACATTCTGCGTGTTTTATCCATCGTTCCCATGTATCAAAAGACGGTAACGCTGCGCGGCAACCTCGCCAATCCGGGACGCTTCGCGTGGCACGAGGGAATGCGCCTCTCCGACCTCATCCCCGACCGCGACTCGCTGCTCACCCGCGACTATTGGTGGAAGCGCGCGCAGTTGGGTCTGCCTTCGCCTGAATTCGAGCCGGTGCCTATGCTCGCCGCGCAAAGCCAACCCTCCTATCCTGTCGACCTCCGCGCGCGCGCAAAGAACTTTCCTCTCAACCCCGCCGAATGCCGGGCCTACAACGGGGCCTACGACTCAAACTGGTACCGCTGCAACCAGTACGGTGCAAACGGTGTCCAGAACAACAATCAAAGTAATCCCAACGGCCAGAACAACCAATACAACCAAAACAACCAGGGCCAATACAACCAGAATGGCCAATATTACCAGCCTCCGTACGGCCCGTTTCCCGGCAGCGACCAACAGAATATGGACGACAACGCAAACTGGCAAAACCCTCAGCAGCAGCAGCAGCTGAACGCAAGCCAGCAGGCCGGCAGCTCAACTCTTGCCGCTCGCCAAAGCCAGGTAATTACCGAGAACATAGCAGGCGCAACCCAGCACACACGCGTAACCGTGCCCGCGCCCGAGATCGACTGGAACTACGCCGTCATCGAGCGCCTCGATAAAAACACGCTGAAGACATCGCTTATCCCCTTCGACCTTGGCAAGTTGGTCATGGACCACGATCCCAGCCAGAATCTCGAACTACAGCCCGGAGACATTGTCAGCATATTCTCGCAGGCCGACATTCATGTTCCCATCGCGCAGCAGACAAAATTTGTACGTCTCGAGGGTGAGTTCGTCCACGCCGGAACCTACAGCGTGAAGCCGGGCGAAACCCTGCCCGAGTTGGTCGCTCGCGCAGGAGGATTCACCACCGACGCCTATCTCTACGGTTCAGAATTCTCCCGCGAATCAACGCGCGTCATTCAACAGCAGCGCATCGACGAATACGTGCAGAATCTCCAGTTGGAAATCAATCGCGGCACACTCGCACAGTCTTCCTCCGCGGTTAGCTCCGCACAGGACGTCGCCAACGCCAGTGCAGCCGTCGCAACCGAGCGCGACCTGATCTCCAAGCTGCAGCAGATTCGCGCAACTGGCCGCATTGTCCTCGAAGAAAATCCGGGCAGCACCGGCGTCGCGGCCCTTCCAGCGCTCCAGCTCGAAGACGGAGATCGCTTCATCGTTCCCTCCAGGCCGGCGAGCGTTAACGTCGTAGGTTCCGTCTACGACCAGAATTCGTTCCTCTTTGTTCCGTCGCGTCGCGTCGGCGATTATCTGCATCTCGCCGGAGGACCCAACCGCGACGCAGACAAGAAGCATGCCTTCGTCATCCGCGCCGACGGTTCAGTTCTCAGTCGCGCCGCCGCAAGTGGCGTCTGGGGAAATACCTTCGATGCCGTCCGCATCAATCCAGGCGATACGATTATCGTTCCGGAGAAGACCTACGGACCTTCCGCTATGCGCGGTTTTCTTGAGTGGTCGCAGCTATTCTCGCAACTGGCGCTTGGCGCGGCGGCGATCAGCATCCTTCAATAACCGGACGACGTATTCGAGAGAAAGAGTTTCATTATGAACAACACCATCCTGGTGACGGGCGGCGCAGGATTCATCGGCTCGAACTTCGTGCTCGAATGGATTACGAAAACCGATGCCCGCGTCGTCAATCTCGACCTGCTCACCTATGCGGGAAACCGCCGCAACCTGCAATCGATTGAAAATCATCCCCGGCACATCTTCGTGCAGGGAGACATCTGCAACGAAGCTCTGGTTGGCTCGCTGCTCACGGAACACAAGCCGCGCGCCATCCTGCACTTTGCCGCCGAGAGTCACGTCGACCGCTCCATCGCCGGACCGGCCGCATTTATGCAGACGAATGTTTTCGGGACCTTCGCTCTTCTGCAGCAGGCCAAAAACTATTGGGACTCACTCGACCCAGACGCGAAAAACACATTCCGCTTCCTGCATGTCTCTACCGATGAGGTCTACGGCACATTGCAACCTGAGGACCCCGCCTTTCAGGAAACCACTCCCTACGCCCCCAACAGCCCCTACGCGGCCTCGAAGGCATCATCTGACTTTCTGGTTCGCGCCTGGCATCACACCTACGGATTGCCTGTGCTCACCACCAACTGCTCCAATAACTACGGCCCATATCAGTTCCCCGAAAAACTCATCCCGCTCATGATCCTCAACGCGCTCGAAGGCAAGCCCCTCCCCGTTTATGGAGACGGCCAGAACGTACGCGACTGGCTCTTCGTTGAAGATCACTGCGCCGCAATCCGCCGCGTGCTCGAGAACGGCCGCACCGGCGAAACCTACAACATAGGCGGCAACAGCGAGCGCAGAAATATCGAAGTGGTAACAACCATCTGCGACATTCTCGATGAGTTAAAACCCGACCCAACCATTGGGGACAGAAGAAATCTGATTACCTACATCAAAGATCGTCCCGGCCACGATCGCCGTTACGCCATCGACGCCACAAAAATCGAGCATGAACTGGACTGGCGGCCAACACAGCAATTCGAGAGTGGTATACGCAGAACCATCGAATGGTTTCTCGCGCATCTCGACTGGGTCAACGACATCCGCTCCGGAGCCTACCAGCAGTGGATCGAACTGAACTATGCAGAGAGGCTGGCGCAATGAAAGGCATCATTCTCGCCGGCGGTTCAGGCACGCGACTCTATCCGGTAACGCACGTGATTTCCAAACAGTTGCTGCCCGTCTATGACAAGCCAATGATTTACTACCCGCTCAGCACGTTATTGCTGGCGGGCATCCGCGACATTCTCATCATCTCCACGCCGCAGGACACATCTCGCTTCGCCGAGTTACTCGGAGACGGAAGCCGTTGGGGCATTCAGCTGAGCTACGCTGTGCAGCCAAGCCCGGACGGCCTCGCCCAGGCCTTCCTCATCGGTAAAGACTTCATCGGCAACAATCCCACCGCACTTGTGCTCGGCGATAACATCTTTTATGGCCAGTCTCTGAGCCAGCAACTCAAACGGGCCGCCGCCAAAGACACGGGCGCAACCGTCTTCGCATATCAGGTGCACGACCCCGAACGCTACGGCGTCGTCGAGTTCGATTCGGAGGGGCGCGCCATCAGCCTTGAAGAGAAGCCGCAAAAGCCAAAGTCGAAATATGCCGTAACCGGTCTTTATTTCTACGACAACAACGTAACCGCCGTTGCTGCCTCTCTCAAGCCATCATCGCGTGGCGAGTTGGAAATCACCGACCTGAACCGGCACTATCTTAATCAAGGCCAGCTGGATGTGGAACGGCTGGGGCGAGGCATGGCATGGCTCGACACCGGCACGCACGACTCGCTCTTTGAAGCTGCAATGTTCATCCAGACCATCGAGCGCCGCCAGGGCGTCAAAATCGCCTGCCCGGAAGAGATCGCATTCCGTTACGGCTACATCACCGCCGCCGAATTGGAAGCGCTGGCAGAGCCTGTTCGCAAGAGCGGTTACGGACAATACCTGTTCTCGCTTCTTGCGGAACTGCGCAATCCCCAGGAACTCGCCTGATATGAACATCCAGGAAACTGCAATTCCCGGCGTGCTTCTTCTCACGCCCAGGAAATTCACCGACGCACGCGGAGCCTTTTGGGAGACGTACAACGAACGCATCATGCAGCAGGCGGGTTTGCCAACACAGTGGAAGCAGGACAACACCTCCGTATCGATCAAGAATGTAGTGCGCGGCATTCATTACCAGGTGACTCAGGCGCAGGGGAAGTTGGTTCGCGTAAATTATGGGGCGGTCTTCGACGTGGCCGTCGACCTGAGGCGCAGCTCCAGAACCTTCGGTCAGCACGTAGGAGTGGAGTTATCCGAAGAGAACGGCGTCATGCTTTGGATTCCGCCGGGCTTCGGCCATGGCTTCGCTGTTCTGAGTGCCAGAGCGAGCTTTGCTTACAAAGTCACCGACTACTATTCGCCCTCCGGCGAGCGAACAATTCTCTGGAGCGATCCAGAACTCGCAATCGCCTGGCCCATCGCGGCTCAGGATGCAATCGTGTCTGCGAAAGACCAGCAGGGAAGCGGCTTCTCGAGCGCCGAGGTTTTTGCGTGAAACGAGTTTTGATCCTGGGCGCGCAAGGCCAGCTCGGCATAGAATTGCAATCTGCATTTCACGATGCGGGCCACATCATCGCCCACGGACGGGCAACGTGCGATCTGAGCGATCCATCCAGCATCTGCGCTGCCGTTCGAGAAGCGCGTCCCGATCTGATTCTGAATGCAGCCGCCTACACCGCCGTCGACCGTGCCGAATCAGAACCGGAACTCGCCATGCAGATCAATGGTGAAGCCCCTGGCATACTGGCCGAAGAGGCGAAGAAAAACAACGCGCTCCTGATCCACTACTCCACCGACTATGTATTCGACGGATCAAAGCACGACCCGTGGGTTGAAGATGATCCTGTTCATCCACTGAATGTCTACGGCGCAACCAAGTTGGCCGGAGAGCGCAACATTCAACAGTCGGGATGTCAATTTCTTATCTTCCGCACCAGCTGGGTCTTCAGCCCGCACGGTCATAACTTTCTCCGCACCATGTTGCGGCTCGGACAGGAGCGCAAAGAATTGAATGTGGTGAATGACCAGAAGGGTGCGCCTACTTCAGCGCTGGCGCTGGCAACAGCTACCCGCCGCATTGTCGACACGGTTGACGAGCGCGGCATCAAACATGTCACCGGAACATATCACATGACCTGCGCGGGACAGACAACGTGGTTCGGTTTCGCGCAATCCATCTTCCAGAAGGCGCAGGCAGATAAATCCTGGGCGTCGATCGCGGGGATTCCGGCCTCGGAATATCCCACGCCAGCCATGCGTCCCGCTAATTCAGTTTTGTCCAATAAAAAATTGACAGCGGCCTTCGAGTTTGAGCTGCCTTCATGGGAAATCGCTCTGGATGCGGCACTCCAGGCCCTCGATGCCCACCGGCAGTAATTTTGTTGTGGAGTTTTAGTAGGCGCCCTTGCTATGAAGGATCACGCGCACGGTCTTAAATAGAATCTTCAACTCCATCCAGAGACTCCACTGTTCAATATACTGAACATCCAGCAGCACCCGCTCGGGATAGTCGACTTCGCAGCGTCCTGAAACCTGCCATAGCCCAGTGATCCCGGGAAGCGCATAGGTGTACGTGGAAAAATACTTGCCATACTTGGCACGTTCCTCATCCACGATCGGGCGCGGCCCAACAATACTCATGTCGCCGGCCAGCACATTCAGCAACTGAGGAATCTCATCCATGCTGGTTTTACGAAGCAGCCGTCCGATCGGAGTCACGCGGGGATCCTCTCGCAGCTTCTGCGCCCGTGTCCATTCATGGCGCGCCTCCGCGTTAGAGCTGAGGTGCTGTTCCAGAAGGTGATCGCTGTCTTCATACATCGTCCGAAACTTCCAGACGTAGAGGGGCTGCTGAAATTGTCCGATGCGGCGATGGCGGTAAAGAACCGATCCCCTGGAAGTAAGACGGATCAGAGCCGCAAGAATTATCCCGAGCGGAAGCGCAACCGGGAATGCCAGAAATACAATCAGCAGGTCCAGGAGCGGCTTCAGGACTCGATATCGGAGAGAAGCAATCGGCAACCCTGAGTGAATGGCCTCAAGCGATGCCGCTACGGCTGACTCATCAAATTCGTCAGCGCGAAAATGTTCTTCCCGGTAGGAAATATCAGAAGTAAAGATCTCTGGTGTAGCCATGCACTGTCAAAAATGTCCTGTTCTCTAATTTGTTTTGTCAACGAATTAACAATCAAAACTGCCGAACATCTTTTGGGGGTCAAAGGCTAACAGTTTGTTCAAGTCGTCTGCGACTCATCGGTCGGTTCCGCGATGTCACGCAAGTAATTTGATTGTATTTGTAACTTACCAGCAAGTGAACGGAATCTTTTGAGTTTATACCAGCTTAGAAGAGAATTTATACCAGCTTAGAAGAGGGAGTCTGTGAAATGTCATCGAAATGTTGACCTCTCTGAACCAGACTGGGCACTTCTACTTCTACTAGTTCTACTAGGTGGGAACCCCGCGCAATTGAAAAGGATGCTCTCCGTAATACTTGGTTTACAAAGTTGCCATGTGCCCGGTGTCCGAAGTAACCGGCACCCTCCATCCCGCAAACTCATTGCACTGGCAATTCTTCAAAATTTTCCGCACACTAGGAATGTCTTGGATTCTCCTTTCAATATCATCGGCAGCGCATCCCATCCGCACGAGGGTTTCCAGGCATCGCGAGAGCTTGAAACGCGCCTCGCTGCTGCAGTCCGCGGAGAGGTCCGCTTCGACTCAGGCTCTCGCGCCCTCTACACAACTGATGCATCGAATTACCGCCAGGTTCCAATCGGAGTTGTAATTCCACGCAGCGCTGCGGACGTGGAAGCGGCCATCGCCGTCTGCCGCGAATTCGGAGCGCCGGTCCTCTCGCGCGGCGGAGGTACCAGCCTCGCAGGGCAATGCTGCAACGTAGCTGTGGTGCTGGATTTTTCAAAGTACATGCGGTCCATCCACTCGCTCGACCCAGACAGGAAACTGGCGAGCGTTGAGCCTGGCATTGTGCTCGATCGCGTGCGCGAAGCTGCGGAGAAGCACCACCTCACCTTCGCACCCGACCCCGCCACGCACTCGCGCTGCACCATCGGCGGCATGATCGGCAACAACTCCTGTGGAACGCACGCTCTAATGGGCGGAAAGACGGTCGACAATATTCGCTCGCTCGATGTGCTGCTCTACGACGGAACTCGCATGAAGGTCGGAGCGACCAGCCAGGATGAGTTCGCGCGCATCGTCGCCCTGGGAGACCGCCGTGCGCAGATCTACTCCGGCCTCGCCGGCCTTCGCGACCGTTATGCTCCGCTCATCCGGGAACGTTTTCCCAAAATTCCCCGCCGTGTGTCCGGTTACAACCTTGATTGGCTTCTTCCCGAAAGCGGATTCCATGTAGCTCGCGCGCTGGTAGGCAGCGAAGGCACATGTGTCACCATTCTCTCTGCCGAGCTGGAGCTGATGCCCAGCCCGCCCCACCGCCGCCTCGTCGTTGCTGGATTCGCCGATGCTTTCATCGCCGCAGACAATGTTCCCGCCATTCTTGAATACAAGCCCATAGGCCTCGAAGGTTTCGATGCGATGCTTACGGATTTCATGCGCCGTAAGAAATTGGCTGAAGAAGAAATCGCACTGCTTCCTCCGGGAAAAGGTTACCTGCTCGTGGAGTTTGGCGGCTGGACAGCCGAAGAAGCCGAACAGCAGGCGAAGCAATTCTGCGAGGCCGAACTGTCCCTCCCGGCGCACCCTTCCGTAAAGCTTTATTCCGAAGACGATGCGAAGCGCATCTGGCACGTGCGCGAATCCGCGTTGGGCGCAACCGTTTTTGTCCCAGGCGAGCCGCACGGATGGGAAGGGTGGGAGGACTCGGCCGTTCCGCCCGAAAAGCTCGGCTCTTATCTGCGGCAGCTCTTCGCGCTCATGGGCGAATACGGCTATCGCAGTCCGATGTACGGCCACTACGGGCAGGGCTGCGTCCATCTCCGCATCAACTTCGATCTGGAGAGCGCTGAAGGCATCGCGAAATACCGTGAATTCATCGACCGCGCAGCCGATATCGTCGTCGCGCACGGAGGCTCATTCTCCGGAGAACATGGAGACGGTCAAGCCCGCTCTGCTCTGCTCCCCAAAATGTTCGGACCGGAACTGATCCAGGCCTTCCGCGAATTCAAGGCCCTATGGGACCCGCAAAACCGCATGAACCCCGGCAAGCTCTCCGGGCCCGTCGAAATCTACGGGCCCACCGACAACCTGCGCCTCGGAGCGGGATACAAGTCGCACCGGGAAGATACATTCTTCCAGTATCCCGACGACAAAGGCTCGCTCTCCGAAGCCACTCTGCGCTGCGTGGGTGTAGGCGCATGCCGCAAGCAGGATGCAGGAACCATGTGCCCCAGCTACATGGCCACCGGCGAAGAGAAACACTCCACCCGAGGACGCGCCCATCTCCTCTGGGAGATGCTCGAAGGGAACGTCCTGGACCGCGAGTGGGCGAGTGAGGCCGTTAAAGAAGCGCTCGACCTGTGCCTTTCCTGCAAGGCCTGCAAAACCGAGTGCCCGGTGAATGTGGACGTCGCCACCTACAAGGCCGAGTTTCTCGCCCACTACTACCGCGACCACCGCCGTCATCTGCGCGACTATGCCTTTGGATTCATGGACAAGTGGGCACATCTGGCATCGGCTATCCCCGCTCTCACACCGCGCCTCGCCAACCTCCCGCTGCAACTGCCCGGCCTCAGCCACGCCCTCAAGGCCGTTCTTAGGGTCGCACCCCAACGCCGCCTTCCGCAGTTCGCAGCACGCAGCTTCCAGAGCCGGCAAGGCCGACCATCCAGCCACGGGGAGAAGTCAGTCCTGCTCTGGCCCGACACCTGGAACAACTACTATCACCCGCAGACTCTGGCCGCCGCACAAACCGTCCTCGGAACCGCCGGATTCGACGTAAAGGTTCCGCGCGAGCATCTCTGCTGCGGACGCCCGCTCTACGACTTCGGGTTCCTGCCCCAGGCGCGCCGCTATCTCGAGCGCATCCTGAAAACACTGGCTCCGGAGATCGACGCCGGCCTGCCCATCGTCTTTCTCGAGCCGTCCTGCGCCAGTGTCTTCCGCGACGAACTCAGGAACTTCTTCCCGCACGATCATCGCGCCGCCAGCCTGCGCGAGCAAACCTTTCTCCTCAGCGATTTCCTCGCCAGGTACGCGCCCGAATATCAGCCGCCCAGCCTCCCCGGCCAAAGCATCATCCTGCACGGGCACTGCCACCAGAAATCGCTGATGAAGATGAGCTCCGAGGTCGAACTCCTCCGGCGCACCGGAGCCGAGGTGCAATTGCTCGATTCCGGCTGCTGCGGTATGGCCGGTCCCTTCGGCTTCGAACGCGAGAAATTTGAAGTCTCCCAGACGCTGGCCGAACGCGTCCTCTTGCCCGCCATCCGCCAGGCCGACCCCCGGGCAATTCTGGTCATGGACGGCTTCAGCTGCCGGGAGCAGATCGTCCAGAATTCATCCCGCCAAACCCTCCATCTGGCCCAGGTCCTGGCCTCCCAAACTCCCCGCTAAGTCCGGCTGAAAACGCATCCACTAGGAACATTTTTCCGGCCCAACCGGCCAAAAGTTCATTGTGGCAATATTTACACGCTTTTCATCGCCGTTTGCGGACACCTCTCCATCCTCGTTTTTAATTCATTCTAAATAACTTAGAGGATTCTAAAGAGATCGCCGCTGTTTGGCACCCAACCTGCTCTACTGGAGGCGTACAGGATGCTGCGCAGCTTCCGGAGTGTGTGGGTAATCAAGACCATATCGAAGGAATGCAGATAAATGACAGGACATAAAAGCAAAATGGATCTTCTTCATACATCCTCGGTGATTTTGGCGCTGCCTCTTGCAGCGGCCTTGGGGATGCCATCATTTGCGCAGCAATCAAATCCACCTCAGTCTAATCCACCTCAAGTACAGACCGGAGCATCCACCGGCGCCAATGCGAACGATAACAGCACCTACGCTACTGGCCAGCCGCTCCCGGTAAAGTCAAATGAGGGCTTCTGGGGTCACATGAACCCGTTCGCCCGCAAAAAGTGGGTCAACCGGCAGCTTGATCCGGTCAAGGATCGCCTGAACGAGCTCGACCAACTCCAGGCAAAGAACGCCAACGACATCAAGGACGTAGACTCCCGCGCCCAGGCCGGAATTCACAAGGCGCAGTCCACAGCCGATCAGGCGAACCAGACTGCAGTTTCTGCGAATAACACTGCCAATCAGGCAAATCAGACGGCCCAGCAGGCAAGCACGCAGACCGCGCAGTTAAACACCACCGTTACCAACCTCGATCAGTACAAGCTGGTCAACAACACTGAAATTCGCTTCCGCCCCGGCCAAACCACGCTGAACAGCAAAGCGCAGGATGCCCTCTCCCAGATCGCTTCTCAGCTTCAGGGACAGAAGGGGTACATCGTAGAAGTTACCGGCTATTCGCACTCCCGCGGACAGGCAGGCATTCAGAATTCGCAGCACATGGCCGATGCAGTCGTTCGTTATCTGGCTGAGCATCAGGTTCCGGTCTATCGCATTCATCAGGTAGCGATGGGCAACGCCCCCATGGATGATTCAGAAACCGCCGCGCACGGCAGCGTAGTGCGCGTGGCGCTTATGCAAAACAGTTTAGCGGCCTTGAACTCGTCATCATCAGATGGCAGTTCGCCGATCGGTGCGACGCAGCAGTCTTCCGCGCAGCCCTCCCCTCAGGGTGCTGCGTCGCAGCCATCGGTTCAACATAACAATAATCAATAAAGGTCGCTTCAAAAGCTCTCACACAACGAGAGAACCAAGGCAGATTGGCCCCTCACTCGAGGGGCCGTTTTTTTGCTGTTTGCAGCCCGCACTCTTCCGTCTCGCCCAAAACTTCGGTGCCCCCATCCTTCGCGCGGACTTTTGCGCGAAGCGTGGGATCAGCGATTGTCGACCCTATCCCTGCTGCTTCTCCAAAGTTCCAGGCCATTAGAAAAGGGATGACGCTGCCTGCCTGGTGCGTTACCCTTGGTTCGCCATGTGACGCAATGTTCTCGCCGGCAATCTACTGCTCAACCTCTCCGCGACATGGACGCCAGCAACATGCACGATGGGAGGCACGACCATGGTTTGGCCATTTCGCAAAGCCTCAAGCAAGCCAGATGCGTTTCCCCGGGGTTCAACTCCCCGAGGTTCAACCGAAAACGTCAGGGATTTGACCTACGTTTCACGTCCCGGGATTGAAGCGTCCCTCGCAGCCGCTCTGGCGCGGGGTGACAACCTGGTACTCTACGGCCCTTCGCATCAGGGAAGACAATGCTGCTCACGCGGCAGCTTCCCGGCGATTCGATCTTCATCGAGTGCCGTCCCGACTTCAAGCGAGCACAGATTTACCGGGTGGTCCTGTCGAGCCTGGGATACGCAGTTCTGGTGGAGAAGAAGAGGAGTGGCAAGGCTTCGACGACTGTAAAGCTGGGTATCCCCACCTTGGGAGCGGAGGCCAACGCCGAGGGAGGTCTGGAGCAGACAATGCAGCCCGTCACCGTGGACCTCAAGAACCCCTCAGAGGTTGCGCTCTTGATCTCCCGCATCAAAAACCTGCCGTGGATTGTGCTCAACAACTTTCAACTGCTCGACAGCGGGACCAAGCGAACACTTCTGTTTGACCTGACAACCTTTGCGGACCGGCCGGGCATGCGCATCGTGGTCGTCGGCTCATGGCCCAACGAAGACTACCTCGAAGAGCTGGAGCCCGCGTTGGCCGGCAAGTTCAGGTATCTGCAAGTACCCACGTGGTCCGAAGAGGAGCTTCGGAAGGCAGCCGCCCAGTGGTCTGCCAACGTCCGTGAACTGGGTGCAGGCATGCAGAATCTTAAGGAGTTCATCGACGTAGCAGCCGGAGATATTTCGCTCTTTCGCGCTCTCGTGGACGGCTCACTGGTCAAAGACGATTCTGTGGGCCCGGCAGGATTAGACTCGTCTGTCTCAGCCATTCAGAGGATGGTGCTTGGCCGGTTCCGGCGCGGGCTCACCACCAAACTCCAGGCGCTCTTCGCTGAACGCGACACTTATGTGGGATATCTGGCACTTCAGCCTACGACTAGACTTGGGATCAATCCGAAGTTTGTACCCGACCCGGATGCTATAGAAAGCAACTATCTTCGGACCTCGATCAACCCCGAAACCAACCAACCCTATGCGGATGGGGGCGAAGTGCGGCTGGATCGGAACGGAAATCCTCAATACATCGAGCTGCCGAGCAGTAAGGTGTCCCCTATGCAGATAGACATTGCGCATTATTTGTTTCAGCAATTCCATGCTGCCGCACATCAGGGCGTCCATAAGCTCGAGCTTGCCAGCCTGGTGCAGGACTTCGAGGAATATCCAAATCCAATCCCCATCGAACTGGATCCATCGCGGCTCAAGGCAGCCCTCGTGCGGATTGGCGACGTGCAGCGGGAAGCGCTGATCGTTCCTGCACTGCTAAGCGTCGATGGCACCGGTGAAGCGATGGAGATCGTTGACCGGCGTCTGTTCCTCTTTCTTCAAAGCATAACGATTGAGGATTTGATTGAACTGCTCGATAGCGCGCAGCCCCGCATGTTGCCCAACCCGCGCCGCCGCAATCAGGTTTCCCGTGAAATGACCGCGAGTGACAAGGCCGCATACGTTCTGCAGACAGAACAGGAACTCACCCCGGCTGAGAGTTCGGATTCCGCCGCTCTTACAGGCTGAACTGCAGTCTGGTGTCGCAGCCACCGGTTCAACATAACAATAACCAATAAGGTCGCTTCAAAAGCTCTCACACAACGAGAGAACCAAGGCAGATTGACCCCTCACTCGGGGGACGTTTTTTTGCTGTGCAGCCCACACTCGTCTCGCACAAAATTTGGGTGCCCCATCCTTCGCGCGGACCTTTGCGCGAAGGGTGGGATCCGCAAATGTCCGCCATATCCCCGCTCCTTCTCCAAAGTTCCAAACCGCAAAATCACCGTGAGAACGAAGTCGCCTGAAGCACGGTAAACTCAAACAGCCCCCCAATGACCCCCTCCGCTCAATCGCTGACGAGCCCCTCCAAAATCCTCGCAACCATCTTCGGATTCCCAGCCTTCCGCCTAAACCAGCAGGAGGTCTGCGAAACCGCCATCGCCGGACGCGACGTTCTGCTCGTCATGCCCACAGGTTCGGGCAAGTCTCTCTGCTATCAGCTGCCCGCCATCGTGCGCGGAGGAACCGCCTTAGTCATCAGCCCGCTCATCGCGCTCATGGAAGACCAGTTCGCCAAGCTCGCCGCGCTCGGCCTGCGCGTCGGCCGCATTCATTCCGGGATGGACCGCACTGCCTCGCGCGAAGTCTGCCGCGAATATCTCGACGGCAATTTGCAATTTTTCTTCCTCGCGCCGGAGCGATTGCGTGTTCCCGGTTTTGTCGAAATGCTCGCCAAGCGTAAGCCCTCGCTCATCGCTATCGACGAGGCCCACTGCATCTCGCAATGGGGACACGATTTTCGACCCGACTACCGGATGCTTAGCCAGCACATTACCGTTCTGCGGCCCGCGCCCGTCATCGCACTCACCGCAACCGCCACGCCCGTCGTGCAAAACGACATCATCGAGCAACTCGGCCTCGTCCGTGCCGCGCGCTTCATTCACGGCTTCCGCCGCAACAATATCGCCATCGAGTCCGTCGAAGTCTCAAAGCCGCGCCGCGCACAGTTCACCCTCGAGCTCCTCCGAACACGCGAGCGCCGCCCAGCCATCGTCTACGCACCCACGCGCAAAGAGGCTGAGGCAACGGCTGCCGACTTGGCCAGCGCCTTTCCCAGCGCCACCTATCATGCCGGACTCGACCCGCAGACCCGTGAGCGCGTCCAGCGCGAGTTTCTCGAAGGACGCCTCGAAGCGGTCGTCGCCACCATCGCCTTCGGAATGGGCATCGACAAGGCCGACGTGCGTACGGTAATCCACACCGCGCTGCCCGGCACCCTCGAAGGCTATTACCAGGAGATAGGCCGCGCCGGCCGCGACGGCAAACCCAGCCGCGCCATTCTGATGCACTCCTACGCCGACCGGCGCACGCACGACTTCTTCCATCAGCGCGACTACCCCGATCTCGCCATCCTCGATCGCATCGTCCGCAAACTCGCCGCGATCTCCAAACGCGGCCCACGCCACATGGACGACCTGCGAGACGACCTCGAGATGGATGCTGAAGTTTTCTCAAGGGCGCTCGACAAACTAGCCGCGCACGGCGGAGCATCCATCGACTACGACGGCAACGTAACCGCCGGCAGCCGTGAATGGCGCGCTCCCTACGCCATGCAGAGCAGTCTGCGCCAGGAGCAGTTGGAAAAGGTCATGCGCTTCGCCGAGGGCGGACGCTGCCGCATGGGCGCGCTCGTCGAGCACTTCGGCGACATCGACGACGCCATCCGCCGCTGCGGACTCTGCGATTTCTGCGCGCCGGCAGACGCCATCGCGCAGGTCTTCCGTCCGTTAACAGATTCTGAAAAGCAAACCGTGCTTTCCATCGCGCGCGCCCTGCGCTCCGTGCAGGGAATGTCGACAGGGAAGGTCCACAAACAGCTCTTCCCCCGCGACCAAATGCCGCGCGACGAGTTCGAGGCCATACTCGTATCCATGACCGTCGGCGGCTATGCCAGCCTCGAAGATGCACAGTTCGAGAAGGATGGCCGCACCGTCGCCTACCGCAAAGTAAGTCTCACCGACGAAGGCGAAGAGCTCTTCAACGCCACCAATCTGCGACTCTTCATTCCGGACGCGGCCGATTCAACCGCTCCCAAAAAGCGCGCGACCCCCTTCAGCAGGTCAAAGGCCAGCAAGTCCAAAGCCGCGAAGTCCGGCGAACGCAGCACCGCTCAATCAGAACCAGAACTGAACCCGTCCGAACTCGATCTCGAAAAGAAATTGAAGGCCTGGCGTCTCGAAGAGGCAAAGAAGTACAAATTCCCACCCTTCCGCATCTTCGGAGACAAGACCCTCCGCGCCATCGTCCTCGACCGGCCCACGACGATGGAAGATCTGCTCGAAGTCAACGGCATCGGCCCCGAAAAAGCCGCAAAGTTTGGTGAAAGCATCTGCGCCATCTGCGCCGCGATGGTGTGACCGGGATGGTCAAAGAAAAACAGCCGAATCAATGTCCGGTAGTAGTACCGTGCTCGGATAGAATGGTTAGGCCATGGCCACAGCGCCAATACGCAGCGACTGGGTAGGACGCGTCGTCGACGGAAGATTTACCCTTCTCCAATGGTTAGGGAGCTCTGGACGGAGTGACGTCTTCCTCACGGAACTGCAGGGACCTCGACCGCGGAAAGCCACCATCAAGCTCATTCCGGCTGATGCCGGGGACGCACACGCGCGCATCGCTGGATGGGCGGCGACAAAGGACCTCTCTGATCCGCACCTGATGCGCCTGTTTCATGCTGGACGGTGCCAGATCGACACCTCCGTGCTGCTCTACGCCGTGATGGAATATGCCGAGGAAGTCCTCGCAGAGATCATTCCGGAACGGCCACTCACCCCAGGCGAGGCCGAAGAGATGCTCGGCCCAATCCTAGACGCGTTGTCCTATCTTCACGGGAAAGGTTTCGTTCACGGTCACCTTAAACCATCGAACATTTTGGACGTCGACAATCAGGTGAAACTTTCCGGGGACAGCCTTCAGGTCGCAGGCAAGCCTGTCAGACACGCTGCGACGCTAACCGTTTATGACGCACCTGAAGTCGCCGACGGAACTATCTCCCCGGCTGCGGATATCTGGTCGCTCGGCGTCACCTTGGTAGAAACCCTTACCCAGCGTCCGCCGGTTTGGGAAAGATCAGCAAATAGAGAGCCGGTGGTGCCGGGATCCATTCCACAACCCTTCGCCGATATTGCGCAGGAATGTCTCCGGTTGGATCCCGCGCGCCGATGCGCCCTGAGCGAGGTCAAGGCTCGTCTCGGACCTGTCCTGGCTGCCCCAAACCCGGCCGGCAAAACCGATAGCCTAAAGCCGGCGACAGAAATCGGAAAGGGACCTACCAGGCTGCGCGTACCGGCATTCATTGCTGCAGCGCTCGTGCTGTTCGCGGTAATTGCGTTTCTATATTTGCGATCTCACCAGACTCGGCCATCGCCGCCAACCGCAACACAGCAAGCTGCGCCTGAACCTGTGCCTGAGCCCGCCGCGCCACCGCCCCAATCTCCAGTCCCGAAAACTCAAACCTCCAACGGTCTGCCTGTAAAGGGTGCAGTCGCTCAGCGAGTTCAGCCCAACGTTCCGCAGACCGCGAGCATGACCATTAGGGGTACGGTCGCGGTCAGGATACGCCTCGCGGTCGATCCAGGCGGCAATGTTTCGAGTGCGACTTTTGACTCGCCTGGGCCAAGTAAGTATTTCGCCAACCTGGCTATGCAGGCAGCGCGGAACTGGAAGTTCAAGCCCCCGCAAGCGAATGGTCAAGCCGTCTCCAGCACGTGGATCCTGCGATTTCAGTTCAGACCAACCACATCCGAGATCACCCCCGTCGAAACAACTCCCTAAGTGACCTGTCAACCCCCAAACTGCCGGAATTCCCAGCAAACCGCTCATTGCAAAGGCTATCCCGGCACCTGGAAATAGCCGATTTCTTTTCCCCAGGCTGGTAAAATAGAAATAGGCCCAAAAGAGGCCTCAGAGGGGGCCGCGTCGAAGCGGTCCTTTTTGCTTTGCATTACGTGTTGCACGTGTCCGATCAACGAATCCCTATGAAACTCCAATGAAATCAATGAAGTAGAGGGATATCAAAAACAAGAAAATCCAGTGAAATCAATGAGTTATGAAATCTCGCCTGTTATGAAAAGCCAGCAGAATGAATGATGTACGAAGAAATCGCAGAAGAAAAAGGGGGGTGGGGGCATACGCCGCAATCGAGCTGGCGAGTCGGCGTGACCGTTGAATTTCTATGAAGCTCCAATAGAATCAATGAACAAGCGGAACCGCCTGAGCAAGAAAACTCAATAGAATCAATGAACTAGCCAAACAGCGATTTTATGAAAGCTCAATAGAATGAATGAGCTGCAACCACAAGAAGGGAGGTAGGGGTTAAGATAAAAAAAGCGTGAAACTCCTTCACGAAGACCGGCTGTTCCCCGCTGACCCCGCAACGCGAGCCATCGCAAGGCGGCTCTACGCCACGGTAAAGGATCTGCCCATCGTCAGTCCGCACGGTCATACGCAGGCTGCATGGTTCGCGCATAACCAGCCATTCCCCGATCCGGCCACGCTCTTCGTGCAACCCGACCATTACGTCTACCGGATGCTTTACAGCCAGGGCGTTTCGCTCGACGACCTCGAAATAGGAGTATCTGAACTTAAAAATCCGCGCAGAGTATGGCGCATATTCGCCGAACACTACTATCTGTTCCGCGGAACGCCCACCCGCATCTGGCTCGACTATGCCTTCCAGGAACTCTTCGGCCTCGACGAACGTCTGTCCGCAAAAAACGCGGATCACTACTACGACACCATCGCCGACAAACTCCAAACGCCGGAGTTTCTGCCGCGCGCCCTCTACGACCGCTTCAATATCGAGGTGCTCGCAACCACTGACTCGCCTCTCGATTCGCTCAACGATCATCAGGCCATCAAAGATTCGTCATGGAACGCGCACATCCTGCCCACCTTCCGACCCGACCCAGTCGTCGATCCGGACTTCGCAGGCTTCCGCGAAAACATCGCAAAGTTCGGTGAACAAACAGGAGAAGACGTAGCCCACTGGACCGGCTACCTGCGCGCACTCGAAAAGTCGCGGGCACGCTTCAAACAGCTCGGCTGCACAGCAACCGACCACGGCCATCCGACCGCTCGAACCGCGAATCTCTCCCGCGAAGAGGCTGAAACTCTATACGCATCAATCATCAACGGCAGCGCCAGCGCCGAGCAGCGTGAGCTGTTCCGCGCCCAGATGCTCACCGAGATGGCAGGCATGAGCGTCAGCGACGGCCTCGTCATGCAGATTCATCCCGGCAGCTTCCGCAATCACAACCAGCAGGTATACGAGCGCTACGGACGCGACACTGGCGCGGATATCCCCACTCCAACCGACTACGTCCACGCTCTCCGCCCGCTGCTAGACCGCTATGGCAACGAACCGAAGCTGACCGTTATTCTCTTCACCCTCGACGAGTCCGCCTACAGCCGTGAACTCGCACCGCTCGCGGGACACTACCCCTGCCTGCGCCTCGGGCCGCCCTGGTGGTTCTACGATAGCCCCGAAGGAATGCAGCGCTTCCGCGAAACGACGACGGAAACCGCCGGCTTCTACAACACCGTAGGATTCAACGACGACACGCGGGCATTCCTCTCCATCCCGGCAAGGCACGATGTAGCCCGTCGCATGGACTGCGGGTATCTGGCAAAGCTCGTGGCCGAGCACCGCATCGATGAGGACGAAGCCTTAGAGGTCGCGCGCGATCTCGCCTACAACTTGGTTCGCAACGCGTATAAGCTCTGAGATGTTCCGACAACCGCGATCAGGACAGGCATGAACCCCATCACCACCGAAACGGAGCAGGAAGAAAGCGGCTTCAGCAGCTCCCGCCTCGGCAATGTGCGCTGGACCATCTGCGCCATGCTCTTCTTCGCAACCTCCATCAACTACATGGATCGTCAGGTCATCGCGCTGCTGAAGCCCACGCTCCAGCACACTATTGGCCTCACTGAAATCAACTATGGTTACATCGTCGATGCATTTCAGGCCGCATACGCCATCGGACTGCTCGTAGCCGGGCGCCTGGTCGACAAGATCGGCACGCGCATCGGCTACATCCTCATCATGGGCATCTGGAGCCTCTCGGCAATGGGCCACGCTCTCGCCAACACCGCGTTTGAATTCGGCATTGCGCGTTTCTTCCTCGGCATCGGCGAATCCGGCAACTTTCCTGCCGCCATCAAGACCATCGCCGAATGGTTTCCGCAAAGCGAGCGCTCGCTGGCCACAGGCATCTTCAACTCCGGCGCGAATGTAGGAGCCATTCTCGCTCCGCTCATCGTGCCCTGGGTGACCATCCGTTTCGGCTGGCGCGCGGCCTTCCTGACCACCGGCATTTTCAGCGCCCTTTGGATTCTCTGGTGGTGGAAGAACTACCGCAAGCCAACCGATCACCCTACGCTTACCGGCGCAGAGCTGCGCCACATCTATAAAGAAGCCGCAACCCAAATGGGCCCCAGCACGCCCTGGATCAGACTGCTCGGGTACCGCCAGACGTGGGCTTTCTCCGTCGCCAAATTTCTCACCGACCCCATCTGGTGGTTCTATCTCTTCTGGCTCCCGTCGTATTTCAGCTCGAAGTTCCATCTCAATCTTTCGCACCTGGGTCTGCCGATCATCCTCGTCTACAACATGTCTGCCATAGGCAGCATCGGCGGAGGATGGCTGCCCGCGCCTTTCCGCAAGTTCGGGTTCACACCGTCCGGAGCGCGCCTCTCCGCCATGCTCTTCTGCGCCTGCCTCGTCGTTCCAGTCTTCACCCTCGGGCATCTGCATTCCGAGTGGGCTGCAATCGGCCTGCTGGGCGTGGCTGCCGGAGCGCATCAGGGCTGGTCGGCTAATCTATTCACAACCGTCTCGGATATGTTTCCGCGCACCGCCGTCGGCTCGGTCACCGGCATCGGAAGCATGGCCGGTGCGGTGGGGGGCGCGCTCATCGCCTTCTACGCAGGCCACGTCCTTCAGCGAACGCATAGCTACAGTAGCCTCTTTGTGATCGCATCCAGCGTCTACCTTCTCGCACTTGTCCTCATGACTTTACTCGCGCCAAATCTGCGAAGAGTTGAAATGGCCGCATGAGGGTTAACTTTCAGCATCGCGGCGCCAATAACGTAGTTCGCCGCACCACATAATTAAAGGAGCCATGATCACACTCGGTAAATTCTCCCTCGGAGTAGGCGACCGCTTCGCGCATCAGGCCAAAGCCCAGCTCGAAGCCTGCATCCTCGCGTCCAAACACGGAATCGAAGTCACTCCCGTCTGGAACAAATCCAATCGCGAGCACACCATCATCGGATCCGAACCATCTTCCACGCGCCAGGCTGCCGACGCCGCGGTTCAGGCGCTCCGATGGACGAAGCCATACTTCTGCGACGCCGACCACATCAATCTCGGCACGGTCGACCGCTTCCTCGCGCCCTGCGACTTCTATACCATCGACGTTGCGGATTTCATCGGCAAGCCTGCCGAACAGCCCGCTATCGAAGCCTTTGTAAAAACCCACAGCGAACTCATCGGCACCGTCCACCTGAAAGGCACAGACGAAATCATAGCCGTCACGCCAGATCAGCTTTGCCGAACCGCCGAAAAGTTTCTCTTTGCCGTACAGGAAGCAGGCAAAGTCTACCGCAAAGTCGAATCCGCAAAAGGGAAGGGGAGCTTCATCGCGGAAGTCTCCATGGACGAGACCGACGTAGCGCAAACACCGGCAGAGCTCCTGATCATCCTCGCGGCTATCGCCGATGAAGGAATTCCGATTCAGACCATCGCGCCAAAATTTAGCGGACGCTTCAACAAAGGAGTCGACTACGCAGGCGACGTAACTCAATTCTCCCTCGAAATGGCGCTCGACATGGCTGCCATCCGGCATGCCATCGCGCACTACGGGTTGCCGGCAAACCTGAAGTTAAGCGTGCATTCCGGCAGCGACAAATTCTCGATCTACCCATCCATTCACCAGTCCATGAAGAAGTTCAACACTGGCGTGCACCTTAAGACCGCCGGAACCACATGGCTCGAAGAGATTATCGGCCTCGCCGAAGCCGGAGGCTCGGCCCTTGCGCTGGCCAAAGAGATATACGCCGAGGCGTATGCACACCGCGCGGAACTCTGCGCGCCCTACGCGACGGTCATCGATATCAACCCAGACCAGCTTCCCACGCCCGGCACCGTAGCGGAATGGACATCGCAGCAGTTCACCGCCGCCTTGCGCCATAATCCAACCGACCCGGCCTACAACCCAGGCTTCCGGCAGCTCCTGCACGTAGGTTTCAAGATCGCCGCAAAAATGGGGCGCCGCTACCTCGATCTGCTCGAAGCCAACGAAGCCGTCATCGCCAGGAATGTCATGGAAAACCTCTACAATCGCCACATAGCGCCGGTTTTTCTCGGCGAGCAGCAATAAAAAAGGACACAGTATGCCGTACGCCCCGCTCAGCCTCGAAGGCAAAACAGCAGTCGTAATCGGAGGCACCTCCGGAATCGGGCGCGCCCTGAGCTTAGGCCTGGCAGATGCCGGCGCCGACGTCATAGCCTCCGCGCGCCGACAGGAAAATGTCGACGAGACAGCCTCCGAAATCGAGCGTCGCGGCCGCCGGACACTGCGCCTCTGCTCAGATCTCGGCGATCGAGCTTCGCTCGAGAATCTATTGGCCGCAGCAATCGACCGCTTCGGTAAAGTCGACATCCTGATCAACAGCGCCGGGAAAATCAAGCGCGCGCCCACACTCACCATGCCCGAAGAACAGTGGACCGAGATCATCGACACGAACCTTACCGGAACGCTGCGCGCCTGCCAGATTTTCGGAAAGCACATGCTCGAACGCGGCTACGGCCGTATCGTTAATATCGCCTCTCTAAACAGCTTCGTCGCACTTAGCGAAGTGGCCGCCTACGCTGCCAGCAAGGCGGGCGTAGTCTCTCTCACCCGCTCACTCGCAGTAGAGTGGTCGAAGAAGGGCGTAGTGGTAAACGCCATCGCTCCCGGAGTCTTCCGCACTGCCCTGAACGCAGACCTGCTCGACAACACACCGCGAGGCCAGGAGCTGCTCATGCGTACACCAATGGGCCGCTTCGGCAACACAGAAGAACTTGTTGGAGCGGCCATCTTCCTGTCCTCCGATGCTGCGTCGTTCGTCACCGGTCAGACCCTCGTCGTAGATGGAGGGTTTCTGGCCAGCGGCGTCAATCAGTAATCCGCACTCAGCGTGCTCTTCCAACGCGAAGGAAAAACAATGCCGTGGTTCAAAATCGAAGCCGACGCAATTCCGGAAAGTGAAATCAAAGCCGCAGCGGTGAGGCTCATAGATGAGGCGCAGACGCGCATCGCTCCGAAACTAAAGCGGGTACTCCTGCTGCCTCCGGATCTCACGCGAGCGCACTCTGGAGTGGGCAAAGTAACGGAGTGGATTTACCAGGAAATCATGGCGCGCGAACCGCAAGCCCACGTGCGCGTCATCCCAACCCTGGGTCAGCATATTCCACACACTGAGGCCGAGAACAAATGGATGTTTGGCTCGATCCCAAATGAGATCATTCTGCCCCACGACTGGCGTGACGGCGTTTCGCATGTCGGCACAATACCGGCTTCGCTCGTGAGCGAAACCACAGGCGGCGTTGCGGGCTGGCCCATCCCAGTCGACCTGAACTCTACATTAATGAACGAACCATGGGACCTGATCGTGAACGTCGGGCACGTGGTTCCCCACGAGGTGCTCGGCTTTGCCAACCACAACAAGAACTACTTCATCGGTCTGGGAGGAAAAGAAACCATCGGTGCGTCGCACATCGCCGCTGCCATCTACGGAATCGAAAATAATCTCGGTTGTCTCGTAACGCCGCTGCGCGCCTGCTACAACTACGCAGAAGATGCGATGTTAAAACATCTCCCCGACGTCTATTTCCAGGTCGTCATGCAGCGCGATGCGAATAGCCATCTCGTCACCAGCGGGCTATACATAGGCGACGACTTCGAAACCTACCTCGAAGCGGCAAAGCGGTCGCGCAAGCAGAACATCACAGTCTTTGAGAAGCCTCTCAGAAAGATAGTCGCCGTAATGCAGCCGGACGAATTCCACGCCACTTGGGTGGCGAACAAGGCGGTATATCGCACGCGCATGGCGATTGCCGATGGTGGCGAGTTGTTGATCATCGCTCCCGGAGTGGAGAGGTTCGGCGAGCAACCCGAAGTCGATGCACTGATCCGCAAGTATGGATACAAGGGGACTGAACGCACTCTGCGCCTCTACAAGACCGAAGCGGATATGCAGGCAATCCCGCATGGCGTCGCCCACCTCATTCACGGTTCGAGCGAAGGCCGATTCACGATCACATACGCTCCCGGCCATCTCACCCGCGAGGAGATCGAAGCGGTCGGCTATGAATATGCGGAGCTCAACGAGGCACTGAGGCGGTACGATCCCGCAAAGATGAAAGAAGGCTGGAACACCATGCCGGATGGCGAAGAGGTTTTCTACATCAGCACCCCGAGCGCCGGACTATGGGCGACGGATGCGAAGCTGAACAATCCCACCCGACGCGAGCTCGCGCGTCTGTAAGTGGGCTCTAATGTAGCTAATTTTTCGGAAAGATTTGGAGGCGCGGGTCGGGATCGAACCGACGCATAAAGGTTTTGCAGACCTCTCCCTTACCACTTGGGTACCGCGCCTTGAACAGGTCATACTAATTCAGGTTGGGATGGAAAAGCTAGTCAGGAGCCGCACTTGTTTGGCGAATAAGGCTTGGCTGACTGGAGCGGGAGACGGGATTTGAACCCGCGACCCTCGCCTTGGCAAGGCGATGCTCTACCACTGAGCTACTCCCGCTTGGTACTCACTGAGTATATCGGCTGCGCTCGCGCAAGGTCAACGAAGCCCCGACTACCAGCGATGAGATGCAACCGCGCCCTTACCCTCTTCAATTCCCGTAATTCCGCCGTCGCGCATGTGCAGAATGCGTCCGGCAATCATTGCCGCCTCGGGATTATGCGTAATCATCAGCACCGTCTGCTTGAACTCCAGGTTGGAGCGTTGCAGCATCTCCAGCACCGCATCCGAGTTGCGAGTATCCAGATTTCCCGTTGGCTCGTCCGCCAGCACAATCGAGGGCCGCGTAATCAGCGCGCGTGCAATCGCGACGCGCTGTTGCTCCCCGCCAGACAGTTCCGAGGGCCGGTGATCCAGCCGTCCGGCGATGCCCAACATCTCCGTAAGGTGAGCAAGATATCCCTTATCCAGCGGCCCGCTCTGTCCCGAAATTTCATAGGCAATCTCAATGTTCGCGCGCGCTGACAACGTCGGCAGCAGGTTGAACTTTTGAAAGATGAAGCCGATCTTCGATTTTCGCATCTTCGTCCGTTCCGCGTCGTTGAGCGTGGCGAAGTCCACGCCGTCAATCACGATTTTGCCCGAACTGGCGCGCGTCAGCCCACCCAGCAGATAAAACAGCGTCGATTTCCCGCTGCCCGAGGGCCCGACAATGCTCACAAATTCGCCCGGCTCTACCGAAAAAGAGACGTCGCATAGGGCCGGGACTTCAATCTTGCCGCTGCGGTAAATCTTGCCGAGGTTTTCGGCGCGAATAATAGGCTGCACTCGCTTATTGTAACTGCCGCCCAGCTCCTACGACGCAACCGCCGGGTGCGGTCCGCCCGCATACGCCGGGCTGTAAGAGTCGTCGAATATCGGACGCGCCACCACCTTCTTCGGGCCACGCTTGCGCGCAATCATCACCCGTACGCGCTCCAGCAGTTCCACCGGAGAACACGCGCCTTTGGGCAAAAACGCATCGGCATGGCAGGCGCGGTCAAACGCCTTCACGGTTCCGCTCAACAACATCATTGGAACATCCGGAGCAATGCCCTTCATGTGATGCACCATCTCGTTGCCGTCCATCTGCGGCATAAGCAGGTCGCTCAACACCAGGTCGATTGAGCCACTGCGAAGTAGTTCAATTGCATCGTGCGCTGAGCATGCTGTCACCACGCGGTAGCCACGCGTCTCCAGCAGAAACTTGCGAACCGCAAGCCCTTGTTCATTATCGTCAACGCAAAGGATAGTTTTCTTAGGCCTCATAGCTTCCTTACTGCTCCGCAGCGCACGCGGAGCTGGATCACCGCGGACACACTTCAAGAGTATGCACCCCGCAGGGGTTTCCGTTGGCCGCATCCTGGTCCGGCGCGGTCCGAAAATGGGAATACGGCTCCTTCCACGCGGGAGAGGCAGCAAAAATTCAGCTGCGCCCGGCGGCGCGGTGCCGCGATCCGGTTCGAACCAGGATGCGGAGAGCAAAGAAGTCCTGCCACGGTTGCCTGCGCTTGAACCACCGTCTGCGCGCCCCCCGGAGTGCTTTCCGGACGATCGCAGCCAGCAGCGCGCACATAGCGGACGCTTCTCGCTCTAACTCAAATTGTGGTTTTCAATAGGCGAAAGTGCGTTCAAACTTCCTGAACGCTTGCCAAGAGTACGAACAGCGGGGCGACCTGTAAACAGGGAATATCAGGCGAAGAAGCTCACATGTTTCTCCTCGCGCTTCCACCGCATCCCGCGCAGCTACCATTAATATTGAGGATTTCCCCCAACATACCTGTTGAAACCATGTGCATCATTCAAGGAAAAGCTGTCCTTTTGCAACAGGAACAGTGCTGCCCGCAACTCGAACTTCGCTCACTTTTCCATTCTCGAAATTCGCAGAAATGTAAAGATCGCTCGGCCGCTTGATCTCAATGCCCTGCCGAAGGTGCAACCGTTCTCGCGGCGCGCACAGTCCACGCCGAACCAGGTAGGAAATCGCGCATCCCGCAGCCGAGCCAGTCGCCGGATCTTCCCCGCCGTAGAACTGCATCCGAGCGCGCCACATCCCGGGACCCTCCGGCGCCAGTGTGTAAAAGAATTTCGCATCCGAGTTGCGGAGATAGTTCACGCTCGCCGCCGCATCCACTCTCAGGCGAGCCAGAGCATCGACCGATCGCAGCACCGTGATGCAGAAAGGTATGCCCGTCGAAACAGTCTGCGGAGATTGTTCGATTAAGTCCTCCGTTTGCAGGCCCAGCAATCGAGCAATTACTTCCGTGTCGTGCACCGAGCCAAACACAGGATCGAGCTGCATCATCTCGCCGAACGTGGCATCTCCCTCCGCATTGGCTTCCGCCAAAAACGTCACCGCAACCTGCCCCGCGTTCAAATCCAGCACAATCTTTTCCGCATCTGCGTAGCCTGGCAGCGCCATTCGAATCGTCGCCGCAGTTCCCAGCGTGGGATGGCCGGCAAAGGGCAACTCTTCCTGGGTAGTAAAAATGCGCACCCGAACGCCCCGCGCCCGCTCGATATTCTTGTCGCGGCGATGCACAAACGTCGTCTCTGACAGATTCATCTCGCGAGCAATGGCCTGCATTTCGTCAGCGGTCACCGCGGCTGCATCCAGAACCACCGCAAGCTGGTTGCCCTGGAGCCGCTTGGAAGTAAACACATCGCATAATTGGTAATCAAATTCCCGCATAGCCTTAGTTTCTCAAAGAAGCGATCTTCGTAACTTCCATTTCGCAACATCTTCAAGCACGATGTATCGTATTTTCATGAGTTTTGTGCAGACCGTGAATGCCCGCAGACGCTGCGCCCTTTTGTTCGGCGCCCTGCTTCTTATCGCTCCATCTTTTTCCGCCCATGCCCAGACAGACAACAAGCCCGACGCCACCAAGCCGGCAGAAAAAGCAGCAGACAAGATGCAATTGCCGCCTCTGCCGCCCGACGCGCACGTGCAGCAAAGCATTGAGTTGAACGGCAAGACGCTGCATTACACCGTCACCGTCGGCACGCTGCCCGTCCGCGACAGCGAAGGCAAGGAGACTGGGCAGGTCGTTTACACCGCCTACACCGTCGACGGAGCAGACCGCCCTGTAACCTTCGCCGTCAACGGAGGCCCCGGCGCATCTTCGGTCTTCCTTAACTTCGGAGCCATCGGCCCTAAGCATCTCCGAGCCGGCAACGAAGGAGACAGCCCCTCAGATCCGGCCACTCTCAGCGACAATCCGGGAACCTGGCTCGACTTCACCGATCTCGTTTTCATCGATCCCATCGGAACCGGCTTCAGCCGCGCGCTCGTCCCCCAGGACGATGCCAGGAAGCTTTTCTACACCACCACCCCCGATATCGAATACCTTTCGCGCATCATCTACGATTGGCTCGTCAAGAACGACCGTCTCAGTTCGCGCAAATATCTCGTAGGCGAAAGCTACGGCGGCTTCCGCGGGCCGCGTATGACCTACTATTTGCAATCGCAGCTCGGCGTTGCCATGAACGGGGTCGTGCTCGTATCGCCTTACCTCAACCCCACAATTGAAACCGACGGAAATCTCTCGCCCCTTCCGTGGATGGTCACGCTGCCCTCCATCACCGCCGCGCATCTTGAGCGAGAGCATCAGCTCACGCCGCAGGCGATGGCCAACGTCATCTCCTACACCTTCGGCGAGTACGCGACCACGCTGCTCAAAGGCAACTCCGACCCCGCCGCAACGCAGGCCATGATCAAGCGCGTAACCGAGATGACCGGCCTCGATCCGCTCTTCGTCAAATACGCCGGTGGACGCCTCGAAACCGGAGCTTACCTCCGCGAGGTCTATCGCGAGCAGGGCAAGCTCGGCTCTGTTTACGACTCCAACGTCACCTCCTTCGATCCCTTTCCCTACGCGCCCAATCAGGAAGCGAACGACCCGATCCTCGCCAGCATCATCGCGCCCACCACCACTGCAATGGTGAATTTCGTAACCGAAACGGTAGGATGGAAAGTCGATGCCCGCTACAACGCGCTCTCATACCAGGTGAATAGTCTTTGGAGCCACGGAGAGGATCTTCGCAAGGGTTCCGTCGAGCAACTCAGGCAAGCCGTAGCCGCCGATCCCAAGCTGCGCGTCCTCATCGTTCACGGATGGAACGACCTCTCCTGTCCCTTCATGGGCTCCTTGCTGACGGTAAATCAAATGCCCATCATGGGAGACCCCACCCGCGTTCAGGTCCACGAATACCCCGGCGGCCACATGTTCTACACCCGCGAATCTAGCCGCGATGCGCTTCGCAAAGACGTCATGGAAATGTATAACCTTCACTAAGAACGAAGTAGAGACTGCGGCCCGTGATTGACACAACCCGGGTCGCGTTCTATCCTCGAATCAGAATGAACCCATTCGCTCCAACCTGTATGTGTCTGTGCTGCTGCTGTTGCCGCGGCCTCGTGCGGGTGTGTTCCTAGAGCGAAATCGAAATATCGAGCGCACTGGCCCACCCCAGACAATCTGTCGAGGTGGGTTTTTAGTTCTCAAACCATCTCCAACACCGTAACTGATTGGGATTTCCCGAAAGAGGCAAATCAAAATGTCACTTCGTATTAACGATGTAGCGCCCGACTTCACTGCACAAACCACTCAGGGAACCATCCACTTTCACGAGTGGATCGGCGACAACTGGGCCGTCCTTTTCTCACATCCGAAAGACTTTACGCCAGTCTGCACCACCGAACTCGGAGCCGTAGCCGCTCTCGAGAGCCAGTTTGCCGAGCGCGGCGCCAAGGTCATCGGCCTTAGTGTTGATCCCGTCAGCAGCCACAGCAAGTGGGCCGTAGATATCAAAGATGTCAGTGGACACGAGGTCAACTATCCCGTTATCGGCGATCCCGAATTGAAGGTAGCCAAACTCTATGACATGCTACCCGCGGATGCCGGAGACACCTCCGAAGGCCGAACGCCTGCGCTTAACGCGCCGGTGCGCACCGTCTTCCTCATCGGGCCCGACAAGCGCATCAAGCTCACGCTCGCCTATCCCATGACTACCGGCCGCAACTTCGACGAGATCATCCGCGTCCTCGACTCCATTCAACTCACAGCGAAGCACAAGGTTGCAACCCCGGCAAACTGGAAGCAGGGCGAAGATATTATCATCACTGGAGCCGTCTCGAATGAAGAAGCCGACAAGCTTTTCCCCGGCTATAAGACAGTAAAGCCATACCTGCGAACCGCCGCGCAGCCGCAGTAGCATGTTCTATTCCGAAGATTCCCGCCGCATTCCCAAATGCGGCGGATCAAGAGCACCGGTGGCGAAGTGGCTAACGCGCTGGTCTGCAAAACCAGTATTCGCGGGTTCAATTCCCGCCCGGTGCTCCAATAATATCAATAGTTTATGCTTATATTTGGAAATCGCATTCGGCGAAGTCAGGATCATTAGCCAGTCCGATCGGCAGGTGTAAGGGAGTATGCTCTCCGTACGGGAAGTCAGCGTATCGAGCGAGATGGTTGCCCCCTCTAAAAACAAACAGCGCAGCCTTGATTCCTCGAGGACACGAATGTCTGCGCGCAAGAATTTACGACTGATTCTCCGTGTCTGCGCAGCGATTGCATTCATAGGCGCAACGACCTTCGTGCTCTTCCGGCATGTGCCGGTAAACCCTATCACTGCCGGCTTTCTTTATCTGGTAGTCATCCTGTTCATTGCAACCAAGGGCGGATTGGTTGAATCGACGGTCGCATCCCTGGCAGCGATGTTATGCTTCAATTTCTTCTTCCTGCCGCCTATCAAGACATTCACGATCAGCGATCCGCAGAATTGGGTGGCCCTTTTCGCGTTTCTGGCTACGTCCCTTACCGCAAGCCAGCTTTCCGCGCGCGCAAAGCGCCGAGCGCTCGAAGCCGAAGAGAGGAGGGGAGAAGTTGAACGACTGTACGCTCTGAGCCGTGCCCTTCTCCTTATTGACACTTCGCAGCCCATCCCAAAACAAATCGTCCACCATATCGCGTCCATTTTTGACTTTCCGGATGTAGCCCTCTACGTCAGGGCCACCGGAGAGCTCTATCGAGCCGGGTTCAAAGATGCGGATATAGAGTCAAAACTGCGCGAGTCCACCGTCCGTTCTGCGTTATCGAAGGCCGAGGGAGCGGATCTGATCGTCACTCCGATTCGCTTGGGCGGCGAGCCGATTGGAGGTCTCGCTTTCAGCGGAGGTTCGTTCTCAGATGCGGCTCTACAGTCCCTGCTCAACCTCGTCGCGATTGCCCTGGAGCGAGCCAATTCACAAAAAGCCGTAACACAAGCCGAAGTTGCGCGACAAAGCGAAGAACTGAAATCCACTCTGCTCGACGCCATCGCTCACGAATTCAAGACGCCGCTGACGTCCATCAAGGCCGTTACCACAGACTTGCTTTCGGCGTCACCGCGTAAGCTACAGCCGCATGAGCATGAACTGATCGGGATCGTCGATGAGTCAGCGGATAGGTTGTCAAAGCTGGTGACAGACGCCATTCAACTGGCGCGCATCGAAGGGGGGACCTTCCGGCTCAATCTGGGGGTTCATTATCCCGGCTCTCTAGTCAATGCAGCGTTGCGGCAAATGAAATCTGTTATCGATGAGCGCAGCATCCGAGTGCTTGTACCAGGCGATCTTCCGCCCGTGCGCGTGGATCCCGAATTGATCCAAATGGTACTCACTCATCTGCTTGATAATGCGCTGAAGTACTCTGGACCATCGGATCCGATTACGATTGGTGCACGCCTTAGCGAAGGCAAGGTCGTCGTCTATTTCGCCGACCAAGGCCCGGGCATTACCGTGGAAGAACAAGCACAGATCTTTGAGAAATTTTATCGGGGCAAGAACGAACGCCACCTGCAAGGAACAGGGATGGGGCTCGCCATCGCGCGAGAGATCCTGCGCGCTCATGGCGAGGATATTGCTTTGTCGAGTTCTCCCGGGCGTGGATCGGAGTTCTCCTTTGGATTGCCTATCGCGCGGGGAGGTTTTCCTCAATGAGTAGCGGCAAAATCCTGGTCATCGACGATGACCCGCAAATTCGCCGGGTAATGCGATCGACGCTCACTGCGCACGGCTATCAGGTCAATGACGCGCGTTCGGGTGAAGAGGGACTGGAAGAGCTTCGCAACAGCAGCTACGATCTTGTTCTGCTCGATATGAACATGCCCGGTATGGGCGGAATGGAGACGTGCCGCCTCATCCGCTCAGGCTCTGAAATCGCGATCATCATGCTCACCGTGAACAACACCGAGCGGCAGAAGGTGGACGCGTTGGACGCCGGCGCCGACGATTACATCACAAAACCGTTCAGCACCCCGGAGCTCCTTGCGCGAATCCGCGCAACCCTACGGAGATTGCCTCAACTGCCCGGCCAAGCTGATCTCCAACCTCTAGCCGCTCAAGGCGTCAACATTGACTTATCCTCTCGTGAAGTGACGGTACATGGGCGAACCTCACGCCTCACCGCGAGGGAGTTCGGTTTGCTCACTTATTTTCTGGCGCGGCCGAATAAGACCGTTGCTCACCGTGAAGTGCTCCAGGCAGTGTGGGGACCGGATTACGGAGATGAACTCGAATATCTTCGGGTGTTTGTCAACCGGCTGCGAAAGAAAATCGAGCCAGATCCATCTAAGCCCTTGTTTCTTGTAACGGATGCATGGGCCGGATACCGGTTTCACCTACCTCAATAATCTGCATTCCCATAGCCGACCCGTCCGTCTCGAAACTAAGAAGGCACTCTCTTCGGAGTCTACTCACCGTGGCTTTTCAATGGGCGAGAACCTGTCTCCGTCGAGTTGAGAGCCAAGGTTTATTCCGGGATAACGGGATGTTTATGCGCCGTTTAGGGCATCGGCGTCAACATAGGTTTCATGGCGATGACCGGCGAACACATTGCAGAGAATTTCCGAACAGAGCGGCGAGGTTTCTCTCAAACCTCCGGCTGTTCGACTTGCGCGCAATCGCTTTCGGTCAACGTTGTTTACACAGAGCAGAGGGCGACCGCCTTGGCTGTGCAAGCTGCTGATTCCCTCGCTCGAGATCTCAGAGGGAGCATCCATCTGCGAGCCATGGCGTGCGTTCCGCGTCAACTCCCGATCCAGTGTCCGCTCGTATCCATACCTTTTTTGATCTCGCAATTACGCAAGGTCGTGGAGCGATTCGATTCTTCTACTTGCCAGTATGTTCTGCACACTTACGTTTGCCGGAGCCGGATTGACACCCTTTTAAGAGTCCTTCCCCCCTCTTCTCTGGTCGTGATTGGAGGACGGCGGCGCTTTTGGCCCACTTCGGAGATCCGTCTGGCAAAGGCGCTTGCCGCTGCAGGTCACACTATTGTGTTCGTTGACCTCAAAGCAGGTTACCGGGAGAGTCGATGACAATGCGAAGCCAGAATCAACTACAAAAGGCGTCCAAACCACATCCGGCATTCCCGTCCCGTCATGCAGAGAGTCTGCCAAATGTCTCGGCCATCTTCTCTGTTTCGACAATTGCGGATCGCGAAGAGATCCTGGCGGCTGTACGCACTGCAGCACTTCTTGCCAAAGGCTCCGGAGCATCGCTTTCCGTAACGGTACTGAACGAATCCATGTTGTATCTGGAGGCGAAGGGTCTAGCGCCGCTCGGGTCATTTGAGGGTTCACTCAGCTCCATCAAGGCTAAACTGTTAGTACCCCGTTCCACACGCCGATTCCCGTGCTTTGCACTTGAAGCAAGCATAACGTCAGCGTCTTTTCTCACCGCCGGATCGATCTCGCTGCAAGTCCGTTCAGTGGAATCGCTTCCGCAGAAGCCATCCGTCACGAGGTGACCATGTTGGATTTGATTTACATTGCGCTCGGAATTGTATTTTTCGTCTTGCTCTGGGGCTTTACGAAAGCTTCGGAACGACTCTAGGAGGAGTCAATGGAATACGCTATCGCCGGGATCATTACGGCCCTTCTGTTTGTCTACCTGGTCTACGCCCTGCTGCGACCAGAGAAATTTTGAGGCCTCGCCATGACTTTGATAGGCATTTTGCAGATTCTGGTCTTCTTCGCGATCATCGTCGCGATTACGAAACCGGTCGGCTCATTCATGTACCGGGTTTTCGAGGGGCAACGAACATTTCTTCACCCGGTGCTTGAGCCGATTGAACGCCTCATCTACCGGATTAGCGGTATTCGCGAAGACGAAGAGCAGTCATGGGTGCGCTATTCAGCCTCCCTCATTTCTCTAAGTATCTTCAGCTTTCTCTTCGTGTATTTGATCCAGCGCCTTCAGGGATACCTGCCGCTGAATCCGATGCACTTTTCAACGCCGCAGGCACCGACAGGCGCAACTCCGATGACGCCTGATCTCGCATTCAATACCGCGCTCAGTTTTCTAACCAACACTAACTGGCAGTCGTATTCGCCCGATACGACAATGAGCTACCTGACGCAGATGGCAGCGCTCGCCGTCCAGAACTTCGTTTCGGCTGCGGTGGGTATCGCAATCGCGGTCGCCTTGATTCGTGGTTTTGCTCGTCACACCACGAAGACAATCGGAAACTTCTGGGCAGATGTAGTGCGATGCACGCTGTACGTGTTGCTCCCAATTTGCGTGCTCACGACGTTGTTCTTCGTGTGGCAAGGGTCTATCCAGAACTTCAAGGCACCTGTGACTGCACAGACTCTCGAAGGGACTCAACAGGTAATTGAGCAAGGCCCGCTGGCGTCGCAGCTCTCAATAAAGATGCTTGGCACCAACGGAGGCGGATATTTCAACGCCAATTCCGCCCATCCGTACGAGAATCCAACACCCACCTCGAACCTCCTTCAGATGGTGTTGATCTTTTCTCTCGGAGCCGGACTGACGTATATGTTCGGCAAAGCAGTGAAGGATACGAGACAAGGATGGGCAATCTTCGCCACAATGTCTGCCCTGTTCTTTATAGGAGTATTTGTTTGTTACTGGGCCGAGCAGCGCGGCAATCCGATGGTGACAGAACTCGGGGTCGCCCACGCATACGCAGCAGGCCAGCCGGGCGGAAACATGGAAGGCAAAGAGGTTCGCTTCGGCATTGCGCAATCCACATTGTTCGCTACCGTGACCACAGACGCAAGTTGCGGTGCTGTCAACGGCATGCACGATAGTTTCACACCGCTCGGCGGTCTCGTACCGCTCTTCAATATTCAAACGGACGAGGTGATCTTCGGAGGTGTCGGGGCCGGCCTGTACAGCATGCTTCTCTACGCTGTCATCGCCGTATTCATTGGCGGCCTGATGGTAGGCCGAACGCCGGAATACGTGGGCAAGAAGATTGAGCAAAAAGAGGTAAAGATGGCCATCATCGCCGTCCTGGCAACCTCATTCTGCATCCTCCTGTTCACCGCATTGAGTTCTGTGACGTCGTTCACGAAAAACGGATATTGGAACGCGCCTGGGCCAGCCGTTGCCAACACAAACAACAATGGACCGCACGGACTCTCCGAAATCCTCTATGCCTATTCGAGCGGCGCTGGCAATAATGGGAGCGCATTCGCTGGAATCAATGCAAATACACCCTGGTACAACCTGACCCTTGGAATTGACATGTTGATCGGGAGGTTTCTGTTCATCATTCCCGCGTTAGCCATTGCCGGCAGTCTCGCCTCGAAAAAGCTAATACCTGTGACCAGTGGCACATTACCAACGAACGGGACCCTCTTTGTGGTTCTTCTGATTGGCACTGTGGTAATTGTGGGCGCACTGACGTACTTCCCGGTACTGTCACTCGGTCCAATTGTCGAGCACTTGCAGATGCTTAACGGGAAACTGTTCTGACCTCTCGACAGGAACAAGGAGCTAGAAGATGTCTATTATCATGACCCCGCCTCAAGAGCATAAAACCGACCATCGGGAAGATGGTGCGACGGCGCTCATTTCCAGAGGAGTTCGGGCACGCCCTCTCTTCGATCCTGAGATACTCAAGAGAGCTACCTGGCAATCATTCGTGAAGCTCAACCCGATGCTGGTTGCCAAGAACCCCGTTATGTTCGTCGTCGAGGTCGGTGCCGCACTCACGACTGCATTTGTAATCAAGGATGCGATTACCAAAGCGCCGGATGTGTCCTTCGGCGTCCAGATCGCTCTGTGGCTCTGGTTCACGGTTCTATTTGCGAACTTTGCGGAGGCAATGGCCGAAGCTCGCGGAAAGGCGCAAGCCGATGCCCTCAGGAAGACCAAGACCGACGCGATAGCACATAAGATATTGCCGAACGATAAATTCGAGAAAATACCTGCATCCTCTCTGCGCGCCGGGGATGTCGTGTATTGCGAGGCCGGCGATCTCATTCCCGGCGACGGTGAGGTCATCGAGGGCATCGCGAGCGTCGATGAATCCGTGATCACCGGTGAAAGCGCCCCTGTCATCCGTGAGTCGGGTGGCGATCGAAGCGCAGTCACGGGGGGAACGAAGGTCCTGTCGGATCACATTACCGTTCGCATTACCTCGAATCCTGGCGAGACATTTCTCGATCGAATGATCGCCCTCGTTGAAGGTGCGGTCCGCCAGAAGACTCCGAACGAGATCGCCCTCAACATTCTGATTGCGGGATTGACTCTTATCTTCCTGATGGCCGTCGCGACTTTGCCGCCTTATGCGAAGTATTCGATCGCGGCTGTTGGAAGCGGCACAGTTCCATCCGTTATAGTCCTCGTGTCCTTGCTGGTCTGCCTTATTCCGACGACGATCGGCGGCCTCCTTTCGGCAATCGGCATTGCTGGCATGGACCGGGTAATGCAGCATAACGTCCTGGCCATGAGCGGAAAGGCGGTCGAAGCTTCGGGTGACGTGAACACGCTCCTTCTCGATAAGACCGGAACGATCACGCTGGGCAACAGGCAAGCGGTTGAGTTCATTCCGCTGGGAGGTGTGACGGCCGCTGAACTTGCCGACGCGGCGCAACTCTCCAGCCTTGCGGATGAAACTCCGGAAGGCCGCTCCGTCGTAGTCCTGGCCAAGGAGAAATATGGTCTGCGCGGCCGCGAAGTTGCCGAACATGAAGCCCACTTCATTCCATTCTCGGCCTACACCAGGATGAGCGGAGTTGACATTGATGGCCGACAGCTTCGGAAAGGTGCGACTGAAGCGATCTCTCAGTTCGCGGCCAAAGCCGGCGGCGTGGTACCGAACTCGCTCACTGAGATTTCCGACAATATCTCTCGAAACGGCGGAACGCCCCTTGCGGTTGCAGACGGCAAGAAGGTGCTTGGCGTCATTCACCTGAAGGATATCGTCAAGGGTGGCATGAAGGAGCGCCTCGCCTCTCTGAGGGCGATGGGCATTCGCTCCGTGATGATCACCGGCGACAATCCGCTTACCGCTGCGGCGATTGCTCAGGAAGCCGGCGTCGATGATTTCCTCGCACAAGCCACGCCCAAGGACAAGCTTGAGTACATCCGGAAGGAGCAGGCCGAGGGAAGGCTGGTTGCGATGACCGGCGATGGTACCAATGACGCTCCGGCGCTGGCCCAGGCGGATGTAGGTGTCGCCATGAATACGGGAACCATGGCGGCAAAGGAAGCTGGAAACATGGTCGATCTCGACAGCAATCCGACAAAGCTGATTGAGATTGTCGCCATCGGGAAGCAGTTGCTCATCACTCGCGGGTCTCTGACTACTTTCTCCATCGCCAACGATGTCGCGAAGTACTTTGCGATCATCCCTGCCATGTTTGCTGCGATCTATCCGGAGCTGAATAAGCTCAACATCATGAGATTGCATTCTCCACAGAGTGCCGTACTGTCGGCTGTGATCTTCAATGCGGTGATTATCATCGCTCTCGTTCCACTGGCTCTTCGGGGCGTGCGTTACAAGCCCGTGAGCGCCGGGCAGATGCTGACGCGAAATCTGTTGATCTACGGCTTGGGCGGAATCATCGCGCCATTCCCGGGGATTTGGCTGATAGACAGGATCCTCGCAGCGCTTCACCTTGCATAACAGGAGCAAAAAAATGATTAAGGAACTTGGACCAGGATTGCGCTTGATGATCGTTCTCACGGTATTGACCGGCGGGCTGTATCCCGCAGCCATGACTGGGATTTCGAAAGTGCTCTTCCCAAAGCAGGCAAACGGAAGCCTGGTGACTCACGACGGTAAGGTCGTTGGATCTAGCCTGATTGGTCAGTCGTTTACGAAACCTGAATATTTTCACCCCAGGCCTTCGTCCGCGGGAAGCGGATACGATGCTACGGCGAGCGGTGGTTCCAATCTCGGCCCAACCAGCGCCAAATTGCTGCACGGGACAATCAAAACCGACGCCCAGGGCAAGGAGATCGTGGATTTTGACGGAATTGAAGACCGCCTCGTCCACTACTGCGTGGACAACGACATTCCTTACACCTCTTCGGTTTCATTGGATCAGTTCAAGGATCCGCAGGGCAATCTCGACGATGTGAAATTAATCAAGGCCTTCAATGATACGAAAGCCCCCTTGGTGTTCATGCCGAAAGTGCAGATTCCTGCTGATGCAGTCACTGGTTCAGCATCCGGACTTGATCCGGACATCAGCCCCGCAAATGCTGATCTGCAGGCGGAACGAGTAGCGAAGGCCCGCAACGTCTCGCCCGATCAGGTCCGCTCGCTCATCGCTCAGATAACCGAGCGACCTGCCCTCGGCTTTATTGGGGAACCCCGCGTCAACGTCCTTCTTCTGAACCTGTCCCTGGATCAGAAGTCTCCACTTCTAAAATAGCGAGCCGCTATGAGCCAGACCCAGGAAAACGGACTGTCCCAACCGAAATATTGGGCGAGACTCGCTGTTTTTCTGCTGTGCGCGCTGGCCGTGGCGATCAGCTTGAACGTCGGGGCCCAGGCCCTCAACACACTCAACCGTCTCGATGTCATAGAGGCTGAACGTGACCACTGGCAGCGCCCATCGGAAGTAATCCGGGCGCTGAATCTAAAGCAAGGCGAAACGGTCCTCGATCTTGGCTGCGGTTCCGGATACTTCTCCCTCAAATTGTCGGAATCGGTCGGCCCGAATGGCAAAGTCATTGCCGAGGACATACGCCGGCTCTCTCTGGCTTTTCTCTGGATGAGGACCTTAAGGAGAGGCAAGCACAACATCAGAGTCCTTCATGCCGAAGTTGACGATCCACATCTTGCTCCGAACAGCGTCAACGCGGTATTGATATCTAATACCTATCACGAGTTCACCGCTCCCGGCCGCATCATGGATCGCGTGCGCCAGTCCTTGCTTCCGGGCGGCAGGGTTGTGATTGTCGATCGTTGGCCAAGAGACCCGCGGGAGCAGCCTGCCGTCGCCCTTCAAGAACATGAGATCTCTCCCGAACAGGTACAAGCAGACCTGCACAAAGCCATGTTTGAGATTGACAGCCGGATGGATCACTTCATTGAAGACGATCCTGAGCATGAAAATTGGTGGATGATCGTCGCTCACCGCCCACCGGGCGGCAACCCCGAAGGGCTGGGTAGAATACGGACAAATGCTCGATGACCTGCGTCGCCGTACTCCCGATGAGTTGCTGGCGGAAATCGAATTGGAGGACCGCCGGAAACAGCGTGGCAAGCTGAAGGTATTTTTAGGTTATGCCAGCGGTGTTGGTAAGTCATTTCAAATGCTCGATGAAGGTCGCCGACGGCATGAGCGTGGCGAAGACGTGGTCGTTTGTGCCTTGCAGCCGGATTACCCCCCGGAAGTTTGGCCGATCATTGAGCAGCTGGAAGTGATTCCCACCATCGCAAGCGATTGCGGAGAAGCGATCAATTTGTTCAGGGTCATCGAACGCCGTCCGGAGGTCGCCCTGATTGACGGACTCGCCTACGATAATCCTCCGGAATGCAAGAATCCGCACCGGTGGCAAGATGTTGAACAACTGCTCAACGCGGGTATATCTGTTCTCACCACTGTCAATATTCAATATCTGGAAAACCTCCAGGATGAAGTCGAGCGGATCACCGGAAACCGCCCGGCGTACATTATTCCGCGTACATTTCTCATGAATAGTGCCGACGAGATCACAGTCGTCGACGCCCCATCCGAAGAGAGCGTCTTGGGAGGAATTGAAGATAACTCCGCACGGCTCGCGGAAAAGCACAAGCTGTCGCGACTGCGCGAACTCGCATTGCTGGTAGCAGCCTCCGTGGTAGATAGTCAGCTCGAGAGCTATTTGCGATCGCAGGGCACAGAGCAGACATGGGGCGTCCAGGAACGTATTCTGGTCTGTGTGACGGCAGAGTCGGAGGCCGCCGAGATGCTCGAGAGCGGACGCCGGAATGCGGATCGTTTTCAGGGTGAGTTCTTCGTCGTGCATGTAGAGGAAATAGATCTTCAGAAGGAGAAGCGGGAATTTCTCGAGAGAAATCTACAGCAAGCCCGCGAACTGGGGGCCGAGATCCACACGCTGACCGATAGCGACCAGGTTACAGCGATTCTCGATTTTGCCATGCAACGGGGAATCACCCAGATCTTTGTAGGTCGCAGTTCCGGGCCTGCCGATTTCTGGACGCGCCTGCAGGGCAATCTGGCGGTCCGTCTCATTCGAGCTGCGGAGGGAATCGATGTCATCGTTTATCCCCACAGGTGATACCGGTGCTCGAGAGTCCCCGCGCGGTCGGCGCGGCCGACTCCATCTGTACCTCGGCTACGCGGCGGGTGTCGGCAAGACCTATCGAATGCTCGAGGATGCACAGCAAATCAGCCGCCAGGGAAAGGACATCGTCATCGGCTATTTCGAGCCGCATGGTCGCAAAGACACCATGGCAAGGACAGCTGGCTTAGAAATGGTTCCAACCCGGTCCAGTATCCACGGCGGCACTGTATTTCAGGAGATGGATACCGACGCGATTTTCAGGCGCAATCCGTCCATATGTGCCGTAGATGAATTGGCACACACGAATGTTCCGGGCTCGGTTCGCGCTAAGCGGTGGGAAGACGTTCAAATGCTCCTGGATGCTGGAATCGATGTAATGACAAACATGAACATTCAGCACCTTGAGAGTCTCAACGATCATATCTTCCGAATTACCGGGATTCGAGTGCGCGAGACGGTGCCGGACTGGTTTATCAAAAGCGCCTCGGAAGTGATTATGGTCGATGCCACTACCGGCGCATTGATGAATCGGCTGAAACGAGGCGTGATCTACGCTCCTGAAAAGGCGCAGCGGGCACTCGAGAACTTCTTCAAGGAATCGACTCTCGCTGCGCTTCGGGAACTTGCACTGAGACAGGCCGCACACGAATTGGAGTCTCGGGATCCCGTTGAGCCGGCCAGGGGCGGTGAAGAACATCCTGCGAGCTACTCCAACCAGCGTCGCGACCGAATTCTGATTATTCTCACATCGAGCCCGTCGACTGCGATGCTGATCAGGCGCGGTCGCCGGATGGCTGATTATCTGGAAGCGGATTGCTTTGCGGTATGGGTATCGAACCGGAAGCGCGCAGATGAATCGAGGAGAGCCCGGGAAGCCGTTGAACAGCACCTGAACTTTGCGCGCAATCTCCACATTGAGACCAGGATCCTTGAGGGAGAGAACGTGGCGGAACAAATCCTGGATTTCGCCCATCGCAACCAGATCACCCAAATTCTGGCTGCACGTCCGAAGATTCGTCCCTGGGACCACCTTCGGAATTCCGATCCTGTGCTGCAGATCGTCCAGATTGCAACCGATGTTCGCGTCATCGTCGTTGCGGATCGTCGTAAATCCCTCTGAAGTTGGGCGCCCCTGCATCTCGCAGGAACCATGCCCTACGCCGCATTCGCCCTAAAAAGGGATATTCCTTTGGAGAAACGAATCCTGTTACGAACTGCTTATGAGTCATTTATGTCCAGGTAAGGCATGGGCCGTTACATTGACTTCGGAGGATGCGGAAGTTCTGGCGAGTCCGCGACTACGTGATGGCACTTTCAATTCTGATTGGATTCTCTGCTATCGGTGTGTTGTTCATGCTCTATGTCCTGTACAACCTGTGTCGCGAAACGCGCAAGAAAAGGTCCAGAACCGACTGTTAGCTTGATTCCGAATTCACGTCGAGAAAACGTCGTATCCGAAGAGAGCGCCGTCAGAGAGTTTCTGGAGCTGAGCATGGACTTGCCAACCAGCTCCGTATCCAACTAGGAGACACAATTGTGCGAATAGTAGTTGCAATGGTTCTTTTTATAGTTTTAGGCCTGACCATCCCAGCTTCATCTCAACAGGGGGGCGCAAACTCATCCACGCAGAATCTAGGTGCATCGCAGCAGTCATCGGCGACGCCTGCTTCCCAAAACAATTCCAGCCCGCTTCCTACGCCATCGATCACGGGGCCGTTGCAGGCGGCCCCTCCCATCAATTTCGATGCCGGCCCTTTTGGCAGGCTCAGTTTGAACGGAGTTCTGAGCGGGTTTGGGCTCACGCAGACAAATCATGTGGCGGGCGACAGCACGGGCCAAGCGGCGCTGAGCGATGCCCAGGTGTTCATCCAAAAAGCGGACGGGCCATGGCAATTTTACGTACAGGCCGGCGCCTACAACATCCTCTCCCTTGGAACTCCATACACGCCGACTGGAAAACAGGTGAGCGACCTGTATGGACCGGTTCCGGTGGCGTATCTGAAACTCGTTCCGAACAAGAGCACTTCGATTGAAATCGGTGAGCTCCCCACGTTGATGGGCGCAGAATACACGTTCGACTTCGAAAACATGAATATTGAGCGCGGATTATTGTGGAACCAGGAGAACGCGATCAACCGCGGTATTCAGGTTAATCAGACTCTGGGAAAGTTCGCTGCCTCATTGAGTTGGAACGATGGCTACTATTCCAACCGCTATTCCTGGTTGAGCGGTTCGCTTACCTATACACAGGGGCCGCACGCACTGGCGTTCGTCGGAATGGGGAACCTCGGGCACACGAGATTTCAGACCGCCGCTACGCCGGTACAGAACAATAGCTCGATGTATGCCCTCGAGTACACCTACACAAAAGGAAACTGGATCATTCAGCCTTACTATCAGTACAGTGATGTACCCACGGATTCGGCAGCAGGGATCGGGAAGGGAGCCTCAACACAATCGGGCGCGGTGCTATTAAGCCGCACCCTTGGGCACGGATTCTCGCTCGCTGGACGGGGCGAGTATATCGCGAGTACCGGAAGCGTATCTGAAGGCACTCAGAATCTGCTGTATGGATCGGGCAGTTCTGCATGGTCAGCTACAGCGACCCCCACGTTCCAACGGCAACGGTTCTTTGCCCGCGGGGATATTTCAATTGTTCGCGCGATGTCGTTTACCGTGGGAGACGCCTTCGGCCAGGCTGGAGCAGACTCAACTCAAGCGCGGGGTGTGCTTGAACTGGGATTCTTGTTTTGATCTTCAGCTCGAACGAATCCGAGATTCGACGCTGAATCACACGGAACGAGACGCCTTGCGATAACCCACCAGCAGTTCCCTGAGTCATATCGGGCTGGATGACCGGCCGGTTCCTTAGGAGACTTGTTTGAGTCACTTGAGATTTCGCCGATCGTCCAGAATCCCGGAAGGCTATTCTTCCGGAGCCTGATAGCAGCTGCGTCCCGGCACACAGCGGCCGAGGTGCACGTAGTTGTCATCGGGGCCAGCGGGGCTCATGGTGCGCAGGCACCAGTAGCTCGAGGCCGTTTGCACGCCGGGGAGCCATGACTCGGCATTCTGCGGCGCGGTGCCATAGGGATTTTTCGTTCGGAGGCACTGGCAGGCTTGCGGCTTAACATTCGTTGTGCTCATCGTTACCTCCTAGCCGGCCGCACTTGGGTCGCGGTCCATTTTTCCCGCAGCCAGCAAAATGGTGCGGTAGATTGCGATCGGGAAAAGATCCACCTTGTAAGCATTCATCGAGAGCGGCGTCGCGCCCTCCATCGCAGCCTTGCCCGCGGCCCGTGCTGTTGCCTCGGTGACAGGTTTGCCTGCGAGCACAGCCTCGGCCTGGGCGGAGCGACGGACTACCGGAGAGGCCGCGCCCATCGTGATCACGGCGCGCCGGCAGATGCTGCCGTCCATTTCGAGGACTACTCCCGCATCAGCGATTGCCCAATCAAAGCTCTCTTTTTCGCCGTATTTCTGATATGCCGAGCGCGTACCGGCTGCCGGCTTCGGAATCATCACCGCCGTCAGCAGTTCGTCGGGCTCGACAACGGTGAACTTTGTCGGGTTGGCATCGGGCTGAATGTAAAGATCCTGAATGGCGACGACTCGCTTGCCTCGTTTCGCCGAAGCCAGCTCGACGCTGGCATTCAGTCCAAGCAAGGCCACGGCTGCCGAAGACGGAGCGACCGCAGGGCAAGTGCCGTAATCCATGATGGCGTGATATTGGTTGAGGCCATTGAAGGCGAAACAGAAATTCTTGCCTTTGCGCAGGCATTCGAATTCCGCCGAGCGGTAATACCAGCACTGCACGGGCTGAAGTAAATTTCCGCCCACGGTCGCCATGTTGCGGATATGCGGTGTCGCGGCATGTCCGCATGCGTCGGATAGAATCTGGTACTGCGCGCGGATTACCGGATGCTCGCTGATCTCCGTCAGAGTGGTGAGCGCGCCGATCTTCAGGCCCTTGTCGGTCTCGTCAATGCCCCGCAGAGCGGAGATGTTTCGGATATTTACCAGCTTTGAGGGCTGCTCAGTGCCGTTCTTCATGCGGTCCAGCAGATCCACGCCGCCCGCTTTGACCACGGCGCCATCCTTCAATTGCGACAGCGCGGCATCTACAGTTGTGCAATCTGCAAGTACGAAGGCGTTCATGCTGACTCCCTCTCCTGCGGAGGCCTGCGCAGTGCCGCCAGCACCACAGCCGGCGTCATCGGCGTCTGGTAAATGCGCACTCCGATGGCGTTATAAACAGCGTTGCCGACGGCAGCGCCGATGGAAACGACTCCGGCTGCCTCGCCAATGCCGGATGCATCTGTAGAGCTCTGGCCAATGTAGGCCTCGACGAGCCGCACATCGATTTCCGGGACTTCGCGCGAACCGGCAATCTTGTACATATCGAGGTTGGGGTTCACCATGAGGCCATAGACCGGATCGAGCAGACGATTTTCATAGAGCGTGTAGGAGATTCCCTGGATGATTCCGCCGTTGATCTGACTGATCACGAGAGAAGGATTCATCGGACGGCCGCAGTCGTGCACCGACAGAACGCGTTTCACGTTGATCCGTCCCAGTTCCGTGTCGACTTCGACCTCCGCCACATCGACGCCGCCATAGGTCAGATACTTGCTGCGGTCGTAGTCGGGAATCCGTTTTGACTGCACCGTGATCTGATCGGTGGTCATTTTCGCCGCCGCGCGACGGAAGCTCACCGGCTGCATCTTGCCCGACTTGCTGCGAACCTCGCCGTCGACCAGCACAAGATCGTCTGCAGTGGCGCCCAAAGTCGGCGCGATGTCTGCGAGGAATTTCTGCGATGCCTGCCAGGCTGCATCGCGAACAGCTGGCGTCAGAGAAAGTGTGGTGACGCTTCCGCCGGAATTTGGTCCCGCGGGGTAGTTCGTGTCGCCAATCTTGACCGCAACCTGTGCTGGAGGCACGCCAAACTGCTCCGACAAGATCTGCGCCATCACCGTCTTGATGCCCGAACCGATATCCTGCACCGAGGAGAGAACTTCGAGAGAGCCATCCTTGTGGACACGAACCTCGGCAGATGAATTCATGCTCACAAAGCGATACCATACCGACTGTGCCAGGCCCACTCCGCGCTTGACGGGGCCCGTGTCAGCGCCAGCCCGCGGATTACGGGACTTCCAGAGATCGCTCTCGCGCACGATCTGGCGCTCGACGCGGCGCACCGGGTGTTCGTCGGTTTTGTCGCGCAGGTCGATGGGCTCCATGTTGAGCTTTACCGCGAGCTCGTCCATTGTCTGCTCAAGTGCGAATGCTCCCTGCGGATGGCCAGGCGCCCGCATCGCCGCTCCCGGCCCGGCGTTGATGAAGACGTCGTTCTCCTCGGTGTGCAGCGTCGCATACTTGTAGAGATTGGAGGCCGGGCCGGAACAGCCTGCGCCCGTACCGCATCCGGCGGTGCCGTAGCTGACGAGATGAATAGCGGTGATCTCGCCATCCTTCTTTGCGCCGATGCGCAGCAACTGATCGGAGCTCGGGCGATTCCCGACCGACAGGTGCTCTTCTTCGCGGTCGAGCATCAACCGGACCGGCGCCCCGGTCTTCTTCGAAAGGGCTGCCGCAACCACGCCGTGATTTCCCGCGCCAAACTTCGCACCGAAGCCGCCGCCCATGAACTCTGTGATCACGCGCACCTGCGACATCGGGATATTGAAGAAGGCCGCCAGTTCCTCGCGCACGCTCGCCGTGCCCTGCGTGGAAGCCCACACGGTAAGCATGTCGGGCTTCCAGTCGGCAACTACACCGTGTGTTTCGAGCGCCGAGTGCGTCTGCACCTGAGTGATGTAATGCCCTTCGGCGACGACGTCCGCGTCCTTGAAGCCCTGATCGATATCGCCCTGCTTCTTGATCGATGGCCCGTGGACGTTGCCGGTTTGTGAAACGTTGCGGGGACCACCACCACCGCCAGCAGTCCCTGCCTGGTCGGCTTCGCCGGGAAACACCAGCGGAGCATCCGCTGCGCGCGCCTTGTCGAGATCGACGACGAATGGCATCGCATCGTACTGAACCTTCACCAGATCAGCGGCTTCTTCCGCGGCATAAGGAGTGACTGCGGCCACCGCTGCAACAGGCTGTCCCGCATAGCGCACGACTGGATACTTTACCTGCTCGAGAGCAGGATCGATCAGAACGGCGCCACCCAGCACGTGCTGGATAACGTGCACCCCTTTGACTCCGGGATACCGCTCGGCTGCTGAAGTGTCAACCGAAACAACCTTTGCATGAGGTACTGACGCGTTCACGAACTTCGCGTACAGCATGCCAGGCAACTGGACGTCAGCCGTATAGCGCGCCCGGCCTGAAACTTTGGCCTGACCGTCCCAGCGCTCGATTGGCTGCCCGACGTATTTCAGATCCTTGTTGATCGGCCACACCGGCGGTTCGGTCACCGGCACGTCGCGCGATTCGTCCTGCAGTGTGTAGCCGGGCACACCGACAGGCATCTTCACCGTCTTCTTTTCTACGCTGGCAGCTTCATTCGGCGCTTCCTGCAGGAGCGCACCTTTGAGCATCAGATCTTCGATCAGCGAGTCTTCATTTGCGCGGATTTTCATGATGCTTCTCCATTAGACCTTGCGACTGCTGCCCGCCACCTCGAGAGTAGCGGTGAAGATTCTGGGATACGTGCCACAACGGCAGAGATTGCCGGCAATGGCGTGGCGCACATCCTGCTCGGAGGGGCTGGGATTTCTTTCAAGCAGCGCCGCGCAGCTCATTACCATGCCCGGCGTACAAAAGCCGCACTGGAGCGCGTCGTGCTTCACAAATGCAGCCTGGAGTGGATGCAGACTGCCGTCCGCAGAGAGCCCTTCGATCGTTGTCACCTGGTGGCCGATGGCGTCGACGGCAAGCATTGTGCAGCTGTTCACCGGCATCTTGTCGAGCCATACAGTACAGCCTGAGCAAGTCCCCCGATCACAGATGATCTTGGTTCCGGTCATACCCATCTGGATACGCAGCGCTTCGGCCAGCGTCGTACGGGGCTCGATTTCGATGGTATCTTCCTTGCCGTTCACATTCAGCCGGACAGGAACTGGACCGGGACCAAGAACCGTGACGCCATGATTTGCGACCGGGGCTGCCTCTGTGTTAAATGCATGGACGCCATCGAGCAACGCCGTTCCGGCGGCGGTTAGTCCAGCGCCCTTGAGAAAACCGCGGCGTGTGATGCCATTTCGGACGACCTCACCCGTCGATTGTTTTTCAGGCTGATCTTCCTCTTTTGGCGAAGAGGGAGAGGAATCTGGAGTCTTATGAGCGGACATAACTGCTCCTCATGACATTTCTCGGGGACAACCTAACCTTTTCGATCCTGTTCATGGTCATTGACCTGCTGCATGCCCGGCTCAAATGCACAGCTTCTGTCCCGCCGTCCATTGAATCGACGAGCGGAGGCGGGTAGAGTTCACCCATCCATCGAAGTCTTTTAAGCCATGACAGGCTGTCATTTGATTCGGACCTCTGGGCCTCGGCTACGAGGTCGGACTGCTGGTGAGAAACGGTAACTGTATTGGATTACTTTGGGCAACGTTCGCGAGCGTGCAATTACTACGCCAGAATAACTCCGGCAGCCTTGCCGAGCAACCGTACGCCCAACGTCCCTTTTTGGTGCAGAGCTCAGTTTCGATTCCAATCTCACATGTCCCAGAACCCACACCTTATGGAGCGGGTCGGATCGTTGAGATCCGGTCATTGATTTTATTGAGTTTAGCGGGGCTGATCTTCGAGGCCTTTTGAAACAGCGACAACCCGCTTGTGCGTGTCGTTCAGGACAGCGCGTAGGTCTTTGATCGAGCCATGGAACAGTTGGAACAGTTGGAACAGTTGGAACAGTTGGAACAGTTGGAACAGTTTGGCTTTCGACCGGCTCTGAGAAAGCTGTTCTCGCAAGTCTTCGACCTGCTCTTCGGCGTTCTTGCGGCGGCGAACCGTACCGAGATGCCTCTCGTGCGGAGTCGGCCAATCGGCGCAGTAAACATTTGCAGGCTTCTATTGACAACCGCGATCAGGATTCACTACGCTTGTCACCGTTTCAAGGGTATGTCTATTTTACGGAACGAATTATGGAAGGAGCTTCAGAAGGAAAGTAAACATTTACGCAGCCTGCCTGGAGCGGGCTCTGTAGGCACTGAAACGGAATGGTCGTCAACGCAGGCAGGGAAAAGATTGACGCCGGCGCGGCAAGCTGTAATCGGGAACATTTTGGAGGTCGAAATGAAAACCAGAAATACAATCGCCGTCATGATCGCTACTGTTCTAGCGATAGGAGGTTTCTACGCGACGCAGTTAGCTGCGCAGGGTCTCTTCGGGACAATCGGTGGAACAATCACTGATTCGGGTGGGGCGGTCGTCCCCGGTGCGACTGTTGTTGTTACAAACATCAATACGAACGTGAAGATTACGCTCACGACCAGTGGTGACGGCAACTACACCGCGCCCAATTTGGTTCCCGGAACCTACTCAGTGGAAGCCAGGGCGAAAGGGTTCAAAAACGCGGTACAAAACGATATTGTCCTCCAGGTCGATTCGAATCTTAAGGTGAGCCTAAGCCTTCAGGTAGGCTCAACGGCGGAAACCGTTACGGTTACGGGCGAGAATTCTCTGCTGCAAACCCAGGAATCTTCGCTGAGCCAGACAGTCGACGAGCGACAGTTAAGCGACCTGCCGCTCTCAGGGTCGGCCGGCACAGGTCACAGCGCATACAGTCTGGTCCCGCTGTCTGCCGGTGTCACCCAGCAGACAGGCGAAGGCGGCTATGCACTGGACAACGCACGCCTGAATGGCGGCCGGCCTCGGATGGACGATTATCTGATTGATGGAACGAGTACGGAACAGCCGACCTTCGGCGGCCCCGACGCGAACCCCTCGGTAGACGCGGTGCAGGAGCTTCGCGTTCAGACAAACAACTTCTCGGCGGAGTACGGCAAGGTGAGCGGCGGCGTCATCGAGATCACGACCAAGAGCGGCACCAACAAGTTTCATGGAACGGCGTACGAGTATTACCAGTCAGACAAACTGAACGCGAACAACTACTTTAGCGATTTAGATGGGATTCCAATTCAACCTTCGCATTTCAACGAGTTCGGCGGCACTATCGGCGGCCCGATACTGAAGAACAAGCTGTTTTTCTTTACAGACTATCAGGGCGTGCGTGCTGACTCGTCCAGCACAATAACGGGCGACGTTGTGCCGAACGATGCGTTCAAAGGCGGCGATCTGTCCGCGCTGTGCACTGCAGGATTCACGGCGGGCATTTGCAACAATACGGCGCAGCAGCTCTACAATCCCGCCAACGGATACACTCCATTTCTCAATAATCAGGTTCCGGTCAGCTCCATCGCGCAAGAGCTCGAGGCCGTTTATCCAGCAGGAAACGCCGGTGCCTCGCCAACAGTGGTGGGAGGCGAGTTGTGGAACGGTATTTCCACCAGCGGAACGACGGTGAATCGCGTTAACCCCCGTGTGGATTGGTTTTTGGGGCAGAGAGATCATATCTTCGGCGTCTATCACTATGAGACCTCGCACGCCCCCGGGAACACAATTGGCTGGATTGATTCCGCCAACTATACGAATAATCCGCTTAGCACCGTTACGGCGGGGTGGTCGCACACGTTCAGTCCGAGATTGCTGAACGATTTCCATTATGGATACGATCACCGTAGCCCGCTTCGGACCACGAACGGCTACGGGGAGGCGGGGCCGAGCGACTTCGGTATTCAGGGGATTCCTGCCTGCAACTATCCCGGTTCCAATGGCAAATGTGGACCTCCAGGGGTGGGCGTTACCGGCTTCACCGGATTCGGCGCGGGCGGCGCCTTGCTTATTGAGCCTGCCGGCTACAACGAGTTTCTTGACTCCATCACTATCGTTCGGGGCGCTCATACGCTGATGGTCGGCGGGGAGATTCGTCGCGCGGAGATCAACAATATTCAGCCGAACGACGTGGCGGGAAGCTTTTCCTTCAATGGGAAAGGCACCGGGAACGGCTATGCGGATTTCCTGATCGGCTATCTGGCCAGCAGCACTGTTCAGGTGCAAAGCAACTACTTGCAGGTTCGTACCTGGGCAGATGCAGCCTATGCTCAGGATGACTGGAAAGTAAAGTCGAAATTGACCCTTAACCTGGGACTTCGCTGGCAGTACGATCCTTCCTGGACGGAGGTTAATCATGAGTTGGCCAGCTTTAATCCATACAACCTCACATGGATACAAAACGGATTGAACGGAGCTCCTGAAGGTTCGATCCAGACACACTGGAAGGAATTTGCCCCACGGCTGGGATTCGCGTGGAACCCGCGCAATGGGCTGGTGGTTCATGGAGGCTACGGCATCACTTACCCGGGTGTCCTCGGTCACGGACGGGGCGGGGACGGGAATCCTTCGCCGGACCTGTTGGCAAGTACAACCATTCAACCCGGAACCTATATCTCGAACCTGCCGCCGATTAACTTGCCGAACGCGAATGCTCCGCTCACGTATGGGCTCGCTGAATACTCAACCTACACACCTTACCGTCAAGCGGCTCCCTACTCGGAAATGTGGAATTTCACGGTTGAGCAGCAAGTTGGGCCGCAGGCGGCTTTGACCCTCGCGTACAGTGGAAGCCATGGGGTGCATCTGCCTGTCAACTACGCATACAACCTGTGCCAGCAATCGGCTGCGAGTATCGCACAATATGGCGATCAGATCGAAAATGGCACGGTAGACAGCCCTTATTGCGCTCCCGGCAATATTACCGCGCTTGGAGGCTTCTACAGTGACTACGTGTATCCGGGGTGGTGGGGGCTTTCCAGTTCAGTCTACAACGCGCTCCAGGTTACATATGATAAGCGGTACTCTCATGGTCTCGCCCTCCTGACCACCCTCACCTGGAGCAAGCTTCTCGACGATTCGTCATCTGACTGGAGCGGCTTCGGCTCACTCGACGTATATGGGCAGGGTTTCTATGATCGCGCAGCCGAGCGTTCAGTGAGTGCAGGTGACATTCCCCTGCGCTGGGTGTTTTCGCCGATTTACGATCTGCCGATTGGCCCGGGCCACAACTTGCTCAATCACGGCATCGCGGGACAAGCGCTGGGAGGCTGGCGGGTGAGCGGTATTTACACCCTCAGCGCGGGAGATCCAGTGGGAATCAACGATGGTGGTTATCTCTATTGCAATCCATCTATGACTGATGCGACCAGGCCAATGCAGGTCGGCAATCCGCGAGCAGGATTCACGCGCAGCATCGGCGAGTGGTTTAACACGAATGCCTATGACTGGTCAGGAACCTGCGCCTACTACAGCAACCTGCGGGACGACTCTGGCTCGCCATACTCCGGCGAACCGTCGCTTTCTTTCGGAAACACGCCGCGGTACTCAGACGATGTACGCGCCCCGGGAGTCAATAATCTTGACGCATCACTTCAGAAGGATTTCAGCCTTCCGTGGCTTGGAGAGCAAGGGCGACTGCGCCTTCAGTTCGATGGCTTCAACGTGCTCAATCATCCCCAGTTCTTGCCGCCTATTGGTACGGCCAGCGCCCAGTTTGGCCAGATACTCGGAACGCGCAACCCGGGCCGAGTGGTACAGCTAGGAGCCCATCTGTCTTTTTAGCGTCGCCGACTTTGCGGAGGGGTATCGGCTTTTCGATGCTCCTCCCCGCGGTTGACCAACGTGATCATGACGGTTTTTCGCCTGCACAGAGAGCAGAAATGCGACGCTGAAAGAATATAGGGCGACGGTTTCGCCGCATGGCGTGGCTATGCTCTTACTGAGGTGGAATCCCTAAGGCATGCACCGCATACCCACACCGCACACGCAGGAGCTCACGATGAGAAGGTTCATTCCGCCTTGTACAAGCAGGATGAAGGCGGTCGCTTGCTTGATTGCCCTGGCTTCAGCGGCTGTCACCTGCGTAAGATCGACCGCGCAAGTCAGCTCGCCGGAACGGGCCTGGGAAATTCCGCACACCACCAATCGTGTGCCCCACTTTGAGAGGGTGAATGGCCACGAGTTGTTGTTCGTGGATGGCGCCCCGTTCGCGATGCTTGCAACAGAGATCCCATGGTGGGATCTCCGCGTGGGATCGTATCGTCAGGACGAGCACGTGTACGATTCGCTTTATCCTGCAGCCGCCAAACTTGGGCTGAACACTCTCAAGGTGCCGGTGAAGTGGTCGATGGTTGAACCGGAGAAAGACCAGTATGACTTTTCGTACGTCGATCATGCCCTGGCGCAGGCGAAACTCAATCACCTGCATCTTGTACTCGACTGGTTTGGGCACTATGCAAGCGGCGAGGGGACTATTTATCAAAACCTGAGCGGGCAGATGTTTGCGCCGATGTATGTTGTGCAAGATGAAACAACGTATCCCCGTGCCGTGGACGGGAACGGCGTGGCACACCGCAACGCCATTTCTTATGATTCGAATGCGGTTATCGACCGTGAGAAAAAGGCCTTCAAGGCATTCATGCTGCACTTGAAGCAGGTTGATCCGGATCATGTCGTGATCGGTATCCAACTCGAGAACGAGATTGCCGTGTTCGGGTCTGACCGTCACAACCCGAAGCTATTCCGCGACCATTCGGTAGTCTCCGACCGTTTCTTCAAGCAGGGTGGCTTCACAGACGACCTGAAATACAGCGCATGGAGCCTGAGTTATCGCTGGATTCGCCCGCTGACCGAGGTTGCATACACGACGTACCCAATTCCCATTTTTCACAACTACGTTAATGGCTCTCTCGAGCCAGGACAGGTTGGAGGCTCGCCCGGCGAGGACGTTACTACGTACCTCCGGAATGTGCCGGATCTGAGTTTTGTTGCAGTCAATGCTTACTTTTGCGGAACGTGGAAAGGCTTTGAATGCATAGCACCATCAGACGGGAAGACCGAAGATTTTCGCGCGACGCTCCAGCGTTTCCAGGTCGGACGCAATATCGTCGGCGTTACCGAAACGAACAGCGGTGACTCATTGGTCGCACCGCGCTTCGCATTTATCGCGCTGGGGGAATTCGCAACCCCGATTTTTTCACCGTGGTGCCTCACGGTTTCCTACCCGGAGCCATACCATCCATATCTGTTGGCAGATGGCAAGCTGGCCAACGGCGCGGTGGCCTTCCGCGAAGCGTTGCAGGCACTCTCGCTCGCCTTGCCTCCCATCCTTACGTATGCGGGCACGGACGAGCTGCGCGTGTTCCAGTCACCTGCGATCGGGCAGCAGAGCTACTCAGCAGAAGAGACGGTGGGCGGGCTTACCGTAAGTATGAGTGAGGAGCAGGACGGCCAGGCAATCACAATCCATCCAGCCGGGAAACAGCTCCTTATCGTCGGCTACCGGACACAGGTATCAATCAAGAATGCGGGAATGGTGTGGCCAGCGATGCAGAAGCTGCAGGTGGCTAGAGTGCGCTGGTCAGGTTCAGGGTGGGTGAAAGATGGAGCGGCGGATTACAGCGTTGATCAATCCGGAGGTAGCCTGTCCGTCGAAATGGCTGATCCTCAGGCCGTCTTGATCTCGCTGCCGTGACGGCCTTGCCGTAGTCGTTTGCAATCGCACGCGTACATTCATGCCGCATCCGAATTGCCAGGTGCTCGGTACATTACGTTCGTATGAAGGGATCGCCGATCCTCCCGTATAGGCCGGTGGACGACGATGATCAACTCTACACAGGAGAAGAAACATGGTAAGCAGGAGAGGTTTTCTCCAGGGGATATCCGCATTGTCCATTGCAGATCTCGTTCGACCCGGTTTCGATGCCGAGGCTGTGTCCTCGAAGGATCGTTCTGATGCTTCAGGAGACCACCCCGATAACGCCCCGGCAGAGCACTCAATGCTGGAGTGTGGCAATTCACAAATTCGTATTCGCATATCCGGATCGACATCGAACTTCTGGTCGCTTGAGAGCCACAAAAGCGGGCACGTTTATCGCCTTGGCTGCCCGATCTTTCCCCTTGCCGGAACGGCCGTTCCAGCAGCTTTGGAAAACCTGCAGGCCGACCATGCTCCAGAGACCTTAAAGAACGGAGTAACTGAGTATTCCTTTAAAGGAACACTTATCGCAAGACCATCGTTGTCGCTGCGATTGATTTTGCGCGTAGCGCCCGACAATGGCGTGGTCCGATTCAGATACTCGCTCGAGAACGATGGCACAGAAGAGATGGCGTTGGGTGAAGCAGCCGGTCCTCTCACATATCTCAGTGCGTCACTGGCAGAGATGAGCAAGGTCAAGGAAGTCCGGCTGTCTGACTTCAATCTGATGCTTCACTCCGATACAGCCAGCGAGATCGAGGTCCCGCGCCGATTATTCGCGGATCGGATTAGCGTTGCCGGCCCGATTCTTATTGGAGAAAGCGCGGCACACGAGTCTCTTCTTCTTGCCTACGAGCATGGATCACAAATGCCCGATACTTTTTTGCGCTTCGATCTCGAGCCCGACCGCATGGTCAAACTTGTAGCTGTCAAAGGAAACTACATACCGGGCCATGCGATCAAGACATTTGACACCGTTTGGATGGAAGCAGCGATATCACCTGCCGAGGCCGTCGCCAGTCAATTTCGCACCTTTGTTCGTAAATATATGGAGATCAATGGAGAAAGCAGACGTCCATATTTGTTTTACAACACATGGAATTTTCAAGAGCGCAATAAATGGTGGAACAGGAAAGGCTATCTGACTTCGTATAACCAGGAACGAATATTAGAGAAGATTGATATCGCGCATCGGCTCGGGCTTGAGGTCTACGTTATGGACACCGGCTGGTATGTAAAGACCGGTGACTGGCAAGTAGATCGGCAGCGTTTTCCGAACGGCCTGAAAACGGTGAAGGCTCGCCTGGATCAATATGGAATGAAGCTCGGGCTCTGGTTTAATCCCACGATGGCGGCGACGTCAAGCAACATGCTGGCAGCACACCGGTCGTGCATTTTCTCCTGGCAGGGAAAGCTCGCTGAACCGGGAGATATCTGGGGCAGCGAAGCGAGCTATCCCATGTGCTTAGTCAGCGAATATGCCGATGCCTATGCCGACACCGTGATTCGGGTTGCGCGTGAAACCGGCGCCCGCTACTTCATCTGGGACGCGTTGGCGCAGTACGGCTGTGACTCGCCGAATCACTGGCATGGAACCTCGGCCAACAGCGAAGAAGAGCGGTCGAATTCTTACGCCTTTCAACTTCCATTGCAGATGGTTCGTGTCGTCGAAAAAGTGAAGTGTGCCTATCCCGATGTTATCTTCGACTTTGATATCACCGAGACCGGGCGCGCTGTGGGTCTCAGCTTCCTCTCTGCGGGCAGGTTTTTTCTGATTAATAACGGCCCTTACCTCGCAGATTACGATCTGCCACATACCGAGGGAGCACAGAACGATAACCTCTTTTTCTATCCCGGCCCCGCGCGAACATGGATTTGCCGCCAGCCACTCACATACGACGAGTGGATTCCTTCGAACCTTCTGCTCACCCACTACTTTCCCGACGATCCTCGCTCGTCGCAACTGGTCAATATCGCCAGTCTGATTCTGGGCCAAAACGGAATATGGGGAGACCTTCCCAAGGTTTCGGATGCGGGCGTCGAGTGGATCGCGAGGGTGCTGAGCAGGTACAAGCTGGTGCGGCAGGACGTTGCGGAAAGCGATCCCATCGTCACCGGCAACACCGCCGGTGTCTACGAGGTTCGCGAAAAAATCTCCGGAACCAGCAATCGAGGCATCGTCGTTCTCTTTTCGCCGACCATTGGAAGGATCGTTTACGTGACCGAGCACACGCCTACGCAGGTTTATTGGGCAACGCCCGGAACGCAAGTCAGCTTCGATCAACAGGGACACGCGGTCGTGGAAAGCGACATGGAGTCTGGAGCGGCAATCGTATTCTTTGGAGTTGAATGATGGCATTTCGCTTTTGTCGAAGTGAAGGTGAGTGCCCCAGAAAATCCCAAACGAGCTCGACGCTGAGAAATTCTGGCGGCTTCCGTGATTGCGTTTGAGGTTTCGGATACCGGCATTGGCATTCCAGCCGAAAAGCAGCGCATCATCTTCGAGGCGTTCCAACAGGCAGATGCCGGAACCAGCCGCAAGTACGGTGGCACAGGTCTGGGACTCGCCATCAGCCGCGAACTGGCAAGCCTTCTTGGCGGCGAGATTCAACTTCGGAGCACCCCAGGCCAGGGCAGCTCGTTCACGCTCTGAGCTTCTATCGAGAGTCGAGGCAGCCCATACCGGTTTCGCTACCTGAGGTCATCGATAGTGTTCTGGAGCTGCAGCAACGAGGCGTGCAATCGGGTGGAATCATGTTGCGGAAGCGATATAGGTCAGAGGGGATCATCTATGGGTTTCCCGTGGAGCTTCGTCAGGTGTTCCTCAACTTGATTGGCAATGCGGTTCAGGCAATGCCACAGGGAGGCATCTTGAGCGTGCATGTAGCGGAAGTCACCGACCAAACGACGGGGCGCCGCGGTGTTGCCATCTCCGTGGCCGATACCGGCACCGGCATCCGTCGCGAAGATGCCAGGAATCTGCTCCAGCCATTTTTTAGCACGAAATCGACGAAGGGCACCGGCCTGGGGCTATGGATTAGCAAGGGCATCGTACAAAAATACGAAGGCCGCATCAACTTTCGCAGCCAACGATGTGGAGGGCGAAACCTTACATGTTTCCGGGTATTCCTGCCCACTGACGCGATGCCTTCCGCCCGTAGGTCTTCCAAAATAGAGTCGGAGCCGGCTTCGGCGGCGAGTGTCTCCTGACCAGCCCGATTTCCGCTTCGTTATAAGGCATGGCCCCACTCCTTGAAGAGATCGAGCAATCCGTACTTTAGATAGGGTGCTGTTTTGCTGTCCGAAATCGTCATCACATCGGCCGGACACTCTCCTGCGACGATGCGTCCGCCTTCGTCTCCCGCGCCCCGATATGGGCCGCGTAACACCCACCCCCAATGATTCGGAAAAGCAAACAGGCCTTTAACGTAGTTCCCGGCCGTTCACCGATTGGTTACACTTGCGGGTGGTACTTACGACTAAGAAGCTGACGGTAACCCGGTCCTTGGATATTCACGGGAACAGCCGCGTCCTGTCCCAACGTGGCGTGACGACTGTACCCTCCCTAATCACTGAAGAAGTTTTGCCCTTTCAGATCGAGGAGCCAGTTTGATGTCCCTGCCTTATTCTCCAATTCGCGCACCCCGCGGCAACACAAGAACAGCGAAAGGCTGGATTCAGGAAGCCGCCAAACGGATGCTGATGAATAATCTCGATCCAGAAGTGGCCGAAAAGCCTGAAGAGCTCATCGTGTATGGCGGACGAGGCAAAGCGGCGCGCAACTGGGATTGCTACCACAAGATCATCGAGACCCTGAATCGTCTTGAAAATGATCAAACGTTGCTTGTGCAGTCAGGGAAGGCGGTTGCAGTCCTTAACACGCATCGATTAGCCCCCAGAGTACTGATCGCAAATTCCAATCTGGTGCCTCGTTGGGCGACATGGGAGGAGTTCGATAAGCTCGACGCCGCGGGTCTCATGATGTACGGCCAGATGACCGCCGGGTCATGGATGTATATCGGCACCCAGGGGATTTTGCAGGGCACATACGAGACCTTCCGGGGGGCGGCAAAGAACCATTTCAAGGACACGCTTGCCGGCACCATCACCGTAACCGCAGGTCTTGGTGGTATGGGGGGCGCACAGCCGCTTGCGATCAAACTAGCGGGTGGGGTCGGCATCTGTATCGAGGTAGATCCCAAGCGAATTGAGCGCCGTCTGCAAACGCGATACCTCGATAAGGCGACAACGTCGCTCGAGGAAGCGATTCAGGAGGCCCAGGCCGCAAAACAAGGACGCAAAGCGGTATCCATTGGACTGATGGGCAACGCCGCCGATCTGCTTCCAGAGATGGTGCGGCTTGGCTTTACTCCTGATCTGGTAACAGACCAGACCAGTGCACACGATCCTCTGTGGGGATACATCCCCTCGGCGCGCCCCGATGAGGACCTCAACACTTTGCGCTCATTGCAGCCGCAGGCATACACCAGCCGCGTTCAGACTTCGATGGCGCAACATGTGCAGGCAATCCTTGAAATGCAACGGCGAGGGGCAATCGCCTTCGACTATGGCAATAACCTGCGTGCTCAGGCCCAACTCGCCGGCGTAACTGACGCCTTCACTTACCCGGGATTCGTCCCCGCCTTCATCCGCGACTCATTCTGTGAAGGACGAGGGCCCTTTCGCTGGGTTGCGCTCTCCGGCGATCCATCCGACATCGCAGCCACCGATCAGGCACTGTCGGATCTCTTTCCGGACGACCGGCGGTTGAACGAATGGCTCAACTTCGCCTCCACCCAGATCGCTTTTCAAGGGCTGCCTGCGCGTATCTGTTGGCTTGGCTACCGCGAACGGGACCGCGCCGGATTACTGTTTAACCAGATGGTCCGTGATGGACGCCTCAAGGCGCCTATCGTTATTGGTCGCGATCACCTCGACGCAGGTTCGGTGGCTAGCCCTTTCCGCGAGACCGAAGGAATGCTCGATGGCTCCGATGCCGTTTCCGATTGGGCTCTCCTCAACTTTGCGACCGGTATCGCCAGTGGAGCTGCGTGGATGAGCTTTCACCACGGAGGAGGTGTCGGCATGGGATACAGTCAGCACGCTGGTCTCGTCGCAGTCGCCGATGGCAGCGAGGAGGCTGACGAACGCCTGCGAATGTGCCTGACGAACGATCCCGCCATGGGGGTAATCCGCCATGCCGACGCTGGATATGAACTAGCGAAGACCACGGCCAAAGAACGGGGCCTGGATATGCCGAGCATTTCATGAAAGAAGATCTCCTCATTACGGGAATCTCGCAGCTTGTGACCGCAGAAGGCGCGGGACCAAAGCGCGGGCGTGACATGCGCACAGTGAAGTTTGTGGAGGGGGCGGCGATTGCCATATCTTCCGGCCGCATCACCTGGACAGGGAAAGAGCGTGACTGGACAGGCCACGCGGCAACCACCGTTAATGCCGGAGGTTGTGCGGTGGTTCCGGGCTTGGTAGACCCTCACACTCACTCTGTATGGGCCGGAGATCGTCTCAACGACTTCGAGGCGCGAACGTCCGGCTCGACCTACGAATCAATCCTCGCGGCAGGTGGCGGAATACGAAGCACGATTCGTGCCACCGCAATGAATTCTCCGGAGAATCTTGTCGCACTGGCTAAGCCCAGGGTCGAATCTCTCATCCATTCCGGAGCGACGACCATCGAAATAAAGTCGGGTTACGGCTTTACTCGAGCTGCGGAGCTGGCAATGCTCGAAGTAATCCATTCTTTATCGACAATCCTTCCGGCGCGAATCGTTCCGACTCTGCTCATCCATATACCGCCCGTGAACGACACAGAACGTGCCCGCTACGTAACGCAAATATGTGAAGAGCTGATCCCCGAAATAGCAGGACGCAAGCTGGCCACATCTGTAGATGTTTTTGTTGAAAAGGAAGCCTGGAGCGTGGTTGAAGCAGAGCAAATGTTTCGCGCCGCAAAGCAGCATGGCCTCGCGATCAAACTGCACAGCGACCAGTTTCATTGTATTGGTGGAGTGGAGCTTGGAATACGTTTCGGCGCATTGAGCGTTGATCATCTCGAAGCCTCCGGACCGAAACAGATTGCGGAGATTGCGGCAAGCTCTACCATTGCAACCATTCTTCCAGGTGTTTCGCTGCACTTGGGGATGCCCGCAGCGCCCGGTCGCAAGCTGATCGACGCAGGGGCTGCTGTCGCTGTTGGAACGGACCTCAATCCGGGGTCAAGCCCACTATTCTCAACTTCAGCAGCACTCGCTTTGGCGGTTCGCCTCAACGGCCTGACCGCGCAGGAGGCGCTGGTTGCGGGAACGGTAAATGCGGCCTCCGCCCTTGGTCTCACGGACACAGGCCGCGTGGAAGCAGGATGTCCCGCAGATTTTCTCGTGCTCCACAGTAACGACTGGCGCGAACTTGTGTATGCGTTGGGAACGAATCCCGTTCATGAGGTCTGGATCGGTGGGAGGAGAGTCCAGCAATGAACACACTCTACCGGCCGGAACTGCTCTACTCAAATGGCAAGTTCATTTCCAATGCCGGAGTTCTGGTTGGCGAAAGCGGCAAGGTCCTCGAAACTCCCGAGAACGTGGACGAGTCTTCAACGCAAATCGTCGACCTGCCGGGAAAAGCACTGCTCCCAGGCTTCGTCAACGCTCATTCACATTCCTTCCAACGGCTCATTCGGGGGAAGTCTGAATCAAGAATCGCCAGTGGGCGCGACTTCTGGTCCTGGCGCGGAACGATGTACCACGCCGCCAGACAGCTTGATTCTCAAGAGGTGTATGACGTCGCGCGCATGGCATTTCTGGAGATGGTTCTCGCCGGAATCACAACAGTGGGTGAGTTCCATTACCTTCATAACGCCCCGAATGGCAGCCCTTATGAAGATCCAAATTTGTTAAGTAAGCAGGTAATCGCTGCAGCTCAATCTGTGGGTCTGCGAATCGTATTGTTGCGGACGGCATACCTGCGCTCAGGATTCGAGCTACCACGTGATCCAGGCCAAATCCGATTCTTTGAATCGCGACGCGCCTTTCTCGAAAACGCGAGCGCACTCATGCGCGAGTACCCGGATGCCTCCCAAGTCAGGTTTGGAGTTGCGCCTCATAGCATCCGCGCTGTGCCACTTGCTGATCTTAGAGAGATTGCAGCCTGGAGCCGCACTTCCAGCGTTCCGTTTCACATGCATGTTTCGGAACAGGTAGCCGAGAACGCAGCGTGCGTTCGTGAATACGGACTCACGCCGGTAGAGCTTCTCAACCGGGAGCAAATCCTTGGGCCTGACTTTACCGCGGTGCATGCAATCCATATCACGCCCGCAGAAATCAACATGCTTGCAGGAGCAGAAGCGACAATATGTTCCTGCCCAACCACCGAGCGAAATCTCGGAGATGGCATATTTCCCGCCGATCGCGTCATGGCTGCGGGCATCCGCATTGCGCTCGGCTCCGACAGCCAGGCCCAGATCGATCCGCTTGAAGATGCGCGGCAACTCGACTACCACCTGCGCCTCCAGCAACAGGAGCGCGCCATACTTGATCAGATAGCAGCCACGCCGCTCGCCAAAAATCTCTTTGAATGCGCCACGATTCATGGAGGTCGCTCCCTCGCCGTTCCAGCAGGAGAATTAAAGCCGGGCACCTGTGCAGATTTCTTTACCGTCGATTTGAACGACATCGCCATCGCCGGACATTCTGCTGACGACTTGCTCCCGATCATCGTTTTCTCGCTGAATCGATCCGCGATCCGCGATGTTGTCGTAAATGGAAAGATCGTCATTCAAGATCAGAAGCATAAGCACCAGGATGAGATCATCTCCCGGTATAAAGAAGTTCATCGAAAGACTTGGCTGAACAGCCGGGTTCGAGAAGCGCATCCATGAACGATGTTGTAGAGCACCTCAAGAACCTGATAAGGATCCCATCGGTTTCATCGCTGTCCAATCGTCCCATCATCGACTATGCTGTCGAGACATTGCATGAGGCACAATGGCAGACTCGGCAGATGGTCTACATCGATGCCGCAGGCATTGAAAAGGTCAACGTCATCGCTGCACCGCAGGGGCAAAATGTGGCCGACCCGGCAGCAGAACTGGCTTTTGTGTGCCACACCGATACCGTCCCCTATTCGCCAGATTGGACCAGGGCAACCGAACCGTTTGTAGCCGATGGGCTGGTCTACGGCTGTGGAGCATGCGACGTGAAAGGGTTTCTGGCGTGCCTTTTGACTTCGATCACGGAGGTTAATCCGTCAATGCTCATTCACGGTTTGCGGCTGATACTCACCGCTGACGAAGAGATCGGCTGTATCGGCACGACTCACTTGATTGCGGCTGATTTGATCAGACCTGAACGAATGGTTATCGGCGAACCAACCTCCCTTCATGTCGCGCGCGCAGGGAAAGGATATTGCCTGGCAGAGATCACGGTCTTTGGGCAGGAGGCCCATAGCGCGCACCCGCAGAAGGGGAAGTCGGCGATATACAGAGCGGCACGCCTCATCACCGCAATCGAAGAGTTTGGCTCACAGCTTTCTGAAGAGCAACACAGCTTCTTCAGTCCAGGTTTTACTACCTTGAATGTTGGGACCATTCAAGGCGGCACAGCCAAAAACATCATCTCGGGCCAATGCAGCTTCCAGCTGGAGTGGAGGCCAATTCCGAGCCAATCAGCCGATGCAGTCCCTGCAGCGGTTTCCAGAATCGTCGAGAAACTCCAGGAGATCGATCCCGACTTCCGTTGGAAATTGGAAATAGTGCGAAAGCAACACGGCTTCGAAACGCGCCCTGACTCGCGGCTTGTCCAGTCGATAGAGACTCGTACAGGACGAAAGGCAACCTCCATCCCGTTTGGATCAGAAGCAAGTTTGTTCGCGAATATCGCAGAAGAAGTAGTGGTGTTTGGGCCGGGTGATATGCAGACGGCGCACAGCAGCCGTGAATGTATACCGTTCAGCGAGCTCGAAGAAGCAGTTGTCGTTCTGAAGTCCCTCATGACCGCTGGCGCCGCACCGCCGGTGTTCATGAACGGCATGAAGTGAATAAGGATTCGATCTGCGCTTACGGAACTGAACTGCGATGAAAGCCCGGGGCCTCTTGCGTTCTACTGTTTATTCACATAGACGTAGTAGAGGTCGGTAGCTACCTGGAACTGGTCTTTGGTTAATGGGGTCTTCATCGTCTGCCATTCCAGGGTCGGATGCAGAGTCTGCCAGTGGTCTGGATCTCCCGCCTCGACCGGCATGGCGAAATCCGGCTCCTCGGCCTGCCATTTGTAGGAGACGGTGTGTTCCGTCGGATCAAAGAGCAGTTCCAGCACCGGAATCTGAGCGTGCCATAGATATTGCCGGAACACAGGAGTCAGGTTCATGCCGGTCTGCTCGTTGAAGTATCGAATCACGTCTGCAGTCATGATGTTCTGATACTTGAAGTGCTGATAGAAACCATGAATCAACGCAAACCACTTCGCGTCGTCGTTGACGATGCTGCGTAAAGTGTTGAGCATCAGCGCGCCCTTGAAGTACTCGTCTTCAGGCGGAGTGGCGTTGACGCCCCGCTCGGCGACAATCGGCATTCGGTTTTCGATCTTCGGTTTGAGGCCGTTCAGATACCGGATGGCGTCGGCATGTCCCCAGTGGTATTCGACATAGAGCCCCTCGAGATACGTGGTCCATCCCTCATGAATCCACATATCGGACCGGTCGGCTGCAGTGATGCTATTGCCGAACCACTCGTGCCCGCTCTCATGAATGATGATGAAGTCAAAGCGTGTGCTGATCCCCACGCCGGTCCAGTCGCGGTTTAGGTATCCATTGGCAAAGTGATTGCCATAAGCCACTGCGCTCTGGTGCTCCATGCCGGCATAAGGAACCTCGATGAGCTTATAACCGTCTTTCTCAAACGGGTACGGACCGAAGTAATGCGTGTACGCGTCGAGCATTCCGTCGACTTGCGCAAATTGCTTTTTAGCCTTGTCTAAGTCTTCCGGCAGTACATAGTAGTCGAGCGTCAACGCGCCGTAGTGGCTGGAGAAGTGACTGTAATTGCCAATGTTCAAAGCCACATCGTAATTGTTGATCGGATAGTGGACAGACCAGTTCCAGCGCGTGTAGCCATCGCCGAGACTTGTCTTGCCTTCAAAGCGGCCATTCGAGACATCTACCAGGTCGTTCGGAATGGCCACGCTGATGTCCATGTTCTGCACCTCGTCGCGCCACTGGTCTTTGTTGGGCCACCAGATGCTTGCTCCGTCGTCTTCGCAGGAGGTGTAAATCCATGGATGGCCCGACGGGTCTTTGCCGAACACCATGCCGCCGAAGCGTCCAACCGTGAGCGGGTGCCCGGAGTAATAAAAATCGATCGAGTAGGTCTGGCCTGCGCGAAGAGTCTTCGGGAAGTCGACGAAAACGGCGCCTGTATCCCGCTGGTACTTTAGGGGGACCACGCCAAAAAGAATCTTGTCGATGTCGAGCGCGCCGCTCAGATCAAGCTGGATGCGCGTACCATCCTCCAGCATTTTGAACCGAATCGTATTCTTGCCGCTGATTGACTGTGTGTCCGGATCAATGCGGACATTGAGGTGGTAATACAGCAGGTCGTTATTGGCGCGATAAGGCCCATAGGCGCCACGCAACATATCAGCTCGCGTGGGAAGATCGGGAGCTGCGGTCACAGGTTTGGTCTGCGCGGAAAGCTGCGCAATTGTGACGACGAATAAGAGGGTCAGAACAGGAATGCGCTTGGACATGACCTTACAGCGTATCGCGCTTCGTGCGGAATGAAGCGAGAAATACTCTGTCGGCCTGAAAAAGCCGCGCGCGATTCAAAGGCAACGGTCACGGAACGTGCCGCGCACCACTGGACGTTACCGATGCGGGATCGAGGGGAACTGCGAACAGATAAATGAACAAACGGCGAACAGATAAATGAAACAAAGGAACAGCAATCCTGGCACAACGATTCCCAGCAGAGTCACTTCCAGGCTCTATATTTGCTGGACGAGCGAGGCCGGGAAAGACTCAACAGAAAAAGCATGCTGTGGACATGAGTCATACCGAAAAAGGGCGGACATCTCTGTCCGCCCTTTTCATCTTTGCTGCCGGTGGTTCAGAAGCGCACCCCGAAGGTGACCGGGATTGTGCCCTGTGTCCCCGAACCGTAGGGATCCGAGTTGCTGGCTACGGGCGAGTCCACCCACACATACCGTACCTCTGTGTACAGCTTCGTGTTGCTGTCTTCGCCGAAGGCCTTCCAGTAGCCGCCCACGCCGATATTCAAGCCGCCCTGGTTGCTCGACGAGTGGGCGATGGTGGTTGGGAAATAGCCTTCATAGCAGTAGTAATAGCAGCTGAGCCCAAGTACAGGTGCGGTGAAGTTGGTGACCTTGCGGTAGAAGCCTCCGCCGCCTGTTATGTACCCGCCAAAGGTTTTCGTGAAGGGCTGATAGATGATGGGATCGAGGGTGAAGGACCAGGTGTTGACGTTGCCTCCGAATGGCACGCTGGAGCCGCTTTGGATAGCCAATTGAGTGAGCGTGCTGCCGGGAATCTTGTCACGATTCCACTGATATTCAATCAGCGCGCCAAGCCGCTTGCTGAAATTCCAGCCGGCACCGGCCCTGACGTTGTAGCCGTACGTCTCCCATCCGTGAGCAGTATTGCCGACCGGCGCCGTAAATCCGGCTCCGGCTTCAACTGCCAAATGGCTCCAGCGGCTCGTGTACTCGGGATAGCGATTGTTGCTCTGCCCGTATTGGGGAGACGCGCTGGCGCCGGGCGCACCATCAAAGTCATAATCGGTGAGATAGCTCTTCCAGTCGGCGGAACTGGAATACTGTTGGCCGCCCTCGGTGGCGGTTCCGGCCTGCGCCCGCGCGGCGTAGGGTACAGCAAGCAGCGCGAAGGCTGAGGCGGCAATGGCTAGGCGGTTCAAGAGATTCCGCGAAGAATAGCAATTGGCAACCATAGAGCAAAAACTCCTTTGAGGAATGTTTATTGCAAGTGGCGCATGGGCACGTCCACTCTTGATCGAACACTAGGTTGATGATTTAGACTCGCCTGCTGTTGCTTTTGTTTACAACACCCGAAAGGGCCCAGTGAAAATGTTGTGGCCCGCTAAAGCCAATGTCAGCGTTTGACCAAAGTCAACTCCAGTCCTCCAATGAACGAGCGGCCTTGCATCCGTACTCCTTCAATCTCCTCGTACCCGGTATTGCTCAGGTTGGTCATTTGGAGGTAGGGGTGAATCCATCCCCGTTCACGCGCCAGCGATACGTCCCATACCGGGTAAGCTTCCTGCTGATATCGCTGCGCCACGCCCACCCTGTTTCTCAGAACAAAGCCCGCCGCCTGTCCAATCCATTCGGCATTGGCGTTGTTGACCGGGTAGTTAAAGATATACTCCGACTGAAGCCCATGCAGAGCAGACTGCGCCCCCGAGAGCGCAGTCCAGGAGAAGCGCAGCGCTTGCTGCGGCGTAGCCTGCCAGTTGACGGAGCTCTCCACGCCGGTAAAGGAAAGTCCGCTGAGGTTCGTAGCGCGCCATAGCTGACTGGGGTTCGCGCGAACGTAGTCGATCGCGTCATGCTGGCGGGAATAAAAGACAGTAGCGGAGGCGGTTATTTTTGTGCCCGCGTACCAGTCGGCTCCGCCCTCACCGGACCAGGCTGACTCCGGCTTGAGGTTGGGATCGCCGACAGTCGTGGGGTCGCTGTAATAAAGGTCTGTATAGGTGGGCAGTCGAAATCCGTACCCTCCAGCGGCGCGGAGCTTCCATTGACGGCCCAGGAACATACTTCCTGACAGGTCTGGACTGAAGACCGCTTGCGGACCTCCGCTCAACAGTTCCTCGCGCCCGCCGATCGACAAAGTTCCGCGCTGCTTGAAGTGCAGATCGAGATCGGCGTAACCGGCTCCGCGATTGCGCGCGTGTTGGCCCAGGTTATTGCTGTCGATAGCGTCGCCCTGGAAATCGAGCCCATAAAAAAAGCCCGAAGCGGAACCCAGCGTCTCTTTTCTACGCGCTACAGCCTGCCAGCTCGTGTCGATATGGTTGTTCGCATAGACGCTGGGATCGTTGCGAAGAAGGATGAAGTTATCTGTATGGCGACGGTAGCCGAAGGCGGCCTGCGTCTTTGGACCCAGCTCCTGGCTGGCCGAGGCAAACCATCCCTTGGTGCGCTCCCAGGAGTTGTAGTTTCCGTAGAACTGGTTCGCTCCAAAGGCGCGGTCGCTGCCCGCGAATAGAATGCTGGTAACGCCCAGCGATGAGTTGTAGCGGCTCTCGCTGCTGGCCTCTTCGGTGCGGTAGTCGCGATCGGTAATAAATCCGGTGGAGAAATTGCGCGTGCCGGCCGCAGCCTCGCTCCATTTTCCGTGGACCGCATTGGCAATCACTGACTCCTCGTTTTCCCCATAGCTGCCGCCTCCGGCGCGAAGACTCAGACTGCTCGTCGTGGGAACGGCCGTAATGAAATCGACAACTCCACTCAATGCATCGGCGCCATACAGAGTCGAACCGCTTCCGTGGAGCACGTCGATCGTGCTGAGGGCGGCCAGCGGGACGGGGAGATCAAGGTTGTGATGCGAGGTCTGCGCGTCATTGATGCGAAGTCCGTTCAGCAGAACAAGGGTTTGCTCAAACGAACCTCCGCGAATGCTGATATCTCCCTGCACATCGCCCGCTCCGCGCTGCTCGATATAAACCGAGCTGTCAGTTCGCAGGTAGTCGTCTATGGTGGGCACAAGAAGCGGGTGCTCTTTGGTGTCCATCACCGTGACCACACGGGACGAATTGGCCTCAGTAACCGGCTCAGGACTCCCAAGCACCACGACCGTGGAGGAAACCGAAGGCTTCTTTGGCGCGGGCGGCTGTTGACTGGTCTGCTGTTGAGCCAAGGCGGAGCTGGCAAAGAGCAGCATGGCCGGGCCGGCGTATCTGGAAAACTTCATCGAAGTGAGCTTGACTTTCAGGCTTCTCGTTGTGAATGATGCCGCAATTTCCGGAATGTCTTGTAACCTCGGTTCATTTTACCGGGTCGGCCCCTCGGAAAACTCACGCCGGCAGCGTGCAGGCGATTTAGGTCAAGAATGTTGTAACCGATTACGATGAGCAGGGCTCTAATCTCCCGGAGGCTGCGCGGAGTTAACATCCTTAGCTTGCATGAGAAGACTTGGAACGGCAAAGTAGGTCTGGATTGGGCGCAGAGCCAATGACGGCGATATCCGACACGAGGAATGAAGCGCAGAAGATCGCCTCCATCCTCGCCGGGAATACGCACGAGTTTCACGATCTCATCCGTCCCTATGAGCGCAGCGCATACGTCATGGCCCTCTCTATGCTCAAAAACGAAGCCGATGCCGAGGACGTCGCACAGGAGGCCTTCCTCAAGGCATTTCGCGGGCTGCGCAGCTTCCGGGCAGAGTCAAAGTTCAGCACGTGGCTCTTAAGCATCACGTTGAATGAAGCGAGAAACCGCCTTCGCCACAAAAATGCCGTCAAGATGGAGTCGCTCGACGAGCCGCCCGGAGAGCAGGAGCATGTCTCGCCGGCACTTCTTCGGGACTGGCGCGAAATCCCATCCGAGACGCTGGAGCGAATGGAAGTGCGGCACATGTTGCAGCAGGCAATTACCGGCCTGCCGCCCATCTACCGGGAAGTCCTGCTGCTGCGTGACGTCGAAGAACTCAGCGTAAACGAGTCCGCCGAGGCCCTCGGCATCACCGAAGCATCTGTAAAAGTACGCCTGCACCGGGCCCGCATGATGCTGCAGAAGACATTGGCTCCGCAGTTAAAGCACATGAATCCGAAACGGGGGTGGGTCTCATGGTTATAGAGTGCAGGCATGTATGGAACCACATCTCCGGCTATCTCGATGGCGACCTCGCGCCGGAGATACTCGAACAGGTGCAGAAGCATTTAGAGCATTGTGAGATATGCTCGGCCATTCTGGACTCAACACGAAACATCCTGATCCTCACCGCCGACGAGCGGGTCTTCGAGCTTCCTCTCGGCTACAGTGAGCGCCTGCACGCGCGACTGGATGCCGAAATTAGAAACCTCTAGCCGCCGCAGCTAACGCTGTGACAAGTTGTTTTTCAGAATCCGATAGAATTCGCGTGTACGGGTCGAAAATATCTTTCTCTGAGAGAATTTCCTCGCATGTCTACCACGCCTGCCGAACTCGCCGAATCCAAGCAGCCGCCTCCGGTCGAAGCATCCCGCACCCGCGGCGTGGTTGCCTGGTCAAGTTTCCTCTTTGCTCTACTGCAAAGCATCTGCGGAGCGGCCGTAGCCATCAACGGGGTCCGCCTCGCCATCGGAATCGGCGCATTGGTCTTTAGCTCGGGTGCCGGAGCGGTAATGGTTCGCTTCCATACGAACTGGATTCGTATCCCGATGCTCGCGATCGCGCTCATCGGCTCGCTGGTAAATATTGCGATCCTGATCAATCTCAGCTACCTCCGCAATCGCCCATCTGCGCAGTGGCGCCGGAAAGCGCTGACTCCCCACCAGGTGCGAATGGAGCGGTTGCAGTGGGCGCTGTCTCTCGCCGCGCTGGTCCTTATCGGAATCGAAGAGTACCTCCACTTCGGCTTTCATCACACGCTCTGATCCGGCAGCGGCTCTCGGTCCTCTTCCGTTCTCCACCAATCGAGGAACGCGTCTAATCGGTATCCCGCATCGAAGGCCGCCTCGCGCGCCTGTTCCACATCCGCTTCTACTTCCAGAACAGCCTCCAGCGCACCCGAATCCTGCTCGGCAATCTCCAGCAATGCTGGGAGCTGCAGTAAGTCGATCAGTTGCTCAAACAGCTCTTTGTTCACATAGCTCACGCCAGCCGATTCATTGACGCCCGCAAGCCAGCGGACGTCGCCGTCATCCCAGAACGCTCGGGAAGCCATCGCCCGCGCTTCTGGCGTTTCGGCCTGCAGCAGCAGCACGCGCACTTGAGCCGCCGCCCGCCACAGGCGTTCTCCCTCCAGGCCAAGGGAGGAGAATATCTCCGCAAACGCTGCCCGCAGCTGAAGGGCATCGAATACCGGAGCCCTTTCGCCCTGCCATGGAAGGCTGCCAACTACGATCCACGCAACCACCAAAGCCCACCGCTGCTCTGAAGAAAATCCGGACTCTCCGCCAGGCGAAAGCAAACGCGCAACCACCGACCTGTCCTCCCCAAAATTTCTCTCAAGCAGCATGAGACGAACAGCAGCGGCAGTCATGCTTTCGCAGGCCTCGCCATAGCTTCGCGCAGAATCATCAGCATCAGAGCGCCCGACAGTAAGTTTCGCCGACAAGCCCCGGCTTTCCGTCGGAAGGCTCGCAACCACTCGTTCAAAAAATAGCTGGCAACTCTGCAGAAAACCACGTAGTCGAGAATCGACGGCAGGCTTCGTCGTGCCCGCTGCGCCCTGGCCGACAATCTCAGCACTCGACGCCGAAGATTCCGTAAGCGTTTCAGGCATCGTAGGCGCTGCCACTTCTTCGGCAGCTTCCGCGATTATCCGAAGATTCTCCACGCTGACCACCTGGCGAAGCGCATCATGCAGCGGCCGCAGGCGAAGCCTCGACAACGCCGCGTCCACGCTGTTCACACCTTCTCCATTAAGTGCATCGCACAGCCGGTCCCACGGATACTCCGCCGTAGCCCGCAACTCGCGCCAATCCAGTAACACCACGTGCTGATAACCGCGCAAACCAATCGTCAGCCCGTGATGATGAAAGTCGATCGCGCGCCGCAAATGTTCAAGTCCGCTGGTGGCATCGCGATAAGCAACCACAACATCGTAGCCGGAAAGCCCAAGCCCATCACCAAGCCGCGTCTGCCGCAGCGCGCCGCTCCCTTTGTCCATCGAAGCCGCCGACGCGTGGATCGTGCCATGCGTCGATCCGTAACTGTTGTTGTACAAAATAACCGCGCGCTGATCTCCGAGCCGATTCGAGTACGCAAACACGTTCTCATCCACCGTCCCGTGGCCCGTCCAGAAGTCATAGAGCACAAAGTGAGTGCTCTCCGCAAAGAGCTTTCTCCGCTTAAGCAGGGGCGCAATCTCACGCTGATGGCGCGCAATCAGGCCCTCATCTGGAGTCTCATCCATCCGCGCGCGCTTGAATTCCATGCCGTAGCGTTCAGTAAATCCCTCAATCTGCCCATGGCCAAACATGGGCAGGCCGGGCAGCGTCGCCAGCAGCGTGGAGACGCCAAAATACTTGTCGCCCGTGCCGAACTGGTCAATCGCAGTCCGCTCGTCCGGATTGCTCATGAAGTTCACGTAGCGTTTCAAAATATCCGGGTCGAACTCAATTGTCTTTTTCAGATAAGACCGGTACTTCGCGTTCTCCTCGTCGCGCAGCATGTTCATAAATGCGCTGTTATAAACGCGATGCATGCCCAGCGTGCGCACAAAGTAGCCTTCCAGCAGCCAGAACGCCTCAGCCAACAGCAGCGTGCCCGGAACCTCGGCGGCCACGCGGTCCACAACCTCACGCCAGAACTCATGCGGCATCAGAGCGTCAAACTGCTCCTGCGACATTGCATTTTCGGCGCGTGACGGAATCGATCCTCCCGCTCCGGGCAGCGGAAACCAGAGCCGCTGCACATGCCGCTTCGCCAGCACCATCGCCGCATCGAACCGGATGATCGGCGACAGCCGCGCCACGTGAAGAATCGTCTGAATCACATGTTCGCGCACCTCGGCCTGCGAGTAGTCCAGTTGCGCTGTGTCATTCCACGCAAAGCTGGTTCCATCGTTACCGTGGTAAACATATCGAGTCGCCCCGCTGTAGTGATGCCGCAGACGGAAAACCACGGCAGCGTCCGTCTGATCGTAGTAATGGTCCTCAATTTTGATCTCGACGCGGCTGTCGCTCGAGAGATCGGGACCGTTAAAGCTGTAAGACGGGAATGGATCCTCCCATCGATAGAGAAACCAGTCCGGGTGCTCAATCACCCAGTCCGAATCGATGCCCATGTGATTCGGCACCATATCACTCGCCATGCGCAGCCCGGCCATACTTGCGCGATGCTTCAGGTTGTCATAAGCGCCCTGTCCGCCCAGGTCATGAGCAATGTCATATCCCTTCAGCGAGTAGGCTGAGGCCACAGCGTCGCCGTGCCCACGCAACCGCTTGATCGTTCTTGAGGCCGTGCTTCTCTCCCACAACCCAATCAGCCACAGCGCCGTAATACCGCGGTTCGCCAGCAGGTGCAATTCTTCATCGGGAATCTGATCGAGCCGGTGGATGTGTCTCTGATACTTCTTCGATAACTGCTCCAGCCACACAAACGTGCTCTTTGCCAGCATCACCACATTCGGCATCCATGCCTGGTCTGAGCTGAAGGCTTCGTACTCATTCAATGGAGCCTGATATCCGGCCGCGTAGCGCCGTCTCGCTCCATCGGGACCAAACTCATTTTCAAATCCGATGAATTCGTCGCCAACGAAACCCGCTTCCCCCCAGCCCGGCGCGCCATGGCGATGCCAGTCGGCGGCGGGAGGATGAAATCGCATCCAGATGGCAAGGTCCTCTTCACGCAGAACATCAATCGCCAGCAGCACACGCCGCACATTATCACCCAGATGCTTCGTCCACCGCTCGCGAATGAACTCGAGCTGGCCGGTAAGCGATTCCGGCGACGCCAGCATCGGCGCGCGCAGCGCGTCCAGCAGGCTGCCCACCTCGGGCGCAAGTGGAGGTCGAGTGCTGAAATAATCCGGAAAAGTAGAGGTCACGCTCTGATAAATCGTCTGCTGCTTCAGCTGCGCGTCTTCAAACAACGCGCGAAATGGGGCAAACGCGGGATTGATGTTGGCCAGCCACAGCATCAAAAGCTCTTCCAGCGCGGCCTCGCGATTCGGCATTCCGTCCGTAGTCCCATTCAGCCACTCAGCAGCCGTCTGCTCCCCTCGGTAGACAGCCACACTAGGGAACTCCTCGGCAAACCGCAGCAGCAGCCGCTCCACCTCAGTCGGCTTTGCCTGCGCCGCAAACCACCGGACCGCCTCCGTAAGGACAGTCGGATCGATCTCTGCGCGGTACCGGGCCACCAGCGCATGATTGAGTTCATCGATCAGCCCCATCGCGAACAAAGCACCCCCATGCACCGTCTTTTCCGCATCGGCGTCTGCTCCGCGCGCATCGTTCAGATCTTTTGCCAGCCTGCGGCTCGCCGCTACGTTGCCAAAGACCACATTTCCGGTGTAACTGAACAGGAGATCGTCAAGGTTCAGTCGGTCCCGGAGAGCGCGGTGGATATGAAATTCCATGCAAAATGCCTCGGTACAGATTATGGCTGTTCGGCGAAGTCGCTTCCTGAGAGGTAAGATGCTTCTGCTGCTCCCTACAACGGAGACCCGCAATCTCGCCCACTGCCAGCCACAGATGCCTTCTTTGCAATCCTATCGCTACGGTGGTCGTGTGCACGACACAAACCCAATATTCTCTAACTGAAGCCGACCCACACGCAATCGCGAAGTCAAGCACTTGCGGCGGTCAAGTTCTCTTACGGCGCCTTCATCTCATTGTTGCTGCGGTCATCGTCTGGCAGCACATGGTCCGGATCGACCACCACCGAGGCAATCCCCGATCTGTTCTCCAGCGTCCAGACGTATGTCCCCTTCGACATCCACGTCTCCACCGGAAGTTTTATCCGTGTCTTCGTACCGTCTTTTGAGATGGCCTCGACCGTCGTCGGCAGCACCAGTTGCCCGCGATTGCTAAGCGTCACCGTCGAGCCTTCAATCTTATCTACCGCAACATCATATTTCCAGTTGTTCAGGTACCATCCCCGCCAGAACCAGCTCAGATCCTCGCCACCCTCGCTCTGCATCTCCCGGAAGAAGTCCGATGGCGACGGATGCTTGTACGCCCAGTCGCGAATATATTTCCGAAACGCCCAATCGAACCGCTCCGGCCCCAGAATCTGCTCGCGCAGCAGCACCATCCCATAGGCGCCCTTGAAGTAGCTCACCGGATGGTCAAGTTGCGAGCCATAAGAATCCGCCAGTGCCAATAACGTCGGGGCCTTCGGGTTATCCAGCACTTTCAGAATCATGTCAGGAGGCTCGCCGCCCGCCGAATATTCCGCATCGCGCTTCGGCCCATACTTGCCGCCTGCGTATGTCGCTGACTCATCGATGTCGATAAACGTGTTGAAGCCCTCGTCCATGAACGCATGACGCCGCTCATTCGAGCCCACAATCATCGGGAACCAGTCATGCCCAATTTCGTGCGCCGTCACCCAGAACAGGAAGGCCCCCTTGTCACTAACCCCGTCGAAGACAATGCCCGGATATTCCATCCCCGTCGAGAAGCCCGCCACGTTGATCGCCACCGGCCACGGATACGGGAACCACTGCTTCGAAAAGTGCTCCACCGTGTCCTTCACATACTGCGTCGAGTTATCCCACGCATTTGGCCCAGCACTCTCCGGCGGATACACGCTCATCGCCAGCGCCCTCTTGCCATCGGGCAAATTAATCCGCGCTGCGTCCCACACAAACACCGGACACGCGGTCCACGAGACGTCCCGCGTATGGTCCATATGGAAGTGCCACGTCAGAGTGCCGCCCTGCTTCGGTCTCCCCGCTCCATCGCTCGCCTCCGCTGGCGTGCGGATATACACAGTCTTGTCGCTGCCGCGCGCCTGCTCCAATCTGTCGATCTCAGTCGCCGTCAGCACGTCCTTCGGATTCACCAGTTCGCCCGACCCCGCAACGATCATGTCCGACGGAACTGTTACGTAGTAGTCGAAATTCCCATACTCCAGATAAAACTCGCTGCCGATATAAGGCAAAGTGTCCCATCCGCGCAGATCGTCGTGCACCGCCATCCGCGGATACCACTGCGCGATGTCATAAATCGCGCCCTTGTTTGACATGCCCCATGAAGTCCGACCGCCCCAGTCGCCCGGAATCTCGTAGTGATACTGGATGTGGATCTTCAACCGGCCGCCATGACCCTTCAACGGCTCCGCGAGCCTGATCTGCATCCGCGTATCGTTCACCAGATAATCTGCCTTCACCGTCTGGCTACCCGATTCAATCGCCACCGAATCGAAGATGAATCCGTCAGTTGTTGGCTGCGGAGTAGTCGATTTCGGGTCGTTCTGCAGCCTGCGGGACAAGTCGTCTGCGAGGATATCTCCACGCGAGCCCTTGCGATAGATATTCTGCTCCAGCCGCACCCACAAACTCGGCAGAACATCCGGACTGTTATTTGTGTAAGTAATGGTCTCCGTCGCGCGAATCTGCTTGTCCTTCGTGTCAAGACTGGCATGCAGTTCGTAGTCCGCCTCATTCTGCCAATACCCGGGCCCCGGCGCTCCGTTGCTCGAGCGGTACATATTCACCGGCGAGGGCAGCGTCAATGGAGCAAACGTAATCCGAGGATCATAAGTCGAATCAGAGCCGGACGCACCCTGCGCCCGCGCTCCCGCATAGGAAAAACAGCTCAACGCCAGCAACAGCAACCCAACGCGAAAACGGCAAAGGGAGACGGAAACAGTTTGCACAGGCAACCTCTCTTTTTTCGATTCTGGAATGTTCTTGAACCACGCTCTTTGGTAACGCGCCTCCCGAACAGCAAGCCTAGAGCGGCGTCGCCCGCAACGCGCCGTCAATCCAGCCAAGCAGAAGATTCGGAAAGCACCCTAGTAGAACCACAAGCACCGCGATCAAACCAATCGTAGCCCGCATCCCCAAAGGCGTTTTGATCGGTTCCGCGCCCGCAGAAGGGTCGCGCACATAAGCCTGCTTCAGAACTCTGAGGTAGTAGTAGAGCGAGACAGCGCTCATCGCAATCGCCAGGATCACCAGCCACAACATCGCAGAATTCCCGGGACCCGAAGCAAGCGCCGCAGAAAAGAGGGAGAATTTGGCAAAGAATCCTGCCAACGGAGGAATCCCCGCCAGCGAAAGCAGGAAAATCAGCATGCAGAAGGAGAGCCATGGAGCGCGGCGCGAGAGCCCCGCGAAATCGGTCAGCTGATCCACTCCTTCCTCATCAAGCGCACCCAAAACGCCAAACGCCCCAATCACAGCCAAAGCATATGTAATGACGTAGTAGAGAAGCGCCCGCAGCCCGAGCGCGTTATGGCACAAGATACCCAGCAGCATGTAACCCGCATGGCCAATGGCGGAATACGCCAGCAACCGCCGGACGCTGCTCTGCACAATCGCCGCAAGATTTCCCAGCAGCATCGACACGGCGGCAACCACCACCAGCAACGGAACCCAGCCCGTATCGTAGCTGTGCCAGGCGCCGCCGCCCGAAAGCCCAACCGCCATCACCGCGGCGAAAACGAACAAGCTCGCGATCTTGGAACTCGATGCAATAAAGCCCGCACTCGGCGTGGGCGCACCCTGGTAGGCGTCAGGAGCCCACAAATGAAACGGTGCCGCGGCCACTTTGAACCCCAGTCCGGTAACAATCATCACAATCGCAACCGCCAACAGCGGATTCAGCTGCTGCGTCCGCAAGGCTGCAGCAATCCCAGCCAATTCGATCGAACCCGACAGCCCATAGAGCAAACTGATCCCGAATAGAAAGAACGCCGCCGCCATGCCGCCAAAAAGAAAATACTTCAGCGCCGCCTCCGCCGATTGCCGGCTGCGCTTGTTGAAGGCGGTCAAAACATAAAGCGAAAGACTCAGCAACTCCAGCGCCGCAAAGATCACCAGCAGATTCTGCGTGCTCACCAGAATCATCATTGCCGCCGTCGCAAACAGAACCATTCCCAGATATTCGCCAACGTGCGCCGTAAACGTAGAACTCACCGAAAGCAGCACGGCCAGAATCGTGAACGCCGCCAGAACCACCTGCACCAGTTGCGTCAGCGAATTCACCACCAGCATGCCGTCATACAGGCTCGCATGTTCTGGCCGCAGCAGCAGCAATAGAATTGCGCCCACGCAACCGGAGCACGCGATAAGCGCACCCATTCTCCAACGGACAGAGAGCCCGCGTCGCTGCATCACCGTCAGGTCGAGGGTCAGCGCAATCAGCCCGCTGAGAGCGACAAGGATCTCGGGCAGAGTGAGCCGCAGCAGATCGAAATAGCTCGCCGGGTTCATCGCCACATTCCTTTCCGCAACCCATCGAACAGCGGGGAATTAAGCGCCGGGACAATCAAATCAAGCAGCAACCGGGGATACAAACCCACCACCAGAGTCGCGGCAATAAGAATCGCGGCGCCGATTCGTTCCGCCGCAGAAATTCGCGGCAGGGGAGCCGCAGCCTGCGTCGCAAGTCCCGGGCTCTCAGCAGCAGCATCTCCAAAGAACGCCTTGTCCAGCGCCCGCCACGTAAACGCAATGCCAACCAGAATCCCCACTCCCGCCAGCACCGCGAGCGTGGGAAACGAACGCCACGCGCCAACCAGAATTTCAATCTCTGCCACAAATCCGCTGAAGCCCGGCAAGCCAATCGACGCCATACACGCAACGACGAAAGTAACCGCGGCAAAAGGAATCAACCGCGCCAGGTGCATCGGCCCAAGCTCACTCAAAAGGCGCGTGTGCGTCCGGTCATAAACCATTCGTCCAACCACAGCGAACAGTAGCCCGGCGATAATGCCGTGCGAATACATTTGCAACACCGCGCCGCTCAGCCCGATCTGGTTCAAGGTCATCAGCCCCAGCAGCACAAATCCCATGTGGCTCACGCTTGAGTAGCCGATCACGAACTTGAAATCCTTCTGAACCAGAGCCACCGTCGCACCATACACAATTCCAATCAGCGCGAGCACCGCAAAGACGTCGCGCCACGATTCGAATCCCAACACATGAAGTCCCCACGCATCCATGCCGCGCGGAAACAGCATCATCGCCACGCGCAGGCAGCCGTATGCGCCCAGCTTCATCACCACGCCGGCCAGCAGCATCGAGGCCGCCGTGGGCGCCGCCGCATGGCCCGTCGGAGCCCAGGTGTGGAACGGCCACAAACCCGCAAGAATTGCGAACCCCACAAACACCAGAGGGAAGGCCCACATCTGAAAGTGCGGCGGGAAGGGGAAGCGCGCCAGCTCCACCAGGTTCATGCTTTTCCCGCCAGCCTGCACAAAGGCCGCGATAATGCCGATCAGCACCATCGCGCTTCCGGCAAATGAGTAGAGCGCGAGCTTCATCGCCGCATATTCGCGCCGCGTCGAACCCCAGATCGCGATCAGAAAATATTTCGGAATAATCGCAAGCTCATAGAAGACGAACAGCAGAAACAGGTCGAAGCTCAGAAAAACGCCGTATACCGCCCCAATCAGCGCCATGTAGAGCGCAAAAAACTCCGCAGGCCGCCGCTCGACATTCCAAGAGAACAGAACCCCCGCCATAGCCACGATGCCGGTCAGCAGCAGCAGCGTCAGGCTGATGCCGTCCGCGGCCAGATGATACTCAATGCCCAAAGACGGAACCCACGCCACGCGAGCCACCGTAATGATCTCGCCCGGCGTGTACCGGCACACGCCAACAACGGCAATTGCAAATCCCGCAATGGCTGCCAGCAAGGCGATCAGGCGTGCCGCGCGCGCACTGGCCTTCGGCGTCAGCGTCAGAGCCGCCGCGCCGAGAAACGAGATGTAAATGGTCCACGCGAGCATCCGCTAAAACCTCAGTTGCGATACCAATTGCACCACGGTGCTGTTGACCACGCACACAATCATCTGTGGATAGAAGCCAAGCACAAACATCAGAGCCAGCGCCGGGAACAAAGCCATCCGTTCCCCCGTGCTCAAATCAGGCAGCGTTCGCCACCGCTCATTCACCGGGCCGAAAAATACACGCTCGAGAATCATCAGCAGAAAAACCGCCGTAATCAGCAGCCCAATCACAGAGAGAGCCGTCGCCCACGTCACCAGCGGAAATGCTCCCTTGAAGATCAAGAATTCCCCCGGAAATCCATTCAACCCGGGCAGGCTAAGCGACGAAAAAACCGCAATACCCATCAATCCGCAGAAGACCGGCGCGATCTTGCGCAATCCGCCAAAATCATTCAGCCCACGCAAACCGCCGCTGCGCTTCTCCAGCAGCGCAACAAACCAGAACAGCGTCGCCGCCGTAAGTGCATGGTTGAACATCTGCAGAAGCACGCCATCGAGCGCCGCCGCCTTGTCCGTACTCAGCGAACCGTCCGTCCACTTGAGCACCACCAGAACGCCCAGCACGCAGTATCCGAGGTGGTTGATCGACGAGTAGGCAAACATCCGTTTCAGGTCCGTCTGCGCCCACGCAATAAAAGCGGACAGAACAACACTCGCAACCGCCAGCCACAGCAGCAGCGTCAGAGCATGCTGCATCTGCGTCGGGAAAATGGGAACCAGAATTCGCAGCAGTCCATACAGGCCCATCTTCGACATTGCGCCCGTCAGCAGCATCGTCGTGCTCGACGGCGCTTCGGCATAAGCCGATGGCAGCCAGGTATGAAACGGCATAATAGGAATCTTCACAGCGAAACCCAGAAACGCCGCCCAGAAGATGCATCCGGTAATCTGTCCGCTCGTCCAGTGGCCCCAATGCAGGTTCAGCGCAAGGTCTTGAGCAAGCTGTCCGCTCCGCGCCAACTGCGCAAGGTCGACAAAATCGAACTGGCCGCAAGCCAGATAGATCGCAAGGAACGCCAGCAGCAACGCAACGCTGCCCACCATCGTGTAAACAAAGAACTGTGTTGCCGCGCGCGCGCGCCCCGGCCCTCCCCAAAGTCGAATCAGGAAAAACGCCGGAATAAGGCTTAACTCCCAGAACAAAAACCAGTGGATAAAGTTCAACGCCGTGAACGTGCCGAATAGCCCTGTCTCCAGGAACAGCACAAGAGCAAAGTAAAGCGGTCCCTGCTCGCGGCAGCTCCACGACGCGGCAACCGACATCAGCACAACAATAGCCGAGAGCAGCACCATAAGCAGTCCCAGCCCATCGATCGCCACGTGATAATCCACGCCCAGCACCGGAATCCACGCGTGCCGCTCCTGAAACTGCAACGCGCCGGAAGCAGAGTTGAAGTTGTGCCACAGCAACAGCGTCAACCCGAGCGCAATCCCGCTCGCAGCTACTGCCACCTCGCGCGCGACGTTCCTGTTCTTCGCAGCCGTCAGAAGAATAAGAATTGCGCCCACCGGAGGCGTCAGGGTTAGAAGAGTGATCCAAGGGAATCCGCTCATCCCTTGCGGCCCCAGAAAAGAAATAGGACAAACGCGATCAGCGCAATCCCGAGAACCCGCAAATAATTCTGCACGCGGCCACTCTGCAGCCGCGACATCAAGCGCCCACCCTGAACAAAGCCCTCGCAACCCTCATCAAACCCGGTGTTGACCACATAAACGTCAAGTGACAAGTCGATCCACGCGAATCCGGTCACCATCCACGCAACCGCTTGAACAACGCCGTTCCAAATCCAGCGGTCCATCCAGTTGAAAACCCGCGAACTCCACCGCGCCATGCGAATCACCGACAGCTCGTAGAACTCATCCACATACAGCCGCTGGGCCAGCGCATGAAAAACCCCCGGCTGCAGTTGCTCCAATGCATCTGGGTCATCGGCGCGTGAAATCGGCCTGCGCCCATAGAGCCACCATCCCAGCGCCAGGCCCGCAAAGACAATGGCCGACGACACCACCATCAGGGGCAGAATGCCATTCCCCACAAACTGCCCAAAACCGAACGCCGCACGCCTGCCCTCAAGAAATTCCTGGAACCACGGCCACGCCGGCGTTCCAATAAATCCGAGCAAGGCCGCAAACACTGCCAGAATCACAAGCGGTACAGTCATTACCGCCGGGCTTTCATGCGCAGAGCCGGAAAGTCCGTTTTCAGCGACAGCGTGAAGCCCAACCGCCGATTCACGCCGTCGCCCAAAGAAAACGTAGTACACCTGCCGCGTCATGTAGAAGGCCGTCAGCAGCGCGCCCGCCGCGCCCATGTAATACGGCACTGACGACACGCTCCACAAATGCGCCGAGTGCAGAATCTCATCCTTGCTCCAGAATCCGGAGAACAGCGGAACACCGCACAACGCCAGCATACCCACGGCATAAGTTGCGAAGGTAATGGGCATCAGCTTCCGCAGCCCGCCCATCCTGCGAATGTCCTGCTCCCCGGCGCAGCCATGAATTACCGATCCCGCACCCAGAAACAGCAGCGCCTTGAAGAAGGCATGTGTAATCAGGTGGAACATCCCCACCGCCACGCCGCCCACGCCCAGCCCCATCATCATGTACCCAAGCTGCGACACGGTGGAGTATGCCAGAATTCGCTTGATATCGTCCTGAGCCACAGCAATGCAAGCAGCAAACAACGCCGTAATTGCGCCCACCCAGGCCACCACTTCGAGCGCGGCAGACGCTTCGCCGCTCGCCGAGGCCGCCATCAGCGGATAAACTCTCGCCACCAGAAAGACTCCAGCGGCAACCATGGTCGCTGCATGAATCAGCGCGCTCACCGGAGTCGGACCTTCCATCGCGTCCGGCAGCCACACATGCAAAGGAACCTGCCCGGATTTCCCCGCCGCCCCGCAAAAGATCAGCAGCCCGATACCGCTCGATGCCGTCAACCCCAGTGCCGTAACGCGCGCCGCCATCGCCGCCACGGCCGAATGCTCCAGACATCCCGCACCGTTGTCATAAAACAGCAGCGTCCCGCTCTGGCTGTAGAGCCACATCATCCCAAGGAACAATCCGAGGTCGCCAATGCGCGTTACGATAAAAGCCTTCTTCGCCGCCGCCACAGCCTCCGGTTTCTGATACCAGAAGCCGATCAGCAGATACGAGGTAAGCCCGACAATCTCCCAACACATGAACAGCAGTAGCAGATTGTTCGCAATCACCACGCCGAGCATGGCGCCGGCAAACAGCGAAAGAAAGCAGAAGAAGCGTGTGAAGTTTTCGTCGTGAGCCATGTAGCCCACGCTGTAGACAAAGATCAGCAGGCTCACCAGGGTGACCATCGCCAGCATCACCGCCGTCAACGGATCAAGCATCCACCCAAGTTTCAGCCACTCCGTGCCAAACTGCAGCCACGGGAAATTAACATATTCAATCCCCGGCTGCCTCAGCGCATGCCCCAGAGCCAACAGGGACAGCAGCAGAGAGCAGCTCATCGACCCAATCGCGAGCGTGGCCGCAAATCCGCGCCGCTGCTGTCTCGCAAAGGCGATCACCGCCGCCGCGGCAGCCGGCAGTGCGGGAATCAGCCAGAGATTGCGAACGATCCAAACCATCTTTGCCTTGCCTATCCCTTCATCGAGTCCAGCCGATTAACATCCGTCGTCTTGGAGTGCCGGTACACGGCAAGAATAAGCGCCAGCCCCACCGCTGCCTCCGCTGCCGCAATTGCAATCGAGAAAATCACAAACACGATTCCCGTCAAAGCCTCAGGATGCGGGCCGTAGCGCCAGAAGGCAATAAAGTTCAGGTTCGCGGCATTCAGCATCAGCTCAATGCCAATCAGCACCAGAATGGCGCTGCGTCGCGTCAGTGCGCCGCCAAGGCCAATCGAAAACAAAAGAGCGGAGACGAGGAGACAGCATGCCAGAGGATTCATTTCGTGCTCTGCTTCTCCTCCATGGCGATAACAACGGCCCCAATCAGCGTCGCCGTGAGCAGCAGGCCGACAACTTCCAGCGGAAGAACAAAGCGCTGCATAAGTGCGCTCCCAATCTGCTGGATTGTCGCCTGCGGCTGCGCTGTTGCCAGCCCCAGCGCGTTGCTCCCGGTAGTAACAGCCCACGCCAGAACGGCAAACACGGCGCCGGAAACCATCAGCCCCGCAAGCCAGGGCGTTTTTTTCTGCGCAGGCAACTCTTCGGTGCGCGTCAGCAGAATAACGAACACAATCAGAATCACAACCGCGCCCACGTACACCAGCACCTGCGCCAACCCAACAAACTGCGCCCCTAAATCGAGATACAGCCCCGCCAACCCCACAAAGGAGACGGAAAGAGCCAGCGCGCAATGCACCAGCTTGCGTAGCATCATCGCCGCCGTTGCTCCGGCAAGCGTCATCACTGCGAGAATGAGAAAAGGCAGAGTCATGTCGTGGACATAATTTCAAGGACTGAACCGCGATCCCCGTTCATTCGGCAAACCTGTAGATCCTTTTCTCAAGTTTTTGACCACCCGTCAGACTGCGGCCAAGCAGCACATAAAGAAGCCCAATCGGCGCAGCGCAGATCACCCAGCGCAGCACGCCTTCCGGCAGAAAGCGCCACGCACCGGCGGACAGAATTACTACCAGCGCCATCGGCAGCATGAATTTCCACGCGAAGTTCATCAACTGGTCCATCCGCAGCCGCGGAAGGGTTCCTCTCACCCAGATAAAGATCGCGATCAGCGCCAGCAGTTTCGCAAAGAACCACATCCACGAGGGCACCCAGGTCAGGAACGAAAACGGTGCTGACCATCCTCCCAGGAACAGCGTAATGCCCAGCCCGCTGATGGCAAACATGCCCAGATATTCGCCCAGAAAAAACAGCGCAAACTTGAACCCCGAATACTCCGTGAAGTATCCAGCGATAATCTCCGACTCGCCTTCCGGTAGATCGAAGGGTGACCGGTTCGACTCCGCAGTCGCCGCGATCATGAAAAGGATAAATCCGGCCAGCCCCCACGGCGTCAGCACATACCAGTGCGGCCAGATTCCGCTATAACCTGCCTGCCTCTCGACAATCGTCACCGTCGAGAGCGAACCCGCCGTCATGATCACCGCAACCGACGACAGAATCAGCGGTACCTCATAGCTGATCATCTGCGCCACTGCCCGCATTGCGCCCAGCATCGAATACTTGTTCCGGCTCGACCACCCGGCCATGAAGATCGAGAGTTCCATCGCCGCGCTCACCGCAAAGAAATACAGGACGCCCGCGTCCAGATCGGCCACCACCATATTCCGTCCGACAGGCAGCACCGCATACTCCAGAAACGCAGTCACCACAAGCAGCAGGGGAGCCACAAAATGAACCAGCTTGTCCGCCGACCGTGGAACAATGTCTTCTTTGGTCAAAGACTTTAATCCGTCAGCCAGCGGCTGCAGAAACCCAAACGGGCCCACGCGGTTCGGTCCATACCGATTCTGAATCCGCGCCAGTCCCTTGCGCTCCAAAATTGTCGTCACTGCGAACAATCCCGGAAAAATAGCGAGCACCGGAACCACCGACAAAATCACGGAAACCGCAGGCTGCACAACGGCGGGAGAATGGAAAACCGCCCAGTGCTTGAGCGTGACGAAAATCTGGTCGAAGGCCCCCATCATCTAGCCGCCGCAGCTTCCCCGGCTGGCTTCGCCATTGTCTTTGCCTTCTTTTCGGCGAGCCCCGCATCTACCTCGGCCGCTTCCGTGGGATGAATCGAGTGGTAATACTCATTGGACCGCGCCAGCTTCTCTTTGTTCCACATCAACCCGCCAAAGCGGTCGTCCGTGCTCAACTCAAAGGCCGTGTCCATCTTGATCGCCTCAAAGGGGCACACCTCCACGCAAATCTGGCAGCTCATGCAAACCGAAACATCGATATCGAATTTCGTCGGGAAGAACTGCGGCTTGCCCGCAAAATCCGGCTTCTTATCGCTGCTCTTATCAATGGAAATACAATTCGGCGGGCACTCCACTTCACAAATCTTGCACGCCACGCAGCGCAGACCCTTCTCCATGTCCCCATCGTCGTACACCAGAAACGGAAAAACGCGCGTCGCTTCCGGCTGAATCAGTCGCTCGTCCGGGAACTGGACGGTGGTCAGCCGCCGCTTATCGGCATAGCTGCCAAAGAAATTTCTCGCCGTCTCCGCGAGACCTTTTAAGATGCCTTCACCCAGCATGGCTCATCCGCTCGCTCTGCTTTTGCGCTCTGCTACTCAAGATACACCGCCCTCTAGCGGTCAACCTCGCCCAAAACAATGTCTACGCTGCCCAGAATCACCACAATATCTGCCACGCTTTGGCCAAGGCACATATCTTCGAGCACCGTAAGGTTGATCAAACTCGGAGGCCTCACCCGATAGCGGTAAGGGTTCGCCGAGCCATCGCTGATCAGGAAAAATCCGAGCTCGCCCTTGGGCGACTCGATCCTCCCATACGCCTCGCCAGCCTTCGGACGCAACCCACGCAGCCTTGCCTTCGGGTCGATAATCGCCCCCGGCGGAATTTCGCGCACTGCCCGATCCAGAATCTTCAGCGACTCGCGCATCTCCAGCACTCGCATCATGTACCGGTCATAAACATCACCGTGTTCGCCCAGCGGCACCCTGAAAGGGAACCGCTCATAGATGCCGTAGCCATCGACTTTTCGCAGGTCGTAATTCACGCCCGTCGCGCGCAGCATCGGCCCGGTTACTCCGGCATTCACCGCCAGCTCCCGCGAAAGCACGCCCACGCCCTGTGTCCGGCCCATCAGAATCTCGTTCTCCGCCAGCAGCCGCTCAAACTCATCCAGAAACCGGGGAAACTCATCAATGAGCGCCCGCGTCTGCTCCAGCCACTGCGGAGGAAGGTCCACGCGCACTCCACCGAATCGCATGTAATTGCACATCATGCGTGCGCCGCTCAGCGACTCGAACAGGTCCAGAATCTTCTCCCGCTCGCGAAAGGCGTACATCAAGGGAGTTCCGCTCGCGCCCATGTCCTGCATCAGAAAACCGATCAGCGAAGCATGGTTCTGCAGCCGCGTCAGCTCCGCCGTAATCACCCGGATATACTCCGCGCGCTCCGGCACCGCAATCCCCGCCAGCCTCTCCACAGTGAGCGCATAGGCCCAGTTGTTGGTCATCGAGCACAGATAATCCAGCCGGTCCGTATAGGGAATCGACGCCAGGTAGCTCACTTTTTCCGCGATCTGTTCATGGTTGCGGTGCAGGTAGCCGAAGACCGGCTTCAGCCGCACCACGCGCTCCCCCTCCAGCTGCACGTTCATGCGGAACACACCATGCGTTGAAGGGTGGTGCGGCCCCATCGAAATCTCCAGCAGTTGGCCGCCGTCAGGATCGCCGATGAGTTCCGCTTCCGTCATGTCCTCCACGCTCGCCGTCTCCACACTCACTGCCCGTCCCTCCCGCCCCCAGGAACCAGGGCAGCCTCATCATCGTCCGCCGGAGGAACATAATCCTTTCGCATCGGGTGATCGGTAAACTCCTCCCACATCAGCAAACGGCGCAGATCGGGATGCCCCTCGAACACAATCCCGTAGAGGTCAAAAATCTCGCGTTCCTGGAACTCCGCGCTGCGCCACACCGGAGTCAGCGAAGGAAGCTGCGTCTGGTCTGTGCGGTTGGCGGTTCGCAGCCGCAAAATGACCGGCCCATGCTTTTTCTCAATAGAAAAAAGGTGATACACCGCTTCCAGATGGCCCGGAGTCCTCCTCTTCCTGACCTCCTCAACCTCCGTCTCCACTCCGCCCACCAGCTTTTTCGTCTTCACTTTCTCGCTGACCTCAGCATCCAGCCAGTCCACTCCGGTCACGTTCGAGCAGAAATCCAGCCGCAACCCATCGTCATCGCGCAGAAACCGCGCCACTTCTACAGCGTGTTCATTGTCCAGAACGAGAGAGTGTTGCGCGGAAGGGCTGCCGTTCTGCAGAATCTCCACCCGGCAACCGGGAACAGCCGCCTCGATCGCCGCCTTGATCTGCTCCACTGTCATTGGTTCAGCAGTCATCCCTGGATCACTTTGAGCGGGTTCCAGACCTCGGCGTTTTCGGTTGGCTCCAATCCATGTTCGCCAAACTCTGGAACCGGAAACTCGCTGGGCAGCTCCGCGTGAAGATGCCGGGGCCGCTTCTCGCCCGTTAGTTGCTGCTCGCTGATCTTCTTCTGCAGCATCATGAATGCGTCAATCAGCGCCTCGGGCCGCGGCGGGCACCCCGGAATATGCACATCCACCGGAATATACCGGTCAATCCCTTTCAGCACGTTGTAACCATCCCGAAACGGCCCACCCGAGATCGCGCACGCGCCCATCGCAATCACATACTTCGGTTCCGGCATCTGGTTGTACAGCCGAACCACTTGCGGAGCCATCTTTTTCGTTACCGTGCCCGACACGATAATCAAATCAGCCTGCCGTGGCGACGCGCGAAAAACCTCCGCCCCAAACCGCGCCAGATCGTACCGCGCCATCGTCGTCGCAATCATCTCAATCGCGCAGCACGCCAGCCCAAACGTCAGCGGCCACACAGAATTCTTCCGCCCCCAGTTGTAAAGCTCCTCAAAAGTGGTGGTAAAAATCCCGTGTTTACTCAGTTCGGCCTTTATATCCTGATCCATCTCACCGCCCATCCACCCGCGCAGAACCTGGTCCGCTTCAACTCCACGTCAGCACGCCCTTCTGGCAAGCCCAAACCAACCCCTCCACCAGCAGCAGCAGAAACACCAACATGGCCACGCAGGCGCCTATCGTAAGTCCGGTAAACGCTACCGCGAACGGCAACAGAAAAATCGCCTCGACATCGAAGATAAGAAAAATAATCGCGTATAGATAATAAGACGCTTTGAATTGAATCCAGGCATCACCAGCCGATTCCAGCCCGCACTCATAGATTGCGTTTTTCTCCGCGCCAGGCTTCGCGGGAGAGAACTTCACCGCCCACAGCTTGGCCAGCGCCAAGGGAGCAATCCCAAACGCCAGCCCTCCCACCAACAGCGCCATAATAGACGGCCAGGGATTCGCAGCAACCATTATTAGTAGATAGGCTCCCATCTTTCGTCCGATAGCCCCGAATACGTGCCCCGAGACCTCAACAGAGTATCCTCGCATATCCGCGCCCTAAACAGAACAAAGCTTTCATAGGCCTGAACCACGCGCTGCTGGAGCTGAGAACCATAACCGGAATAGGATGTTGCGAGATGAGCGTCCGCAAAATTGTCCACGTCGATATGGATGCGTTTTACGCCTCCGTAGAACAACGCGATGACCCCCTCCTGCGCGGCAGGCCCGTCATCGTCGCGTGGCGCGGAAACCGCTCCGTCGTCTGCGCCGCTTCCTATGAGGCGAGAACCTTCGGCGTGCGCTCCGCCATGCCCGCAACCCGCGCCGAACGTCTCTGTCCCGATGCCGTCTTCGTCCCGCCCGACTTCACGCGTTACCGCGCCGTCTCCCGCAGTGTCCGCGAAATATTCCAACGCCACACCGACCTCATAGAACCCCTGTCCCTCGACGAGGCCTACCTCGATGTAACGGAAAATAAGACCGCATTGCCCACCGCCACGCGGGTAGCGCGCACCATCCGCGAGCAAATCCGCGATGAGCTTCACCTCACCGCCTCAGCCGGTGTCGCGCCCAACAAATTCCTGGCAAAAATAGCCTCTGACTGGCGCAAGCCCAACGGACTCTTCGTCATCCAGCCGGAAGACATCGACACATTCCTGCCCCCGCTCGCCGTCGGACGCATACCCGGCGTGGGCAAAGTCACAGAAAAGCACCTCGCGGAGTTAGGAGTCAGGACTGTAGGCGACTTGAGAATTCTGGAGCTGTCTACACTTGAAGATCAATTCGGGCGCTATGGCCTCCGCCTCTACCAGCTCGCCCGAGGCATCGACCACAGTGCAGTTGTCTCCGACCGTCCAACCAAATCCATCTCTGCCGAAGACACACTCGAACAAGATATTCCATTAGAGGAAACCGACCCGGTCATCCGCCGCCTCGCCGAAAAGGTATGGACGGCCTCGTGCAAGGAATCCCGCACCGCGCACACCGTGGTCCTCAAATTGAAAACCAAAGAGTTCAACATCCTCACTCGCAGCCACACCCCGGATGCGCCGCCCGCATCCTGTGAAGAGCTGACCGCTATCGCCTTGACCTTGCGCAGCCGGGTTGAGATGGGCTCGCAGCAACGCTTTCGCCTCGTAGGAGTAGGCCTGAGCAACTTCCGCGAACCCAAAGATCCATCAGAACCCGAGCAGCCTGAGCTATTCGACTAGTTGCAGAGAAATCAATGTCCGTCGACGCCACGCACACATACTCGCCCCTATCGCCAAGCCGACGGTGTGCCGGAACAAAGTCAGTTCCTTCTCGGGCACGTCTCGGTTCAGTCAACGGAGCGATGTCGCGGTTGCGGGCAACGGTTCCGCAACGCGGTGAATGATCGAATCGGTTTGGAATCCGATCAGCCGTAGCGTCTTCGGAATCCGAGTTTTGCCGCTTGTTTCCGTAGACGTCTTTCTCCACGCTGACTGGCTGCTTCGACATTCTGTCCGGGCGCTCCAATACCAAGAGCCAAATATCCAAGAATGGAAATTCTGGACTAAACTATCCACCAGTTACGCTGGGACCATAAAATGTCCTTCAAAAATGCCTGATCAAAAGCGAATCCGGCGCTTGGTATTGCCGATAGTGATTCTCGCGCTGATGGTAGGGATGACGGTTGGAGGGGTCTGGCATCATCATGTCAACTCTTCTCCCGACGCCTGCCCGATCTGCCATCTCATCCATCAGGCCATCGAGCCGCCTCATGTGGACATTTGCGCCACCGCCCTGGTCCCCCTCGGCACTCGGCTGGAGCCGCAATATACCAGCTTCACTTCAAGCTCGAACGTCAGACACATCCCCTCCCGCGCACCCCCTGCATAGCAGCTGCATGTTCTCCGTGCTGCTTCGGCAGCCAATCCGTGTATGCCCTCCTTATTGAAGGCTGACTGCCTATGTGTTTACAGCGTTTGTGTTTTCCTGTTTTGTTAGCCGCGGTGTATTTTCCCGGTGCTGCAGCCGCGCAATCGTCACCTGTGCAACGCCAGTTGCCGCCCGCTCCACACCCGCAGGCGCTTGCCCAGAATCAACGAGCAACGGTTGCCGTTTCGCTCGACGACGCCATCCAGATGGCACTGCAGCACAACCACACCCTGCTGGCTGCACGCACCACTATTCAGCAGAGCCAGGCGGAAGAAACCACCGCCAATCTGCGTCCGAACCCTGTGATTTTAGGCGACGCGCAGTTTTTGCCAATCTTCCAGCCGAGTCAATTCAGTTCGGATTACATCGACAGCACGGCGCAATTCGACCTGGGTCTAAGCTATCTGTTCGAGCGAGGCAAGAAGCGACAACACCGCTTGCAAGCGGCCAGGGACGTGACGGCCGTGACTCGGTCGCTGGTCGCCGACAATGAGCGCAGTCTGACCTTCAACGTTGCCGCGCAGTTTATCAACGTGGAACTTGCCGAATCGGCTCTGGAACTGGCCACGCAAGATCTTAAGAGTTTTCAGAACACGGTGGACATCGGCGAAGCGCGTTACAAAGCGGGCGACATCGGCGAGGACGACCTGCTCAAGATCAAACTGCAGATGCTTCAGTTTCAGACCGACGTGTCCGCAGCTCAGCTCGCCCGGGTGCAAGGCCTCTCAGATTTGCGGCAACTGCTGGGATATGAATCCGTACCGTCTGACTACGACGTGGTTGGGTCGTTCGATTATGTGCCCGTCAAGGGTAACTTGGAAGATTTTCAAGCCAAGGCCTTGCAGACCAGGCCGGACCTACGGGCAGCGCAACAGGGAGTTGCCGCCGCACACAGCCAGTACGAACTGCAAAGGGCGATCGAAAAAAGAGATATCACGGGTCAAGCCAGCTATACGCACCTCAACGATAGCAACCTTGTTTCTCTGTTCGGGCAAATCCAGCTGCCGATCTTCGATCGCAATCAGGGGGAAATTGCGCGCGCGAGTTTCGCCATCACGCAAGCGCAGCAGCAGGCGCAATTCGCGAACGGACAGGTACTCACAGATGTGAGAGATGCTTTTGAGAGTTTACGCAGCAATGACCAGGTCGTCGGCCTTTATCGCTCGGGTTATCTCGACGAGGCCCGGCAGTCACGCGACATCAGCGAATACGCGTATAGGCACGGAGCAGCCAGCCTGCTTGATTTTCTCGACGCCGAGCGCAGCTATCGGGCAATACAACTCGGCTACCGCCAGGCCCTGGCTTCATATCTGCTTGCACTCGAACAGCTTCGCGAAGCTGTAGGAATCAGGAGCTTGCCATGACGATTTCATTCACCACACGCCGCAACCGCAGGTTTTCAGGCGCAACGATTCTCATTTTCGTATTTGTGCTCACGGCATGTAGCTCAAACGATCGCGACCGCGCAAACCAGATGACATCCTTTTCCACCAGCGCCTCAGCGTCGGCGACACCCCAGCTCTTCACCATTCCGCAAGACCAGATGTCGCACGTGCAAGTCGTCACGGTTGAGCCCACCAGGCTGGCGCGCACGCTCCGGCTTACGGGTGCCGTCGCGTACAACGCCTTCAGGACCACGCCGGTCATCACGCAAGTCGGCGGCCCTGTCACCCGGATTCTCGTCGTGCCCGGACAGCATGTCACCGTCGGCCAGCCAATGCTGGATGTGAGCAGTCCCGACTATTCGCAGTTGTTGGACTCCTATTTGAAGGCGGCGGATTCCTATCGCCTGGCAGATAAAAATTACGTCCGTGCAAAGGACCTGTATCAGCACCACGCCATCGCCGAGCGCGATCTTGAACAAGCCGAATCGGATCGCAACCAGGCTCAAGCGGACCTGAACGCGGCGGATCAGGGAATGAAAATTCTCGGAATCAAGAATCCGGCCAGCCTGGAGAAGACCACGGTTTCGGCGCAAATTCCTGTGCTGGCCCCCATCAGCGGGGAAGTGGTCGAACGCCTCGTCTCGCCCGGCCAGGTCGTGCAGGCGGGCCAAACGCAGGCCTTTACGATTTCTGATCTAAGCACGGTATGGGTTCTGGCGAACGTATATCAGGCGGATCTTGCCTTTGTCCGCAGCGGAGATGATGTCGTCGTGCAAACGGACGCGTATCCCGGCAATTTCCACGGAAGAATTTCTTATGTCTCGCCGGCGCTCGATCCGAATACCAGAACCCTGCAAGCGCGCATCGTCGTGGACAATCCGGGCGAGAGATTGAAAAAGGATATGTATTGCACCGTCACCGTCACGGCGGGCTCCTTCTCGAACGTTATCGCCGTGCCCAATTCATCCGTCCTTCGTGACGACAATAACGAGCCGTTCGTGTATGTCGCGATGGGTGCGAATCAATTTGGCAGGCGCGACGTGGAAGTGGGCGAAAGTCAGAATGGGCAGACGCAAATTCTCAAGGGAGTTTCCGCGGGAGAAAGGGTTGTGGGCGATGGCAGCTTGTTTCTTCAGTTTGCCAATGCGCTGCAACACTGAGGAGGGCGGCTTCGAATGATTCATCGCGTCGTCCAGTTTGCGCTCCGGCAACGGTTATTGATCCTCCTCCTGGTGGCATTCATCGTCATTGGTGGAGCGATCTCATTCCACCACATGCCGGTGGACGCCTACCCCGATCTTGCCCCGCCGATGGTGGAAATCATCACTCAGTGGCCCGGGCATGCAGCTGAAGAAGTCGAACGCCTGGTGACCGTCCCAACCGAAGTGGAAATGAACGGCGTCCCGAAGATGTCGGTCATGCGCTCGATTTCTCTGTACGGACTTTCGGATGTCATCCTGACATTCGACGAAGGCACCGACGACTATTTCGCGCGCCAGGTGGTTTTCGAGCGCTTGAGCGAGGTGACGTATCCAACCGGGGTAACTCCCACGCTCGCCCCGCTTGCGAGCCCATCAGGGCTTGTCTATAGATATGTCCTGGAGAGTCCGGATCGCACGCCGCAGGAACTGAAGGTCTACGAAGATTGGGTCATCGAGCGGGAATACAAACAAGTACCGGGGGTCGCGGACGATTCGGGCTTTGGGGGCACTGTAATGCAGTATCAGGTGCTTCTCGACCCGGCAAAACTTTACGCTTACCACATCACCGTGCCGACCGTACTGCAGCAACTGGCCGTCAACAATTCCAATGCAGGAGGCGGATTCTATTCGCAGGGGAGCCAAATCTATTATGTTCGCGGCCTCGGGCTGATCCGCAATTCGGCGGACATCAGCGACGTCGTGGTGGGCACGCAAAATGGTGTACCGGTGCTTATCCGCGACATTGGTGAAGTCACCATCGGACACGCCCCGCGCCTGGGGGAATTTGGCTTCAATAAGACCGATGATGCCGTCGAGGGCGTCATCATGATGCGACGTGGCGAGCAAACACAGAACGTGCTGAAGGGGGTCGAAGCCAAAAGCCGGCAATTGAATGAACAGATTCTGCCGCCCGACATAAAAGTTCGGCCTTATTACGACCGCAGCGATCTTGTGCAACTGACCATCAACACGGTCGGACATAACATGCTGCTGGGGATGACGCTCGTCTTCATCGTCCTGATGTTTTTCCTGGTAAGTGTTCGCGCCGCGGTGATCGTCGCGCTCACTATCCCGCTGGCGCTATTCTTTTCATTCATTTTTTTGCATGCGCGTGGAGTCGCTGCAAACCTGCTTTCGATCGGTGCCATCGACTTTGGGATTCTCATTGACGGAACCCTCGTAATGGTGGAGAACGTCTTCCGCGAGCTGGGTGCGCGCGAAGGCCAGAAGTACGATCTGCAAGAGGTGATATTGGCGGCTGCCAAGGACGTCGATCGCCCGATCTTCTACTCCGTCGCAGTCATTATTGCCGGCTATCTACCGATCTACGCGCTCAGCGGACCGTCAGGGAAATTATTCAAACCGATGGCGGACACTGTGTCGATCGCACTCGTCGGGGCATTGATCTTAACGCTCACCTTCGTCCCGGTCATGTGCGCCTACTGGTTCAAACATGGCGTGCGCGAGCGCGTGAATAAGCCCTTTGAATGGCTGCGCAGAAAGTATGCTGGAGAGCTTGACTGGTGCCTCGACCACCCAAAGATAACCATGCTCGTGGCTACCTTGATCTTCGCCGCCACGCTGCTGCTGGTCCCTTTCATCGGCGGAGAGTTTATGCCGCATCTCGACGAAGGCGCACTCTGGGTGCGCGCAACCATGCCATACACGGTTTCGTTCGAGGAAGCGAGCAAGTTCTCGCCCCAGGTTCGCAACATCCTGATGAAGTATCCAATGGTCACCGATGTCGGCTCCGAGCTTGGCCGCCCCGACGATGGTACCGATCCGACTGGATTCTTCAACGACGAATTCTATGTCGGGCTGAAGCCTTACAATGACGCTTCCTGGAAGACCGGTTCGATCCATGACAAGGCCGAACTGACTGCGGACATTCAGAAACAGCTCAAAGCATTTCCGGGAGTCATCTTCAATTACACGCAGCCCGCCGAAGACGCGGTCGACGAAGCACTGACGGGGCTCAAGAGTGCGCTCGCCGTAAAAATTTACGGCCCAGACCTCAACGTTCTACAAAGCAAAGCGCTCGAGATCAAGCGTCGCCTCTCGCACGTACCTGGGTTCACGGAGCTTACCGTTGTCCGCGAGCTGGGCCAGCCCAGCCTGCTGATCGACGTCGATCGCAACAAGATTGCCCGCTACGGCATCAACGTCGCAGACGTAGAGGCGGTCGTGCAAGCGGCAGTAGGTGGACAAGCGGCCACTCAGGTGATTCAAGGCGAGAAATTATTCGATCTCGTGGTGCGTATGAAACCGGAATTCCGGGAAAATGCGCAACAGATTGGCAATCTGCTCGTTGGAACTCCAACAGGCCAGCAGATTCCTCTCAGCGAGCTGTCGAATATCCATGAGGCGGCCGGAGCGTCGTTCATCTATCGCGAAAACAACTCACGCTACATCGGTGTGCAGTACAGTATCGAGGGACGCGACTTGGAGAGAGCCGTGCTCGCTGGCCAGCAATCCATCGCGGATATTGCAAAGTCCTTGCCTCCCGGCTATCGGCTCAGCTGGGGTGGGGAATATGGCGAATTCCTTCAGGCAAAGCACCAGATGGAATTCATCGGGCCGCTCGCCGTGCTTATCATTTTCATGATTTTGTTCGCGCTTTATGGCAATTTCAAATTCCCCGTAACCATTGCTCTCGGCGTTTTGCTCACCGAGCCTGTGGGCGCTCTCATCGCTCTTAAGCTGACCCACACGCCGTTCAGCGTCTCGTCGGCGCTCGGTTTGCTCGCGCTTATGGGCGTCTCGGTCGAAACCGCCGTCATTCTTGTCTCCTATATCAACAAGCTGCGTCTCGAAAATAAGGACATCCGCACGGCAACCCGCGAAGCTTCACTCTTGCGGCTGCGGCCTATCATGATGACCGCCCTTGTCGCGTGTCTGGGGCTTCTGCCCGCGGCGCTTTCCACCGGCATTGGTTCTGACACGCAAAAACCTTTCGCGATCGTCATTGTCGCGGGCCTGGTGTCGCGGCTCTTCCTCGGCTTCTTCGTCAACCCTGTGCTGTACGAGATGGTCGCCCGCGAGGACGATGTCTTGCAGGTTTGATCGGGCCCAATTTAATAACATGCTGGATTCCCATTTGCCCACAATGTTTCAGGTCGAGCAGCAGCACGCTATTGCTGACTAGCGCCCAGCAGGCGAGAGAGCGATTGCATCGCCTTCCCGAAACTGTCCCAATTTCCCTCTTTCATCGCCTTCTGCGCCGCTTCAAGTTGCGTTCGCGCCTCGCCCAACTGCGGCGGTGGTTGCAGCTGTGAGCTGGACGCCGTCATGCCGCCGGCATTTTGAGGTTGCTGCGCTCCGAAAAGGCTGGCAATCGCCTCGTCAAGCGTGGGTTCCATCACAACCCTGTCATCGGTGACGGCGATAATGCGCTTGAGCTGGGGAAAGTTCGTCCCTTCAGCTTTGAGGTACACCGGCACCACATACAGGAAAGAGTTTTCGATTGGGATGACAACCAGCTTGCCGCGGATCACTTGGGACCCTTTCTGGTCCCATAGCGTCAACTGCTGCGAAATGGTTGTGTTTTGATCGATCATTGCCTCGATCTGGTTCGGGCCGTAGATCAGCTTATCCTTGGGAAGCTCGTAAAATATCATCTTCCCGTATTCAGGAAAGTCGCATCGCGCAGCCACCCAGGCAATCATGTTGTCTCTGTTTTGTGGCGTGAAGGGGGTCATCAGCAGGTACTCCAGCGTGTTGCTGCCGGGTAGCTTCATCAGGATGTAATAAGGATCCATTGAAAGCACATTGCCGTTGTACTCTTCATTGGGGGAGTCCCAAAGGTCTTCGCGGTTGTAGAAGACCTGGGGGTCAACCATGTGAAAGGTTTTGTATTTATGGGTCTGGATGCCGAAGAGGTCCTCAGGATAGCGCAGATGGCTTTTCAGGTCTGGAGATAGCTGACTGAGATCTTTGAAAACTCCCGGGAATGCCCGCCGGTATACCGCCAGAACTGGGTCGTTGGGATCCATGACGTAAAAGGAAACGGTTCCGTCATACATGTCCACAACAACCTTTACAGAGTTGCGAATGTAGTTCAGGTCTGGCCCCGTGTCTTGAGAGGAGGGACTGGAATAAGGAAATTTGTCCGAAGTGGTATAGGCATCCTGCACCCAATACAGCTTGCCGTCACTCAGCACGGCATAGGGGTCTCGATCAAGACTCAGGAATGGAGCAATCTTGGACACTCGCTCCTGGACGCCTCTCCATATCTGGATCTTGCTCTGTGGCTGGAGGTACGAGGTAAACAGGATGTTGGCGTCCTCCTGTGTCCAGGCAAACAAGAGCCTTTTCGAAAGGCTGTCCAGCGGAATGCCCCCCGCTCCCGCGTAACTGGTATAAACGTTTTCATTTCCCTTGGGATAGTCGAACTCTTTAATTCCAGTCGCGACAATTCGATATCCAGTCATCGCCTCGCCATAATAGATGCCTGGCTCGGTGATCTTTAAGCCATTGTCGGATTCAGGGGGTATGTTTTGCAGTAAGTACTTGGGGAAGCCGCCGCCAATAGTCTGGGATGCGAAGCTCATGACCAGCCCATAGCCGTGGGTGAACTGCAGATACTTATTGACCCATGTTTGCGCCTGGGCTGGAAGGTCCGGGGAAAGCTCGCGAGCCGAAAGCATTACTTGGTGATAACCATCCGAGAGATGGTAGCGGTCAACATCGACATTATAAAACTGGTAATAAAGCCGGATCGCCTGGGTTTGCTGATAGGTCTGCAGCAACGGCCGCGGGTCCCACAGAAGAATGTTCTGGATGGTGTCCTGGTTCCTGGCAATCACGTCGGGGGTCAGATCGGGGAGCGCCGGGTAGGAGGTTTCCTGAATCGCATCCAGCCCGTAGGCCTTGCGCGTGAACTGAATGTAACTTTTCAGGTAGGGAAGTTCCATGCTTAGTTCGCTCGGTTGCACCACGAACTTTTGAAATAACTGCGGCAGCACTATCATTCCGGCGACATATAGCACCGCGTATACCGCGGCGCCCAGGATCACGGCTTTGAATCGTGGGCGAAAGAAATTGATCGCGAGAAGCGCGGCCGCCACCACTGATGCACCAACCATGATCCACAGCACGGTCACGGTCACATGCGAGGCCGTATAACCGGCTCCGTAAACCACACCCAATGTCGAATAAACGAGATCGTAGCGATCCAGAACGAAGCCCCACCCCCAGTTGGCTACCAGGATGAAAAGAAGTACTGACACCTGTTGTCCAATATTCCTCTGAACCATAAGCTTGCCGCCAGGGTGGAGGCCCAGCAGCCCGAACGACGTATACGAGATAAGGACAATCGCGAGGGCGATGATTGTCAGGTAGACAAAGCTGCCCTGGAGCAGCTCATAGAAGGGGAGACGGAAAAGATAGAATCCAACGTCAATCCTGAAGAGAGGATCTAGCAATCCAAAGTGGCCGCCATAGCGGAAACGAAGGTAGGTGTCCCATTGAGAGGAGACACCCAGTGCAAATAGCAGGGAAACGATAGCGGCCGCCACTCCGATGACGAGCGTCAGAATCCTGGGGTTGATATCGATGGCGATTCTTTTCGGGTTCGATGGAGCATCGACAAATGCGACACGATCAAATTGATCGCCTCTATGCAAGGCGTGAATAGTTTTGGCGGCAAAACGTAAATTGATCCACAGGAAGCCAAATGCGCAGACAAACGCCACGCCAAACATGGCCCATCGCACGGATAGAAGCGTCCAGAAGATACCGAGGTAATGAAGTTGCCGCATCCAGAGCCATTTCTGGATCAACCCCGCAATCACTGTCAGGACCACGATCGCCGCGATCACTACAATCCAGACGCGGCTGAACAGGTGGCGGCGGGAACGCAGGGTAGTGGTTGAAATGCTGAGGTGCTCGTCTACCTCGCGCCGTAGTTTCCGGATAGTGTTCTCATCCAGAGGTTCGTCGTTCATGGCATCACTCAGGTTTCATCATTACATGAGTTGCTTCTGGTCTGTGTTTTGGCGCCCCGCACCTGTGCGAATCTGCTGCGCCTTTGTGCAAATATCCCTGCAAGCATGGCAAATCAAATTGATTCGCCTCGGAAAGCTAGGTTCCACGATCAGAAAGCCCCCCGCCCCGACAGACAGAGGAGTACCGGCGGCGAACAGGTCGCAGTTCGAGCAGGTCCGCTTGCTTTCGGATGCCATGAGTGGATCGCTGGACGTTGCTGGACGTTCTAGAATGAGTAAATGGCGGAGGGAGAGGGATTCGAACCCCCGTAGCCCGTTAAGGCTAAGCGGTTTTCAAGACCGCTCGCGTTATCCCGAAGGGTTTACTACGGGCAGTTCTAAGCTCCTCAAAAGCAAAGGTTTATGGTTGCGTTGTGAAGCGGGCGGCTAAGATTGGTTGCACACTAGTTGCACAGAGAGAGCAAAGATAGGCCGTTGACTAGAGAGGCCAAATCAAAAGAATGGCCAGATAGACACATGCTAAAGCTGCATGAGCGAACGTTCACGCAGCAGATCTAATCTAATGGCGGTCCGATCCGTATCGAGCGTCTGTCCTGCTTGCCTGGACTATCCCGTGCATCGGCGAACAGAACTGAATAGAGTTGCTATCCCGTCGTGATGCCAAAGTATAGCTGCGTCTCACACCCCATAGCACGAGCGCGATTTCCCGCTCGCGCTCTGGTTCGTGTGGACACCTGTAGCAGCAGCGCCCGCAGAATGTACTCTGGAGCAATCGAAGGCCGTCCCGAGTCGGCGTACCGCGCATCGCTCTCCTTGTCCAGTGTGTCTCTTATTCACTGGTACAAATCAAGCCGGGCACTCCACTATAGCCATCTACGCCCCATCGTGCCCATATGCCGATCCGGATCAATTCCGAAAATGCGGTACGCGTGCGCCAACTCCTGGCTTGGTCGCTACCTACTGTTCAGTGGGCACCCGTGACATTAAGCTCTTTCACAACATTTCTTTGCCTTTCTCCCGCTACCACAAGCGCATGGCTTGTTTCGGTCCGCGCCAGTCATCGGAGTTCCTCGCGTTTGCGCAATAAACTCCATCGTCGGACGCGGGATCGTGATTTCCTTTCGTCCGTCTGGACCTTCAACCGTGACCTTGTCTCCCTTGCGAACCACGCTGGTCAACACAGGGTCGTTGGTAGGCTCTTCAAGATGGATGCCTTTTTCCGCGTACCATTTCCGATCGAATATGGCCGAGAAAGAGTCATCGAGATATACACCCTCAGCAATGTTGAGATGGCCATACTTCAGAAAGTAGCCAGCGAAGTTTAGCTCATCACCTGTCTTCACTCTGCCATGCATCGCCTCGCGCGCGGCGAGAGACGAATCCGGTGTATAAGAGTTTCCCTAAGATAGGCTCCGACCTCAGTCCACTCCAGGTTGCTCAATGTTTTGTTCGCGAGCACCACATTGTCAAAGGCTGCGCGCACCTCTGAATCGGTGACCGAGTGCGGAAATTCTGCCAGCCATCTGTCCACAGGTTCGGTGAGACCGCCGGGCGCCCATAACTCGTAGGTGATCCCGCTCTCAGGAATGTAACGCTACATATAGTCATAGAGCACAAATTTGACTAGTTCTTCCAGAAGGGAGGGCTGCGGAAACCTGTTCTCGAGATTCTTGCATTGAACAACCACTCGAAGCAGGCCGCCCACGTGAACGAGTACGTCCCGGCCGGCGTCCCGATCAGGCTTCGCATCTGCGGCGTCAGGTCCGCCTCAGCGTTCTCCAGAATGCCCGCCATGGCAGCCTTGAGCTTCGCTGGCCTCTGCGCAAACACCATACCGCGTTCGAGCAGAAATGCCCGAAGCTGGTTGATCACCGCCGTGCGCCGGCAGATCAGGCGATCACGGACCCGGTGAATGGCCTGAAGATCCAGCTGGTCATCTGTCTTGATCGGGACAAAGCGCATGTTCTTCCGCTCGACGGCCTCCGCGATCGCCTCTGCATCGATGAAGTCGTTCTTGTTCGACTTCACGAAGGGCTTCACGAACTGAGCGGGTATCAGCCGGACATCGTGGCCCTGCTTCCGCAGTGCACGTCCGAGAAAATGCGCTCCGGAGCAGGCCTCCAGACCGATCAGCGTTGTCCGCATATTCGCGGTATAGGCCAGCAGCTGTCGTTGCGTGAACTTCTTCCGCACAAGCATTTTGCCGGCAGCGCCGAGTGCTACGAGATGAAAGGTTGTCTTGCCTAGATCGATGCCAACCGAATGTATCTGCATGTCGATGATCCTCCTTCTTAAATGCTGCCACCTCGACCACCCGCTCTCGCGGGTGAATCAAACGGCGGACCATCTCATTAGTCGACTTGAATGTTTTGACGGTCACGGTCTGGCAGGATGACGAACCGTCCTTTGAGCGAACGTCGTCGGAATAACGAATGCTGACGTTGCGAATTCCACTGCGGCCGCCATCAGCGGTGCATCCGTCGGCGCGCTGAAAGAGGGAAATAAGAGCGTCCCGATTGTGGCTCGTCTCCGCGGGCAGGAGCGGGCGCAGCTTGGCCAAATTGAGAATCTCTACGTCTATTCGTCTCAGCAGAACACCAGGGTCCCGTTGCTTTCAGTGGCCACAGTGCGCAATATTCTCGAGACCGGCAGAATTCGGCGTCGCGAGCACTTCCGCACCATCTCAGTCTTGTGCTTTCCAGCGCCCGGTGTGCTCGCATCCGAAGTCCTCGGGCCTGCACAATCGAAACTGAATGATCTCAAAAACAACCTGCCTCCGGGATATCAACTCGAAATCGGAGGCGAACAGGCGAAGCAGATCGATGGTTTCCTCAACCTGGCCGTCGTACTCCTGATCTCGCTCGTCGGCATCTATCTCGCACTTCTCATCCAGTTCAACAACGCCGTCAAACCGCTTCTGGTCTTTGCCGCGGCTCCCTACGGCGCGATCGGAGCGTTGATTGCGTTGGCAGTCATGCACACGCCGTTCGGCTTCATGGCCTTTCTCGGCGTAGCAAGTCTGATCGGTGTCATCGTCAGTCATGTGATCGTGCTCTTTGACTTCATCGAGGAGATGCACGAAAAGGGGGAGCCGCTGGAGCGCGCTCTCCCTGATGCCGGGATTCAGCGTATTCGCCCGGTAATGATTACCGTGGGCGCAACGATCTTGGCTTTGTTCCCTCTCGCACTCGAAGGTGGCCCGCTTTGGAAACCTCTCTGCTATGCCCAGATCGGCGGTCTGGCCGTTGCTACCTTCATCACCTTGCTGTTGGTTCCGGTCTTCTACTCGATATTTGTGCTCGATCTCAAGTGGATCAAATGGGACACGACAGGGAACAAACAGGAGACCACTGAAGCAGAACTAACAACAACGTCACGAATGCTCGGCAGGCAATCATAAATCTCACAGAACGCAATGCGTGGCGTTCCTGCGACCCAGGTCCTTACTGATAGAGGCATCTTCCCTCAAGGCCGAGAGAGAGGACGCGGGCATGGACGTTCTTCAAATCTCGGCAGTACTTTGGGAAAAGGAACGATGACCTCTCGACGCGATTTAATTAACAGCTCTTTCCTCTGTGCAACTCTTTCTCCCATCGTGTGCTGGCTCACTTACCACTATCCAGGTATTCGTGCGTTGGTCAACCCAGGTAGCAACAAAACACTCCATCTCGTGATGCGTTCTTCGTGGCGATCATGCAAAGTCTTGAATAACGAAACCAGGAGCGTCCGGGCGTATCCAGATTCGCAGTCGGCGGCTTCCGATCAAACTCGAAACTTTCAGCACCGCAAATACATCGTAAGAGTAGTTGAGCGGCGTCGCTCGGAATTGGGGCGACGCGCCGATGATGAACCGGGAGAACTCGCATGAGAGCACGTCAGCAATGGAAGTCAATCATGTTTGTTTTTGTCTTGACCGCGATGGCGTTTGTAGCGCCGGGCATAGCGCATGGACAGAGAGCGCCACTCCCGGAAGTGCATTCTGCGATGACGGAGTCCACCGCCCGGAACGTGATCGTTATTGGGTTTGTTGGAGGCTTTGTTAGTCGGGATGACGCAAAACACCCCGAAGTGCAGTTTGCCGCATATCTTCGCGACCGGTACCCCTCCATCCATGCTGAAGTATTCGGAAATCACCATGGGCGAAGGGCCCTCCATCAGGTCGTGCGCCTCCTCGATACCGATCACGACGGCGTCCTCTCGTCCATCGAGAAAGAGCGAGCAACAGTTATCATCTACGGGCACAGTTGGGGTGCTACGGAGACAGTCACACTCGCCCGTAAGTTGGGGCAGATGGGTATCCCAGTGGCGCTCACCGTCCAGATAGACAGTGTTGCTAAACCGGGTCACAAGGGCTCCGGGATCCCCCCTAACGTAGCAAGCGCGATCAATTTCTATCAGACAGGAGGTCCGATTCATGGGCGCCCGAAAATTGTCGCAGTTGATTCTGCACGGACAGAGATCATTGGGAACATTCGGATGAGCTATAAGGACCATCCAATAAATTGCGATAACTATAGCTGGTATGCTCGGGACTTCAACAAGCCTCATCACGAAATCGAGAATGACTTCCGCGTATGGGACGAGGTTGCATCACTGATCAATTCGGACCTGCCAGGCACGGCATCAATCGCTCAGGCGCCTTCTCCCTCCGGATCGCCCTTCTTCAAATACCTTAGGCGCGGCTCCCAGGCACATGGAACTGAGACGTCTGTATTTGAAATTTCAAGTGTGGGGAACAACTAGTGGCAGCCTCCACCGGGGTTGGAACCTGAAGAACCACGAGGAAGTCCGCAAAGACGTTGACTTGCGACTGATGATAAAGGTGGAAGAGGTGATGCCCGTGATGGTGTTTAGTCCCTTGGAAATTGCGCTCAATGAATTGCAGCGCGAACCTCTTGCAATGGCTTCGACTGAATTTGTACTCGATCTCAAGTGGATCAAATGGGACACGACAGAGAATCGACAACAAACCGCCGAAGCAGAACCGACAACCACGTGACGAATGCTCAGCAGACAATCACGGACTTTCTTCAAATCTCAGCGGTGCTTTAGGGATGAACGTATCTGAATATGACCTCGTTGTGATCGGCACTGGCCCAGCGGGCCAAAAAGGCGCCATCGCGGCCGCAAAGGCGCGAAAGCGCGTCGCCATTGTAGACCGGGCCGTCATGATCGGCGGCGTGAGTGTTCATACCGGCACGATCCCGGGCAAGACGATACGTGAGGCCATCTTTCAACTCGCCGGTTTTGCCGTAAAGGCGCTGTACGGCGATGGGCTTCGCAGCCATGGCGGCATTTCTGTTCAGGATGTCTCCTCCCGAGTGAGTACCATTGTCGAGCGCGAGACTACGGTAGTTCGAGCGCAGCTGACGCGCAACGGGATTGCTGTCTATCAAGGTGACGCGCTGTTTTTGGACTCTCACACAGTCGAAGTTCAAGACAACGGTGAAAAGACTCGAGTGACAGCGGAAAAAATCTTGGTCGCTTGCGGCACGCGACCCGCTCACAGCCCGGAGATTCCGTTTGACAACCCTCGCATTGTGGATACAGATCACCTTGCCGACCTGGGTGGTCTTCCGAAGGAGATTATCGTGGTGGGAGCGGGGGTGGTAGGCCTCGAGTACACATCTTTTATGGCCGCGCTTGGTGCCGATGTCACGCTGATCGACCAGCGGTCAACGATCCTGGAGTTCGTAGATCGGCAAATTGTCGAAGCGCTTTCCTACCACTTGCGTCAGCTGGGAGTTACGTTTCGGTTGGGAGAAACGGCGACACATGTCGGGGTCGACCCAGTGCGCGATCGTGTCGTTGTGGAGTTGCAGAGCGGCAAGAAACTACAAGGGGATGCGCTCGTTTATGCCGTGGGCCGCCAGGCCAATGGCGATCAGCTTCATTTGGAGACTGCTGGATTGGCGGTGGACTCGCGCGGCAGGTTGAAAGTGAATCAGTTCTTTCAGACTGATGTTCCGCACATCTACGCGGCTGGCGACGTCATTGGATTTCCCGCACTCGCGAGCACGTCGATGGAACAGGGACGCCTGGCGGCCTGTCACATGTTCGGAATTCCGTTCGAGCACATGCCCGATCATTTTCCTTACGGGACTTATACGATTCCAGAAATCTCCATGATTGGCGAAACCGAGGAAACACTGACGGCCGACAGAGTTCCCTATGAGGTGGGAATCGCGAAGTACTCTGAGCTTGCGAAGAGCATGATGCTCGGTGATGAGGTGGGGATGCTGAAACTGCTTTTCCATCCGGAATCGCACAAACTCCTTGGCGTGCATGCCTTTGGACAGCGTGCGACCGAAATCATCCATATTGGTCAGGCCGTCCTCTTCTATGGCGGCTCGGTGGAATATTTCCGGGATATGGTCTTCAACTATCCAACCCTTGCCGAAGCGTACAAGGTAGCCGCCTTAGACGGCCTCAACAAGCTCTGATCAATTCGCCTAGAGGGATTCATGCGCAAAGATGAGATTGCCCGTTTTACCCTGCAGAGCCCTCTGACCGCCCATGAGGGCATCTAGAAAACGAAACAAGCCGAAGCTGCTATCGAACGTGCAGCAACTGCGAGTGAAGATGGAGATCTTATGGACCTAAAACTCAAAGGCAAGACAGCGATAGTAACCGGAGGCACCGCAGGTATTGGCCTCGCCATCGTCAAAGCTCTTACAGCCGAGGGCGTAGCCGTGACAGTTCCCGGCCGCAGCCGCGAAAAGCTGAATACGGCGCTGAGCGGAATCAGTGGCGTTCAAGCGATCGTTGCTGACGCGGCCGCAGCCGAAGGGGTCCATGCCCTCATCGAGCAAGTTCCCGATATTGACATTCTCATCAACAATCTGGGTATCTACGAACCCAAGAACTTCGCCGACATCACAGACGCTGACTGGTTCAGCATCTTCGAGACCAATGTTCTCAGCGGTGTTCGTCTCTCTCGCCGCTACTTCCCACGCATGCTCCATCGGGACAATGGCCGCGTGATCTTCATCTCCAGCGAGGCGGCGATCATGACGCCGCCAGAGATGATTCATTACGGCGTCACCAAGACCTCCCTGCTTGCGATCTCAAGCGGTCTCGCGGAGCTTACCAAGGGAACGAGTGTCACCGTCAACTCTGTTCTGCCGGGCCCGACTCACTCCGACGGGATCGTAGTATTTCTCAAGCAAATGTCCACAATTCCGAATGCCACGCCCGAGGAGGCAGAACAGGAGTTCTTCGAGAAGAGCCGAACCAGTTCACTGCTTCAGCGTCTTATCAAAGATTCGGAGATCGCCAATCTTGTCACTTTCCTCGCCAGCCCCCTGTCCTCTGCAACGAACGGAGTAGCTGTACGGGCCGAAGGTGGCCTTGTTCGCTCAATCCTTTGAATTGCGGTTAAGCCGTGAGAGTCGATGCTGAACCAGGAGACACCATGTCAGGCTTACAACGAACAGTTCTTGTGGCGGGAGCGCAAGGTGTAACCGGCCTCGCTGCTGCACAGCTCTACAGTTCTCTTCCCAATACAAGGGTCTACGGCTTATCCAGAAGGGTCATCGAGGACCTGGCTGGGGTTGTGCCCATTCAGGTGGACCTGTTATCTCCGCTCGACGTGGAGCGGGTCATAGCGCCGCTGAATGATGTGACCCATATCATATTCGGGGCATACCTCGAAAGGAGCAACCCCCTCGAACGAAGCGAGGTCAATGTCGCTCTTCTCGGAAACCTATTAGAAGTCGTAGAGAGGAATGCTCCGGGCCTCCGCCATGTGACCCTCTATCAAGGTGGGAAGGCCTATGGCGCCGATCTGGGCCCCTTCAAGACTCCGGCGCGAGAAGACGATCCACGACTAATGTCTCCCAACTTCTACTACGATCAGGAGGATTTCCTGCGCCAACGGCAAACCGGGAAAAGTTGGAGCTTCACAGTTCTTCGCCCCGAGGCGGTGTCTGGTTACGCCATTGGAAATCCCATGAACCTGACCATGGTGATTGGTGTCTACGCCGCAATCTCGAAGGAGTTAGGGCTGCCGTTACGCTTCCCCGGACCCGAAGGAGCGTATCGCGCCCTCTATCAAGTCACCTCGGCGGAACTCCTCGCCAGAGCGGCAGTGTGGGCCGGCGAAACCCCCGCTGCTCGGAACGAAATCTACAACATCACCAACGGGGATTATTTCCGCTGGCAGTTCATGTGGCCAAAGATCGCGAGGTCATTTCAGATGGAGATTGCAGAGCCGGTCCCGATGCCACTCAGGGTCTACATGGCCGACAAGGGGCCGCTGTGGGGAGCCATGGCCAAAAAATATCGCCTGAAACCGATTCCCTATGATCAGATCGTCAACTGGTCGTTTGGAGATTTTATCTTCAATTCGGCCTTCGACAATATCTCAAGCACGATCAAGGCGCGACAGCATGGTTTTCATGACTGCATCGATACCGAGGACATGTTTATCAACTTTTTCGCCGACGTGCGAAAACGGAATATCCTGCCACCACTCCATTAGGTCGGGTGGCAGGGCTAAGAGACGATATAGGCGCTGTATCGCTTCTGCACAGGCACGATCGCTAGCAAAGATGTCGTCTCCTCCGGGGAGAGGGCAACTGAATTCGGAGGATGTTTCAAACTGGCGCAACTCGTGCGTTGAGAGTAAGTATTTAGGCTACTGGCAAAGGTAATCGATGCCCTCACCATTGCACACGATGGCCGAATTCATCAATGAGCGGGTCAACCCCAAAGTTCTTCATGAGCGAATCAGCCCAAATTCGCCTTTTTGATATCGACTTTTTGATATCGAAAGGTGGAAGGGGGACCACTCGTAGCTATGTTCCCTCTCTGGGGCGTTGTTTTCTCGTCGCCGACAGGCCGACCAGCCCTCGCATGCCCGCGGCTGAATTGTCGCTGAGCGCGTTGGCCTGATATGGAGTGACCGTGTCAACTGGGCGAGATCTGTGGGATTGTTTTGGTGGTTTGCGTTTTCTTTTCCCGAAGACAGGGCGAGCAGCAGTCGGAGCAGTTTTGAGCGACGATTGATCCGTCTGATATTCGCGGGTCGGAACCGCATAATCATGATCCGTTGGGAGCTGCCTCTGACTGTTATCGCGAGTCCGGTCGAGCCTGTCGCATAGGCCAAGCGAGGGTTCTCCTTCGTGCTTGCCCTGGCTGCTGCTGGCTCTGTGTTCGAGATGGATGTCACTGTTCATCGATTTAGTGTTCTTAGCTTTTCCCTTTTTAGGAAGTTTTGGTCTTTGCTTTGGTTGTTGTCAGGCTGCAACTTGCTGCTTGGAAATAGTCTCGGCTCTGGTTCCAATAGCCCATATAAAGCCCAGCAGCTCTCGGGCTACTGCTGTGACAATCTTCCTCTGGTCCTTGCCGGCTGCGCCCAGTTTCATATACCGCTTATGCAGCCGGTGTTGCGCCTTCCACGCAATCTCTTTCGCCTCTTCCGAGATGCTCTCCTGTCGTCTGCGCAGTCCGTACCAGATACATGGTGGACGACGATAGCTCCATGCGGCTTCGACAACGATTCGTCGCAAATGCGCGTTGCCGGTCTTAGTGATGCCTCCGCGTCTGGTTCGCTTGCCGCTGCAGTCTTCGCTGGGCACAGCACCGCAATAACCCATCAGTTGCCGAGCACTGCCGAAGCGAGATACCTGGCCCAATTCGGCAGCAATGGTCACAGCCGAGATATCTGCGATACCGCGCAATGCCTGTAGATCGTTAATGACTTGTTGTAACGCGGGCGAGGCCAGCTTGACCGCTTCCGTGATGGCTTGCTCCAGGCGCGCTACCCGCTCCCGCATGTGCTCGACCTCGTGCAGATAATCCTGGCGCGTGGCCTCCTGAGCTATCTGTGTGAAACGTAGCTGCGCGACCCAGATCAGATAGGGGCGTGTCCACGGCCTAACTCCGGTCGGTGGACGCTGGCCTGAGCGAAGAAGAACCTTGCTCAACCGGTGCCGCGCTCGCATCTGGTCCTGCTTGGCTGCTTCGCGGGCACGCACCAGATCCCGCAAGGCCTCGGAACCCTCATCCGGAACCCACACCGCCGTCAGATCTCCCGATCGATAGCAACGTGCCAGCTTCTCAGCATCGCGCCGATCCGTCTTGACTCGATCACCAGCCTTGACCGGTACCAGCGTGGGTGCGACAACCTCGCACTGGATGCCCAGTTCTGCCAGCTGCCAGTACACGACATAACCCGTCGGGCCTGCCTCATAACAGGCTCGCAACTTCTCTGCCGGGCCAAGCTTCCTGATTAGCTTGCGCATCGATTCGGCGCGGTTCGGAATCGTTCCCAGGCTTCGCACCTCACCCTCTGGCTCGGCGATCGCCACGGCAATCGTTTCGGCATGGACATCCAAACCCAAAAATCGTAGTTTTTCCTTCATGACCGGCTCCCTTCCGCTTGTGGCTCTGAGCTGTGCGTCCTTCTGAACTCACAGCCTAACCCACGGTCAGCGCATCGGCGCCGGTCACTCCATACTGACTGTGGCTGTTGAAAAACTCAGCTGCGGAAAGAGGGCTAAAATAACGTCGCGTCAGGATGCCCCATAAAGTTTTTCGACAGCCACGCCTGTTTTCAACAACCGACACTCAATTTCCACATGGCCTGGCAACCGACGGGTAAGGTCACGCCTGCGGGCCGGCTCAACCTTGGGTTTTGGTGGGAACTTCTTGACTTCTTTTGTTGCTTTGTCTTTGCTTGCTCTCCGGAAAACCCTGAATCTGGCATCGAAGGCGAGTGCCGAGATGCGAGTTTGGCCACGTAGATGTACCAATCGGCGGGATAGTTCCCCGTTGCAGCAGTTCGACCGGAACGACTCCAGCTTTACCTTCCCACTCCATAGATTGCCCATAGCTCTTACGTCTCCGCACGCGGCCAGCTCCACGATTCAAACTCAACTCAGCCAGAACCAGGTGGCTGCGACAGGCCGCAGTTTGAATCAGGTGAACGACGTCGCCGCGCAATTTTGTTCGGCAATCTACAACCCTCACTCAAGCAAAGTAAGCTTGAGTGGGGCTACCCGCCAACAAGCCAAAGGAGAGTGAGCGAATCTGCTTGCTAGTGAGAGGGAAGGGATAAGTGGCCTTAGACGACTGAAACAGACGTCGCCGAACAATGTTCCTTGCGAAACACGCTCGGGAACGTGAAGTAAGGAGATTCTAAAGATCATGCTGCAACGAATCCCGCGCCAGCGCCCAAAGACCTGGTCTGAGCAACGTCCAAAGACTCGCATTGGCTGGTTGTTCTTTCATAAGCTGGAGTGGTACTTCTCTTGGGCGGCGTGGGCTTTGGGCAACTGGGCCTTCCTCGAAGTAATCGAGTCGCTGAGCACCTTTTCTGTCCTCGTCGCCGTAGTCTTCTATTTCGCGGACACCGGCAATCGCGTCAAGCAAAGGCATTATCAGGCCTGGCAGGTTATCAATACCGCGCAGGGCAAAGGCGGCAGTGGCGGGCGCATCGAAGCCCTGCAGGAGCTGAACCGCGACAATGTTCCCTTGATTGGGGTTGACGCCAGCTTCGCTTTCCTGAAGGGAGTAAATCTGCGCGGAGCCCGGCTCAGCCGCTGCATGCTACAGTCGAGCGACCTGCGGGACAGCGACCTGGCAAATGCCGACCTGACATTTTGTAGCCTTCGCAATGCGAACCTTCGCGACAGCAGCCTGAATGGAACGCAAATGCAGGACACCGATCTCACCAGCGCCGATTTGAACGGCACAAATCTCTCAGGGGCAACGCTGGACCGAGCCGATCTTACTCAGGTTGACCTCCGCAACGCCGACCTGAACCGCATTGCGTGGCGGCAGATCGCTTCATTTCATTTAGCCAATGTATGGGGGGTGCGTAATCCGCCTGAGGGTTTTGTTGCCTTCGCGCTTGCGCATGGTGCGGTTTCGTTGGCTTCCGAGGAAGATTGGGAAAAGGCTGAACAGTCCCACCAGTAGACGATTTCGCAGGATTCTTCAGAAGCGCCCGGAACTGCCCGCCAAATGTCAACCGGACACGCGGCAAGTAATTCCGGGCAGTACAGCCTACCTCAGTCGAGACGTAGAACAATTGGACAATTGATGGAGAAGTGCGAGGTGGTAAATGGGGCCCCGGCCGGGAAGCCCGTGAGCAGGCCGTCTTGCACGAGGGTGAGGATTGTAAATTCGTCTTTAAGCTGTCCGCGAAAGCCCTTGTCGATCGCATCATCAGTCCATGAGTACAACTGGGCGTCCCATGCCGGGCTGTAATCGAGAGCGATCGTCGGGATTCCACCGAGAACATTGTTTGGCCTGTGTCCATCAGCCAGGTCTGCCGATAGACCCTGTCTTAGCGGGTTATTGCAATCGCCGGATTCCGGCCCGTTGGTAGCAAGAAAGATGCGCTCGATAGGACTCCCAAAGGTGTCGTCGTCGCCCAATAGAAGCTTACCCATTAGCGGAGCGTACGTATTATGTTCGATGGTTGCTGCGAGAGGGATGCTCGCGTCCATAGAGAGATACCACACCGGACGCCCAAAACTAAAGCCGTTAATCAGATTAAGGGTGACCGTCATGTTATATGGATCGATCGCTACAACCTGGTCGTGCACCTTCGAGTAATCGACATGACCGTCGGGAAAGTTAATTTGGCTGGCATCGACATTGAATGCGATCATGGGTGCATTGAAAATCTCGCCACCGGCATTGGTAATGCTGACGTAGGGACTATAGTTCGCATCCCCGATCTCCCCTGGTGCGAATGATTTAGGGGGAAATTCGGCTCCTGCGGGTCCGGGCACAAGATCCCGTTCGGGTGCAAAGTTGACCGTGCCCTTGTCAAATACGATATTTCCATTGAGATCCAGATTGCCGGTTCGGGCGGCATTGGAGGCAAAGTTGAGTTTCGCGGAAAAGTTCAGCCCGAGTTCCTCAGCTACACCCTGGTTAGATGTGTCAGTAAGGATGTACCAGATAGTCTTGTTCGTGCCCTTCAGGGATCCCTTATATAGCGGGATAGTTATCGTGCCATTCGCAACGTCGATCTGGCCCGTGTTCAGGAGCTGAACCGGTCCCACCAGGCTTGGGTTCGTCGTGGAAGGTGGAGGGCCGAAGTATGAAAGAGGTACGGACGCGCCCACTGATGCAGGCGCCGGAAACAGATCGCAACCTGGTCCCGGCCCAATTGGCCCCGGTCCCGGGCCCTGTGCTGAGTTGAAGGTGGACGAGGTGGACGAGTCCGCCTCCAATCTAGGCTCTAGGCTTGGGGCCTGCTTTACGGCCGCTCGCTTCGCGCGAAGCATTGTGGCCAGCGCTTCCGGAGAGATCGGCGCATGTGCGACTTGTGCCATGGCAAGCGGGGCAACAAGGCCGCTTACGGCTAGACTGGTTAGAGTGAAGATGGTTACACGCTGCGCGAAAAACTTCAGACGCGTTGCGCACACACTTTCCCTATTGCCGCGGACGAATGGTCCGAGATCCATCCTGTTCATTCCATACTCCTAGGTAAACGAGTTATGTGCATTCACAGTCGAGCGATAACTTGGAAGGCCTGCATATATATCAAGGACTATGAGTACACGCCTATACGAGTCTAACTGGATAGAAAAGTTACAACTGTTCGGCTTAATTTTTTTGAGAACTTAGAACCGGCTATCTATGCTGTAGTAATTAACGGGCGTTCCTGCGAGTAAAAGAGAATAGACCAGAGAATACATAAGTTGTATTCCTGCCGTCGGCCAGTCTTGTCGCAAGGTAGACCCAAACGTCAAAACGAGCATGAGGACGGAGCCCGAAATCAAAGCGCGTTTGGTCTGGAAACCAAACAGCACGCAGAAGCCAACTAACGCCTCGACAATAGGCAGCACGCAGCCGAAGCTGTAGACGGACCACACGGGCAGGAGGGTCTTCTGGAACACGGGCAGCAGGGACTCGGCGAAGTTCCTGAGGCCGAGAGTCCAACGCACGACGCCATGTAAGCAAATGTTCAAGCCCAATGCGACACGTAGAAGGGCATAGGACAGAGCTACCTCCCTCAGCCACAGATCCTTTTCTTCGGTCATGGCACTCTTCCTAACTCGAGGTTACATGACGAGGGCTTCGGATTCATCCTCGACATATGGTGTGCAAAACCAACCCAGTTCGGAGGCGTGCGCGAAGCTCTCGCGCAATACGTTTGCCTGCTCTTCTCCATTAAGCTTCGTCTTCTCGAAGGCCAATGTCACAGCCTCGGAGACGGAAGCGCCGGAACGCAATGCGCTCAGCAACAGGAATGTTTCTCGATCTACGCGGCGATAGTAGACGGAATCTTCAAAGCGATGCACCGCTAACCAAACTCGCTCTTGTCTCATCGCGGGAAGCTTCGGGCGTGTCTGAGCTACGCGCCGGTTCGCAGCGTTACTCACGATCTCGGTTTCCGGCGTGTGTTTCTTCACGGCGAGCACAAGGCTGTCGACCGGATAGCTCAATTCAAGCAGTTGAAGATGAGGCTGAAGAGATAGTTTAGACTCCGGTCCTATCCTTTGCGCCTCTTCTGTTGCCAGTGGAGTGCGATGCTTCCGATCGAATGCATCGACATACGCCCACTCAAGTCTCGCGACATCAACAGCGAGAGGGTGACGTCTCCCAGTGAATTTTGGGTGCCGCTCCAGAAATGCAGGAAGCTTCGCGCCCAAGTCTCTCAAGGTCCAGGATGTTGAAGGGTTGTCTGCGAGGTAGCCCAAAATGAGGGAGTCGAAGCGCTTCGGTCCCAATAACGCATTGAGCGTGGGGAAGTCCTCTGACACCGCACTGATTAAGCGAAACCAGTACTGCCGATTGTAGATTTCAAGACGCTCAAAGGAGGAGAGGCGTGCATTCGGCGCAATGTAACTCGCTGCGACATCCTCGGTCAATTGACCGTCCTCTGTAGTTTTCTGCATCTCGTAATCCGCCGTCAAGGGCCTGCGTACATCCTCGGCCATGCGTCGCTGGAGGTCGAGCAGGTTCATACGTGCACCTCCCCGGCCACCACCTCTTTGGCTGGAATGGCTGATTCTGCAGCGAGAAGGAAGCGATTTGCCTTAAGTGCCTCAGTGTGTACTTCCTCAAACGAGGGAATATTGTCGTCCCATTCGAGCAGTGTGGCTGTTGGCCCACATCGCTCGATCGCACGTGCATACAGCTTCCAGACAGGATCGAGGACTGGGTGGTCATGCGTGTCGAGAAGGTACTTCTCGAACTTCGAGTGCCCTGCAATATGGATCTGCGCAACGCGTTCGGCGGGGATGCTGTTGACGTAAACCATCGGATCAAAATCGTGGTTTCGAGAAGAGACGTAGATGTTGTTTACGTCGAGGAGAATCCCGCAATCAGCTGCCTCGACAACCTCATTGAGGAACTCCCACTCGGTCATCTGTGAATCACGATACTCAGCGTAGCTACTGACGTTCTCGACGGCGACAGGAATCTCGAGATAATCCTGTACCATGCGTACGCGCTCCGCCGTTGTCCGGATCGCTTCAAACGTGTATGGGAGCGGCAAGAGATCATGAGTATAGCGGCCGTCCACGCTTCCCCAGCAAAGATGATCGGATAGCCATGGAGTTTTCGTTCGCTTCGTCAGTTCCTTTATTCGCTTCAGGTGATCGCGATTGAGCGGCTGCGCACTGCCGAAGTACATGGAGACACCGTGTTGAACGACTCGATACTGGTCGAGGATCTGGTCCAGGATTTTGAGCGGGCGGCCACCGTCGACCATGTAGTTCTCTGAGATGACCTCAAACCAATCCACGACCGGCTTTTTAGACAAGATGTGGTCGTAATGCGGCAGCCTCAGGCCGATGCCGACGCCGTAGTCGGTATATCCATTGAAACGATTGGCAGGCATGAGTACTCCGATCCTGTTCGATGAGAGCGACCCGTGTAGGAGATCAGTGGAGATCTGGACCGCCTACACGGGCTAAGACTAGCTCTTGGGTGGCTTCGAACCATCAGTCGCGCAAGCGCCCTGACCTTTGCAGGCGTTCTTGCCAGCGTGCTTCTTGTCACCGCCGCCCTGACCTTTGCAGTCGTTCTGGCCCTTGCACGCGTGTTTGGGGAGGTCCTGCCCAAGCAGAACTGCGCCGACAATTGCTGACGCGGTGGGCACGGAAGAGCCATCCTGGTTGACGGGCTGTGCGTTCAGGCGTGCGGTGGTACCGCCGAGAAGACCTGCGAATGCGGCGGCGATGGCCACGCTGTGTGCAGTGTTGATTTTCATAAGGAGAACCTTTCTTGGTTTGGCCGCGCCCTGCGGCGCTGGACGTTATGGGATTTGGGACATTCCAGACTTGTGCCAGATAAGCAGCTCCCCGTTGAACCAATCGAGTGGAAGCCGGACGAACTCGTTCCGAACATAAGAGCGTGCGAAATCCGGAAACGTTACAGCCCTTCTGAAGAGGCTTGCATTTTCTTCTGTCGCGCAGCCGCTGATGAGGCGCTGTCGCACTAATGGCAGGCAGCACATGTATATAAGGACAGCCGTTCCTATCGCATCCCTGTAACTATTTGTGACCTGAGTTCTCTAATGCCAAGACGATCCTTCGCGAAGGTGCTGGTCATGAAAAGCGTCGTTCTACCCGTGCAAGCCGCAACTTCACCAGTCAACGAGAGACGATTGGTTCACATCTATGACGCGATTTCGCGGAAGCTCACTTTACTGCAATCGCCGTTCCTGCTGGCCATTCGGTTGTACTGGGGCTGGCAATTTGCGCAGACCGGCTGGGGCAAATTGCACAATCTAGCGAAGATCACTGGGTTCTTCGCAAGTCTCAACATCCCGTTTCCGGCATTCAGCGCCCACTTCGTCTCAGGGCTTGAGTTCGTTGGCGGCCTCTTGCTGATTGTCGGGCTGGCATCTCGCCTGACCGGCTTTCTGCTGGCTGGGAACATGTTTGTGGCCTACTGGACAGCTGACCACGATGCGCTGGTTTCGGTATTTTCCGATCCGGGCAAGTTCTATGTTGCGGATCCCTACACTTTCCTGTTTGCATCTCTTATGGTGCTCATATTTGGCGCTGGATTTTTTTCCCTCGATAGAGTGATTCTGAAATATGCGAAGGAAAAGGCCTGATGCTCATGAAGGTGGGACCGTCAACTCGGAACGAGGCGCAGATGATCGTCTCTATCCTGGAAGGGGACACAGAGCAGTACCACGACTTAATTCGGCCCTACGAGTTCAGCGTTTACAGGATGGCGCTCTCATTCATGAAGAATGACTTCGACGCTGAGGACGTCGCGCAGGAATCGTTCCTCAAAGCGTTCCGGAATCTAGCGAAATTTCGGGGGCAGGCAAAGTTCAGCACCTGGCTGATCAGCATCACTTTGAATGAGGCCCGCCGTCGCCTGCGAAGTCAGAGCGTGGCCCGGACGGAATCGCTGGACGAGTCTCCCGGCGAATCCGGCCACGTTTCGCCGGCGTTGCTACGAGACTGGCGGGAAATTCCGTCAGAGGCGCTGGAGCGGAAGGAGATTCGGGCGATGCTGAAGGAAGCTATAGAGAACCTATCGCCAATTTATCGCGAAGTAATGATGCTAAGAGACGTCGAGGAGCTTAGCATCGAGGAAACGGCCACCGCGCTCACCATCAGCACCGCGGCAGTCAGGGTTCGGTTACATCGCGCACGCCTGATGCTCCAGAAAGAACTGGCGCCGAAACTGAAGAGCACAAACCCTAAAAGGAGGTGGTTTCGATGATCATCGAGTGCAAGCATGTTTGGAACTACATCTCCGAATATCTCGACGGCTCTCTACCGGACGAGACCAAAGATCTCGTTCAGCGGCACCTGAAACATTGCGAAATCTGCTCCGCAATTCTGGATTCAACGCACAATATTCTCGTGCTTACGGCGGATGACCGCGTGTTTGAGCTTCCGGTCGGCTTCAGCGATCGTCTTCACGCAAGATTGCGGGAGGAAATGGGCAACAACTCGAATGACGGCCCACACGAGGACTCAGCAGACTAGGCTGAGCCGTGCAGATGGATATGGGCAAACCACTCCGCCGCAACCAGCAGCAAAGTGACAATTGCGAGCGCTATCTGGATCGATTCGGCCCGCCTCTGCTTGCGTGTCGCGGGGCCTGTTCTCCATTGTGATGAAGATCGCCTGCGCAAAGTGCGAACACGCCAGATGACGTAGAGATTCACCAATGAACCGCCCACTGCCACAATCATCATCGGAATGCGAATCGCATCCGCGTGGAACGCTCCGGCAAAGATCTTCAACCCCGATGCCGCAGCTAACGAACCGATTCCGATCACCAGTCGCAGCCCGCTGATCGCCATGACTGCTGTGCACGCGCTCTGCAGCAGAATGAACAGGAAACTGGTAATCGCGACGATCCAGGAGCGAATCCAACTTCTTTGCTCTCGAGGTTCTTCCATTGTTACCGCCGCCTTCTTCACACGCTGTCTCCGCACTGCTCACTCTTCCAGTCGTCTGATGTCACCGGGAGGACCATAGCGTCAATTCATTTCAACAGGCTTCGTGCGAAAGGGCCGCGGCTGATTGTGCTCTACCGAGGCTATAAATGTCCATTTTGCAATTTGACATTGAGGGTAACCACCGGCGCATCGAGTTTTCCCCTGGCTGCTTCGATAGTGGCGATCGATCTGTAAGCCGCCTTTTCACGCGCCACTTGGTTTCGAAGCAAGAATCTGGAGCATCTCGATCTGGGGGCGAATGGCGAGCAGCTCTTCGGCACTCGCTAGTAGGGTCTTCGCAATTTCCCCGCTCAAATGAGCGGCGCGGCCTTTTTCGTCGGCAAATGTATCGAAAATGCCAAATGTCGATGGCCCGATCTTGAATGCGTACCAACGTATCGTTCCTTCTTCTTGCTGAACCAAAGACTCGGCTGACTTTAGAAACTCTTCAACAACTGCCTCTTGGCCGGGTCGAGCCTGCAACAATGCGAGTAGCCCTAAAGCTTCCATTCCACTCTCCTGATGTCTCAATGCCGATAAGACCGCTTAACTGTGCGTTACGTTACAGACAGCAGAAATATTTCTTTCTCTCGCGGGCACAGGTTCGGCTGCGCCTCGTATTCACGACCGCGCGGCCGATATAAAAAGCGGAACCGGGGGAGAGCGGGCCCGCTTTACTAGTCCGCTTAAAAGGCAGCTAAGCCGTTAAAGCCTGCCTCCTTCGGTAGCCCGGAGATACTCTCGTCTTCCTGTAGAGTTCCATTCGACTGATTGACCGAGAAGACTCCGATTGCGCCTGTGTTTGAGTTCTGGGTATAGACGAACTTACTATCCGCACTGGCAGCGATATCAACGTTGTGACTTCCCGCAGGATTTTCGGCTACAACCCCGTTGCCAATCGGGGTCAGCGTACCGTTGCCGCCCACCCGGAAGCCGGAGATCGAATCTGATCCGGAATTCGACGTGTAGACCCATTTGCCATTCGGCGTAAGTGCCAGCCAGCAGTTACCAGCACCTTCGGCCGGAATCGCAGAGCTAATCGAGGCAATCGTCGCGTTACTGTTGACGGTGAACGAGGAAATTGTGGAGCCATCCGTCACGTTTGCCGGTCCTGTTTCCGACACAAGCAACTGGCCATTTTGGGAAAAGATCGCGGAAAATGCGCCCGGGTTCTGGTCGAGTGTTGTCGTCACAGCCGAAAGAGTCCCGTTTGGCAAAATGCGGAAGATGTCAATATTGTTCGAAAGACGCTCGACGACAACAAGGAACTGACCGTTGGGACTGGCTGACACCGATGCGCCGCCCAGCGCCGTGGCCGACAGCAGGGTATTAGAGTTAGGAATCTCGGAGAGATGGCCCGACCTGTCAACACCGAAGACAGTGACGCCTCCATAGCCTCCCTGGTTGAGGACGTATACGAAACGCCCGGATTGCGCCACGGATACCGGCTCCGTGCCATCCGTTGGCTCCTGGTCGACCAGGAATAAACGGTCGCCGGAAACCCTAAAGCTGGAGACTGTGCCGCTTCCGGCATTCACTGCGAAGAGAAGAGAATGGTCCTGGCTGAACGTGAGCGCTCCCTGGGACTCTAAAGGATCGGTAGTCCCGCCGCTGCCGCGGCCACCGGTGTTAAAACGGCCAACGGAGTGAAAACTTCCATTATTGTCCCTCGCAAACCCCAGGACTTCGTTTTCGCTTGCGTTGTTTGTCATCACGTACACGCGCTCTGTCGGTGACGTGGCGGGCTGTTCGTACGCGTAAAGGGCTGGAACGGTTACACTGATGGCTAGCAAAGCGAGCGATATGTTTCGAACGACGGGTATCATCAAACGGCTCCTTCTCACTGGTGAGTAGTACAACGGTAAAGTTCAAAGGCTGGACTTTTCCGGTGAACGTGCCGATATGAGTTGGTGCCGGTCCAAAATGTTACAGCGCAATTTCCTTTTTCGCGGTTAGATCGGCTTCGTATCCGTGCCCAGTATTGCGCCGGTCCTATCCTGTTGTGCAAACAGCACGAGATGATGGCCGGTCCCAGAACTCACGTGAAACGACGGGGGCAACGGCAGACTCATCGTCCGCTGGTTGGTTTCGCCTAGTGGTCCAAGTCGCGCCAGCGCCCGCGCCACGAATGCGTGCGTTAGCTGCCGACCCGAGTTTTCCCCACGCGCTACATTCGAGCGATCTGTATCGTCCACCAGCACCGCGACGAGTTGGATAGAGCCGTTTGGAGGCAGATCCATCGCCGAATAGCTGAACGTGACATCCTTCTCCGTGACCTTCACTGAGGAAATGCGTAACTCAATATGCTTGCGCTGTGCTTCCGTGGCGAACGCCGCTTCGAGGGCCCCACGATCGTTGCCAACGAGTTGTTCGCGTCCGTTCACTACGATCTGCGGAGTATAGACGCCACTCAGTCCGAAATGAGCGCCGTAGTTTTCCTGCCGCTGAGTGTAAACGTCTGCCGAAAAGGGATCTCTCCAGCCGAGATTATTCCAGTAGCTCACGTGTTCGCTAAGACCTACGATGAGTTGTCCCGCTGCTGTTTCTCCCCCATTTATTTGCCGGAGAAGCTCGTCGGCCGGCGGACAGCTTGAACAACCCTCTGAGGTGAACAACTCGACCAGAACAGCGCCGCTCTGGGCAGGCCCCGCTGCCGTGTGAGATTGTGCGTAAGAGGTGCAGTTAATGGTAAGGCCCAAAAGAAGGTAGATAAGAAAGATCGACTGGCGTGCAACCATCATTGGAATATCTCCACTGCGAGCAGAGCCGCTTTTGCCGCTCTCCGCGGGCATAAGTTAGAAGGCACCTATCTGGCACCGCATCGCCTGCGAAGTTACATGTCTGCGGCTCTTCCTCACAACGACCCGGAGATTCTGATCTCCGGGTCTTCTGCTGTCCAGGGGCCAAGTGATGTTCTCAATTGGCCGCCAGGACAAGCTGAATATGGTTGGGCAGCATAGCTTCCTGTCTGCGAGCTCTCTGTTCCGCCTTCGTAGGAGGAAGGTTTACGCTCAATGCGGCGGATTCGACAAGGATTTCCCGCAGGAAGTACTGGCCGTCATATTTGTCGAAGACCAGCTCGCCGCCGTTCTTCGACAGGTTACTGTCAGGGGAGATCTGGCTCAGAATCGAGACCTGGCTGTCCTGGTTTCGAATTTCAATGACGTTGTCCGTCACAGGGAGAATCTTGTAAATGCCGGGAGGAAGCAGGTTCTTCCCAACGGTGAAGTTGAACGGCACGGTTACCTTGACCGCGTGGCCCTGCGCCAATGCTTTGCCGGGCCCAAGAACGCTTGCGATTGCAAAAAGGGCGATCGTTGTGATCCGTTTCATGGTGTGTCCTTTGGTGAAGCGTCTTAGTTTCGACTGCCTGCACGTGTATGAGACACCGACCGGCACAATTTATTTCAAGAGATCTACACTCCGAGGCGGCGTTCTACGATAAAAGCGCGGTGACATCTTTGCGCGGATCGCCTACAAGCCCGAGGTGAAGCACCTGAACCATTTGCGCCGTCGCCTGTTCTCCACCTTCCGCGCGCCCGGGCGCGGGGGTTTGTTTTCGACGACTCGTAACGGCGGTCGAAGGCTCGCGCCAACAGATCTGGGACGAGTTGGAGTCGCTCCTCCAAGCCTTGTCTCATAGGCACCTCTTTTAAGCTCCCGCGATCCGTCACAACGGTCTTGGTGCCACGGAGATACTCCATCTGCTCTCTCGAATACATCGCCGGTCTCACCGCAGCGATCGCCAAAGCACGAGCAGTCAGGTGGGAGAGATTTGATTCGAGCGATGCAGCCGCAAGTATCACTGTGATCCTGGCAAACATCGGATCATCTGCGTGTCGTGCTGCTTCCCGTGCATCACGTAGATGGCGAAAGATACGATCCACACTGCTCTTTGCGAGGTCGCCTGTGATTTGAATGAGTTCCTCGTCATACTTCGGCCTTCCTTCGCTGGCATTGGGTTCTATAGGCTCGCTCATTTCCCCGATTTTAGTTCACATCTTTGAGAGACTGTAGATCGAGCAAGCAGTATTGTGCCCAACCGGGCGGCAGTCGTACCTCGTAGTTCGGATCACGACAGCGCACCTGACAGCGGGCTGCTACACTTTTGCTCTGTGCTTCCTAATCGTCCAGAGACGCGCGAGAGCGCGACATTCGCCATCACGGTAGATTTCGTCCGGGGCGAAGGAGATCCATCGCGGCCCTTCCGAACCATGGTTCGGTCTGTTGGACGCGTTGCGCCGTTTAGATCGTGATCTTGTCCGTTCATTAGACGTCGACATGGAGCCTCAGCTGTTCGTGGAGGACGTGGAGGCTGGTTCTATTAAATCGTGGATCACGACAGTGCTGCGATCGACCGATGATGATGCCATCAAGAGCGGTGATTGGAAGAAGGTACTTGGCGATTACTTAGTAAAAGCGAAGTACATCGTTCTCGACAAACTCGAAGGAGCGCCAACGATTACGCAGCCGCGACTGCTTGAGGATATCCAGTTTCAACTATCGCAAGAGATAGGACGGGGCCGCTGGGCATGTTGGTTGGCTACACTCCGTTGACTCGGTCGCAACTGGCAGCACACATAGCTGATATCACGTCGTCACTTGAGCCGCTGCGCGAGGGCGATAATGCAACTTTCGAAGGAATCGATGGTTCACCTGTGGCGTTTAATCCTCGCCTGCGGGTAAACGAAGAAGAGTTGAACGAACTACTGGCGACGCGAACGCTCAGCAACGACAATGAACTCATTTTCAAGGTCAAGAAGCCCGACTTTCTCGGTTCATCGATGTGGGAGTTTCAATACAACGGTCACGCTGTCCAAGCCAGCATTCTCGATCTAGAGTGGCTTGAATCATTTCGGCGCGATGGTCTCGGGGTCAGGCCGGGGGTAGCCCTTCGCGTTATGGCGCGTGTGCAGGTAGCCTATGACGATGATAGCGAAGCTCTACCCGCCAAATTCACCGTGCTTAAGGTGTATGAGGTCATTCAACCGATAACGGCAAGCGTCCAAATTCCGTTCTACCCTGGCTTCGAAGTCGAAGATCATGACAACTTAGCAGACGACGATGAGGACGATCAGCCGCAGCTTTCGCTGCCGCCACCAGCGCCGGGTAACAAAGACGAGTAGTGACTAAGTGAAGGTGAATCCCTAATAAATCTTCTCGTCGTCTTCATCCAAATAGTGGCAGTCGGTCCATTTTCTCGGTGAGTGATAAATCGCCTAGTCACTCATCGAGGAACCGATTACTACCGATAAGTCCTAGTGCTGTATCTGGAGCGCCCCCAGACAACAGTGCGCAGTTGCATGTTCTCAGGGCGGGCGCTTCGGATACAGCGACATGAAGGAAGCCGCCCTCATGGAAGGCTATGTACTTTGAATGGGCTGAGCGAGGTGTAGACGGCTTATGGAAGTCGGGGTAAGAGTATGATCCGCCGCTTTGAGGGCCGCATGGAACGGCAGAGCGTCGCAGTGAGGAGTCAGGCAGTGGCTGAGGAGACTGCGGGCAGAGCGTTCCGGAGCCGATGAGACAAGGGATGTGCTTGCGTGCCGGAACACGAGGGAAGGCCGAGGATGCGGATAGAGGTTCAAGCGGCACACCGGTCAGGTTGAGGTGGAGAGCGGAGCAGAAGTTGGGCGGCGGAGAGTCGTTCGACGACATGCATGGTTCCACCGCAGACCGGACACGTCCATAGCGAGTCAGACTGGTCGGTGGACGATGATGCTGCTGAAGGTGTCGTGTTTGCTGAACCGTTGAGCAGTTGAAAGCAGAGCGGCAACAGTGTTGCGCGGTTCCGGTTGGAGAGGAAGCCGAAGTTGCGGATGCGGACGAAGCCGCGTGGCAACAAATGGAGCAGGAACCGGCGCAGGAACTCCTCGACAGCCAGAGTCATGAGCCTCTTTTTGTTGCGGTGGGCGGAGTCGCGCCAGCGGAAGGTGACGTTGCCGTCGGAGACAGCGACCAGTCTGCTGTTGGAGATGGCGACGCGATGGGTGTAAGCGCCGAGATAGCGCAGCACGTGTTCCGGTCCTCCGAAGGGCCGCTTGGAGTAGACCACCCAATCGTGGCGGAACAGCACTCGCAGCCAGGCAGCGAAGGCGCGCGGATGTGCCAGAGGCAAGAGGTTGCCGTGGAACTGAAGCGCACCTTGATGGAAGGCGCTGCGCAGCCCGGCCACGAACTTGCCGCGGAAGACGCGGCTGAGCACGCGGATGGGCAGAAAGAAGGAATGCCGGGCGGAGATCCAGCTGGAGTGATCCGGCGCGAGGCCGCCGGCAGCAACTACGCAGTGGACATGCGGATGAAACTGCAAGCGCTGGTTCCAGCTGTGGAGCACGCTGAAGAAACCGATCTCGGCTCCAAGATGTCGAGGGTCGCGAGCAATCTCAAGCAGCGACTCGGCACTGGCGTGAAAGAGCAGGTTGTAGATCAGCCGCTTGTTCTGCAACGCGAGCGGAACCAGTTCCCGCGGCAGAGTAAAGACGGCATGCACATAGCGGGTAGGCAGCAGTTCCCGTTCCCGCGCCTTGAGCCAGCACATGCGCGCGTTGCCCTGGCATCGTGGGCAATGGCGATTTCTACACGAGTTGTACGAGATGGTGGTCGTATGTCCGCAGCCAGTACAGCGATCGCGATGTCCACCCAGCGCGGCGGTGCGGCAGCGCACGATGGCCAGCAGCACTTTTCGGTGTTGCCAGTTGATCCACTTGCGACTGTGTTCGATAAAGGACTGTCCCGAACAGCGAACGATGTCGGCCATCTCCAGCAGAGGCCGGCTCATGAGCTGTGCTTGTGTCCTCCTTGTCGAGAGAACGTGAGGGCATCGAGCGGGCTGGCAGTTGCGCTGAGATGACGTTGGGACAGATGTAGGTAGACCGTAGTTACTTCGAGGTCGCGGTGTCCGAGCAGTATCTGGATGGTGCGCAGGTCGGCGCCGGCTTCGAGCAGATGTGTGGCGAAGCAGTGACGTAGAGTGTGCGGATGAATGTGCCTATGCGTGAGGCCGGCGCGTTCGGCGGCGTACTGGCAGGCATCCCAGAGGACCTTGGTGGTGACAGGACGACTCGAAGTATGCCAGCGGTTACCGGGAAAGAGCCACTCCGTCGGCTTGCGCCGGAGGCTGCGCCAGTAGATGCGCAACGCATCGAGCAGCTTCGGGCTGAGCATGACATCGCGGTCCTTGGCTCCCTTGCCTCCCCGGATATGAACCACCATCCGCTCGCTGTCGATGTCTCTGACCTTCAGGTGGGCCGCTTCCGCGCGGCGGGCGCCGGTGGCATAAAGCGTCATCAGCAGGATGCGGTGAAAGGGGCTTTCCGCGGCGTCGATCAGACGCGCAACCTCCTCCTGGCTGAGTACCTGGGGAAGGTGACGAACCTTCTTCGGATAGGGCGTCTCGGCGATGCTCCAGCTGCGCTTCAACACGTGGATATAGAAGAAGCGCAAGGCAGCCAATCGCAGGATTACGGTGTTCGGGCTGAACTTGAACGTAGTGAACAGAGCTGCCTGATACTTGCGAATCTCCTCAGGGCCAAGCTGATCGGGCCGGCGATGAAAGTGCTGGCTGAAATGCTCGACGCCATGAAGGTATGAGCGGATGGTGGTGTCGGCGAAGTTGCGACGCCGCAACTCCTCAAGCATGAGCTGACGTAGTTGGTTCACAGAGAATCCTCCTTCTCTGCGCACCAAACTACCCGACGGCCTCAAATGTCGGTCCAGGAACACGCGCATGCGTCCACCGCAAAGCGGCTTCGTTCATGTCGGCTTGTAGGTAGCAATGCTGGCGCCCGACCGAGAAGTGGTCTTCGTCGATGAGTGATATGGCGAGTGGGTGTTGAAAAACTCAAGATCGCAGAAAATCAGAACAATTCCGGGGATAGAAAATGTCCAGACGATCCAAGAAAATCGTTTATAGGGCATCCTCACGCGATGCAATCTCTCCGAATTTATGACAAATGAGTTTTTCAACAGCCACGCGATTTATCACCAATTGACAGGCGAGCGGCCGCGACTTCGCTTGTGTTCTGCCATCTAATTCAAGTCAGAGGGGAATCCATGAAGACGCGAATCGCAATTTGTTCTCTTGTTACAACAGGGGTGATAGTGATTCGAGAGTTCGACGCGTGAAGCTCGGCGATTCTCAAAAAGGAAATTCCAGTTAACGACGGTAGATTTTATGAATTGTGGAGAACCCAAATGCGTTTAAATCCTATACCACCGGAAAACCTTTCCTCTGAGCAACGCCCTCTATTCGACCGCATCCAGGCCGGGATTGAATCCCATTTCAAAGGCTTCATCTCAAAGCGCGCGGACGGCGCACTCATCGGCCCCTTCAACGCCATGCTGCACTTCCCGCAATTTGGGACAGCTAATTGGGAATACATTGCCGCGCTGTCGGAGCATTCGACGCTACCGAAATCTGCTCATGAAGTGGCGATCCTCGTCGTCGGAGCACATTACAGTTCGCGGTACGAACTCTATGCTCACGAGCATGTTGCCGCCCTATCCGGCCTTTCGGACGCCCAAATAGCAACTATCGTCGCTGGCGAACGTCCCGGCGATCTTACCCGCGAAGAGGGCGTCGCCTATGATATTGCGTCCAAGCTTGCTCGCGGAGGTCAACTACCTGAAGCCACTTACCAAGCAGCGTTGAGCGCTTTCGGCAATCAGGGCACGGCCGAGCTCGTCTACCTCATCGAAGGCTATTGCCTCACCTCGGTCGTTCTCAATGCTTACGACGTATCCGTACCCGGCAGTGAGGAAGCCTTAGGCCGATGACCCGAAATCCGAAGCCGACCCCGAATGAGATAGGCAGGCAGTAAAGCGCACCGCGAACCCTGCGGTCATCAGCGCTCTTAGGATTCTAACTGCTGGTGAGGGTGCCAAAACTCGCGAGTCCGTATTTTTTCACTGCTCTTGAGCGGCCTCCGTCGATGACCATGCATTCGATTTGCGGTAAAGCCAAATATCAGGCCAATGCACTCATCGAGCCGTTTTCAGAGTCTTTCGATTCGAGTTGCGGGTGTGTGATCGGCAAGCCGCCAGCGCTCCGTGGTCACCCCTTCGGGCTTGGCCAGGGATCTCATAGCCAAATTAACCAAATGGCTATGCCGCAGAGCCACGGAAGGGCAAGACCTTGCCGCCGCGTTGCGTCTGCTCCAGAAAATCTGCCCAGTCCTGCATCATCTTGGCGCGTGGTTCCAGATACAGCGCGTGATTATATGCAGCGCTGACCGCATTGCGCGGCGCATGGGCAAGCTGCAATTCAATGTGCTCGTGCGCGTAACCTTGCTCATGCAAGATCGTGGAGGCAAGTCCCCGGAAACCGTGGCCGGTCATCCGGCCTTTGTATCCCATCCGCTCTAGAGCCTTGAGAATGGTGTTATTGCTCATCGACTTCTTCGCGTTGCGGTCGCCGGGAAAGAGCCACTCGCTTTCGCCGGTCAGCGTACGCAGCATCTCCAGCACATCCAATATCTGTTTGGCCAAGGGAACAATATGCGGAGTCCGCATCTTCATGCGCTCCGCCGGAATGTGCCAGCGGGCGGACTCCAGGTCAAATTCAGCCCACTTGGCTCCGATCAGTTCGCTAGTTCGCACGAAAGTGAAGGCCATCAACTTCAAAGCCAGTCGAGTAACGTGCGTGCCCTGGTAGACCTCAACAGACCTCAACAAGCCTGGTAATTCCTTGGCATCCACGCGGGCATAGTTAACTTTGCGTGTGGATTGCAAAATATTGCTGGGCCGGATTTCAGCGGCAGGGTTGCGCTTCGTGTCCCCATGAGCAATGGCGTAGCGGAAGACCTGTCCCGTCGCCTCCAGGGCACGTTTGGCAATGTCTCTCGCTCCGCGCTTTTCTATTGCCTTGGTCATGGCCACCAGTTCCGGCGCTTCAATCTCAGCGATAGGCCGCGCACCCAGGCAGGGCAATATGTCGGCTTCCATGCGCCGCTTCACATAGTCCACATGGCGGGGACTCTTTCCGTGCCTCCAATGTTCCAGCCAGCGTAACGAGACGCTTTGAAACGAATTTTCCGCTTCCGCCTTCTCGGCCTTGCGCTGCGCCATTGGGTCTACGCCGGAAGCCAGCAGCTTGCGTGCATCCGCGTGGCGCTCTCTGGCCTGAGATAAAGAGACATCCGGATACTTTCCAAAGGTCATGAGCTTAGCCCGTCCCCCGTGCCTGTAGGTCCAGCGCCAAATTTTTCCACCGGAAGGCGTGACCCAAAGGAATCGTCCTCCTCCGTCACTAACTTTGTAGGGCTTCGTGCTCGGTTTGATCCGTTTGATCTGGATGTCGGTCAGCTTCATCGGGCGGCCTCTTTCTGCAATGTACCCACAACTTGAATGGGCTATACCCCGAAATGTACCCACAAGCAATTCAGGCTTGCATCGGAACGTTCTGGACGCATAAAGACGAAAAACCCAACGTTAACTGGGATTTAGATGCGCTATTCGGATTTCGTTGGATGCCTTAAAACGAGATAGTGGCGGTGCGGGCAGTCTCGAGCGAACCTCTCTCTCGCAGCATTTCCCTGCTAACAGGGAATTTAACAGGGAAATCTTGAGGTTTTGCGCCCTCGTGCACGCATGACGCCGGCGGCATGCTGCACAATTTACTGCGCTTAGCCAGCTTCGAGGGCCATCGGCGCCCAAAAAGAACAGGGAGTTTTTTCGAGACATCAGGGAATTGAAGTTCCCTGTTACGGGTTCGAGCAGCGAAAGTTTTTGTTTTTTTTGGTGATCTTGTCGCGAAAAACGCCCCAAATTCCCACTACATAGTAGAGCAATTTTTTAAGGGCGGCCTTCACGAAAGCCGGAGGCTGGGTTTGGTGGCCAGCATGGACCTTGCAGCATCCGTGACCGCGCCGGCGCCGTCTCGCGCGGCTCAGTACGTCCGCATGTCGACCGAGCACCAGCAGTATTCGCCGGAAAACCAGCTCGAGATCATCCGCCAGTATGCAGCGGCCCACAACATGGAGATCGTCCAGGACTATTCCGACCATGGCCGTAGTGGGCTGAACATCGCAGGCCGGGAGGGTCTCAACCAGCTCATGGCTGATGTCGAGGCCAAGCGAACCAACTTCACCTCGCTTCTCGTCTATGACGTGAGCCGTTGGGGAAGGTTCCAGGACGTAGACGAGAGCGCCTACTACGAGTACGTCCTGAAGCGGTCTGGCATCCGAGTTCACTACTGCGCGGAGCAGTTTGAGAACGACGGGAGCATGTCCTCATCGGTGCTCAAGACCTTGAAACGTTCGATGGCTGCGGAATACAGCCGCGAGCTCTCGGTCAAAGTGTTCTCCGGCCAGTGTCGCCTCATTGAGCTGGGATTTCGGCAGGGCGGCCCCGCGGGCGATGGCCTGAGGCGCCAGCTAATCGATCGCAATCAGGCCTCCAAAGGGCTGCTTGGCCGGGGAGAGCGAAAGAGCCTGCAGACGGACCGGGTCATCCTGGTGCCTGGTCCCCAAAGAGAGATCGAGGTGGTCCAGAAGATCTACACACGATTTGTCACGGACAAGCAGACTGAACGCGAAATCACCGAGCAGCTGAATGGCGCCGGCATTCTCGGAGAACACGGTCGCCTGTGGACACGGGCGACCGTCCATCAGGTGCTCACCAACCCCAAGTACATCGGCGCCAACATCTACAATCGCCGCTCGTTCAAGCTGAAGCACAAGCGAATCAACAATCCGGTCGACATGTGGATCTGGCGCGATGGAGCCTTTGTGCCGATCGTTGACGCCACTATCTTCGAGCAGGCGCGGCGAATCATTGAGTCGCGCCATCAGCACCTGACCGACCAGGACCTTTTAGAACGGTTGAGGGAATTACTGCACAAGCATGGCCGGCTGTCTGGTCTCCTGAACGATGAAACCGAGACCATGCCCTCGAGTTCCTGCTATTCAACCAGGTTCGGTAGCCTTGTCCGGGCCTACACGCTGATTGGCTGGGAGCCTGACAAGGACTTTTCCTATGTCGAGATCAATCGCAGCATCCGACGGCGTCATGCCGACCTGATTTCCGCGATCTTGTCTGGACTTTTCTTATCCGAGATTTGCTATCAGTCGCAGGCACTCGTCCGGGGTCCAGTCCGGCGTTGCACCGGCGCGACTAGCAACCAAGGCTCCCAATGCGTTTGCGAAGGATGCGTTTCGCGCGATAGGCCAACCGAGGATCAGGCCGTGGAGGAAGGCGGCGGCGAATGCGTCTCCGGCTCCGACGGTATCTACGACGTCGACTGTGACTCCCTCGAAAGAGTAGAAGGCGTTTTTTGCGAAGATGGCGCTGCCCTCGCTACCGCGCGTGACGCAGATGGTGTCTACTCCGCAAGCCGAGGACCAACAGCGGCAGAACTTTTCCATGGAGAATGGTTCCGATGGCTGGGTCATCCGAAACAGCGTCCTCGCCTCGTCTTCATTCATCTTTACGACGGACGCCAACCGACAGAGGCGCTGTACGAGCGAAAGATTCCAGTGCCCTTCGCGGAGGTTCATGTCATAGAAGCCCTCAATGCCGGGGAGCTCCTGAATGAGGCGGTCCAAAGTTCTTTCATTCGCGTGGTTGGTTTGCGCGAGCGTACCGAAGTATATCCATTGCGGTTGAAGACTGGTGAGCCGGGACCATTGCGTGGCGCTCAGCGCGATATCATCAAAGGCCGCAGGACGCGGGATGGAGTAACTCGCGTTCCGTTGATGGTCGGTTGTGACAATAGCGGTGCCGGTGGGCCTTTTTAGAACGACCTGCACGAAATCGGTGGACAAGCCGAGGGCGCTCATGGATTGAAGCGCGCGTGAACCACGGGCATCGTTGCCGACACCCGAAACCAGTGCAGCCGGGTGTCCGAGTCTCTGGATCGTCACGGAGAAGTTAAGTGGCGCTCCGCCCAGGAACTCTGTTTCGCCGAAGACATCCCAAAGCAGCTCGCCTACGGAAAGAATTTGCATTAGGCATCCTCCATTGCTCATCTGCGCACGACCGCGAATTGCAATCGTCAGCTAATCCCCAGCCGCTCCTGAATCTTTTCGAGGCTGACCCCTTTGGTTTCCGGATAAACGAAAAGAACGACCACAAACTGAAGCGCCATCATGGTGGCGAAGAAGTAAAAGGGATACGCGCCCGACTTTGCGGCCATGACCGGGAAGGCTGCTGCGATGATCGCGTTCGTAATCCAGTGCGCCGAGCTGCCGATGCTTTGGCCTTTGGAGCGGACGCGGTTTGGAAAGACCTCGCTGATGTAGACCCAGATTACGGAGCCCTGCGAGATGGCAAAGAATGCGATGAAGCCGATCAGGAACCACAGCAGCAGGCTCGAGGTGCGATGGTCGAGAAATAACTTCGCGATTCCGGCGAGACAGACGACCATGCCAGCCGAGCCGATGAGCAGCAGCGCCTTGCGGCCGATCCGGTCAACGAGAGACATCCCAAGAAACGTTGCGGCGAGATTGGTCAGTCCAATCCAGACGGCCTGCACGTTTCCTGAAACTCGGCTATAGCCGGCGGCATAGAAGATGTCGTTCAGATAATAGAGAATCGCGTTGATGCCCGAGAGCTGATTGAACATTCCGATTGAGATTGCGAGAAATATCGGGAGCAGGTACTTCCTCCTGAAGACGCGCTCGTGGCGATTGCCTCGATCCAGATGAACGGATTCGACGATTTCTCTGAGTTCGGCCTCCGCATCCTCCGAACCGATGAGCTGCAATACGCGTCGCGCCTCGTCGAGTCGATTTTGAGTGACGAGCCACCGGGAGCTGCGCGGAATGCCAAAGAGGAAGAGCAAAAAGAGAGATGCTGGGAGCGCGGCAACACCGAGTTGCCAGTGCCAGAGGGCTGGACCCGATATGAGCTTTGCCAGGCAGAAGTTTGACAGGTAGGCGAGAAGGATTCCGACGACCACATTCACCTGAAAGGTGCCGACGAGGCGGCCGCGCCACTTTGCGGGAGAAATCTCGGCGATATAGACGGGACCGAGAACCGAAGATCCTCCAACGCCGATGCCTCCGATAAAACGGAAGCACATCAGCGCTGGCCAATTCCACGCGATCGCGCAGCCCAGCGCGGAGATCAGGTAGAGGGTGGCCATGATGCGAAGTGCGCCGCGGCCTCCAAGCCGCTCACCAAGCAGTCCTGACGTGGTTGCTCCCAGAACGGTGCCCCACAGGGCGATCGAAACTGTAAGTCCCAATTTGGCGGGGCTCAGGTCGAAACTCATTACGAGCCCGTGCGTGGTTCCGGCGATGACGGCTGTGTCAAAGCCGAAGAGCAGACCGCCGAGGGCGCCGACGAGAGCGCTTTTCACGAGATAGAGATTGAGTTTCAAACTACCGTCCTATGTAACGCAGTTCAATGAATCCTATTCAGGTGGTAAGGCGGTTGGGAGAGATGGGCGTTATCTGCCACATTGAAAGACTTGAGAGCCCGGTTGTGTTGCCGCTCAATTGCAGGTTCACGCGCGGCGCCGACGATCCGGAGTAATAAAAGCGCTTTGCGCAGGCGACCTGCTTGTTGACGAAGGCTTCGATGACGGATCCATCGATGTAGAAATGAAGCTCTAGCTCGCCGGCGTCGCCGATCTGGAGCGGCACGTCTTTGTCGTCGATGCGTATGCGGGCGGGTTGCGACGGGTCGTACTGCACGGTGAGCCACGGCGCGGAATTGGCTTCGCCGTCGCCAATAATAGAGAGGCCGAACGGTGCGTTTTCAGTTTTGGCGATACAGAGAATCTCGCCGCAGCAGTTTTCGATGTGCATACGCGCGATCCGCTGCTGGTTTTCTTCCTGGCTCTTCGATATGCGCAGAGTTTGCGGGCTTTGGCGGAGATTATCCACGGCGGGTGCAACTGCGAAACGCAGGTTCAAGTCCTTGTCCAGAGTGAGCACACGGGGCAAGGACATCATGCCCGCCCAGCCGGATGCGCGGTACGCCTCGAGCGGGCGAGTCTCGGAGATCCAGCCCCATAGAATCCGGTTTTGATCCTTATCGAGCTGCGTCTTTGGCGCGTAGAAGGATCCGTAATCGAGCAGGCCATTTCGCTCAGGGTGAAAGATCATGGTTTTCGGATCGAGAACGCCTGTCAGCCAGTACGCCTTTCTTTCCGCGGAGTAAATCAGGACGTGCTTGTCGCCGAGGGGAAAAAAATCCGGGCACTCCCACATGGTTCCGGAATCGACGGGATTCACAGTATCTTTTCCGTTTCCGGTGCCTTTCGTGAGCATGTGCAGATAGTCCCAGTGGCGCAAATCGCTGGAGTGGTAGAGGAGAACGGCTCCGCCTTTGCCGCGAATTCCGGAGCCCACCGTCATGTACCATCCATTGCCTTGCCGCCATGGTGAAGGATCGCGGAAGCCAGTGACGTCGAGGCCGGGCGGAGGAGCGGCGATTACAGGCTGCGGATATTTTTTCCAGGTCGTTAAGTCTTTGCCGGAGCCGAAGGCGAGGCACTGGGACTCTTTGAAGCTGTGAACTCCGTCGCGAATTGTCGCTTCGCTTTCCGGAGCGGAGACCACGCCGGTGTAAACCATCGCCACTGCGTCGCCGTCGATGACGGCCGTTCCGGAGAAGCATCCGTCGGCGTCCGGTCCGCCGGGGGTTGGTACAAGCGCGACGGGAAGATGCTGCCAGTGAACCATGTCCGGACTGATTGCGTGGCCCCAGTGCATGTCTCCCCAGAAGGCTCCGTTGGGGTTGTACTGATAGAACATGTGATAGTTGCCATCCCAGTAGATGGGCCCGTTGGGATCGTTCATCCAGTTTGCTTTTGGAAGCAGATGATATTGCGGGCGGCGAGGATCGGCGGCAAGTTCTGCCGGTGAGACCGCCGCCAGTGCCGGGGCGGCAAAGCTGATGCGGCTCAATGCGGTCGCGCCAGCGAGTCCGATTGCACCGGTCAGGAGTTCACGACGGTTCAGTTTCATGGCCAGATGCTCCGGGGGAAATTTTATGCGGCGGAAGAGTCGCCATCGCGACAAGGCTGAGCCGCGGGGCATCAGCCTTGTCGCGATCGATGGAGAGTGGAACAGACAATCTCCCGGCAAGTCTAGAAACTTATCCGCGCGGCCAACTGAACGGTACGCGGAAGAGTCGTCTGGTGGCTCACTTGGCCGAAGCCCGGAGAGGACAGGTTGGTATTAGGCTCGGCAAACTGGGCATGGTTGAAAAGATCGAAGATCTCCGCGCTGAATTTGAATTTCACGTTTTCTTTGATATTGAAAATTTTGTTGAAGGAAGTATCAAAGTTGACCTCTCCTTCGGACCTCATGAATGGATCGACGCGAGGTTCGTCTCCGAAGGAAAATTGGCCGGGTTGCGTGAAGCATGAGGTGTTGAACCACATGTTAGCCCTTTCTGGGCTGTGATCGGATCCGGGTGCGTTCTTATTGCAGCCCGGTGTGTAATTGGGCCGGATGTTCCCGGAGCCGAATTGGCTTAGAGTATTTCCTGCCGCGACGAGAGCCAGAGGAACGCCGCTGCGCAAGGTAGTGATACCGTCGATTCGCCAGCCGCCAAGGACGCCGTTGACGAAGCGATTGGTGTTCGCGAGATAGGTCTGATCCCGTCCAAAGGGCAGATCGAGCCCGTAATTGATCACCAGATTTTGAGCAAGATCCTGCTGGCTGAGAGACTTTTCAGCCTTCAGATTGTCGTTATCCTGAACGACCCCAATGCCGCCTTGTCCGTCCTGAAAGGCGCTGGTGTTGTCGGTATTGCTCAGCAGCTTGCTCCAGGTATATGCACCCTGCAGGATACCGCCATGGCTGAAGCGGCGGGTGTAGCTGACCTGAAGCGCGTTGTATGTGGAGTCGCCGTAACGGGGCACGGTCTGCGTGAGACCCGTGTATTGAGGATGGGGCGTGAGGAGGTAGCCTTCGGCGATTGTGGGTGAGCCGAAGGTTGTGCCGGCGGGAAGAATTCCGTAGAAGGGATTCGTGACCTGATTCAGGAGAGCAGCGCCCAGGGAGTGATACTGGTCGGGAAGCTGATTTAGATTCAGGCCCGTGCCAGTATAGCCCTGAGAGAGAACCAGGTGGGTTCCCTTTGACGCAGCATAAGCGATGGTGAAAGTGGAGTTGCTGCCGATCGCCTGTTCGACAGCGAGATTCCACTGTTGAGAGTAGCCGTAAGCCTGTTTGGGAATGCGGCCTGCAGCGCCATTTCCCAGCGTTATATTCAGCCCAGCCTGTGTTCTGCCAGTGGGTAGATTGATTCCGTTCGGCAGAGGATTGTCCACCGTAGCAATCAGGGGGTTTCCCGGGCTGGGGTTGGTTATACCGGTAAAAGCCGAATTGATGGGGCTGGCGCCGGGCGAGTCCGCGGTAATCTCAGCCGGGAAGTAAGATATTCCGTAGCCCGAGCGCACAACGGTTTGCGGATTTGCCCGGTAGGCAATGCCGACACGCGGAGAGAACAGATTCCAGTGCAAGTCCTCTTCTCTGCGCGAACTATATTGCGGGCTGTCGACAAAGGCCAGGCGCCCGGTGAGCGGCACAGCGTCTCCGGTTACCGGATTGTTGATAGAAGCGAGGCCGCCGATGGTGACTGGGACGTAGGGTTGGAGAACTGAATCCAGGTTATCTTCTTCAGAGTAGGCCCCCGGCTGCTCCCAGCGCAGACCGGCGATTACAGTCAGCTTGTGGGTCGCCTGGTAGGTGTCCTCGACGTAAAAGCCGTAGTTGTGAAGGAAGGCGTGCCAGGTTCCAACTGAGCTGATGCCGGTGCTCGATGGAATTCCCAGCAGGAAAGAGGCGAGCGCATTACCTGTTGTGGCATCAGTTGGCGAGGAAGCGGTGTAGAAGGGGGTTGAGTTGACGCCAAGCCCCTGGCTGTTGCTGTAGTTCTCCCACAACACCTGACGCCAGTTGCCGCCACTCTTGATGGTGTGTTTGCCAACGATCTTGGTGACGCTGCCGCTGATGCCCCAGACATTATTGTTCCAGTAGAGTTGCGAGAGCTCAGCGCCTATGCCGTAACCCTGGATGCCGAGACCCGGAAGCAGACCTTGCTTGTTCACGCTCTCCTGCTGAATGACGCCGTAGGCTGGGCTGATCGACGCCATGTCAAAGCCGTCGCTCAGAGGGTACTGGAAGTTGTAATTCTCAAGATAGGATAAGCGCAGATCGGCAATGGTGGATGCGTTGAAGACGTGGTTTTCGCCGAAGACGCCCTCCTGCGTATAGTTGCCAGTCGGTCCTGCGCCCGTCTTCGTACCGAATGGATCGCTGTCTCCGTTATGCGGATTCCAGAAGGTGTACCGAGCGAAGATGGAATCGGACGTAGTGGGGTTGAGATCGATGCGTGCGTTGTACTGATCTTGATATCCCTCGATGGGTGCCGAGGCAAAGAAATTGGTGGTAAACGGGACTTGGGTCACGCGGGATTGGGCAGGCGTCTCAAGTTCGACGATCTTGAGCGCGGTTGGATCAATCCTGCCGGCAATGCTGTTGTTTGGAAACGGCTTGCCCGTGGTGGGGTCGTAAATGACCTGCGGGTCGCCGGAGAAATCCCCGTTGAGCTCGGCAGTGGTTGGCACGGTTGCAGAGATCGGACTGGCGGAGATAAGCGACTCATGCTCCCAGGAAAAGAAGAAGAACGCCTTGTTCTTCCAGATCGGCCCACCCAGGTTGGCGCCGAACTGGTTTTGATGGAGGGGAGACTTTCCCAAACCGAGGTGATTGCTGAACCAGTCATTCGCATCGAGAGCGGTGTTGCGGAAATATTCATAGACGTTCCCGTGAAACTGATTGGTGCCGCTCTTTGTCGAGATTTGAATGACTCCGCCGCCGTAGCCGCCAAATTCCGCGCTTACATTGTTGGTGGATACGCGAAACTCCTGCACCGCATCCTGCGTGGGAACGAGCGTGTTGACGTTATTCTCAGCAATATTCGAACCAACGCCGTCGATGAAGAACAGGCTCTGCCCGCTGAAGGCGCCGCCGATCTGGTAATTGCCGTACGCAATGGCCTGGGTTTGTCCACCAGCCTGGAAGTTGCCGCTGCCGCCGTTGGCCATAGTGCTACCCTGGGTTCCTCCGCCGGGGGTAACGCCGGGGATGAAGTCCAGAAGGTTATTCACGTTTCGCCCGTTGAGCGGAGCTTCTTCAACCTGACGTCCTTCGATGACGCCGCCCAATGAGGCGCTGTCTGTTTGGAGACCCGCCGCCGTCGCCGACACCGTGACGGTTTGCGTTGTATTCCCGACGGGCAGTGCGATGTCGACACGGGTGGTGCCACCGATCTGCACGTCTACCTTGTCGCGCGTGACCGACTCGAAACCACTTCGGGCGGCAGTGACGCTGTAAACGCCCGGATTCAGGTTCACAAAGCTGTAGTTTCCTGCGCCGCCGGTTGTCGTCTTCTGAATCGCGTTGGTTCCAGCGTTTGTCACCGTGATTTCCGCTCCGGCTACGATTGCTCCCGTCGAATCGGCGACGGTTCCCACAAGCGACCCATAACTGGTTTGCGCATGCATGGAAACAGTCCCGGCAATTGCCAACAGAAACGTCAGCAAAAGGAACGTGGCGTAGCGGAATTGACGCAAGGAATGGGGCGGATCGGTTTGCCGGACGAGGCGGGATTGAGCGCCAGGCATCAGGAACGATGATCCGTTGGTGATCGTTAGCTGGGCGTGGTAAAGCTTGATAGCCATGTTGGACTCCTTATTCAAATAATTTCGGGTGGCAGACTTTGACTGAATGTCTTCCCCCGACTGCATCGTCGCCGTTAGAACCTGTAAACATTTCCGAATCGGCCTTCTTACACCTGTAATGCTTTGCGGTCACCGGCGGGCAATTCGTGCCACGATGGTTTATCCGCCGCTCTCGAGCGTGCCGTCGTCGAGTAAGAGCTTCTTCCATTTGGTTCTGGAAGCCCTCTCATCACAGAGAGGAGATTAGACAGGTTTGCACACATCTGTCAACATTATATTTGCAACTTGTATAATTTATTTGTAAACATATTCTTACAGGATGGCCCTGATCTTTCGCCGATGGATCGGGGAACCTGTATTGACAAGTTGCCGTGCGCGCTCTAGACTCGTTTGGTTGAGGATATTTGGGATGGCTGGTGGCCAGATGCACGTGTTGATGGCCGCAAACTATTGAATTAAAAACATCCATGGGGCAGAATCGGCTAGGGACCAGCGCTCCGGGCTACGAAGAAACGAAACGGTGTATGGGCTTGATGCCTCAGGCGATGGGCGAAACTAACGTCAAAGACGGGCCGAAGCACAGGCGAATCTACCTTGAACTGCGGGAGTCCCTGTCGACGGGCACCTATGATCAGGGCGGAAAACTTCCCAGTGAGAGCGAGCTGGTAAAGCAGTTTGGCGCGAGCAGGCCAACGGTGCGCCGCGCGCTTGCGCAGCTGGAATCTGAAGGATTTGTCGAAAAGCGGATGGGTTCGGGAACGGTGGTCAAGAACCGCAACGCCCGCAAGAGCTTCGTCTTCGGATTGCTGATTCCCGAGCTGGGAATGACGGAGATATTCGAGCCCATTTGCCAGGGTATGTCGCAAGGTCATTTCGGTGGCCAGCATGAATTGCTGTGGGGGCCGACGTCGATCCCGGACGGGTCCAAGGAAGCCCAGGCGGAAAATTTATGCAGGTACTATATCGAGCGAAAGGTGTCTGGAGTTTTCTTTGCTCCGATGGAGCTTTTTGCGGGAAGGGATGAGGTCAACCTTTCTATTGCTCGGGCTCTCGATGAGGCAAACATACCGATTGTTCTTCTGGACCGGGATCTGTGCCTGTATCCGGAACGCAGTAAATACGATCTTGTCGGAATCGACAATCGCCGTGCAGGATACGTCCTCACGGAACATCTTCTACTTTCGGGCGCGCGCCGGGTTGCGTTCTTCGCGCGGCCCTTCTCTGCGCACACAGTTGATGCGCGTATGGATGGCTACCGGGGAGCGCTCCATGCTCATCTGGGCATTTCGGCTCCGGACCTGGCGCAGTGGATTGAGCCGAGCGAGGTGGATGCGGTCCGCGAATTTCTGGATCGCAACCAGCCTGACGCCATCGTCTGCGCAAATGACTATACAGCGGCGCAGCTGCTGACGACCTTGAATCGCATCGGAGTGCAGGTTCCTTCCCAAATCCGCGTTGCTGGAATGGACGACGTGAAGTACGCCCAGCTTCTGCAATCGCCGCTTACGACGATCCATCAGCCTTGTCTTGAAATCGGCTCGGCGGCGCTGCTGGCAATGTTTGATCGAATCGCGCATCCGGGCCTACCCTCCAGGGAATTCCTTTTGGATTTCCGGCTTGTTGTCAGAAACTCGACCGCGCCGGATCACCATGTGCAATTCAGGTCGAGAAAACCTCGGCATGCGACAGAATTTCACGGGCACAGTACGGAGAGCAAGGGTGCGATTCCGTAACACGATCCGAGACCCTTCTGAGAGAAGCTATGAAGATCGGTGTTAGCGCATTTGCATGGACGACGGATCTTCGGCGCTCATATCTTGATCTGCTGGGCAAGATTCGTGAGCACGGATTCGATGGCTTCGAGATTCCGATGTTTGATCCTGCGAGCCTCGCGGTTCGGGATATCCGAAAGGCGTTCGAAGCGGCTGATCTGGAATGCACAGTGTGTGCCATACTCCCGGCCGGCATCAATCCCATCAGCCCGGACTCTTTTGTAAGAGAAAAGTCCTTCGCACATCTGGTTCGCTGCGTTCAAACATGCTCGGAGCTTGGATCTCGCCTGATTGGGGGTCCGCTTTATGCGCCGATCGGATATCTTCCTGGACGACGCCGCACCGCGGACGAATGGAACTGGGCCGTTGAGTGCTTCCAAAAGCTTGGTGACGTGCTTGATGAGCATGAAATCACGCTGTCGATTGAGCCAGTGAATCGGTCGGAAACTTTTTTCCTGCTTACGGCGGCTGACGCGAAGGCGCTCTGCGACGCGGTCGGCCATCCGAGAGTGGGCGTTACGATCGACACGTTTCACGCCAATATCGAAGAAAAGAACATCGCGAATGTGATCAGGTCGCTGGGAGCATATCTGAAGCATGTGCATGTCAGCGAAAACGACAGGGGTGTTCCCGGCTCCGGGCATGTGAATTTTCCTTCGATCGTGAGTGCCCTGAAAGAGATCGAATACGATGGCTACCTTATGATTGAAGGCTTCGGATATTCACCCGACGAACCGGGTTCACTCGGCGCATTGTGGGGTGACGTGAAAATATCACCGGAAGACATTGCCTTTGAGGGGAGAGCATACCTGCAGTCTTTGCTGCGGTGAAGTGTCTTTCCATTACGCCCGGGGTCTCTGCGGCGTGCAAAAGGTGTGGGCGGATTGGTCGTTCCTTGATCTCTAGGAAAATCAAAAACTCAGATTCTGGCGGGCATAGTTTTTGAAACGCGGAGAAAAGACTCGCTGGTGGGCAGGCCACTGGTCAGGAGCCGCAACTTCTCTCAAACTCCCAGAATCAGGAGAGAAGGATTCACTGGCGCGGGAAAGTCATTCGAACCCTCGATAGAACTTTTGGTGAGGAGTTTGCAAGAGCAGAACTTTTGGTGAGGAGTTTGCAAGAGCCTGAACGGTACCCAAGCGAGACGTCGAATTTCAGTCCAGCTTCTTGTCAAAACCGGACTTCGGATCACTCGTGCAGAGAAAGTGGGCCATTCAGCACCGATTCCTTCGCTCAGAGCGATTCTCTGGCATCTGCAGAATCTGTGATTTCGCTGCCAAATGCGGGGTTTCCGGGCTAGAGAAAGTTCCAAAATGAGGAGAGAAGGACTGCTGAGAAGGCCCTCCAAAAGCTAACGTTCTTCTCTCTCTCCGCCAGCGAGACAGGAGAGGTGACTGCTGCCAACAACGCAACAGCGCGGCAGCCGTGGTCTCGGCTTCAGGGAGAAATCACCGTGAGAATGCGAAAGTTCGGATGCGTTTTGAGCTCTGTCCTATTGGTGATCGCATGCCAGGCTCAAACGCCGGTAGCCGTGAATGTGGAATTGTCAAAGCCGCTGGGACCGTACACGCCAATCTACAGATGGTTCGGCTACGACGAGTCAAATTTCACGACCATGAAGTATGGCATGCAACTACTTCCGGAGTTGCATGATCTAAGCCCCGTGCCGGTATACATCCGAGCACATCATCTGCTGACCTCGGGAAACGGAGTGGCGGAGCTCAAATGGAGTTCGTCGAATGTATTCTCGCTGGACGCCAACGGGAAGCCGGTGTACGACTTCACGATCACCGACCAGACCTTCGATGAGTATAAGAAGGCCGGAGTACGGCCATTCGTGGAACTTGGATTCATGCCGAAAGACCTTGCAGCGACTGTGCCAGGAATCAATAAGTACCAGGTTCACTATCCCAGGGGGACGATGGCTGGAGCTTCCAACAATCCGCCCAAAGACTATGCGGTGTGGGGCGAATTGATACGAAAGTTTACTGAGCATCTTGTGGAGCGCTATGGGAGGGAGGAGGTAAGTACGTGGTACTTCGAGGTGTGGAATGAGCCGGATATTGGATACTGGCATGGCACGCCGGCCCAGTATTTTAAGCTCTATGACTACGCGGTAGCGGGTGTTCGAGCGGCGCTGCCAAATGCGATGGTCGGCGGACCGGCAAGCACGGGGCCGAACTCGGAGAAAGCCGGAACATTTCTGGATAGCTTTCTGAAACATTGCCAGAATGACAGGAGCGCGGCAAACGGCAGGCCGATTCCGCTTGATTTCATTTCGTTCCATCCCAAGGGCCAGCCGTCCTTTGTGGATGGGCATGTGCGGATGGGGATTAGCAATGAGTTGGACGCAAGCGATGCCGGCTTCAGGATTATCGTGAAGTATCCGAAATATATCCATCTTCCCATCATTCTGAGCGAGGCCGATCCGGAGGGGTGCGGCGCTTGCTCGATGAAAACGAATCCGGCGAATTCGTATAGGAATTCACCGCTCTATGCGACCTATACGGCGGTGATGATCAAAGCTCTATTTGACCTGCAGGACCGGTCCAGGGTGAATCTTGCAGCGATGTTGTCCTGGTCGTTTGAGTTCGAGAACAAGGGGTTCTTCGAAGGATTTCGCACACTTTCGACCAATGGAGTAGACAAGCCGGTACTGAATATATTCCGGATGGCCGGCTTGATGTCAGGGGAGCGGGTGATGACAAGCAGTACGGGACAGATTCCGCTCGACGAGATGATGAAAAATGGAGTGAGGCAGGCGCCGGATGTAGACGCCATAGCGACAAAGGCGGCGCATGAAGCGGCAGTTATGCTGTGGAACTACCATGATGACGATTTACCGGCGGCCTCCGCAGATGTGCAGGTGACGATTGCAGGCATTCCGGCCGGAGTGAAGAGGGTGCTGTTGGAGCACTACCGGATAGACGACACGCACAGCAATTCCTACACCGTATGGAAAAGTATGGGATCTCCTCAGACGCCGACGCCAGAGCAGTACGCGCAAATGAAAGCGGCAGGACAGCTGGACCTTCTGACCTCTCCTGAATGGCTTGACGTGAGCAACGGCAAGGTAACAATTGCCACGAGTCTGCCGCGGCAGGCCACATCGTTGATGCATTTGAAGTGGTAGCTCTCATCATTCTCAGAATCGTGCTGGCGCGGTGCCATATGGACCCGTTCGCGCGGAAGAGAAGCACACTTCCATCTCGTCTGTCGATCCTGAACTCCAGCAGCCGCGAACAAAGAGCCCCCCGCTGAGTTGCTGGGGATGAACTGTGATATCAAGGTTATCTGATGGCTGCATTTGGACAACTGAGTTTAGTTAGCCAGTAAGGCGCCGCCTGGACTGTTGCCAACAGTCATTATGGAGTGACCGGCGCCGATGCGCTGACCGTGGGTTTAGGCTGTGAGTTCAGAAGGACGCACAGTGCAGAGCCACAAGCGGAAGGGAGCCGGTCATGAAGGAGAAGTTACGATTTTTAGGTTTGGATGTCCATGCGGAGACGGTCGCCGTGGCCGTTGCGGAGCCGGAGGGTGAGGTGCGAAGCCTGGGAACGATTCCGAACCGCGCCGAGTCGATACGCAAGATGATCAAGAGGCTTGGCCCAGTAGAGGGGTTGCGGGTCTGCTATGAAGCCGGGCCGACTGGCTATGTCCTGTACTGGCAGTTGGCGGAACTGGGCGTGCAGTGCGAGGTCATAGCCCCGTCACTGGTACCTGTGAAGGCCGGCGACCGGGTGAAGACCGATCGGCGCGACGCCGAGAAGCTGGCGCGAAGCTACCGATCCGGCGACCTGACGGCTGTCTGGGTTCCGGACGCGGGTTCTGAGGCGCTGCGCGACTTGGTGCGTGCGCGTGAAGCGGCGAAGCAGGATCAGTTGCGAGCTCGTCATCGGCTAGGCAAGTTTCTACTACGCTCGGGTCACCGTCCGCCGCCTGGAGTTAGAGCATGGACACATCTCCATCTGATCTGGGTCTCGCAAATACGCTTTACACAGATGGCTCAGGAGTCTACGCGACTGGACTATCTGCACGAAGTCGAACACATGCGAGAACGGGTTCTACGACTAGAGCAGGCTATCGTGGAGGCGGTCAAGCTAGCGTCACCTGATTTGCAAGAAGTCATTCAGGACTTGCAGGCATTGCGCGGCATCGCGCACATTTCTGCTGTGACGATCGCGGCTGAGTTAGGTCAGGTTTCTCGCTTTGCAGGTGCTCGAGAACTGATGGGTTATTGCGGTGCTGTGCCGAGCGAGAACTCCAGTGGCAAGCGAACCCGCCGCGGCGGCATTACGAAGACGGGCAACGCTCACCTGAGACGGATCGTCGTCGAAGCAGCATGGAGTTATCATCGTCCTCCTGCCATCTGGGCTGGGTTGCGCAAACGACAGCAAAGCGTATCGGAAGAGGCTAAAGAGATTGCGTGGAAGGCACAACACCGACTGCACAAGCGATACGCGAGACTGGCGGCCAAGGGCAAAGACAAGAAAAAGATCGTCACAGCCGTAGGTCGCGAACTGTTGGGTTTCATCTGGGCCATAGGGACCAAAGCGGAAGCGACTGTCAGGCAGCGAGTAGCGGCTTGAGGAAAAGAAAATCTTTCTAAGAATGAAAAGACAAAATCGAACTTACTGATGAAAAACGCCGTCCAAATCGAGCACAGAGCCAGCAGCAGCCGGAGCAAGCACGAAGGAGAATCCTCGTATGCCCTATGCGACAGGCTCAGCCGGACTCGCGATAACAGTCAGAGGCAGCCCCCGACGGATCAAGATTATGCGGTTTCGACCCGCGAATATCAGACTGATCAATCGTCGCTGAAAACTGCCCCGACTGCTGCTCGCTCTGTCCTCGAAAAACGACAACAACAAACCCATAGATCGCGCAGAGTTGACACGGTCACTCCATATCAGGCCTTAGCACTCATTGAGTGCATCGGCGATAAAGCGTCAATTGACCAGATCGGCCCCCTCCCATCAGGTTTTTCCCGATGCCCCGATGCCGACAATCGTCAGCGGCTTCGGGTTCCCGTCCATGTTCCCGAAGTCGATCACCTGATAGCTCCGGGTTGCACAACCAAGCGTCGTTCACACCGGCAGTGCGGATGCCGTTTAGTGTCAAAGCAGGCCGCGGTGGCCAGCGTAGTTTTCGTCGCCGTCCAGACCATGCTCCTTGATGACCTCGGCAGCAGCTGCCAGCGCTGTTGCGATGGCAGGATAGCCAACGTATGGCAGCGCCTGGATGAGAACTTCCTCGATTTCTTTCAATGTGAGGCCGTTATTGAGCCCGGCCCCCAGGTGGATGGCGAATTCATGGGGCTGACGCATGGCAATCATGACGGACATCGAAACTAGGCTGCGGGAGCGCCTGTCCAGACCGGGACGAGTCCAGATATCTGCAAAGGCTTGGTCGAGCGCGTAGGCAGCGATCGGGGCACCGAAGGTGTTTGAGTCAGCGGAAGCGCTGAGTTTTGCGGCTGCCTGGTCACCCATCATTTCGCGGACTACATTGATTCCGGCTTCTCTATTCGTCATGATTGAGTCCTCTTGTAAAGCTCAAGTGACTTCTCCACCCCCAAGACTACCCGAACGGCTTGAGGACACATAAGTACCGTAAAACGCTCTTCTCGGCATTTGGTCTTGAGCGTACTCGAAATGTTCCGTTCGTCGTAATGGGTTGTGTGATTTAAACAGCTGGTGGTGAGACGATGTTCTCGCAAGTGCGAGGACATCGTCGCTTATGGCTTATATACAAGGTGAAGGTCGTAGTCAGGGCACCCTATTTCCTGTGGTGCTGGATGACCTCGTTCCAGCCGATCACATGTGCCGGTTGGTAGATGCGTTCCTCGAGCGACTCGATATGGAGAAGCTTGGATTCGGACGGGCGGAGTAGGCCTGGTTACGATCCTCGTGCTCTGCTGAAGCTGTACCTAGACGTCTGTGCTTTGCTCGCGGTCTCCGGCTTGATCGCTACCATTATTCCCGCTCGTCGCGCCGCCTCCATTGATCCAATACAAGCACTTCGGACGGAGTAGGAAACGCCCTGCATGGGTGCCTAAGGTCGACAGTGGAGAATAAGACAATGCAATCAGCGAGCCGTTCGGCCGCTCCTGTCGTGTTCCGGTAGGATGGTCGCCCATCCTCCCTATGCCGGATCTTTGCCTCGACCTGGTGTTGGCAGCGCGGCGCCGGGTTAATGCCGCACAGCCGCGATCGCAGCAAACACAACATAAATACCCATTCCCTCACGCCTGAATTACATCTGTATCGTCTGAAACCGGCAATCCGAAGAATTCAGGTTTCGTGAGCTTCAGCTTTTGCGCTAGAACTGCCAGCATTTCGGCCATCTGCGCAGCTGGGGTAGTTTTTCTAATCTCGGCAATAATGTGGGACCAGAGTTCATCATCGGACATATCTTTTGCTTTCCGGTTAGGATTGTTCGGAGAATTTCGTTCCTGTTCTGCTGCCTTCTCGAGTTCCTGCAGATACAAAGGGATCAGCAGACGTGTTGACGGATGATGTCCGGAGAGAGACTTGTTTAGCAACTGCTTCACGACTCCCTCAGACTTCGTGATGACTTTTCGCTTCCCGTTCTCGTTGATCGTCAGGGGCGAGTCGAGTTCTCGTAGCAACTTCGATCCGAAATCTGCTGATTTCTTCGGTCGCCCGGAAGGGTTTCCCGAAACCCCCGTTTTGAACTGACCGCTTTTCGGGGGCTTCCGGTAGCCGATTTCATAGTCTTCTGCCTCTCTATCGTCGCTCATGCCCGTCAACCTTCCGCTTCTAGAGTTGATGTAGCCTGACTTGTCCTGGAAGCTTCTCTGACTCCAAAGCTCTCTCCTGACTCAACGTGAATCGCTTCGAGCTTAGTGCGACGCTGCCAACGGCGAATGAGCGCGTCGACATAAAGTGGATCGAGTTCCAGGCCATAGCAGACTCGTCCGGTGCGCTCAGCAGCAATGACAGCAGTCCCTGAGCCGAGGAACGGATCCAAAATCAAAGCTCCTCGGCGGGTGGAATCTTTGATCGCGTCGGCGATAAGGGAGACTGGTTTCGGCGTCGGGTGGAGGGCAAGCAGATCTCCCTCAGGGCCTGATCGAGAGAAGGTATTTGCCGAGGGATAGTTCCAAACGTTGGTGCGATATCGGCCAAACTTACCGAGCTGGATGTTGTTGCGATGTGAGACCTCGCCGTTCTTGAAGAGGAAAATCAGTTCATGTGCACTGCGATAGAAGCTCCCCATGCCGCCATTGTTCTTGGCCCAGATGCAGAGATTCATCGGCTCTCCGTAGACGTCCAGACCGGCCGCGAGGATCTGTGTCATATGCCTCCAGTCTATGAAGTAATAGGCGAGCGAGCCCGGTTGGCTGCCTCGCCTTGATAGTGTCATTGCCTTGCGCAGAAACTCAGTGAATTCCCCAGCGCTCATCTCACCGGAGGCCATCACAAACTCCCGGTGACGGACCCTCCCGAGACCGCTGGCGTGGCCGTCGATGGCCACGTTGTATGGTGGATCGGTCATCACCAAATCCGCCTTGGCTCCGTCGAGTAGCCGCGCGTAGTTTTCTGATATCAGCGAATTACCGCAGAGCACCCGGTGCTTTCCGAGCTGCCAGAGGTCGCCGCTGACTGATACGGCTGAGGTTTCGATCGCAGGGAGACGGTCATCCGGATCCGGTTCATTGATGGTTTCGAGTCCGTCGATCAGCACATCGATCTCGGCCGTCTCAAAGCCGATGACCTCAAGGTCAAAGTCCAGCTCCAATTCCGAGAGCACCTTGAGTTGTTCTCCCAAAAGCCGTTCGTCCCATGAGGAGTTTTCGGTCAGACGGTTATCGGCAATCAGGAAAGCTGCGTACTGTGACTCCGAGAGGTGTTGCAGCTTGATTACCGGAACGGTGTTCCAGCCGAGTTTCCGCGCGGCCAGCAGCCGTCCATGTCCGGCGACCACGTTCTGCCGGTCATCCACAAGAATTGGAACATTAAAACCGAATGTCTCAATACTCTGGGCGATTTGGTTTACCTGCTTGTCACTATGAACTCGCGGGTTTTGTGGGCGGGGTTTAAGAGACGTTGTAGGGAGGTAGATCACCTTCAGGGCTGCAGTAGACGATGGCATTTTCACCTCTGCTCGCAAGGAGCAGCTTCATAATGCCAAGAAAAATTAGGGCGCCGGAAAAAACTTTGGGCGCCCTTTTCGTGGGTATTCGGGCGCCCGACGTGGTGTGTTCAGGCGCCGGATTTGTCCTTCGGGACCGGATTGCTCCAGTCATGAGATAGTACTCAATGTTTTCAAGGAGACGAGCGTCCGTCAGAGAGTAAATAGTCGCTTTTCGGATCTCATCTGCAGTAACTTACTCGTCATTATCATTACGGATGCGTCGCGTCAGCTGATATCTATCAGCTATCGCACCAGGCGTGAGTCGGACACGCCCCGGAATTCCTAGAAAGGCCGCTCTTCGGATGACGTGTTCCTGAGCGCGGACTATCCCACTGACGTCCCATTTGCCGCGTTTCTTGAGTCGTCCGTTTATGGAGGCCCGGCTATGCATCAAGTGCTTTATCTCCATTTCGAGCAGTCTCCTAAGCGTGCATCTGCCTTCTGAGAACGCTAAATACACATGCGGCTGGTGGAAGCTAGGACGACGAGCCGTTCGATATTCGTGCTCTGCCTGCTTCTTGAGGAATGTTCTTGGCATATGCGTGTGTCTCTTTAGTCCTGCAGCAACTTTGCGAGCCCACTCATCGCGCTGAGCGCGGACTTTCCCCTCGAAACATCCCAATTCAGACATGATGACGGAGTGCGCAACCGGATCGAGCTTTGACTAGACCCGGTAAATTGGCCTTTTGGAATTCTCCATAACGAGCTTTGAAAAGAGGGCAACCTGTTGGTCAAGACTCTTGTTGGCATTGTCAGATATGCCGGTCTGCGTTAAACCAACCCGTTTGCTTGCACTTCTGAATTTCATCGGGACAGGGGTCATACCTGTGAGCATAATGCCCGACGCAACGCCGTAACGCTCTCATCGTTTTATTTGCCCATCAAGGCAGAAAACTTCACCAAACCTCCGTCGTCAGGACTCCGTAAGCAGCTGAAGTGCCGATCCTGGCAGGGTGGAAGGCCGGCTTCTTGGCTTTCCATGCTTTCCATGCTCTGTCATTTCCATGGCCTGGTTTGGGAGAGGGTATCCCAAAATCACAGTCATCGCGAAGGCCTGCTTTCGAGACAGGAACCACTTGTCCGAGATGGCGACTACGCGTTCATGTGACCTGCTGCACTCATCGCTCAGTGAGTTGACGATTATCTGTTGATTGAGGATCCGAAAACTGGACGCGCCTGACCGACGTGGTGAGCCTCATTCTCGAGGGAACCTTGGAGGGAATCTGATGGGCTGGTTAGGGAGACTTTTCTCTCGCGAACGATCCAGAATATGCGGCGTTGAAGAACGACATCTCGAAACTCAAGAAGCAGCTTAAGGGAAGTGAAGATACCACGTCGGCTTTCTCAAAGCTCAAGGCACGACTGGAAGCATTCCTCAAACGAACGTCAGATCGCCGTACCAGTTCCACGAGTGAACAGACACCAAAAAAGGCCGCATAGGAGTTAGCATCCAGGGATTTGAGATGGCGTGGTGTGCCCAACGAGCTTGCGGAAAAGGCCTCTATTGTTTTCAAAGGACGCGGCTCTCATCGAAGTAGCGCTCCCGATTCGGCACATCTGTGCTCAGTAGGCGTTTGAGCCACGCAGAAACGTCTCGGACCGTCTAGCTGGGCTGTTTTCACAGGCAGGATCGGCCCCTGGGTCGCGCGAGCGGGGGTGGCCCGCAAGCGGAGGGACATTAACGGGAATCTGCCGCGTGATCCGCTCCGTGAGTCGAAGGTGACCGGTGCTCGTCGATCGCGTACGGAGTTCCCGGCTGATTAGTACTCGCCGGTGATGCCCATTGGAGCCGACCCTTGCTATTCTCGATCTCCTCTACGATTTTCGTGAACAACTGATCTTGCATGGCGGTTCGTTTCGTGTAGTCGACCACGTAGCTGACTGTGAATTCCAACGATCCGTGGTTTACGATAAGTGCGACGGTAGGCTCCAACGGAGGGTTTGCGCTTCGATAATTGTCACTAATTGCTTTCCAGGAAGTCCGCGCCTCGAGCAGATACTCGCCGATAGCCTCTTTGGCTATTCGAATAAGCATTTCCCTGGCAAGCTTGCAATCGCTGGTGCCTGTAAGCACTACCTTAATCTCGTCCCAGATAAACTGGAATCCCTGCGAGTAGTTGAAGACGGACCCTTTCAAGACGGTGCTGTTTGGGATGCGAGCGATCCGGCCGTTGTATAAGTCCTTGCTGACCCAGTTCCCCGTTTCCATCAACGTGGTTCGCAGGAGTCCGATATCGATCACGTCACCTCGAATATCACCGATCTGAACTCTGTCGCCCACGGCATATAACTTTGAAAAGCCGATCGAGAAAGCGCCGGCAATGCTGGCCAGCACGTCCTGCAGGGCCACGGCCACACCCGCGCCAGCGACACCCAGGGCGAAGCTCAGACGGCCCAAGCGATCTTCAAAGAGGAGGGCGAGGAAAAGTAGAATCGCAAGGTATCCGCAAACGACCACGAACTTGCGGACCCTGTAACGCGCATCGGCCCGGCCAAAGCGCCTGGGCAGCGTTTGTTCGAGTACCCGAAACATGGCGTGGATGAACAGGATTCCGACAACTGCCGCAACGCACTTGCCGAGGAGTGAAAGCGAAACAGCCTCTTTTAGGAAATCATTCATCGAGCCGCCGTCACGCCCCGTCTGCCGCTCCAGGGCGAAGTGAGACTATCGGATCCATTAATTCGTTCCAACAACCACGATTTATGATTCACGGACGCTTGCCTCTTTCCGTCCAATACCGTTCGTCTGCTATTGTGCGAGACGAACGCGTTTATCATTGCGTCCATGCGATCTTCGACCGAGGGGAAACTTCCTTTCGCGCCGTCTCAATTCATGTGCCACATGGCAGTTCCGCCAGAAACGAGAACCAGGCCGTACAATCCGGCATGCGGCTCAAATGTTCGCTTCGTACTTTTGCGAATAGAGCGTGCGCCTTTGCAAGATCGCACATTCCCAAACCAACATACATGAAAGGGCCGCCGGCTATCTTCAGTGCGACCTGCTCCCGTTTTCTTGCGCGATCCGACCCAACCGAAGCACTCCGGCGGCGGCTGAATAGCGCACAACATCTTTCCTGTCTGACATTGCAGGCACGATGTCCACAAGCAGAGCTGGATCTCCGCGCTTGGCGATTGCTTCGATTGCCGCCGCGCGGACACTCCAGTCCTTATCGGATACGGCTTTCGCAAGTGCCTGGCCGCTGCGCGGGTCCGGGTCGCCGGCTAATTCTCGCGCAGCAGCAGCCCGCGTTGGCGCAGTGCTTCTTTTCTTCCAGGCATGCAGGGCCTCCATCCCATATCCTCCGTAAGGTAGGAAGCCAACACCCTGATCAAATGCAAACCTGACGGCCCTCGACAGGGTCTTCATTTGATTTATTTCTTCGGTAATCGGTGATGTTCTGCCCTTCCGCACGCCAACGACAAGCGAATAATAGACGTCGTATCCCGAGTTGCTCTTAAGCTGGACAAGAGCGTGACCGACGGCGAGCGCGACGGAGATATCTTTATCCGTCAGCAAGTTTTGCAACTTTGGTACGGATTCGGGGGAACCAAGTGGGCCCAGAGCTTTGGCTGCTGCGGCCCGCACGTACGCTTCTTTATCCCCGAGCGCGTCTTCTGCCAATTGCACGGCCGCCGGGTCTCCGGAGTCTAGGCCCAGCGCCTGGATGGCATTCGCGCGCTTATCCATGTTCGAGCCGTGTGCTCCTTCCACAAGAATGTTCCAGGCCTGCTTCTGAGCATCGACCTGCCCCGTTGATTGCCGCGACCCAAGAGGCAAGTCGACAGCCGCTGGCGTGAAACATAGCAACAGAACCAGAACTCCCATGAGGGTACGCATTGTCGTGGCACCTCGCCTTTCTGGAGGCCGTGCGAGTCAGCAGACGACAAGCAGCCCGGCGTTAAGTCAGTTGTCAAGGGCAGGCGCAGGTGTTCCGGTCGCGGTCGCGGATCTCCTTGCGGCAGGCCCAGCCTGGACCTGGGCAGCGCCTTCTTGGGCTCAGCCATTTTTCGAATCACAACGCCTTCATCGTTACCAATGTCATGTCGTCCGCCTGCGGGGCTGCTCCACGAAATTGGGTAACAGATGCATAGATGCTTTCAATCAGTTCGTCAGCGCTCTCTTGCAGGTGCGAACTCACGATGGCTGCCAGGCGAGCCGCTGAATATTCTTCTCCTGCCGGGCTCTCAGCCTCCACAACCCCGTCCGTGTAGAGAACAAGAACGTCTCCGTGGCAAAGAGCGACTATGTCATTCTTGTACTCTGCATTGGGAAGTACACCAAGCACGGGACCTCCCTGCTCCAGCTTGCGTGTCTCTGCCCCGGTGCGTATCAGTAGAGGCGGATTATGTCCTGCATTCGTATATTCCAGGGAACGCGACTGAGCGCAGAGTTTCCCGTAGAAGAGCGTAATGAACCGACGTCCTGCGGTGATCTGCTGAACGACGTTGTTGAAGGCGTGTAACAAATCGCTTGTGCGGGGAAATCGTGGGGCATCCATGCGGAGCGCCACTTCAATGGAAGGCATCAGCAGGCCGGCAGGGACTCCTTTGCCGGAAACGTCAGCAATGACAACCGCAATTTCCCCATTGGCCAATTCAATGAACCCATAGTAGTCCCCGGCCACTGTCCTGGCTGGATACATTCGTGCAGCGAACTCGAATCCGGGTACCGTAGGGATGGACCGAGGCAAGATGCTCTGTTGTACTTCCGCAGCCAGATAAATTTCAGCCGCAAGCTCGTCGCGTTGTTTTGCAGCCAGATCCGCCAGCCTCCGTCGCTGCGTGCCAAGCTGATTCACGACGATGACAACGAAGACATATCCAAGCAGAGTCGCAGCATCTCTGGTGAAGTGCCGGATGCCAGTATCCCGCACGGGGCTGAGAAGGTCGTGCAGCGTCAGACAAACAATCGAAAGCGCAATGCTGATACGAAGCGGATGTACCAGCGCGCTCAGAGCCAGGGGCAAGAAATAGAGTGAAGCCAGGGAAAAGGAAGTCACGGAGTTGTCTACATATGCGACTGCGGCGATGCCCGCCACTATCACGGAGGTGAGCACAACGATGCTCAGCCTCTCATTGACGTACGGGCCAGCGGTCGTGACTCGATGCAGAACATTCGACCATCGTGGAAGCATCGATAGAAATCTCCTTGTTGCGCGCAGATTTGCTCGAATCGATCCGTTCGCAGCGTCATGTGCCCTGCGGCCAGCATCAGCCGGGAGTGCCAGGCATGCTACCGAGTAGTTATGGTTTGAACCGATGCACCTCCACGCGAGGTCCAACCGGACGCACCCACGGAGGGGCATAGGGATGCACATAGCCGAACCGGTTCCCCCACACCCGGACCCACGGACGGTGGTCGATGAGAATCGTGTGGGCCGGCCACACGAATCCCGAACCAATCCACCAGCCCCACGTCCCGAAGGTTGCTCCAATCGTGATGGCGGGGCCGAAGCGAATCGCAGTTGTCACGACGACGCCGGGACGCGGGGGAGCAAAGACGACGTACGGGTCGTACCAGGGCACGTAAATCACTGCCGGATTCAGAGGTAGCACCTCAATGTAACCGCCCGAATCCACGACATTCACATACCCATTCGGCGCCAGATAGCCATACTGTCTGGCTAGCCGGCGCATCCGCTGCACCGCGTCCATCACTTCAGGTCGCTGGTTCAGAACAGCATTGCCGAGCTGCTCGGTCCATGCCTGATCCTGCGCCAACATGTCCAGCACCGAAGGGAACGGCAGCAGTCCCAGCACGCTGGGATCCCATTGCAGATGGTCAGCCTGGATGGCTGCTGCCAGCGCGTCGCCCTTGAGGTAGCTGTGCTGATCGGCCCAGGACGCAGCATCGGGAATCTGATCCCAATAGGTCGAAGCCGTTAGAATCTGTGCCAACAGCGGATCAGGATAAAGCGCAATCCGCTGGACGAGCTGGTCCAGCTGCGGCGGAGTCAACGGCACCGGCTGCGCGGACGATACTGCTGATAGACAGACAACAACCAAGGTCAGAGATGCGAGGAGTCCCGGCCAAGTGACAGTTATCCTCCCAAAGAGAAGCTTGCTATCGATTTGTAATGGTATCTGTGCTCTTTCCTGAGCGCTTTTCATTGTGTCTCCCTTCTGTAACGTCTGAGCGTGAGAACAAACCATGGTTGGGCGTCGATTGCTGCGTTCCTTCGGTAGCTGCTAATCATCAAGATCCCTCCTGCATCGCGTCATCTTCCTGTTCGTGATTGCCGACAAGCACAAATACGATGCCAAGAGCCAGAGCCGCGCCAGCCAGAGCTGCGATGACGCTCGGGGCGGTCTCATAAAGGTCGAGAATGACGAATCTGCGGACCACTGCAAGCAGCGCGATCAACACAACGGCTCGAGCCTGGACAATAGCGCGACGATGATGCCGGACGACCAGCAACGTATGCTTGAATTCGAGTGCGATGAGCACGGTAAGCACCATGCCAAAGAGCCTCTGAAAGACCTGAGAGTCGGCGGGGTTGACCACATGGCTCTCGATAAGCTGGATGGTGTGCAAGAGGAGCTGCCAGGTCGCATCGGCGATAATCGCAGCGATCACGAGTGTGAGCACCGCGATGACCGTCTGCTCAAATCTTTCGTAGAGCGAAAGCGTCCGCCATTTGGATCGCAAGTCCCTGAACTCAGCTCCCAGCGTAAGCATTTTGTTCGTCACCGACTTTTACCTCTAGTCCACAATGCGGACGCCGACTTCATCGAGGTGTGTCAGCAAATCCGCCGGATCCTGATACACGCGATAAGCGCCTACCTGTTCCAGTTCGTCTTTTCCGTAGCCTCCGGAAAGCAGTCCGATTCCTAAACAGCCGGCTCTTCGAGCAGCCAACAGATCCCACACACTGTCTCCCACAACCATCGCTCTCGTGATGGGTACGTTGAGCCGCTCTGCTGCGGCAAAAAACAGGTCCGGATCCGGCTTTGCGCGCTGGACCTCCTGCCGTGTGATGACCGGGATCTCCGCCGTTACTCCTAATCTTTCGAGCGCGCGTTGAGCGCCTTCCCGGCGGCCGCTGGTTGCGATCGCGTATGGAACTTTGGCTCGACTCAGTTGTTGCAGCAGCTCGCGAGCACCGGGAAGAAGCGGGATCGATGCGCGATAGCGCGCGAAGGCTGCGGCGTGTCGCTCCTGGAGTGCTTCCGCCTGTTCTGGAGTAAGCCGCTGACCAATCTCGCGGCTGAGAGCCTGAACGAGTAGCCCGCCGCTCATGCCGATGCGACGGTGGATACGCCAGACGCCCAGAGAAAATCCCACTTCTTCCAGCGCCTCATGCCACGCGAGCACATGCTGGTAGACGCTGTCGATGAGCGTGCCGTCTAGATCAAAAAGGAAGGCTGGAGTGTGATCGCTATCTTGATTCATGGCGTCGGCGCTTCGGAAACAATGAGCTTGCTTCTCAGTTTTTCGATCTCCGCCATGCTCTTTTGGTATTCGAGCAAGGATGTGATCATTGAAGAGAGTTCGCGGGCCGTCTCCGCATTCTTGTTCAGATATTGCGTGTATGAATCGGAGACGGGGCGAGCCTTGTTCTGATTCAGGTAGTTGATCGCAGCCGTTGTATTTACCGATAGCTCCTTTACCAGGGGCAGCATTTGCTCGACCGCCTGCTCCTGCAGTTCTGAGCCGGACTCCTGGGTTTTACTCAGCTTCTCGGTGATGAGGGCCATGTTGTCCACATGTCCCTTGACCCTGGCCAACATCAACGCGTGTGTCACCCAATTCGCGTCGCTCAAGATGAGTGCCTGCGTCTCTTCAGCATCTTCGGCCAATTCACGGGCTTCGTCGTTTGCATCTGACAAAAGTTGCGTCAGTTGCTGGCTTTCGGGCCTCGCGATGTAAGCCGCCACAGGCAATTGGAATAGGAGCGGAACGACTAACACTCCCACCAGGCGGAGGATGTTTTGCGTGCGCGCGATTCTCATAGTGGGTCCTTCCTTTCTGTCAGGCTGCCCGCGGACCGATTGGAAAAGTCAGCCTTGCGATGCCGCTGAACAGCAAACTGATCCCCACAAGCGTGCCTACGGCCCAAAACGAACTCGAAGGCCAGTGAAAGAAGATAAGGCCGGCAAGCAAGAGCGAAATCGCGCCATCGACGAGGAACCAGACCGATCTGGGAAGCCGTCGAAGGAATGCGAACGCCGTAAGCTCGAAGATGCCCTCAAGGGCGATGTAGAAAGTGAGCACCAGGGTGAGAGCGAGTACTCCGGCGACCGGCAGAACCAGCATGTAGAGAGCGGCGATGACGTACACGATTCCAATGAGGACCTGCCACAGAACGGCGCCAGCGCCGCGCTCCGACCATGCGTAGACCAGATGCGCGATGCCAGCGAGCAGTATCAGCCAGCCAAAGAAGACGCTGGCTGCGATACTGGCGAAGAACGGCACGGCGATGGACAATAGTCCAGCCAGAAGAAGTAAAACCCCGAGAAAGATGGACCATCCCCGGGAGTGTGTCGACGATGCAATAGTGGTCACGTCACCCTCCTGAAAAACCTAACGTGTTGTCGAGATACTGACTGCCTGCCGGTAGCCCTCCGGAGCAAACCATTCACTAATCGCGGCCCTTCCACAGGCAGAGATTTGTACGCCCATGTCTTATCGCAGCTACGCCGACCGAGGCGGGAATTTTCCGAACATCTTATCTACTGCCTTCTCGAGTTTCTTCGTATCCTTTTCCGGTTTGTCTGATAACTGGTCGTGCGCCTCGCCACGCCATACCAGTTGTTTTGAGTTAGTGTCATAAATATCTACAATCAGGGTGCCGAGCGGGATGCGATCGACGGTTGTCGTTGTCATGCCTGCACCCCAGCCACGCCACCTCCAGCCGCCCCCGAGTCCGTCGTAAAACGTGGTGTACTCTTTCTGATGTCTCTTAATTAATACCGCCGTTAATGTTACGTCGCCTCCCGCGGGCGCCGGTTGCCATCCCTTCGCCTGAAGATCGTGGTCCACTGCGTCGCGGATACGCTGCTCGTATAAGGGGTCGGAGGAGTGCACCTGGCCCCACGAATACGTGTGGTATTGAGAAAAGTTGGCGGAGTGGTCGTAGTCGGTCACCACCTTCTGCGCTAGCGCTGAGATCGAAAAGGCAGCGGCAAGGAGCGCCATCACTGGAAGCTTTCGAAGTAGATTCATAGCAAGACCTCCATGGTCTGGGTTGGGTGGAATCAGCACATTGAGGCAACGCACTGACCAAAGCGCGCCATATGTCTCCTTAGCGCCGCTCACGATCTTTCTGTCGTTTCAGGAAGGCGGCGATTTTATCGCGGAGTTGCGAGAACATCATGCTGAGATCGCCCTTGCCCTTGATCGCGGATTCAAGGCCTGATATCTGCTTGTCCAATGTGCGATAGTCGGGATCGTCGCTCATGTAACCAAGCGCTCGGGAACGATTGAGTTCATTTCTTGCTGTCTCCAGGAGCGGCAATGCAACATCCTTAGTTCTGCCGCTGCGAATCCGCCGCGCTGATGGCCGCCTGCGCGAGAATTAAGGGCAATGGAACAACGTGATCGACGATCACCAGAGTGTTCAACGCAACGAGAAGAATGTTCCCTGCGTCCTGGTTCTTGTTTTGGTCGAGCAGGCGCGCGGATTCAGAGAGAGCCGCGGGGTAGGTTGCCAAGGGCAGGTAACTGGTTCGGATGCGAATCTCGCTGACGAGAGTCGCCAGCAGAACACGGGCAGAGGGAAAATCTTTGTTCTTCACCGCAGTTGTGGCCAGTTGAGCGAGTCGATCGATCGCCTTCAGGTCAAGCGGGGCCGCATCGATAACGACGACTTCTGCGCTGACCGGGATGAGAGCGGAGGCAGAGTTCCTCGCCGTCAAAATATTGATCTCGCCGGTCGCCTTTTCAATATCAGACAGAGCATCGTTCTTCTTGTTCGCGGCGATATCTTTGACCGCCTGCTCGGTCTGCTGGATGGCCGCGATGGCATCCTGATCAAGAGATTGTTGGGCCTGCTTCTCCTCCTGTTGGCGTTGCGACTCGATATCGGGCCGGAACTGCCTTTCCGCTTCCTCATGTTGTTTCTGGATATCTGAAGAGCTCGATGGCGGCGGGGAGGTCGACTGAGTGGCGGGCGTTTCGGTCGCTGGTGGTTTCGACTGGCAGCCTGCCGTAAAAAGCAGGCATGACACGATCAAGATGGGCCAAACAGACCCCGTCGGCGGCGCAATGGCGCCTTGTTTGCTGTTCATCGGTGTGCTCCTTGAGGATCGACCCCGATCCGATCGTGGAAGCGCTAACTCCCGACATGACGACAACGCAAGATTTTGAATCTGTTCTGTTTGAATCTCCCTAAGTCATCTCACTTGCCTTCGATCCCGGATAGTTGATCGCGACCTGTTTGAATGTGGGCCTTGCCGCGGGCCTGCCGACAGCAAGGCCCGTTGTCTAGGCGGCGTGTCTCTGACCTTCCGACTGAGATGCCTGAGACGACTTGGTTTGTCCTTCGATGCGGATCGGGCGACGATTCTCCTTCTGTTGCGGAACCGGGATCGTGACTTCCAGCATTCCGTTCTGGAACTTAGCGTTGGCGTGTTCAGTGTCCGCTCCTTCCGGCAAAGGAATGCTTCTGTAGAAAAGCCCATATTGCCGTTCGGTTCGCTGTACGCCTCCGTCTTTCTCTTCGTGCTCCACCTTGCGTTCGCCCTGAATCACGAGCGCATCGTTGATCACTTCGACTCTTACATCGTCAGGCGATAGGCCAGGGAGTTCGGCGCGGACGTTATACTTGCCATCCCGTTCTGTGACTTCGATGGCTGGCGACCAACCTGCTCTGTTTCCGCTGTCGCGTTCCAGCCCGAATTCATGGATCACGCGATCCATTTCCTCGGTCATTCTCCTCATGAGAGAGAACGGGTTGCTGCTGAAAACTTCCTGTGGCGAGATCCCGAAACCGAGGAGCGATGATCCTCTTCGAGGAGGGATAGCGGCATGGGATGAGTCCCTTTGGAGGGATTGCTGTGATTGTTCATTCGGTCTGACTGCGAGAGACCTCTGGTCGCTCTGTGCTGACCTCTGATCGCTTTGTGTTGCCATGGAAGACTCCTTCCTTGGTTGACTTGGGTTTGAACTCCCGGACAATTGCGGTCGCAAACTGTGCACAGCAAAGTTCCAGCTTGCTGCACATGTGCGCTCTAGGTTTGCGTGGCAGCAGGTTGCTAATGCAGCCGTCTGGTAGGCGAGGCGTAGTTGCGATCGCGTCAGGGAATCGAGAGAAGTCCCGAAGTTGCGGTGGCATGCTGTGGAAAAGGTAGATCTTCAGACTAGGTCTGTTCTACGGGTCACGTTCCGGATCCACCACCGCAGCCATGTCGGCTGACGGTCGTCGCTGTATTACCGCGTCTGCTAATGTGACTGCGGTCCGATCGGTTCACTTGCCTGTCGGTGCCCGGACCACATTTGTGATCTCGGGAAGAGGCAGATTGCTTCATGCGGGTGCCGATTGGGGGCCTATTGGTGCCGCGGAGCAAGTCCTGCTGCCGCTCAGGTGACAAATGAGGGGTGATCCTGGCGCGTTCCTTCCGAACCCGAGAACCGCGTCGGGACGATGAACACTGTTACTACGAATTTAGACGGCAGAAAAACGACCGACGTTGCACTGTGGAAAATGTTTTTGGGGGAACTGGAATATCAAATGTTCTACTTCGGGATTCGGCGGCAAATGACTGCCCTCTCGTACTCGATCAATTGGCCCGAGTGTGTAACATATGCGCTTATCTCGGTCCTGCTTTACTTGTCTGATCGCCCAGGTGTCTTTAAATCCACACCTTATGGTACAGCGCCGCACGTGATTTTCGATCATCTGCTTTCAGCAGGTTGCGGTAACCCACCGGTCGGCCTTTGGAACAATCTTGCCCGGGTCTGAATGTCGACCCACAGCAGCAGGTGTAAATTGGCGGCTTCCGGGCAAACTGAGCGTACTTAGCACTTGCGTTACAAAACCAAGCACATGCGTTACAGCGAAGCGGAACCCTGACGTTCCTCAACTTTGGTCTTAGGCACGATGATGCGGTGTGCCCTGGAAAGAGAGTCGTATCGTGGATCAACGTCTGCAATTTCTATCGAGCTACCAAAAGGAAGAAATATCTGTTTCAGAGCTCTGCCGCGAGTTCGGAGTGTCACGGCCAACCGGCTATCGATGGATCAATCGCTACAAAGAGAGTGGGCCCGAAGGGCTGCTAAATCTCAGCAGTAAGCCTCACAGATGTTCGCATGCGACTCCTGAAGCGATCGAGAATGCAATATTGGCACTGCGCGGCAAGTATCCTTCATGGGGGTACAAAGGCGACCGCCTGACCCGCTCCCTGGCCGATTTCGCCAAGATCATCGAACATTTCGATAAATACAAGGTCAGCTTTGTTTCGGTCACCCAGCATTTCAATGCAACCACCTCAATGGGTCGGCTCACACTAAATGTGCTGCTATCCTTTGCTCAGTTCGAGCGGGAGGTGACCGGTGAGCGCATCCGGGACAAGATCGCCGCCTCGAAGAAGAAGGGCATGTGGATGGGAGGGAACGTCTCACTTGGGTACCAGGTTGTTGATCGCAAGCTGCTAATCCAGGAGTCGGAAGCCGTCACTGTACACAGAGTCTTCCGCGAGTTTCTTCGCTTAGGTAGCGTGCTGCGCCTGGAGGAGCGGCTGCGCGCGAACAACATCAGGACCCGGCGCGGCAATTATTTCCTGCGCGGTCCTCTTTATACGATGCTTCGCAATCCACTCTACCTTGGCCTCATTCGGCACAAGACCGAGATCTACCCCGGCGAGCACGCGGGTATCATCGACGGGCCAGTTGGGACAAGGCGCAATCGCTACTCGATCAAAACATCCATGGACAGCGGCGCAAGAAGCGCTCAACACAGCCGAGTCTCTTCACCGGAATCATCTTCGATGCCCGCGAGAACCGGTATTCGCCGACGCACTCAAGTAAGAACGGCTGCCGCTATCGCTACTACACCTCTCGGGCAGCCATTCACAAGACTAAACGCCCCGATTCGCCGGCCCGAATCCCCGCCCACGCTCTTGAAAAGGCTGTCACTGAGCGGATCTTGAGCTTTTTGAAAGCGCCGAGCGAGTTGCTGGCAGTTCTCACGAATAGCCTACTCGACGAGGAAAATGCTCTCTCGAGTGGGCTCTACGCTGCCGTCGTTGAACGAGCAACCAAAATGGTCAAAAGTTGGAAGGAGCGTCCGGCTCTGGACCGCGACCATTTCCTTAAGGTCGTCATCAATCGCATCGTGGTCCAGGCCGAGCATATCGAGATTCGATTGCGCTTGGCAGCTATTTTGCATGAACTGCTTGGGTCGGATCCGGCAGGCCAGGGCGTTCAAGCCGCAGCCAAATTTCTTCCGATTGCTTCCGTAATCTGCCCATTCAAACGCATGGATAACGGCCGGCATTGCGACTGGTCATCGGCAACGATCGTCTTTCCAATGACAGAAGCCGGCAGTTGATTCTGCGGGCAATCGCGCGATCCCGTCTCTGGTATCAGCGGATCGTTGATGGCGAGGCTACATGCTTGAACGAAATCATCCGCCGGGATGGTATCGACGCTTCCCATGCCAAGAAGATCTTCCCACTGGCCTTCTTGAGCCCGTCCTGCACGCAATCCATCCTCCGCTCCAATGCTGATCTGACTCTCAAAGCGTTGCTCGAAAATATTCCGATGGAGTGGGGTCGGCAGAGTATCGACGGAGAACGCAAATAGGAGTACACAGAACACGTTTCCGGGACGTCGATTTCCCGTAGAATCCTGGCCGAACAGAAGAGAAGCTTCACAAGAACAGCCATGATCCTCTAGTGGAGATTGCAGACTAGACGGTGGAAGCGCATTCCGCTGGCGCAGGTTCGAATCCCATGACTACTTGGCTGTTGGCTTCTTCACAGGCGGGAATAGCCCATAGCGTCCGAGCTTTTCGTTCGCTGTGAAGTGGATGCCCTTGGACGCATACTCCGGCGGAGGATCGGTATTGTCGATCACGAAAATCTGCTGGTCGCCGGAAAACTTCTCCAGATGCTCGTAGAAGCGCGGCTTCAGATCCGTAGACGTGATGTTCTCGTCGTCCGGCATCGGCTCCTTGTACGCGATCAGCGGTGAATCGAGGATGACGAAGCCAGGATGCGGCATACTTCGCAAGCGGCAATACTCGAACAGGGCAAGCACGAAGGCCGAATAGGTGATGGCGCATAGGCCAGCACCGCGGCTTCCGCGCGGCCGGCCGCCTATGACGACGTCCTTCGTCTTTTCGTCGAAGTAAACGTCCGTTGCGCCGGGGAAGTGCCATTGCTGGAGGATGTCGCCCACAGTTATCGAGAAATCGCGCAGGACGGATTTCGAAATATACTGAGCAACTTCGGATGCAGGTTCCTCGACAACGACCGGCTCCGGCTTCGCGGGTTTCGTAGGCTCATCAATCCTGCGCTGTAAAGCCTTGATGCGCTTTTGCAAGATGATGGCCTGCTCAACCTTGGCGCGCCGCTCGATCAACTTCGTGTGTTCTTCACGGGCCGCCGAGAAGTCGGGAGAGAGAGCATTGTCGATCTCCTGCTGATAATCCTTTAGTTCTGCGCGCAACGTCGTCGCGTTGCTGATGATGCCCTTGTTTTCGGTGGTAAGCGATGCAACGGTTTCGTGCAGTTCGCTCTGTAACAGCTTGATCTTCGCGATTTCGGCTGCAGCGGCTTGCGTCACGGCACCGACGTTTCCATCGCACGCGGCATCGTGGTGCTGTCCTTCGGGCAGCGCGCCGCACAGCGGGCATTGCATGGGATCGCGAAGCACGAAAAACTGGCCGGATTGTTGGATCGCGGCAAGGCGTTTCAGGTCGTTAGTGTATTGCTGATCGAGCAGGCGGAAGCGGTCGAGCAATTCCACGATCTCGTTGTTGCGCGCGACCATGCGGGAGTAGTTTTCGTAAACCTCCCGGCGCTCCTTGGTCGTCTTATTGATCTTGCCTTCCATCGCACGGATCGATGCCTGCAATTTATCAATCGCGTCGTTGATATCGTCTTCTTCTTGTTCCAGACCATCAGGATTTTCCGTCAGCCGCGTCAGCTCATCCTCATAGTCGCTAATCATCTGCGAGACGGTATCGGGGTTGAGGGGCTTGCGCTCCATCGGAGGCTTCGGATCGGCTGGAACGTCCGTCTCTGGCGTCACGGACGAGTCGTCCAATCCCGTCAGGAGAAGCCGGAATACGCCGTATTCGCGTGTCACCTCGAGCCATTGGCCGGTGAGGATGGGGCTCTTGTTGCTGGTGATGCGCGGATAGGCGATCACGCAAAGATGCGCGAGCGCGCGGAATCCGAGTGACTTGAGAGTGCCTTTTTCCTTGCTGTATAGGATTTGCTTCTTGTCGAGGCCGATCTGCTGAAGTAGCCAATGCGAGAGGTTGTTGTAGTTCTTCGTCGTATGGATGGCGGAAAGCTTCTTCGCCAGCTTCTCGTTCGCGGGGACTTCGTCGATCAACCCGTCGTAAAGTTTGAAGGCGCCCTTGTTCACGCTCCGGTGAATGGTGTAATCCTTGCCGTGCGCAGTGAGGCCGAGAAGGATGGCGTCGAAACCATTGCGCTCAGGAATATCACGCAGATCGTCACCTGCACCGAGCATGAAGTCGATGGCTTCGACGAGGAACGTCTTTCCGGTATCGCTCGATCCATAGAGGATGTTGAACCCGGATTTGAACGGAAAATGGACCGCCTCTTTTCCCGGTCCGAGAAAGCGGATGAAGCGAAGCTGGAGCGGATTGAACGCCATCAGAATAGCCCCGGCTGTTCTGGAATCTGGAATTCACGCGACCACTGGTCATAAACCCTGGTAAGCATGAAACGGATTTCCTGATCGCTCATTTCATGGAAGCGGTCTACGACCCAAGTCGCACGGTCTTTCAGATCGGTGAGATATTCGGCATCGAGTGCGTCGAGAAATGGCCCCGCGTCGTCCTCGGCCTGATAGAAAAATCCATTCGGCGTGGCATGGCGGGTGACGAGGCCACGGCTAATCATGAGCATCAAGCCGCGCTCGATCAGTTGGCGGCGGACGAGAAGCTCGCCGGAGCGAAGCGGTAACGCCGGATGAATACTCGGCGGCCCATCGACGTCGCCCGTGTGAACCATGATGTAGTCGTATTCAAGAAGCCGTTGCAGGTCGAGTTGCGAGGGGTATGACTGCGCGAGCAGGATGAGCGCACGCATCCCCGTTTCGATCGGGCTGTTGAAGGTCTGGACTGCCATGGTTGTGTCAGCCATTCTTTTTCACCCACACGAACAGGTCTTCGTTGGCCAGGTGGTGGCAAATGCCATGCTTATCCTGCGTCTGTACGCGAACGCATAACGCGTTGCAATTCGGCGTTATGTTGCCCGCTTGCGCGAGCGTGCTGGCCATTCGGGCATAGCCGCTGGAGTAATCCATCTCATAGGTGTTGACGACGCCGTGGTAAATCTCGTCGCGGATTTCATCGAACGCGCCGGGATCAACGCTGTCACGCGGAAAATTTCGCAGCGATTCTGCATAGTAAAACACCTCGCGCGACCGGTTAAAGTGCTTCTGAAGATCCGGATGGTTGGCGAGCTGATCGGGGGTGTTGAGCTGCAGCGACAGCTTCTCCGAATAGACCTCGAACAGTTGCTCGACATAACGGCTCTCCTTCTGTTGTACAGTGTGCGGTGGCACTTCGACGGCTGGTCGCTCGGGAAATGATGCGGTGCCAAACCGGCGCGTGTGGAAAATTGTGCTAGCGTGACCGCTGACGAGTTGCACGACGGTCTTGTATTTGAAAATCGAGAAGTCGAATTTGTTCAGATACGCGAGCAGATCGCCTTCGAGCGGAATCTCTCCAGTCTCGGTGATGCCTTTCTTGCAGTGCGTATCCCAATTCTTAATTAATCCTTCCCGGACCTTCTTCGGGTTGGCGAGCAAGGTCTGTAGCCCCAACCCCACGCCTTTCGATGCGGCAAAGTAGTAGTTAGCTGGAGGCGGAAACTCGCCCTTGAACGTGTAATAAATGATCTTTGCGAACTCAACCCACACATGGTTTGGCTGAAGTTTCAGGGCATAGCGCTTGCACTGGTAGTTATCCCACGGACCGGCGTACTGCTTGTCGGTGGTGAATGCCACGATGTCACGGCCCATATCGCCGGGGCCAGACCAACGCTGAACGTCCTTATAGGATTTGAGGGATGTGGCCCACTCTTCCGTGAATTCTTCCCACTGCGCAGGCTCCAGCAGCTCGATCAGCCGTGCGACGGGAAAGTTCATGCCTGAGCCAATCTGTGTTGGCTTGTCCGCACCGCCGGGATTCAGCTTCCGTAATTTGCCCGCAGGTTTTTGCGCAGCCACAACGCGTCAAACATCGGTGTTCAACCGAACGCCGTCGTCCATTCCCTAAAGTGGATAACAATGTCTGCATCATAATTGATGCACCTTGAAGCATACCAGATTGAATCAGGCGCGGGAGCATTCGATCATCGCCACAACATTCCCGTCATGTTTCGGCCGATCGTCGAAGTGCTTCCTCCATAATGGGAGCCAGGCGCGCTTGGCGCCACAGAATCCACTTTGCGTGTTGTCGCACCCGGAGCAAAGCGGAAGACGACGAGTGGCGAATGCCTGCACAAGCACAACGCGGAAATTGTTGGGAGATCCCTTGCACCGCGTGACTGGACAAAGCCCCTTCCATGTCTTTTCTTCGGTGTCAAGCGCAGGAATATATGCACCGCGTTTTTGCCTTATTAAGGCAGCAGTTGTTCTTGGATCTGCGAGTTCCTATGTGGTCGGGAACCGGGCAGCGTTTAGCGACAGTCGCTCAAACTTCCATACGCGGGTTGGATACCGCACGAACGTGTGTCGTCGCAGGCTTGCGTCGGACTTAGCGCGGGCGTCGGGATGTACTCCGGCCCAGGGGGCTCACGAGGATCACCATGACCGGCTGCCCGGTTCCCCACGCCATAGTTCTGAACCTATGCGGCGTGAGCGTTTACTATCGTGTTGTCATGCTCAAGCTGCTACTTGCGTTGGCTATCTCCAGTCTGGCTGTCGAGCAGCCACTTCTAGCACAAACTGCGGCTCCTCAAGAGCCAGTCGGCACGTCAGATGTGCGTCAGCGCGCCGCGGAAGGCGAAGTCGAGCAAAATCTGCAGGCCATCCGGCTGTCGAGTGGTCTGCCTCACCTCAAACGAGTCCCGGCATCCGAGTCAGAAATGGAGCTGACCTGTAAGGCAGCGCAAACGGGTCATGAGGTTCACGATCCGGAACTCGGCAATCTCCGCACTTACTTGACAAGCGATCTAACAAGTCAAACGGAGCAGTTGAAGTCAGTTGCGTTAGGCACCTCACAGACGCAGCCACTGGCTACCGCCAGCCTTCCGGGGGGGTCCGTTCCGTGACTTTGAACAATTCGAGAACCCCGAAATGGTTCTCACTTGGATCGGTAGGTTAGAAGAGTTCAAATCCCACATTGAAAGCAAGTCTGGATTGGTGAGTGTTATCCCCGACTGATCACGGTGGAGTTTGCCTTACTGCAAGGCTCGTAGTCAGCGTACTCACTCGCTATCTTTAAGCTCCGGTGGCCAGAGGAAACCAGTCTCCATCTTCGGGCTGCGGGGCTCACCATCTGGCCTTCCATGCCACATGCGCGATTTTTCGATTTCGTTGAGCAATGCGAATGCCGACCTTCTGCGTAGCGGGTCGTTCTGCACCATCTCCATTAGCCGGCTTCGGATTGCGTTGGACCTGCGCGGCATCATCGTGACCGCATTGGATGAACCGGGATAGGGCCGATGCTCTACGAAGGTCTCCTCGATGTTCTTGTGCAATTCATACGAGGCGCCTCCGGCGCCTCCGTCTCGAAGCAGTTGCAGCGACGCCAGCAAGGCATCGGTGGTGCCGAGATTCGCCAACACCTTTCCGAGCACGACCGCATGCGTGACTGGAATATTCTCTTGAGCCAAGTCAAACATTCGCTGCCGTACTGCCGCATCACGCTGTGCCAACTCGGTGAGTCTGTGCACGAGTCTGCCATCGTGATGGCGGATCAGTTCGATCGATAAGGGTGGCAGGGTGGGATCAATGAAGCTCAGAAGCAGGTTGCGAGCTTCCTGAGAATCAAACTGAGCGACAGCGTCTACCCAGTCATCGCCCAAATATTGACCCTGCACGCTATCGCCGGCAAGTTCTCGCAGTAGCGTCACGGCATCGGGACAGTGGCTGTGCCCCAATGCCTTTGCCAGCGCCCTCGCACCTTCCATCGACAAGAGCTTTTCCTCAATCAGTTGTCGCACCCGTTGGATGCTCGCACTCGGGTCGTCAGTGAAAAGAACAATCCCGACAACGTGCGAGATGAGGCTTGTTTCTTGGGAGTTCCAGCGATGCGCTCGGACGTGTTCGATGATCGGTTCGACGATCTCCCAGGTCTTCTCGGATGGCAAAACGACTCCCTGCATTAACAGAGCTTCGAGTCCGTGGATGCGGGTCCAAGCATCGTACAAGTAAACTGGTTGTGTGGATGCGCGATGTGTCCTCGGCCTTGAAGGCTCGATCTGTGGATAGCTCAAGATCTCTAAAGCCAGCTCCGCGGAAGACTGCCCATCCAATTCAGCCAAGACAATGGCAAGGTGCTTCAGCCGCCCGTTGAGTCCAGCGGCCTGGGGCTCCGCTGCTCGCTCAGCGACCAAGGTCTCGATATGTTGTCTTAACACGGCAGCGAGTTCTGTTCTTTGAGGCTCTGCAAAAATCGATTCTCCTTCACCCGCCCTGGCTTTCCAGATAAGGCTGAAGTCTTTGCTTCGCATCGGCCAGGCTTTCGCCCGAAAGAGCGGTGAAGGACGTTCACTTCGGGCCAGTTGGAAAAGACCCCAGGCAGCATCGTGCTCGTAATCGGGAGCCGTCAAAAGCCGAATCAACAAGTCTCTGGCGGCGTCGGAGGCCAGATGGATCATCGCTTGGACATACCATCCCGTCCAGCTCATCACAGCTCCGTTTCCTTGTTTGCTACGGCGGTCTGCGGCTCGTGCCAGCCGACCGGTTCGGACTCGCTCGATATCAGCCTCGACCAAATGCTCGATTGTAGCCAAGTCGGAAAGTTCGCCGACCTGAGCCATGACCGTAGCGAAATGCCCTTTCAACTCTCCGCTGAAGTCATCCGGGGCGAGTACAGTCGGCATCGCCGCGTTGAGATAATTCCGCAACGCCTCGCGGACTTCTGCTGATAACCCCTCCCGGAGCGAGGTATTGTCTCTTCCGGCTAGATGGAAAATCTCGGTTAGGACCTCGATCTGCACTGCGTCAGTCCTACCGGCAATTTCCTGCAGAATGCCATTGACGGCCGAGTTAGATGGCATCCCTCGCAGCAGGTTCTCCAACTGTCTTGCAAGCTTTGCTTCTGCCTGCTTGTCATCCCCGGGCTTGCTGGTGGCGATGATCGGGACCAGCTCGCAGATACGACGAAATAGACGTTGCACGATTTCGCGATCCGCGAATTTGCGAAGCAGCGGGATGACGCCCGGTACTCTCATCTCAGTGAGATCATCACTGGTGGCTCGATTCAGAAACTCTGTACGCTGGGCTTCGGTTAGCCCGTCGACAAGGTCGATCCAACCGTCCGGGCGAAGTGCTCCTGCCAGTAGGTTCTGGACGACCCATGCCGTTACCCATTCGGAGTGCGCCCTCCTCAGCCTCTCTATCGTGGCCCGGAGTTCGCGGCCCTGAAGATCACGGCTCTCAAGTTCTCTGACTTGCTCGGCATCCAGCTGAGCCAGCGACTCTTTGAGGTCTTCGACGAAGCCCCCATGACCGAAGCTCGCGACCTGTCGCCACGCCAGAAACCTGTCGAGAGGTCCAGTCGCATCGTTTGCCGCGGCGACATAACTCTCCAAGGCTCGGGGATGCATCGACGGTGGCAACTCGCTGGCATGCATCCCGGCGATCAACTCCTTGAAGTCGGCATCGTCCAGCGTCTGCGAGAAGCGGGATATCTCTTCCGGTGACATCCCCCACCAGACAAATGAGAACAGATTCTTTCGAACACGAGGATCAGGATCTTTCAAGGCAAAGGCGACAACTTCAGCGGGGGCGGGGGTACGTTGCATCATTTCCGCTACGAAGTTCGCCTTGGCCTCTTCGGGCCACCGACTGACCGTCTCCTGCCAAGCCGGGCCGAGGCTGGCGACCTCGAATGGTTCGCCCGTTCGATACGGCCCAAGCTGAAGGTTGGTGTCTTCTGAGGACATCAGCGGTTCCAAAATGTCCCTGAATTCCTCTGACTCGCTTGCCACCATGCCCGCCAGGGCGATTTCTCTATGCTGGCTGAACGAGCTCTGCCACAACTGGCGAAGACGAGCGCCCAACGCCTCTCGCGTCAGTCTCCAGACCTCGGAACCGCACAAGCGAGCCAGTTTAGCCGCGAAGGCTGCGTCCAGAGGCAGCGCCATCTCCACGAGCGCCTGTCCCATCGCTACCGCGCTGGGAAGCGGTTCGTCGTCGGTGTGGCGCCCGATGAACTCCGCCAGCATCTCGACCGGCTGAGTCCAAGCAGGCTCGTTGACATAGCGAGCCGCGAAGTCGTCTCGCCCCGTTCCCGTAGTTACGATCTCGGTCAGTTCGCGTTGCAGATGAAACGCTGCGAATGACTCTTGGAACTGCTGGTGCAAAAACGTGTAGCTGATATCCGGATACGTCGACCGTTCAAGTACATGATGGGAGCACAGAGCCGTCAGAACGCTGCCGGGATCTGGCAGCGCACTCAACTGTCCAGCACCTTGTAGGACACGCGAACACGCACTAATTTCTTGGCGAGCCGTCGCTTCGGGGAGTTGAACGCCACCGCGCGTCACCAGAGAACTCCCGAGTCTCTCCAGGAAGACACGGCCCAGACCCGAAAGAGGAGCATTTTCGAGAGCAGTCTGATGCGTTTCCGAATTCTCCATCATCTGCGTCACGGCGTCCAAAACGCCCAAGCGGCTGGTGGGAATCTTCTTGCCGGCCTGAAACAGGGAGACCACCTCGGCCAAAATCATGGGCGTTCGGGTCAGGTCGTCTAAAACACGGTCTGCACGGAGCTGCTCGATGAGGGGTTGGGCGCCGTCGCCGAGGCGTGTCCGAACGTAGTCACCCCGCTCCTGTCGCGTCAGCGGTTGAATCCTGAAACGGGTACTTCCAGGGAGAGGAGGAGCGATCGGGTGCGCGCGGGTGGCGACCGCAATCCCTGCACCGGCGAACGAGCGCTCCAGGTCGCGAATCATGCCCGCCGCAGTGGCTGATTCTGAAACCGCAAGCTCATTCCATCCGTTGAGAAGAAAAACGATGTGCCCGGCTTGGTGGACACGCGCGAGGTCTCCGGCAGTCAGACCGCGCGCCTGGACCTCGGGCGTTCCCGCGATGAACTCGAAGACTCCAACGTTCCGACGCACCCACGCTGGAAGGTCGATCAGGAAGGCGATCTTGCCCTGGGCATGCTGCTCACGGGCCAACTGGACGAGGGTGGTAGTCTTTCCACGACCGGCAGGTGCCTCGAACACGACTCGATGGCTTCGAGAGAGGAGTTCGTGCAACCCAGCCCGCTGTTGCATCTCCTGGGTCTCCGCACCCTTCTCGTCCAGACGGAGTAACCGCAGATCGATAATGGGGTTGTCTCCCAACCTTCGCGATCGGTTCTCGATGATCTGACCATTCGCTGCAAGGGCACTCTGGATGAGAGACTCGACTGTTGCTTCAGGGGGAGGAACTGCAATCCCGAGATGTTCGGCGCACAGGCCGACGTTACTCGGCAGCTGGAGGGTCGTAATGATCTCTTCTCGCGACATTACGATCAGGTCGCAGCCGTATTCCTTCTTTATCTCCGCTTGCCACTGTTCCACGGTGTAATTTGTCACCTTGCCGCACGTGACGAAGACCAGTATCTGCAGGTCGGAGAAATGCGGCTTTGCGCGCGCTGCGTCGCTCTGAATTTTCTCCAGCTCCGGGGTGATCGATGAGGAGAGGCCCATGCCCTTATGCAACGGGGAGAGAATTGCTGGCGCGTGAGCATCCAGGCCAAGGTCCTTCTTCCTCTCGCACGCGATCAACTCAGGCCACCTGAGCTTTGCCAAGACGACGGCGAGTCCCTGAAACCGCATGCCTCCTTCGTCAGAGGCAATTGCGTCGAGCGCATGTTCAATCGCGACACGGGAAACAGGCATAAGACTTTCTCAGCTTCATTATCACTGAGATACGCCAGATGGAGCGGCACACCCGATCGTATGGAGAGGATCTAGGAGGTTGAACATGACCACGAACGATAAGCCGTGAATCGATCTTGCGAGGACTAGAGTGACTAGGGCTCTAGCGCTTGATGACGGTGGCCAGAACGGTTATAACGCATGAGGAAACCGCATCCCGCGGTTTAAACAACACAGAGATTTCTCGAACGGTTAACGAGTTTCACTCTTGCTGCCAAGCGAGATAATGACTGAATGAGCGAAACAGCCCTAGAACGATTGAAGGCATTCCTGGAATCACGGCCGTCTGAAGCGGTTCTCAAGGAGTGGATGGCTAACCTCTCGTCTCCTGAGTACGTCGAGTGCGCTCTGTACCTATCACGGTTGGGCGGCACAACGTTCATTCGCGTGTACAGCTTGGATCACGCCTTTAAACATGCAGACAAGCTCAGCGATGAGAACCTTTTCGCCCAGCTTGCGAAAGCGTTGAATGACTCAGTGAAGGTGACGGATCAAGGCGTCGCTCCCGTGAATCCCAAGGACGACCCGGAGCCTGGCAGTCGTTTCGCTTCCCTCTACAATGAAGCCGTACGGCGTGGTTTCCAGCGAGACGATATTGGTTTCGGCATGAAGCCCGATCTCTGGACCGATCCGAAGTTCAACAAGATTGGAGATCCGGACTGGAAGCGATTTGAAAAATTAGTCGCGCGCATTCACATTGCGCTCTGCCGCGATGCCGAGGTGAAGTGGTCGGAGAAGCTGATCGACACCTCCGGCACAGAACGGCAGATTGACGTGACGATCCGTACCCGCACGGGGCCACACCAGATGCTTGGCATTGTCCAATGCAAGTATGAGAAGCGACCCCTAAGCATCACGGAGGTCGAGGCATTCGTCAGCGTCAAGAAAGATCTCAACGCCGCGACGGCGATTATGGTCGCCCGCAATGGCTTCCAATCTGGCGCCGAGGCGAAGGCGAAGCTGCATGACATCCGCCTCTGGACACTGGACAAAGCGGAGAAAGTCACTTGGCGGGAAGAACTCCGCACATTCCGCCTGCGCTATCCAATGTTCAGCGAGATTCGGTTCGTCCCACCGATCCCAAGCGACGCGTTCAGCAGAGCCACAATGGACTTCAAGTTCGAAGAGGTATGGATCACAAACGGAGAAAAGCGAATCGCGCTAGCCAACGTCATTGGGCAAGGGATTTCGAATGCCACCGAACGGTGTCTGCCGCTCCCTTGCTGGGTCGATCTGGAATTCCCAGGGGCGACGCTGGATTTTCTCGGGAAGCCCTTTCCTCTGGAACGCGTCTCCATCCATCTGACGCACGAAGTGGAGATTGAACAGCAAAGGACGATGAAGGTGCCACTCGGCGCGTCCTACGAGTTCCGTCAGAACATTGGTGAATGTATCTCCATCGCGGAGCGGGACCTGCCCGGGCTGAAGTCCAAGCGGCCCAAGGACTAGAGCCCATTCTCGGTGAATGCCTTTATCAAGTCTGAGAAGACTACTACGTGCGGCAACGGAGGTCTAGCGAATCAGATGAAGAGCAAATTCTCGGAAAGCGAGGTTCATCAATACCTCTACAGCAAGGGCTTGGAAGCACTCACTGAGGACGAACCCGGTGAAGCGGAAGCGTTTCCCTCGGGCAGCGACTACGAAGAGACCGGATTTGAGTTGTGGCGGCTGATCAAATTCCGGGCGGAGAGCAAGATTCGAAGCATCCACGAGTCCATGCGGTACGGAGAGTTCATCGGAAGTAAGGTGAAGTTACCCACTGACAAGACGCAGCCGATGGAACTCGACCTGCTGGGAAGTTACGACGATGGGCTCTTCATCTTGGAACTGAAGGTAGACAAATCGGCGGAGCGAAACGCATTCTCAGAACTATTCGCGTACAGCAATTACATCGCCGAGATGTTTGCGCTCAGCGGTCAAAAGGACATCACCAATGTGCTCGTGGCCAATCTGGATGCGAAGATTACGAAGAAAGCGTTCTTGTACGATCTCCTGATCGCTGACAGAAACATCATCGTCTACACACCGGAGTTCGCAACGCAAAGTGTCACGAGCTTGCGCCTTAAGCTCTATCTGCCTAGCGACGATGACTTCAAACAATTTACAAACCAGTTGATTTCCCATGATGCCATGCAATGCGTCGTCCTGTCCTTCGAAGACATCCCAGGGTGGATAGACAGCGACGAGGAAGACGGATCCCTGCAGGAACATACAGTGGATCATCTTGAAGCCATCGGCTGCTTTGCGGCACAACTCATGGAAGCCGAGGGACTTCATGGGTTCTGTTTCGTTCGGAAGCCATGGCAAGAGCTTCCACGTTACTATCGGAATAGCTTGATTGTCTGTGCGGTGAATCCCTTCCAGACGATCGAGGAGGAGCGCGCCACCGCGATATGCGCGCAACTCGACGAAAACGGTATCAACGAATTGTTTGAGAGACCACAATCAGCCTTCCGGGGCCGATTGATCAGGCTTGCGAAAAGAGTCTTCGACGACTCGTTGAAGGAAGGTTGTTCTTTCGAGTTTGACAATCCCGATTGGAGCGCCATGGTCAATAGTTTCGTCGAGGTGGTCGGAACGCATAATTTCGGATTCCATCCGACGGGGCTGTTCCGCGAGTCCTACGTGAGCCACATCAACGCACAGTATGCGAGCGACGGAGACGAGGATTTGTCGATGCTCAAGATCGAAGAGGTAACAAACTGGCTGAAGGCCTGGACATTCATGGAGGGTTGTGGGCTGGCGGGAACGGACGAAGATGAAGATTCTGACGACGACGGTGAAGCTTAAGACAGCGACGAAGCGGCAGAAGAAGAAGAAGAATTCTTCGATTAGCGATTACAGTGCGCGAGTCGAGGTTCGGCAGCGACCGCGCATATCGAGCTGTGAAACATGCTTGAAAAAACGATTGTTGGCCTCTCATCGCGGCGATTTCTGCAATGATTAACCTATTTTGCAACGCGATCTAAGTCACGCCTCGACTATTGAGTACGACCAAGGATCCCCGCGATAGGCGGCTGGAGTTTTGCAGGTAGCTCTGGTCTAAGACCGAACCATTAGGAAAGTACGCTCCTAGAGATTCGTTTACCCGCAAATCCGTCGAGGCAGTGTCCCAGGCAATGCACGAATGGTATTTTAGTGAGGGCGGTCTCTTCCTCTCGGAGAGGAGTCGCATTCCCTATTTTCTGCTAAAAGATGCGATCCAACGCGTCGTCGAAGACAAGGACCTCGCAGACAATCCTAATCAACCGATCCCAAACGAGTCTCGACGATTGATCGTCAAGATAGCAGGACGTCTCCGCGCGAGCCTCGCAAAGGATTTCCGAAGGACACTCGGCATTTCCCGATCGGAGAATCGCTGAGTTTAGGAGAAGATTTCAGTGCGCGGAGAATCCTCTCCCGTGTCCTTTAGGAGCAACGGGCGCTTATTTTGCGGGGGAAACTTGAGGATTGTTGGATGTAAGTTACAGATTCACGAATACTGGAGACTGTATGGTGGACCAAACAGGAATCGAACTATGAGCAACCTAGTGCGGCGAAGATCTGCATATTTCCCCGAAATTTCAGGTTTACTTTCGCGCTTTTCGTAAACAGAGATTTTTCAAGGTTATTCGCTAGAAAATTCGCAGTTGCCCGTGCGTGAAGGATCAGATAAGCCTGCTGCGAAGATGTCCCGTTTTCGTCGCCCACTCTTCGGATTTGAAGCATCGAAGTTTGCTTGACTCTGTGCCAAACCAGAGCGTTCATGGACTTGCCCCACCGGAGACGGATCCATGATGAAGAGCAAGATAGTCCAGACGAAACCAACAAAACGGCAAGCCATCGACCGACTTTTGGAACAACTGCCGTTAATGGAGCGGAAATCGCTCTTGAAGCATTGGCGCGATCTTTTCGGGCGCCGGCCGAGCCCGGCGCTGCGCCGGGAGACGCTGATTCCAATCCTCGCTTATGGCATCCAGGAGCACGCCTTCGGGGGACTCAAAGAATCCACTGCCCGCAAGTTACGTGAATTGGCCAACGATAGCGCAGCCCAGCGAAGCGGGATCTCTGCCCCTCTACGACCGAAGTTTGGAACGCGCTATGTGCGCGAATATGATGGCAAGCTGCACGAAGTGACCGTGCTCGAGACAGGCTACGAGTTCGAGGGCACGACCTATCGCAGCCTGACCGAAATCGCCAAGATCATTACCGGTAGCAAGTGGTCCGGCCCGGTCTTCTTCGGCCAGAGGCGCAAGGTAAGGAGGACAATATGAACCCTCGCATTCGTTGTGCCATTTACACGCGCAAGTCTTCTGAGGAGGGTCTCGAACAGTCGTTCAACTCGCTCCACGCCCAAAGGGAAGCCTGCGAGGCGTTCATCAAGAGCCAGCAGCATGAGGGCTGGCAGATGATCGCTACACATTATGACGACGGCGGCTACTCGGGCGGCAACATGGAGAGACCGGCGCTGAAGCGCCTGATGGCTGATATTCACGACGCAAAGATCTCGGCGGTAGTCGTATATAAGGTAGACCGCCTGACGCGATCGCTGGCGGACTTCGCCAAGATAATCGAGCAGTTCGACAAACACGGAGCGAGCTTCGTCTCAGTCACGCAGCAGTTCAATACGACATCGTCGATGGGCCGTCTGACGCTTAATGTGCTGCTCTCGTTCGCTCAGTTCGAACGTGAGGTCACCGGCGAACGTATTCGCGACAAGATCACGGCCTCAAAGAAGAAAGGCATGTGGATGGGCGGCACAGTGCCGCTCGGCTACGCAGCCTGCGATCACAAACTCGTGCTCAATGAAGCGGAAGCGTCTACCGTGCGCACCATCTTCAGCGAGTTTATTCGCGTCGGCAGCGTGCAAAGATTGCAGGAATGGCTGCGCAGCCACGATATTCGCAGCCGCAATGGTAATCACTTCTTCCGTGGACCGCTTTACACAATTTTGCGCAATTCACATTACATTGGTCGGATTAAGCACAAAAAGGAAACATACCCTGGCGACCACACACCGATCGTCGATCAACAGACTTGGGATAAAGTGCAGGCGCTGCTCAACTCCAATATCCAAGGCGAACGGCGAAAAGTGAGAGCAACGAAAGAGAGCCTGTTCACTGGCATTCTTTTCGACACCGCCGGCATGCGCTATACGCCTACGCACGCGAACAAGAGCGGTCGGCGCTATCGCTACTACACGTCGCAATCAGCAATCAAGAAGACCGGACAGTGCGATGCGCCGGCGCGCATCCCAGCACCTGACATTGAAAAGGCTGTAGTTGACCGACTTCTCGAATGGTTCGAGAATCCGGAGCAGTTGCTTCATGCGCTTCACGATGAGACCTTCGCAATGCAACCGACGGAAGGTTTGTTTGATCGCCTCATCGCGCGGGCCGCGACGACGGCACAACGCTGGCGCGAGCGCATCGCGGAAGATCGCACTGAGTTTTTGAAGAATGTAATTGAACGAGTGATCATCCATTCGGATCACGTCGAATTCCGTTTGCGCGTGCCCGCGCTAGTGAATGAGATTCTCGGTGGAAAGTCCCCAACTCTGATTCTAACGAAAACCGCTTCCATCGAATGCCCCTTCCGCCACGTACGGGCGGTGCGCCTCGTTGTCGGCGAATCGAGCCTGACCACCGACGCCAGTCGCAAAGCGATTCTCAAGGCCATAGCACGCGCCCGAAACTGGTACGAGCAGCTGACAACCGGTGAGGCAGAAAGCGTTGCACAGCTCGCCAGTATGCATGGCCTCTCCCCACGCTTTATCAACTTGCATCTCAAGCTGATTCCACTCAGTCCTGAGTGGATTGAGAAATGATGAGAAAGCCCAACGCTATGCCACTCTCTCTGGACGACTTGCTTCTCTCCATCCCGATGAAATGGAGTGAACAAGCCGTCGGCGTGGCTTCAAAGTGAACCTGGATCTGCTGGATTAGCTACGGTCTTGCCGTCCGAACCTGCACGACAATTCGAACACAATTTTGGCGAGCATCTCTTAACGACGACGGAAGCGTCTTCAAACAGGAAGACCGCTGATTCTCTTCAGTTCCAAAACATTTGCTAATGGAAGTGGCGAAATTGCGATCAGAGAAGAGCGCCGAAACGGCCACAGATCTGTCCGGACGGAGACGGCTCTCCATTTCCGTTGCGATTGTGAAACCTTCCAATTTGCCGGGAAATGCACGAGATCTGAACGGCGAGCATTCTTTAAGTAATTGATTCTAAGATCTATGGCGGAGAGGGAGGGATTCGAACCCCCGATACCCTTTCGGGTATGCCGGTTTTCAAGACCGGAGCCATCAACCACTCGGCCACCTCTCCAATGCAATCTAGTTTACTCGACAGGCCTCCTTACCAGAACAGGCTTCGCAAGTGCGGGTGCAATTGGCCCTCAATCGGTATATGTATGACCGCCACGAGCGCACGACTCTGCGCGCGTCAGTTTGTCGGGGTTTGCTGCTCTGGAACTGTAGTTGCACGCGCAGATTCTCGCGCCAAGGCTGACTCCAACATCTTCATCGCTTCCAGGCTGCGGGAATCGACCGCATCGTTCTTGATGTACGCCTGCCGCGTCACGCTGACATCGCTGTGGCGCAGAATCGCCTGAATGACAATATCAGCGACTCCCAACTCGTGAAGATTGGTGGCCAGCCCGCGTCGGAATGCGTGCAGACCGTACCACGGCAGTTTGGCCTCAGCCAGACAGGGTCGGATGACTTTGCGAACCATATAGTCAAGATCAGCTGGGTCACCCCGGAAGGTTTCGAAGATAAAGTTCCGAGGTTTCACGGATGCAAGATGCTCATCTAGGATAAGTGCCGCCTTCTGGATCAGCGGCAGAGTGCCGACGCCACGTTTTCCCTTCGGCAGATTCACGTATTTGCGCCAAGCTGCGCGTCGGATCTTCAGAGAAGACCCATCGTAATCTTCGGGCCGTAAACTTCGCAGACTGTGCGTACTGCCATCGCCGATTCCCTATCAAACTCAGTGGTAATTTCCATACGGAGAAAACCAATGAGAGCAACACGACTACCGAGTAATCGAGCTCCTATATTTATCCGGGATATGTTCGAGGAATCGCTCGACTATGTACTGAACGATTCCTGGCTAGATTTCCTGGATGAGGAGTTCGGCGAGAATAACATCTGGTCAGAGAAGCTTCTATCCAGATGGAATGCCATGAGCAACAGAGAACGCGGTCTATGGCTGCTTGGAAAGCTGTGGAACGATCGCAGCATCATGTCGAGCATCAATTGCAGCGTGCTCGACCTCCCGCCAGGGAGCACATATGCTCAGGGCGTTCGCAAGTTGAAGGATGATTGGCGGCGGGAACTTCTGCAGGATAATCGGACTGCAGCTTAACCTACTCGCAGCCAGGCCCGGAGCATTCCGGGCTTTGCTGTATACGCTCACAGATTCGCAGCCAGTAGCCGGTGCAGCTCTGTCTAAACAGCTCGGCGGGGACCCAGCCTGCGGACTGTTCTTCGCGTGACGAAGGGGCCGCTACCCGTGGCGTGAGCCCTGCAAATCGCCAGGGATGTGGCCGACCACTCGTTCGAAAGCCGGGGATGATGACGTTCACTGAGTGCATTGGGCTGTTACCAAAAACCGATAATTATCTGGTTTTCGCGCCGTTAGAGTTGACGAATATTCCTGCGCCAATACCTAAGGTTCCGGCCAATATCCTTCGTCTAAATAATAGTCACTTTTGCAAGTTTCACTGCACTATGGGTATATACTGTGTGCGTTCGGCTTCCCGCGCTCGTTGTTTAAAGTCACCCACGAACTGCTGGACCCCAGGTAGAGAGAGATCGGCGAACCCCGATTCCCTCGATTTGCTTCCAAGCCAGACGTTTTCCCGCCAAGCGCCGCTCAACGATAGGCATGATAAGGGGCTTAAGCGTCGAGAACATCAACGACAAAACGTGTGAATTGTGAATTCAGGAGTATGATTCGCGGCTCCGCTAAGGGGAAGCGAGTGGACCTCCTCAGCAAAACAAGGCATTCCGTGGGAGCCCCTCCAAGCTGCCCGTGAACCTTAGAGGCTCAGAACAGGCAGGAGAGGCTTCTCTTCGCAAAGGGTATTGAACGTCACGCCTTAGGCGGCAAGTGATTCTGTCGGCTGACGCTCGCATTCAACAACTGTGGCTTTCGATTCAGTTGATCCAAAGGAGGAGAACATGGCAAATGCGACGTATGAAGTCCAAACTAACGACGCCAGCCGAGCGAGCGTCGCGAGAGTCGACATGAAGCTCGAAATCGTCGTTATCCCCGTCTCGGATGTCGACCGCGCGAAGGAGTTCTACACGAGGCTGGGGTGGCGACTGGATGCCGACTACGACAATGGTAAAAACTTTCGCGTGATTCAGTTCACGCCGCCCGGCTCCGGGTGCTCGGTCATCTTCGGCAAGAACGTCACCGCCGCGGCTCCCGGCTTGGCTCAGGGACTATATCTGATCGTCGATGACATCGAGGCTGCCCGCAAGAGTTTGCTTCAGCGCGGCGTGGAGGTCAGCGAAGTGTTCCACGGCGACGGCGACGTGTACGCCGGTCCGGACGATCCCTACCTGTTCGGGCGGATTCGGGTCAAGGGTCCAGATCCCGAGCATCGCAGCTATCGCTCGTTCGCCTCGTTCAGCGATCCGGACGGGAACGGCTGGCTGTTCCAGGAGATCACGACCCGCCTGCCCGGTCGCATCGACGCCACGGCGACGACCTTCGCATCGGCGAACGATCTGGCGAGCGCGTTTCGGCGTGCGGAGGCCGCCCACGGCGAGCACGAGAAGCGCACCGGGCAGCGCGATGCGAACTGGGCAGACTGGTACGCCGCATACATGGTGGCAGAGCAGTCAGGCAAAGAGCTGCCCCAATAAACTACTCCGCCGGGACCGATGTCGCTCCCGGCGGAGGTCGAGGCTCCCGATCGCGGGTTCCTGGAGGAATCATGAGCACCGCAACAACCACCGTTCCCGTCCGGCGCGAACCGGAACTCCTCGGGCAAACAGTCGTTGTAATTGGCGGTAGCGCCGGCATTGGGCTCGAAACGGCCCGACGAGCACGCGCTGAGGGGGCCAGGCTGATCCTCACCGGCCGGAATCCCGAGCGCCTCCAATTCGCCGCCCGAGAGCTCGAAGCGCTGAGCACAGCGGCCTTCGACGCCAACGATCCTGCTCAGCTCGAGCGATTCTTCGGTGACCTGCCCGCCACGATCGACCACGTGATGGTGACAGCCGGCCAGCCGCATTACGGACGCCTTCTCGACATGGACTTCGAGCAGGCCCGCCGCGCCCTCGACACGCACCTCTTGCTGATGCTCCAAGTCGCCCACAACGCCGTCCACAAGGTAAGACCGGGCGGCACGCTGGTGTTCATGGGCGGCATCGGCGGCCGCCGCATCGGCATGGGAATGGGAGCCGTGTCGACAGTCACCGCCGCGCTCCCGGCCCTCACAGCCAGCCTCGCGCTCGAACTCGCGCCCGTCCGAGTCAACCTTATCGCCGCCGGCTTCGTCGACACACCGTTGTCGGCATCGCTTCTCGGCGACGAGCTCGACAACCGCCGCAATCACCTTCGCGCCACGCTTCCCATCCGGCGCGTTGTCTCACCGGCCGACGTCGCCGCGCTCGCGGTACACATCATGATCAACACGGCCCTCACCGGTGCGACCTACGACGTCGACGGCGGGCAGCAACTCGTCGCCGGTTAGCTGAAGAGGGCAGCGGATCTTTCCGTGAAGAGGATCGATGACAAATCGTGTGAGTTCACCAGAACAGTTCACAGTTCGGCTCACCAGAACTCCTAGATTTCCTCGGCAAGCAAGGAATTCCGTGGGAGGTCTTCAAATCTGCCCGTAAGCCGATTTCGGAGGCTCACGACTGTCAGGAGACGCCGCTGTTCGCCGAGAGTATTGAGCGTCATGCCTTGAGGAACAATCGTTCCGCTGTGTCGCAAGTGCGGCGAAAGTTATATAGGAGAGCGAAGATGTCGAAGGAAATTGATCACGAGAGCGGAACACAGCAAGTACGCCAAGCTCATTCACTTCAACAAGCTCCCCAAGGGCGGGCACTTTGCGGCCTTGGAACAGCCGAAGCTCTTTTCAGAAGAGGTTCGCGCGGGCTTCAGATCGCTGCGGTAGGGTTCTTCACAAGAGAGGAGGAGATGCGCCATGCCTGACCATTCGCAGTTCAACATCGACCGCACCTATCCGGGGCGGTGGACGATCACCTTCAACAACCCGCCGATCAACATGTTTGTTCCCTCAACGATCGTCGAATTGGGAGCGCTAATGACCGACCTCGCGGCGGACCCGTCCGTGAAGGTCGTAGTGTTCCAGTCGGCGAATCCCGATTTTTTCATCGCCCATCTCGACGTAGCCAAGGCAGCTGAACGGCCAGAGGTGCTGGGCCTTTAGCGCGACTTTGTGCTGCGCCTCTCGTCCACGCCAGTCGTGAGCATCGCCAAGATTCGCGGCCGCACGCGCGGCATCGGTAACGAGTTCGTGCTGGCCTGCGACATGCGCTTCGCCAGCAGGCAAAGCGCCCTATTCGGCAACCCCGAGGTCGGCGTCGGACTGGTCCCGGGCGGCGGAGCGCTGGAATGGCTCCCGCGCGTGGTCGGCCGCTCGCGCGCACTTGAGATCGTCCTCAGCGGCGACGATTTCGATGCTGATATCGCTGAGCGCTATGGCTGGGTGAACCGCACGCTGGACGATGACGACCTCGACTCATTTGTCGATGCGCTCGTCCGGCGCCTGGCCTCGTTCGACCGCGAAGCGCTAGGCGCGATGAAGGCCCAGGTCAATCGGTTCGGGACGCCAACAGCTACCGAGCTCCAGTCGAGCACCGACATCTTCTTCTCTGCCCTGGCCTGGCCCGGTCAGCAGGCGCGCCGCGCCAAGGTCCGCAATATGGGTTACGGCGTTCCGAGCGACTTCGAATTGAACTTCGGCCGGTACCTCCCTGCGCTGGGGCGGGCGGACGACGATGACACGGATACGCATCAATAACGCATTGGCAGAGAGGAAACCTATGTCCCATCATTTCGATACCAAACTTGCGAAAGAGGATCCAAGCCTGAACGTGTGTGATCTCTATCTGTTTCAGGACGCTCCCGACACAACGGTGATGGCGATGACCGTCAATCCTGATGTTGTCCTCTCTGCGCCGGATACCCTTCACATTGAGGGTTTGTATGCCTTCCGCCTGGACCTGACTGGTGACGCTCGCGAAGACATTGTCTTCAAGTTCAGGTTCAACGAACCGAGACATGTGAACGGGGACGAGCATGTCCATGTTCAGAAGTTTCAGATCCGTAGAGCCACTGGCGAGGCTATCGGCGGGGACAAGGGCGAGCTTCTGATAGAAGGCGATACGGGCAAAGTCCATAGCACGTCTGGTATTCGCGCCTTCGTCGGAATCGCTCCCGATTTGTTCGCCGCCGACGCTGTCGGAACGCAAAATCTTCAGAAGGCCTTCTACAACGAACACAGGTATGACGGCGAAGCGTTCCTGCGCCAACGCCAGAACTTCTTCAAGAATCGAAATATCACTGCGATTGTCCTCGAAGTCCCAAACCATCTGATCGGCAAGGGAACGGTTCATGCCTGGGCCACGGTGTCACTTTACGGCCATGCTCCCGAGATGCAGGTGTCACGCTGGGGCCTTCCGATGATCACGCACCTCTTTCTCAACGATCCCGGCAATCAAGAGGTGAAAGAGACCTACAACAAATCGGTGCCATCAGATGACATCGCTTTATTCTCGGGATACATCGCAGACTATATCCAGAAGATGACTACCTATGCAGGATCTGTCGCGAACCCGGAAGAATACGGAAAGCAAATGGTCTCTCGACTATGCCCGAACACGTTGCCCTATGAATTAGGAACGGCAGCTGCATTTGATCTCGCGGGATTCAATGGGAGGCCACTGGGTGATGATGTTATGGATGTGATGCTTACATTGCTGTCAAACAGGCCCATCCAGGACGGCGCTGCCCCTGATCGCAGTCGGATCCGTACCGAGTTCCCATATTTTGGTGAGCCCTACTCGAAGGAAGAACAGAAGGATGTCGTACCATGGCACCCAAAAACCAGCCAATGACGCCTGCATGACCCAAAGAGAGCAGCTTCGGCGCGCCTTAACGTACATAAATTTCCGTTTCGTGAGGTGTCCCCAAATAGACATCCCCTCGTGGTGCTTCAGCCTACCGGACGATGAGTATCAAGGCTGTTCACCCGCTCATTTCGCCGCCGGGTCGACCACCGCATGTGACGGCCGGCGCATGTCGATCAACGTCGAGGTCATCGGTGGAACGCCGATGGTCCAACACTATGTTGAGCAGGTACCCTGCCGGGTACTGCGATGATTCGATCTGTTCCATAAATGATGATGGAACGATCACGAGTCCATCCTCGGCTCTTACGAATGAGAGAGCCTGCTGTCCGCTTAGTGGGCTTAACTAAGCGCCCAAATCACTCATCAACTGAGGGCGCACTAGAGTTCGTTGCGTGCCGCCCGGCGCCGGGCTCTATGGTTGTTCTCATGCGGCTTGTAGCCGGGAAGAAATAGGTCGAGGTTGCGAAAGCTCCAGTTGCCATCTGTTTCGTTGATGAACTTCAGGCAATACTCCGCACCTGGCTTCGCTGCGTTATACCAGTCCAGCATGGCGGAGTCCTGATCATTCCCTGAACCGCCATACCTCCGCCAGGTTTTGGCGAGCCCGATCGGGTCAAGCGATGCGCGAGACGTGAGAAGCACGTGGTAGTGGCGGCCACTCTCAGACAAACTGTAACTGGCCTGGCGCTTCTCGTCTCCGCGGACAAATGCGATTGGGCTGCGCACTTGTCGTTCAAGCTCGTTTATGAAGGCCTTGAACACCTTGTCCGCTTGCGCGTCGGAGACGCGCTAGGCGAATGTAGCGGGATGCCTCCTGAGATTGCGCGAAGTCTTGCATCTACCGCATGAGCGGTGGGAGCCAATTCGAGCCACTGGCGCGGAACATTCGACGCTGTAAGTGAAAAAGATTGGAAGGCCATTGAGCTTTTCAGCGGCGCTGATTGGGTCAAGATGCCAACCACTGACTTAAAGCTTATTGGCCGGCGTGAGCCGACCTGTTCATTAGAAATCGGCCCCTGAGGATGCTCTCCTCATGGCCTTTTAGCGTGTTCGAAAAGTCAACTCCCCTTCCCTGCTGTAAGGGTTGACTGAGGCTGTTAGGCTCCTCCACTCGTGTGAGAGGGACCTCCATCAGCGTCCCTGGACTGCTGTGGGTGCGTAGGAAAACCCTCGGGACAAATGCCGAGGTTCTCCAGCCTGGAGATAACTTCGAATCGCCTGCCGCGGCGGAAATCGCCCCGAGGAGGACTCGTGCGGCATAAAGTGACGGGATCGTAAATATCCTGGGAGTTTTCTAACGACGCTTCAGCAAGAGCAATGTTCAACCGTCTAAAGATTCGGTTCAAGAGATTTCGTGAATCGCGAGAGCCATCTCGCCCACTTTATTTGGGACATCGAGGCAATAGGATTTATCACCGGAATGATTGCGAATAATCGGACTGCAGCTTAACCTACTCGCAGCCAGGCCCGGAGCATTCCGGGCTTTGCTGTATCATCGGAGATTCTCAACCAGTAGCCGGTGCAACTCTGTCTAAATAGCTCGGCGGGACCCAGCCTGCGGACTGTTCTTCGCGAGACGAAGGAGCCGCTACCCGTGGCGCGAGCCCTGCAAATCGCCAGGGATGTGGCCGACCACTCGTTCGAAATCCGGGGATGGGGGATGATGAGGTTCACTGATTGACTCGGCCTGAAGGCAACAATTCAGGGACTGCCGCACACAGATCGCTCCACAGCAGCCGACTTATCTGAACAAATCTAATTTCGCCACACACAGAATCAAGGTGTTGGGTTTCATACATATAGGTGGTTTTCACGGCAACGGCGGGATGAATGACGACAATAAGCTCTTGACAATCCCACTCCTCGGCACCAGAATCATTCCCACCCAAATCGCAGAGCACCCCGGCGGCCCCGCCGCGGTGTTTGCTGTTATCCAGGCCCATCCTGATTGTCCAGCGAGGATCGCGTCTATGAGCACCGCCACAGTTCCCCTCGGCCTTGGCACTGACCAGCAGAACCTGCCTTCAACCACAAGTACCGGCGGGGAAGCCTATAAGTACGCGGAAACGACCCGCCTGCTCTGCGCTGCCGCCTGGCTCGACAGCGGTTTTCGCAACATTGTTCTTAAGTGGTACCACGAGGACAACCGCCATCGCGCCACGGCTCCGAATTTCGGAGTCGATATGGCCACGGTCATCCGGCAATGTGCACGCGCCCGCTCTGCCCTCAATAGCCGCGAGGCCTGGCTGCTCATTCCGGGCGTTCTGGCCCTCGTCGCGCTCGCTGCCGCTCCGGTGCCCGGACTGGTGCTGGCCTATTTGGTGGCCTTCGCCATCTGCTTCGTTTACTCCTCGCGGGCGCGCTCCATCGCGACGAAGTATTTCATGCGCGGCAAGTTCGATCCCGAAGCGCTGCTCGGCCAAAACCAGGAGACCAGCGTCTCGCTGCGCGAAGCCGAATCCGGCAATTGCCTCGTTTACAGCGGATTCACTCCGTTCGTTGGTTCTGGCGAAAACATTGGCGGATGGTCCTTCGCCCTGGATCTCCGCAAGTCCGCCGACGGAAGCGGCGGCCTGCCCGTTCGCGATTTGAGTCAAACGGTTGTCGTCATGAACGGCGAACCCGGCGAGCGCATCAGCCTCGCCGATCTCTACGAACGCATCGACCATGACATCAGCGACCTGCGCCTCGACCGCGTCTTCATCGACGACAAGCTTTACGTCAACGGCCGTGACATCCGCGACGACAAGCGCTTCCTGGATGATCCGCTGGCCTGTCCGCGCAACCGTGTCACTCCCGAGGTGATGAAACAGGCCATGCTCGAGCAGACCGAGAAGAAGCTGCGCCATTACCGCTGCATCCGCGTTGTCGACTGGAATGGCGAGCAGGTGCTCTCCATATTCCTCCGTTTCAGCAAGCTCAGCCACAACCTCTTCGTCGAGGCGAGCTATTTCCTGCTCACTCCGGTCGGCGACCGCTTCCGCAACGTTGACTCGCTTGATTCGAGACTGACCTTCCGCCGTGCCTTCGAGACAACGCTTCGGGCCGCCGTCGCGGCTCCTTTCCTTACGGTGTGGGCGCCGATTGCCCTGCTGCAGCGCGTGATGGAGATTATCCAGGCATCCTCGCGGCGCGGGCAGGAAGAGAAGCAGATCCTCGACGATCCCAGCTTCGACTACGGCGCCGCGCTCTCCTGCCGGCAATGGGCCAGCCCGCAGCTGTACCGTCGCTACTTTCAGAAGCTGGACAAGGAGATGTACTTCAAGGTCCTGGAGAAGAACGTCCTCGACTCGATCCTTACATTCCTCGAAGAGAACAATGTCGACGTCAGCGAACTGAAGCAGCGCCAGGCCATGATCCTCAACAATGGCGTCATCGTCTCCGGCGGATCGATGACGACCGATAACCTGGCTGTCGGAGAAGGCGCAAAAGTCGACAATCTCAAACAGAAGGTGACGAATATCGCGTCCCGCAGCGTCATGGCGGGGAAGCAGGCCAGCTGAGGGAGGTGAGCCGTGCCGCAGGAAGGTAACAATCAGGGGGTGATCGTCTCAGGTGGCTCGTTCACCGCTACGAACGTGGCCACCGGAACAGGGGCTGCGATCCATACATCCGCGGCAGCTTCTTCTCCCGAACTCGACGCCGTCCGGGAACAGCTTGCGGCGCTGATGAAGGCGCTCGACGACCACGCCCAGGCACTTCAGAACCCCGCTGAAGTGAAGCAGTCGGCGCAGGTGATCGCTGAGGAACTGAAGAAGCCAAAGCCCAACCGTATTACTCTCAACGGCGTATTAGGCGGAATCGCGCAATCGGTGAAGTCCGTCAGCGTGCTCGCGACAGCCGCCGAGGCATTGAAGATCGCTTTAGCCGCACTGTTCGCGTGACCTGCCGATTTCGACTTTGGCGTCAGGCCTGGCCGAGGGTTGCAAGATTACCAAAGCACAAATCATTGCCCGCAACCCTGTGGACGCCATTACCGGCCAGCCACTCACCGCCGCCCAGATCGACGATCTTTACCAGCGGTACCAGTTCGAGGATCGCGTCCTGCTCCTCCCGGTGTTCCTTCTCATCAAGGAGCCATTGGCAACGGCGCCGCGTCCCGCAAGGGCCGGGACTTCGCTGCGTGGCTGGGTATCGTGCCACGCCAGTACTCGACTGGAGGTAAAGCGAGGCTGCTCGGCATCAGTAAGCGCGGCAACCGCTACCTGCGTAAGATTCTGATTCACGGCGCACGAGCCGCCGTGCTGCGTATCAAGCGCGACCGAGCACCGATCGGGCCCTGGCTCGACGCGCTCGATGCCAGAGCTCCCAAAAATGTTGTTGTGGTCGCCATGGCAAACAAGCTCGCGCGGATCGCATGGGCTGTGCTGTCGAGCGGAGAAGACTACCGGCCAATGGGGAATACTGTTGCCGCATGAGATAGTGCGGAAAAGACGCCTGCGGCTTGGAAGCGCTGACGCGCTCCCACTTTCCCGCACTACGACGACGGATTGAATTTACCCACCGAGGTCTGCACAGGAACAGCGAAGACGAACGAACAGTCAAAACGGCGTGCCTGAATTCTGATGTGACACTGTGGTCTTCACGACCGTTCGGCTAGTTAGAACAGGCACGCGCGGAACTCATCGTGGCCAGGAGAATAACCTCCATCTGAAGGCCGAATACATAGACGCAGACTGCTCCCCTCGTCCTCACTCCAGCCGATAAGCGAGATTGTCGAAGCGAAGTCCCGCTCCATTCTTGAAGTCGAACACCACACTTGAGCTAACGTCGCGCCAATCGGTCCGAAGGCGGCGCAGTTCTCCCGGCTTAATGGTGAACGATATCTCACGAATTTCGGGAGAATGGATCGTGACCGTCGCATCCGAAGAGCCGCCGTTATAAACATCCAGACCCATAAAAATCCGCGGCCAGTAAAAGCGGAATTGTGCAGAATTGGCTTCCGGATTTACGAGAGCAAGGTTAAAGGTTCCAAAACGACCCTCCGGAACGTTTATCCGCCACTGTTCCGAACCCCAGTCGATTGCGCCGGACGGATATTGTCCACTCAACTTTGTATCGGCGGCTAAATGCGGATCGTCGAACGTTATGTAAAGTGGCGGAGCGGTTCCCCCATTGCCTTCAATGCAGATGTCGCGGGCGTCCTCGTGCCTGATGCGGAGCACATGGGTCCCATCGTCAAACACGAATCCAGCCTGATCGAGATCTTTACGGCGGCTGAGTGGCCTTCCGTTCGCCATGACAGAATCCGGAACAAAGTCCAGGCGAAGAACATCGGAAGACTCCGGGTCGAACGTGGAATAAGTGACTGAACCTTTGCCGTAGCTGATCTTCGTCACAACCGAACTGGAGCCAAGCAAATGAGATTCATCGGACGGAGCCCATTCCGGCACCGCCCAGAAGGCGTCCATCATTCGTCGGGGACCATCCGAATACTGATCGGTGAACCACCATTGCGCCGCAAAAGGAGCATGAGCATTCAGTGAAAGTCCCTGGAAATAAGTGACCCAGTTATAAGAGCGGAACGCAGCGTCTCGATACGCAATGTCACCCGTCTTTGCGTAATAGAGAGCTTCGACAGCGGCGAGTCGGGCTGTGTGGCTGTCACAGCATTGGTTCGGCAAATTGCAGCAAAAACTCTTCCCGTTCCCTTGCTCGGTCGTGACAGTGGCCCCATGCACGACATACTTAGGCCACTTCGGAGTGGTCTTGACCCATTCGATGAGCTTCCGGGCATGTTCGCCCCATTCGGGATCCTTGTCCGGGTGAAGCAATACGTATCGGGCGAATTCCAGAGGGATAACCTGATTCATGTTGTCCATGCTCGGAGCGGTGTCTTCAAAATAGCCGACCCATACGTTGTTGGTCAGGGGATATTTCTTGAACCAGTCCCAGGCGCCGCTTCGCACGCGCGCATATCCGGTTACATCGCCCTGTTTCAGACGCATCAGTTCGTCGAAAAGCATAATGGGTTCAATGACGTTGGCCGAGTATGGGCCCATCGCCTGGCTCGTTCCCCATTTACCATCGCGCGCGTAGCAGCGCACCGGCCACGGAGAATGGCTCTCATCTCCCGTCTTGTAATTCTTGACCAGGGCATCCGCGCAGCGAATCGCAGCGATCAGATATTTTGTATTGCCTGTCATTTCGTAGAGGCGGAGATACGCGTAGCCATCTTCGCCGACGACATGCGGTTCGATATAGTCCTCACCTAACTGGCTCCAGCCCGTGTAGCGTGTGGCTCCCGGATTCGCGGAAGCATAGGGTACCCCTGCCCAGACGTAGTCATCAGGCGTTAAGCCGTTCTCCAGTTCATAATCGACGAGGCTCTGCAAAAAAGTGAGCGTGCGCGGATCTCCCGTATAAGGATAGAGGCGCTCAATGAAGCCCTCCATCATTGCGCGAAGATAGCCGGTTGAATTGGCCCAATGTAAGTCGGGAAACATTTCAAACGTAGTACGGTCGTAGTCAAAACAACAATAGTGATATGGAAGACGCTGGCGGTTGTACTGGTCCCAAAGGATGGTCCACTGAGTGAGGAAATAGGAAGAATACGAGTAACCCGTATTCTCTGGCATGGGCCACGGCAAAAGCTTTCCCTGCCCGTCGAGTTGAACCGGACGCCCGGCGATGGAGGTTGCGTCTACCGTGGAAATCGTCGGAAAGGGCTTCTCCTGCGCGACCCCAATTGTTCCAAACAGCAGCAATGCAACGGCGATTTGCACAGATCTATGCAGATGTTTCATAAGTCCCCGCCGGAGTCGTTCATCCCGACCATTGCAATGGTACCAATGCGCCAGAAGGGCAAATCGTCGTTCATCGTCAATTGTCGATCACGTTGCTGAGCGACTGTCCCCCGTCGGAAGTTGATTTGCGCAATGCCGCGTCTGTTGCGCCGCATACGCTTCCCGTCAACTGGCCTGCAACACGGCCCGGGGTGCCTTGGCTGCGGTCGCACGTGAGCGAAAAAGTTCATGCGCTTGCAGAACAAAGTCCGCCAAAGGATAAGCTGCGGCAACGCAACTCCAGACGACGACCTCCGAGAACCGTTCGGGCAAATTGAAGATTCCCAGAACTGCGCGCACTTCGAGGAAGATCAGGGCGCAGGCAAAGCTGCGGGTCATCCACTGCCGGTGCTGCTGGACCTTCCCTTGGAGAATGAATGCCATGGCCACCGCTGTCGCGAAGATCCACAGCACGGCGTCCGCCCCGGCAGCAATGGTGAACGATCGCTGTCCACCCATTCGCTCTTCAAAGTGCTGTATATATATGCCGAGCGGAGCGCCGATTAAAACCCCCGCAACATAGAATCGCCCGATCACACGATGAGCCTTGGCGAAGCGCCGGCGCAGGCGATCAGAAAACTGTAAAGGCCCAAGAAAAAGCGCACACGCGGCGACCATGCCATGCGGCAGCAGCCACCACCTGAACGACTGGATGTGCGTCCATTCCGGGTCCTTCGGATTGAACAGAAAACTCTCGTTGTTCCACAGAACGTACGCGTACATCAGGGCGATGAACGCAAACAGAAGATACTTCGGTCGCAGCCATGAGGTGCGCCGCCTCGGTGCAGCCGCAGCAGAACCTGGAGCAAATGCAGAAACTTCAGTCTTCATACAACTCCTTGTGCAGGGTTAGATTGAAGCCGGGATCGCCGCGCATGGTCCACGCTGTGGCAGCGGAGTTGGCGTCGGCTGGTGAGGGGAAATGTAGTAGCGAAAGAAAACCTGGCCCAACGTCACGACCCACAGGATCGCAACCGCGTACACCTCGTCGATTACAGGCAGCAGGGCGCCTGGTTGGGAGCTCCCAGTTTTGACGCAAGTTGAAAACCGGCACAGACTTCGGACAAGCCGCCGCGTCTGGGGCCATTCGATACCTCCGTGGGGAAGGTCCGTGGGAGAAAACAACCCTATCACGGCAAACGGGCCACCATCCATCACATATTGACGTTAGTTTCAACTCGGGGACTGTTCTTCTCTGAAGTCGGGATTGAGCTGCCCAAGCCCCTGCTGTCATGCATTTCTTCACGAAATCTTCCACCCGTCGCGCCTTTTGAATCCCTCTGCGCGCGAGTAGGATCAATAAAAGAACGGAAATGAATCCCACCATCACCCAGCCACCGCCTCGCGTCCATCGCAGCCGACGCTCCTTCCAGCGAACCCTGGAAAGCGCCACGCGCACCATGGTCTTCAGCGAAATCGTCAAGCTGGCCATCGACAGCTTTAAAGTGAGCAAGATTCGTTTCGCTCTCACCGCGCTCGGCATGGTAATCGGGTCCGCCTCTGTCATTCTTGTTGCCACCATCGGGCTTACCGGCAAGCAATATATCCTCGACGAGCTTTCCAAGATCGGGACCAATATGGTCGACATCGGCTACTCGGGCGGAGGCACCACCGGCAGCAATACTACCGTCAACAATGATTTTCTGACCCACGACGACGAGCTTGCCGTTCAGGAGCAGGTGCCGGCCGTCGCCTACTCCTCGCCTCTGCTCCAGATGCACGACCGCGTCAGCTTCGGCGGTGGCATTGTTAAAGACGTGTTGGTTCTCGGCGTCAGCCCCGAATACCGGCAGGTGCGCAACCTGGTGGTTTTAACCGGGCGCTTCTTTGATGACGAAGACGAAATGACCCACACCAAGGTCGCTGTCGTCACCGCCCCCTTCGCCCGCCAGATGTTCGGCAGCTCCGACGCCGCCATCAATCAGACCTTTCAGCTCCGCGGCATTCCCTTCACCATCATTGGAACCTTTAAGGAAAGCGTCGACACCTTCGGCTCGACCGAGATCGATGACGAAACCGTCCTCATTCCATATTCCGTAGCCCGCTACTTCACCGGAACCGACAACGTAAAGGACATCTTTTTCTCCATTCGCGACCGCAACGACGTGGAAGAGGCGGCAAGGGAAATCGCCGCCATCGTGCAATCGCGCCACCAGCCCAACTCCGTTTACACGGCCACAACCCTCACCGCCGTCCTCACCACCGCCGCCCTCGTCGCGAACGCGCTCACCGTTCTGCTCCTGCTTGTCTCGGCCGTCACGCTGGCCGTCGGCGGCGTTGGCATTATGAACATCATGCTGGCTACTGTCCGCTCGCGCATCCGCGAAATTGGCATCCGCAAGGCGCTCGGCGCAACCGCTCGCGAAATCAAGTTGCAATTCCTCATCGAAGCCGTCTTCATCTCACTCAGCGGAGGTGCCGTAGGAGCCCTCATCGGACTGGCCCTCCCTATCTCGGCGCGTCTTTTTACCTCGTTCAACGTTCCAATCAGCCCGTGGTCCATTGTGATCGCGCTCGTCACTTCCGCCGCAATCGGCATCATCTTCGGAACCCTCCCCGCCAACCGCGCCGCGGAAATGGACCCCGTCGAATCGCTGAAATACGAGTAAATCCCCCCATCGCTGCTAAACTAATAAGGCAGAGAATCAGCCGGGCCTGCGCTTTGGCGGCTCTTCCGGCAACTGAACCCAATGGCAACCGCAACCCCACTTCCGATCACCGTCAGCGAGTATCTGCATACGAGCTATCGCCCGGATTGCGACTACGTGGACGGCCGTATCGAGGAGAGAAATTTGGGTGAGTTAGATCATGCAACGGTGCAAGCTGAAATCCTGGCATGGCTAAGACAGCACCGGAATGAATGGGGAATCCGCGCCGTTCCTGAAATTCGCATCCAGGCGTCGCCCACTCGCTTTCGCATCGCCGATATTGCCATTGTCTCCGTAAGCGCCCCTCGTGAGCAGATCATCCTGACTCCGCCCTTAGCTGTCGTCGAAGTTCTCTCACCTGAAGACCGCGTCCCGCGCTACTCCGAGCGCCTCGAAGACTACCGCCGCATGGGCGTTAAGAATATCTGGGTGGTCGATCCCGCTGCGCGCAAGGGCTTTGACTGCTCAACCGGAGAATGGACCGAAACCGCCGGCTTCACGGCAGCGCCCATCCACATCGATCTCGCCCGAGTCTTCGCGGCGATTGACGAAGATCGCGCGCGTTAAGCGAATCAATCCGAGCCATCGCGCTCGAACCACAAACAGAAAGAGATTAGGAAATCCCTGTGAGCACTATCCGCAACATCGCCATCATCGCCCACGTAGACCACGGCAAAACCACCCTCGTCGATGCCATGCTTCGCCAGGCCGGAACCTTCCGCGCCAACGAGGCCGTCGCCGAGCGCGTCATGGACTCGAACGAACTCGAACGCGAGCGCGGCATCACCATCCTCGCCAAAAACACGGCCATCTTCTACCACGATCAGAAGATCAACATCGTCGACACGCCCGGTCACGCCGACTTCGGCGGTGAAGTCGAGCGCGCTCTCAAGATGGTCGACGGCGTCATGCTCCTCGTCGATGCCTCCGAAGGCCCCCTGCCGCAAACCCGCTACGTCCTTTCGAAGGCCCTCGAAGCCGGCCTGCCCGTCATCCTCACCGTCAACAAAATCGACCGTCCCGACGCGCGCCCGCAGGAAGTTCTGAACGAGGTCTACGACCTCTTCATCGACCTCGACGCCAACGAAGACCAGCTCGAGTTTCCCGTCCTCTACACCAACGGCAAGCTTGGCACCGCAACCAAAGACATCGCCACCCCCGGCGAAAATCTCCAATTACTCTTCGAGCAGATTCTCGAAACCATCCCCGTCCCCAGCGGAGACGCCAGCGCGCCTCTTCAGGTGCAGGTCACCAACCTCGACTACTCCGATTATCTAGGACGCCTGGGCATCGCCCGCGTCTTCAACGGAACCCTCCGCACCGGAGATGACGTATACATCTCCAAGCTCGACGGCTCGTTGGAAAAAACACGCATCACCAAGCTCTTCAGCTTCTCCGGCCTCAAGCGCACCGACATTACCGAGACCGAACTCGGCGACATCGTAGCCGTTGCCGGAGTCACTGGCATCACCATCGGCGAAACCATCACCAGCATCGAAACCCCGTCGCCCATGCCTCCTATAGTTATTGACGAGCCGACCATCGCCATGCAGTTCTCCGTCAACAACTCCCCCATGGCCGGGCGCGAAGGCAAATACGTAACCTCGCGCAACCTCCGCGAGCGCCTCGATAAGGAGCTGCTCACCAACGTCTCCATTCGAGTCGAAGAGACCGGAAGCCCCGACAGCTTTAAAGTTCTCGGCCGGGGCGAACTTCAGCTCGCCATCTTGATTGAAATGATGCGCCGCGAAGACTTCGAGCTCATGGTAGGCCGCCCCGAAATCGTAACCCGCACCATCGACGGCAAGGTCATGGAGCCCGTCGAGCACCTCACCATCGACGTTCCCGACACCTTCATCGGCACCGTCATCGAGCGCCTCGGGCCTCGCAAGGGCGAGATGATCAAGATGCACGGCCACGGCCGCGTCCGCCTCGAATTCCGCGTCCCCTCGCGCGGCCTCATCGGTCTCCGCAGCGAGCTCCTCACTGAAACCCGCGGAACCATCGTCATGAACTCGCTCTTCGACGGCTACACGCCCTATCAGGGAGAGATCCCCCAGCGCCCCACCGGAGCGCTCATCGCCGACCGCACCGGCACCGTCACCGCATACGCGCTCGACGCCCTCCAGGACCGCGGCGTCCTCTTCGTCCCGCCCGGGGTCGAAGTCTACGAAGGCATGGTCATCGGCGAACACTCCCGCGACAACGATCTCGACGTCAACATCGTCCGCGAAAAAAAGCTCACCAACATGCGAGCCTCCTCCGCCGACGAAGCCGTCCGCCTCACCCCGCCCCGCCTCATGAACCTCGAACAATCCATCGAGTTCATAGCCGAAGACGAGATGGTAGAAGTAACCCCCAAATCCCTCCGCCTCCGCAAGAAGGTCCTGCAAGCCAACCGCCGCCCCAAACGTCAGACGGCGCAGGAAAAGTAGTTCCCGCGCCCAAAGGCTGTACTTCGCAAGGAAGTACAGCCTTCCGGCCAGGTTCCAAGTCGTTGGTGATGTGGCATCTCGCTCCAGCGCCAGCATTCCCAAAAACTTGCCCAAAATCCCCGAAAACTACGTCGCAAGTTTAGTGTTCTAATGTAGGAGTCTGTTGCTCGGCCGTACATTGGCAAACAAGGGCGCCAAAACCGGCCAAGGAACGGAACAGCAGATTGTCGACCTGCACAGGGGATCCATCTGCCGCGGCCCGAACACAGGTTTGAACCATACATGCTAGAGGTTTCAACCCTTTCCAGGCCACTGAGAGGGAACATGTTACCTGGCAACCTGCCCGCTGCCGGCCATTCCGGCCCGCCGTCTGATGAGTCCGCCACCCCTCAATCCTCATCCTCGGCTCTGAAACGCCTCACAGCCCTGGCCCTGGGTCTGCTTCTACTGCCCATCTCCCAGGCAGATCTATTCGCCCAGCAGCAGCCTTACCCCGGTCCGCAGCAACCTTATTCCTATAGCGGCCAATACGATCCAGCCCAGCAGTCAGACTACGGACAACCCGCTTACGATCAAGCCCAACCCGGCTACGGACAGCCACAACCCCTCGGCCCCGCGCAGCTTGAACAACTCGTCGCGCCCATCGCCCTCAATCCCGATTCGCTGGTCGCGCTCATGCTCGCCGCCTCCACCTACCCCAACCAGGTTGCCGCCGCCGACCGCTGGCGTCAGTCGCAGGGCAATGCTTCTCCCGATCAAATCGCCTACGGAGCCGGCCTGCAAAACTGGGATCCAAGCGTGAAAGCCCTCACCGCCTTTCCCCAGGTCCTCGCCGAAATGGATCAGAACAGCCAGTGGACCGCCGCCCTCGGCAACGCCTATTACAATCAGCCGCAGGACGTCCTTCAGGCCATTCAGATCATGCGCCAGCGCGCCCAGGCCGCCGGAAACCTCCAAAGCACTCCGCAGGAAGACGTCAGCTACAACCAGGGCTACATTCAACTCGCGCCGGCGAATCCGCAAGTAGTCTATGTGCCCGCCTACAATCCGTGGGCCGTCTACGGACAGCCCGTCACGCCCTATCCCGGCTTCTCGCTCCTTGGCGCGCTCGGTTCCTTCTTTAATTCCTCGTTTGGTTCATCGGCCGTCCAGTTTGGCCTCGGAATGGTAATGTCGGCCTTCAACCACACCCCATTCGGCCTGATCGGTTGGGGACTCAACTGGCTCACCCAGAACCTGCTCTTCAACCACTCTGACTACTACTCCAACAGTCCGTCCGTCGCCGACTGGGGACTCCGCTACGGCGGCCCACGCGCCTACATGGCGCCTCACCGTCAGCTCGCCGGCTATAACCGCAGTTACGGTCGCGGCTATGATCGCGGCTACGGCCAGAACTTCAATCGCTCCCAGTCTCGCTACTCCGGAAACCAGTCCCAGTACGCAGGGAACTGGCCTCGCGAAAATTACAACCGCAATTACCAGACCTCCGCATACCGCACCCAGCAGCCATACGGTCGCAAAAACTACGGACCCTACAACAGATCGGTCTCGCCCTTCGCCAACCGCACCGGCTACACCCAGAACCGCTCGCTCCAGGCCTACGACCGCAACATATCCTTTAATAGATCGCAGTCGTACATCCGTCCGGCGCATGGATCGAACTACGGCTCCCAGGCCTACCGCGCCCCATCATCGGGCTTCGACCGCAACAATTTCGGACAGCGCTCTTCCACCGCCTATAGAGGAAACAGCTTCATTGGTTCCTCCAACAAGTCATCCCATTCCGGTGGATTCCACCTCTTCGGCAGCGGACACAACTCCAGCAGCTTCGGCCACGAAAGCTTCAAGGCCCCCAAAGCCTACAAAGCTCCCAAAGGCTTCGGCGTAGGCGGCCATCATTCATTCGGCGGCGGCCACTCAAACGGACACTCCGGAGGCGGTCACGGAGGCGGGCACGGAGGCGGCAGGCACCACTGATCCCGCCCTGGCGATGCCCGATCAGCGCGCACGAACCAGCAGCGTCGCCGTACCATCTTCATACTGCGTCCGCCACCCGGGCGTGTGCTGAAGCAGGTAGACTAACTGCGAGCCCGGACTGAGCAGCACACAACCCACCCGGTAGCGATCAAGAATCGCCAGCGAGTCATCCATGTTCGCCGCTTTCAGATAATCCGCGAGTACTCCGTAATACTCAAAAATATCCGTCCTGCTGTCGACAAAAACCGGCGTGCCGCGCGCATGCCAGATCAAAAAACCGCCCCACTCGTATTGATTGAGCGTATGTTCTCCCGAACAGCTGTTCTCGAGCGCAGGCAGAGCTTTTACCGGAAAATACTCCGCCTCGGCCACATGCAGCTTCGCCGAGGTCGGAACATGCCGAATCGCGAAGAATAAAAAACCCGCCATTAGAACAACATTCAGCACCTGTTTGTTGTCCTTCTTCGCGTCGTAAGGCGCGAACACCAGGCCGGCCAATTCGACCGTCATCATCGGGCAGACAATCATGCCGATAAGAAACAGAAATCGCTTGTGAGAAAGCCCAACGTAAACGGCGAGCAGCGCAAAGAGCAATTCGTATAGCGGCCATGATCGCCGTCGCGCCAGCGTAAACACCAGCATCGCCGAGGCCAGTACAAACACCACCACGCCGTAGAAGCTCTGGAAGCTCACGCTGCGCCACTCATCTACAACCGCCAGGTTGAGCCGCTGATGCAGCAGCATATTGAAGGGATACGCCACCAGTCGCCACCCATAAGGGTTCACGAACAGCGCCGCAACGCTGGCCGCGCCAACCGCCATCAGTTTCTTGAGCTGGGCCGGAGTCCACTTCACAGCCTCGATGCTGCCCCACGTCCCACCCGCCGTCCCCGACGCCACGAAGAGCACGAAGAAGGCATAACCAATCAGCCATGACCCGTGCAGGTTGATCCACAGCGCATAGATTGGAATCAGCAGCCACAGATGGTCCCGCCCACGGCGAAATGCTTCAAGAACAAACATCTCCCCCAGAAAACAGAGCCAGCCAAACAGAATCGTGCGCGGCCCGATATTCACCGCCGCCAGCAGCACCGCGATCCACGTCGCCAGAAACGCCGAGCTGATGTCCCGCGAGCGGAGATAGCACCGCACCAGCATCCCGGCAATAAATAACTCGACCGCCGCCAGCATCACCAGAAAAATGCCGCGTTCTCCAAAGAGGCGAAAGCCAAAATAGTAAGGAATCTCTGCGAGCCATTCGGGATTGATCCACGGCTGACCGCTTGTAGTGAAGGAATAAAGATCCTGCCGAATGAAGTGATGCGTAGAAAGCAGAATCTGAGCGTTGCGCAGGTGCCACCAGATATCCGGATCACGCATCACCGGACCGCCACGCTGCACGTCCAGCGACGCAAAGAACGGCGACGCGAAAAGTATCGCCATCAGCATGGCTGGAAAGCTGAAGAGTCGCCGCCAGAAGTTAGATCGCACGCGGCCGCCTCGCAAACACGTTCAACGGGCAACCGCTTCGGAGAAGTGCATCCTCAGTGTCGATCGACCGCTCATAACTGTGGGATACCGGACAACCCAAGATCGCGCCATGAACCTGGAATGACAATCAAGAAATAGTAGCATCAGGCCGCCGCCAAGCATCCTCGACCAGCTTCCGGCTCGCAAAGTCTCTACATAATCCCTGAGCCCTGAACCCTGAGCCCTGAGCCCTTGTAACCCGTTCCCATTTAGAATCGAACCATCGCATGACGCAGCAGCAGAATCTGTTTCCGCCGGACAAGCGGGTTTCATCTCCTCTGTCCACGAACCCGCACCCGCCTCCAGACCCCGGCAGACGCAGGCCCCCTCCCGGGCAAACTCCGCTCTGGCTGCGATACCTCGAGCTTTCCGTGCGTGTGCTCGTCCGCGTTTATCTCGGACTGGTCCTCATCGTCCTTCCCTGGACGCATTTCTGGAACAGCAACCGCCTGCTTCTGCTCGTCCCTCATCTTCTGCCGCTGGCCTTGAACGGAGCCACCCGCGGTATCGTCTCCGGTCTCGGCCTTCTCAACATCTGGATCGGCATTCTCGACGCTATCCATTACAAGCAGCGCTGAGGTTAAATGAAACCAGTAGAAGTATGGGTCTCAAAGATCTGAGGTAAGAAATTCTAAGCCATGCCCCGCAAAACACCTGATCGACTCAACAGTGCCCCGCTCGCCTACGAAAATCCTCCCTTCCTCAACAGTCCTGACGGACGCATCATTCGCATCCTGTCCGAATATTCTGAGCCGCTCGCCCGCTTCCGCCGCGAGCGCATCCGCGACACCGTCGTCTTCTTCGGCTCGGCTCGCTTTCATGCCTTCGATGAAGCCAGCCACGAGCTCGAGCTGCTCGAAAATACCGGCTCCGTCCAGCGGGCACCGCAGCACGAGCAACCCGCTCGGCAGCCCGACATCGATCAGGGAACCGCCAGCGAGTTAAGCCTCCGCCGCGCTAAATCCGAAGTCGAAATGGCCCGCTACTACGAGGACGCCCGCAAGCTCGCCTACCTGCTCACCCGGTGGACAAAAACCCTGAAGGACCGCCGTCACCGCTTCGTCGTAACCTCCGGCGGAGGCCCCGGCATCATGGAGGCCGCCAACCGCGGAGCCTACGAGGCCGGAGGCAAAACCATCGGACTCAACATCCGCCTGCCCTTCGAGCAGTACCCCAACCCCTACATCACTCCGTCGCTCAACTTCGAGTTCCACTACTTCTTCATGCGCAAGTATTGGTTCGCCTACCTCGCCAAGGCGCTCGTAGTCTTCCCGGGAGGCTTCGGCACCATCGACGAGATGTTCGAAATCCTGACCCTCGCGCAAACCCAGAAGCTTGCCAAGAAAATGACGGTTGTCGTCTACGGCTCGTCCTACTGGAACGAGGTCATCAACCTCCAGGCGCTCGTCGACAAGGGAACCATTTCACCCCGCGATCTCGAACTCTTCCAGTTCGCCGACACGCCCGAGCAGGCCTTCAACCTGTTGAAGGATGGCCTCACCGTGAATCACCTGGAAGCCGAAGCCGCCCGGACCGAATCCGACGAATCCCCGGAAATAGCCCGCACCCGCAAATAAAAAGAGCTATTTCTATGCATTGAGCTCAACTTGTGTGCGAGATTCCGCAATCGATATTCTTCAAGGCTTCTTCGAAAAAACGCTGAGTTCAGCAATGCTGGGAGCATTCGCGCTGCCAACGCCATCAAACACCAGCCGCACAGATTTCGCCCGCACCGCTGGCAAAGAAAACTCGTCGGCCGCAGATGAAGCCGCAGGCACCGTGTGAACAGTCGTCCACTTCACGCCATCGAGAGACGCCTCAACCGAATAGCCAAATGAATCGCCGCTTCCACGAAGCACCTTCATCTTTCCCAGCTCAACGGGAGCCGCCAGAGTCACCGTAAGCGTGGCCCGCGGTTCCGCGGCAACCCACGCCGTCGCCGGACTGCCATCCACCGCAGCGACCGGCGGCGATCCCGGAAGGGAAGTGCTCGCCGTGATCGGACGGCAGCGGCTCAGATCGTCGGTAGGCTGGCGATCGGCGCGTCGCGTCGGGAGAATAAGCGCAGCGCCTGGCCGCACCGTCTTCGCCCCGCCGGGCGTGAGCACCGGAAGTGAGTCGCCTGATTTGAGCGTAACGCTTGTTTCATTTGGCCCGATGTGCACAGTAAAGGTGCGGCCTTGCCACGTCATGTTGCGCAGAGTAATTCCAGCAAGCTGCGGCGGCAGACTGGGATCGAGCCGCACAGTACCCGCAAGCTGACGAAAGCCGGAGAAGCCATAGAGGAACTCCTGCATAAAGCCGCCCACCCCGGTAAGGAAATCGTACGCAGTCGCAGACAATTTCACCGGCGCAAACTCCGAGAACTGAAGATAGGGTTCGCGAAGGAACGGCTTGTAGCTGCGCACCATATACGTGTAGGCCGAGCAACCGGGAACATCGAGCGCAGCAGCGGCAATCGAGTGAATAGCGTCCGTCATCGCTGGGCCGTCTACATCGGTGCGAGGCGCGTAGTAGTTGAGGTTGTTGATGCCGACGGACTGAGGCATGGAAAAATCCAGCGGATAGGTAAGCATAACCACGTCCGCCTGCTTGATCTTCTGTCCCGTATAACCCGCGTGCTCGGGATAAATATTCAGGGAAGTATCGAGCGGCATCGTCTTGATGAGGCCGCTGGCAATCGTCAGCCACGCGGGCGGCGCTTGCTTGCCCAGGATGCCCGCGGCGTTCGTCGCCGCCTTCAGTTCGAGCGAAGCTGCGGCGTTGGTGTAAGCATCGTTGTCCGTATCCGTGGCATATTCGTCCGGCGTCTGAACCTGCGTGATCGCGTATCCCTCCGCCACGGGAGTCGCCTTATCCGCCCAGAACTCGGCGACCGCCTGCAGCACTGGCCATCCTCGTTGAGCCAGCCAGCGTTTATCGCCCGTGGCTTCGTAATAATCCCACTGGGCCAGAGCAACGTCGGCCTGCAAGTGGAGCTGCTGCGTGCAGCTCTTGTTCGGGTCAGCAGTCACTTTGCCTTGAGCGTTCGTCACCGCGCCGTAGCACTCATCGCCCATATCTCCCGAAAGTCCGCTCGTCCACGGATACAACGCGCCCTTATAGCCGTTATCGGCAGCGTTCTTTCGCGCGGCCGGAAGCGTGTTCGAACGGTAATCCACCATCACACGGGCTAAATCGGGATGCTGAGCCAGCAGCGCAGGAAACATCCAGGTGTCCGCGTCCCAGAAGACCATCCCCGCATAGCCGTCGCTCGAAAGGCCCGAAGGGCCAAGGCTGTCGGGGCTGTCCGCCGCGATGCTGGCGTAAAGCGTGTACTCGCTGGCGCGGATAGCTTGCTGCAGCGCCGCATTGTCGTCGACAAGAATATCCGCCTTCCACACCGCATCCCACGCCGCGCGATTCTCCCGCTCAAAAGCAGCCAACTCCCGCCGCGCCGCCTGCCGAGATTCCTTGCGCGCCTCCGCCTCCGGGGCTGCGGACTCGCGTCCCGTCACCACCGCGACAAATTTCACGAACGTGCATGTCCGTCCTGCCTGCGCGTGGAAAGTGACATCCTCAGCCGCCGTCCCGGAAACTTGTGGACTCTGCTGCGCAGGCGATGTCACACACGAGCTGTGCAGCGTGGCCGATTCTGCAACCGGAATATTCGTCCCTTTCGCTTTGGTGTTGACGTAAATCGTCTGCGTCGGAAGATCAACGCCGTCAGACACCGCATCCATGCGCCGCGCGCCGGCGCCATCCAGAACGCTGCTTACCGTGGCCGTTCCCGTCCACAGCGGCGTAAGTTCCAGTGTGACGACAGCGATATGCCCACGCGCGCGGTCCGTGCCCACGCGATAAAGAAAGCGCGTTTTGTGTCCGGTCGGCGAAGTCCAGGTTCCCGAAGTAGTGACAATCCCCGTGCGCAGGTCGAGTGCCTGGTGATACCCGCTGACGTTGCTCGCTAACGCAGTGGCCGGAGAGTAGGCGCCCGAAGCATCCGCGAAGGTCAGCGTGGACCAGGTCGGGATCAGGGCGATAGCATCCTTCGGATCGTGGTAAAACGTGCCATCGGCAACCTTGGCGTACACACCTGCGGCGATTGCGGAGGCAACGCGTTCCGTGCCCAGCGGCCACCCAACCTTGCCCAGGTTTCCCAGAAACCCCATACCCGCCGCCGGAATACGCAGCCCGATGTGGCCATTGCCGACATAGGGTTCAGCTTCAAAGCGGTTGTCGAAATCAGAGGTTGAGAGCACCCACGCAGAGTCGGTTTGTGTTCCCTGTGCCGAGGCGGCAGAAGTCTGCGCCGCCACCATCGGTCGAGAGATAAGGAAAGCTCCCAGAACTCCGAGCAGCAGCACCATCAAAGAACAGCGGTCGAACCAGCATCCTGAATCATTCCTGCGTGACATCCAGTGGACCTCTTCGAGGCGCGGCCCCGGAAAGGGAAAAGTGTACGTCACCGCACGCCGTCAAAGCTACTGCGCCTTCCCATCCTTGCCCTTTGGCAGCTCAAGATAGACCAGTCCAAAGTGCGTCGATCCCGCCTTCGAGTCATCGGTCCCGACAATGCGGTACTTATGCGGAGAGCCCGCGCGCAGCTCGTGATCCGTCGAGGAATTCGCGTGGCCTTCTATCTGCACATCGCCGCCACGCGCATCCGAGCAGGTAAGTCCGGTATCCGTAATCGTGAGTTTGCCAACCGGCTTGCCGTGGTCGCATTCCAGCACCTCTCCGTAATGCGACAGCGGCTTGCGATAAAAATCCAGCACCTGCGCCGCCGAGTCCTTAGTCACATAGCTCACAGCCATCACGTTGAAGTGAAAGTCGCCAAACGTAATACCAATATCAGCAGCGGAGTCGTCGCCTTTGCTGTCCGGATCTTTGTACAGAGTCGCGCCCGGATAAGCAGGCAGGCCAATATTTGCAGCGCTGGCATGAGAATTAGCATGCAGCGCAAGATTCACATCCGAGTCCTGAGCAAAGGACACCCCGCTGCCGCCATACAGAACAGCCGCCAACAAACCCGCTACAGCAGCAACCAAAAAACACCGTCCGCGCACTCTCATGGTGACCCCCATTCCAAAACAAATTCAAATTAAGGATGAGTACGCCGCGTCAGCCGCCAAAGTTCCATAGAAGTTCTGTCCAAATCCACGCCCCCCAAACGTCATGGTAGTGACGGACATAAAACTCCGCCTACAATCCATTCACGGAGATTTCCCATGCAATATCTATTGGTGCTTTACGCAGACGAGGCAGGCTGGCCAAAAATGACGCAAGCCGAACAGCAGCAGGGAATGGCCGCATACATGGCCTACAGCGAGGCCCTCACGCAAGCCGGCGTCCTCAAAGGCTCAAACCGCCTTCAGCCAAGCTCCACCGCAACCACCGTTCGCGCCGCCAACGGCAAGCCGCAGACGCTCGACGGCCCTTACATCGACTCGAAGGAGCAGCTCGCCGGTTACTACCTCATCGACGCACCCGATCTCGACTCCGCGCTCTCCTGGGCCGCTCGCTGTCCCGCCGTTAATCACGGAGCAGTCGAAGTCCGCCCCATCTGGAGCATGGCCGCCGCAGGAACCGAAGCAGAGCGGAGGCAATAATGCCGACACCTGTAGCGTCTGACCCTCAAACCCTCATTACCGGCCTCGCCATGGGGGAATCCCCGCGCTGGCACGAGAACCGTCTCTGGCTCTCCGACTGGGGCGCGCAGGAAATCCTCGCCGTCAATCTCAACGGCAACCGGGAAGTGGCTGTCCGAGGTTCATTCGGCCTCCCATTCTGCATCGACTGGCTGCCCGACGGACGCCTGCTCATCGTGTCTGGTAATGCGGGCCTGCTCCTCCGCCGCGAACCTGACGGTTCGCTCGTCACCCACGCCGATCTCACCAGCCTCTCCAATCACGGTTGGAATGAGATCGTCGTGGACGGACGCGGCAACATCTACGTCAACGGAGGTCCCGGAATCATCGCCCTCGTCACCCCCGACGGCACGGCCCGGCAGGTAGCTGACGGCATCGCCTTCCCAAATGGCACGGCCATAACGCCCGATAACAAAACCCTCATCATCGCCGAGTCCCATGGCCACCGCCTCACTGCCTTCGACATCGCGGCGGACGGTAGTCTGTCCCACCGGCGGGTGTGGGCCGCGCTCGACGACGGCTACCCCGACGGCATCTGCATCGACGCCGAAAACGCCGTCTGGTACGCCGACGTCCCTAACAAGCGTTGCGTGCGCGTTCGCGAAGGCGGTGAGGTCTTGCAGACAGTCCACCTTGACCGCGGCTGCTTCTCGTGTACGTTGGGAGGCGCGGACAAAATGACGTTATTCGTTGTAGCAAACGAGTGGCGGGGCATGGAGAACGTCGCCGCTGTCGCGAGCGAGCGCACTGGCCAGGTGCTCACCGTCGAAGCGCCGGCCCCTCGCGCCGGATGGCCATAAAAGTCATCACCGCAATTGTTCACATCGCGCGATTGTGAAACGTCACTCAAGCCCAGGAGGTCCCAAAATGAAATACATCCTGATGGACTATGTATGCGAACAAGGCTGGCCCCTCCTGACGCGGGAAGAAAAACAACACTGGCTCGGAGCCTACCGGGCCTTCATGGAGGCAATGGCAAACGCCGGCGTTCTAAAAACCAGCGCCGGCCTCCAACCTACCTCCACAGGGGCGACCGTACGGGTCGCGAACGGCAAGTCGCAGGTGCTCGACGGGCCCTACGCCGACACAAGGGAGCAGCTCGGCGGCTTCCATATCATCGAAGTCCCCGACCTCGACGCCGCCATCGCATGGGCCGCTCGCAGTCCAACCTCTCTGCACGGCACCGTCGAGGTGCGCCCGCTCAGCGACAAAACCATCTCCGACCGGCTGGCCGAATTATCCGGCCCAGAATAAGTCCCACCTACACCTGAACCAGGAAAGGGGAGAAGCACCATGCGCAAATTAATCGTCTTCAATCACGTAACGCTCGACGGATACTTCGTCGACGCCACCGGCAACTTCAGCTGGGCACGCAACGGCAACGACGACCCCGAATACGCAGCCTTCGTAGCCGAGAACGCAAGCGGCGGAGGCGAGTTACTCTTCGGCAGGATCACCTATCAGCTCATGGCAAGCTACTGGCCCACGCCCATGGCCGACCAGCACAACCCTTCCGTGGCCGCCGGAATGAACAGCATGAGGAAAGTCGTCTTCTCGCGCACCCTCGACAATGCCGCGTGGAACAACACCAGGCTCGTAAAGGGCGACCTCGTCTCCGAAATCCGAAAAATGAAAGAAGAGTCCGGCCCCGGCATGGCCATCCTCGGCAGCGGCAGCATCGTCGCGCAGCTCGCGCTCGAAAACCTCATCGACGAGTACCAGATGATGGTCGATCCCGTCGCTCTCGGCAACGGGCGCTCAATGTTCGACGGTATGCAAAAGCAGCTCACCCTCAAACTCGCAAAGACCAGGACATTTAACAACGGAAAGGTCTACCTCTGCTACGAGTCCGCGGCGTGAACTCCAGCCATGAGACACGCAGTGGCAGCCAGGCTCACGTGCACACCATCGCGGAAGCAGTAGCGCGTCGCAGCTACGGCAGGCTTGTCGCCTTTCTCGCCGCGCGCACCCACGATGTGGCCGCCGCCGAGGACGCCCTCTCTGAGGCCTTCGCCGCCGCGCTCGCCGATTGGCCACGCAGCGGGTGCCCCGCAAATCCCGAAGCATGGCTCCTCACCGTCGCCCGCCGAAAAACCATCGACACATTCCGCGGACAGCTCCGACATGACATCGCCGGCGAAGAGTTGCGCGCAATGGCCGAAGACCTCGACACCGCTGGCCCGGAGATCCCCGACCGCCGGCTCGCCCTCATGTTCGTCTGCGCGCACCCCGCCATCGACGCCGCCACTCGCGCTCCACTCATCCTGCAGGTAGTCCTCGGCCTCGACGCCGCAAGAATCGCCTCCGCCTTCCTCACATCTCCAGCCGCCATGGGCAAGCGGCTCGTCCGCGCCAAAGAAAAGATCCGCCACGCCGGCATCCCCTTCAAAGTTCCCGAGCGCGAGGAGCTTCCCAGCCGCCTCGAGACCGTCCTCGACGCCATCTACGCCGCCTTCACCGAAGGTTGGATCGACCCCAGCGGTACCGACCCCGCGCGTCGCGATCTCACAGACGAAGCTCTCTTCCTTGCCCGCCTCATCAACGAACTCCTGCCTCAGGAGCCCGAAGCCCTCGGGCTGCTCGCCCTTATGCTCTACGCCGAAGCCCGCCGTCCCGCGCGCCGCAATCCCGGGGGCGAATACGTTCCACTCGCCGACCAAAACCCTGATTTGTGGAGTCCAGAAAAAATCACCGAAGCCGAAACCCTGCTCCGCCAGGCCAGCGCCCTCGGCCGCGTCGGACGCTATCAGCTCGAAGCCGCCCTGCAATCGGCGCACGTTTGCCGTCACCTCACCGGACAGGCCAATTGGGAAGAAGTGGTCCAGCTCTACGACGCACTGTTCGCGCTCACCGAATCCCCAGTGGTCGCCATCAACCGCGCCCTCGCCATCGCCGAAACCGAGGGAGCCGCCGCCGCGCTCGAGGCCATTGACCATCTCGCCGCCGACCCGCGCCTCGCCGAGTACCAGCCCTGGTGGGCCGCCCGCGCCGATCTGCTCGCCAGAACCGGAGCCAGCACCGAAGCCCGCCACGCCTATGAAATCGCGATAGGCCTCGAACCCGACCCCGCCATCCGCCGCTTCCTCCAGCAGCGCCAGTCCGTGCTGCCGCTGTAGGTTGCGAAACCGAATCGCAAGATGCCCAGGGCTTCAACCCGAGACAGAGGCCTGTTCACCGCGGACGTCACAGCTTGGGAAGGCCCGAAATAATACCCAGCAAGCCGAGGAAATCACAAACGATTAGTATATTAGCCCCAATCTTCACCAGGCGTCTCCCCGGCCCGGAATTTCGGCGGACAAAATACCTGCTCGCGATCGCAAATGCGAAGCTCGCCATCAACAGCAGGAACCAAACCGTTGATTTCTCAGCGTCGGAAAAGCCCCACTGGGCTGGCATCGCAATCACATCCACCACTACAGCGCCAGTCAACGCCAGCAGTCCTGTTTCGATCCTGCGGGGAGCTTCCGCAGGAGGTTCAAGAAGAACCTGAAGCCACGCAATCGCTGCCAGGATACCGCCAATCCCAATCGTGAGCAAAGTTGTAAACAATGCCGGAACATAAAAAAGTAAAGTGCTCCGCGTCATTCACATCCCTCTCGTAAATGAACCCAAGGCCTTTGACATCCTCGCCTACGATAACGCATTTCAGAATTTGTCGAACATGCATCGCCACAAGCCCGTTCGCCAAAGCCAGTCTGGCATACCAGCAAAGGCAACGATCCGAGACCAGGTCTGAAGGGAATAGCCACGCCAGGCAGAGTTCTTGGACGGCGACCACACCGAGCGGCACGGTATCAGCTTACTTTACTTGGCTCACAAATCCCGTACGCAATCGGGCCGCGAATACTTGCTTTTAGCAACTATTTGCACTTAGACTCCTTTCATGGCGGGCAGCAACATCAGGAACGAGGAACAGGTTTCTGCAGTGCGGGAATTCAATCGCTTCTATACGGCGCGGCTCGGCCTGTTGCGAAAGCGGCACCTGGACGATGACTTTTCGCTTACAGAAGCCCGCATCTTGTATGAGATCGGAGCCGGTCCCGAACTGACGGCTTCCTCTTTAAGGAACACGCTTGGGCTCGATGCCGGATATATCAGTCGAATCCTTGCACTATTAATCAAGCGAAAGCTTGTGCGCCAGACGGCATCAAAGCAGGACGGCCGCGAGAAGCTGCTTACGCTTGCGCGTGCGGGAGGTGACGCCGTAGCTCGGCTGAACGAAAAATCGGCACGACAGATCCATGGGTTGCTGGCTAACATCAGTTCGACTGACCGGGATGCCCTGCTCGACTCGTTTTCGAAGATTCGCTTCATCCTGAGGGAACCTGAACGTTGCTCCGTTCGAATCGTTCAGTTGTCCAAATCCAACGACGACGCGCTTCGGCTGCTCGAGGAGTATTACCAGGCGGTGAGCGTCGTCCAGCGGGACACTCCCGAAGCGATCCAGGAGATCATCGACGACCCGCATTCTGGCGTGTGGCTGGCTTATCTGGAAGAGAAGGCTGTTGGCTGTGTCGTGCTGCGAAAGCTCGGCTCCGTTCCGTTCGCCGGGGAGTGCAAGCGTCTCTACGTGCAGCCTATCGCCCGGGGGCATCGCATTGCGGACAAGCTGCTGGACGCACAAGAGGATTTCGCACGGAGCACAGGTCTGCATTGGATCTACCTGGATAGCAAGGATGATCTCAAAGTTGCCCTGGCTCTATATCAGAAGCGTGGGTACGTTTCATGCGAACGCTATAACAACAACCCACAAGCAACCATCTTCCTTCGCAAAAACATTGAGGCACGTTCGTAAAGCGCTCCGCGACATCTCAGCACAACTTGGTGAATCGAGTATGTTGTCCCCACTCGTCGAGCCTCACGCCCGCTTCGAGAAAATCCCCGCCAGATGATGCTTGTGGGCAATCGCCACCACTATCCAAAGGATCGTGACCACGGCCGCCAAAGGCAAACCGCTCGGAGCATCCACCGAATGGAAGAAGTCAATGCAAACGATCACCGGCCCCAGAATCACCAGGCCCAGGGTCACATATTGTCCGATCAGCAGCAGCAACCCACCGATGATCTGAAACGCCCCAATCAGAACCAGGAAATGCGAAGCGTAAAGTCCCGCCATGAGCTGTCCCGCAGCCCCGGTTGGCATCGTCATGGGGAGAAATGGATGGATAAGGTTGGCGCCGAAGACCACAAAGACCAGTCCCAGCAGAATGCGAGCGATGATCGTTACGACTTTCATCAGTGTCTCCCAAAATCGTTTTCCGCAGACCGAAGCCGGATAAACCACAGATGGCCACAACTGGCTGCAAGCTGCAGTTTTTTGGTTCGCCCCATAATTATTCGAGCAAACGTAGCCTCGAGGAACCGTCAGGGTGTAGGCTTGCCCCGATGCGCGTAGCCTGTTTCCCCGACTCGTTTCCCGAAATCAACGGAGTCGCCCACACCAGCCGCCAATTCCACGCCTTCGCGCGGCGGCGCAATCTGCCCTTTCTCTGCGTCCGCGCCGGCAGCCGGAAACGCCTGCGCATACAAGACCAACTCTGGACGGTCGAACTCCTGAACGACGCCATGCGCCACGCCCAAATGCGGACAGCGGCACGCAGATACGGGTTCAGCGCTAGCTGGAACACAGTCCTTGAAAAAGCTTATGCAGGGGTACGAAACAAGATGAACGAGGAAACAGCCGTCCGGGAGAAGGGTGTAATGAAAGGTAATACCCGAGAGGAAATGTTACCTTAGTACTAACTACTGTTTAATACTTTATATACTATTGAAACGGCACGCACTTAAGCCATTCTATAAGTATACTCTGAGGAATAAGGAATAGCTACACAATCTTTTCAGAAAATCAGGAAGGCCCAAATCCATGAAGCTTCTCGTTCGCGCCTCCATACTCTCCCTCGCCGTGGCAGGCATCGTCGCCGGTTTCGCCCCCAACCACTCCGCCAAGGCCCAGGCAGCTTTGAGCGCCCAGGTTATCTCCTATACCCTGCCCGCTCCCGCTTGCGGACCCGATACCTGCAACATCCGCGGCACAGGTGGTAATTAATTCCTAGCAACTATAAGTAAAAAGTAACTTTTTTGTTGAGAGAACACGCCGAATCAGGCTATGATGTTAGCCTGACTCGATACAGGTGGCTCTCATGATCTCTATTAATCCGCTATTGCACGGACTTGTAGTTGCCGAGCCCTTGCTAAATCTCATTGCTTTGATGGCAATCCTTAAAGCAGGGTTGTCTAAGCGCTTTCCTGCCATGACGTTCTATCTGGCGCTTCGCTGCGCCACAGATGCCGGCCTCTATTTTGTTCTGAATGAACACCACTTCCTTTCCGTAAGCCTCCGCGCTCAGACCCTCACCTACTATTACGGATATTGGGCGTGCTATGCCATCGGTGCAGTGGCGATCTTCTTTGTGCTCCAGGAAATCTTTAAGACTCTGATGGATCCCCTACCCGGCCTGCAGCGCCTCGGATTGCTTGCCTTTCGCTGGGTCAGTGTTGCCTCCATCGTTATCGTGCTTGCTACAACCGTTCTTCCCAGCCACAGAGCTGCAAATAGCGATGTCTTCCTCGCGACTCTAGGTGTTCAGCTCATGCGGTGCATCTCCATTCTGGAGATTTGCCTGTTGGCCTTTCTCGCTCTCTCTGTCCACAGCCTCGGCCGTTCATTTCGCAGCCGGGTCTTCGGAATCGGGCTCGGATTCGGTTTGGAGGCTGCTGCCGCATTGATCAGCTCCGCGCTCCTGGCAAAACATTCAGCGATCTGGTCTTTGGGAAATTCGGTTCTCGAAACCGCCGCAATCGGGACCCTGCTTGTGTGGAGTACCTACTTCCTGCTGCCGGAACCCCACGAGGAACGGAGCCCCATCACCCTGCCCGTAACTTCGCCGCTCATTCGCTGGAATGAGATCGCCGGAGCCTTGGGCCAGAGAGCACCTCATGTCGCCCTTGGAGCCACCTCGTCAGCCTTCTTTCTCAAGGACGTCGAGCAGGTTGTGGACAAGTTCCTCACCAAACCCTCATAACAGGTGCGCACAAAAACAGAAGCCTGGGCATAAGTCAGTACTCAGAGATCCAAAAGTTGCCGCCGAGAGGCGGCAACTCTTGCGTAGGACGCATGCGCCGCACCTGTCAAGCCCCTCACACAATCAAGCCCATCCAATGCAATAACATAGCCGTGCATGGAATTATGGCTAAAGTTGATATCCCATCTGTAGGGGATAAACACGACACATCTCTCCCGGGCTGCAGAAATTGGGTCTACCGATACTAACCAGTTTATTTTCTGGAGATTGAGAGCAAGTAGCGTGGTTTCTAAATTTTGCAGCAGACGATCCCGCTAACAATAGTATTTTGTTGAAGATACGAAAAACAATTTCGCAGCAAATTTGCCGGAAACAGATCCAGGCCGCCATCGTCATTCTCCCCAACCAGGCTCACTTGCCGAAAGAGAGGCAGAATGCGACAGGAATAACGCCGAACAAATCCAAGAACCATCCAGAACGGGGAGCATGAGATGGATTTAACTCAAATATTTTCAACGGCCATGAGGGTAAACTTGTGCTGCCCGCGAGTCAAGGAATTGCCGAAATGCTCCCCCTATTTCCCTAGATGGCTTGCGCGTAATCAGAGGTGGATTATGCAAGTAGCAGTAGGATTCTTTGACGAAAGCACAGACGATGAAACCCATGGCCAGTGTTACGCTGTCGCAGGTTTTCTCGGATCACAGTGGGCTACCGCTGCGCTGGAAATGGAATGGAGGCCACTCTTAGACAAGTATGAAATTGACTATTTCAAGGCGTCGGAACTAAACGCGGGAGAGGGGGAGTTCAAGAAATTTAGAGATGATCCAAACGCAAAAGAGTGGGCACCGTTTTCAGACAGGGAAAAGGAATTTTTTAAGGGGATTAAGGCCGATTTCACAAGTGTAATCACCAATGCGCGAGACATTCTTGGAATCGGGGTCGCCCTCGTACTTCCGGACTACTACCGTCTTCGAGAGGAGAATCCTCTTGCCAAAAAAAATCTTCTCACACCTTATCATCTTTGCGCTCAAACTATGCTGATGGAAGCCGGGATGATGATGTACGAGACAAATAAGGAACTTGCACCATCCAGTCGCGCTCTAATGAAGCCAGTGTTTGATTCTCACGAGCAATACTCGGGACGCATGAAGATGGCATTTGATACATTCCGGGTTAAAAATCCCAACTCATCTACTTACCTATTGCCACCCGATTACGAAGACGAGAAAGTTTATCTAACACTTCAGGCTGCGGACAATCTTGCCTATGAATCTCGCCGGTATCTGCTGCATCGCCATTTCGGAACCCCATCCGAACCGCGCCGGGCCATGACAGAACTGCTGAACCAGGGGAGCGTGGTCCGGCTTTATAAACTGGATTATCGCTCTTTGAAGATAATCGCTGAATCGCAAACAGCCGATCGACTTCCGATTAATCCGGTCCAAGATATAAACCTGACCGATATGGGGAATCCGTTAGCGGCGTATAATTCCCGCCACTATGACTGACAAAGAAATGGCCAGCGAATTAGGAGTCCGATTGATTAAGGCAAAGCTGAGAGTCGCAGCTATGGCAGGAGAACTTGACTGGTATCGGGATTCTCAGTGGAACCATATTCCGTGGAGAACTCATGTTGATGAGGCTCTCGAACAAGTCCTGCTTCCCGCCGCGACTGAAAGAATCGAAGGACTTCAGCTTGCGCTTGGCGCAGCCAGTCCGGAAGACTTGCTTCGTACTCTTCACACGTTTCTGAAAGAGAACCTTTAGCGCGCTGCCTGTCACGGTTTTCATGGTGTGTCCCTTCTACCACAGTCAGTCAAGTATGTTATTGCCCGGGCAAATCAAAGCAGAAAAACATTGAACGGGCTCACAACTCAAGGCCAAAACACAAAGCCCAGCCTTTGAGGCCGGGCTTCGGAGAGTGCGTTGTTTGTTAGCTGGCCGAAACCGGCTCGATGGCCACGAAGCGCCCCAGCCGTCCGCGGTCGACAAACTTCACCTTGCCGTCGATCTTGGCAAAGAGCGTGTCGTCGCTGCCGCGCCCGACGTTCTGGCCCGCCTTGAGCGGTGTCCCGCGCTGCCGGACAATAATGGATCCGCCAGTGACCAGTTGGCCACCGAACGCCTTGACGCCAAGCCGCTGCGCGTTGGAGTCGCGGCCGTTTTTCGAACTTCCTAAACCTTTTTTATGTGCCATTGCTCATCCTCATAGGCGGCCTCGAGGCGCGCCGAAAATAAAACGCCTACTTCGCGGCGCTGTACGTGTTGCCGCCCACCTGAATGGAGTCGATGCGAATCTGCGTAAAGCTCTGACGATGCCCCTGGAGCTTCTTGTATTGCTTCTTCCGCTTGTAATGGAAGACCAGGATCTTGTCGCCGCGACCTTCGCCGACAACGGTCGCGAGCACCTTAGCCCCGGAGGGCTGCTCTACCGAACCGGAGTCGCCGGAGAACGAAAGCACTTCGTTGAACTCAAGGGTGCCGTTCTCGTTCGCGGCTGCTTTTTCAATCTTCACCACGTCGCCCGGAGCGACGCGATACTGTTTACCACCGGTGCGGATAACCGCGTACATAAATCCTCCAACGCCCGTTCTGCCGGACGCGCAATCTTCTCTAAGGCTGGGTCGATACATGCTTGCTTGGGCGCGTCGTGCTCGAACTCAAGTACGGGAGTGAGCGGGGTGAACCACAAAGCGAAAGGCAGAATCGCCAAACCAGTTAAGTTTACCGGGGAGGGAGGGTCAAGGTCAATGGATTCGCGCCGAAAAAGCGGAGGAAGGTTGATGGAACCCTGTGAAATAGTCTAAACTGAGAATTCGGCGCCAGAGTGGGCATTCATCCTGTCCGCTGACCCGCTCCAGCCGCGCTGCGGCATCGAAATCGAGCGAGTTCAGGTACGCACGAACAATTCAGGTTTTGGAGTCTGGTCATGGCACAGGTCTGTGAAATCTGCGGCAAAGGTCCGCAGTTCGGTAACAATATCTCGCACGCGCACAACATCACCCGTCGCCAATGGAGCGTCAACCTTCGCCCCGTCAAGGCCAAAGTAAATGGCGGAGCCCGCAAGCTGCGCGTCTGCACAAGCTGCATCAAGAGCGGCAAAGTCACCAAAGCCTAAAGCCGAAACAAAGATGCCCGGGCTCTCATTCGCCCGGGCCTCTTTATGTTTGCGGCACGCGTGTTATGGCCTGGCGGATCGCTGCGAAGGGTGCCGTGTCATCGAAGCGCACGCCGCCGCCAGCATCGCTCACGACTCCCAGTTCCTTCCATAGCCGATCCAGGTCAACGGGCTTGGGCGTATCGCGCATCCCGCTGTACAGATTCATCAGTACATGCGTGCCCGTCGCGTCGTCGCCAACGGTGAACGCCTTTGTGAGAGGCCACTCCTGATCGATAGTGCCGCCAGCGTGGACAATCCCTCGCAACGCATCCTGCAAACCTTTGCGGTTTTGCGTTTCTTTGCGAATCGTCACATCGGCCAGCAGGCAAAACTGCGCTCCGCCCCAGTAGGTGCGTCCCCAGGTGTGGGTTTGGTCGAGTCCGCGATCGAACGCCTGCGGACTGCCTTGCGGCATGTCGCGCATCATGTCGCTCCAGATTTTCCCAGGTTGTAGGAAGCCCGCCTGAACGCGCGCAATCGGCTCTACATAAACCGCCAAACCTTCTTCGATCCAGTGGTGATCGTCCGTTTGAGTAGGGAAGGCCGTGTGGACCATCTCATGAGTCATCATCCAGTCGTCAGTCAGGTCCTGTTGCGTGCTGTGCTCGCCCACATGAATCCGCGTGAACGCCGGAAAGCCCGCAACATCGCCCCAGGTTGTGCCGCCCCCGACACCGCGCCGATCCGGCGCAAACACCACCAGGATGCGCTCGCGCGAAACAGGAAATCTGCCGTAATAGGTCGTCACGGCCCGGGCGGCGTGTTCTATCCATTGAACGATCGTGTCCGGAGAAAGCTCAATAGCACCCGGGCTGAAATCAATCTGGATGGCCGCGCCGCCGACGTGAACGGTGCGGGACGAAGCGACCGGCGCAGCCCACGGAGGCGGCCGGTGCTGCGCTCCAGCGCGCCATGGAAGAAGCGCGGTCACCGCCGATGCGAAGAGCAGGCCGCAGAATTGTCGCCTGTCCCCGGGCGCGCCGCTACTAGGATTTTTCAAAGTCCAACGCTGCTGAATTAATGCAGTAACGCAACCCCGTAGGTTTGGGCCCATCCGGAAACACGTGTCCCAGATGCGCGCCGCAGCGGGCGCACGTAACTTCCACGCGCCGCATCCCGTGGCTCACATCTTCATGCGTCTCAATCGCACTCGTATCGGCCGGAAGAAAGAAACTCGGCCAGCCGCTGCCCGACTCGAACTTGGCGTCGGACTTGAACAAATCCGCGCCGCAGGCCACGCAGTGGTACATTCCATCGTCGTGATTGCGATAGAGCGCGCCTGAGAATGCTGGCTCCGTTCCCTTCTGCCGCGTAACGTGATACTGCTCGGGAGTAAGTTGCTTGCGCCATTCTTCGTCGGTCTTCTGAATCTTTTCTACCTTGGTTTCGGCCATCGTTTCGCCTCTCTCCATTGGATGAGCTTCGTGCTGTTTCGTTACAGGCGCGCAATCACTTCGATTTCAACCAGCGCGTCCTTAGGCAACCGCGACACCTCTACGGTGGACCGCGCCGGAGCGACGCCCCCCTCCGGCGCAAGGAACCGGCCATAAACCTCGTTCATCGCGGCGAAATCGTCCATGTCCTTAAGGTAGACGGTGGTTTTCACCACGTCGTAGAGATGGCAGCCGGCTTCGGTCAGCACCGCCGCCAGATTCATAAGAACCTGCGTGGTCTGCTCGACGATTCCTCCGGGAACAAGCTGACCCGTAGCAGGATCGAGCGCGACCTGCCCCGAGGTGTAAAGCAGGTTGTTCGTTTCTATGGCCTGCGAATATGGTCCTATGGCGGCAGGGGCGTTGGGCGTCGAGATGGAGTTCTTGAGCGAGCTCATATGGAAAATTGTGCCGCTAAAGTGCTCCCTGGCGCAAATCCTGAAACCTAAAGCTTCTGCGAGCGCTGCACGTCGCGCACACCGGGAACTCGGCGCAGGCCCTGCACCAGGCGCGTGAGATGGCGAACATCTTCGGCGTCCACGACGAACTCGACAATAGCGTCTTCGTTCTGGCCGGCCCGGGAATCGACCGTGCGGATGTTGGTATCCTCGTCGCTGATAACGGCCGTCAGTTCCTTCAACATGCCGGTGCGGTCATCGCAAAAGATGGTCAACCTTACCGGATAGGTCTGACGGTGAGTTATCGTTTCATCAGCCGGGCGCGCCCACTCGACCGAGACGCGTCGGTCAGACTCATAGAGGAGGTTCTGCACGTTGGGGCAGTTGCGCGCATGGACTGCGACTCCCTTGCCGCGCGTGACATATCCAATGATCTCTTCGCCGCGAATCGGATTGCAACATCGCGCGCGGTAGACGAGTAGCTCGTTCTGCCCTTCGACCTGCAACGAGTCGTTGCCGCTGGTGAGCGACACCCGCCGCACGGCGTCCGAGACCCCTGCAACTGACGCCTCTGATTCGGGACTAGGCTGGCTGATGACGCCCGGGCTCAACCGGTTAAGAACCTGTCGCGCGGAGTACTTGCCAAAACCGATGGCCGCCATCAGGTCGCTGTGCGTGGCCACACTGTAGTCGGCGGCTACACGCTCGTAATCCGACTCCTCAAACTTGGACAGCGAGATTTTGTACTTGCGGGCCTCGCGCTCAAGCAGCTTGCGGCCAATGTCGATGGCGCGCTCGCGCTGATGCTCGTTGAGCCAGTGCTTGATCTTGTTGCGTGCGCGCGAGCTCTTTACGAACGTCAGCCAGTCGCGACTGGGCGTGTGGCCGTTCTGAGTAACGACTTCGACAATGTCTCCGTTGCGCAGCTTCGAGCGCAGCGGCACGATGCGTCCGTTGACCTTCGCGCCCACGCAAGTGTTGCCGACCTCGGTGTGAATAGAGTAGGCGAAGTCGAGCGGGCTCGCGTCTTTGGGCAGCACGACCACCTTGCCCTTCGGCGTGAAGGTATAAACCTCCTCGGGGTAAAGGTCGATCTTCAGCGTCGAGAGGAATTCGTTCGGGTCAGTCATCTCGCGCTGCCATTCCACGAGCTGACGAACCCAGGCTAACCTTTGCTCGTCGCGCGCGCTGATAGGCGATCCGCTGTCTTTGTATTTCCAGTGGGCCGCGATGCCTTCTTCGGCGATGCGATGCATATCCTCGGTGCGAATCTGCACTTCAAACTGGTGGCCGCCCTCACCCATCACAGTCGTGTGCAGCGACTGGTAGAGATTCGGACGCGGCATAGCGATGAAGTCCTTGATGCGCCCGGGGACGGGACGCCAGATGCTGTGAATCAGGCCGAAGACGGCGTAACAATCCTGAACGTTGGCCGTGATGACGCGCAGCGCCAGCAGGTCATAGACCTGATCGACCGAGATCTTTGACTTGACGATCTTCTGGTTGATGCTGAAGAGCCGTTTGATGCGCCACTCAACCCGCGCTTTGATTTTGTTCTCGGTCAGCTTCTCCTTGAGCAGCGCTTCTACGCCGGAGAGGAACTGCTCCCCTTCGGTGCGCCGCGCTTCAACGGCTTCATGGACCTGATCGTAGGTGAACGGATCGACATAGCGGAAAGCCAGGTCTTCGAGTTCGCCGCGAACTTTACCCATCCCGAGGCGGTGCGCGAGCGGGGCGTAGATGTCGAGCGTCTCGCGAGAGATGGCCTGCTGTCTTTCAGGCGCGAGGTGCTCGAGCGTGCGCATATTGTGGAGGCGGTCGGCTAGCTTGATGAGGACGACGCGCACATCGCTGACCATGGCCAGCAACATCTTGCGGACGTTCTCCGCCTGACGGTCCTCGCGATTGGCAAACTGGATTTTGTCGATCTTGGTTACGCCTTCGACAATGTGCGCGACCTGCTCGCCGAACTTCGCGGTAATGTCCTCCGTGGTGACCGGCGTATCCTCAACCGCGTCATGCAGCAGGCCTGCGGCGATGGCGGTTGAGTCGAGTTTCATCTCGGTCAGCACCATGGCGACTTCGAGCGGGTGCAGAACGTAAGGTTCTCCGGAGGCGCGAAGCTGGCCTTTGTGATGTTCCAGGCAGAACTGCCATGCTTTGCGGATGATTTCGAGATCGTCGCTGGGACGGTTGGCGCGCACCATGGCGAGAAGTTCGTGGAATTTGTCCGCGAACAGCTCGTTGCCTGAACCGGCTTTATGCCCGGCCTTGACCGTAGAGGTCTGGGTGGCTGCCATATCTCATTCTATACGGGGACTGGCCGTCCAGGCGGACGCGTTCGCGCCATCCTTGTTTGCTGCGGTGGCCACTCCCGTTGGTCGTGGAGATGGTGCCGGGCTCGATTGTGCGACTATGAAATGGGTTCTCGGAAGGCATCTATGCCACGATATTTCGGCGCGGTGACGCTTGTGCTGGTGCTCGGGATGGTGCTGGGCCGGTCGCTGATGATGCGGCAGAGAGGCATTCGGGCGATGCATTTCGGGAAGATCGATAAGAAGGACTATCTGATTCCCCCGTTTGCTTTGTTTTACTTCTATCTGGTGTTCGCGAACGTATTTGGCTTTCCGACGGTGAGCGGGAAGGAGTTTTTTCCATTGGAGATCGTCCGCTGGGCTGGTGTTGCGGTTTGTCTGGCGGGGCTGCTGCTGTTGCTGGCGAGCCTTGTGTCGTTTGGGCGGAGTTTTCGAGTGGGGATCGACACGGAACATCCGGACGAGCTGATCACTGGCGGCGTGTTCGCTTTCAGCCGCAATCCGATCTATGTGGCGTTTGCGTTTGTGCTACTGGGTGAGTTCCTGATTTTTTCCAATCGGATTCTTCTGGCGTATCTCGTGGTCGCGATCTGGCTGTTTCATCGGCAGGTCCTGCGTGAGGAGACGTATTTGAGAGCGCATTATGGGGAGCCGTACGCGGAGTACTCCCGTCGAGTGAGAAGGTATCTTTGAATCAGCGTCGGATGAAATCACGATCTTCAGAGCCGGAGATGAGTGTGGGGAGTGCAGTGGTTATCTCCCGCAGAGCCGCAGACAGACTGCGCGCAGGACACGTGTGGGTTTACCGGTCAGACGTGACTGCTGTTCCGGAGAACGCTTCGGGATTGCTTCAAGTCTCCGATGCGCGCGGGGCGGTGTTGGGAACGGCGTTGTATAGTCCGTCGTCGGAGATCGCTCTGCGGTTAATTTCGCCTGAAATTGTCTCTGAAGCGGAATGGCTCCAGATTCTGGCGGATCGGTTGAGGGCTTCGATTGCAGCGCGGCGCGACGTGCTGGCCAGCGCAGATACGGACGCCTGCCGCCTCGTTTTCAGCGAAGCCGACGAGTTGCCGGGTTTGATCGCCGACAAATACGGCGAGCTGGTCGTCCTGCAATTGCTAACCAAAGCTCTCGACAACGACGCGGTCCGCATCGTTGCTTCGAGTGTGCTGAAAGAAGAGTTGCATCCGTCGGTGATTGTTGAGCGACCCGATGCTCGCATTCGCGAGTTGGAGCAGTTGAATGTGCCTTTGGACGCGGCTCCGCTGTATGTTCGCGATGAGTTGCGATTGCAGACACAGTTCCTGCTCAACGGATTGAAGTTCCACTATGACGCAGGCGCGGGGCAGAAGACGGGCGCGTTTCTGGATCAACGCGAGAACTACGCCGCCGCGGCCCGATATGCGCATGGCGACGCTCTTGACGTATGCACTTATCAAGGCGGATTTGCGTTGCATCTGGCGCGGGTCTGCCCGCGGGTGACAGGAGTCGATGTTTCGCGTGCCGCGCTCGAAGTGGCGGAAAAGAATCTGGCGGCGAATCGGAGCGCCTTAAACGCCGAAGTGGACTGGGTAGAGGCGAACGCCTTCGATCTGCTCCGCGACTGGAGTTTGTCCGGTTCTGCCTACGATACGATCGTGCTCGACCCTCCAGCCTTTGCAAAATCGAAGCGCGCGGTTGAAGGCGCATTGCGCGGATACAAGGAATTGAACCTGCGCGCGTTGCAGATGCTGCGCCCGGGCGGCGTTCTGGTGACGTGCTCATGCTCCCACCATGTATCGCTGGCCGACTTCACCGCGGTTGTCGCTGCAGCTGCCGGCGATGCCGGACGGCGCGTCCGACTGGTCGAGCGGCGCGGCGCGGCGGCGGACCATCCGGTGATTTTGACCATCCCGGAAACGGAATATCTGAAGTGCCTGATCTGCGTTGTCGAGTGACGCTTAGACGCCGACTGGAAACGGCTTCGGCGAAGACTCGTCCAGGTTAGCGCCGGAGCGCCAACGTTCAAAGCGTCCCTGAAAGAGCGAGAGCAGCCCCGTGTACCAATAACCAATGACGAACAAGAGCAGGAACGGGATGGTGAAGTAATTCTCGTTCGTCCACGCATACCAGATGGTCATAAAGAAGTAGCAGCCGATGGCCAGCTCGATCAACGGGACGATGCCGAGGCGCTTGCGATACTTGGATGCCTGCGACTTCTCGCCGCGCTTCTGAACGCGGTACTTCGGAGTGCGCTTGAAAGCGCTCTGGATTCCGAAGATAGCCTCCATCACGGCTTTTGTGTTGGTGATGGTGAGGCCGATGCCGAGCGACATCAGGAATGGGAGATACAAAAAGGTCTTGTACCAGCGGCGCGGGTAAAGCTCCTTCTGCGAGACCAGATAGAACGACGAGATGGAAAACGTCGACGCCATGAAGAGCGGGAAGTCGATCAGCAGCATCTGGAACCAGCCCTGATAGAAGCGGATGATCATGGCCGGCATGAGCAGCACGGAGAGCACGATCATCAGCGGATAGCTGAGGTTGGCGGTGAGGTGGTACCAGGCTTCCAGCTTGGTGTGCCAGCCCACGTCGCTCCTGAAGACGCGGGGTAGAACCTTCTTCGAGGTCTGGATGAGTCCCTTGGCCCAGCGCGCCTGCTGGGTCTTGAATGCCGTCATTTCGATAGGCAGTTCGGCGGGGCACACTACGTGCTGGAGGTATTTAAACTTCCAGCCGATGAGCTGCGCGCGATAGCTGAGGTCGGTGTCTTCGGTAAGCGTGTCGTGTTGCCAGCCTCCGGCCTCGTCGATTACATTGCGGCGCCACATGCCGGCGGTCCCGTTGAAGTTGAAGAAGACTCCGGCGCGCGAGCGGCCTCCGTGTTCGAGCACGAAGTGGCCGTCGAGCAGAATAGCTTCAACCTGCGTGAGGAAGCTGTAGTCGCGGTTGAGATGCGTCCAGCGCGTCTGCACCATGCCGACCTCAGGTTCGGCAAAGTGATGGACGACTTGCATGAGCCATTCGGGCGGAGGCACGAAATCCGCGTCGAAGATGGCGACGAATTCGCCGCTTGCGACCTTCAGGCCCTCGTCCAGTGCTCCTGCTTTGTAGCCGTAACGATTGGTCCGGTGCAGGTAGACGATGGGCGTTCCCTGGGCGCGATAGCGCTCGCAGATGGCGGAGGCGACTTCTTTCGTCTCGTCGGTGGAGTCGTCGAGAAGCTGGATCTCCAGCAGCTCACGCGGATAGTCTAATCGGCTGCACGCCTCGATGAGGCGGTCGATGACGAACTGCTCATTGAAAATGGGGAGCTGGATGGTGATGCGCGGCAAGTGCTCGAAGCGAAGCGGCGGATCTTTGGCTGCGTTCTTTTTGTGTTTGTAGTAGAGCCAGACAAGCTGATAGCGGTGCAGGCCGTAGAAGGCCAGAATCACCATGACCACGAAATACGGGATCAGCAACGAGGTGTCGAACCAGTTCCATTGGTAGAGGCGCTCGAAGGTATGGTCGCCGTAGTGGTAGCGGAGATAGTGGCGAAAGTCGTTCTTCGGCTGGAAGAGCGCGAGCGTCTGCACTCGGATATTCAGGCGAGCCAGCGTGGATGCGAGGTGTTCGAGCAGGAGAATCTCCGCGGTTGAATCAGGAAGTTATTGTACGTTGCGCGGCTATTCCGGCTTGTACGTGTCTTTGCCCCAGTGGAAGGAGACGGTTGGAGTACAGGTGCTGCTTTGGTAGTAGACGACCGTGTCTCCGCTGTCATGTCCCGGTATCCAGGGAGTGAGGGCGGCGGCGAAGTGGCCCTGAGGAGTAATGGTTACATTAAGCGGGTGCTTCTCGTTCCAGGACTCGGTGCCAACCGTGAAGGTTGCGTCGTGCGCGAAGCCATCACCTTCGACGAGGACCAGCTCAGCGTCCTTTGATCCCAGGAGCACCTGGATTTTGCAGCCCTGATTGTCTCCTTCAATGGGAAACGGCACGAGGCTTACGGCGGCTCCGTGTTTGCGGTCGGAGGCTACGAGGGCTACGCGTATGGCCTCGCCTTTGGCGGCGGTGGTGGTGATCTCGATCGGCGTCTCGGGCTTCATGGTTTTGGTGCAGGATGGCGCCTGCGTTGCCGGTGCTGCCGGTGCTGCTGGTGCTGCCGGTGCGGCTTCGGTTGGGGCCTGCGGACCGGCGGCGTCTGTACCGCAGACGGCGGTTCCGGTTGCGTCCATCACGATGCCGCTCATCACCGGGGTGATGTTCTGGTTCAGCGGCCAGCGGACGAGGGTAAGCTTCATGTCGGGCGTGAAGCCTTTACCGATGAGCTGGTAGGTGATCTCGGTTCCGGCGGCTGTTTTATCGCGCTTTATCTCTTTTAGAGCTAGAGACATACCGGTAGACGATTCCTGCGGTCCCCAGTTGGCCTGGGCGCGGGCCATGCGCGTCAGCTGAGCCCGCATCTCGGCGGCGTGTTGCTCGGCCTGCTCCTGGGGCGTAGGTGTGTGCGGCTCGGGCGAAAGGTCGTGCAGCTGCAGAGTGGGCGCGGGCTGCGTTTGCGGTGCGGAAGGGGCGGGTTGCTGGGTCGATTGAGCGAAGGCGGAGACGAAGAGCGGGAGGCAGAGACTGCATGCCAGGACGTGACTAAAACGCATACTCTGAGGATAACTGACGCGGAGCGAAATCGGCTTTCGCGGCGCGTGTTTCGCGCTTATGCGATGGCTTTGGGGACCGCTTCTTCCCATCGTCTCTGGGATTTCAGGATCAGTTCGACGACTTCGCGGGCTGCTCCTTTGCCTCCTCCGGCCTGCGTGGTGTAGTGGCAAATGGCCTTCAACTCGGGTGCGGCATCGGCCACGGCTACGGCCAGGCCGGAGCGTCTTGCGACGGGCATGTCCGGCAGGTCGTCGCCGAGGTAGGCGATTTCGTCCTCAGTGACTCCGGCTTTTTTCATGCACTCCTCATAGGCGGCCATTTTGGTTTCCTGGCCCAGGTAGACGTAGTCGACCGACAGCTCATCGGCGCGCTGCTGGACGGCCTGGGATTTGCGTCCGGTGATGAAGCCGGTGCGGATCCCCATGATGCCGGCGAGCTTGATGCCGGCTCCGTCTTTGGCGTTGAAGACTTTCATTTCAGCGTAGCCGTCCGCTCCGGGCGTGGAGATGAGGCAGACGCCTCCGTCGGTGAGGGTTCCGTCGACGTCCATGAGCAAAAGCTTGATTTTCCGGGCGCGGGACTGGAGTTCGGGAGGGATGTTGTAAGACATTCCCGAATTTTACCTTTGCGGCCCGGTTATTTGCGGCCCCGGTTAGACGTCGTTCGAGATCTCGATGAGGTTGCGATCGGGGTCGCGGATGTAGACGGAGCGCAGCTTGCCGACTCCGCTCGTGCGCTCGACCGGCCCCAGCTCAACGTGAATCTTGAGCGCGGCGAGGTATTCGATGACCTCTTCAAGCGGCACGGGCGTAACGAAGCACAGATCGGCGGAGCCGGGCGTGGCGTGGGCGGCGTGCGGGCTTAGCTCGTGTCCGCGCTGATGCAGCTTGATGGTCTGCACGCCGAAGGTGAGGTTCTTGCGGCCTTCGAGCATGACCATGTCCATGCCAAGCACCTCAGTGTAGAAGTCGACGGCAGCATCGATGCTGCCTACAGTCAGAACAAGGTGGTCGAGACGTTCAAGGGTGAAGGCCATGAGTCTGGATCATACGCTTCAGCTGAAAAGAGGTCAGCTGATGTTGCGGTCAGCCATGGTTCGGTTGGCTAAAGTCCGGTCAGCGTTTCTTCACGCCTGGCGGACTCTTATCAGGGCGCGGATGAAATCGATCACGAACCACAACTGCGCCGCCAGAAAGATTGGGATACTCGCGGCGAAGAGCAGGGTCAGGGTTATTCCAAATGGACCGAACGGGCCCGACGATGAATCTCTTTCAGCCGCGATAAAAAACGCAAGTACACCCGCGGCAGCCAGAAGAACGCTGCCGAAGGTCAGCCAGAAATGCCAGTGCACCAGCGCCCGGCTGAACGGGATTGTCCAGAGCGAGTACAGAAAGGCGAAGACTGCAAAGAGCGCGGCGAGGGCATAGCAGGGCACTCGCGGAGAATACGCGACCGCGTAGCTCTGCCCCGGCGGCGGCCGCCAGGTCGTTACCGATATCAGGTCCCTGGGCGAGAGCGATGGCATGGGCAGCCCAATTATAAGAAGCGCTGCGGCGACGATGGCGAAGAGCGTAGGTGTTCGCGGCATGACCAAAACCGGAGCCATAGTAGACGTTTCTGCGGTTTTATTCCACACGTATCCACTGCGGTAAATATCCGCCTAGAGAGATCGGGGATTCATTAAGCCACGGCTGGCACCGTGGCTTTTTCCTTTTGCGTGTCATTATAAGCCGGTGGTTCCGGCTGCGGCTTTTTCCTCCACGGATATTTCAGGATGGCGATCACCGCGAGTGCAGCCGCGATGATTTGAATGGGCGCTAGAAAATACTCGGCGGCGATTATGCATCTTGTGATGAACAGGTGGCCTTCCGCAGAGCTAGTCTTAGTCTGCAGGTTGTAAAGGAACTGGGCGGCGAACCACGCCACGATAAACATCCAGCGTTTCACGGCGCACCTCGATTCATAGCCGAGAGCCCAAGGCGGGGAAGATGCGGGAAGGATAGCACGGCCCAAGCCGAAACATCTGCAACTCTGAGAGAGCGAACTGAAGCAATCGAGCTGCCACAAATCCGGCCAGCAACGCAGCATTAGAACACTACCTGATTGGGGTAGTGGGTCAACTTCGATCCACAGGGAATTCTGTTGTCGATTTGATAACGGGATCGACGCAAGGCGGTGCCCGGTGAGAGCATTGCGGGCATGGATTTATTTCTCGGCTGGTTTGTCGTCGCTATTCCTTTCCTCGTCGCGGTGGGGGCAACCGTGTTAGCCCTCAAATTGCCACATGAGCGTCACTATTGGAAATTCGTTTGGGGCGCAGTTGCTCTTGGCGTGGTTTTCAGTGGACTCACATATTGGCAGCAAGCGCGGGCAATGAGGCAAGCAGCGGTGGATCGGGATGCGGCCATAAAAGACACTGCCAAGCAGGTCGCTAAAGATACGACTGAAACAATTACAAAAGCATTGGGAGAGCAGTATACGGGAATAATAGGTTCGCTCACTTCGCAGGTGGGAGATTTGAAAGGACAATTGGCATCGCAGGGTAAGAAGGTTGATGAAATCGGAAACAGCAACATCGTTACAGGCAAGAAGCCAATCTCTGTAATTGTCGAGAATTCAAATACTGCGGCGACACCAGGAGAGCTTCCGCTGGACGTTCACGTTTCGAGTATGCCAGTGGAACCCCGTAAAGATTTGGGAAAGTACGCAACGCAGTTCATATTGACCACCAATAAGGTCATGGATGGCGGACGAGCGAGATTCGAATGTAACGGAAAAATAAATAACGGGACGGCTCAAATATCTGGTGCAGGCACCATGATGGGAGGCGGAGGAAAGATAGACGATCATACCTTTACTTCTGGCATAGAGTCTCCTAACTGGTCTCCAAATCGTCCGCTTGTCGTAACGCTATATTACGATGATGTGCCAATCGAGCCATGCAAGGTTATGCTGCAGTAAGTTTCTTGTACTCCAATACCGGAGCTTCAGTTACGCCGTCCGCAATAGCCCGTCAAGAATCGACTTCGGCTCCATCGGCTTTACCAGTTCTTCCACCGCCCAGACGTGATCGGATAGCCCCGCTTCCATCGCGGGAGTGACGCGCAGCGTCTGATGCACCCGGCAGAAGTTGTAATACAGGATTCATAGCTGAGAACTTCGAGCCCAGGAATTTCATTTTTCGGTTTTGAATCCGAGCCGAATGGCCTCGTCGAAATCCTGCTGCGCGCCCTCCAGGTCGCCTGTGTCTTTGCGCACAACGCCCCGGGTGTTATAGGCGAGAGCGTAGTCGGGTTTGAGCCGGATGGCCTCAGTGAAATCCTGCTGCGCGCCCTCCAGGTCGCCTTTGCCGAGGCGCTCGATACCTCGGCCGACGAATGCGTCGGCATAGGAGGGTTTGAGGCGGATGGCCTCGTTGTAGTCCTCGAGCGCGCCCTCCACGTCGCCTTTGTCGCTGCGCGCGATGCCGCGGCTGCCGAAGGCTTCGGCGAAGTCCGGTTGGAGGCGGATGGCCTCGTTGTAGTCCTCGAGCGCGCCCTCCACGTCGCCTTTGCTGCTGCGCGCGATACCCCGGTTAACGAACGCGACGGCATAGTCGGGCTTGAGGCGGATCGCCTCAGTGTAAAACTGTAATTTTTCATCAACGTCGGAAGCAGCAACCCCTCCCTCAAACCATTGATGCGCCGTCAGCTCTATGTTCGTGACCGCCGGAGCCGCGCCGGCCGCGGCCTGCTCGACCTTCGCGGCTTGTCCCGCGGCGGCGGAAACAGGGTGCAGCACCGTATCCAGAGCCACGTTCAGGAACCTCTCGCGCAAGCGGTCCATAGCTTCCTCGAAATAGTCCGCAGGCACTCGTAGCGCGTTGTAGTGCTCGAGTTCAGCCAGCCTGCCCGTGAGTTGCGCGGCGATTCCAGGCGCGTCGAAGTCGAAGTTCTCAAGCATCAGCGGCACAATATTGCGCTGGAACTCCATGGCCGTCTCAATCTCGCGAAGCAGCCAGTCCCCTGGCTGGTCACAGCGCTCCAGGGCGGACGGTGTCAGCAGCACAAGGAAATGCGCACGCGCATGGATGTTTTCCAAAATGACGCGCTCAAAGTCGCCACTCGCGATGCCATTGAAATCGAAGAAGACGTCATACCCGTGGCTGGTCAGGTTCTGGAAGATGGCCAACGCCCAGGGGACGTTGGTGCGGCGATAACTCAGAAAAACCGTCTTCTCGATGCGTTCCATAGTCAATAAATACGTTGGCTAACCCAGAAGATTAGTGTGGAAGTGCGTAAGCCCAACACCAAATCAAAAAAGCGCCACACAAGTAATCCACGACGAGAATCTCCCAATACTCAACTGGGTCTTTGGCGCGATCTGCGGTGCCACCTTTGCCGTACGCCTTCCCAGTGAACGTTCCAATCACTGCGAGAATCAACATAAGCAGCCCGAAGAGCAAAACGCCAAGCGGCCATGGTTTATTCCATGATTCGGGAGCCATGCCAGCCATGCTCTCACGCCTCTGGCAGCCCTACAAGCTCTTCCACATCCCGATGAACGGATTGGAACGCCGCGGTCGGATGCATCTACGGCGTTGTGACGTTACACGGTGCACAGTGCTGGTTTTTTTCACCATAGGTCAGGGTTGATGTCCGGTGGTTGGCTGGCGAAGGCTATTCTGGCTTCTTCTTTGAGGCTGATGGGTTTGTAGGCTGGGTCGAATTCGTGGTTGATTGATGCTGCTTTTGTTTCTTCCAGCGGTTCTTCTTTTCCGAACCTTCTTTCCCAGATTTCATTTGCGATCTGCTTGTTTTTCTCTACCTGTTCCATGGTGGCTTTGTAGCGTTTTTCGCTTTCGAGCTCGATTTTGTTGGTGGTGAAAGGCTCATGGGGCGGCGGTTCGAGACCCTCTCGGATGGCGGCTGCGGCTCGGGCGGCGTACTGAGCTTCGTATTTCCTGATGTGGTCTCCGTAGAGATAGTCGATGACGTTGAGCTCCTTGTTGGCCGGGTCGCGGGTCAGTTCTTTGGCGTAGAGTCTCTCGGCGCTGGCAGTTTTAACCGCAGACCCCTCGGCTTCGCTACACTCCACTCGGGATGACAAGTCTGTGTCTTGCGCGAAGCGCGTGTGCCTGGACGGCGAGTCCTCGCATAGGCCGCACTGGCAGTTCTGGTGGTGCTGCTCGGGCTGCGCGTTGCGGTATTGTTCGGCGCACTTCCGGCAGGGGCATCCCTTGTGGTGGAGAGGCGCATTCTCTCCTTCTTCCAATGCTTCGCGGGGCGGAGCGATTTCTTCGCCATCGGGAGTGAGGATCACGCGCTGCACAGCGTTCTCTTTGCTTTCACCAGCCAGCGGAGTCTGGCCCAGATTGTGCTCACATGACCTCAGCAGCCGGTTCATAGTGTTGGCCGTGCGGTTGTCGATGCTCTTGTCATTCAGCGCCTGCAGCACCATGAAAAGGTTGAGCTGGATCGCGGCGTGGTCTTCCGGAAACACAAACGGAATCGGTTTATGAATCCCGTAGGGATCGGGCGCGGGTTTGCACTGGGCGATAGCGGTCTTGAGCGCAGAATGATGGCGGCAGAAGAGCGTGCCTTTCACGGCAGACTGATTGCAAATTACCCCGGCGGGCAGAATATGGCGGCAAAGCTGAATCATGGTTTTCCTTTCGCGGGAACGGGCCCCGAATCCCGCACCAAAAGCAAAGGCACAGCCTCAAGCCGCGCCTCTTCTCTGAATTTCATCTCTCTTTCTTTCAGAATACCAAGTTAGGGCATAATTATATGCATATCTAAGTCTAATAATATGTATGACTTACAAAATAAAAGACTTGACAGCATCCACCGTGCCCCATCCTTCGCGCCGCTTTATGGCGCAAAGGGTGGGAAGCAACACATCTGGTTCCTGGCCGCTAAAATAGAAACAATGCCCTACACCGAACAATACGACGTAGTAGTCGTAGGAGCCGGACACGCCGGCTGCGAGGCCGCCATGGCCTCCGCGCGCATGGGCCTCCGCACCGCTCTCTTCACGCTCAATCTCGACCTCATCGCGCAAATGTCCTGCAACCCCGCCATAGGAGGCATCGCCAAAGGCCATCTCGTTCGCGAAGTCGACGCCCTCGGCGGCATCATGGGCGAAGTAGCCGACGCCGTAGGCATCCAGTTCCGCCTCCTCAACACCTCGCGAGGCCCCGCCGTCTGGTCCCCGCGCGCCCAGTGCGACAAACAGCAGTACCGCGTAAAAATGCGCGAAGTCCTCGAGTCCCAAGCCAACCTCTACATCAAGCAAGCCGAAGTCATCGGCCTTATCGTGGAAAAAAATGAGGATGTCATCCTGAGCGAAGCGACCAACGGGAGCGAAGCCGAAGGACCTGTGGTTTCTCAATCGGCTACAGATGGTAAAGGCGCGGAGCGCGGACGCCTGGACGGCCAGTCCCTGAACGCTGAACGCCGAACGCTGAACCCTGCCCCGCCACGCATAACGGGGCTGCGCCTCCGCGACGGACGAACCATCCACGCCCGCGCCACCGTCATCACCACCGGAACCTTCCTCAACGGACTCATCCACTGCGGCGAAGAGCGCTACCCCGCCGGACGCAGCGGCGAACCGCCCGCCATCCTCCTCGGCGAAGCCCTCAAGCAGCTCGGCCTGCGCGGCTGCCGACTCAAGACCGGAACTCCTCCGCGCCTCGACGGCCGCACCATCGACTGGACCCGCTTCGAAGCCCAGCCCGGTGACGCCGATCCCACGCCGTTCAGTTTTCGCACTAAAGAAATCCCCCAGCGCCAGGTCTCCTGCCACATCGCTTACACCACGCCCGAGACGCTCCGCATCATCCGCGAAAACGTCCACCGCTCGCCCATGTATACCGGACAGATTCAAGCCACCGGCCCGCGCTACTGCCCCTCCATCGAGGACAAAGTCGTAAAGTTCCCCGACAAGGAACAGCACCAGTTCTTCCTCGAACCCGAAGGCCTCAACACGCACGAGGTCTACGTGAACGGCATGTCCACCTCGCTGCCCATGGAAGTGCAGGCCGCGATCGTGCGCTCCATCCCCGGCCTCGAAAACGCCGAGATGCTCCGCCCCGGCTACGCCATCGAGTACGACGCTATCGATCCCACCGAACTCGACCGTTCGCTGCGCGTCAAGAAATTCACCGGCCTCTACCTCGCCGGACAAATCAACGGAACCTCCGGCTATGAAGAAGCCGCATGTCAGGGAATCATGGCCGGCATCAACGCCGCCCTCAACGTGCAGGGCCATGCGCCATTCACGTTAGACCGCACCGAAGCCTACACCGGAATCCTCATCGACGATCTCATCAGCAAGGGCACCAACGAGCCTTACCGCATGTTCACTTCGCGCGCCGAGTTCCGTCTCCACCTGCGCATCGACAACGCCGACCGCCGCCTAACGCCGCACGGACGCCGCCTCGGCCTCATCGACGACAACGCATGGGCCGACTACGAATCCAAGCAGGCCCGCGCCGTAGCCCTCGAAAAGCTGCTCGCAACACGCAAAGTAAATCCAGAAAAGCTGGCGCAGCTACTGCTTGAAGCAACAGCGCTAGGCAACCTGGCCGGACAAACCTACGCCCAAATCCTCAAGCGCCCCGAAGTGACCATAGAAGCCATCTACCCCGCCATCCGCGAAGAACTCGCCACGCTCGAAGATCAAACCCTCTTCGCCGAATGGTTTGACGCTCCACCCACTAACCTGAACGCTGAACGCCGAACGCTGAACGCTTCAATCCGTTCAGCGCAGCGCAACGAACTAAAATCCGTGGAAACCGAAATCAAATACGCCGGCTATCTAGATCAGCAAAAAAAATCCATCGAAAAGCTCAAGAAGGCCGAACAGCGAGCCATCCCCGAATGGTTCAACTACCACACCGTCAGCGGACTCTCCCGCGAGATGCAGGAGAAACTCACCCGCGTCCGCCCCTCCACCATTGGCCAGGCCAGCCGCATCCCCGGAGTCACCCCCGCCGCGCTGACGCTCGTGAATGTCTATATAGAAATCCAGGCCGGAGCCCGCAACCTGCAAGCCTGATCGCAGCTTCTACACGTGAGGCTGAATCGAAATCACATTTTTCTGCGCCGCTGCACGTCGTGTCTTCGCGCCACCATCGTCATGGCGATGCCGCCACGTAACAATCGAAGTCACGCCATAATTCCAAACCGCGCTGAACATCAATCCCGTCACGCCCGCCAGCGCCCATGGCATCCCTCCGCGCGCCGCCTCGCCGCTCACCGCAACGTTCACCGCCGCGCCCAATAAACATGCCAGGCAATACGTCGCCATGCCCGTCCAGAACCGCCATCCACTCCGCTTCCTGTCGCGCCACGTAACAGAATTGTTCGCCGCATAGTTCAGCATCATCACCAGCAGAGTAGCCAGAGCCTGCGACCGCACAAACCCCAGCCCCGCCAGCCGCAAAAAACTCCCCAGCAGCAGCAGATGAATCCCAACGCCCACCGTGCCCACCGCGCAATAAAGCAGAAAGCGCGCCGGAACCACACCGCCCAGCAGTTTATCCAGCAGCAGCTCGAGGTAAGCCAGGCCCTCCACCACATTCAGCTTGCTCTCGCCATACTGCCGCGGCCGAAAATGATAAGGAACCTCCGCAATGCTAAACCCACCCCGCGCCGACATCACAATATCGAGCAATATCTTGAAGCCAATCCCCGACAGCCGGTGCGCCACGCCCTCAAACGCCGTCCGCCTGATCACAAAGAATCCGCTCATCGGGTCGCTCACCTGCTCCAGCCTGCAAAGCCTGCGCCCCATGCTGCTCAAAAAAACCCGCCGCGGAGCCAGCGTTCCCATGCTCCCGCCCTCTACATTGCGCGAGCCAACCACCAGATCAAAGCCCCCCACCAGAATCATCCCCAGCATCTGCGGCAACACCCGCTCGTCATGCTGTAAATCCGCATCCATCACCGCCAGGTAATCAGCCGAAGTCGCCAGCATCCCTTCAATGCAAGCCGAAGCCAGCCCGCGCCGTCCAATCCGCTCCAGCACCCGGATATTCGCCCGCCCGCCCGCGGCCACGCGCGCCGCCTCCGCCGTCCCGTCCGGCGAATCGTCGTCGACCACAATAACCTCATACCGAACACCCTCCAGAGCCGTCCGCAGACGCGCAAAAAGCGGCACAAGGTTCTCCCGCTCATTGTAGGTAGGGATAACCACACAGAGATCGTAAGGAGGCATTCAAATCTCCTCGCAGAACAGGCAGGCCTGCCCCGCAAGTCCGGTTGCGATGAACTCAAGATACAGCATCCTCTCCACCCCGCAACCACAAACCCGCGCCAAAAGAAGATCCCGGTTCTAACTATTTTCGAGCCTTGCCTCTGGTATTTCTGGGAGTGCCCTGCTTTTCAACGCCAAGATAATCTTTGCTACGAGATAAAAGCGGCTCTGCGCGCCGTCTGCTAACGCGCTAACGGATTGATCGGCCGAAGGAGACACCGCCCTCGATTCTGCCTGCCGCCGAAGAAACTTGGAAACGCAGGTTATCGATCCAACCGAAACAGATGTTCAAAGCAGTTTCTCAATAAATGGGGTACCTCAATGAAAAGCTCACTTAGAAATGCCAAACAAGTAGCTTGCCAGGCACTTTGCCTAGTTCTGCTGGCGGGTTTTGCGCACGCAACGACCCAGATACAAAAGATGGATGAAGGCAAGAAAGCCAAAATCACCGGGATGATCGTCTCCCGCGATGGCGACATAATCAACGTACGACTGAAGGGTCAGGCTACCGTCGTTAAGGTCTGCCTCACCGACGCGACCAAGTTTGAGCGCGATAAGGCCTTACGACTTCGCCACGCTGACATGGATGTGACGGCGATGGTGCCTGGGTTGACCATCACCGCCGACGGAGTTGGAAACGGAAAAGGACAGTTGGAGGCGGCGAAGATCACCTTCGACCCCGATGTGTTTGCGATCGAAACAGCCGAAGAGCAGCAGATTGAAGCCAATAAGGCTAGTGCCGCGGGATCACAGACCACCGCTAACCAGGGTGTGGCTGCCGCCGGCGCAGCTCAGTCCTCGGCAGATCAGGCCAACACGACTGCTGGCCAGGCCCAGAACACGGCGGACGCCGCCGGCCAGGTGGCCGTTGCGGCAGGAGCTGCTGCTGTTGCGGATGCCGACGCGATCTCTCTGGTGAACAAGCGGGTTTCGGACCTGGGCGACTATCAAGCCGTCGTTGCGGCCGATCTCTTCTTCGAGCCGGACGGATCGGCGCTGTCAGCGGATGCCAAGGCAGTCCTGGATAAGCTTGCCTCGGATGCGAAATCGACCCAGAACTACATGATCGAAATCGCCGGGTATGCTTCCAGCACCGGGACCAAAGCCTTGAACCAGCAACTCAGCGATCAACGGGCAACGGTGGTCGCGGAATACCTGCGCGATTCTGACAACGTACCAATGCGTCGCATTCTGGCCCCTGCAGGTTATGGCGCCAACGATGCAGCCGCGCCCAACGCTGATCCTCTGGGACGCGACATCAACCGTCGTGTCAGTGTAAAGGTGCTTGTCAACAAGGGCCTGGATGAAAACATCTAGGGCCATGAACCAGGTACGACCGTTTACTCTGGAAGGGCCGCAGCATTGATCGCGAAGAGCTGACGACGTGCAGCTCTTCGCGATCTGCCCTCTTCCTCGATCGAAGCAATCGCGAACTCTCGGGACATCCCGCTCCGCGATGAACTCAGATACAGCATGCTCTCCACCCCGCAACCACAAACCCGCCGCAAAAGAAGACCCCGGTTCTCCGCGAAGAAAACCGGGGCCACACAGCAAATGAGCCTGTAAGCCGAATTCTGTCGAGGACGGCCATTCCTCTAGGCGCGCCATTACTGACGCGCTCCAGCAACCTACCCGGAGGTTTCCGCTTCGCGATGGCGCGAGCCGTCGCGAATAGCCCTCGTTAGCGCACCGGGACCAGCACGCACTCGCCGCCAATCGGGCCGGGCCGCGAGATTTCCTCCCTATTTGGTCTTGCTCCGTGTGGGGTTTACCCTGCCTCCGTCGTTACCGCCGGAGCGGTGCGCTCTTACCGCACCTTTTCACCCTTACCCGCGTCCCGTAAGGGACGAAGGCGGTATCTTCTCTGTGGCACTAGCCGTCTCGCGGCCTTAACGCCGCGATCCCGGACGTTATCCGGCACACTGCCCTGCGGAGTTCGGACTTTCCTCTCCCGGACGAGCTTTCGCGAGTCCGGCAGCGGCCGCCCAGCCCACCTGCAACCTCCATCATACCTGCGAAAGCCCGCGAATCACATCACAGCTCTACCGAGCGAAGATTAGAATGCAAGAGACGACCCAAGTGAAGTAAATCCTCGCCTTTGCTGAGATTGACGTGCTTAATAGGCTCCAGCTTCTTCGAAATGTAGGCCAATTCGATTCAGTGCCGGCTGGGGCGAATCTGCCTTTGCTTCGAAACGTCCTGATTTACGCAGAGAACGGTCGGGGGAAAACGACTCTGACCGCAATTCTTCGTTCTTTGCGCACCGGGAATCCAGTCTCAGTTCTAGAACGACGTCGCCTTTCTGCCGCACATCCGCCTCATGTAGTCATTGATTGCACAGGAGGACCACCAGCAGCGATGTTTGAAAACGGGGCGTGGAATCGAATCTTTCCGACGATAGAAATTTTTGATGATCAATTCGTAGATGAGAACGTGTGTTCTGGGCTAGGGGTCGCTTCTGAACATCGTCAGAAATTGCACGAGCTAATTCTTGGTGCACAGGGTGTCGCGCTGCATGCGCGCGTAAGCGCAGCGGTCCAGGAGATTGAAAGCACCAGCGCAAGGATTCGAAATGCGTCGAACGCGATTCCAACTGCGGAGCGAAACGGGCTGTCCGTAGACGAATTCTGCAATCTTCCAGAGCGCGCTGATATCGCGGAAGCAATTCTTGCAGAGGAGCGGTTGTATGCCGCGACCCGCCAAGGCGAAGCAATCCGCCTCACACCTGCCCTCGACCTTCTACGCCTTCCAGAAATCGACACAGAGCCGATTGAAGCTGTGCTGCAACGAGATCTGCCAGCGTTGGAAATTCGGGCTTTAACGCGGGTGCAAGAGCACATCTCAACGTTAGGCCTCGCGGCGAACAGTGGATTGCGACGGGGATGGGATTTGTATCAGAGACCGGAGGAGATAGCTGCCCGTTCTGTGCGCAACCATTGGACAGCTCTCCTCTCATCGAGCCGTATCGCGGCTATTTCAGCGAGGAGTACGCTCAGCTCAAAGAGGAGATCGCGTCGCTTCTCAGTTTGCTGGACCGCCAAAATGGTGGCGATGCACGCGCAGCATTCGAGCGAAGCGTTCGTGTGGCACAGGAGCGTAAACAATTCTGGCGAGAGTTCATTAAGACGCCTGAGTTTGTGATTGATACTCTGGCGATTACGAATGCGTGGCGAGCCGCATACGAGACTCTGAAAGCCTTCGTCGCACAAAAGCAGTCCGCCCCGCTTGAACCGTTGGATTTGCCGAAGGAAGCTTTCGCGCTGCTCCGCAATCATGCGGCCAATGTTCAAACTCTGCGCGATTTCGAAACGCAGCTAACGGAAGCGAACGCACAAATTGCGCTGATTCGGGAGAGAATCGAAACCGCGGATGCCCGGGCAATCGAGACGAACCTAGCGCGATTGCGAGCCACGCTAAATCGGCATAGCGCGCGAATAACAGTTCTCTGCGATGAGTACATTGCAGCAAAGGGAGCAAAGGTTACGGCAGAACAGGAACGGGACGCTGCCAAGGCTGCATTGGACCAGTATCGGAATACGGTCTTTCCCGGCTACCGAACGGCGATTAATCTTTACCTCGGCCGACTGAACGCTGGGTTCCGCGTCGACCGCGTGGTGTCGGCTGATACGCGCGGCGGTCCGACTTGCAATTACAGCCTGGTCATTAACAACACGCATATTCCAGTCGCGGCGAATGCTGGTCTGAACCATGAGCCGTCATTCCGGACTACGCTTAGTGCCGGCGACCGAAATACGCTCGCTTTAGCATTTTTCTTCGCTGCGCTGGATCAATGCCAGAACTTAGCGCAATCTGTGGTGGTGATCGACGATCCTGCTTCGAGTCTCGACGACCATCGCATCCTTGCGACAACGCAAGAACTGAGACGGCTTGGGCAACGCGCGGAGCAACTCGTGATCCTCTCTCACAGTAAGGCTTTCTTGTGTCGGTTATGGGAAGGGATGGACCGACAGACACGGACAGCCCTCAAGATCGAGCGCGATGGAATCGGGTCTACTCTCGCATCTTGGGAAGTCGACTTGGATAGCATCACCGAACATGATCGAAGGCATACCCTGCTGACGAATTATCTTGCTAACGGCCCCAGGGGCAACGAGCGTGAAGTTGCTCGATCTTTGCGACCACATATTGAGGCATACCTGAGGATCGCCTGTCCACAGCATTTTCCTCCCGGGACGCTACTTGGCCAATTTCACACGCTTTGCGAGAGCCGCTACGGGCTTGTCGATCAGATCCTAGATCGTCAACAAATCGACGAGTTGCATGACATCAAAGAGTTCGCCAATCGGTATCACCATGACAACCCAGCTTGGGAAACGGAAATCATCAACGATGCGCAGTTGTCTGGGTTCGTGGCTAGAACGCTAGCCTTTACCCAACCGTAACCATCAGCAAACCATCCGGCTCCCACCCGCATCGATGTGACGCTCACCGCAAGCGACCGCAGATCACCCCAGATTTCTGCATTCCAATTCGTCACTTCAACCCCATCAACATCCCGCACCCACCCCGGTCAAATTTGACCAAATGCTGACAATCCTGTGACACAAGATCAGCCGAGAGGGACTAGGCTTCTGGCCGGAGGCTCGAACTCCCTAGCTCCTTCCCATTGCGCTTTGATCTCGATCGCTTGTGCCGGCGCCGCGCCGGCCAGAACGCAAGCGAGCCTCCGGGCCTTAGAAGCATTAAGGAGGTTTCACATGATCACTCTATTGCGCTTTACAGCAACAACAGCACTGGCGCTGTCTCTGCTGGGAGCTGTCTCTTTTGGGCAGCACTATAACCAAACAAATCTTGTCTCGAGTGAGCCGGGAGTCGCACCTGTTACCGATGCGACCCTGATCAATGCCTGGGGAATGTCCCGTGCTACGGGAAGCCCTGGTGGGTCTCTAATAACGGGAAGGGCCTCGCCCTGCTCTACAACGGCGCCGGATCCAAACAGGGGCTCATCGTGACCATCCCGGCGCGAGCCTCCGGCAAGCAGGGCACACCGACCGGAACAATCTTCAACGGCAGCTCGACCGACTTTCTGCTCGCACCGGGTGCGCCGGCCCTCTTCCTTTTTGCAACGCTGGACGGAACGATTGCCGGTTGGAACCCGGCGGTCGGATTGACAAGTGGGATGAAGCCCCCCTCTACGCATGCGGTGATTGCGGCCAAAGGGGCCAGTGGCTCGATGTACACGGGTTTGACCAGCGCTCGCATCCTTGCGAACCGCTACCTTTACGCCGCCAATTTCGGCAAAGGCACCGTGGATGTTTACGACAGCTCGTTTCATCCGGTGCACTTCACTGTGGGGCCTGACGAGGAGGAGCCTTTTACGGATGATCGGCTGCCGCCCGACTTCGTGCCCTTCAACGTACAGGCCATCGGCAACGACATTGTGGTGACCTACGCGCTCCATGAACCGGGGTCGCCTGTTGAAACCGATGGGCCGGGACTGGGCTATGTGGACGTCTACTCATCGATGGGGCGACTGGAGCTGCCTCTGGACCATGGGGATTGGCTGAACGCTCCCTGGGGAGTGGCGCTAGCCCCGCTCGATTTTGGAGCCTTCAGCCACGAGCTGCTGATCGGGCAGTTCGCAGGCGGCGGAACAACTGAGTCCAGTGGCTGGGTTGTTGCTTACAGTCTGGCCACGGGCCACTACCAGGGCCGATTAGAAGATACTGCCGGAGCGCCGCTCTCCATCAATGGAATCTGGGCACTCAGCACGGGGAACTCCGGCGCCGGCACAAGCAACTACGATGCCGCCGGCTCACCTGCTTCGGAGGTGTATTTCACCGCCGGTCCCAAACAGAGTTCCGAAGGGCTGTTCGGGTACCTGACCCCAATCTCCAAAGAGTTGATCCAGGGAAACAACCAGTGATCCCCGCCGCATAGCCATCCGATCTCTGGACAGGCATATGCAGTCACCCTCCAGGGCATTGCATATGCCTGCCGCGATCCCGGACGTTATCCGGCACACTGCCCTGCGGAGTTCGGACTTTCCTCCCCCGGAAGCGCGTAAGCACAACCGGCAGCGGCCGCCCAGCCCACCTGCAACCTCCATCACACCTGCACGCCCGGCGAAGAATACATCAAGGGCGCGTTCGTAACGTCGCTTGGATTACCTCCTCTGCTTTCGGCCTGCGGGCCCGTCGTGACAATTGGCATTTGTTGCGTGCATCATATTGAGCATTTCTGGGCCACCAGTGCGGAGAAAGCGAATTACCAGCACGATCGCGAGTGCCAGAAAGACGATGTTGAGGACAGTCGTGTAGTTCCAGCGGATCGACTCTTCAACTAGCTGCACATGTCGCTGCTGGGGAATCAGATGTAACACCCCGAAGGTGAACTCCACTGCAAGCGCAGCTAAGGACATGGAAGTGTAGAAGATGACAAGGAGAAAGGCGCTGATCTTCAGCCCATAGTATTTGCGGTAAATATCAAGGATGGGAAGCACGATAAGGTCCGCGAAGAGAAAGGCGACGACTCCGCCAAAGCTAATGCCGCCATTCCAGAGCACCGCCGCCAATGGAACGTTTCCGACGGAACACACGAAAGAAAGGATCGCCACAAGCGGGCCTACGGCTGGCCCCCAGAACTTCGCCAGGATGGGATGTCCTTGCAAAAAGAATGCCTGCCAGAAATGCTTTGGCACCCATGCGGCCAAGCCTCCGGCGATCAGCAATCCGCCGCCGATATCGATCCATAGCGAGGCCCAGTCCATCACGAAAAAATGGCTGATGGCAGTGCGACCCTTGCTGGAGGTAATGCGCTGCCAGACGGTTCCTTCATGGATGGACATATCCATCGCGGCATGGCCCTCCATGCGACCTTGAAGACCCTTGTCAGCCTGTTGTCGCGCAGCTTCCACAAGCTTTGGCGTGAGGAATGCCTTGAAGAGCAGAACCATAAGGGCAATCATCAGGGGTCCGCCGGTGAACTCGGCCAGCGTGAACTGCCAGCCCATCAGCACCGCGAGAAGTATGCCCAGTTCTAGAACCAAATTTGTAGAGGCGAACTGAAATGCCATCGCCGCCGTGAAGTTCGCGCCTTTGCGGAACATGGAGCGCGCGAGTGCAACAGCAGCGTAGGAGCAGGAGGAACTCGCCGCACCAAGGGCACACGCTTTCACTATCGTTCCTGGCCGGTCATCGGGCAACAGGCGAGACATTTCCTCTTTCGACACGACCGCCTGGACCACTGCAGAAAGGCAGAAGCCGAGAACCAAAGCCCAGAGTATTTCCCAGGCCATCGTGAAAGACATCATCAAGGCATGACCTATCGCTGCCATCAGGATCGCCTCTCGATTATCGGCTGTCAGTTGTTGGAAACAGACAGCCTTGCATGAACCTGTGATTCGTCAATTCCCGGGTGCTCGGCAACCCAGAGCTAAGCAAGCAAATTCCCGCGCCAGCCCGCCTATGATCCAGCGTGCCATCCAGAATCACCAACGATATCAGCAGCGTGTTAACCCATCAACTCCAGAGTCCGCGAGGTCATTGCATATGCCTGAATGTCAACAATACGGCACGCACAGGGGCGATATGGCGCAAACCAGCAGGACATTCGAAGCACTCTCACTCAGCCCGGCTGTGATCCATCGTCCCGCCCAGCGTCACCAGCAATATCGTCAGGTCAACCCCATCAACTCTAGAGTCCGCCGATCAAACTCCCCGTCAAAAAATTCCCGAATAATCCCAACGAACAAATCATTCTCCGCAGTCGCATGAGCAAACAGCGTCATCGACGACCTGAGTTTAAGGTCATCCGGATAACCAAACACATCGCTCATCGACCGCCCTTTTAACAGACCAACCAGGCCACAAACCTCGCGCAACCGCGCTCCCAGCACCGGATGCGCAAGATAAGCCCGCGCCTCCTCGACCGATGCAATCGCATACTTCCGGCTCATCCCGCTCGACCCAAGACCCGCAAACTGCGGAAAGATGAACCACATCCAATGCCCAACCTTATGGCCGTTGCGCAATTCCGCGCACGCCCCGTCGAAGACGCCGTCCTGCGCCTGCACAAATCGTTCGAGGTTATACGGATCTTCGCTTCCCACGCCAGCCACCTCGCAGTCTTCTCTAGCGAAGCACTCGTCTGTCATCCTGAGATTTGGCCGCCAGTGCCGCTCGGCAGCTTGAGCGAGTCGCTCACGGTAACTTCGGCGACGCGCAGCCGCCTCACGGTAAGGTCCTCGATCGCAAGGGATTTGAACTCGGCGCCGTACACACCGGCCCGATAGATAGCCAACCGCCGAACGGCCAGGGCGCCAATCGCGAATGCGCCCACTGCCAGCGCGCCAACTGCCAGCGCGCCCACCGCCACCACACCCACCGTCACCGCGCCCATAGCAGCGGCCTTCGTCGCCGCGCCGCGGAAGCCCAATCCTTTCAAAATAGTCAGATTCTTCATTGATTCCCCTCCTCAAGTGGCGCAGATCTGTCCTCACGCTACGCGCCAAAACCGATCTCACTCAAGCCGAGATCAGCGCCGAACAGCCCACGCCAGGCCATCCGGCTCACCACCCGCCTCAATATGGCCAATCACCGCCAGCGTCTGAAGATCGATAACCGCAACATAATTATCCGGCCCACACGACACAAATGCTCGCGCACCATCCGGCTGCACCAGCACCCCGCCAGAACCGTGGCCGATGGGGATGCGCTTCACTTCGTTGCGCGTGCTCGCATCCAGAATAACCAGCTCCGGCCCGCTCGACACCAGCACGCGCTTCCCATCCGGGGTGAACTTCAGCCGGTTCGCGCCCCGCACGTTGGCGGCAAGCGTATCGATCACCTTTTTCGCGTGATAATCGATCACCGAGATCGTGCCATCCCCCGCGTTCGCCACCCAGATCTCTTTACCGTCCGGAGAGATGTCAAAACCCTCCGACCCATTGCCCACGCGAATAACAGTCTCATTCCAGTCCATGCGAGGCATCGGCCCGCCCCGCACACCGGCAGGCCCACCCATTCCAGGCGGAGGACCCGGCATGCGCACGGGCTCTTGGTCAATGATGCTCACCGTCCCCGAGCTCACATTCGAAGTAACAATGTGCAGCCCGTCCTCAGAGACGTAAATCATGTGCGTGCGATTCTGCCCCGTCCCAAGAATCCAGTCGACCTTGTGAGAAGCGGGATCATAACGCCCGATCGCTTTGGCGGCCTCCGCCGTAAACCACGTCTTGCCGCCAACAAAGGTAAGCCCGTGAGGTCCGCGCAGCGGACCAAGATCAATCGAAGGGAGCGCCTTGTCAGCAACCAGATCAACTACGGCCAGCGTGTTATACGCGCCAAAACCGTAGTTCGAGACGTAGGCCGTAGCGCCATCCGACGAAGCAATCACCTCATGCGGATCGTTCCCCACAGGAACTTTAGCCATCACCCGCAAGCTGGCGGGATCGACAATGCTAAGAGTATGGTCGTGCTTTGAAAGCACCAGCAGGGATGCTGGCGAAGTGCTCTGCGCAAACAAAATGCCGGAAGCGCAGAGGCAGGCGGCCACGACGGCGGCGCGGTTCAAAACTCTCATCAGCCGAGCTTACTGCCGATTCCGGAAACAAGGACAGAAATATTGAGTTTCCGTTCACGGCGAATTGTTCTACGACAGTCGGCCAACAGGCGGTTAAGCAGACCAGCCGCCCTACCGTGCGCGATCGAACAGGATAGCTTCTCGATCATGCAGGGTAGCTCGAATTGCTCCCAATCCAACCTCCAGCTCCGGCAGGACTTCAAGGATCGAGGCGCCATTCTTGTTGTTCACCATGGAAAGCAAAAGGTCGCACTGACCTACGAGCTGTTCGTCGAACCCGATTAGCGCCTTCAGTGTGGGAGCCTCCTGCCGATAGCGTTGCGTCATACGATCATTCTCAGGAGCAGGCAGTTGCTGAATCGAGCCTTCCAGAGCGCCGATCCCTTGCGCCAGCCGCTCCAGGCGCTGGGCTGCCGCGACCGCGGCGGCGTCCGGAAACGGCTTCGCGCGCGAGGGCGCGGGCAAAAATTCGCGCCTGTATTCGGTCTCCGCCGCGCACACGCTCGCCATCGCGGTACCCAGCAGCCATGCGGCTTTGCTGCGAACCAGTTGGTCGTCTGCACGCAGCTGGTTCTCGACGCGGTAAAAGTTATAGCCCCAGCCATAGAACAGGTTGGTAGCAACCTGCCGCAAAGCGCCGGCGTCGTAAAACCCATTCCCAGCCACTATTTTCATCCGCCCAATCCCGTCTCAGTCCCGACCGGATAGAATCCAGTCGCTTGGCCGCCGATGTTGAACGGCAGTCCGGCAGCGGCATTCGGCGCGGAGACAAGCCCCTTCTCAGCCATCCGCAGCGCCAGATAGTAGCGCACCGCCTCGATCGGAGTAAGACCGATGGCCTGCAGCGAGATCAACTCGCGCATGCGCTCGTCTTTCGGCATGATCAGGATCTTCAAATCATTGAGCGTAATGCCATACGTCTTCAGGAAATCGGAAAGATGGCTCTTCACCAGCTCGCGAACTTCGCCGATGTGCTCGTTGATGTCTTCCATCTTCGTCACTTGAACGATCTGGTTGATCGCTTGTTCAATCGCCGGCCCCGCGTAATCCGCCACCTCATGCGTATCGATCAAGTGTCCGTTGAAAGGCAAATGCGTAATCAGGTCGAGCGCGGCTTCTTTGGTGTCCACGTGGATGTAATAGTCCACCTGGTAGGCCATCTCGGCCATCTCCTCGCTGGTGGCCACGCCCTCGCTGCGAATCAGAAGCTTCGACCGGTTGATATAGATGACTTCGTAAACCCACGGAGAGGAGCCGCCGAAAAACCCCTGAGCAATCGACCCCAACAGCGGTTTGTCGGGAGTGGTGAGCGCGTACTGTCCCGTCTCGTAGACATTCAACACCGCGCCGCGAGATTTCAAAACGCAGAAATGGTTGCTCTCAACCGTCAGCAGCGAACCGGAAACAATGTTCTCGTCTGCAATCTTGACGGCCAGGACTTTGGTTCCGAGTATGTCTGTTCCATCAGGGAGAAGTGAAGTGATAACCTGCCGTGCAATCGCCAAATTCGTGTCCTCGATTCAATCAATCTCGCGATCCAGCATACCTTAACCACACGCAAACGATTTTGAAAAACTGACCAATCCGGAACTCGATGAGCTGCAGGCGAGATACGCAAAGATCAAAGAGGCATGCATGGCGAAACGAGCGAAGACGCGTCCGAAGACCGGCGTAAAGTAGCGTTTCCCCTGTGTGTGGATACTGAACCGATCCGGCTATTAGGTCCTTCGCCCGTGCGCGGCCTGTAGCCTGAACGGCTTAGCGCGTTTCGCGATGAGGAAGCGCGAGCAGCGCCCGTACCAGCGCCGATAACTTTTGCAAATCACCGAATGCCTGCCGTCCCACCGCCTTCGCATCCCTGCCGCCATCTCCTTCAGCGGCCAGATACAGAATGTTCGTCAGGCTCTGCAGCGGATTGTTGATCTGGTGCGCCAGGTGGTTCGCCATTGCAGCCGCCGCGGCCGCGCCGGCCTGCTCCAGTAACATCTTCTGCTGCCGCTGCTGCCGAACGCCCATGGCGGCAAAATCGGCGAGCACCTGCATCATGCGGCAATCTTCCTGATCAAATGCCTCCGTCCGCTCATGGGCCATGACGAAGATCGTCCCGCGCATCTCATCCACCTCCCAGGGAAGCAGAATGCCATCCGTCACAAGCGGAGCCTGAATCCCCAACAGGTCGAAAAAACGCTGCCTTACGCGAAAGTGTTGTGGCCGTCCGCGCTCCAGACAAATTCCGCATGCGCTCGGATAGCGCGGAAGAATTGCGTCCAAAAAACCGGAGTATTCACCTGCGGTTGCGAGCCATTGGTAGAACTCTTTGTCGGTGCGGTCGTCTTTCTCAATACTGATGCCGGCGCTGTCCGCATCGCACAGCTCTACGGCAGCCTTCACCAACTCCTGCAGAATCGTCCCCGGACTCTCGACCAGCGCATGGGCCAGACGCTGCATCCCTTCCATCTGCGCTGCGACATCCCGGACGTGGAACCGCCTGGACGCAAATGCCGCATCCTCGCGGATGTCGATCACTTCCAGTCCGGTATCAGCCGATATCAAAGCAGGTGCATTCATATCGATCTTTCCGAAACGTTCGATGCCTCCAGCAACCCCCGGACGTCGAAGATGGAATGCTGATTTTACTCCTCAACCGGAAAATTAAGGGAATAATCCTCGGTAAAAGCCCATGACGCGCTTCTGAATCCTGCAAGTTCAGAAGCGCCGTCCTGACTGCCGCTTTAGCTCAAAATCGCGTGGGTTATCCTCTGCCAGTACGCCGGATTGTGGATCAACGTGTACATAACGAAGATCTGCCCCACGATCAAAGCAGGCAGTCCATACCGGTAGGGACGATGAAAGCGTCTGTCCACGATCAGGTCGCGCGCCACTCCGAGAAAAATCAGCAGGTCCACTCCAACATAAAAATACGCGCGCGGCAGCAGGTGCTCCGGGAAACGCCCGAAGGCCGCCGCCGTAAGCGCGCAGGTGGCCATCAGCATCAGCCGCCGGTGAAACTCAGGCTTTCTCCGCCAATAAACCGCCAGCGCAAACGTAACCGTGAAGGCCGCAATGTCAAAGAAAGGAACAATCAGAAACGCTGCTGCACTCGCCGAATGGTAGTGATCGATCTTGAAATGCGCCATGACGATGGCCGTCCAGATGCCCACCACCGGAATCAGAACGCCCAGCCCCACCCCGAACCAGCCGATCTTCCGGTGCAGCCGCACATTATGCGTCCGCACCAGCGCGGATTGCAGGATGTAGAACACCACCCATCCCGAAAACACCGCCGCATGAATGGAAAGCAGAAACGGGCGCGGAATGTCCGGATGAATGAGGTCTGCGTTAATCGTGTGACTGAAGCCGCAAACCACCGTAACGGCAATCAGCAGCGACATGGAGAAATAGAAATAATTCTTCAGTACGCCAGAACGCTTAATTGTCCTGGTGAGTACAGCTCGGTCGGTCGCCATCGGCATCCCTTCAAGCAGGAGGGGGCCCAGTTTTGAAGCTGATTTGTTGCGCAATCATAGCAAAGTTCAAAACGCAAGGGAACGGAATTGTCGGTAGCTGGCCAGTCTGAACCCACAGGGGCTCTAGCTTAAAAAAAAAGCAAATGAGCTAAAGTGAACAGACTCTTGCATCAGCTTTCCCTAGGATGAGATTCAATCCCCCGGAAAAGAGATTGCACGATGAACAACACTCTGAATACCCGTTATCCCCACAGGCGTAATGGCGACGGATCGTTCGACTCGATTTGTACAGCCTGTTTTGCCACCATAGCTCGCGCCAAGGACGAATCCGGGTTAGCCGAACAGGAAATGAACCACTCCTGTCACCGCTCGCCTTTGTCCGATTGGGACTTCAATCACGTCAAGACGGCGGCTCACTTTGGATCGGCGCACTATGCTGCATAAAACCAACCGTCCAGAATCGACTTCGGCTCTATCAGCTTGACCATATCCTCAATAGTTCTGGCCCGCGGATTCAACGTGGATTCAAACTGACCCACGACCAAACTGTCTCAGCTATTTTCTGAACCACGTCCCGCGAAAAATCTCACAGCTCTTCCGAGACCACCGGCAGATTCAAATGCGCCCGCACCTGGTCCTCAATAAAAATAAGAACCTCGTTCAGCGTCATGCCCGTCGAGTCAATCAGAATCGCATCCGCCGCAGGCCGCAGCGGAGACTCCGCCCGGTTGCGGTCTCGCTCATCGCGCTCGCGCAGCTCCTTCGCAATCTTTTCTGAAGCATGCTCCGTCCGCGCCGCGGGATCAGTCTGTTCATACCGCCGCTGGCTGCGCGCCTCCGGCGATGCATCCAGAAAAAACTTCAGGTCGGCGTGGGGAAACACCACCGTCCCAATGTCGCGCCCTTCCATCACCACGCGGCGATTGCGCCCCAGCCCGCGTTGCAGCTTCACCATCCATGCCCGAATCGCCGGATGCACGCTCACCCGCGACGCCCCGCGCGTAACCTCCGCATCGCGAATCCGCCCCGTGACATCCGCTTCATCCAGCATCACGCGGTTGCCCGCCGCCGCAGGCTCCAGCGTGATCACCGTCTCCGCCGCCAGGCGCTCCAGGGCCGCCGCATCATCCAGATCGACGCCGCGCTCCAGAGCCTTCAGCGCAAACGCCCGGTACATCGCGCCCGTTTCCAGATTCAAAAACCCAAAGTGCGCCGCCAGATGTTTGGCAACCGTGCTCTTGCCCGCTCCCGCCGGCCCGTCAATGGCAATAATGCAGGGGCGCGCGCTCATTCCGCGTTCTTGCCCCCTTCATCCTTTCGCTTCCGAAACGGAGGCTTGAACCCACCCGGCTTCGACTTCCCAAACGCCGGTTTACCCGGCTTCCCAAACGGTTTCGCCGGTCTCCCACCGCCGCTCTTTCCAAACGACGGCTTCCCCGTGCCTTTGAAACCGGGTTTGCCGCCACTTTTAAATGCAGGCTTCCCGCCACTCTTGAAACCCGGCTTGCCCGATGATTTGAACCCAGGCTTCCCACCCTTCGCGAACCCGCCGCCCGAAGGCTTGGGCTTCCATCCGCCCGCCCGCTTCGCCGGACCCGCATCCGAACGGAACGTGCGCGGACGCGACTCCCCATCCGCAGCCTTCGCCGGACGCTCCCGAAAGAACGGCCGTTTCTCACCCGGAGCTTCCCTCTTAAATCCGCCCGAAAAAGAAGAAGGGCGCGAACCTGTACGAGGCGGCCCACTCCGCGGAGCCCCGCTACTAGGACCAAACGAGCGCGGACCAGCCGACCGTGGACCAGCCGGCCGTGGACCTGCTGACCGAGAACCATAAGACCGCGGACCAGCCGATCGCGAACCCTCTGGACGCGAGCCCGAGCGCGGACCGCTGCGAGCGCCAAACTTAGGCCCTCCGAAACTCTTCCCAGCTCCAAACTTCTTCGGTGCATCAAACTTCTTCGGACCACCAAACTTCTTCTCACCGCCAAACTTGCCCGAACGGCGGTCACCCCGTTCGCCTTGCCGATCCCCCTCGGGCCGCGGACGAAACGGACGCTCACCAGCACCCGCCGCCGGACGCTCCGATCCACGTTCTGATCCACGTTCCGGCCGGCCTTCTGCCGGACGACTAGCTCCACGATCCTGCCACGGCTTCGCCCCGCCCGCGCCCGCTCCAAACCTCTTAGGACCAAACTTCCCGCCGCCGGCCCGCCCACCAAACGAAGGCCGAGCCGTGCCCGAACGCTCCCGATCAAATGGCCGCGAACTGCCCCTTGCACCGCCTGAAGGACCATCCGAAGAACGAGCCCGAAAAGGCTTCGCCGTCTTATCAAACGACTTTTTCCCAAAAGGCTTTCTCTCAAAAGGTTTGCGCTCGCCATCTTCAGGCTTGCGATAAGGCCGCTCACCGCCCGCAGCCTTAGGCCGGAACGGTGCATCCCCCTGCGCAGCAAACCGCCCCGATTCAGCCCGTCCAAACCCAGTCCGCTCACGCGGCGGTCCAGTCCGCTCCCGAGGAGGCCCAGTCCGTCCGCGATCAAATCCTCCGCGCCGTTCACCCGAACGCCCACCGCGCTCAAAGTGCTTACGCTCCGAACCACCCTCCCGGGCAGGACGCCCCGCACGCTCATAAGGTTTCCGCTCAAACGCCGTCCGCGCCGGAAGCTCCACCTCCACCGGTTCCGCTTCAGCAAACTCCGGAAGCGTTCCCGCCACATGCAGCAACGGAGTCGCCGCCACCGACACTAACCCCAGCTGCCGCGTAGCCGACAATCCATTCACTACCTCCCGCACGCGCGAGCGCGAAGTCAGCGGCGAAAGGAACGTCTCAATCTCATCGCTAGAAGCCGCAACCGCCGACTCCAGATACCCCGCCACCAGTGCCGACAGCGCCGTCGTCTGCGCCACCTTCTGCGATGCCGTCATCTCCTCCGCAAACCGCGCCTGCGTCAGCTCCCACCTGGTCGTCTCGCCGCCGTACACCGGAATCGCGCGCAGCCCATTCCACAACTCAACCAGCCCACGCAAAATCGCGGCCTCTGTCACCTCGCGTCCCAGCGCCGTCTGAAGCTCCGCCGCCGTCTGCGCGCCCGCGCCCTCAAGATGCTTCCAGATCTCCAGCGTTAAGGGCGAAGCCTTCGCCCCCGGCCCGCTCTTCCAGTTCCGCCCGCCAATCAGGCTGAACACATAAGGCAAAGCCTCCCGCGTAACCAGAAAATCCGGCTGGTCAGACACACTCCCGCCCGCAGCGCCAAATAGATTCAAAGGAAGAACAGCCCCCGCAACCGTCAGCCGATGCATCAACGCCGTCCCCGCCTCAATCGCCTCACGCGCCGGAGTCTCACTCGGCAATCCCGTCACCGCTTCAACAAACGAAGGCCCGGGACACGAAAAATGCGTCCGCCGAGGAAGAAAAAGACAAAGCCCAACGCCATCCATCCACGCCTGGGCATCATCGGCAGTAAGAATCGGATTCGAGGCCTGACGCCACCGTTCGGCGCGCGCATTCTGGAGCTGTTCGGATGTCAAAGAGACTCATTTCTGCCCGCCAAAGCGGGCGCAGGCATCCCCAACAGAAGGAGACAAGAGCGAAAAACCAGCTCAACCCGCGTCTCTCAAGTATAAAGCGGATTTCCCGGGACACCACTCACACGCTACCCACAACTCCGGCATGCCCGCAAGCCTGGCAGGATGAGAAAAAACTCACCGAACAGCCGCTGAAGGATGGCATTCAAGCCTGGAGCGCTATAATCTCCGTGATGAGCGGCCATGCTCCAGCTTATAGAGCGCACCGGTGCAGCTTTCACCCGGATCGGAGCGAGCCTTATCTTCGTCTCAACTCAGTCAGCGTATTCGTCCGCGATCAGGATCGGAGCCTGCAATTCTTCCAGGATTTGCTTGGATTCCCCCTCGCCTGGGATGAGCATCTCCCCAGTGGCGAGCGCTGGCTGGCCGTTACCCCTCCGGATGGCACCGCCGTGCTTGCGCTGGTTGCTCCCCGCCCCGGTTCGGAAGAAGACAAACTCATCGGCCGGCCTACGCAGATTGCTTTCCTGACCGAAGATATATTTGCCAAATTCGAGGAATGGCGCAGACTCGGCGTCAGCTTTTGCCATCCGCCGCAAATACGGCCCTCCGGCGACATCTCCGCGGACTTCGAGGACGTGGACGGAAATTCGTTTACGCTTCTTGAGTGCGGCGAGATGATCCAGGAAGTCGAGGCGCAGCGCCGCGCGCATGTCGAGAAGCAGGAACAAGAACGCCGCGCCGCTCAGGAACTGGAAATGGCCAGGCAAACCCAGGCAAGGCTCTTTCCACAAACACAGCCCTCCCTCGCTACCCTTGAATATGGGGGATTTTGCGCTCAGACCCGCCATGTTGGCGGCGATTACTACGATTTTCTTGACCTCGGCCGGGCGCGGCTCGGGCTGGTAATCGGCGATGTTGCCGGCAAGGGAACCGCTGCCGCTCTCCTCATGGCCAATCTGCAGGCACACCTGCATAACCAGACAGCAATGTACTGGAGCCGCCCGTTCACGCCGCTCGTTCTGGGCCAGCCGGAGCGTTTCCTGCGTTCCGTCAATCGGCTGTTCCATGAGAGCACGACCGAAAACGCCTATGCGACTCTCTTCTTTGCCGAATACGACGACACTACGCAGCTGTTGCGATATGCGAATTGCGGCCACCTCCCTGCCGTTCTACTTCGCCACAACGGCGCTCTCGAACGGCTCGATGCCACCTGTACCGTCCTCGGTCTCTTCAAAGAGTGGAATTGCGCCGTCGGGGAACGCCGGCTCTTTCCCGGAGACACCCTCGCCCTCTATACCGATGGCGTGACGGAATCGTTTAACACCGAGGGGGAGGAATTTGGAGAGCAGCGTTTGATCGAAGCCCTGAAACAACGCCCCGGACTTTCTTCCTCAGCCCTGCTTTCCTCTCTGGCAGAGGAGGTCCATCGGTTCAGTCCCCACGAACAATACGACGACATTACTCTGGTCGTCGCACAGTGCAGAGGAAACTAAGAGCAAAGGAGCAAGTATCAGCGCGAGCCGGAGCATTACTGATTACCGATCAGATTTTGCTTGAAACTCCTGCCCAATCTGCTTAAGCACATTAAGGAACGCAGCAATATTCGGCGAAAGCCATTTGTCCTTATGCCAGAGCACCCAAAGCACCCGGATAGGCCCGCGTGTAGTTCGCGTGTTGGGGGCAGACGACTCGCCCATTGTCTCAGAGCAAGCGAGCCCAAATTATCCCCGTCTAAAACCCACCGTCCACAGGCCCAATCGCCCCTTTATTCTCAGCGGCCCGAGGATCCACCCCAAACGCCCACACATCCACATTCACATCCCGAGGAGACAAAATCTCCACCAGAGCGTACTGCCCGATCACCAATGTGCTCTTCGGCGTGACCTTCATCCAATGCCCGCCCGGCAGAATCTCCTTCGTCGTCTCCGTCAAATCCACTGGATGCCCGCCCCGCGCAATCTCATCCACCGCCTGCGCCGAAGCCGTCCTCAAATTCCGCCCCACTCCCAGCGTCAAAATCGCGTACCGGCTGTCCGGCGAGCTGTGCGAGCGCTTGTCGTCCGGAGCCGAACTCGCCCCATGCGTATCCACCGTCACCGGAGTCCCCAGCGGCTCCGCCTCCACCGCACCTTTCGGAGTATCCAGGCTCACATAGAACACCGGCTGGTTCACATGCAGCTCCACCGCCGCTGCGTAGCCTTCAATCCGCACCAGATCCCGCGACCCCGGCCTCGAACCAATCTCATACGGCAGAACACTATGCTCATACGCGCGATTCAGATCCCCGTTGGCCTGCAACACATGCGCCAACTCCGGCCGGCCATCAAAAGTATCCAGTACCCAAACGCCGCTCTCATCCGGAAGATGCAACCCCGGCAGAATCACCGGCATTCGCGCCAGCTCCTCTGCCCGCGCCGCCCGTTCCTCCGCGTCGATCTTAGCCGCCTCCACCTGCCCGGGATCATTCGGACTCGCCACCACATTATCGGCATTCCCCGCCGAGCCATAATCGTGCTTCCACTTTGCCGTAGCCGGCCAGTCCACCAGGCTCGAAGGAATCTCCTCCCAGTCATTGCGCTCCGCGCTGAAAAACCGCACCCGGTCGCCCTTGATCTCATATTTGGTGATGATCTGGTAGCTGCCGTCCTTCATAATCAGCCGGTCGCCGTTCGCCTGCCCCCACGCAAGCGACGCCATCAAAAGAAAAATGCCGGCGAATGTACGAAATCGTCTCATCAACGCCTCTAACTATATATACGAATCTATAGACGCTGCAGGTAGCCCAACGTCTGGCGCTGCTATCCTAAGAACTAGGCCCGGAAAGACAAGGCAAGTCACATGGCGGAGCAGTATTTGGAACATGGCAATCGGCAACGTAGCACTGACTGCGCGACCCCCCATGTTCCAACCCCTCCCCCTGCCCGCCATGTCTCCCGCAGCGCAGTAGCCGTCGCCATCCTCTGCGCCTGCATGGTCCTCTTCGCCGCCACCCTGCGCATCGCGCACTCCCACTCTGCCGCCGAAGAGGCCTCTGGACACTGCCCCATCTGCGTCGCGATTCACACCGCTATGCCCGCGGCATCCGCGCCCGTGCAAATCTGCCTGCACGCCGCACCGGAACCCGTCGTCACGCTCGCGGCCGGGGCCCCCGAAAAAGTTCGCGTAACCACCCTCTCTGATCGTGCCCCTCCTGCAATCGCCTAGCACCCCGCGGCTTCGACCTGAAGCCTCGACCCCCAGCTAGACCTACGATCAGGAGTTTTCCCCATGCACGCACTGCGACGCCTCGGCGCGCTTGCTTTTCTTTCCGCGCTCCTTCTTGCGCCGCATCACGCCCGCGCACAAGCTGGAACCTCCGGCCTCGTCACCGGCAGCGTAACCGACGCCTCTGGGGCCGTCATTCCCGGGGCCACCGTCAACATCCACAACGCGCTTAGCGGATACGACCGCACCACCCCCGCCGACGCCGGGGGCAATTTCCAGTTCTCCAATCTTCCCTTTGGCAGCTACACCCTGACGGTGAAACAAAAGGGATTCCAGTCCGCCGCGCAGGTCGTTTCTGTCCAATCCCCGGTAGCCATCTCGAAGACCATCACTCTCGCCGTCGCCACCGCTACGCAAACCGTCACCGTAACCTCCAGCCCCAACGACGAGTTGCAGAAAGACGTCAGCGACCAGACCGACATCGACAGCTCCCTTACTGACAAGCTCCCGCTCATCGGCGGCGTAAACGGCGTAAGCTCCGCCATCACCCTTGCCAGCCCCGGAGTCGCCGCCGACTCCAACGGCATGTTCCACCCCCTCGGCGAACATTCTGACACCACCTACTCCATCGACGGCCAGCCCATCAGCGACCAGCAGAGCAAGACGTTCTCGAATCAGGTTTCTCTCAACGCCATCCAGTCCATGCAGGTCATCGAAGGCGTCATCCCGCCCGAGTACGGAGACAAGGCCTCGCTAGTCGCCCGCACCACCACCAAATCCGGCCTCGGCAGCAACGGGCTCAACGGCAACGTCACATCCACCTATGGAAGCTGGGGAACCACTGACACCAACGCCTCGCTCGCCTCGGGCAACGCCCGCTTCGGCAACTTCATCACCGGAGACATCAACAACGGCGGCCGCTTCCTCGACACCCCTGAGTTTGTGCCCTTCCACGCCCACGGGAACGACGAGTCCCTCTTCGACCGTCTCGATTACGCGCCCAACAGCGTCGACACCTTTCACCTCAATCTCACCACCTCGCGCTCCTGGTTCCAGGTACCCAACCAGTACGACCAGCAGGCCCTCGGACAGGACCAGCGCTCCCAGATCTTCAGCTACAACGTCGCACCTTTCTGGACCCGCGTCATCCACCAGAACGCAGTCCTCAGCGTCAATCCCTACCTGCGTCAGGACAATGTCCACTACTACCCCAGCCACGACATCTTCGACGACACGCCGGCCACCCTCTCGCAGGATCGCAGCCTCCGCAACCTCGGCCTCAAAGTCGACTACTCCCTGGTCAAGGGCATCAACAACATGAAGTTCGGAGCCGACGTCAACCACACCTTCCTCACCGAAGGCTTCGGAGTAGGCATCACCAGCCCCACCTACAACGCCGTCTGCGTCGATTCGCAGGGAAGTCCCGTCGCCGCCCCCGGAGTAACCCAGCCTTCCGAGTGCGCCGCCTACAACTACGTTCCCAACCCCAGCTTTCAGCCCGGACTCCTGCCCTACGACCTCACCCGCGGAGGCTCGCTCTTCAATTTCCACGGCCACACCGACATCAAGGAAGAAACTCTCTACGGTCAGGACCAGATCACCCTCAAGAACTGGCAGTTCCTCGCCGGCCTCCGCAGCGACAACTACAACGGCCTCACCCGCAAATACATGCTTGAGCCGCGCGCCGGAATCACCTACAACCTCACCAAAACCAAATCCGTCCTCCGCGTAGGCTACTCGCGCCTCATGCCCACGCCCTATAACGAGAACCTCATCCTCTCCAGCTCCACCGGCTCCGGCGGCCTCGCGCAAAATCTGGGAGCCTTCGGCCAGCACCCGCTCAACCCCGCCACCCGCAACCAGTACGACACCGGCTTCGAGCAGTCCATCAGCAAATACCTCATCGTTGACGGTGAATACTTCTGGAAGGAAACCAAGGACGACTACGATTTCGACGTCCTGCTCAACACCCCGCTCACCTTCCCCATCCAGTGGCGCAAGTCGAAGATCGATGGCTTCGATCTCCGCGTCACCATGCCCCTCAATCACGGATTCTCCGCCTACTCCGTCATGGGACACTCCCGCTCCCGTTTCTTCGGACCCGAGCGCGGCGGCATCCTCTTCAACAATCCCAACGGACTCGACTCCTACGCGCCCTTCCGCATCGATCACGATCAGGCCTTCGAGCAGACCACCAACCTCAACTACCAGCCCAAAGTCAACGGCCCGTGGTACGGATTCACCTGGCGCTACGACAGCGGCCTCGTAGCCGGAAACGCGCCCTTCGCAACGAACACCACAGCCCCGGTCAACCTCGCCTATCTCACCCCCGACCAGCAGCAGCAAATCAAGCTCACCTGCGGCGGAGTACGCGCCACCCTCACCGCGCCGCTGACAAGCTGCGCACCCTACGACCTGTCGTCACCGCTGTTGAAAATCCCCGCACCCGGAACCGAAGACCCCGACAAGAACCCGCCCAGAATCGCTCCCCGCAGCCTCTTTGACATGAACGGCGGCTGGGACAATCTCTTCCGCCGCGACCGCTTCAAGACCAACGCCACCTTCTCCGTAACCAACGTCACAAACAAGGTAGCCCTCTACAACTTCCTATCAACCTTCAGCGGAACCCACTTCGTACCTCCCAGAGCCTACACAGGAGGCCTGACGCTGAACTTCTAAGGACTAGCCGTCCAACCCCGAAATTGGGTGGGTGGATTCAAGGAGCAAGTGCAACAGGTGTGATTGTAGCGGACCAGTGTTGGACGAAATCGAAGGTTCCTTCGGGGAGGAAGAGTTCGGCGGGAGCTTTCCATCCCAGGGTTTTTCTTGGCCGGGTGTTGAGCCGCCAGGCGATGTCGTCGAGCTGATCCTGCGAGAACAGCGAGAGGTCAGTTCCTTTAGGCAGATATTGGCGGAGCAGACCGTTGGTATTTTCGCTGATGCCCCGCTCCCAGGGAGCGTGAGGATGGGCGAAGTAGACGGTGACCCCGGTATTTTCCGTCAAGGTCTTATGATGCCTCATCTCCGAACCCTGGTCGAAGGTCATGGAACGACGCAACTGGCTATCAAAGCGGTTGAGTATCTCGGTGAAGGCCTGGGCTGCGATGTCGGCCTTGCTGCTGCGCAACTTCACCAGGGCAACGAAAAGGGTGGTGCGTTCCACCAGCGTGCCGACCTGGGAGAGATTGCCCTTGCCGATCATCAGATCGCCCTCCCAGTGGCCGGGGATGAGGCGCATCTGAATTTCGATGGGGCGTTGATCGATTAAAGTCATGTCGGGAATGGACGGCTTGCTGCGCCCGTCTTTGCCTCGTCGCGATCTTCTGGCCCGGTGCCGGCGGCGCATCAGGGCAAGCAAGCTGGAGCGCAGATGCCCCCGCGGCATGGTGTAGAACGCGGTATAGATGGTCTCGTAAGAGAGCCGTGCCGGATCGGGCATACGAGCCAGTGTGCTCGCAATCTGCTCCGGACTCAAGCCATGGCGAAGATGATCAACCACCTTGATCCAGAGCGGGTTGCCGGGTAGGAGTTTGCGCGGGACACGCGGCTTGCGAGCCAGCACGCGGGCTCGCCGGTCGGCGGGAACGCATCGATATCCCCCGGCCGCCCGCGCCGTGGCTCGCCGCGCCAACTCCGCCGGCGACTGCCAGCCGTTGCGGCGTATCTCGCGTGTGACAGTGGATCTGGCCCGCATGAGTGCAGCGGCGATCGCCGCCGCACTCATGCCCATCCTTAACTGCGTCTCAATCAGGGCCCGTTCCTGCAACTCAAGATGAATGTAGCTTCTCGGCATATGCAACTATCTCCCGTTTTGGAAATGTTGCACTTGCTCCTTGAATCCACCCACCCATGTTTGTGGCCGGGTTGGAGGCCGCTCTGCTTTGGATGCCGGCACTTTACGAGATGGAGCGGATTACGAGGCTGCTCGCGCTCCGGGTGAAGTTGGGTCGAGGGGTGCGGTCTCGCCCACAGCCTTAACGCCCTGCTGTTGTGCCCAGCCGGGAAGATCCTCGCTGCCGGTGATCAGGCGCGCTCCGTAGGTAAAAGTGAAGTAGTTCCATACCCAATCGATTAAGACGGCGAGGCGGTTGCGGAAGCCGACGAGGAAGAAGATGTGGACGGTGAGCCAGGTGACCCATGCCGGGAAGCCGCTCCAGTTGGCGCGGAATGGCCATTGGATGCGGGCGACGGCGGCCATGCGTCCGATGGTGGCCATGTCTCCCTTGTCGAAGTAATGGAACGGGGGGCGCGGCTTGCGGGCCAGATCCTGCGCGATCATTTTTCCGACGTGATCGCCCATCTGCATTGCGGGCTGGGCGACTCCCGGGATCGGTTTGCCGTCCTGTTTGAGGTGGGCCAGGTCGCCGCAGATGAAGATCTCCGGATGGCCGGGGGGATTGAGCGTCTGGTCGACGAATACGCCGCCGCGTCTGTCGGTTTCAAACCCGAACATGCTGCCCACTGGCGAGGCCTGAACGCCTGCTGCCCAGAGGGTCACGACTGAATCGAGGCGGCGGTCCCCGGCCATCACGTATCCAGGTTTTACGTCGGTCACCGGCAAGCCGGTATGGACTTCTACTCCCAGAGCGGTGAGCTGTTCGACGGCCTTGCGGGACAGGATTTCAGGGTAGGCGGCGAGGATGCGGGGGCCTCCCTCGATGAGGAACACGCGGGCTTTCGAGGGGTCGATGTGGCGGAAATCGTGCCGCATATAAAGCTTGGCGATGTCGGAGATGGCTCCGGCGAGTTCCACGCCGGTGGGGCCTCCCCCGATGACGACGAAGTTAAGCGGGGGATGCGAGCCGGTTTCGAGCATCTGGCGTTCGGCCAGCTCGAAAGCCAGCAGGACGCGACGGCGAATCTCGATGGCATCTTCGATGCTCTTGAGTCCGGGCGCGTACTCGGCCCAGTCGTCATGCCCGAAGTAGGAGTGGGTGGCTCCGGTGGCGACCATCAGGTAGTCGTAGTCCATCGTCGCTCCGCTCTTGAGGTAAGCGCGGCGCTGCTCCTTGTCGAAGCGGAGGACTTCATCCATCAGCACTTCGACATTTTGTTTGTGCCGCGCGATGGCGCGGATGGGCGCGGCGATATTGGCCGGGGAAAGCACGGCCAGCGCCACCTGGTAGAGCAGCGGCTGGAAGGTGAAGTGATTGCGGCGGTCGATCAGGGTGACATCTACAGGGAGCTTGGCCAAGGCGAGGGCGGCGTGGGTTCCGGCGAATCCGCCTCCAATGATGAGGACACGAGGACGGCGTTTTTCGGCGATTGCTGGAATCTCAACTCGGCTTGCTCGCGGGGTCCCGGCCATTTCTGTCTCCTTTTGCCTATGTTAAGGGATGCAGCGTCGTAGCAGATGGGAGTCTCGAAGGCCAAAAAGAACGAAGCCGAGCGGAAAAAAAGGGATGGAGCCTGAGCTCCATCCCTTTTTGCGGAATCGGTTCTTTGGTTAGCGTCCGCCGCCGTTCTTCTTGCCGCTCGGAGGTTTGGAATTACCGGAGGGTCTGGGTGCCTGCTGCTTCTGTTGATGACTCTGCGAAGTGTTGGCCGGCTTGTTGTAATTCTGGTTCGCGGGCTTGTTGTAGTTCTGGTTCGCCGGTTTATTGTAGTTCTGGTTCGCGGGTTTGTTGTAGTTGGTGTTGGCCGGCTTGTTGTAGTTCTGGTTGGCGGGTTTGTTGTAGTTGGTGTTGGCGGGCTTGTTGTAATTCGAGTTTGCTGGCTTGTTGTAGTTCGAATTGGCTGGTTTGTTGTAATTCGTGTTTGCCGGTTTGTTGTAGTTGTTGTTCTTGTTGTAGTTGTTGTTCTTGTTGTAGTTGTTGTTCTTGTTGTAGTTGTTGTTCTTGTTGTACGTATTGGTGGTTTTGTTGTAGTTGTTGTAGTTCCTGTTATAGGTGGTGGCCACGTTGCGGTTATAGTTGCGCGCGGCTACGTTGCGATCGTAGTGGCCGTAGTTGCCACGGTTAACTACCGTTACGCTTCGAGAAATATAGACGTTGCGGTTGTAGACGACCGTGCGTGAATGCCAGCCCATACCCCAGCTGTTCCATCCCCAGCCATAGCGATTCCACGAGGCGACGGCGATGCCGACACCGAAGCCGATGGCAAGGCCTGCGCCGAAGTATCCTATTGGGGGCGGCGGCGGGTAATATGCCGGGTAGGCAACTATGGGCGAACCATAGACGACCCAGGGGTTGTAGTAGGGCACATAGACTACGGTCGGATTGGCCGGAGCAATGACAATATTGTTGGGCTGATATTGAACGGCTATCTGCTGATCGGTTTTGAGGTTGCCGGCATCATAGGCGCGCTGGCGCATGACTTGTACGGCGGACATCACGTCCTGTGGCTGGTTGTAGTAGACGTTGCCGAGTTGGCTGGTCCAGTCGAGATTCTTATCGAGATTCGCGAGCACTGACGGGAAGGCGATGAGCGCCTTCACGCTGGGATCCCAGTTCTGTTGGTCGACCATGCCACCAAGCTGGCTGGCAGGCACTCCCTGATTTGACTGCAGGAAATGGTCTGCATCGGCCACTTGCGAGGGGTAGGTGGATGCCGCAAGGATCTGGGCCACCAACGAGTCGGGATAGAGCGCGATGGGCGCGACAAGCTGATCAAGCTGGTCCGGCGACATTGGGTTGTAAGCCTGTTGCGGCGGGCCCTGGTCCTGCTGCTGATCGGGCGGTGGAGGCGGCGCGCTCTGCGCGTAGAGATCGCCCATCCCGAGCGGAATCATCAGGTATGCGAGTGAAAAGGCCAGGACCTTCTTGCCCAGATTCAGAGCAGATGCGGCTGTGGCTTGTGAATTAGCGGAGAAAATGTTGCGTGGGTGTTTTGGTGTTTTCATGGGTTCCAGCCTCGTCTTTCGGGCAAATCTCATACTTCCTCTCTGACACACAAAGAGTATGCGTAGTTGCGCTGTTTCGTCCATCTTTCGGACTCGCGACCAAGGGGGATTGCGCTTTGCGCCATCACAACAGATTTGCCATCCCTCTCCAATAGCCTGATTGCAGGGATGCTAGGGGTACTGCTCCAGATCGAAGTTCAGCAGAGCGGAGCTGCCGGTGACGGCAGTGATATAGAGGCGAACGGGGTGGCCTGGGCTGGCGATGGGATTCAGGATTACGGTTCCGTCCGAGGCTGAAATTGCCTGCACGGTCTGCTGTTCGACCAGCGGAGCGGGAGGACAGGTGGCCTCCGCCGAACAGGGAGGCGTCCAGGCGTCGAGTGTTTCATAGAAGGTTACGACTGCTCCGGCCAGGGGATCTCCCGCGGGGTCCGTGACTTCGAGCGTGACCGGCGTAAAGGCCTGGCTGGCCGGGATGTTTTGAGCGATTCCAGCAATGGCGGTGAGTTGCGCGTTCGCGAGGGACACGGACACTACATCAAACTGCGCGCAGCCGCCGCTTGAAACCAGGCAGGCATTCACAGGAACGACATTTCCAGCGGTGATAGGTCCGGCGGCAAGCTGTTGCGTGACGATGCCGTTGTTTCCGCTGAGGCTGGCCGTGGTCGGCGCGCTGACTCCGCTGGTTACCGGAGTCCAGGTCACTTCGGCGTTGGCGGTGGGGCTTCCATTTTTGAGGACGAGTCCCTGCGGCGTCCACTGCACGGTTGCGCCCGCGGCGAGATAGAGGTTGGGAGTAAGCGCGCTGATGGCGGGGGCGGCTCCAGCTTGAGCGGTGAATGCCGTGGCGACGGTGGCTCCGTTGGTGAGGGCGGCGGTGACCTGGGTGAGCGAGGTAGAGTTGGCGGCGACGGAGAGGGTCGCGGTTCCATTGGCGGCGGTGACGACGGAGCAGGAGGCCTGCCCGCAGGCGAGGGTTGCGGCCCCTTCTGTAACCGTGAAAGTTACAGTTGCTCCGGCGGCCGGCGATGCGCCGTTGGCGGCGACGACGGTGAAGGGAAGAGGCGCTCCGGCGGCAACCGAGCCGGAGGGCGCGGTCGCGATGCCGAGGGTATCGGCATTCTGCGCGTCATAGCTCAGGCCATCGGCGATCACGGCGACTCCCAGCGTCTGCGGGTCTTCGACCTGAACGAGAACATTGCCGGTAACGCCTGCCGATGGAGGCGCTATGGCGGTGATCTCGGTGGGAGAGACGCTGGCGACAGGTGCGTTCACTCCGTTGACGGTGACAACGGAGTTGGCGCGAAAGCCCAGGCCGGTGATGGCGATCGGGCCTCCGGTAGAGGGCAGCAGCAAGGGCTTCACGCTGTCGGCGTAGAGCACGCGTCCACGGTAGAGATAGTCGGGACGGCCATCGCCGCGCATGTCGGCCACGCCGAGGCGGACTTCGCTGTCGGCGAGCGTGAGCACAGGCAGTTTGGTAAGGCCCGCGACTGCTCCGTTGAAAGGCTGCGTGGTTTCTGTGACCGGAGGAGCGGTTGTGCTATCGGTTCCGTTCCACATGCCGAGTACAATCTGCGCCTTGTTGAGAGTGGGTTGGCCCGAGTCGTCGAGCGCTTCCGTTTCGACCGTGAACTCGCGGTTGGCCTTTGCCCACCATTGCAGCCAGCTTGCGTGGCCGTAGCCGGAAAGACGCGCGGTCCACTCTCCGCTGGCTGGCACGGTGACCGCCGCGGACTCCATGCCGTCGTCGCCGCTGAGCGAATCGCCTGCGGAGTTGCCGATGGAGACGTTTTGAATCACGCTGGAGCCGGCGGCCAGGCCGGGCAGCGCAATCGCCGGCAGAGTTCCCGAGGGTGTAACCTGCCCGGTCGTGTAGGGGCCGACGGAGTCGGAGCCGGTATAGAGCGAATTGATTGGCTCGAAGCTGAGCTGCCAGGTGTCGGAGGTCTCGCCGGGTGGAATGGGAATGCCGCTGAGATCGAAGAAGCCTTCGAGCGCGGTGTCGTCGCTGCCGAAGCGCGCGAGCACGTTGCCGTTGGCATCGGTGAGGCCAGTGATGATGTTGCCCGCGTTGCCGTGAAAGGAAACTCCACTGACGGCAGTGACCGTGTATCGCACGTCGGGCAGATCGGTGCCGGGAACCATCGGGCGCAGCACGACATTCACGCCCTGCATTCCCTGGCCATTGCGAAAGGTGATGATTCCGCGCACGGAGAGGGTGTTGGCGGCGGTTATCTTCTTTCCGGGGAAGCTGCTGAGGTTGCTCGCAGTGACTGGGTACAGGCGGTTAAGCGCGGCGATATCGTCGGGACGTAGCGTGGTTGCGTTGGGCATGCAGTTTTCGCCGCCGGCGCTGCAGAGCCGCTCAACAGGGTGCATGATCGGCCACCCGGCTAGACCTTCTGACGTGACCTCGTCGTCGGAAAACATTTCTTCGTTGGTCTGCGACCAGTCGAGGCCGAGCGCTTGTCCGAATGCGCGAACGAGTTGGTATTGCAGGACGGCGATCTGCGTGGCGTTAGTGGCGCAGAGGCCGTTCACCAGCACGAGAGCGTGTGCGATGTTGCCCGAAGCAGCGAGGTTATCGACGAAGGTAAAGACGCCATTCTGCTGGCAGGTGGCAGCGGAACTGGCTCCGGTGCCGAAGAAGGCGTTGATGACGGAGCCGTCTTCGTCGTAGACGATGGCGATGGGTTTTGCGGTGTCGCCGGACTGAATGTCCGCGGGAAGCGTGACGGTGTTGCCGGTCGAACTTACGTTGGTTCCGTTCACGTCTTCGCTCAGGCTTCCGGCGCGGGCTATGTCGACGGCCGCGGCGGGGACGGCGTTCCACACGGCGGCGGCGGCGGCCACCATGGCGTTCGCCTGGGACTGGTTGACCGACGCGCTGAGGCTGCCGAGGTCGGTGTAATAGGCGGCGTTTCCGTTAGCCCATACGATGGGTTTGCCGGTCATGGCGGCGTTGAAGTAACTGGTGCCGGCGACATAACGGGGACCTCCGGCGTAGGCGGGGGCGCAGGAGAACACAGAGGCAAGTGCCAGATAGAGGACGAGGCGCTTCATCGGAAACTCCGGATTCTGCCGGAGCGTGCTGAACTGGCTTTGAGCGGTCAGCGTGGGACAGAACCTTTGTTTATTCGGCCATGCATGGAAGCGGAACGCAGAAATTTCTGAGAGAGTTCAGAGGCCGCGCGACCAGAATGGGAGGGAAGTTTCGAGCCGTTTCAAAATGGAATTGCGCAGTGCTGTCTGGCAGAAATTCAGTTGCACGAAAATTTGGGTTAAGCACGCGGAATTTTGATACGGTGGTTGAGCCCGCCGGTTTCCGCAAGCGGAGATTCATTCCAACGATTCTTTATGGTGCAGCAACTCGAGGAGCGTCCGGTTCCGAAAGTGGGTGGAGAGAGCCGACGCCGCTGGCTGCTCTTCTCGCTTCTCGGAGCTGGAGCCTTGCTGCGCGTCATCCTCATCTGGTTTCCGCGCACGTTCGATGAGGATACGAACACCTATGTTGAGCTTGGAACCAACCTGCTGCGCCACGGCATCTATGGAATTCGGCAGGACGGCGTCCTTGTTCCTTCCCTGATCCGGCTGCCCGGTTATCCGTTGTTTCTCGGCCTGATGGGCGGTCATGTTCACCTTGCGCTGCTGGTGCAGGCAGGGATTGACTTATTCGGCTGCTGGCTGCTTTCTCTGTTCGCTGCGCGACATATCTCAGAGCGGGCGGGCGAAATTGTTCTCGCGCTGAGCGCGCTCTGCATCTTCACCGCTGCTTACGCGGCAACCGGACTGACGGAGAGCCTTTCCATCTTCGCGGTCGGCCTGGGAATTTTTTCTTTCGGCGAGCTTCAACGGAGCGAAGAGCGAGACGGCTATCCGTGGAGGTTTCCAACCCTGCTGAAACGTGTCGCTCCGCTGGCGGCTGCGGCCGCGCTGGCGATTCTGCTGCGTCCGGACGGGGTTTTGCTGTTCGGCGCAATTTTGATCGCCATGGTTTGGTATGGAAGGAAGCGCCGACAGCGGCGGATTGCTGTTGTGGCGTGCCTGTTCGCGGCGCTCGCTCTGTCGCCTCTGGTTCCGTGGACGGTGAGGAACTGGCGCACCTTTCACGTGGTGCGGCCCCTGGCCCCCGAGTATGCGAACAACCCGGGCGAGCGCGTGAACCGGGGCTTCATTCGCTGGTTTCGCACATGGGCTGTGGAGTTCAGCAGCACCGGGAACATTTACTGGAATCTGGACGGCGACGTCTTCGATATCGAAGATCTTCCGCCGAGAGCCTTCGACTCGAACGCGCAGTATGCGCAGACAGATACGCTGTTCGACAGATATAACGAGCACCTGAGGATGACTCCGGAACTGGACGCAGAGTTCGGCGAGCTTGCGAAGCAGCGGATTCGCGCGCATCCCGTGCGTTATTATGTGTGGCTGCCGGTGCTGCGTGTGGCCGATATGTGGCTTCGTCCGCGAACCGAGACCTTTAACCTGGATGTGTTCTGGTGGTGGTGGCGAATTCATCCGTGGCAGAGCGCCGCTGGAGTCGCGCTGGGTCTGCTGAATCTGGCTTATCTTGTAGCGGCGCTGGCGGGAGCGGTGACGCGGTGTGCGCCGTATCTGGTACTGCTGGGTTCGTATGTGGTGATGCGGTGCGTTTTGCTCGCGGCGGTCGCCAATCCGGAGCCGCGCTATACGCTGGAGGCCTATCCTATTGTGATGGTGTGCGCGGGCGCGTTCCTGGCGTCGCGTTTTCCGCCGCCCCGTGCGCGCTAAATCGCTGCGCTATATTTCGGGGAAGAAATCGAAGAATGCGTCGATGCTCAGGCGTAATTGCGCTTCAATTTGTTCGCGCGAGCCTTCAAGCAAGTGCATGGTGACGCGCGCCGAGTTTCCGTTCTTGAGCTCGATGGGCGCCTCGCCCACCCCGGCCACTTCCTCGGCGGGAAGCAGGCGCAGACCGTAGACCAACGCTAAGTTTGCCATACCTCTATCTTATGCTCCACATAGCGTCAACAGGTACAATCGAAACGACCTCCCTATGTCAGACACCATTCGCGACACCGTTATCCTTGGCACCGGCTGCGCCGGACTGACTGCGGCTATTTATGCCGCGCGCGCCAACCTGAAACCGCTGGTTATTGAAGGCCATGAGCCGGGCGGCCAGCTCTCCATCACGACGCTCGTCGAGAATTTTCCCGGCTGGCCGGAAGGCATTCAAGGTCCTCAGCTCATCGAGAACATGAAGCTGCAGGCAGATCGTTTCGGCGCGGAGTTCCGCATGGGGCATTTGGCGTCGGCGGACCTGAGCAAGCGGCCCTTTGCGCTGAAGGTGGGCTCGGAGACGATTCACACCCGCACGCTGATTATTGCCAGCGGCGCTTCGGCGCGCTGGCTTGGGCTGCCATCGGAGCAGGCGTTGATTGGCCACGGCGTGAGCTCATGCGCCACCTGCGACGGGTTTTTCTTTTCGGGCAAGGAGATTGCCGTGGTCGGCGGCGGTGATTCGGCGATGGAAGAGGCGCTGTTCCTCACGCGCTTTGGGACCAAAGTCACGCTGCTGCACCGGCGGGAGCACTTTCGCGCCTCGCGCATTATGCTGGAGCGCGCCATGGCGCATCCGAAGATCGAGTTTCGCTCGAACACCGTCGTTGAAGAGGTGCTGGGCGTCGAGCAGAAGGAAGTCACCGGAGTACGCGTGCGAGATACCGTCACCGGCGAGCAGGAAACGCTGGATATCAGCGGGCTTTTCCTGGGCATCGGCCACATCCCGAACGCAAAGATGTTCGCCGGGCAGATCGATCTCGACGAGGACGGATACATCAAGACCACTGACTACGTGTTTACGCGCGTGCCGGGGGTTTTTGCCTGCGGAGACGTGCAGGATCGCCGCTACCGGCAGGCGGTAACCGCCGCGGGAACGGGCTGCATGGCCGCGCTTGAGGTGGAGAAGTATCTCGAAGAACACGGCCGGTGAGGACTGGCCGTCCAGGCGTGCGCGCTTCGCGCCATCCTTGCACGTGCTTTTGTTGGCCCCTCCCTTTGGTCGGGGCTATGGCCTGGATGCCGAACCCGGTTCTTCGCAGGGCGACCCTGGGCGCTTCAGGCGCGGCGCAGTATCTTTCCGCTCATGCGCAGAGGACGGAGCAGGCTGTAGAGCCACCAGAGAGGGCGGGGAAGCATGATCCAGCTTCCATCCTCTGCAGTTCTATCCGTCAGAATGCTGCACGCAAGAGCGATCTTCTTGCGCAGTCCTTCCTTGGCTTTCATCTGATATACGTATCGGCTGACCGGACCCGGTGAATCGAGCTGTCTTTGGAGGTTTTGGGCGGTCCTTTCCACCAGCAGGGACACATTCGCGTCTGCCCGGATCCGGTTGACGACGGATTCGGGCAGCTGTGCGTCGAGAAGTCCGGAGGCCAGAGAGAGTCCTGTCAGCATTGTTCGCAGGCCGCCGAGTCGGTGAGCCGTTTCCAGGTGTGGCTCCCATTCGATATCCGGATATCTGCGGATGAGTTCCGCAAGATCGCAAATTCTGCGGAGATCGCACCACTGGTCGCATCCTCCCTGCGCGGCGAGGTACAGGGGGAGATCCTGTGGAGCAAAGGACAGTACCGACGAACCTGCGATGCGAACCGGCTGCAAACCGGAAGGGAAATCACCCACACCAGGCGACAGCGCGACCGTCTTGTGCGCGACTTTCCAGTGCAGATCGATCTCTGTCTGCCCAAAGCTGCTCGCCAGCTTATACTCTCCCATGTGCCGCAGAAACCGGACGGCCTTGCGGTTGTCACATTTCCAGAACGGCTCATAGCCCGACCGCCGCAATAGCTCGATTGCGCGGGAAAAATCGGCTTCCCGGATCAGCAGATCCAGATCGCTGAACTCCCGCAGAGCAAAGTCTCCGTACGCCATTTCGGCAAGCACCGGGCCCTTCAACACCGCCACGGGAACCTCAGCGGTCTGGAACTCCGCGGTAATTCGCAGCATCTCGCCGGTGATGAAGAGAATCCTGCCCGTCAGAGACTGGTACGCCTGCTGCCATTCGGTCTGGATAGCCTCGGGCACCCGGTCCCAGCAGACCGTCCGCAGACTTTTGTAGACAATGGGGCGTAGACCCTCTTTGGTCGCCAGGTCCAGAAAGGCGCGCCAGTCGATCCCGCCGCTTATCAGAGCTTCGATGCGCGCCGCGTCCGGCACAGTTCGCGCGCTGCACAGGAGCAATTCAAATTCCGGCTTATACATGGCAGTGTTGCCGGGCCCCGGCTTCCGCGCAACTGCCGTTTCTGTGGAGGAGTTGTTCATGCGTCCCCGATCGGATATTAGTGCTCCGCGTCCATCACCAGTATTGCAGAATGCCGCTCGACGGCCCTCCGCGTCCATTCGGCGGCAGAAAACCTCATGCTCCTGTCCAGGAGCGGAGGGACACGCGTCTCCTCTACCGTATAATTTCCCCAACCTTGGCTGCCTCTTTCAACTCCAGCACAGTGATGGAAGCATGGCTGCTTCTATGGGCCTGCCGGATCGCCCTCTGGTTTGCGCCGTTTCCCCGGGTACTTCAGTGGACCCAGTACTGCGCGAACCATTTTCGTTCTTCGCAGGCTCTGGGCTGCGATGAAGTGATCCACTGCATTGCCCGGGCGCTTGCGTTCAGCTGGCGGGCCAGTTGTCTTACGCAGGCGCTCGCCGGATGGATCATGCTGACCCGTCACGGCACCCCGAGCCGGGTCAAAATCGGCGTAGCCTCGCCTGAGCAACATGCTTTCAGCGCGCACGCATGGCTGGAGTGTGGCGGTCAGGTCATCCTCGGCGACATCGGGCTCGACCCCTACGCAGTTATCTGGACCCTTCCGTCGGAGTAATTTGTTCATGGCTGGAATCGCAGGAATGTATTGTGCTGACGGGCGGCCCGCAAACGTAGCCGAACTGAAGCGAATGGCGGTTGCCGTGGAGCATCGGGGATCCGATGGCATCACGTACTGGCATTCAGGTCCGGTTGCCTTTGCTCATCTCCAGTTCTGCACCACTCCGGAGTCACTCGAGGAACGACAGCCGCTGGTTTTGCCTGGTGGAGAAGCCTGCCTGGTGTGGGACGGCCGGCTTGATAACCGCGAGGAACTGCTGGAGGCTCTGGCCGCTCAGGGAGCTTGTCCGGTGGATAATACCGATCCCGGCGTGGTTCTGGCTGCATATCTCTTGTGGGGCACGCAATGCGTGCAGCGCCTCGTCGGTGATTTCGCGCTGGCCGTCTGGGACCAGCGTTCCCGCCAGTTGTGGTGCGCGCGGGATTACATCGGCATTCGGCCTTTTTTCTACTTCTGGAATGGAAAAACTTTCCTCTTCGCGCCGGAGGTTTGTGCCCTGCTGCACCATCCTCTGGTTTCGCGCAAAGTCAATGAAGGCATGGCAGGAGAGTATCTGGCAAACGAAGTAACCAGCCGCGAGGAGACGCTCTATTCCGACATCCGCCGCCTGCCGTCCGGCTCGACTCTGATCATTGATGCCTCCGGCAGCTTCCGCATTGCGTCCTGGTGGAACCCTGATCTGAGCCTGCTCGAATACCGGACGGACGAGGAATACGCGGATCACTTCCGGCACTTGACGGAACAGAGCGTGCAAAGCAAGATGCGGTCCTGCATCCCCTGGGGCGTTCCGCTCAGCGGCGGCCTCGATTCTTCCACGATCGCCGTCACGGCTCAGGCTTTGCTCAACGGCAGCGGTTCCGGCAAGCGGCCCGTCTCCACATTTTCCTTAGTTTCTCCGGGAAAACTCTGGGATGAATCGGAGTACATCTCTGAAACCGCCCGTTTTGCCGGACTGCAAACCGAGTTTTTCTCCGCACGGCAAACGGATGAGGAATTTTTCCGCCAGTGGGCCGAGTGGACGAAGGATTTTCCCGATTATCCCAACGGCGCCTCTATGCTCGTCCCCATGTTCGACGCCGCAAAGCGCCACCAGGTGCGCATTCTTCTGCTTGGACTCGGCGGGAACGAGTGGCTGGATGGCTGGCCATTACAATTCGCCGATCTGGGCGCCCATCTGGCCAGGACCGGAGCGGTTCGGGAGTCGTGGCGCGAGGCCAGGGACGAATGGGGGATGAATGGCGGCGATCGGAAATGGCCGGTTTTCCTGTTTCGGCAAAGTCTCCTTGCGGTAATGCCGGATGGGGTGCGTTCGATTAGAAAAAAGATAAGGCTCGAGCGTCAGAGTATTTTTTCCCGGGAGTTCCTGCGACGGACCCATCTTGGCGACCGCATCTATGCGTCGCCGGAGCGCGGGACGCAACGTTTCGCTTCACGCGCACAGGAGCTTGTCTTCCGCAGCGCCGCCAGCGGACTGGAGGCGCACTTCCTCGAAATGAACGATCGCCAGGCCGCCTTTTCCGGATTTGAGGAGCGGTATCCATTCCTCGACCGCCGGGTTGGCGAATTTTGCCTTCGTCTACCCAGAGAGCAGCGCCAGCGGGGAGTCGCGTGGAAGTGGGTGCTGAGGAACGCAATGCGCGGACGGCTGCCCGAACGGGTGCGGACAAAGACGATTCAGGCGGAATTTTCAGAATTGTATGAGGCCGTGCTCTACGATCCGTGGGTCACTGCTCGCCTGAAGGACCTGACCATTCGCAGACACACCGACTGGCTGGACCCACGCCGCTTTGCAGCAAATCTGAATTTGCCCTCACAATTCTCATCGGAGCATGCCTCCGTGTACCGTCGGACATGGATGGTTTTAGGCATCGATTTATGGCTTGAGATCGTCCTGTCTTCGGGCGGAAGCCTTTAAAGCGGCAGGACCGGGATCAAAAAATTTTGCTCCGTGTCGGCGCGGGGGGAGCCCACTAGTAACACAAGTCAAACCTATTAGGTTTAATAACTTGCGAAGTCGGAGAGTTACTTCCTAGTACCGAAGTTACTTCTTGACACAAATCGGCAATCGGCTGGTATGATGAGTACAATCCAATTTGCAGGAGCGCATCCATGAATCCCGTTCAGCTCGAAGTAAACAGCCAGGATCACATGGCGCCTATAGAATCCAAGGCATTTTATCAGAAGCCAATGCTAACCACTTTCGGCTCAGTGGCCAAGCTCACCCAGGGTGGGAGCGGCACCAAAGTTGATGGTACCCACGTCACGCACAAATAATTAGCTGTTTCTACAACCTCTTATTAAAGCACTTACGGTTAAGCGGATCGTGCGTCACTCAGGTGCGGGCATGCTTGATTGCTGTGCGCCGCTCGGGGCGCTATGAGGATGCGTCGGCGATTTGCGATGGATCGATTCCTCGTTTTGTTCGTGAAGTGCGGCGGCCCGCGTTATGTTACTGGTTATTGCGGGCCCGCCGCGCATTCCTCGTCCCAATTTGACTCACTTCTGCCGCGAAGCAGCCGACGTCGCAGCAACGGTAGCCTGCTCTCCCGATTTTGCCGACCGATGAGATTCAGCTCCGGAAGTCTAATTTCAGGGAAGCACGGTAAAAAGCATTGAGCGGCAATCCGTACCGAAAGTCTTTCCAATACCAATTGTGGGATTACCAGGTAATCAGCGACTTTGATCTGGGTGAGCTTGAGCCTGTCTACGGAGACAGCCGCGTGCGCGGCACTCTCCATCTCAATCTTGCGCCGAATGAGGATTGGGCGCAGCCGGGTGGCGACGCTGTGATTGAAGATCACCTGGATGACGGAAGGGTTTGGTTCGCATCCTGGAAGATCGGCGACGAGAGCGACTGGGACGGTTACGTCGCCCGCTTCCCCGGATTGTGCAGCTTCCGCATCCGGCCGGACGAGATGCGCATCGATTGCGCTCCGGCGCCCGGCGCTGGGGAGTCCACAATCGTACATCTGATTCTGGACCAGGCCATTCCGCGGTTGCTGTCTCTCAAGGATGGCTACGTCGTTCTCCATGCGAGCGCGGTGCAGGTGGAGAATCAGGTCATCGCGATTCTGGGACAGAGTGGTCAGGGAAAATCCACGCTTGCTGCGTGGCTCGCGGCGCAGGGGTCTCCGCTCTTGACGGACGATTGTCTGGTCGTGCTGCGGGACGAAGCCACGCGGCAATGGCTGGCGCAGCCGAGTTACCAGTCGGTTCGGCTGTGGCCTGACAGCGTGGACGCGCTGGGGATCAAGAATTCCGCATTGCGGGAATTCGCGCACTATTCCTCCAAGAAACGGACGAGTAAACAAGTAGATTTCCGGTTCGCGTCGGCAGGAGCTCCGCTGCGGGCGTGCTTTGTGCTGGCCAGCCCGACGGATGCTGCCCCAGCGCATTCCGGGCCGCCGGTTCTCCGTCCTCTGTCTGTCAATGAAGTATTTATAGCGCTCGTGCAGGGAGTTTTTCGGCTGGACGTGCAGAACGCGCAACTCAATCGCCGTGAATTTGAAGTCCTCACCAGCATGACGGAGTCGGTTCGGTTCTGGTCGTTATCCTATGAACGGGAATACGACCGGTTGCCGGAAGTTCAGAAAGCTATTATCGAAACAGTGCGGACCCGCGGTCGCGCGCCTGAGGAAAGGAAGCTGCCTTGATGTCTGGTCCGGAGAAATTTCAGATCCCGGAAGGCGTGTTGTCGCGTACGGTGGGGACGGAGACGATCCTCCTGAACCTGCAAACCTCGACTTACCATTCACTGAATTCAGTGGGCGGGAGATTCTGGGCGCTTATCTCTGAGGGCGAGGATTTTGAGCGGGCGGTGAGCACATTGCACGCTGAGTACGAGGTCGAGCCGGCTCAACTCGAAGCGGATCTGCGTGAATTGTGCGCGGAGCTCGAAAGCCTCAGCCTGTTGAAAGCTGCGCCGCATTCCTCCTGAGATAAGGCATGGCGCTGCAATGTGTGTGGAAAGCCTTAGCCGTTAGGTACGGCCATCACCTTCCTACACGAAGAATGAAAACGAGTGCCGAGAGAAGGCCGAACGACGGTGCGATAATCCACCAGCGCGAGCCACGAAATGCAGCGACAGCACCAATGCCGATTGCGACTGCGAACCACAGGCAGACCCAGGTGAGCGGTGCGAGAAGCGACAAAGGCTGCAATATCGCGCTCATCCCATTTGGCCAACGTGCAGCCACCCAAAACGACAGGGTAAGAATGAGACTTACAGCACCGAACCAATCCGGCGCGGACCATCTGCTTTTATTCATAAATTGAATCCTGGATAGCAGGATATATGTTGAAAGGCGGATGCGCACTTCCTCAGGCTTCAAGCGCCGCCAGGGACTCCTTGATGGTCGGAGCCTGGCCGGATGCAACGTCGCGGCGGCGAATCTGATGAAACCTGGATAATACGGCGTTGGCCTGAGCCAGCGCTGCGATGCGCTCGGTGTAAGCTTCGAGCGTGGCTCCGGGAATGGCGAACAGCGCCACAGCGTCGGTAAGAACGTCAAGATACGCGCGCGCTCCGCAGCAGCCGAGGCTTAATGCGGCGCGGCCCGTGTTCATCACCTGCGGAATAACCGCGCACGCGGGGCGGCCCATCGCAGGAGCGTTCTGGTTCTCGACCTGTTGTGTGGCTTCGCTCAGAATCAGCGTCTGCGCTGCGTCTACAAAGAGCAATACAACATCCGGAGGGAGCGGCGTCTGCTTGAGCGGCGCGTAGACTACGTGTGCCGGACGCGACTGAAGCACGGGAATGGACCTGAGGTCCTGCGGGGTCACGTATCCGAGCTCGCCGAAAAATTTGAGCGCTTCGACGAGATCGGTCTGCTGGGCCGGAGAGGGCTCGAGATTGTGCGTGTAAACGCCAATGGCGCAAAGGCTGTGATCGGCAGACGAGGTCGCGAAGGCTGCCGTGGCCGCGTCTTGCCAGAAGCGGCATCCTGCAGGCGCGTGGCCCTCGTATGTTTGCACAGATGCGGGAATCGAGTCACTGAAACAGACGGCGACCGGCGGCTGGCTAAGTTTGAGACTGGCGGCGAGGGCCTCGGCGAGCTTTGCGTAATTGGTTTCCATTGCGATCAGCCTTTCTGTTCGTCCGCGGTGAAACCGATGTCGGTGATGAAGGAGCGCAGCGAGGCTTCGCTGACCAGCTCCGGGTGAAATTGAATGGTCACTGTCGCGTCAGGATAGCTGGCTTCGGCTGACTTGACGCCCTTCTGCCTCCGGAGCATGACCTCAAGGCCGACGGCACAGGTTACGCAGGTGAATCCGCGGACGCGCCAGGTGACGGTCTTTGTGTAGTTCGTTTCCAGAGCATCGAGTGCGCTCAAGGACGCGAGGCCGGTTGCGCCGGTAAGAGTAGCGAGTTTGATAAATTGCCTGCGAATCATAGGCCGTTCTCCTTAAGGGTGATGGTGTGCGCGCTACTTCGCAGTGGCGGTACCGGGTTGATACTTCCATGCAGTTTCAATGCTTGCCTTGTCTGAAAATCTTGTGTCTGTGTAGGCGCTGAAGGGGATTTTTTTCTTCAGGACGCCGGTCTGGATCATCATGTCGCGCACCATGTCGAAGTCGGCCTCGCGCGGAGCCAGATGGTTGTACCGAATTCGGTCCATGGGTTTGGTCAGGGCCCAGCGCAGCAGAGCGGGTTTCTGGTTGTAGTAGTAGCGCCCGACAAAATCGGCGGCATCCTCGCGGTTCGGCTTGCTGGTGTCGAGCCACAGGCCGGAGCGCGCAATCCCATCTACCAAAACCTGGACCGCTTCCGGACGCTTGTCGATGAGGTCCTGCCGCACGACAAGAATGCAGGACATGTAGTCGGGCCAGTACTGCTGCGCCTGAAAGAGTACGCGCCCGTAACCGCCCATCTCGGCCTGCGAAGGGAAGGGCTCGCCCATTATGAATCCGTCGATGGCTCCGGCTTCGAGCGCGCCTGCGACGTCGGCCGGAGCCATCTCCACCATCTTGATCGAATCCGGCTTCACGCCCCACACCTGCATCGCGCGAATCAGAATCAGCCGCTCGTCGGAGAAGCGGCTGGGAATCGCAATCGTGTGCCCGCGCAGGTCGGAGATGCTCTTGATGGGACCATTCTTGCGCACCACCATCGCGCTGCCATAGCGATGCCCCAGATAAACCACCTTAATCGGCACCCCCTGCGACGCCAGCGCAATCGCCAGCGGAGCAACGATAAACGCCGCCTGAATCTTGTTCGAAATCAGCGCCTCCTTGATTTCAGGCAAGCCTTGGAACATGCGCGGTAGAAAGAGCTCTCCGTTTTGCGAATATTTCGAGATGTAATCCGTCACGGGGCAGGTGAGCTGGCAGGTCACCGGGATATAGCCGACGACGATCTTCCGCTCCATGGGCGGACGGTAGTCATTGAGCACGGCGGCCCAGTTCACATTCAGGTAGCAGTGAAGGCCAGTGATAATTGCGAGCCAGCCCACCGCAACGAGCACGAGCTTGTTTTTAAGTCGCATTGCGGAACCCCCAGCGAACCGGCTTCATCTTGTCGATGGTGCGGAAGAGCAGATCGAGCGCCAGTCCGATCACGCCGATCAGCAGCATCGCGCCCACCACGAGGTCGTAGCGCTTGCCTGAATTGCGCGAGTCGATAATCAGATAGCCGAGGCCGGAGTCGACGGCGATCATCTCGCCGGCCACCACCACCAGCCACGCAATGCCCAGCGCGATGCGCAGCCCGATAAGAATCTGCGGCAACGCGGCGGGGAAGACCACGCGCGACAGAAGTTGCGGAGGCGTGAGCCCGAAGTTGCTTCCGGCACGGCGGTAAATCAGCGGCACATTCGAGACTCCATCTACGCAGGTGACGACGATAGGGAAGAACGCGCCGAGAAACACGAGGAAGATCGCAGCGTAATCACCGACGCCGAAAAAGATGATGGCTACCGGAATCCACGCAATGGGGCTGATGGGCCGGAGCAGCTGCATGACGGGATTCACGACCTGATTGACCGCCGGATACCAGCCAAACAGGAGACCGAGCGGAATGCCGAGAGCCACGGCGGCAAAATATCCGATGGCGACGCGCCGCAGCGAATCCAATATGTCGCGGTAAAGAACGCCCTGATGAATCAGCTCGACGAATCCCTTTTCCACTTCGAGCGGAGAGGGAAAAATCTTTGTCGCCGTCCACAGCACGGCGTAGTGCCAAGAGACGAAAAACAGCGCGGAGGCGAGCAGAGGCCACACGAGGCGTTCCCATTTCCGTGGTTCTGCCGTCGCGCTCATATCCCGTGTGCCAGCCCGATCTGGTTGAGAATGCCGTCGCGCAGCTCAAGATAACGCGGCGAGCTGATGTCGCGCGGGTGCGCGATGTCGATTGGAACGATCTGCTGAATGCGGCCCGGACGCGCGCTCATGACAACTACGCGATCGGCAAGCTGCACGGCCTCGTCGATATCGTGCGTGACAAAGAGAATGGTTTTGCGCTCGGCCTGCCAGATGCGCAACAGCTCACCGCGCATCACCATGCGCGTGATCGAGTCCAGTGCGCCGAACGGCTCATCGAGAAAGAGCACATCGGGATTGACGGCCAGCGCGCGCGCCACCTCAACGCGCTGTTTCATCCCGCCTGAGAGCTCATGCGGATAGGATTTTTCAAATCCTTCGAGGCCGACCATCTTGATGTAATGTGCAATGCGCTGGGCGCGCTCTGTGCGCGGAAGCTTTGCTAATCCAAAACCGATGTTGCCTTCGACGGTGAGCCACGGAAAAACGCCGCGCTCCTGAAAGACGAAGATGCGGCGCGGGTCGGGCTTGCGGACGGCTTCGCCATCGATTCTGATTTCTCCGCTGGTCAGTGTAAGGAAGCCGGCCATAGCGCTCAGGAGAGTGGACTTGCCGCACCCCGAAGGTCCGAGAATGCAGACGAACTCGCCCTCGCCTACTTCGAGGTCGATGTTTTCGAGCACGGACATGCTCTGGCCGTCGCGGTTGAAGGTCATGTTGACGCTGTCGGCGCGCAGCTTTGTCTTCAGCACCGACGACGCTGCAGAGGTTTCCATTACCACCTTCGTGGACATCAGCGTTCCTCCGAGTAGGCCCAGCGAAGCGTCTTCACTCTCTCAAGCGTGCGCACGCCGCTATCCAGCAACAGTCCAACAATCCCGATCAACACCATCCCCGCCACCACGAGGTCATAGCGGTTGCCTGCGTTCCGCGCATCCACAATCAGAAAGCCAAGGCCGGAGTTCACGGCGATCATCTCCGCCGCGACCACCACCAGCCACGCTACGCCGAGCGTAATTCGCAGGCCGGTCATCAGCCGGGGAACGATGGCTGGATACAGAATGCGCCGCATCAACTCCACGGGACCGAGACCGAAGTTCCGCCCAGCGTTGATATAGACCGCCGGAACGCCCTGCACCGCGTTGATGACGGTGAGCAGCAGGGGCAGAAAGCAGCCGACAAAAATCAGAAAGATGGCCGCGAGGTCGCCCACTCCGAACCAGAGAATCGCAATCGGAATCCAGGCCAGCGGCGAGATGGGCCGCAGAATCTGAACGATGGGATTGAAGGCCATCTCTGCGCGGCGATACCACCCAATTACAAGGCCCAGGGGAACAGCCACAACCACCGCGAGAAAAAAGCCCCAGGTTACGCGGAACAGCGATGCGACGATGTACTTCAGCAGAAGGCCATGCCGCACCAGATCGGCGATGCCGCCCGCAGTCCGCCAGGGTCCCGGCAGCAGCTGGTTCGGGTGGCGGATCACGGCGACCTGCCAGATGCCGAGCAGAACCAAGATAAAGATTGCAGGCCGAAGCCTTACACCTATCTTCAAGAGCTGCGGCCTTTCCTGTTTCGTGTCATTTAGGGTTTCTCGCTGCATCCGGACCGGATGGCATCAAGCCAACGCAATTTTAGCGGCCTTCTGCCAGAAAGCGCGTCATCCGAAAGATGGAGACGCGCTGTAATTCTAAGAAATGATTCGCAGAGGTGAATTGCGGACTCGATGGACGCGGTTTCATTGGATCCTGAGAAGAAATGCTCAGGCGGTCTTTGAATAGCGCTGCTGGTGCCATTTCCAGGCGCTTTCGATAATTCCGTCCAATTCGGCGTACTCCGGAGTCCATCCGAGCTCACTGCCGATTTTCTCGGAGCTGGCGATGAGCACCGCGGGATCGCCTGGGCGCCTGGGTTCTTCGACCACTGGAATCGGATGGCCAGTCACGCGCCGTGCCGACTCGATCACTTCGCGCACCGAGAAGCCCGCTCCGTTGCCTATGTTGTAGATGAGCCGGTCGCGCTCCTTCAGCGCGTCGAGCGCCAGCAGGTGGGCGCGCGCGAGATCATGTACATGAATGTAGTCTCGGATGCAGGTGCCGTCGTGGGTTGGATAATCCTGTCCGAAGACCTTGATGGTGGCTCTGCGTCCGAGCGCAACGTCCAGAATCAGCGGAATCAAGTGCGACTCGGGCTCATGCGCCTCGCCGCGTCCTTCGATTGCGCCGGCCACGTTGAAGTAGCGGAGGCTCGCGTAGCGAAAGCCGTGAACGCGATTGAGCCAGTCGAGCATCCGCTCCACCAGCAGCTTCGATTCGCCATAGGCATTGGTGGGCCGCAGCGGAGCATCCTCGCGGATCGGCGTCGATTCGGGTTCGCCATAAACGGCCGCGGTTGAGGAAAACACCAGTCGATTCACTCCAGTAGCCAGCATCGCTTCAAGCAGGGTAAGCGTGGACGCGCTGTTGTTGCGGAAATAAATCTCCGGCTTCCGCATGCTTTCTCCGGCTTCAATGAGAGCGGCAAAGTGCATTACGCCGTCTATACCTGTATGAAGGATTTTCTCCAGGGCGGAGCGGTCAGCCAGTTCGCCTTCAATAAACTGCGCCTGCGCCGGAACCATCGAGCGGTGGCCGTGACACAGGTTGTCGTAGATTACGACCTTGTGGCCCGAGTCGAGCAGCAATTGGGCGACGGTCCCACCAATATATCCGGCGCCGCCGGTGACGAGGATTCGCAATGAGTTTCTCCTTTTCTATGCCCTTTTAATCATCACGCGGGACGCAATTTCGGGACAACCGTCTCGCTTTAAAACACGTCAGAACAGGTAACTCTCATTCAATTCTCAGAGACGGACAAAGTTAAAGCAGTTCAATGAAAAATTTACCTTGGCTCGAAGCAGAAAAAAGTAAAGCTTACGCTTTTGCGCCGCAGCGATTACAATTCGCTCAGAAACCCTTTTTTCTCCTGAATTGCTTTCCTCGGAGTTTGCCCGTCGCGAAGAGGCGGGCTTCCAATCAGCGTCTCGATGTGGAGGTTTACGCAGGTTTTACGTCGAAGATGGAGTTGGGGGCGCACCCTAATCGTTAACAGGATGTTGAAGTTACGACAGCGCGTTGTTGTTTAAAGGGCCTTGGCAATCAGTTAAAATCATGCATCTGCAATGTGGAACGAAAAATGCTGATATTTCTTCTTCGACCCATTGTTGCATTCGGGAGATTTTCCGGAAAGCCGGATTGAGACATCAAATAGAATTATGGCAAGAGATCCCCTGAACCACGCAAACTTTGGGCTTCTTCCTGAGCCGGAGAGCCGTTTTGGCTCTATCGGCGTGAGCCTGTTTGTCAATTTGGCTCTGGCGGGGCTGGTAATTCTGTTCAGCATCGCCGGTATGCACCAGATTAAGAAGGAGAAGGAGAACACCGCGATTCTGGTTTTTCCAATTGAGCAGCCCAAGCCTTATATTCCGCCTCCGGTGCCGCGGGTCCATGTGATTCCACCGCCTCCGAAACTTGAGCAGCCAAAGATCCAACCGCCAAAACCCAAACCGGTGGTGGAGCCTCCCAAGATGGAAGAAATCAGGGTGCATGAAGAGGCGCCGGTTATTGATCCAGCGCCGCCCAAACGGGTGACACCGCCCCCGCAACCCAAAGTCGGAGTCTTTGTAAGCTCACACCCGACCGCGGTTGCCAACAATATGTCGCGTCCCAGCACCAAGACTGGAGGCTTCGGAGATCCTGAAGGTGTCCGTCCCAATCCGAATGCTACGCGGGCAGCCAATATCCCCGCCGTCGGCTCCTTTGCGGGAACTCCGGGCGCGGGAGCGCCTGGAGCAGGCGCGGCCCGCCGGGGCTCAGTAAAGGGCGTGGACTTCGGCTCAGGCGTGGTTAACGGCGTTCCGGGCGGCAAAGACCGCGGCACGGTGGCTTCGGCAGGATTTTCAAATGGTGTCGTCGGTGGCACGGGCAAGCCTGGAGGATCGGGCCACGTCGCGCAAACTGGATTCGGCAGCACAGGATCCGGACCGACCACTCCCGCAGCCCCGAAACAGGTAGAGGCTCGTACCACTCCTCTGGTGCTGCTCAATAAGCCCAAGCCGGGTTATACGGAGGAGGCGCGCCGGCTCAAAATCCAAGGGGACGTAACTCTTCAGGTGCGGTTTACCGCTTCCGGCCAAGTAGACGTGTTGCGTGTCGTCAGCGGGCTGGGATACGGTCTCGACGAACTGGCGCAGAATGCCGCCCGGCGCATACAGTTCAAGCCGGCGACTCGCGACGGACACCCTATTGACGAAGTCACCATGATTCACGTGACTTTCCAGCTGGCATAGAGTTTTAGAAACAACATTTTTAATGCAATTGTGTATGTAAGTGTAACTAAGGTAGAAGTTCGAGGAGCCCGCTAAATGTCCTTCCGCAAGATTTGCACCCTGGGTTTGGCAATGGTCCTGAGCGTGACCGCGGCCCATGCCAAAAAGAAGCCGCGCTTCGCTCCCATCGTACCTCTCACCCCGCAGCAAGCGGACCTTGTCCAGCGGGCGATCGAGCGGGAGCACGCGACCATCAAGCTGATTCAGAAGAGCACCCCGGTCGTGCAAACCTATATTCAGAACATGCGGCCCGACCCGCAGCTCTACGCGGTCCCGGTGAGCGATGAATACAGCATCGCGCGCGTCGACTTCGGCAAGACGTTCACGGCTCAGAACTATGATCCGCGGAAGGCCTCCCATGGACTTTTCCGTGGTTCGTCGAAATATCTGAGCGATCTCACCAAGAGTTTCCATATCAGCTACTCCCAGACCGGTTTCATGGACATGATGTTCCTTGATCCGGTCGGCTTCGATCGCCAGCACTACGACTTCACGTTTGTGCGCCGTGAGTTCCTCGGGTCGATCCGCACCTGGGTCTTCGATGTTCGCCCCAAGTCAACGGTCAAGGGGTACGGGCGGTTTTTCGGGCGCATTTGGATTGAGGATCAGGGCGGCAACATCGTCCGCTTCAACGGCACCTACACGGATAACAAAGAAGACGATGTCGTCCACTACTTCCACTTCGACAGCTGGCGCACCAACCTGCAGCCCGATGTCTGGCTCCCGACCGCAATTTACGTTGAAGAAACCCATCACAGCGCCAGCTCGAAAGCACAAGGCTTCCGCGCCCAGACCTTCTTCTGGGGCTACTCTCTGAAACTTCCGCAGAGCGAGACGTCGAATGAGTCGATTGAGGTTGAGAACGCTCAGGACCAGAGCGGCCAGGCGCAGGACGTAAGCCCCCTGGAGGCGCAGCGCCAATGGGTTTCGCAGGCTCAGGACAACGTGCTCGACCGCCTGACCCAGGCCGGTCTGCTAGCGCCGCGCAGCGACTTTGACAAGGTGTTGGAAACGGTTACCAACAACATCATTATCGGCAGCAAGCTGGCTCTGCCGGACGATATTCACTGCCGCGTGATTCTGACCACCCCGCTTGAATCGCTGGCGATCGGCAACACCATTCTTGTAAGCAAGGGGCTTATCGATACGCTGCCTACGGAAGCGGACCTGGCTGCAATTCTCAGCTTTCAACTGGCGCACATTGTTCTTGGCCACCATATCGACACCCGCTACGCGTTCAATGACCGGCTGCTCTTCCCAGACGCAGCGACGTTCCAGCAGATCACCATGAACCACACCTTCGCCGATAACGACGCAGCGGCCAAGAAGGCGGTCGAGCTCTTCAACGCATCCGTGTATGCCGGCAAATCGGGCGAAGTAGGCCTCTTCTTCCAGCAACTGGAAGTTCGCCAGAAGGCGCTTACCGCGCTCCTTACCCCGCGTCTGGGCGATTCCCTGATCAGACCGGATGGAACTCCGTGGCTCTCGGGACTTACCAAGGGCGCGCCTAAACTCAATGTCAATGACCTTACTCAGGTCGCCGCGCTGCCTCTTAACAGCCACCTGCGCATTGATCCCTGGGACGACAAGGTCTATCAGCTGAATGTGAAACCTGCGCCGCTGCTGAATCCGGGAGACAAGATGACGTTTGAGGTCACGCCGGTCTTCTTCCGCCTGGAGCAGTATCAAGCGCCCGCCCCACCGGTCGCCGCGAATCCACCCGCGTCGGCCCAAGGCACGTCTAACTCGGCTCCTACAGACGCAAACCAAGCTGCACCGCCTGCTCCGGCAGATACGAATCAGGCTCCGCCTCCGACTGAGGGCACGTCCAACCCGCCCCCACCGCAACCGCAGTAAAACACCAGCCCGGTTCCGCTTCGAAAGGTAGCCGGGTCGTGTCAGGGTCTTCTGGAAAGTCCGGAACAGGCCCATGGCTATCGGAATGCAAAGGGAATGTATCTTTATTTTCGGAGAACGTGAAACCGTGATCAATGCGATCAAAAAGATTTTTGTCCTAAGTTTTCTGTTAACCGCCGGTACGGTCTATGCTCAGGTGGCCCAGTCAGCAAGCGGCGGAGAGGCCAAGCTGTGGGCAGGCGGCGAGGTTTCCTACTTCAGTCCCGATTTCGGCACAGATCGACTTGTTGGCGCAGGCGTCATCATCGATTTCAATCTGACCCCCAAAATAGGCGCAGTCGGGGAAATGCGCTGGCTTCGCTGGAACAATAGTAGCGATGGTGGTGAGACGCAGTCAGATTATCTGCTGGGTGCAAAATACCGGGTTTATCAACACGGGAGATTTTCCCTGAATGCCAAGCTTGTCGCGGGCGGGGTATGGATAACTTTTCCGCTTGATATAGGCACGGGCAGCTACTTCGCCTATGCTCCAGGCGGATTTGTTGACTACCGACTCTCCCGCAAATTCCTGCTGCGCGGCGACTACGAATATCAGTTCCTGCCCTCCGCGCCTAATATTCCCGGACAGGTCAATAACGGCCTTACACCCCATGGATTCAGCGTGGGTGTGGAATACAGAGTCTTCGGCTCCAGATAAGCGGCTTTCCAATCAGACTGAATGCCGGGCCGCGCAGACCCGGCATTTTCTTCAGACCGTCATCCTCGACCGGGAGGGAAGAGTGGAGACCAATCTGGAAGGCAACCAGTTCTCCGCCCAACAGCTCGGCGATTTGATTCAGACCACTCTGGCTCAACAGTAAACGTATCAGTTGCTGCGAAGGGCGATCATTGGATCAATGCGTGAGGCGCGGCGCGCTGGGATGTACCCGGCGAGGACGGCCACGGCGCATAGCAGGAGCATCACTCCGGCGAAGGTTGCGAGATCAGTGGGCGCGGTTGCGAACAGTAAGGACGCTATGAGCCGGGAGATGCCAATCGACAGAATTACACCCAACGCAATTCCCAGCAGTGCCAGGCGCATCGTTTTGCTAATAACGTCTCGCTGTACTCGACCCATGGTTGCGCCCAGAGAAATGCGGATGCCGATCTCCTGAGTGCGCTGCGTGACCGAGTAAGAGATGACTCCGTAAATTCCGAGCGAGGCAAGGATGAGGCCGAGGGCGGCAAAAGCTGCAACCAGCACGACGAAGAAACGGCGCGGCGAGACAGAGTGGTCTACGAGCTGCTGCAGTGAACGAAACTCCGTGGCGGGCTGACCGGGATTGATGGATCGCAGCGTTCCCATGACGCTCGACGCCAGCACGTCGGGTGGGAGTTTTGTGCGCACTACCAGCTCTGCTCCCTGCGGAACCGCCTGCGTCACAGGCACAAGGACCTCCGGGCTGGAAGCTTCCTCTAAACTGCTTTCGCGGACGTCGGAAATGACGCCGACGACGCGGGTGTCGCTCTCGCCAATCCCTTGAGCGAGACGTCCGACCGGGTCCTGACCAGGCCACTCGCGGCGAGCCGCAGCCTCGTTAATGATGATGACTTTTTCGCTGCCCGCAGTATCGTGCCAGTTAAAGTCTCGTCCCTCACGCAAGTGCATCCCCATCGTGCGGAGATAGCCCGGCGTCACGATGTAGACGAAGGCATCGTAATTCGTGTCTTTGGAATAGACTTTGCCTTTCGCCATCAAGTCCCAGCTACGATTGTGGTCCAGCGGCAGCATGTCGGAGATGCCAGCGGCCTCAACGCCCGGGATGGAGTCGACGCGTTGCAGAACGTTTTGCAGAACCGCTGCGCGTTTGGCCGCATTGCCCCCGTCGTTGTAGTCGATCGAGATTGCAGCCGCATGACTGGGCTGGAAGCCGAGATCAACGTTGAGCACGTGCAGAAAGCTGCGCAGCAGCAAGCCAGCACCAATCAGCAATGCACAGGAGAGCGCCACTTCCAAGACTACGAGCGTTGACCGCATGCTTTCGTGCTCTTTGCCCGCGCTTGCGCCGCGGCCGGTTCCCTTGAGCGCTTCTTGCATATTTGTTCGCGACATTTTGAGAGCCGGCATGATTCCAAAAACGCAAGCCGTGACTGCTGTGATGAGGATGGTCCAGGCGATTGCGACGCTACTCATCCTGATGCTGCTGAGCAGGGGCAGAGCGAGGTTGTTGGATCCGGCTAATGCGTGCAGAGCGATGTACGCGAGTGCGAGGCCCAGCAACGCGCCAGCGCTTGAAAGAATGAGACTCTCGGTCAGCAGTTGCCGGATGATGCGAAGCCTTCCCGAACCAAGAGCGCTGCGGAGCGCGAATTCCCGGGTTCGCACGGCGGTGCGCGCCAGCATGAGATTCGACAGATTCACGCAGACGATCAACAAAATTAAACCCACCGCGCTCCACAGCACGATGAGCGAACGACGCAGCTTTCCGCTCACGTAGTCCTTCAAGCTGGCGATCGTCGTCTGGATGTCGGTGCTCCAGTCGGGATTGCCGCTGTCCTTGAGTTGCGGGAAGAGGATGGTCGATTCCGCCTGTGCCTGGGCCACAGTCACGCCGGGCTTGAGGCGGCCAACCAGCGACAACATATGTCCCCAGCTTCGAATGTCATCCATAAAAACGGGACGGAAAAAGTCCATCTTGGTGCCCGGCGCGAAGACAGCTCCAAAGTCGAAGTTGGCTGGAAGCACGCCGACGACAGTTACAGATTCATTGTTGAGTCGAATGGACTGGCCAACAATGGCAGGGTTCGCGGCGAACTGGCCCTGCCAGAACGGGTAGCTCAATACGATCGCTGGCCTTCCGCCGTGTACAGACTCCTCGGGGCTGAACAGGCGCCCCAGCGACGGCTGAATGCCTAACGTTTGAAAGAAATTTCCGGCCACCCAGACAAAGGAAACAGGCTTCGGCTCGCCATTGCCAATCAACTTGGTTTCCGAAAGGGAGTAGTAAGGCACGAACGAAGTCATTTCCTGAAAAGAATGGTTGTGGCGCTGGAACTCCTCATACGCGTCTACGCGGTAGGTGGTATCGGAAAGACCACCGGCTCCGTGGTTCCCGGAAAACCACGCGAGCCGTTGCGAATCGTGAAAGGGAAGCGGCCGCAGCAGAATTGTATTCACAACGCTGAACACCACGATGTTTGCGCCGATCCCGAGGGCCAGAATGAGCACAGCCACAATGGTGAAGCTGCGGTCGCGACCGAGGGTGCGAAAGGCATAACGCAGGTCCTGGAGGAAATGCTCCCAGCGGAGCCATCCCCACTTCTCCCGTGTCACATCCGCGATCATGGGAACATTGCCAAACTCTCGCAGCGCCTCTGCGCGTGCTTGGGCTGGAGATTCGCCACGCGCCACGCGATCGGCAACCGCCATCCGCAGATGGCTCTCCAGTTCTTCGTTCAAATCCTTCTTGCGCCGCAGAGTATTCCGCAAGAATTGAAATGGGTTCATGCATCGCCTCCCCCGGCGCTCATGATCCCCTCAATGGTCGCGACCATTTTCCCCCATCGCTGGTAGTCGGCGGCAAGCTGCTTTTTGCCCAGTGCGGTAATGCGGTAGAACTTTGCGCGCTGGTTGCTTTCACTTTTTTTCCATTCCGCTGAGACCCATCCCTGCCGCTCGAGGCGATGCAACGCCGGATAGAGCGAGCCGGTTTCTACCTGCAACACCTCACCCGAGCTGGCGCGGATCGCCTGGCTGATGCCGTAGCCATGCTGTTCGCCCCACTGCAGCGTCTTCAAAATCAGCATGTCGAGCGTTCCCTGCAAGAGTTCAATCCGATTTTGATAGGTTGTTTTCGCGTTTGCCATAAGGTGTAGGCAATCTACACCCTTGATGTCGAATAATGCAAACGTGGAGTGAAGGACTTGCGGTGGGCCTATCGCGACAAGCCCGTCCCATCAGGACGATCGGCGTTGACCGGACGCGCAAGGTCGGAACAATATTGATCTTAATCTACCAAAAACTGTAGAAATTACCGTGCATCGGCTCCAGCCGACTGCACCAAGCTGGGAGAAGGAAAGCAGTTCGGTCCATTTTGGGAACTTCCAGTTACTGGAATGATGACGGTGGAAATTCTATGAAAAAAAGTGTTGACCGCTAGAATGGAGACGTTTATTTTTAAGAGTACCGGGGAGTTTTTAGATCTGCAGGGATTGGCCAGTCTGATTGCAAGAATCGCCTGAAGCACTGGCTCCGCTTCTGCCGTCCCGGCGCTTGCAGTTCAACTTTCTATCCCCAATCAATCGACTTCGTCTGCTGCCCGCGCGCGTTGCAGAAGAGTGAAATTGTTGCGGATAGCGGCAGAAGACTTCCACCACCAGCGGCAGCGCCGGGTTTGAAATAAAAATCAATCGGAACGGCGTTTCGTGCGTCTAAAGATGTGTTAAAGAATGACCGCTTCATCACTCCTTCAGTAGCTACGGTTCTGGGGATCCACGGCTGAAAGCAGTCAAAAGAAGATAAGGAGACAAATATGCGTTCGGATTTGATTTTTGGGGCGCTTGCCCATGTAAAGAATCGCTATCAGCTTTGCCAGCTGGCCTCGAAGGCCACCCGCAAGCTGCATAAGCCCAACACCCGTCTGCAGGACACGACCAATGAGGTTCTGGTTCGCTTCCACGACGACGATCCCGCTGCTCCGACTGCTTTCAAAACCAGTCCTGCCGTTCAAGAACGCCGCGCCGCATAAGCGCGGCGCAGTTCCTCGCGCCTCCTCCTAACCGCTGAAACAAAAACCTTCAAAAATTCTTCCCCAGATTTTCCCTCCCCTATCTCCCATCCGAAAGCCCATCGCAGGTAAAAATGACCATCTCTGAACTCAAAGAAAAAAATATAACGGAGTTAAGCCGCATTGCGCGCAGTCTCGAAATCCCCGGCGCCAGCGGACTCCGCAAGCAGGACCTCATCTTCCGCATTCTGCAGGCGCAGAGCGAAAAAGAAGGCCACATCTTCGCCGAGGGCGTGCTCGAAATCCTCCCCGATGGTTATGGTTTCCTTCGCTCGCCCGATTACAACTATCTGCCCGGCCCCGACGACATCTACGTTTCGCCGTCGCAGATTCGCAAGTTCGACCTCAAGACAGGCGACACCATCAGCGGCAACGTGCGGCCGCCGCACGAAGGCGAGAAGTACTTCGCCCTGGTCAAGATTGAGGCCATCAACTTCGAGTCGCCCGAGGAGACGCGCAACAAGATTCTTTTCGACAACCTCACGCCGCTCTATCCGCAGGAGCGCATCAAGATGGAGACGGTTCGCGAGAATATCAGCGGCCGCGTCAAGGATCTGCTCACTCCTGTCGGCAAGGGCCAGCGCGGCCTCATCGTCGCGCCGCCGCGCACGGGCAAGACCGTGCTGCTGCAGTCGATCGCCAACTCCGTCACCGCGAACCATCCAGAGATCGTGCTCATTGTGCTGCTGATTGACGAGCGCCCGGAAGAAGTCACGGACATGCAGCGTTCGGTGAAGGGCGAAGTCATCAGCTCGACCTTCGATGAGCCGGCAGCGCGCCATGTGCAGGTAGCAGAAATGGTGATTGAAAAAGCCAAGCGCCTGGTTGAGCACAAGCGCGACGTGGTCATCCTGCTCGACTCCATCACGCGCCTCGCGCGCGCCTACAACACCATCGTTCCTCCGTCGGGCAAAGTACTCTCGGGCGGCGTTGATTCGAATGCGCTGCAGCGGCCCAAGCGCTTCTTTGGAGCGGCGCGCAACATCGAGGAGGGCGGCTCACTCACGATCATTGCGACGGCGCTCGTAGACACCGGCTCGCGTATGGACGAAGTGATCTTTGAAGAGTTCAAGGGCACGGGCAATATGGAAATCATTCTCGATCGCAAGCTGGTCGACAAGCGCGTGTTCCCGGCAATCGATATTCAGCGTTCAGGTACGCGAAAAGAAGAGCTGCTGATTCCGAAAGAAGACCTTAGCCGCATCTGGGTGCTACGCAAGGTGCTGAACCCGCTCTCCCCGGTTGAAGCCATGGAATTGCTGGTCGATAAGCTGGGCAAGACCCGCAATAACGCGGAGTTTCTTCTGAATATGAGCTCCATCTAGGACTGGCCGTCCAGGCACACGCGCTGCGCGCCATCCTGAGCTCGCCTCAGTGGCTACTCCCGTTGTTCGTGGAGTTAGCCGGTTTGTTGGGCGCGAACCCGAGATTCCGGCACGCGCGCTTTTTGTACGCTGAAGCGGAAAGCAAAGCGGTGGAGCGCGCACTTTATCCGTCAGTACCAGATACTCCCGACCAACGGCAGGGACATGCGAAGCGGTCGCCTGGACGGCCAGCCCCTAATACTCGACGCGAACGCCATCGAGCGAAGGCAGAAAGACCGGCCGGACCTCGGCAACCAGCCGACCGGCCTGTACCGCAGGGTCTTCGTTGGCGAGAGCCTGAGCTTCCTGCAGATTTTCCGCACGGATGACGGAAATCCCGGTGAGGCTGTCCGACTGGTCTGGACTGTGGCCCAGGACCGGGCCGGTGATCAGGAGCTTTCCCAACTCCGTTTGCCGCCGGAGAAACGCAAGCTGGAGCGGCATCAGGTCTTCGTGACCCTGAGGAACGTCCCATTGCGGACCCTTGCGCATCAGGCATAAAAAATAAGGTTTGAGGTTGCGGGGCACATCCGTCATGCGAGGGGCTTTGGAGTTTTCCGGCATTTCAGGATTATGGCTCTAATGATTGTCGGGAACAAATCCGTTTCCGGAGAAGCGCGGAATTCCAAAGTGCCCGCGCAGATGCATTAGATCGAGCGGGCTCAGCGTCCCGTTCACGGCAATCAGGTCCACGTTGGTGGGGTTCGCCAGAAGGAGCACCATGCCCTCGACGTTGCCCTTCTCAAAGCGAATCCACAAATCGGTGCGCCCCGGTTTGTCCGCAGCCGCATTCGATTGCGTGGTGACCAGATGCTTCCAGCCGCGATCGCGGTACTGTGCTCGCACCGCATCCAGAGTGGCCGGATTGTAGAGGCCCGGCTCGGGATAGCGGGAGACATGCACCGAGATGCCGCGCAGCTTCGCCACGATGCGCTGCGTGTCTTCGTCGCCGGTAAAACCGCTGGCCAGGTCCAGCATCTGCTTGTCGAAGGTGAAATCGGTGTGAAAGCTGGCATGGCGTCCGAGCGCGTCCATGCCCTGCGGAACCCAGTTGTCATCCGGATAGGAGGACTGGGCCCGGCTGGCCAGCGGTGCGACGCACAGCAGGGAAAGAAGCGCAAAAAGCGTGAAACGGCGAAAGGTGGGCATAATTCAAACCTGTTGTAGACCTAAACTCGGATCGCAGGAAAAAGTTGGCTTCGTGCGCTTCAGATTCCTCCGGGCAACTTAATAAGATGAATCGCCCTCAAGGCATAAAGGAGGCTTTCATGAAGTGGACGCAGTTGAAATACCTGACCGCCATGATGTTGATAGGAGATGGGATTCTGGCCACGCTGCGCCCGTACCGGGCCGCCCTGACATGGGATATCGGACCGCGGCCGTGGAAGGCTCTGATGGGTTATCTTTCCGACCATCCGGACACAACGCGGGCGATTGGAGCGGCGGAAGTAGCGATTGGCTTCGCCCTGATTGCGAGCAACGGAACGGCTGCGGAACGGATGGAGGAGGAGGCAGCCGCAATGCGAGCCAGGATCAAAAGCATTGCGTGACAAGACCGGGTGGAAGTTCGCTAGACTGAATCCATGACGGATCGTCTCTATTACGCTGACTCTTTTCTGCGAGCCTTTTCCGCGCACGTCGCCGATATCCGCGAGGCTTCGCGCGCTGATGGCGTTTCCATCTGGCAGATTGAACTCGATCGCACCGCTTTTTACCCCACAAGCGGGGGACAGCCGGGCGATACGGGCGTCCTCACAGCAAATTCGCGCGGTGGGGTCATGCTTGAAGTGCCCGTGGAATCCGTCGAGGAAGATGAACAGGGAACCGTCTGGCACTTTACTCGCAAGCCGCTTGTGGCAGGAACAGTGGTGCAGGGAGCGATCGACTGGCCTCGCCGCCTGGACCACATCCAACAGCACTCCGGGCAACATCTTCTCTCCGCAGTTTTTGTGCGTGAGCTGAATGCCCCGACGGTCTCCTTTCATCTTGGAGAAGCGGTTTCAACGATCGATCTCGCTACGGGGCCCATCGCGCACCACAGCTTAGAGCGAATTGAACGCATCGCTAACGAACTGATCGCTGAGGACCGCGCAGTCACCGTCAGAACCGTTGAGCGGGGAGAAGCCGAGGCGCTGCTGGCCGCAGGCCGTCTTCGCAAGCTGCCCGAACGCGAGGGGAGTATTCGTCTGATTGAGATTGCCGACTACGATCTGAACGCCTGCGGAGGAACTCACGTTCGCAGCACCGGTCAAGTCGGCGGACTACTGTTGCGCGGCATGGAGAAGGTGAGCCGCGGCTTCCGCGTTTCTTTTGTCTGCGGCCTGCGCGCAGCAGTTGCAGCACGCCACGATTTTGCGCTTTTGAGTCGTATCGCGGGGCTTCTCTCAATTGGCAGCGACGAGATTCCCGCTGCCATAGAACGCCTGAAGGCGGGGGCAAAGATCGCCGACAAAGAGCGCCAGCGCCTGCGTGAAGAGTTGGCAGACTATCATGCGGTGCAGCTGGTAGTGGAAGAACAGGTCGAAGGAGGTCTGCGCCTTGTGGGCCGCACCTTTACCGATCGCGACCCGGAATACATTCGGCTGCTGGCGTTCAGCCTCACGGCTTCAGTGCCGCGGACGGTTGCGCTGCTGGTGTCAACAGAGAACTGGCCTGCGAGGCTTGTGTTGGCGAAGAGCGGAGACATCAATCTGCATTGCGGCGATTTGCTGCGTTCGACGCTGGCCGCCCATGGTTTGCGCGGAGGCGGGACGGCCGAATTTGCGCAAACGGATGTGCCGAAGGAATGGCTGGAAAGAATCAGAGCGGAGCTGGAGGATTCCGTTGGCGCTCAGTGCCGCTTGAGAGGCTGGCGTCCGCAGTCTGACGCACTGCCCTCCTGAAGCGGGGACGCGAGCACTTTCCCAATCAGGGCGGCGCTGATAAACTTACGAAAGTATCTCCTGCCTCTGTGGGGCTGTAGCTCAGCTGGGAGAGCGCCTCGTTCGCAACGAGGAGGCCAGCGGTTCGATCCCGCTCAGCTCCACCAAGTAAATCTGCAGTTCGCGGGATGAACGGTAGATTCGCATCCGGTTTGGTCGCACCACCCCTCGCATACGCGAGGAACAGGCGTACCCTCGGGCACCGTCACCCTGCCCATGCCGCGATGAAGCTGCGACATAATTGGAGCACCCAAGATGGGTTTGTGGTTGGGCTACCCGACCACCACAACATTCCCGCTGATGCCTATTTTATGCTTCACTGTTGGGGGGGGTTATGGCTGCATACGTCCGTGTTGAACTTCATGAAAATAGCGGCTCCGACAAGCCCGATGGAGCTACTTATGCGAGGCTGCACGCGCTTCTGGCCGAAAGGAAAATACAGAGATCCGTCAGTGTTGAAGGAATTGGGAAGCAATGTCTCCCATCGGGTTTTTACTTTACGCAGGCCTCAGACAAGAACGAGATAGGAAAAGATGTCAACTGGGCTGCTCGGCAGATCGGCTATCCGTATAGCTACGTAGTCGTAATCAACGGTGGAGCACTGGTTCGGAATTTGGCTGCCTGTAGCTGCGACTAGCTAGCTTGCAACGCTGAGGGGTATGAATGCTGACTTCTAAAATCTTAGGTGAGCTTTCGCTCGGACAGTCAATTGCAGAAACGGATGATCGTCTGGATCGCTACTTCGTAAATACCCACACTTTTCATGTCCTGATCCGCGGCGAGAAAGACATCATAGCCGGTGATAAAGGAACAGGCAAGACTGCCCTGTATCGGATTCTGAAGAAACGGTCACGCGAACTCAATGAGTTGAGGACCACGCACGTGGTAACCGCGTTCAACCTGACTGGTAACCCGATGTTCCAGGAATTGATACGCGTTCCCGAACAGACGGAGGGGCAATACATAGCATTTTGGAAGACGTATTTTCTGTCCCTAGTTGGAAATTGGATGCTCGATCAACGCGATATTGTCCGTCAGAGCAGCGTGCAGCGTATCGAATCTTTCCTGATTCGATCGAATCTCAAGACAATCGACACCACCCCGCAAGGCATCTTTTCCAAACTGGTTTCCCTCATTCCAAAAGGCCCGGTAAAGTCCGTTGAGATGGACATGGGTTTAGCAGAATCCGGGATGCCTCATATGAAGCCAAAGGTGGAGTTTGCCGATTCGTCAGTTCAACCCGTCAGCTTTTTCGGTGTAGAGTACTTTGCTGGGTTGAAGTTGCTTGAAGCGTCGCTTAAAGAGTCAAACTTGAACATTTGGATTGCGCTTGACCGACTTGACGAGGCATTCCAAGGCTTTCCCCGCGTTGAAGTGCCAGCACTCAGGGCTCTCCTGCGTACGTACCTCGATTTACGCGAAATCTCTAACCTGTCCTTGAAACTTTTCCTCCGAAAAGACCTGTTTCGCAAGGTGATTGGCAGAGGTTTTGTGAATCTGACTCACGTCAATGCGCGGAAGGTGGAGATCATATGGCACGACGAGGATCTCAAGCATCTTCTCATTGCTCGTGTGAAGGATAGCGAGGAAGTGGTGAAGGACCTTGGACTTGCGGGGTTGGATAATGACAGCGCGTTCTCGATATTGTTTCCAACGAAGGTTTCGCAGGGCAAGAAGCAGTCGACCACTTGGAATTGGATGATGTCGCGAATCAGGGATGGCAATGGGGTGATAGCCCCACGAAATTTGGTGGATTTGGTCGAGAAGGCACGCGCAGATCAAGTCCAGTGTGATTTACGCTCACCACGTGAGTACACGACTGGCGTGACGCTCATTGAAGCCGATTCCGTAAAGCGAGCTCATAAGTTGTTGAGCAAGGATCGGGTTGAGGACACGCTCCTCGCCGAGTCCCCAGACCTCTCGCCCTTGCTTGAGAAGTTCAGAAATAAGAAAGCGGAATACGACATCGCATCTATCGGCGCCCTGTTATCAGTGGACGAAGAAAACGCACGAGTGCCGTAAGAAGCTTGCGTGAGATCGGATTTTTGGAAGAAGTAGGGAATTCTTTCAAAATTCCGATGCTTTACCGCGAGGGATTCGGGATAACGCAGGGCAAAGCGGCTGGAACTGAGGCAGACATTGGGACAGACTTTGATGACGAAGAGGAGTAATTAGGGACCAGAAGCGTCACCTGCGCTTACGCGGCGCCGCTTCCACCCGCATCGGGTTTTGAATTCGCAACGAGGAGGCCAGCGGTTCGATCCCGCTCAGCTCCACCAAATCCGATTTAGATCATTCCCTATTTCGCGGCCTTGGGCCCGTCACGTTCAATTCTTCGCCATTCGTCCGCGCTTAACTTCACGGCGCCTGCGCCTATGTTCTCTTCCAGATGCTCTATGGAAGACGTTCCAGGAATCGGCAACGTAACGGGAGAGTGATGCAGTAACCAGGCCAACGACAGCTGCGCCACGGTTACATTGTGTTGCTTCGCGAGCTCATCGAGCGGACTGCCGGCGCGAGCCAGTTTGCCTGCGGCCACAGGAAACCAGGGGATGAATCCGAGCTTGTGCTGCTCGCAATAGGACAGCGTTTTCTCGTACTGCCGATCGCTCAGGTTGTACTGGTTCTGCACGCTCACAATGGGCAGAGTTTTCTTCGCGCGATCGATCTCAGCAGGTGACACCTCAGACAAGCCCACGTGGCGAATCTTTCCCTGCTTCTGCAATTCCTTAATCGCTCCCAGCGACTCTTCCAGGGGGACCTTGGGATCGATACGATGCAGCTGCCACAGGTCGATACGTTCTACCTTCAGCCGCCGCAGGCTCATCTCCACGCACTGCCGCAGATATTCCGGCCGCCCGACAGGCGCCCACCGGTTTGGTCCCGAACGGGTAAGACCACCCTTGGTCGCGACGACCAGGTTCTTGGGGTAGGGATGAAGCGCCTCGGCGATAAGCCGTTCGCTCACTTCGGGTCCGTAGGAGTCGGCGGTGTCAATAAAGTTCACGCCCAGTTCCAAGGCGCGGCGCAAAACCTGCTTTGCCTTCTCCGCATCTTTCGGTTCGCCCCAGATGCCTTCGCCTGTGATGCGCATCGCGCCAAAGCCGAGACGATGAATTTCAAGATCGCCGCCTAACAGGAAGGTGCCGCTCGCTGCAGCATTCGTATGTGTTGCCATATCGCCTAGGATGCTACTGCCCTGGTGTTGAGCGCAATAGGGGATATTCGACATACGCTACGCCCGAGCAGCGTATCGCGCCGCCTCGCGTCCCATGCGGACCATATCCGGAAGCCCGACTCCGTGATACGCATTGCCCGCCAGATGCAGCCCTGGAAAGCTACCAACAAGAGCTTCCAGCCTCGCCATACGCTCAAGGTGTCCCACCGCATATTGCGGTAGCGATAATGGCCAGCGGCGTACGACGGAGAGATGAGGCGACGGCAATGGCCCGAGAACATCGGAGAGCCGCTGCAGCGCCAGAGTTGTCAGCGTCTCGTCGTTCTCGTTGAGGAGAGCCTCGGCGACGTCGCCGCCGAAAAATCCGCGCAGCAGAATGCCGCCGTCGGGGGCGCGGTGCGAGAATTTCTGGTCAACGAAGGTACATGCCAGCAGTTGCGAATCCGTGCCGCGATGCTGCGGGACGAGATAGCCAAATCCGCGCGGAATCTTTAGACCTCGCGTCTGTTCCGGGGTAAACGCCACTGCTACGACGATCGCCGACGTGGCCTCCATTGCGAGCAGGCTCCCAAACTGCTTATGGATTGGGCGCAGCAGCCGTTGCGTAACGTGCGCTGGAGTTGCCACAATCACCGCATCGAATGGCTGCTCTGAGGATCGCGCATAGACGCGCCAACCTTGGTCTGTGCGGTCGAGCCGCGTGACTTCATGGGAAAGCCTCACACATCCGGCAGGCAGCGCAGCGGCGATCCTCTCGATGAGTGTGCCCAGCCCGGAGCGCAGTGACGTAAGCAGCGCGTTCCCGTTCTCATCGGCACGCGATTGCAGGGCCAAAATCAGGCTGCCATATTCGCGCTCCATTTTTACAAACGCTGGCATCACGGCGCGTACGCTCAACGTTTCGATATCGCCGCCGAAGACCCCGGCCAACAACGGACCGGCAACCGTGCGGGTGACCTCATCGCCGAAGTGCCTGCGGACGAAGCTGCCGACTGACTCGTCCTGGTCTTGTTTGAGGGCCGAGGCTTTCAACTCCTCTGCCCGCTTGGGTTCGCTCCGGTATGCCAGTCGCGCCTGCTCGCTGAACAGCGGAGATTCCATGATTGCGGCCAACTGCGCAGGCACCATCATCCTCATGCCATCCGGCATAGGGATGAGTTGGTTGTGCCGCAGGATGTACGTGCGGCGCTGCTGGTCGTTGGACGGAATAATTTCCGCCTCAAGCCCAAGCTCTACGGCTAGCTCGCGCGCCCAGGGCTTTTCTGTTACCCATGAGTCTGGGCCGCATTCGATTACGAAGCCATCGCGGCGAACCGTTTCGACGATGCCGCCCAGCCGGGGCGATGCTTCAAAGAGAGTGAACTCGACCTGCGGTTCGTGGACAAGCTGATAAGCGGCGGAAAGCCCGCTCAAGCCGCCGCCGACGATCGCGATCCGCTTCATTGTTAATCCAGGCGGGCCAACCCCTGTCGCGCAAGGTCGGCCAGCGCTTGCGTCAGGAGGCGCGAATCGTTCAACGATTCCGGGCGGAGGAGTTCCATGCCGAGGTTGGCGGCGAAGTTGCGAAATCCGATGTCGATGTCGTAGAGGATCTCCACGTGGTCGCAGAGAAAGCCAACCGGCTGCACGATTAGCCGCTCCACATCCTGCTGTCGCAGCGCCGTCAGCGTGTCTTCTACGGTGGGACCGATCCATGAGTTTGCAGACCCGGGGCCGCCGGACATGCCCTGACTTTGAAATGCAAAGAACCACTCATCCTGCGCAAGGCCAACGCGTTCGGCGACCATGGCTGCTGTGCGCTTGGCTTCGACCGCGTAGGGATCGGCATTTGCGTCGGCAGAACTCTGAATCGTGCGGCATGGGACGCTATGGGCTGTGAACAGGACGAACGTGCCGGGACTGTGCACTGCGCGCAGCCGCTCCGCAAAGGCATCGGCCAGCAGCGGGTGCTCGGCCCATCCCTCGATGAAGTCCACGCGCACATCGCTCGTTTCGGCGAAGACTGCTCGCTTGTATAAACCTACGCTGGTGCGGGAATTCTGTGGAGCGAGGCAAATGGCGGCAAACTCGGCGACTCCATCCGCGCGCATCATGCGTACCACATCGGCGATGTAAGGCGTCCAGTTTCGCATGCCCACGTACACGGGAAGGCCGAGTTCCTGTGAAAGCAGCCGCGCTTGCTCCAGGGTCAACGCAGTAAGGGGACTGGTTCCGATGAGCGAGTAGCGATGTTGAATTTCTTCAATGACGCTCTGAGGCAGCGGACGGCCGCCGGTGACGTTCTTCAGATACTCAGGAATCTCATCCAGCGCATCGGGAGTGCCGTGCGCCAGAAGCAAGACTGCCGACTTCTGGCCCAGGACTGCCGCGTTCTCGCTCATGCTCGCGTTCCGGCGTTGTATTCGCGGACAAATTTCACGACTGCCTGCACATTTTCAACGGGGGTCTCTGGAACAATTCCATGTCCGAGGTTGAAGATGTGGCCCGCGCGCCCGGCGGCCTGATTCAATATGTGCCGGACACGGTTACGAATCAACTCGGGTTCGGCGAAGAGAGTGATGGGATCGAGATTTCCTTGTACGGCGCAGCTGTAGTCCAGGCCATGCCACGCCTTGTCGAGTGGGATTCGCCAGTCGAGGCCGAGTACGTCGGCTCCTGTTGCGCGCATCGTTGGAAGCAGGCTGGCGGTATCTACGCCGAAGTAAATTACCGGCACGCCGAGTGCCTGTACGTTGCGCACGAGCGATGTCGTGATGGGCAAGACGAACTCGCGGTAGTCGTCAACACTTAGGGCTCCGGCCCAGCTGTCGAAGATCTGGATTACATCCGCTCCAGCCTCCACCTGCTGCCGTGCGAACTCGCGCAGCACGGTTGCGAGCTTTTCCAGCAAGCTTCGCCACACATCCGGCTGGCGATACATGAACGTTTTGGTGTGGACGTAGTTGCGCGATCCGCCGCCCTCGATCATGTAGCTGGCGAGCGTAAAGGGAGCGCCGCAAAAGCCGATGAGGCCGAGCCGATCCTGAAAGTGCGCGGCAACCCGCTCGATTGCTTCGCCTACGTAACATAGCTCGGATGCGCGATCCGTGCGGAGCCGCGCAACGTCTTCGGCTGTTCGTACCGGAGCATGAATAACCGGACCTTCGCCGGCCTGGAACTCAAAGTCCAGCCCCATGCACTCAAAGGGCAGCAACAGATCGGCGAAGATGATAGCCGCATCCACGTCGAGCTTTTCCGCGGCGGTGATGGTGACTTCGGCGGCCAGCGCAGGCTGCTTGCATATCTCAAGCAGCGAGTGATGCTTCCGCACCGCCTGGTACTCGGGCATGTAGCGCCCCGCCTGGCGCAAAAACCATACCGGAGTGCGGTCGACGGGCTGGCGCAGGCAGGCGCGCAGCAGACGCGTCCCGCCGTTCATAGGTGCATCAAGGTTATTTTCTGCGAGTGTTTCTGGTAATTGTGTCATGCGAGAGGACCACAGATGAGGGTAGCATTTGTGGCTGTATTCTTCCCCCCGCGAACGGCCCCATGTTCGTGACTAAAAGTGGAGCTCCAGGGTCAGGTACAGAATCCGGTTGGCCTGCGGACTTGAGAATTGCGTAGTCGACAGGCTTGTGGATTGGCCGAAGAGCGGCGATCCGAGGACCCCAATCGGCAGTCCTCCATTGACGTTGTTGAAAATATTCTGGCCTTCCATGCCGAGACTCATCTGGTAGCGGCGTGCCGTGTCTGGTTTTGCCGGCTTCTCACCCGGTTTTGGTTTCGGCGGCGGGGACTGATCTGCGAGCCTTGGGCCGAAGGAGAAATTTCTCGAAAATCCGAGGTTCAGCATCAGGACGGACGGCCCATCGCCATAATTGATGGGGATGATCTTCTGGCCGGGCAATGGGACAGCGTCGAAGTTACCAAACGCTGTGCGGTAAACGCTCGGGCGGTTGAGGTCGGTGGCAAAGGCCGGGCGGTTGTTGAATTGCGAATCGCCGTTCAGATCCTGCCCCACCGTGATGTTGAAGGGCAGACTCGATTCGGCAACCAGAAACGGATTCAGCACGAATTGATAAGGCAAGTGAATCAAACCGCCAAGATAGCCGCGATTGCGTATGTCATTGGCGGCGCGCCCGTAATCGACATGCAGGTCGTACTGGTCGGAGGGGAAGCTGCTTGGCCCCTGGGTATTGGTATTGCGTTGCCCGAGGACATAGTAGCCGTAAAGCACAATCGGTTTTGACTGGTACTCCATGTGCACGTATAGCTGGTTGCGTTTGGACGCTCCCTCCGACTGGTATTCGTAAATGTTCTGCAACGTTCCGTTAGGGCGTTTTCCGCTGGTTGGGTCGAGGGGATCATACGTTCCGGGCAGCGGCGCGTTGATGTTGCGCGTGAGCAACAGGTCGATGCCGCGATAGTAGGTGTAATCGACAGAGACAGAGAGTCTTTTGAAAAGCTGCTTGTCGATCCCCGCGGTGGCCATAAGCTGAGAAGGCGCATGGAGCAGCGGATCAATCCGGTAAATTGTGGGCAATGTGGCGGGTCCCAACTCGCTGGGCGACGGCAGATCCGGGTAAAAATCCGGATTCTGCACGACATATTGCTGCTGAAGAATCCCATTCTGTCTTGCCGCATTGAGGATAAGGTCGGTGGGGAATCGCTGGTAGAAGAGGCCAATACCGGCGCGAAGCACGGCCTTTGCAGGTTTGTCCCCCTTAGCGCCGATCGACCATCCATAGCTTAGGCGCGGGGCGAAATCCGCGTGGTCCGGGATTTGGGACTGCGTTTCGTAGCGTAGTCCGGAGGTCAGCGTCATGTTCGGATTGAACTTCCACTCGTCCTCGAAATAGACGCCGAGATCCGCAACGTTGACGGCGACTTTCGGGTTTCCAGCGGTTACGCTGAACTGGCTTGCGCCGCCGCCCAGGACGCGAATCTGGGCTGGAGTCAGACCTTCGGCAATTCCTTCCTGTGTAATGTCATACGCGTTGATCGAGGAGAAGATGAACAGGCCGTTGTAGCCTGCGGTGGAGGTATTGCCTTCCTGGACGTCGCGAATGCGTCCGCCGAAGTGGAACAGATGATCGCCATGAAGCAGCGAAACATAGTCCTGCAGCTCGTAGCGGCTTTGGCCATCAGAGGATTGGCCGAGATTATTTCCTCCTCCGTTAAAGGCGCCTTCGACCAGCACGCTGGCACTGCCATTGATCGCCGCAGATTTGTCGTTTGCCCGAATGAACTGGAAGCGGGTCTCATTGACCAGATTGGGGCTGTAGGTTTGTGTGTCGCTGATCTGAAAGGTCTGGTCGGTGTGGCGCGTGTCGACCGCCTGGGCGGCCAGGGAAAGCTGGCTTTGCACCAGATTATCCTGCGTCTGGTGACTAAGTTGATACACGACGCTAAACGATTGAATCTTACCGACCTGGAAGTCGATGCGCGGATCGGCATCGGTCGAAGTCTGGGGGCTGGAGACGGTCTGCGTATACGCCGGGCCAGTGGAAGACGTGATGGCGTGGATGAAAGACTGCGAACCGACGTCCTGACGGTCGCCTGCGACGAACCACGAGCTGTTTTTGCTCAGCGGGCCACTCACATCGCCTTCCGAATAGAACGCGGCGTAAGGGGGCTGGCTGGTGACGTAAGGGTTTTGTGAGTTTAGCGCCGAATCCTCTCCGATAAGCGCGAGATTGCCGTGCAGCTTGTTGCCGCCGGGCTTCGTGATAATTTCGATTCGCTCGTCTCCCGGCGTGTCGTATTGCGCGGAATTGGGATTCTGATTGATACGAATTTCCTGAATCGAAGATTTGGGGGGGAGATGGCTCGCAGTAAAGCCGTCTACATAAAACCGGGGAGGCAGGTCCGAACCGACCATGGCCTCGAGTTGCCGCTGCAGATCCCGGGAGTTCGTAGCCAGAGCATCGAGATCGGATCCGCGCAGAATGATTGCTCCGAGGTTGCGGTCCGGGCTGGAGTCGAGTTCATCGCCGGAGACGGAAATTTGCTCGTGCTGGACATCGATTTTCAGTTTGAAGGAGATGGTTAGTTCTTGACCGGGTTTCAGGTCGACCCGGCGCTGCTCATCGCGGAAGCCGCTCGCCTGCACCGTAAGAGAATACTTGCCGGCGGGCACAGAGGAGAAAAGGAAGCTCCCCAGTTGATCCGAGAGCGTCGTCCAAAGGGTCTGTTCGTTCGCACGCAGGACAACGCGCGCGCCGGTCACAAGCGCATCGGACGGATCTGTGATCTGCCCGCGCACTATTCCCTGGCTCTGCTGGGCAGGCGCCGCCGTGCACGCAATCGAGCAAATCACCAGCGTGAGCGCCATGCGAAGGATCATCCCGGAAGCGGAACAGCGGAGGAGGGGCATAGGATAAAGTGGCAGTGTGGGAGAAGAAAAAGAGACACTTGCGGGGTTTGGGCCCTCTGATTTTGGCGTTCTGCAGGCGAGTCCAGAAAGAAGAGGCAGAACTCGTTCACGCAGCTATTCCGTCTGATATTAACAATACTGAAACTTTGGAAATTGACCAAAGGTATTCTGGTTGAAAGCAATTATGCTGAACTCGATGGATCGGCATCAAAAGCACTGAAGTGAAGCGGAATTTTTACTGGATCTGGTTTGTGGGCGCCGCGGCATGGTTTGTCGATGCTGCTTTCAGCCTGCATCACCACTCGCTTAACTGGGGTTTGCCGGAGACGGCCATTTCGGCGGCGTTTCTGGCGATTGGAATGTATTTCAAGAAGCAAGGTTCATAAGAGCGGGCGGCCGGCAGATTTCTGTCAGCCGCTCGTTTCAAGGCTGCAATTTAAGCTCTGGCCGATGTCAGCTCTCCTTGCGGTGCATGTTCCTCTTCGACCTTTGCGATGCACTCCTCGAAGATATCGAGGGCAATGCCGGCCTGGTACTCATTCACGATGAGCGGTGGCGCGAGACGGATCGAGGTTTCGCCGCAGCCCAGGATCAGCAGACCGCGCTCGAAGGCCAACTCGACGATGCGGTCACGCCAGGCTCCTGCGGGGTCGCGCGATTGCTGGTCCTTCACGATCTCGATACCGATCATCAACCCGCGTCCCCGCACCTCGCCTACGATGCTGTGCTTTTTGGGCCATGAATGGAGACGGTCCAGCATCCGGCTGCCGATCTTTGCGGCGTTAGCCATGCCTTCGCGCTCCAGAATGTCGATGGTCGCCAGAGCCGCGGCAATCGCAACGGGGTTGCCGCCGAAGGTTGATGCGTGCGAGCCGGGTTTCCAGTCCATGATTTCGGCGCGCGTCATGCAGATGCCGAGAGGCATTCCCGACGCGATGCCCTTGGCTATGCAGACGATGTCGGGCTGAACTCCGGCGTGCTCGATGGCCCACCATTTGCCGGTGCGGCCCGCTCCGGACTGCACTTCATCGGCGACCAGCAGGATGCCATGTTTGTCACAGATGCGGCGCAGTTCCTGCATGAAGATGGCAGGGGCGACAACGTAGCCGCCCTCGCCCTGAATCGGCTCGACAAAAATGGCCGCAACCTCTTCTGGCGCAAGCGTGGTCTTGAAGAGCTTCTCTTCGATGTAGCGTGCGCAGCCGAGCGCGAATGCTTCCTCTTCCTGCGGTCCTCCGCTGCAGCCGCGGTATGCGTAGGGATAGCGGACGTGGGTTACTCCGGGCACGAGCGGGGAGAAGCGGCGGCGCTGCTGGGGCTTCGATGCGGTGAGCGAGAGCGCGCCCATGGTGCGTCCGTGGAAGGCTCCGAAGAAGGCGATGATGTTCTGCCGCCCGGTGTGATAGCGCGCGATCTTCAGGGCACACTCAACGGCTTCCGCGCCGGAGTTGCCGTAGTAAAAGCGGTGCGGGCCCGGCATGGGCGCGATTCCGGATAGACGTTCCGAGAGCGTCACCAGTCCTTCGTAGTAAAAGTCGGTGCCGGACATGTGAATCAGCTCAGCGGCCTGGTCCTGGATTGCTTTAACCACTTCAGGATGGCAGTGACCTGTCGAAGTAACGGCGATTCCGGCGGCGAAGTCGAGGAATTCATTGCCGTCTACGTCTTCCACGCGAACACCGCGTCCGCGTTTGGCAACCATTGGATAGGAGCGGGTATAGCTGGGGGAGATGAGCCGGGCATCAGCATCAACGATGCGGCGGGCATTGGGGCCGGGCAGCGCGGTGAGAAGCTTTGGACCGTGCTGGGCGTAAATCTCGGATTTTGTGGTCGCAGTCGTCGTGCTCATGGTTCTCTCCTTAAGTTTGGGGCCTGGGTCATCGTCCTGGTTGGACGGAGGCGAGTGAGAGAGTCCTCTTCGATCACCGTGCACCAGTTGCTGACGTTCGGGACGCGTCAGCCTGGCGTGCGGCGGACAGCGGTGACTAGTCGCTGCCGAAGAGGCTAGGTCGCGTGCGGGTGGGGAGCACGCGGAGGTGCTTGCGAGGCGCGATAGCGCGAGCATAGGCCCCGTTCCAGCAATTACGGCTGGAGCAGCAGGGCGAATTGTGGAAAGTGGCTCGCATAGCTCCTACATTCAGCCTGAGGATAGCACGCCAATGGAATAAGAGGACAGCCTCCGTCGCCGCTCCGTGCACGATACGATAGAGGAATTCCGATTATGACTGAATTGCGCCGCACACCGCCCAGGTTGTTGATTGTTCTCGCATTTCTCAGCGTCTATTTCTGCTGGAGCGCTACTTATACGGCCATGCGGGTGGGAGTCGCGCTGCTGCCCGCGACCGTTCTGGCCGGCGTCCGCATGTTGTGCGGCGCGGCGATCATGCTGCCCTTTTGTGCGCTGCGCGGGCGGCAGATTTTTTATGGACGCAACATCATGTGGCGGCTGATGCTTCTGGGCGTGATGCTGCTTTTCGGAGGGAATATCGGGCTGGTGTGGAGCGAAAAATATTTGCCCAGCGGATTAGCCGCACTGATTGTCGCCGTGGTGCCGCTCTACGTCGTCCTGATCGAAATGGCGCTGCCGCGCGGTGACAGGTTGCGCAAGCAGGGCTATTTGGGGTTGGCGCTGGGCTTTGGAGCGCTGGTCGCCCTCCTGTGGCCAAGCCTGCGGAGCGGACGTAGCGGGCATCCTATGCAAATTCTCGCCATCGTTGCGATTTTGATTGGCGCATTTTCCTGGGCGGCAGGTTCAGTGCTTTCGCGGCGTATGAACCTGCCGGTCGATCCGCTGGTCGCGGCCGGATGGGAGATGTTGGCTGCAGGCGTAACCAACATCCTCTTCGCAACTCTCTTCTGGAAGTGGCCGCACGCCATATGGAATTGGCACAGTGCGACCTCCGTGGCCTTCCTAATTGTTTTTGGATCGCTGCTCGGATTCAGTTGCTACATCTGGCTGATCGCCCATGTGCCGGTAGCGAAGGTGTCCACGTATGCGTATGTGAATCCGATGATAGCGGTAATTCTCGGCGCGCTGATTCTGCATGAAAAGCTTGCGCCGACGGAATACTTCGGGATGGTCGCGATCATTGCGTCCGTTGTGCTGGTTACTTCGTCGAAGCTTTCAAGCGGCAGAGCAGTGGCCGAGGTGGAGTGCTCCGCAGTCGAATCAGAGACATGACGTGGACGGCAGTCCGGCTGGCGAAGGCATGAGATCGCACGGGAGCTTGCCCTGGTGGCGAAGAGTGCGAATCGAGAGTGCGTCATGACGTTTGGCGAGGCGCTCGCCGTTTTCATCCGTCACTATGGGGCAGTGATACCAGAGGGGAATTCTAAGCCCGAGCGCGCGGTATAGCAGAATCTGACGTGCCGTCGATTTTAGGAGGTCGGCTCCGCGAACGACTTCGGTAATCCGCATGGCGGCGTCATCGACTACGCACGCAAGCTGGTAAGAAGGTACGCCGTCGCGCCTCCAAACGAGGAAGTCGCCGAAATCGTGTCCCGCGATAAACTGCTGCGCACCAAAGTGCTGGTCGAGAAACTCGATTACCTCGGCGTCGGGAACGCGGAAGCGCCAATTCATGCTCTCCCGAGAGGCATTCGGAATTGTCGTCATGTTTTGCAGAGGTCTGCAAGTACCCGGATAATTCGGTTCCTCGTTGTCGTTCTCATGTGGAGCGCTGGCGGCCAGCGCGAGATCTTTGCGCGAGCATTTGCAGGGAAAGAGGAACCCTCCGTCGAGCAATTTTCGCCATGCGGTCAGATAGTGTTCAGGCCGTTTGCTCTGCGAGTAAGGCTGGTAGCGGTCGCCCAGGTCTGGACCTTCCTGCCAGCGGATGCCGAGCCAACGAAGATCTTCGAGCATCGCGTGATAGAACTCCGGACGCGACCGCTGCTCGTCGAGATCGTCGTTGCGCAGGATCAGGGTTCCCTGTGCTTCGTGCGCGCGAGATGCCGCGGTGAGAAACGTGCTGGCGTGGCCCAGGTGCAGTAGTCCGGTGGGTGATGGCGCGAGACGGCCACGGTAAGGGGCAGGATCCGGGCTGCGAAGCGGGTTCATCCGTTCCATTATGCGGGGCGAAGACCCACCTGCGCGGGGAAAACCTCTATCGTCTTAGTTCTCAAGCCCGTAAGGCGTGCGAGGGCGCGGTGCCTGCCGCCGGAACGGATTTTCGCTTTTTCTTTCCGTGCCGGCAAATTCCCTGGAGAGGGTTTCAGCGATAAAATTTGTTATATCGCAGGTCCACCCGCAGGTGAGATGATAGCTTTCCCTGCGAAAGCTCCCTATGGGGCGACCTTCGGCTGCGGAAAACCTTCGTGGCGATTCACTCTTCTTAGTACGGTAGGAGTTGTATTATGTGGATCACGAAAATGCACGACATCCTGCTCCACTTGTCGCACGTGAGCGACTACCTGCCGGCCATCCTTGTGACCATCGGCATAGTAGTGCTCATCGGTTGCGCGGTGGGATGTGTGTGCGAGCCCCGTGAAGAGAATGACGATTTATTCCATCAAGAAGTAATCTAGCTCCTCCGTGTTCTCTGCGCGCCGGGGCGTCTCTCCCAATGAGACTTTGCTCCTGAACCAACCTGTCAATCTATAATCCGACACGATGGAAAACCGGGACCACGCGATCACTGAACTTGCGCAACGCAACCGTCTGGCCGAGGAGGGCGGCGGTCAGGAGCGGCGCGAACGCCAGGCAGCCCAGGGAAAGTTATCCGTTCGCGAGCGGATTGCTCTACTGCTTGACGAAGGAACGTTTGAAGAAACCGACAAATTTGTAACCCATCGTTGTACCGACTTTGGAATGGCCGATAAGCGCATTCCGGGCGATGGCTTTGTTACGGGGTATGGGCGAGTGGAGGGACGCACGGTCTTTGTCTTCGCGCAGGACTTTACAGTCTTCGGTGGCTCACTCTCAGAATCAAACGCAGCGAAAATCGTGAAGCTGATGGATATGGCGATGCGCGTGGGTTCGCCAATTGTGGGGCTGAACGATTCCGGGGGCGCGCGGATTCAGGAGGGCGTGGTTTCGCTGGCTGGATACGCGGATATTTTTCTTCGCAATACACTGGCGAGCGGCGTCGTTCCACAAATCTCCGCGATCCTTGGTCCGTGCGCGGGCGGCGCGGTTTACTCCCCCGCGATTACCGATTTCACGCTGATGGTGGACAAGACTTCGTACATGTTTGTCACCGGTCCTGATGTGATCAAGACGGTCACGCACGAAGAGGTGACCAAGGAAAAACTGGGTGGCGCGACTACGCACAATGAAGTGTCCGGCGTGGCGCATTTCATGGCGCATGATGACCGCGAGTGCATCGCGATGGTGCGCGAGCTGCTGAGTTTTTTGCCGTCCAACAATCTCGAAGATGCGCCGCGTCGCGCCTGCACGGATCCGAGCGACCGTGCCGACCGTGAGCTAGACACGCTGGTTCCTTTTGAGTCGAACCAGCCGTACGACATCAAGCTGGTGATTGAGCGGCTTGTGGACGACGGCTATTTTTTCGAGGTGCATGAACACTTCGCCCGCAACATCGTCGTCGGATTCGCGCGCATGAACGGCCGTTCCGTCGGCATCGTCGCGAATCAGCCGGCATTTCTGGCCGGAGTGCTCGACATCGATGCCAGCGTAAAGGGAGCGCGTTTCGTGCGCTTCTGCGATGCGTTCAACATACCGCTGATTACGCTGGAGGATGTGCCGGGATTTTTGCCGGGGACTCAGCAGGAATACGGAGGAATTATTCGCCACGGCGCAAAATTGCTCTTCGCATATGCCGAGGCGACAGTGCCGAAGCTTACCGTGATTACGCGAAAGGCCTACGGCGGGGCCTATTGCGTGATGAGTTCCAAGCATATCCGCACCGACCTGAACCTAGCGTGGCCCAGTGCAGAAATTGCGGTTATGGGGCCGGAAGGGGCTGTCAATATTGTCTACGGCCGGGAATTGAGCGAGACCGTGAAGCAGGCGGAAGATGCTGAGGGTCCGTTGAGCAGTGAGCGCAAAGCTGAGGTGCTGGCCGAGGCACGCGCCGGAAAGGTTCACGAATTCCGCGAGCAGTTCGCGAATCCGTATATTGCCGCTGAACGGGGATATGTGGACGCGGTGATTGCTCCCCACGAAACGCGCCGCCGGCTGATTGCTGCGCTGGATATGCTGGAGGGCAAGCGCGATAAAAATCCTCCGAAGAAGCATGGGAATATCCCACTGTAAGGGGCTAGGCGGGTGAGTGAGCCGGTTCGAGCTGGAGAAGGAAATCACTATACGTGGGGAAATATCTGCGACGGCTGGCATTTGTTGCGCGATGCGGATTTCAGCGTGATTGAAGAACGCATGCCGCCGGGCGCAGAAGAGCAGCGGCATTTTCATGTGCGGTCGCGACAGTTCTTTTACGTGCTCGCGGGTGAGCTGACGATGGAACTTGCGGGTCAACGGCATTTGCTTCCTGCCGGTTATGGATTGGAGATCGCGCCAGGCGAACCGCACCAGGCGTTGAATGTGGCTGACCGGGAAGTGCGCTTTCTGGTAATTTCGCAGCCGGCCAGCCATGGAGATCGGCAACCCGCGCAACCGTTGGGCACTCTTATACAGAAACAGCAATGAGGTAACGTGATGACTCCATCAGGCAAGCGGGCAGTCTTACCGCGCAGCGAGCGCAAGGCGCCTCGTGACGCATCCGTCGTGGGACCAACGCCGACCCAACAGATTCTCAGCGTATCGGTGATCGTGAGGCGCAAGTCGCCTCTGGTGCTCAAGGAGCTTGGGGGCCGCATTGTTTCCCGCGGCGAGTTCGATGAGAAGTATGGCGCCAGTTCGACGGATTTCGATGCGCTGCGCTCTTTCGCTCAGACGTACGGTTTGGTTGTGAATGAAGCCGCATCGAGTCTTTCGCGTCGAACGCTTGTCTTGCGAGGCACGGTGGAGAAGCTGGAGAAGGCGTTCGGCGTGACATTGCATAATTACCAGACCGCCGATCAAAAATTCCATGGCTTTACCGGCTCGGTCTCACTGCCGCAAGAGCACGCCGGGGTGGTGGAGGCGGTGCTGGGTCTCGATGGGAAACCGATCGCGAAGCCCCATTTACGGGTTCTGAGCGATCCGAGCGCTGCAAGCGTGACCTACTCCCCGGTGCAGGTGGCTGCCCTGTATAGCTTTCCTTCCGGTGTAAACGGAGCGGGGGAGACCATCGGCATTATCGAGCTGGGAGGCGGCTACAACGAGAGTGATATTTCTACTTATTTTTCCGGGCTGAATCTCACGCCGCCCGAGGTCGTTTCGGTCTCGGTGGATGGAGGTACAAACGCGCCGACCACTCCCGACAGTGCAGATGGCGAAGTAGCTCTGGACATTGAACTAGCGGGAGGCATCGCGCCGGGCGCAAAGATCGCCGTTTATTTCACCGCGAACACCGAGCAGGGATTTACTGACGCGATTACCACCGCTGTGCACGACACCACGAATAACCCATCGGTGATTTCCATTAGCTGGGGCGCCCCGGAATCAAGTTGGACGCAATCCGGGCTGACCGCAATGGATGACGCCTGCCAGTCGGCGGCCGCGCTGGGGGTTACGATCACTGTCGCGGCGGGCGATAACGGTTCGAGCGATGGAGCGAGCGGGAATAACGTAGACTTCCCGGCTTCCAGTCCTCACGTATTAGGGTGCGGTGGAACAACGCTTGAGGACAGCGGAACGACCATCTCCAGTGAGACTGTGTGGAACGACGGCAGCGCCGGCGGAGCAACGGGCGGCGGCGTGAGTAACGATTTTGCGCTGCCGGACTGGCAGGCGAATGCCGGCGTTCCCGCGTCGACGAGCGCCAGCGGCGGGCGCGGCGTGCCGGATGTAGCGGGGGACGCATCTCCGGAGACGGGCTACAACATTCTGGTGGATGGGCAACAGGAGGTTGTAGGCGGCACGAGTGCAGTAGCTCCACTGTGGGCGGGACTGATTGCGCTGATCAACCAGCAGCGCGGAACCCCAGTGGGATTTGTGAACCCCACTTTATATGCGAATCCGAAGGCCTTTCACGACATCACGTCGGGCAACAATGGCGCGTTTTCGGCAGGTCCCGGATGGGATGCCTGTACCGGATTGGGATCGCCGATCGGAACTGCGATCGCGGCGGCGCTGGGAGGGACTGCTTCCGGCGGTTCGGGCAGCTGAAACCGGAGCCTTATCAGAGGTTTGGGTTCGGACGGCTGCGGCGAGGCTGCATATTCAGGCTAACGGGACGTAACTGCGTTACTCAGCCAGGATATGCTGCGAGCCACCGATTATAGCCACCACGATAGGGATCCTTTAGAAGCCGTCCCTGATTGACAATTTGGACGGCGTAATTGAACGAACGAAGCAGTGCGGTGCATTTGGCTTCCTTATCAGCTCCGTGGACTTCGATCACGAAACAGGGCCGATGTTTCGAAAGCGTCTCCGACGCTCCCTCCAGGGCTGAGTCTTCCGCTCCTTCGATATCCAGCTTGATGAGGTCAGGCACGAAAAGCTCACGAGCGGCCTTGTCGATCGTGATGAGCCCATCTCCGTTTTCCGCTCCCACGTAGGCTTCAATCACCTCGATTGCAAGGCTCGGATTTTGTGCGAAGATGCGTCGCATCTCTTCCACGCCATTGTGTTCGCATTCGAAAGACGCCACGCGTGCCCCCGACGTCTTAGCCATTACCAGAGCATGATAACCGCCACTTCCACCGACGTCGAAGCATCTGGATCCAGGTTTCAGCATCCGCTTAAAGTGGGGCGTGAGTTCATATTCAAAAATGCCCAGATAGGCCTTAAGGTCACTCCGGAAGTCCACATCCATAACGCATCCTTTGGCTGGCCCCAGTGCTATTTTTCGATACCGTCTGCCTTTTGGCAGCAGAGTTTTGAGGCCTCGCACAACCGGACGAACCATCACGACTCCCTTCCCTTTGTGACTTCACTCTAGCGCCTTCTGAAACCAAATTCCACCACCGATTGAATTGGCGGTCAGGTTCTCCAAGCGTACCGGGTGCCAGACAGTTCCTATTGTTTAGACTGCTCCGACTCAACCATCGGCTTGATTGTCGGCTTGCCCTTGCCGTTCCAGGTCACATGCCCCAGCGGCGTGTGATGATCGTGCGTAAAAAGCACCAGCCATTCTTCCTGAATTGCGCGGGCGTAGAACCGCTTGCGCTGCTGGATGCAGGTAAGTGGATCGAGGTCGTAGCCCATGACCCAGGTGATATCGAGGTGCGCGCTTGTGGGAATGAGGTCGGAGATATAGCAGGCGCGCTTTCCGCCCGAATCAATATTTATGGCCAGTAATTGAGCCGTATGTCCGGGATAGCCCTCAACAGAAATGCCGGGAACGATCTCGTTTACTTCTCCGGGCCGCGTGTCGAGCAGAGTCATTTGCCCGCTTTCGATTAGCGGATCGTAATTCGCGCTGATGTAGCTGATGGCATCGCGCTCCAGTTGCAGATGACCGTGCTCCACTTCGCCCCGGTGCGCGAAGTAGCGCGCGTTGGGGAAGGTTGGCACGATGCGGCCAGCGGGAGTCCGCGTGGTATTCCAGCCGCAGTGGTCGAAGTGCAGGTGCGAGTTGATAACGACGTCAACTTCTTCGGGACGAATGCCAGCGGCCTCGAGGGCATACGGCAATTGCTCCTTCGCACCAAAGATGCCGCGCAGTTTATCGCTGAGTTTATTGCCGATTCCGGTTTCGATCACAATTGTGTGTTTGCCGGTGCGAACCACAACCGTGTTCAGTCCCAGCAGGATGCGGTTCTCCTCGTCAGCCGGCGCACGCTTCTCCCAGAGGGGCTTAGGAACCACTCCAAACATTGCGCCCCCGTCGAGGAAATAAGGCCCATCGCTGAGGATCGTCAGCTCGAAGTCGCCGACTTCTGTGCGCGCCCTCACCGGATTCGCGGTGTTTGGACACTCTGCCGGATGGGTCATTGTTTCTCCGCAGTGGGCGCATCTTTCACGTAGGTTTCGAACTGCCAAAGGAGCCGGTTATGCAGTTCCATCTGGGCAATTGGGCCGGCAACGGAGTGAGTCTTTCGCGGAAAGATGTTGTAGTCGTACGGAATTCCGGTGTCGAGTAGCTTTTGGATGAACTGGACGGTATTGGCGAAGTGAACGTTGTCGTCTCCCGTTCCGTGGAAGAGGATGACTCGCCCTTTCAAATTCTCGACGCTGTTTATAACCGAGTCATCGCGATAAACGCCCTGGTTTTCCGACGGCAGTCCCAGGTAACGCTCGGTATAGATGGAGTCGTAGTTGCGCCAATCGGTCACGGGCGCGCCCGCCGCTCCGGCCACGAAGCGATCTGTGTGGGTGAGCGCATAGAGGGTGAAGGTTCCTCCCCAGCTCCAGCCCCACCAGCCCATACGATGCGCGTCAAGCTGCGGATACTTTGCCAGCACCTGATCGACCGATGCAAGCTGGTCGGCAAGCTGCGGAGGGCCGAAATTGTGATACGCAGCCTGCTCGAAGTCGCGTCCGCGTCCGGCCATCCCGCGATTATCTACATGCAGCACGGCGAATCCATGCTCGGCAAGCAGCTGATCGAAGAGAAATCCTCTTCGGCCCCAATCATTCTTTGCTTCACCTACGCCGGGGCCGCCGTAAGGATTGACAATGAGGGGAACGCTGGCTGGGGTAGTCGTATTCACCGGTAGTTGCAGCGTGCCGTAGAGCGTAGTTTTGCCGTCCGCAGCCGTCAGCGTAAGCAACTGGGGAGCTACCAGGGTATGCCCCGAAATCGCATGCGATTTCCAGAACGGCGTGCATTCGCCTTGCGAGGTGCAATAGCTCACCGTTGGCGGGGCCAGAAGGCTCGAAAATGTGTCAATGAAGGAGCCACCTTTGAGCGGGAAATCCGCCTGATGGACGCCCGGGGTCTTTGTCACTTGGCGCTTTCCGGTGCCGTCAAGCTGCACGGCCCAAATCTGCTCTTCGCGCGGGGCGCTTTCGCTGGAAATGTAGTAGACGGTGTTTGTCGTTTCGTCCACCGTGCCGATTTTAGAGGCTTCGTATGGGCCGCTTTCAAGCTGGTTGGCCAGTTGCGCATCGCCGGCCAGCGGATTGTTGGCGTCAAAAGTATAGCGGTAGATATGGGTGAAGCCGTCGCGCCAACTCTGAATCAGGAACTGGTGATCGCCAACGAATTTCACATCATAGGTCATGGTGAAATACTTCGGTTCGGTCTGCGCCAGCGCCAGCTTCACCTCGCCGGTGCGCGTGTTGGCGAAATAGAGGTTGAGATGTTTATGATCGCGCGTGAGTGTTTCTACCCACACGACGCTGGGACTGACCCAGCCAAAGCGCGGAATGTAGTCATTGCCGGAATCGAGCGGAATCTTGAGCCAGTGCGTTTCGCCGCCCTTTGCATTCACCACTCCTACGCGCACCGCGGGGTTGGGATCCCCCGGCTGCGGATATCGTTGCTCGTCGACTGTCGCGTGAACGGGAATCCAGTCGGTGATGGGATAGAGGGGGACGTGGGTTTCGTTCATTTGCAGGTATGCGAGCTGCCGGGAGTCGGGCGACCAGAAGTAATTGCTGCGCACATCAAGTTCTTCGAGATACACCCAGTCGATCTGGCCATTGAGGATTGTTGCATCACGGGTGCCGGTGAGAGCCTGAGGCTTTTCGGTTCCTTGAACCTTCTGCACGAAGAGATTGCGATTGCGCAGGTAGGAAATGGAGTTTCCATCGGGTGAAAACTTCGGGTCATCGCCGCTTTGCATCTGCGTATCGCCGATTTCGATGCCCGTGCCGGAACGCAGGTCGTAGAGCCAAAGCTTGCCGTCGGTGTCGAAAAGCAAGTGATCTGAATCTGGCGACCAGGTATAGTCCGGTTCGTCATATCTATTGCGATGGTCGCGGTCCTGTTCACTGATGTTGGCGTTGAGCAGCGACGCGATCTTTGAGTGGTCAATGAGTTTCTTCAGCTTGCCATCAGGCACTTCAATTTGCATCACGTCGCCATTCTCGGCCAGGTAAGTGGCGCGCTTCCCATCCGGTGACCAGCTAATGCCGTCCGGTGGCGAGCCCGTGAGGTCGTCACCTCCGAAGATTTCCTTTACTGTCCACGGATGAGTGGGCGCGGAGGCTTGCGAATAGGCAACGGGGAACGCGGTAAGAGAGAAGATGCAGACGAGTGAAGCGCAGAGAAGACGCAAACGGAGCTCCGGGCAAAGAGAGTAGTTCGCCCCCCGTTACTTTTCAGGAAAGTGCGGTTGTGGGCGAAATAGCATTCTACCTCTCCTCAACCCGTTCTACCGTTATTACTCCTTCCGGCAGGCCCGCATAAAAGCGGGCGCTGCTCCACTCCCATTCTGTAGCGCTGCCTGCGAGGGCGGCCCTCACCGGCTCCTGGTGCATTGCCTCCAGCTGTGAGGCGATCCTCTGTGACCCGAAGACATGAACGTCGGAATAGCGGGCTTCCCAGACTTGCTCTGTGCTGCGTGCGGAGGTGTTGTATCTGCGCTGATAGCGTTGCAGGAGCATGTCAATGGAATTTGCGGCCGTATCCACGGCAGGTTCTACCATCAGCAAGCGAAAATGATTTGGCATTACGACGTAACCGGCGACGCCGAAACGGAACTTTACCCGAAGCTCTTCCAGTAACCGGACGAAAACATTACGATGTTTTTCCAGCTCCAGCTTGGGCTGTTTCTGATAGCAGTTGCAGGTAATAAGGTGCAGGTGTCCCTTTCCATAAACCGGCTCGCGACTCTTCGGCATAGACAGCAGTGTATGTCAGGACTGGCCGTCCGGGCACCCGCTTCGCGTGGCCACTCCCGCTGGTCGCGGAGCCAGCGATCTACCGATCCCATCAATCTTGTTATCCCCACTGGAGCGATCTGCCTTTTGTCTGCTCCGCGCTGCGACCGGCCTCTGTATTTATGCTGCATCAGGTTCTTGCCGCCATGGCAAAGCGTATAAACTGGAGTTTCAACTATGAATGATGAACTGCTTGCGCTCGTTCAACTCCAGGAAACAGATCAAAACATAAACAAGTTGCGCGGAGAGATCGCCGCGCTGCCCAAACGCCTTGCCGCGCTCGAAGAAAAGCTCATCCGGCAGAAGGCGGGAGTGGACGAGGTGAACAAAGCGATCAAGGACGAAGAGGCCAAGCGCCGCCGGTTTGAAAGCGACCTCAAAGACCTGCAACAGAAGATCATCAAGTTTCGCGAACAGTCGAGCAGCGTGAAGACCAACGAGCAGTACCAGGCGCTTCAGCATGAGATTGGCTATGCGGAAGCGGAGATTCGCAAGATCGAAGACCGTGAGCTGGAGAGCATGGAGCTGTCGGATCAGCTGGAGATAAAGCGCCGGGCCGCACAGCAGGAGTCCACCGATAATGCGAAGGTTGTTGAGATCGAGAAAGAATCGGCCCGCAGTGCTTCAGAAGAACAGCAGAGGCACCTGGCGGCGCTGAACGAAGACCGTGCCCGCCTGCGGACCCAGGTCGCCGAATCGATCCTTTCCAACTACGACCGCATTGCCGGATCGCGCGGTACTGCATTGGCCCGCGTTGAGGGTCAACGCTGCCTGACCTGCCAGATGGCGCTTCGTCCCCAACTGTGGAATCAGGTCAGGAGCGGGGAGTTGCTGCCGTGCGAAAGCTGTGGACGGCTTCTCTATTTTGACAACGAGAAACCGCCGGAGCCGGATGCCGCGCCCGCCGCACCCGCAAAGAAAAGAGCCCCAGCGGAAGCATGAAGCGTATCTGCATCGATATGGACGAAGTGCTGGCCGATACTCTGGCTGAGCACATTGCCCGCTACAATCGCGATCACAGCGAAGCTGTCACCAAGGCGGACCTGGAAGGCAAGTGGCTCTGGGAGATCGTCTCTGCCGACCGCCAAGAGCGGCTGGAGGGCTATCTGCGGTCGGAAGATTTTTTTGAAGACCTGCCCGTCATCGAAGACAGCCAACGCGTCGTGCGTGAGCTTGCAAAGACTTATGAGGTGTTCATCGCGACTGCAGCGATGGAGTTCCCGAACTCCTTTGGGCCGAAATACCGCTGGCTGCGGCGGCATTTTCCCTGGCTGCATCCTTCCCGGTTCGTGTCCTGCGGCGATAAGGGAATTATTAACGGCGATTACCTGATCGACGATCAGCCGGCGCATTTCCGCCGCTTTGCGGGGGAGGGAATTCTTTTCACTGCCCCTCACAACCTGAATGTTTCTGAGTTTCGCCGGGTCGATAACTGGATGCAGGTTGCGAAGCTCTTTCTTCCCGGCGTGAAGCTTTAGAGTTTCCGCGAATTTACCATCTCGCCCAGCACGCGGGGCGTCATAGCATCGGTCGGGCGGTCGATGGTTTGCAATGAAGCTGTGTTTCCATTTTGTACCGGGCGCGGACCCAGCGGCGCTCCCAGCGGGCGCAGAGTCAGTGCCGGTTGCGCTAATGGGATCTGGTGCATCGTCACGATTAACGCCACTGCGTGAGCCTTTCCCGCGCAGCGATACGAGTGCGGCGTGCTCGCATCGAAATAAACGGCGTCGCCACTCTCCACCAGATTGATCTTGTCGGCGTGTTTTATCTCCAACTCCCCTTCGAGCATAAAAAGAAATTCGTAGCCGGGATGCACATGCGGCCGCACCTCTGCTGCCCCCTTGAGGGGCACAAATTCGGCGTAATAGGGATCCAGATGGCGGTCCGGCACCATGTAGGCCAAACTCTCGAAGTAGTAGGTGGGGTTGTCGACGCCGGTCTGCGGCATACGCACACGCTCGTTCTTCTTATGAACGCGGAAAAGCGTATGCGCTTCGGGCTCAAAAAAGTAGGAGAGGTCTTTGCTGAAGACCATGGCAATCCGCGCCAGATTGCGAAGCGTGGGCACCACTCGCCCGGTTTCAAGCTGCGAAAGAAAGCTTGCCGAAAGCCCGGTATGTTTTCCCAGTTCTACCAGGCCCATAGACCTTTTGAGGCGCAGGCGCTTGATGCGCTCACCTATCCGCCGTTCGGCAATGAAAGCCTCGGCGGTGGAGGGGTCAACCTGTTCTCTTGCGTGCGATTGTTTCGAAATGGGATCCTGTTTCGCCGCCGTCTTCTTTGTAGCCATCGAGTGAACCTCGCGTATTTGTTCTCGGTTGGATGCCGGCTTTTCAGGGAATGTTTCTAGGGTAACAATATATTTTCGCCAAATGAAATAGATCCTCGGAGCATCTATTCAAAGCGAGAGGAAGAACCGATGACCGAGCCAATGCAAAAGACCATTCTGGTGAGCGGTGGATCGGGCCTGATCGGAACATCTTTACTACGCTCTTTTTCCAGGGATCGGATTCAAACAATACGGCTGGTCCGCGAAAAATCGGATCGTCCGGAGTCTATCCTGTGGAACCCAGATGCTCCCGAACTGTTAGACGATCTAACGCGCCTTGAGAATGCGGATGCTGCCATTCATCTGTCCGGCGCAAGCCTCTCCTCGCGCCGGTGGACGGATTCCTATAAGCGGGAAATTGTCGAAAGCCGTGTTCGAACTACCCGGGCGCTGGTAGACCTTTTGAAAAGGCTGCAAAACCCTCCCCGAAGCTTGCTATGCGCCTCAGCAGTAGGCATTTATGGGGATCGGGGCGATGAGGTCCTGACCGAGAATTCCTCACCGGGACGCGGCTTTCTGGCTGATACCTGCCGCGCCTGGGAGGCAGAAGCCGAGCGTGCCGCGGAGGCTGGCCTTCGGGTGGTGCATCTTCGCTTTGGTGTTGTTCTTTCGCGCGAAGGCGGGGCGCTGAAGCAAATGCTGCCTGTTTTTCGGGCGGGGTTCGGAGGGCGGCTGGGCAGCGGGCGCCAATGGATGAGCTGGATCGCGATCAACGATCTGGTTCGAGCCGTCTTGCATATTCTCGAGACGGATTCGCTGCATGGGGGGGCGAATCTGGTAGCGCCCGGGCCGGTGACCAATGCTGAGTTTACGCGCGCTCTTGGGCGCGCTTTGCGTCGTCCGGCGGTCTTGCCAGTGCCGCCCTTTGCTTTGCGGGTAGCCGTCGGGGAAATTGCAGATGCTGCCCTTCTGGCGTCGACACGCGCTATTCCGGAACGGCTTACTGCTTCCGGCTTCCGCTTTGATTTTCCGGAGATCACCGGCGCGTTGCGATCAATTCTGTAACCCTCTGCTACGCTAATCGTTGAATGAATGCAGCATTGCGTTTTACGGCGGTCGGACTGAGTCTGCCGTTCCTGATGATGGCCGGATGCGGGATGGTCTCCGTTCCGCAGCCCCCTAGCCTGAAACTGCCGGAGCCGGTCACCGATCTGACGGCGCAACGCACGGGCAATCAGGTTGCGCTGCACTGGACCATGCCTAAACGCGCTACCGATAAAGTGCTTCTGGTTGGCGATCAGAAGGTTCAGATCTGCCGTCGAGTCGATTCAGGGCCATGCGTGATAGCGGGAAATTTGCTTCTTGCGCCTTTCGCCTCCGCTTCCTTTACTGATCCCTTGCCCGGTGCGCTTGTTTCAGGGCCTCCGGTTCCGTTGGTCTATACGGTTGAGTTGGACAACCATGCTGGCCGGAATGCCGGTCCGTCGAATACCGCCACCACGGCCACTGGTCCGGCGCCCCCGCAGATTGTAGACCTTCACGCGAGGGCGCAAGCGGAGGGTATTGTGTTGAGCTGGGCGGCGGGGGCCGGTAGGGAGACGGTCCGCATTCATCGCAAGCTCGAACTGAAGGCCGGCGCTCAGAAATCGCCGATTCCAGCGGAGCAGATGCTCGAGTATTCAGGCTTGGATCAGGGACGGGTACTGGATCACGATGCGGCGTTGGACCACACCTATTCCTATACTGCCCAGCGGATAATAACGATCACGCTGCAAGGCAAATCAATCGAAGTGGCAAGCGCTCCAGGTGAGACGATTACCATCGAGGCGCGCGATGTCTTCCCGCCTGCAATACCCAGCGGACTTCAGGCGGTTGCTGATCCCGAAGGTCACGCTATTGATCTTTCGTGGCAGCCGGACACCGAAGCCGATCTCGCAGGATACACGGTCTACCGGAGCGAGGCGGGATCGACGGCAGCGCCGGTGCGGGTATCGTCGCCCGCGCAGCCCTCGGCCTCGTTTCGCGATATGAGCGCTTTGCCGGGCCATACCTACGAATATTCGGTGAGCGCCGTGGATCGGGATGGCAACGAGAGCCCCCGCTCGGCGAATGTTGAAGAGGCGCTGCCGCAACAGTAAGTGGAGATGTTCCTGATGAAGTATTGCCGTTTTCAAACAGAAGCTGGTCCGCAGTATGGCGAAGTAGTTAGCCGAGGTGGACCATTATGGATCGAGCGGCTGTTGCCGCCGTTTGAGGAGGATCCCTGGGCGACGCTTTCGGGGGAGCCGTTTGTGCCGGTGCCATTGGAAGCGGTGCGGATACTGGCTCCGGTGGTGCCACGCAAGATTGTCTGCATCGGGCGGAACTATCGCGACCATGCCGCGGAGCTTGGCAACGATGTTCCTAAAGAGCCGCTGCTGTTTTTGAAGGCGCCTTCCGCGGTCATCGGTCCGGAAGAGGCGATCCGGATTCCGTCTCAATCGCAGCGCGTGGACTTTGAGGGCGAACTGGCGGTGGTCATCGGCAAGACTGCGACGCGCATTGGTGCCGACGAAGACGTGAAGCCGTACATCCGCGGTTACACGATTGTGAATGACGTGACGGCACGCGATCTTCAGAAGTCTGATGGGCAATGGTCGCGGGCCAAGGGCTTCGACACTTTTTGTCCCATTGGTCCGCTGGTGACGAATGAGATCGATCCTGCTGCCGGCCTTACGGTGGAGACGCGGCTGAATGGCGAGGTGAAGCAGCATGGCAGCACGCGGGATCTTATTTTTCCCATCGACATTTTGCTGCGTCATATCACTGCCGCGATGACGCTTTATCCGGGCGATGTGATTCCTACGGGAACTCCGGCGGGGGTTGCGCCGATGAAGTCCGGGGACCGGGTTGAGGTCACGATTGAGGGCATTGGGACGCTTGCGAATCCGGTAACCTAACGGGGTTGCGCGCATCTAATTGAGAACAACGCCACATAACATCCCAATTTCCTGAACTCTGGAATCAGCTTCGGAGGCATTCGTTCCATTCCGCCGGGAGATGGCCGATAATGGAGAGGAAGATTGGCGAGGAGGAAACATGCCGAAGAATTTGCTGGAACAACTGCGCGGAATGACAACGGTCGTATCCGATACAGGCGACATTGACGCGATTGAAAAGGTGAAGCCGCAGGATGCGACCACCAATCCCTCGCTCATCACCACGGCAGCGCAGATGCCGCAGTACGCTCCGATTGTAGACGGCGTACTGGCGGATGCGAAGAAGCGCCTGGGCGAAGACGCCAGCGACCAGGACGTGGCTAAGGAAGCGTTCAAGCATCTGGCCATCGCTTTTGGGGAAAAGATTCTTGCCATCATTCCGGGCCGCGTTTCTACGGAAGTAGACGCGCGTCTTTCCTATGACACGGAGAAGACGCTGAAACAGGCGCGAGACATCATTCGGCTTTATTCGGAACACGGCATTTCGAAGGAGCGCGTTCTCATCAAGATTGCGTCTACCTGGCCCGGCATTCGCGCCGCCGAACAGTTGGAAAAAGAGGGAATTCACTGCAACCTCACGCTGCTGTTCGGCATTCATCAGGCGATTGCGTGCGCGGATGCGAAGGTAACGCTCGTATCGCCCTTCGTTGGGCGCATCCTGGACTGGTACAAGAAGGACACGGGCAAGGACTACCAGGGAGCGGACGATCCTGGGGTGCAGTCCGTGACCAAGATTTACAACTACTTCAAGAAGTTCGGGTACAAGACTCAGGTAATGGGCGCGAGTTTCCGCAACATCGGCGAAATTCGTGAACTGGCCGGGTGCGACCTGCTGACCATCTCGCCGGCTCTGCTGCATGAACTTGAATCCATCCAGGAAGAGCTGCCGCGTAAGCTCGATCCGGCGAAGGCGAAGTCGCTCAACATTGAAAAGCTGCACATCGACGAGGCGACATTCGATAAGATGCACGCCGCCGACCGGATGGCTCACGACAAGCTGAAGGAGGGCATTGAAGGCTTCTCCAAGGCGCTCGAGAGCCTGGAGCAGATGCTTGCCAAGCGTGTTGCGGAACTCAGCGCGAAGGAGGCGAAGGCTGTCGGCGCGCATTGATTTCCATCTGAATCGTTTTAAGTGGGGCGAGCCTTCGGGCTTGCCCTTTTTCATGTGTTGAAGAAACGCTGCTATCTTGCATGAGTGGTTCAAATCCCTCTGAGGCAGTACGCGAAACATGCAGACGTTTGCGGCGATCGACATTGGTTCCAACTCCTGCAGGTTGAAGATTGCACGCGTGGTGCAGCACCGGCTGCGCGTTGTGCACGAAGACCGCGAAGTAACGCGGCTGGGCGCGAGCGTGTTCGAGGCGGGCCTGGTTTCACCCGACGCGATGGCAGCGACGCTGCGCGCGCTGAAGCGTTTCTACAAGGCCGTGCAGATGCACGGAGCCAATCAGGTGCGGGCGGTGGCGACCTCGGCCATGCGCGACGCACGCAACGGCCGGGCCTTCCTGGCGTGGGTAAAAGACGAGACAGGATGGGACGTTGAGATCATCTCCGGTCTTGAAGAAGGCCGGTTGATCCATCGTGGCGTGATGAACAACGAGCCGGGCGTGGCGGGACGTTGCCTGCTGATCGATGTCGGCGGCGGAAGCTGCGAAGTTTCACTCTCCGCTCGCAAGCGCATTGTAGAGACGGTGAGCCTTCCGCTGGGCGCGGTTCGGTTGACACAGGAATTTCTCAAAAGCGACCCGGCCACGAAGGACGAGATTGCGCGCATGAAGAAGTTGATCGCGCGCGAACTGCGCCGGGCTTCGCGCCGTATCGATTCCGCACGAGTGCAGACGGTCGTTGCCACCTCGGGCACGGCGGCGGCCCTCTCGGCGGCGAGCAGAGCGGCGCGCAGAACTCGTGGCGCGGAGCGCGGGTATTTTACGCCGGTTGGAGACATTCAAAAATTCGCGAGCAAGCTGACGAAGATGAACAATACGGCGCGAAGCGCCGTCGCCGGCATCGGGCCGCGCCGGTCGGAGATCATTGTGGCCGGTGCGCACGTGTATTCCGAGTTGCTGGAGCATTTCGCGCTGCGGGGCCTTCGCTACTCCGACATGGGATTACGCGACGGCATTCTTGCGCAGATGCTGGCGGAGAGCGATGCGCGGACGTCGGCGCATCAGCAGTACGAGCGCGATCGCTGGGAGGCGGTACTGGAGATCTGCCGCCGATACGGCGTTGATCTGAAGCTGGCCGAGCCGGTGCGGGCGCACGCGGCGCAGCTGTTTCGCGATCTGGCCGCGATTCATGAATTGCCGCCGGAGTACGAGACGTGGCTGGAGGCCGCGGCTATGCTGCGCGATATCGGCAAGTTCATGAACTACCAGGGACATCATCGGCACGCGCAGTACATCATCGCCAACTCGGAGGTTTTCGGGTTCACGGCGACGCAGCGCGTTGTTACTTCCGCGATCGCGCGGTATATCGGCAAGAGCCGGCCGGAGCCACAGGGGCGGACTATGCGGCAGGTTCCGGTTGAAGAACATGAGCACGTGAGGCGCGCGGTGGTGCTGCTGCGGCTTGCGGTGGCGCTGAATCAGGATCGCGCCAGCGACATCCTGCAGATGCGGGCGCGCGTCTATCCGAAGCGGGTGCTGCTGGAACTGAGCCCGGGGCGCACAGGGGCGGAGCTGGAGCTGTGGTCGCTCAGGAAAGAGGCAGCTTACTTCCGCGAGGTCTTCCGGCGCGAGCTTTTGGTGACTTTGGCGTAGACGCCGCGGAGGATGCGCGGGTCAACCAGCCAGTGCAGCGTGCCGGGACGCTGAGTGCAATCGACGCGGGCGATGGCTCCTTTGCGGAGCCGAATGGCGGGCCGCGTGGCTTGCCGGGTGATTCCGAGGGCGCTCACGTTGCGCGCGCCGACGAGTGCGCCGAGGAAGACGGGCAGGTTCGGGTTGTGCCCCACGACGAGAACGTTGTCATACTTTGCGAGGCTGGCAATCAGCTTTTCAAATGCGGTGACGCTTGCTTCGGGAGTGAGTGCCTGGGAAACGAAGATCTTGGAGTCATAACCGGTCTCTGTTCCGACGAGCGAGGCGGTTTGCAGCGCCCGTTTGAGCGGGCTCGAGACGATGAGATCGAACTGCACCTTGAGCGCGTTCAGGCAGCTGCCGACCAGCATGCATTGCTGCTTGCCTTCCTTGTCGAGCGGACGCTTTACGTCGATGAGCGGATTGGCGCGGCGTGTACCCGCGCTGGCGTGGCGAAGAATGTATAGATTCAAGAGATAACTTCCGTTCGATAAGTCCAGTGAAGCTGGCCGCTTACGTGATTGTAACAAGTGGGATGTGGTGCCTGCCCGCGCCGGGATTTTCAGACATGGGAAAGCGACGCCGCTTTATGGCTTGGCGGACGTGGACTTCCGACTACGTTACGGGTGCGGGTGTCGGCAGCGGTCCCTGAGGAAGCTGCGGCTCGGGGTCGGGTTCGACGGGGAGGGCCGGTTCCGGTGATTCGCCGGGTTCGGGTCAGGGTGTGGGAACGGGTAATGGGCCGGGGTCGATGCCGGGTCCGGTTCCGAATTCGACATCCGGATTGCTTTCCCGCCCGGTTCTCGGGGCAATTTCGCTGGCGGGGCGCTCAAAAGAGGTCATGGTTGTGGGAACGGGTGGGACGTGCTTCGGTTGCTTGAGGGGTCGCTTTAACCTTCCGTTGCCTTCACTTCCCAGAGTTCGCTTACCAGGAGACCGGCGAGGAAGCGTCGGCGGGCTTTGAGAATGAGGCCGGAGCGGGCAAGGGCCTGGGCGTGGTTGGGGAGGGTGCGCACGCGCAGGCCGGTGATGATGCGAAAGGCTGCGTAAAGCGCCGTTACCACTCCTTTGGCGGGGAGAGAGGCTATTCCGGGGGGAATTGCGAATTCGGAGATCAACCAGCGGGCGTCTTTCGATAGATGCGGGCGAATCTTTCCGGCGAGGGTGAGAACTTCCGCGGCCGTGAAGCAATCGAGGAAGAAATGGGTGATGACGAGGTCGTAGGGGCCGGTGGGCTGAAAGGCTCGCGCGTCGGATTGGTGAATGTGGACGCGGTGGCCGGCTCCGGCGGCGGTGGCGCGGTGTTCAAGAAGCCGCAGCATGGCTGGGCTTTGATCGACGACCTCAGCCTGAAGTGAAGGATTGCTAGCGAGGAGGCGGGCGAGGAAGCGTCCGTCGCCATCGCCGAGGACGAGGGCGCGGCGGGTACCGGCGAGCTGGGGGATGCGGGAAAAGCGCACTCGCTCAAGCATGGGGCCAAAGGAGAGGTATTCGAGCCAGCGGTAGGGGCGGGCGATGCGGTCAAAACCTGCAGCGGCGCTGGATGCTGGGCTGGCTGGCATCAGCGAAGGAAAAGAACCAGCAACGGGGTGAGCAGGGCTGCGTCGGCGGCGATGCGGAGATGGTGTGCGCTGAATGAGGAGCGGTCGAGCACGATGAAGAGGACGGCGGAGAGTGCGGCTGCGAGGCAGAGGCTGGCGGAGGGGATCAAGGCCGCGTGAAGCAGGAGCGCTCCGGCGAAAAGGGCGGCGGCGGTGATCGCCGCGCTTAGCAGGCGCAGATGATGCTGGCCCCAGCGGGTTAGCGTGTCGATTTGAGGGGCGATACGTGAGGTCCGCTCCCATTTTTCGATGGCGATGCAGTTGAGCCAGCAGAGCGCGGCGAAGAGTGCTGCCAGGAGGGCTAGTTCGACTCTATCCTCTGTGATTCTGGACCAGGTGAGGACGGCGGTTGCGGCGGCGAAGACGAGCGCGACGATGAGCTCCTTGGGAAACCAGCGTTCGATTCTTGCTCCGCGAAGATGGACGAGGCAGAAGTATGCGACGGCGACGGCGAAGATGAGGAGGTCGGCTCGGCGTGCGCTGGGCAGCATGTGCGCGCAGACCAGCCATGCGAGGAGGATCGATACGGGAATGGCCACGCGAATGGCGGCAGCGCGGTGGCGCATGTAGAAGAAGTGGCGCTCGCGGAGGCGCGCGCTGTCCTGGTGAAAGCCGTCAAGAATGCGGTCGGAGACGTAGAGGAGCCACGTTCCGAGAAAAAGCAGCAGGAGGCAATCGGGGGTCAGCGTGACGTGAAGGACGCGGGCGAAGCTCCAGGCCCACAGGGTTGCGACGGTGGGAGCGTCGAGAGAGAGCAGATGCCACCATTCGGCGCCCGCGAGGAGACGCACGCTGCGCCGCGCGGGGAGAGAGATGGGCTGAGGTGCGAGAGCCACATGATTATTTTAGGGGAGTCGAGGCGAAGGATGCTTAACGACGGGCTCCGCGTGAGGAACTGGACGGAGCGGCCTGGATTGCTGAGGGCTGGGGCTTGTCGAGTTCGACCATGTAATCGGCGAGCAGATTGTAGGTGTTGAAGTAGGTATCGCCGTTGATCGCTGCTACTGTGTCACGAGTTGAGCCAGGTAGTTGGCGAGTGTTCCAGTTGACGGAGTGGATGAGGATGGAGGGGATAGCGTGGTAGCGAAAATCGCGGGTGATGTCGACTTTGTACCAGCTGCCGGGAATAGCCATCAGCGGCGCATTTGGCTGATGATCGGTCGCGGCCTGAAAAAGGCGCTGTTGCAGCCAACTCCATCTCATAGCGAGGGAGGAGTCGAGGTCAGCGGGTTTGATGTCATTGGAACTGATGTAATACTGGGCCGGCCCGAGTCCGAGGGCATCGAGGGCGACGACTCCTTCGAGAGAATGGCGCTGGGTAGCTGTGAGGGAATCGAAGAAGGCTTTAGCGCCGGCTACTCCATCAACCTCGGCAAAGATGAAAGAGTGGATGCGAGAGGTATTGAATATGGCGTGATACAGGAACGGCAGCATGATGGCGCCGCTCCAGTTATCGATGGCGCTCTGACCCGCTCCTTCATGCTCGTAATGCGCGATGAAGAGGACAATGCCGGGCGCCACAGGCTTACTTGCGGGCTCGATTCCAGGAAACGCGCAGATCAGGTTTTTGCCTTTCGGAAAGGATTGATCGCGAAGTTGGGGTCCTTTGCACTCGAAGTCCGAAAAGGATTGTTTGAGCTGCGCGAAACGTAATGCATCTGATTGCGGCACAGTTTTGAGCAGCAGATCGACGTCTTTCCGGGATATGTTCCAACGGAAGAGCGCCGGTTTCTGTTCCTGCTTTTGGGCTGGGTTTTGACCGGGGGCGGCAGCTGTGATGAGAAGGACAAGCGTGAGAGCGAGGGCGCGCATGTATGGAGCTAGATTACAGTGCCTAATTTTCGCCGCCAACTGCGGGGAACCAAGGAGCGATTGCAGACGACGGGAGTTGGCTTGAGTGATGCGGTGCTGCTAGGCTTTTTTAATCACTATGCGACGCGCATTCCTTTATTTTCTTGCTTTGATGTTCTGCTCGGGTGCGGTCTATGCCCAGAGCTCGCTGGCCGTTGACACGATTTCTCCCGAGCTGAAAGACAAGATCGATACCGCGGCGGAGCAGGTTCTTGCGAAGACGGGCGTTCCTTCGGCCTCAGTGGCGGTGGTTGAGCACGGCGCGATTGTTTATACCCACGCTTACGGGAAGGCGAAACTGGATCCACGCGTGGATGCGGCTCCGGCGATGCGCTACTCAATCGGCTCGATTTCGAAGCAGTTCACGGCGGCCGCGGTTCTTCTTCTGGAGCAGGAGGGCAAGCTTTCGATTGACGATCCGGTTTCGAAATATATTCCGGACCTGACGCGGGCGAACGAAGTGACGATCCGGATGCTGTTGTCGCATACGTCGGGCTATCAGGACTTCTGGCCGGAGGATTACCTGATGCCTCCGATGCGCGAGGCGACGACGGCGCAGCACATTCTGGATGTGTGGGGGAAGAAGCCGCTGGATTTTAATCCCGGCACGCGCTGGCAGTATTCGAATACAAACTATGTGATTGCAGGGCGCATTGTGGAGCAGGTGAGCGGGATGCCGCTGATGAAGTTTCTGCAGGAACATATCTTCAAGCCGCTGGACATGGAGGCGGTTTGGAACTCGGATGCTGAGAAATTGGGCGATACGGATGCCGAGGGTTACATTCGCTATGCACTGGGGCCTTTGCGGCCCGCTCCTAAGGAGGGCAGCGGATGGATGTTTGCGGCGGGCGAGCTGGCGATGCCGGCCTATGACCTGGCGCAGTGGGACATCAGCGTGATGAACCGGTCGCTGCTCGATCAGAAATCGTATGACGAGATGTTTGCTCCGGTGAATTTGAAAAATGGCGAGAGCTCGCAATATGCGCTGGGGCTGTTTGTGCGCGATACGAATGGGCACATTACATATCAGCACGACGGCGAGGTGTCTGGATTTGTGTCGGACAACGTGGTGTTTCCGGCGGAGAAGGCGGCGATTGTGGTGCTGACGAATCAGGACGCTTCTCCGGCGGCGGGAGGAATTGCGAAGGCGCTGGGTCCGCTGGTGTTGGGGTTGAATGGCGATGAGTTTCCGGCGGCAGCGGCGGAGGCTCAGGCGCGCGAGATTTTTGTTGGATTGCAGCAGGGGAAGATTGATCGATCTCTGTTTACTGAGAATTGCAACGCTTATCTCGGGGCGCAGGCGCTGGGGGATTTTGAGTCGAGCCTGGCTCCACTGGGTGCGCCTTCTTCGTTTACACAATCTGCCGAAGAGTTGCGCGGCGGGATGACTTTCCGGTCGTTTTCGGTGGAGTTTGCTAAGTCTCCGCCGAAGGTTCGGGTTACTACTTACACGATGCCGGATGGGAAGCTGGAGCAGTATCTAGTGATTCCGGCAAACTAGCCGTTCAGGCAACTGCTTCGCGTGGCCACTCCCGTTGGTCGTGGGACTAGCTATTGGGGTACTGCGCTGTGAGGCTTAACCGTTCGCCCTATAGCGGTCGGTCGGTGTAGAGGGTTTTGTCGGAGAGTTCCTGGAGTTTGTAGAGCTTTTTCTGGTGGGCGGCCATGAGTTGTTCTACGTGGTCGTGGAATTCTCCAGGGACGAAGAGGAAGATGCGGGGGCCGTGTTCCCACATGGCGAGCAGTTGCGGATCGGCCAAGAAGATGTGCGGGGCGTCAGGGTAGTCGGAGCCCCAGATCATGGACGAGCCGAAGATCTCTTCGGCGGGATTGCCGTCATTTGCGGGCTCGGAGTCGAAGTACGATGTGCTTCCGTGAGCGAGCAGCGCATGGTGGTGGGTGTAGAAGATGACGGATGATCCGTCGGCCTGATCTCCGTAAATGATGAGCTGATAGGGCTGATTGCCGGGTGTTTTTGCGATGGCGTTGATGGTCTCGGCCATGGCTTGCGAGGACAGCATCGGCTGAAAACGCTCGAGAGCCATGTGCGCGGCGATGAGGAAGACGGCGATGGTGAAAGCCACTGATGTTGTGGCTTCGAAGCCGTGTCCGCGGCGGCGCAGAAGCCATGCAGCGAAGGGCCCGATAAGCAGCGCGGCGGCGGCGATGGCGGCAGGCAGCCGCAGCGCTGCGAACGAGGGGCCGGTGAGATCAAAGAAGTGGGATGTGGCGAGCGCGTAGTCTCCTACCCCGCGATGTGCGAGGAGCGTTCCGATGTCGGGCACGAAGGGCAGATGGCGCGAGGTCCAGAGACCGTAAGCGAGCGCGATGGCAGAGACGATGCCGATGATGGCGAAGGCAGCGTGCATTCCGGTGAGCCATTTGCTGGAGGCGTTGAGCCAGCGCGTATCGCCTTCGGGAGCCTGTTCGATGCTCGCAAGCGAGCCGGTAATGAGCATGAGAATGGCGAACCAGGAGGGCCAGGTGTAGTACTCCTGATTGGTGGAGATGGCGAAGAAAACGAGGATGAAGACCGCGAAGAGAGCGAGTAAAAGGGCGGTTCGGGCACGGAAACGCAGGCGCGCGGCGAGAGTGGAGGCGGCGTGCGCGGTGAGGCGCGGGTCGAGGAACTCGATGGTGTTGGTTGCGTCGTAGCGCAGGTCGGAAGCAAAGATGCGGCGGTTGCGCCATGCGCGGACGAGCGCGGCTGGGAGGAAGATGCTCCACGGAAAGAGCCAAATCAGTTGGCCGAACCAGTATGCGAACCAGGGCTGCTTGTTGTAATCGTGCGGATAGCGCTTGCCGAGAAAGCGCAGGAAGTGCTCGTTGATGAAGTAGAAGTAGAAGAATCCGTGGACGTGGCCGGGCGTGGGGACATTGCCTATGGGGTTTCCATGATCGGGATTGCGAAGGCCGGCGAGGATGTGCCACGGCACGGCGATGGCGAGGAAAAGCAGGAAGCCGGTGAAGAGCTGCATTTGTCGCCAGCGACGCCATTCGCCGGTGATCACCAAATAGGGAACGATGGCGGCGACAAAAAAGACGGGGGCGATGAGTCCTTTGGCGAGGACGGCGATGGCAAGCGCGGCGTAAGCGAGGTAGAAGCGCGACGGTTTGCGATCTTCAAGGCCGGTAAGAAAGGCGTAGAGCGCGAGGGCGAGAAAGAAAGTGAGCAGCGATTCGGGGATGAAGAAGCGCGTCCACAAGAAAATGCCGATGGAGGTTAGAATTGCCAGCGCGGCGTAAAAGGCGGCACGATCTCCGTAGGCGCGGCGGGACCATACCCAGGCCAGGATGGCGCAGGCCAGCACGGCGAGCGACATGGGAAGGTGGGTGGCGAAGACGTTGTAGCCGAAGATGTGGTAATCAATGGCGGCCAGCCAGTAAGGGAGCGGCGGCTTCTCAAGATAACGGATGCCGTTGACGTAAAGGGTGACCCAGTTTCCGCTCACGGCGATATGTTGGGCGGCATTTGCGTGAGTGGCGTCGGCGTCGTCGAGCAGGGACGGCGTAAAGAGGGCCACGAAATGGACGGCGAAGAAAATGAGCAGGAGAAGCGTCCAGGCGCGGGCGGGCGAAGCGTAGAGCGTCCGGTCGTTCGAGGAAAGTTCGGGCCGGAGGTGCGAATCTTGAATCGTCATCGGGGGTTGTTGCGATCAGAATCAGAATAGCAGCGGGAGAGTTGAGGCTGATGGCGCAAGAGTCGGCGGAAAAACGGAGGGCGCGTTCGAGGACAGCGGGGATGGAGCCTCAGAGACTTGCACACCTGGGACCTGAGCGTTTGGGACTTGCGCGTTTGGAGGAATTGACGGTCGCACTGCGACAGAGCCTGGAACAGTGCACAGCTGATCCGGACGTGGATCCGGTGCACGATACGCGGACGGGAACGCGCCGCATTGAGGCGGCGCTGGAAGCGGCGCTGCGGGACGCTGCTCCGCAGGCAGGGGATGGAGGGGATGCACTGACGAAGGCGGTTCGCGCGTGGGAGCGGCTGCTGAAGACGATACGGCGGGCGGCGGCTCCGGTGCGGGATTTGGATGTGCAGCGGAAGCTCTTGAAAAAGCTGGTTCCGTGCGTGGAGACGAAGGCAACGGCACCGGTGGATGAGCCGGAGGGCGCGATGGCGGGGCAGGTGGGGAAGCTGGATGATGCGCTGCACGACGCGCGGCGGGATCATGCTGCGTCGCTCAAAAAAAATGCGGCGAAATGGGCCGCGAAACTGGATGGGCATCTGAAGGCCTTTGCAGCAGCGCAGCGTCCGACGTCGCGGCGGCGTAAGTCTGATGCCGCGGCGATGGCGCTCGATGCGTTTGCGCGGCTGGCGAGCCGGATGCGGCAGCTGGACGCGGGAGATCTGCATGATTTTCGCAAGGGCGCGAAGAAGGCTCGCTACATGGCGGAGGCGGGAGGTGAGGATGAGCGTGCAGGGGTGGTCGGCAAGGCTCTCAAGAAGCTGCAGGACGCGATTGGCGACTGGCATGACTGGCTGCTGCTGGCAGAGGAAGCGCATCGTTTTCTCGACAAGGACGGTGCGGGTCTGACGGCGGAGATCGAGCGGATGCGCGACAGCCACTTCGAGATGGCGATGAAGATGGAGGGGAAGATGCGCGGCAGGCTAATGGGCGAGTGGCTTGCTTCCGACGGCGCCTACGCGGCGGGCGGTGCTCGCCGCACGGGCCACGCGTCTTCGGCGCAAACGCGTCCTGGAATCTTGAAAAAGAATAGAATCAGCTAAGAAAATATTTTGAGAATCCCGCCGCACGAATGACCATCCGACTTTTTAATACACTTACTGGCCGCATTGAAGAACTATCCCCCTCGGACGGAAACGCGCTGCGCATGTATGCGTGCGGGCCGACGGTTTATGACTACGGACATATTGGAAACTTCCGCACTTTTCTGCAGGTGGACGTGCTGCGGCGGTTTTTGAAGCTCGAGGGCATTACTCCGCAACATGTGATGAACGTCACCGATGTGGACGACAAGATTATTCGCAATGCAGCCGCGGCTGGTGTGGCGATTGGCGAATACACGCCGCGCTATGAAAAGGCGTTCTTTGAAGACCTGGACGCGCTGGCGGTCGAGAAGCCGGAGATCATTGCGCGAGCGACTGAGCATATTCCGTCGATGGTGGCATTGATTGACCGGCTGGCAGAGCAGGATTGCGCTTACAAAACCGACGATGGGTCATGGTATTTCCGGATTGCGAAATTTCCTGCATACGGCAAGCTGTCAAAGAAGGACTTCAGCGGGATTACGGACGGCGCGCGCGTGGATGTGGATGAGTACGACAAGGACTCGGCGCGTGATTTTGCTTTGTGGAAGGCTCCGAAGCCGGGTGAATACCATTGGCAGACGACGCTGGGGCCGGGCAGGCCGGGATGGCATATTGAGTGCTCGGCGATGGCGACGGAATATCTGGGGGATGGGTTCGATCTGCATGCGGGCGGCGAGGACTTGATGTTTCCGCACCACGAGAATGAGATTGCGCAGTCGGAGTCGGCATCGCATACAACGTTTGCGCGGCACTGGTTCCATGTGCGGTTTCTGCTGGTGGAAGGGCGCAAGATGTCGAAGTCAGAGGGGAACTTCTACACGCTTCGCGACCTGCTGCTCAAGGGGTACAAGGCCTCGGCGATTCGGATGCTGCTGATTTCGGTTCCTTACAGACAGCAATTGAACTTTACGTTTGAAGGGCTGGCGGCGGAGACTGGCGCGGTGGAGCGTCTGCGAACATTTCATACGCGCGTGCGTTCGGCGGCTACAGCGGCAAGCGAGAATAAGGCTCTGGCGGCGGAGACGGAGCGGTGCCGGAAGAATTTCTACGAGGCGCTGGCGAATGATCTGAATACGGCGGAGGCGCGCGCGGCGATTTTCGATCTGGTGAGGGCGGGAAACGCGGCCATGGATGCCGGAACTCTGAGTGTGGGAAATGCGGCGCAAGTGCTGGACGTTCTGGGCGAGTTCGATAAGGTCTTTGCGGTGCTTGAGGACCATGACGCTGAGTGGACGAAGTTTGCGCTGCAATGGGCAGAGCGCGAAGGGCGGCTGGGTGAGGCATCGGCGGAAGTTCTGGCGCAGAATGCGCTGAGTGACGAGCAAATTCAGGCTCTTGTGGATGAACGCACGCAGGCCAAGCGGACACGCAACTTTGCGCGTGCGGACCAGATCAGGAACGAGTTGGCGGAGAAGGGGATTGTGCTGGAGGACTCGAAGGACGGGGTCAGGTGGAAAAGAAAGTGATGTCCTATCTGGCTTATGGACGCGTCGAAACTTAAGCTCGTGCTTCTTCCCGGAATGTATGGGACCGGGGAGCTTTTTGCGGATTTTATCGAGGCGCTTCCGATCGGGTTTGCGGCGCAAGCGGTCGGATATCCGAACGACGTATCTCTTTCGTATAGAGACTTGCTGCATCTGGTTCGATCCTGCGTGCCGATTTCTGAACCGTATGTGATCGTGGCGGAGTCGTTTTCGACGCCGCTTGCGATTCAGTTTGCGGCGACAAATCCTCCAAATCTTATGGGCGTTGTTTTGTGCGCTGGATTCGCTACAAGTCCAGTCCGGGGCTTTTTGCGATTCCTCACGCCTTTTCTGGCGCCGGTTCTGGGTCGTCTCCCGGTGAGTGGACTTGCGGGGAGAATTGCGGTGTTCGGGTCGACTGCTCCGGAGTCGCTGCAGGATCGTTTGCGAGGGGCGATGGCAGCGGTGACTCCGAGAGTGCTGATGGATCGGGTCCGGACTGTTGTTGGCTGCAATGCGCTTGAGGAAATTCGCGAGATTCAAGTGCCGGTTCTTTATATGCATGCTCGACACGACCGTGTGGTGAATGCGGTATGTTTGGAAGAAATTCGACGAGTTAAGCCAGAGATCGACGTGGTGGTTCTGAATGGGCCCCACATTCTTCTTCAACAAATGCCGCAGCAGACGGCGGAAATCGTCGTGAGCTTCGTTCGCCGATTATCATGATTCGGTAATTCCCGGATTTATCGCAGCATGGCTGATAATTTTGCCCAGACCGTGAAGCAGCAGGCCGACATCCTCAAGATCGTTGGCGAATATGTGCGGCTGAAGAAGGCTGGGGCACAGAACTATAGCGGGCTTTGTCCGTTTCATGCAGAGAAGACGCCTTCGTTTTCTGTTCATGCGGGGCGGCAGTTCTACCACTGCTTTGGGTGCGGGCAGTCGGGGGATGTTTTTTCGTTCATTCAGAAAATTGAGAACGTCAGTTTTCCTGAGTCAGTGAAGACGGTTGCCTTGAAGTGTGGGATTGCGCTGCCGAAGAGGGAATTTTCTTCTCCTGAGGAGGCGGCGGAGAGCCGGCAGCGGGGCAAGCTGATTGAGTTGCATGAGGCGGCTACGGCTTGGTTCGAGGCGCAGCTTAAGTCGCCGGAGGGCGCGCTGGCGCGGGAGTATCTCTCGGGGCGCGGTTTGAATGATGAGGGGATTGCGAAGTTCCGGATCGGGTACGCTCCGGAGTCCTATCATGCTTTGCGCGAAAGGCTGCAATCGTTGGCTGATGTGGATGCGTTGCGGGCTTCGGGGCTGTTTTCTTTCAAGCCGCAGGAGGACGGCAAGCCTGGGCCGCTCTATGCGCGCTTCCGTAAACGGATTACTTTTCCGATTGCGAACGAGTCGGGGCGGATCATTGCTTTTACCGCGCGTTCGCTGGAGAGCGGCGACAAGGCCGGACCGAAGTATGTGAACTCCCCGGAGACCGCGCTGTATACGAAGGGGCAGGTGCTGTTCAATCTGGACAAGGCACGGCAGGCGATTCGCGAGGCCGATTTTGCGCTGCTGGTTGAGGGGCAGATGGACTGCATTTCGGCCTATCTGGCGGGGATTACGAATGTGATCGCTACGAGCGGCACGGCGTTTACCGAGGCGCAGGTGCGGCTTTTGAGCCGGTATACGACGCGGGTGATTGTTAATTTCGATCCGGATACGGCGGGTGCAAATGCGGCTGAGAAGTCGATTGCGCTGCTGACGGAAGAGGGCTTCGAGGTCAAGGTGGTTACGCTTGAGGGTGGGCTTGATCCGGATCGGTATATCCGCGAGCGGGGCGCGAAGGAATACATGACGGCCCTGCGCGGCGCCCGGCGGCACCAGGACTATCTGGTGGAACGCGCACGGGTGTTGTTTCCGCCACGGACGCCAGAGGCTAAGATCAAGGCGCTGAACTATCTGTTGCCGCATATTCGGAGAATGCCGAATCGTATTGGGCGGGACGAGTTTGCGATGGACGCGGCCCAAAAAATCGGCATCGACTCGGCGCTGGTGCGCGAAGAACTGAAAGAAGCCGCGGCGAAGCGGCGCGATTCCCTGGGCGCGCAAGCGGTTTCCTCGCTGACGCGGGCAGAGCAGATTCTGCTACAGGCATTTTCGTCGCCCCAGACGAGCGATCTCTATCAGTCGGCAGAAGCTGCTTACCTAGAGCACGAGGCGGATTTTGGGCGGATGCGCGAGGACGTGCATGCGATGCTGGGTCAGCTACGCGGGCGGCCGCCGGGTGCCGACCCGCTGCAGTCGCTGCCTGATCCGGCGCACCGGCAGATGCTGGCGGGATTGTTTGTATCGATCCATGGAGCCGAGCCCGAGCTGGATAATGTTGAATCGGCGATCCTTACGCTGCGGCGGACCTCGCTCGAACAGGAGCAGAGGGCGGTTCGCGGTGCTTTGCAGGATGCGGAGCGAATGGGGAGGGCTGAGGAGGTGCTATCCTTGAGCCGCCGGGCGCACGATGTCGCGATGCGACTGAGAAATCTGGATTAAGTCTATGAAACTACTTGCCTGGCTTACGGAATCCTTCATTGCGGTGTTCGGGATTACGCGTCCTCGGCCGGAGCAGCAACGGCTGGCCAATATTGTGATCGGGGGCATTCTACTGACGGCGATTCTGGTGGCCTTCGGCGTGGTTGGCTTTCTGGTTTTTGTCGTTTCTTCGCGTTAGCCTCCAACCTTTGAAACGAAAAGCGATTTTCCACATCTAACGCGCAAGGGGATGTCAAAGAAGGCCTGCGGCCGAATTGGGCGGAAATGCCGTAATTCCAGCGGGTTCAACGCTCTGGCGTGATATTCTAGAAGTCTTTGGTGGACGTGCGCCTACCTCCCATGGATTCGCTCAAGCGATCCGCTTGGGACAACGCCTTTACGGCTTCGATCGCACATTGTCCGACCCGGGGCAGCAGGAAGATCCGAACACATTTACGTCTGAACCATTTGGGTTCGAAACACATCGACGTTTGAACATATCGACGTCTGAACATATCTATGCGGGAGACACGCGGTTGGCGATTGAAGACAAGTACGAAGAAGATATCGATAAATTGATCGATACAGGCAAGGAGAAGGGCTACCTCACGTACGGTGAGGTCAATGACCTTCTGCCCGGCGACATGCACTCCGTCGATGACCTTGACGATCTCATCACTACGATTGGAACGCAGGGAATTGACCTGCTGGAAGGCGGCCCGAAGGCGGGGGATGCCTTTGAAGCCGAGGGCGAGGAGGGCGAGGATGTCGAGCTCGACCTGACGCCTGGCACACTCGAAAAAACGAACGACCCTGTCCGCATGTATCTGCGCGAGATGGGCACGGTTCCGCTGCTGACGCGCGAAGGCGAAGTGGAGATTGCCAAGCGCATCGAGCGCGGACAGCTGCGCGTGATGAAGGCGATTTCGCGATCGCCGATTGTCATTCGCGAGATTGTGGCGCTGGGCGAAGACTTGAAACGCGGCGTGCGCAATGTGAAGGAAGTGGTGATCTTCGACGAGGAAGAGATCACCGAAGAAATATTGCAAGCGCGGGTGCGTCAGACTGTCAACAAGATCGATGGGCTGGTGAAGCACCAGAAGAAGGCCACGGCACTTGACGAAAAGCTGGCCACAATCAACATCAAGACCAAGGCGAGAGAGCATCGCAAGACGCGCTGGGGCATTGCTCGCGAGAAGGTCCTGGTTTCGCGCGTTGTCCGCGAACTGAAGTACACCAACCAGGAGCGCAAGCGGCTTCTGGACAAGCTCAACAAGACCGTTGACGTGATGCGCACGCTGGAACGGCAGGTTCGCACACTGGACCAGAAGTTCGACCAGTCGAAGAGCGAAGAGCTGAAGAAGGAGTATCGGCGACAGCAGAAGAACTGCAAGATCGACCTGGAAAAACTGGAGCATGAGGCCGGCGTTTCAATTGCCGAGCTGAAGCGCACGCAGCGCGAGATGATCCAGGGCGATATGGACGCCGAGCATGCCAAGCGCGAATTGATTGAAGCCAACCTGCGACTGGTGGTGTCGATTGCCAAGAAGTACACGAACCGCGGATTGCAGTTCCTCGACCTGATTCAGGAGGGCAATATCGGCCTGATGAAGGCGGTGGACAAGTTCGAGTATCGGCGCGGGTATAAATTCTCGACGTATGCGACGTGGTGGATTCGTCAGGCGATCACGCGCGCGATTGCGGACCAGGCGAGAACGATCCGTATTCCGGTGCACATGATCGAGACGATCAACAAGCTGATTCGCACGTCACGGCAGTTGGTGCAGGAGCTGGGTCGTGAGCCTACTTCGGAAGAGATTGCGCGGCGCATGGATATTCCGGTGGCCAAGGTTCGCAAGGTGCTGAAGATTGCACAGGAGCCGATTTCGCTGGAGACGCCGATTGGCGAAGAAGAAGATTCTCACCTGGGTGACTTTATCGAAGACCGCCAGGCCGTTTCGCCGTCGGATGCAGTGATCAGCGTGAACCTGAAGGAATATACGTCGCAGGTTCTGCGCACACTGACGCCGAGGGAAGAGCGGGTGATCAAGATGCGTTTCGGCCTGGAAGATGGTTCAGAGCACACGTTGGAAGAGGTAGGCCAGAGCTTCCAGGTGACGCGCGAACGCATTCGACAGATCGAGGCGAAGGCATTGCGCAAGCTGCGGCATCCGTCGCGATCGCGCAAGCTGAAGGCGTTTGTGGACACGGTTGCCGAATAGGACTGGCCGTCCGGGCAATCGCACTTCGCGCCACTCTGGAACCCGCCTTTTGTGGCCAGTCCCGTCGGTTTTGGAGTTGCGCTCGCGAGCCGAACACGGTTTTTAACGTTGAGGCTGCCGAAATGGCAGCCTCTTTTTCTTGCCGCCTGCACTCAGTTCCGTCGTTAGCCCACCTAAAGTTTGAATTCGTATTGCCGAATGGCAAGACACCGCCTATTCTTTTCTCGACGAGCAAATGGCTTTATGCCGTATGGAGCCGTCGCCAAGGGGGAAAGCTTGTGAAGCGCGCCATCTTTATTAGTTATCGACGAGACGATGCGGAAGGCGAGGCGGGTAGGCTCTTTGACGACCTGGTGCGGGCGTATGGCGACGATTCGGTTTTCATGGATGTAGCGGGTATTGCGCCGGGCACGGATTTCCGCAAGGCCATCGACGACAACGTTGCTACCTGTGGCGTTTTTCTGGCGGTGATGGGCCCGAACTGGGCAAACGTAACCAATCCGGATGGCGGGCGGCGGCTCGATGACGCGAACGACTTCGTGCGGCTGGAGGTGGGATCGGCTCTGACGCGGAATATCGCCGTGATTCCGGTGCTGGTCCACGATGCACGGATGCCGAGGCCGGAGCAGCTTCCGGAGGGCATCAGGAACCTGGCGTTTCGTAACAGTGTAGAGATTTCCCACGCGCGCTGGAACTCCGACGTGCAACTGCTGATTGCGGCTTTGAAGCAGTACGTGACGACAAACCCCGCTACTGAAACGAAGCCGGTTCACGCGACTGTATCGACCCAGCTTCCTCCGCCGGTCGTGCATGATGGGAAGGACGGAAGCAAGAAACTCACGCAGCAGCCGCTGTTGTGGGGCGGCGCGATTGCAGTGCTGATTGCGGTCGCCGTGATCGGATACTTTGCGTTACGGCCCGACCACGGCCGCGGCGGCCTGGTTGACCCCGTAGCGGTTGCGTCCGCCCCCACGCAGCAGCGAGCCGTAGGGGTTCCTGCCGCACCTTTTGGGCCGCTTGCAGGAATATGGACGAATCCGCATACGAAGAAGGGCAATGATCCCATTACCCAGCTGAAAATCTCCGGAACGGGGCCGCAGTACATCGTCGAGCCCTTCGGAGCCTGCAATCAGGGTCTTTGCAGCTGGGGCGCGAAGACGCTGACCTTCGATGGAACCAAAATGCAGGACATGTGGTCGCTCGGGAATACAGCAGGCGAGCAGCAGCAGAGGGAGACTGTGATCCTGCTTGTCCCGGTGAATGGGAATCTCGGGGTTGAAACTCACAATCGGTGGCTCAATGCCCAAGGCCAGATTCAGCAAAACGGCTTTAAATACGTGTTTGTGCGAGCCCAATAGCACGCGGCTGATTCAGCTGCCCTGCGTTTTGCCGCTCTGCTGCTGCACCGACGCCCACTGCGCATGCTCCTGCGAAACGAGCGATTCTACTCGATCGGCAAGCAGGGCTCGCGGGTTGGCGACACCGGCGTAAGGACCGGCCTGTGCGATGTAGACGTATTTTTCGTGTTTCAGCGATTCGCAGGTGGAACGGTAGGTCGTCCAGTTCTGCTGATACTGGTTCAGGTGCAGAACTCCTTCAAGGATGGTGATGAGGACGCCGAGGCCTCCGATGACCAGGTTCACATAAGGAAATTTCAACGCGGTGAGGAAGGGAATCATGGCCGCGGCAAGAATTTCGATCAGCTTGATGCGCTTGAAGGTACGCTGCGCCGCCTGGCTTTTGCGGTCGTACCAGCAGATCTGATCTTCGAGGCGATCAAGAACCAGATCGCCGGAGGTTTGCGCAGAAGCGTCGGGCATAGGCATATCTTTCAAGCGTCGGTGGAGGAATCGGGCGATGGCGTGCCGCCGAATTCGGCGGCCTCGGCCTGGCGGCGGCGCAGCAAGCCTGCGTTGACCACTCCTCCGCAGTGATCCCAGATGTCGAACTGCGCGACGGCAGCGGGGAAGCTTCCGGCGTTGATGTCCCTGAGGAGGGTGGAGCCGCTGAAGTTACCCGGGCCGAGATTGAAGGTGAAATCGACGAGGGCATCGAACTGCGGTTGCGTCAGGACGACGGTGACAACCTTATTCACACAGGCGACGGCGGACGAGACATCGTTCATAAGGAACTCGACGGCCTGATCCTGCGTGACGGTCTGCCCCGGCTGAACGCCCGCCGTGTGGCCGTAACCAATGGTCCAGACACCCTTCTGGTCCTGATAGGCAGTGAGGATGTCTCCCTCGAAGAGTTCCGTGAGGGCGAGGCCGTCTTTGCTGTATGCGAGATTGTTCACACTCATGGGTTAGCCTTCTTTCGACGCGCAGCAGAGGAAAGCGAGTGCGCGACGTGCTGCGTTGGCCAGCATAGCATGGAGGGCGAGGGAAATGGGACTTCTTTTTGTCGAGGCAGGAGGCCACGTTTGGAATAGCCGCTGGGGGCCGCAGGCTGGTCAATCGGGGCGGCTTCCCGTATACTGGGTGATGTTGTAAGCACATCGATTCAAGCAGGAAACCATGCCCAAATTGAAGACACACCGGGGCGCTGCGAAGCGCTTCAAAAAGACTGGCACTGGCAAAATTGTTCGTGGCCAGTCGAAGATGCGTCACATTCTTACGTCGAAGGAGACCAAGACCAAGCGCAAGCTGGCACACAGCACGCTGGTTTCGGACGCCGACTACAAGAAGGTTGCGCGCATGATTCCCTACGCCTGATCTGCACGAACGTGCAAGGGCCTGCATGGCCCCCGGTTTAGGAATGAGCCGAGCGATCAGGGAAGCCAAGCGAGTGAAGAGGTGCAAAGCGAAAGCTCCTGCCTCCAGCCGCATAACACCAAGTCTCAGAGCACGAGACGCAAAAAAGGAGAAGCAAGCCGATGCCCCGCGTAAAACGTGGAACCAAACGTAACGACCGCCGCAAGAAGATTCTGAAACGCGCAAGCGGTTATTTCCTTACAAAATCGAAGCTTTATCAGGCAGCGCAGGAAGCGGTTGAGCGCGGACTGAAGTTCGCCTACAGCGGCCGCAAGCAGAAGAAGCGCCAGTACCGCTCGCTGTGGATCGTGCGCATTAACGCCGCCGCTAAGATCAATGGCATCAGCTATTCGCAGCTTATCCACGGCCTGAAGGCCGCAGGTGTCGAGCTGGATCGCAAGATTCTGGCCGATATCGCTGTGAACGATGCGCCGGGCTTTACCGCACTGGTTGAGCAGGCCAAGGCTACGCTGAGCAAGACGGCAGCGGCTTAATCTCGAGCAAGTTCAAATGCCAAACAGGGGCGCGAGCGATCGCGTCCTTTTGCTTTTTGCGATTAAACAGCGGCGAGGATGGCGTCGGCGATGCGCGCTGCCTCGACTGCGGGGCGGACGTCGTGGGCTCGGACGATATGCGCTCCGGCGAGAATAGCGGCCACGGTTGCGGCTACGGTTGCGTTGCCGCGTTCGTTGACCGGCGCGCTCACACCCCGGTGCAGCCCGGCCAGGGTTCGACCGAGAAAGGATTTGCGGGAGACTCCGGCGAGAATTGGCTGGCCCAGCTCGCGCAGTTCGTCCTGATGGGCTAACAGCGGATAGTTTTCGCCGTAGGATTTACCGAAGCCGTAGCCCGGATCGAGCGCGATGCGAGAGCGTTCGACGCCCGCGTCGAGCGCGTTTTGCAAGCTGTGCGCCAGATCGCGCCTCACCAGCGGTACGACTTCATTCGCGGCAAGGGGAGGTAAGGTGCGCCAGTCGGCGGGGCGTCCGCGCGTGTGCATGAGAACCACTCCGCAGTGGAGTTGCGCGCAGATGGAGGCTATCTTGTCGTCCCAGGCGAAAGCGCTGACGTCGTTGACGATCTCCACACCTGCGTTTACGGCGGCTTCGGCGGTCGAGGCTTTGTAGGTATCGATAGAGAGAGTCGCGTCGGGGCGGCTCTTGAGGATAAATTCGATGACCGGCAGGACGCGGTGCTCCTCTTCCTCTGCCGTTACTGCCGGATGTTGCCCTGGGCGCGTGGATTCACCGCCTATGTCGACGAGATCGGCGCCTTCTTCGAACATGCGCAGGGCATCGGCTGCCGCTGTTTCCGGAAAGAGGAAGCGTCCGCCGTCGGAGAATGAATCGGGAGTGACGTTGAGCACACCCATGACGAGCGTGTGCTGCCCGAGGGCGAGCGTGCGCGAGCGCAGCTGCCAGGTGAATTCGTCGCGGCGTTGAAGGGCCATCCCATCTTGATGCTACACTCCGCGCAGAGATGAATTCGTCACGCTTCAGTGCACTCGCATTTGGGCTTCTTCTGGCAGCGACGCCCGGTCTGGCTGCGGCGGTGCATCATCATAAGCCGTCGCAGCACAAAGCGAAGGCGAGCGATCTGGCCGCGGCGATCAACGGCATTCTGAAAGAGCCGGCGGTTGCGCGCGCACACTGGGGAATTTCTGTTGTCCCTGAGGACGGCGTGCCGCTCTACGCGTACAACGATGCGCAATTGTTTGAGCCGGCCTCGAATGCGAAGCTGACTACGACGGCCGCGGCGCTGGCGCTGCTGCCTCCCCAGACTACCTGGACGACGACTGCGGTGACGGCGGCGAACCTTGATGGCGCGGGCGAGCTGCACGGAAATATTTCTCTACTGGGCGCGGGCGATCCGACGATGTCCGGACGGAGCTACCCTTACGACGGAAAAACGGAGCGTCCTAATCCTCCGCTGGCGGCGCTGCAAAGCATCGCGGACCAGATTGCGGCGGCTGGCGTGAAGATTGTTGACGGCGACGTCGTCGGCGACGACAGCTGGTTTCCCTGGGAGCGATACGACGCGGGCTGGGGGTGGGATGACCTGGAGTGGGAGTACGGTGCGCCTGTTTCTGCGCTTACAGTCAACGACAATGTGGTGTATCTGAATGTGGACTGCGCGTCCAGCAATGCGCGCTTCGCGCAAAAGACGGCCAGCGTAGTTGCATGGAATCCGGACACACCTTACTACAAGATCGAGAATTCGCTGACTGTGCTGCCGGGGCGAGAGGCGGCGCATACGGGCGTTGACCGCGAGCCGGGGTCGAAGATCGTGCGTTTGTTCGGAACGGTGAATGAGAATGGTTTGCGCGTTGCGCTGGCCATTGAAGACCCAGCCGAATACGCGGCGATTGCTCTGCGGCAGATGCTGCTGGCACACGGCATCGAGGTGAAGGGTGGGGCGCGGGCGGAGCATCGCCTGTCGGTCGACACGGAAGGTTTTCGCGCGGAGGTGGATCAGCCATTGGCGCCGCATGCGCTGACAATGCGAACGATTCAGCCGCCAGCGAGTGGAACGCGTGTGCTGGCGACACATGTTTCGCCGCCGTTTGAGCAGGACATTGCAGTGACGAACAAGGTGAGCCAGAACCTTCATGCGGAGCTTTACCTGCGCACGCTGGGAAGGCTGGAGGGCGGGGACGGATCGATTGCGCAGGGCGCGCGGGTGGTGAGGCAGTTTCTGATTGGCGCGGGGGTCGATCCGGAGGATTTTGTGTTTTATGACGGATCGGGGCTTTCGCCTCAGGACTTAATTACGCCGCGCGCGTTTACGAGACTACTGGTATATGCGGCGCGCCAGAGTTGGGGCGCGGAGTATCGCGCAAGCCTGCCGGTGGGCGGAGTGGATGGCTCGCTGGCGGGGCGGTTTACGCAACCTGCGCTTCGAGGGAAGGTCTTTGCCAAGACGGGCACGCTGGCGGCGGTGAACACGCTAAGCGGATATGTGATTGGTGCGAGCGGGCGGACGGTAGTCTTCTCCATTTTGTGCAATGATCATGGGCCGTCGGGCGATGCGGCGCGGAAGGCCGTCGACAGGATTGTGGCGGCGATTGCGGCGTCCCAGTAGGATGAAAAGAACCGCTTGATTCGTGTTTCCAAATTCATTTTCTTTGCGCTTGCCGTGATTCTTGTTGCCGGCTGCCGTCCGCCTCTGCCGCCTTCGAAGCCGCTGAGTGAGCTGACTCCACAAGAGGCGAACGGGCACACGGTTTTTGTGTCGGACTGCGCACGGTGCCACAACGCGAATAACGAACGGTCTCTGCATGGGCCGGGCTTGCAGGGGCTTTATAAACAGAAGTTTCTGCCCAGTGGCGCGCCGACGAACGACGATCGCGTATCGGATGTGATTTTGCATGGGCGTGGCATGATGCCGGCGTTTGGCAATAGGATGGAGGAGCAGCAGCTGAACGATCTGCTGGCTTATCTGCATACCTTATGACTGAACTGCAAGCGAAAAAACCTGATGCGAAACCGGGAGCGGCGGGCGGACTACTGCCGGGAATGGCAGTGATCTGCCTGTGGATGCTGGCGCTGTGCGGGCTGGGCCTGGTAGGCGTGATTCTCCACAAGTTGCCGCCGGGAGTCATGGTTCTGTGCCTGATCTTTGCTGTGGCGGCTAACGGGCTGCTGAAGCTGCGGCGGTGGGGATGGGCGCTTACTCTGGGCGCTGCGTTTCTTTCGATGAGCTACGGGACATACGTATTGTTTCGCTTTCACCAGACTCCAATGATTGTGATGATTATGGTGAATCTGGTGTTCTTTCTTTATTTGATTCGGCCTGAGGTTTTGGAGCGGGTTAAGTAGCGGGTAGCTGGAAAACGGGCGGCTAAAGTCCGGGTAGCTAAGAAGCGGTTGGTGGCGAGTATACTTCGGTGCTGGGACGTCGAGGAATATGCGGACGCTGCGGGATTGCTTCAGCTTTCTGATGATTATGGCAGGGCTGCTGCTTGGCTCAGCACTGATTGGAGTCGGATCCTTCCGAAACCCGCGGACGTGGATTATCAGTGTTTGTGGAGCGGCCATTTGGGAGGTATTAGCGTACATGGTGTTCAAGAGCAAGCCTCGCAAGAATAGTTCCGAATGAGTTTCGTGCCGCTTGATAGAAACCGCAGGTCCTTCAACTTCGCTCGAGATTCACGCCTTCCCACATCTCTTCGAGATGTGGGGCACCCTTTTTGGTGGCTGGTTCAACGTGTCCGGCTACAATAAAAGGTTATGGCTGCTGCGCTTGAACTTGTTCAGATTGATGTTTCACCGAAGCGTCCAGTGCCTAAGCCTGAGTGGCTTAAGGCGCGTGCTCCGGTGGGTGAGAACTATCACAACCTGAAGAAGCTGGCTCGCGATTTGAATCTGCATACGGTCTGTGAGTCGGCGCATTGCCCGAACATTGGCGAGTGCTGGAACCATAAGACGGCGACCTTCATGATGCTGGGCAATCTTTGCACGCGGCGGTGCGGGTTCTGTGCGGTGCCCAAAGGTCGCCCTGACGCGATTGATTCTGACGAGCCGCGGCGCGTGGCGGAGGCTGTCGCGCAACTTGGGCTGAAGTTTGCGGTGATTACCAGCGTGAATCGCGACGATGATGTGCTGGGCGGCGCTCGGGCGTTTGCGATGGTGATTGAGGAGATTCGGCGGCAGGCTCCGGGATGCCAGGTTGAGGTGCTGATTCCGGACTTTCAGGGCAATGAGGACGCGATCCGGATTGTGGTGGACGCGCATCCGGAAATTCTGAACCACAATACGGAGTCGGTGCCAAGGCTGTATCGGGCGGTGCGGTCGGGCGCGCGCTATGAGCGCACGCTGCGGCTGCTGGAGTTTTCGAAGCAGCTTGACCCGACCATTATTACCAAGTCGGGCGTGATGGTTGGTTTGGGCGAAGAGATGCACGAGCTGCTGGATGTGTATCGCGATCTGGCGAACGTGGGCGTGAATGTGCTGACGATTGGGCAATATCTGCGTCCGTCGAAAGACCATTTGCCGATGGCGCGGTATTACACGCCGGAAGAGTTTGAGTTCATGAAGCTGGAGGCACTGCGGATGGGCTTTCGGCATGTGGAGTCGGGACCGCTGGTGCGGTCGTCGTATCACGCGCACGAACAGGCGGACGCGGCTTCGGGACTGGCTCCTTCGCTTCGCTCAGGACAGGCTGTCCAGGCGGGCGCGCCTTCGGCGCCATTCCCGGTTAGCCTTTCCGGACCTCCCATTGGTCGGTGAGTAGATTCACTCAAGCTAAGGTGAGGCAACGCTGAAGCTACGGCTGCGGAGATTGGCCGCGTATTACCTTACGCGATTACAATAATCACTTTGGAATCTGTAGCGGAAGGACACTAGAGACAATGGCACCCTCGGTTATGGCGGGTATTCCCGCGCTCAAAGACACACACTTTCAGCTCAAGGCGCGCATGGATAAGGCGGTTCAGGATTTCCAGGCGAATCTGGCTTCGACGCGCACGGGGCGGGCTTCGATTCAGATGCTGGACCAGGTGCGGGTGGATTACTACGGCACACCGACTCCGCTGAACCAGGTGGGCCAGCTGACGACGCCGGACGCGAACATGATTGTGATTCAGCCGTGGGACCCGAGCATCATCGTCGAGATTGAAAAGGCGCTTCGCACGTCTGACCTTGGATTTAATCCGCAGAACGATGGCAAGGTAGTGCGGGTGCCTGTGCCTCCCATGACCGAAGAGCGACGCCGCGAAGTGGTGAAGCACCTGAATCGGGTGCTTGAAGACCATAAGACCGCCGTCCGAAACATTCGCCGTGATGGCAATGAGGTGATCAAGAAGGCGGCCAAGGACAAATCCATCTCAGAGGACGAAGAGAAGCGCGCGCTGGAGGAGATGCAGAAGCTGACGGACGACGAAATCCGGCGCATGGAAGAGATGAGCACGAGGAAAGAAGCCGAAGTAATGCAAGTCTGAAGACTCGCCGTCCAGGCGCACGCGCTTCGCGCCATCGTGGCGCCCACTTCTTCTTTCCTTCCGCTAGCGGTGTTTGCCGTAAAGGCAACACGGGACTGCGCGTCCGGCGACACGCGCCTTTGGCGCAAAACAGTGCCGCTGCTTTGAGCAGCCGTTTTTTGTTTCAGCTGGTGTGGTCGAGGATGATCTTCCATCCATCGGGTTCGCGCTCGAAGATGAGGGAGAAGATCCCGCTGGCGTCTCCTCCGCCGCTTGCGGTTCTTGCGAGATGGAAATTTCCGGTGACGACGGCGTAGTTTTTGCCGAGCATCTTCACTGTGAGATTGGAAAAGTCGAGCTTGCCCATGGCTTCGCGGGTTGTGTAATGCGATTTGTAGCGCTCGAGAATTGGGCCGTAGCCGTACTGGACGGTTTTACCGATGAAGGCCGTCTCGGGCGAGTCTTTGTATCCGTGCATGAAGGTGTCAATGTCGCCGCGGTTCCACGCGGTCTGCTGATCTTCAAGGACCTGTTTGATGGCTGCTGAGTCGTTGATGAAGGCTGCGGCGAATGCTGCTGCGCAAAGTATCCCAACGCAGCAAATCAGTGTGCTCAAGCGCAGAATGCGCATCGTCCCCTCCAAGCGGCAGAACTCTTTTCGTCGCGTTTAGCAGAGCCTACAATAGGCCATGGCTTCCCTAACAGTTCATACTGTGTGCTCGCATGATTGCCCGGACTCTTGCGGCGTTCTGGTCACCATTGACGAGGCGGGCCGGGCTACGCGCGTGGAGGGCGATCCGAGCCATCCGGTAACGCGGGGATTTCTGTGCGGCAAAGTCGCGAAATATCTTGACCGGGTTTATTCGCCGGACCGTTTGCTTTATCCCATGCGCCGGCGGGCGGGTGTTCCTAAAGGATTGCTGCCGCAGGGGCGCGAGACTGAGGCCTTTGAGCGCATTGGCTGGGAGGAGGCTCTCGACACCATTGCGGATCGGCTGCAGAAGATCAGCGATAAATACGGGCCCGAGTCGATTTTGCCGTATTCGTATGCGGGAACGATTGGTGTTCTCGGCTATGGGTCGATGGACCGGCGGTTTTTTCATCGTCTGGGCGCGTCGCAGCTTGATCGCACGATCTGCTCCACGGCTGGAGGGGACGCGCTGCTCTCCGTTTATGGCCGAAAGCTGGGGACGGACACAGAGGATTTTTCCGAAGCGCGCTATATCGTGGCATGGGGCGCGAATATTCATGGCACCAATATCCATCTATGGCCCTTTGTAGAGGAGGCTCGCCGCAACGGGGCGAAACTAGTCGTAATCGATCCGTACCAAACAAAGACGGCGCGGCTTGCGGACTGGCATATTGCTGTCAATCCCGGAACTGATGCGGCGCTGGCGCTGGGGATTATGCATATCCTTGTCCGCGATTCGCTCTACGACCGTGAATATGTGGCGCAACATACGCATGGCTTTGAGCAACTTAAAGAGCGGGCGTCGGAGTATTTGCCGGAGCGCGTGGCGGCTTGGACAGGCGTGTCGGTGGCGGATATCGAGCGGCTTGCGCATGAATATGCAACTGTGACGCCGGCGGTGATTCGCCTGAATTATGGCATCCAGCGATCGGAAAACGGAGGAGCCTCAGTCCGCGCCGTTACGATGCTGCCGGCGCTCACCGGCGCGTGGAAACGGCGGGGCGGCGGATTGCAGCTTTCGACCAGCGGAGCGTTTCCGTGGGACAAGCAGACTATTGAGCGGCCTGACCTGATGAGTGCCGGCCCGCTTGGGCGCACGTCGCGGGTTGTGAATATGGCGCGTCTTGGCCATGCGCTTACGGAACTCGACAATCCGCGTGTTCAGGCGATGTTTGTATATAACTCGAACCCGGCAGCAATTGCACCCGATCAGGCTGAGGTTTTGCGCGGGCTGGCGCGAGAGGATCTGTTCACCGTGGTCCACGAGCAGTTTTTTACCGATACGGCGGATTACGCCGACATCGTGCTGCCCGCTACGACTTTTCTGGAGCACAAAGATGTTCAGGGCGCGTATGGACACTATTACGTCCAGATTTCGAACCAGGCGATTGATCCGTTGGGAGAGGCGCGGTCGAACGTGTGGCTGTTTTCGCAGCTTGCGCAGCGCATGGGTTTTACGGAGCCGTGCTTCGAGGACACGCCTGATGAGCTGATTGAGCAGGCTATGTGGGGCGGCAAGACACAGCCCGCGTGGCTGGCCGGAATTACTCCTGCAGCGCTCGACGAGGCGGGCGGACACATTCGTTTGAAGTTTGAATCGGAGGCGAGAGGTGAAAAGTTTCTGCCGTTTGCTGGCGGAAGATTTGGAACGCCGAGCGGCAAGGTTGAGTTCTATTCCGAAGCGCTGGCGGGGCAGGGACTGGACCCGCTGCCGGGGTTTGTCCCGCCTGCGGAGTCTCGCCACGGGGACGTGGGAGCGTACCCGCTGGAATTTCTTCCTCGCAAGGCGGACAACTACATGAACTCAACCTTCGCCAATCTGCCGGCGCACCAGAAGATGGAGAAGGGCCATGCGGCTACGCTCGAAATGCACGCCGTTGATGCCGCTGAGCGCGGCATTGCGAATGGGGACATGGTTCAGATCTTCAACGCACGCGGAAGTATTGAGCTGACGGCGCGCATTGGTGTAACGGTTCCGAAGGGCGTGGTTGCGTCGCGGCTTTCGTGGAATAAGCTCTCAGGCGGCGGGCACAACGTAAACCTCCTTACATCGCAGCGGCTTACCGATCTTGGCGGCGGCCCTACCTTTTACTCGACTCTTGTTGAGGTACGGAAACGCGAGAGCGGTCTCGAGAAGCCAAACTCAATCCCGAATCTCTAAATTCCGTTAGACTAGGAAGCGGATTCGTTGTCGGGAATTGGTCGGGACGGAGCGAACTCAAATGCCGTTCGAGGCGGGCTTCCAATGTGCTGGCTGTGGAGAGTGGAATGAAACAGTTGTGGATGAATCGGGCGGCGGCAAACAGTCTTATGTTGAGGATTGCCAGGTGTGCTGCCAGCCCAATGTGCTTGCCATTCGCTGGAGTGGAGAAGCGTTTCTCATCCACGCAGAACTTGAGAGTTGACCGTGCTGAAGCACGGTGTGCGGCTGCCGTCTGATGATGAACCGGTTGCCGAATCGAAATACGGAGTTGGGGTCTGCCCCGTCCGTCACATATAATCGCTTTTTGCGCAGGATTGGCCTGATTTTTTGCAGCGAGGGTGTGCATATTTTTCCCGTAGAACGTGGGGGCGTAAGCTCTCCAATCCAACCGAGCCAGAGTTTGCGCCGTTCCATGCGCCGCGCGCTGCAATTTTTCTTCTTCTTTTGCTGCCTTTTCACGCTTTCCGCGTCGGCGCAACAGAATACAATCATTCAGATTCGAGTCATCGGCAACCGCGAGATCCCTAAAGAGACGATCCTGGCGAGGATGTTCAGCCGTGTGAACGAAACGTATGACCCGCTGACGGTTGAGCGCGATTTCAACTCGCTCTGGAATACCAGCTATTTCGAGAATGTCCGAATCGAGAAGGAGGACACTCCTAAAGGAGTGATTCTCGATGTTTATGTGACGGAAAAACCGACGATCCGAGAAATCAATTACAAAGGGTTGAACTCGGTTACGCAGTCTGACGTGCTCGACCGATTCAAGAAGGAAAAGGTTGGCATCTCGGTTGAGAGCAAGTACGACCCGACGAAGATTGCGCAGGCTATCGCGGTCCTCAAGGAGCTGCTGGGCGAGCACGGCCATCAGTTCGCCACGATCAAGGCCGATATCAAGAAGATCCCGCCCGCCTCGGTCCAGGTGAACTTCATCATCAAAGAAGGCCCGAAGGTGATGGTGGGCAAGATTCAGTTCACGGGCAATGAACACGTTAGCTCGCGCGTGTTGCGGGAGTCGATGAAGAATTTGCGGCCGATCGGGATTCCGAAGTCCATTTTTCTTGAGAATCTTTTTCCGCGTGTCTACGACGCCAGCAAGCTGGAAGAAGACTCCGAGCGCGTCCGGCAGGCTTATCAGGACCGCGGATATTTCCGGGCCAGCGTGGGCGATCCACAGACGCATCTCCGCAATGAAGCCGGCTTGTCACTCTTGACCTTTCGGCCCAAGAAGGGCAAGCGCATCGACATTCTGATGCCGATTGAGGAGGGCCGACGCTACCGCCTCTCCGGCATTACCTTCACGGGCAATAAGGCGGTGACCAACGTCAAGGCCCTGCGCGCGCAGTTCGCAGAAAAGGACGGAGACTGGTTCAACCGCACGCTCTTTGCCAAGGGTCTGCAGAACCTGCAGAAGGCCTATGGCACGCTGGGTTACATCAACTTTGTCGGGACTCCTACGCCCACCATCGATGAGGCGAAGAAGACGGTCAGCTTCAACATCGACCTTGACGAGGGCAAGCCCTTCTATGTCTCACGGATCGAGTTTCAGGGGAACACGGTCACCCGCGACTTTGTAATTCGCCGCGAGCTCGCGCTGCAGGAAGGCCAGATCTACAACAGCAAGCTGTGGGAGCTGAGCATCATGCGCCTCAACCAGCTTGATTACTTCAATCCTTTGAAGGTGGATCAGGACTCTGAGACGCACCAGAACGCCGAAAACGGCACGGTCGATCTGCTCTTGAAGGTCAGCGAAAAGGGCAAGAACTCTATCGGCCTGAACGGCGGCGTCAGTGGGCTGGGCGGCTCGTTCCTGGGCGTCAATTATCAGACCAATAACTTCCTGGGTCTAGGCGAAACCCTTACGCTGCAGGGGAATGTCGGCGACGTGTCACGCAATCTGCGCTTCGGGTTTAACGAGCCGTATGTGCACAATCGCCCGCTCAACCTCGGCTTTCAGGTCTTCAATAGCAAGTACGACTACAACGCCACCAAGAACTACAAGCTGGCGGGCGGCAATCCGGCGAACCTGTCCAACGCTACGCAGTCGCTTTTGCAGAAGTACAACCAGACTTCGACCGGTTTCACGGTTTCGGGAAGCTACCCGATCCGCCACAGCTTCAAGCGAGTGGGTATCACCTACAGCTTGAACAGCTCGAACATCACGACCTACAGCGCTGCTTCCAGCAACTTCTTCCAGACGCTGGCCTTCCGCAGCGGTATCCAAGGGCAGAATGCGCTCGAAGGGATTGTGACTAGCTCGGTTCTATTGAGCTATACCGAGAACAAGCTGGACGCTACTTACCAGCCGCATCGCGGCCATGAGATTTCAGCCGATTTGCAAGTGGCTGGACTCTGGGGAAATGTCCGCTACATCCAGCCTCTGATCGAGTACAAGAGCTTTCACCCAATCAAGGGTCTGAAATTCAACCCGGATGGGCGGAACGTCTTCGGCTTTCGCCTGCAGGCTGAGTATGTTCGCGGCATCAGTGGCGACGTAGCTCCGCCATTCAATCGCTTCTACACGGGCGGCGAGGCCGATCTGCGCGGATTTGATATCCGTTCGGCCACTCCTTATGGCTTTGTCCCGACTCGGGTGCTCTTTAACCTGACGAACCCTGACGGCACCACCGTTCCACGCGATCCCACTAATCCCAGCCTGGGCGCGATTCAGGTGCCTATCCCGGTCTACGGTATCGCTTCAATCGGCGGAGACACCAGCTTTACGTCGAACTTTGAGTACCGCATTCCGATCTATGCGCGAACGGTCAGCTTTAACATCTTCGACGACTTCGGCATGGACATGGCAATTGACAACAGCCAGTTGCGGCAGAGCCCGGAGGGCGCCGCGATCCTGAACTCGCCTCTTTATGGCTGCCCGAACTACAACAACGGGGCCTGCCAGGGCGGCGTCCCTATCAAGTTCAGCACGACGATCAACCCTATCGCTGGAACGAACTATGTTCCGCGCATGTCAACGGGCGCGGAACTGGACGTGATGATGCCGATCATCAATGCTCCTTTCCGTATCTACTACGCGTATAACCCGTTGCGACTGAAAGAGGACTTCTACGCGCAGGACCTTATCACGCGCAGCATGTTCCCGGCCGGCGCCGCGGGCGATTATACGTACGCGCAGGCGCAGCAGGCCTATGGGTCGCTGTATCAACTGCAGGAGCCGCGCAAGACGTTCCGCCTGGCGGTCAGCACGACGTTCTAATTATGGAAGCGACCTTGTTGCCCGCCTCGCCGACAAGAGTGGCAGGGCCGGCAAACGCTGCGGCGGGAACGAGTCCCACGGACGGCCAGCATTGACGATGGGGCAGCCCCAACCTATAATTCGGGTCAGTTCCTGAGAATGTCTTCTGATCGTGTCTCGTCTTGCTTTCCAGCCCTTTTGGGCCTGGAATCCGCCTCTACGAACAACGCAGCAGGTAGATCAGGAAGCGAAGTTCGCTTCCGCAAGTGCGGGCGATCTCACTCAAACCGGAGGAATTTTTGATTCACATGAAACGTGCAATTTCGCGTTCCTTGCCCGTCGTATGTTTGCTCGTTGCGGGACTCGGCTTCAGCGCCGTCGCTCAGACTGCCGCTGCTCCTGCCTCTGCCGCTCCCACGGGCACCACCAAGGTAGCTGTCATCAACTTCCAGGCCGCTGTCTTCCAGACGAACGAGGGCAAGCGGAATATTTCAGAGCTTCAGAAGAAGTTCGACCCAAAGCGGACAGAGCTCAAGGCCCAAGCAGATGAGATCGATACGCTGAAGAAACAACTTCAGGCTTCGGGCGCCAACCTAAGCGATGCTGAACGCCAGAGCCGCACTCAAGCAATCGATACGAAGGAAAAAAGCCTGCAGCGCGATGGCGAGGACGCTTCAAACGACTATCAGCAGCAGATGCAGACGACGTATCAGCAACTTGCAGAGAAGGTCTATGGTGTTGTCCAGGCGTATGCCAAGGAGAATCACTTTGGCGTCGTGCTGGATGCTTCAGCCAGCCAGCAGCAGCTTCCTACGGTCCTGTGGGCCAGCGATGGAGCCGATATCACCAAGGCTGTGATCGATGCCTACAATGTAAAATCGGGCGTTCCCGCTCCGGCACCCCAGGCTCCATCGGCACCGGTTTCCCATGCCCCGGCTCATCCCTCGGGAGCTGCTCACTAAGTAGTTCTTAATCACCTAAAGGGCTCCGGGAGACCGGAGCCCCTTTTTTGTCTTGTTCGGGGTTCTTTGGGGGTCAGGCGCCCGGACTTGCCTGTGGAAAAAAATGTGGAGATCCGGGTCGTTGGCTCGCGAGCCTTTTTGGAAGAGTGTGGCGGCAACCCCTTTAGATTGCCTAATATTTATTGTAACTGATTCATTCAAAATAGGTTACCAGTTTACTAGTTGGCAAAGTCGGGTTCCTTACCTTCGTAACTTTCGTTCAACCTCAAAATGCGCTTTCCACAATCGGGCATTAAAGGCGGATGAATCACGGATCTCTATCCCCGCCGTGTTGCGCTATTCTCCCGCACGAATTTTCTCCTTTCAAACTGATCAGGATACGGACCCATAGGGTGCCGTCGACCGCAGGATTTATTGTGGCCCGGGCGTGCAAAGCCGCTTTTCGGGCGCAAAAAAGCCTGGCGCTGGGCCAGGCTTTTTTGCTTGCCTCAATTACTACGGGTTGGTTACTTCTTTTTCGCTGCCTTCTTTGCTGCTTTCTTTGCAGGAGCCTTCTTTGCTGCCTTCTTGGCCGGAGCCTTCTTGGCCGCCTTCTTTGCTGCTTTCTTAACTGCCAAAGGAGTACCTCTCTTGATTGGTTTTTTGCTGCTGGCGCCCTTTTTTACGGATGCGGATTTCTTCGCAGCCTTCCTGCCGCTGGCGCCCTTGCTGCTTTTCTTCGCGGCAGATTTTTTGACGGCCTTTTTGGCCGAAACTTTTTTGGCGGATTTCTTCGCTGGAACTTTCTTCGCGGCTTTTTTAGCGGGAGCTCTCTTCGCTGCCTTTTTGGCCGGGGCTTTCTTTGCGGCTTTCTTCGCTGGAGCCTTCCTAGCCGGAGCCTTTTCGGCGGGAGCTTTCTTTGCGGCTTTTTTCGCCGGCGCCTTTGCAACAGCCGGCTTCGGGGTTGGCGGCGGCGCTGGAACGGCTGGCGCTCCGCCTACGGACGGGCTGTGCTCTTCGTCGTCGTCATCGATGTCATCGTCGTCGGAAGAGAGGGAAACTGAAACTTCTTCCTCTTCTTCGTCGAAGTTGTCTTCCATATCTTCCGGGAAGGCTTCCGTCTCCGGTTCAAAGTCGCTGTCGCTGTGCGCGTGAAATCTGCGATCATCCTGCATCGAAATTGCCCTCCGGGCTTAAGCCCTGACATCTTTTTTCAGATGTGCCGTCGCGGAAAAAAATAAACCCCCGCGCCGCGAATTATAGCAACAGCATGCAACGCCTTGCTACGAAACGCAAGCGTTTCCTGAATAAGAATTTATTTTTCCCGCCCATTTTGCCGTTTCGAAACTGCGCCGCAGGCGTTTGCTCTGGGTAGCGATTCGCGAAGGTCTTCGCGAATCGAAATAGAAAGGCGATCGCGAATCGCATAGAACCCCTGTGGCTATTGATTGAAACGCGCAATCGATACAGACGCTCCGCTTAATCCTGTTTATGCGATGAAGATTTCTTGCTGCTGTCATGCGGTTTTGGCGCGCCCTTGCTGTTTGGTGTTCCCTTTGAAGATTTTTTCGCTGCGCTGTGTTCAATTGAGGGATGCGAGGAGGCGTGCGAGGAACTGCGCGAGGAACGAGAGCCGTGTGGGCGCCTGCGATTCGATGCGGCTGGGATGTTCGCCGGTTCGGCTACGTGCAGCCTGCGCCCTGGCTTGATTGCGGACCCGGAGAGATGGTTCCAGCGACGCAACTGCCCGACGGTGACTCCGAATCGATCTGCGATGGTCACCAAAGTGTCGCCGCTGCGCGCGCGATAGAGAGATGTAGTTGAAGAGGCCGAAACCGGAGCTACAGGAACAATAACGGCGTCGACGCCGCTGAGATCGGTGGTAGAGCTCAACTGGTTGACGGCGGCGATCTCCGAAACAGAGACGTGAAACGTGTGCGCCACATCTTCGAGTGTCTCGTCTGCGGACAGGGTGTGGAATCGCCAGTAGCGCCGCTTGTCTTCGGGAATTTCCGCAATGCCTTTCTCAAACACCTCTTTGGTGCCGGCGGGTAGACGCAGGTCGAAGGATTCTCCGGGCGGCGTGGCTCCGCGCAGCAGGCTGGGATTGAGCGCGGCGATCTCCTGCGGCGGAGCGCCTACGAGGTCGCCAACGAGCGGCAGGCCTACGCTGTAATTTGTCTGCACAGTGTCGGTGACGAGCGGAGGATCGGGTGTGAGGTCGTCGAGGCCATACTGCTTCGGATTTTTCGCCATGATGGTGACCGCGAGAATGATCGGAACATAGTTTTTCGTCTCAGCGGGCAGATTGTTGCGCTTGTAGAGTTCCCAGAAGTCGGCAAAGCCGGTGCGCTCAACGGCCCGCTGCACATTGCCGGCACCCCAGTCGTAGGCAGCCATGGCCAGATACCAGTCGCCGAGCTGGTTGTAGAGGTACTTGATGTAACGCGCGTATGCGCGAGTGGAAGCTTCCGGGTCAAAGCGCTCGTCGTACCACGCGCTACGCGGCGGCGCGAAGGTGTCGCCGGGCATGAACTGCCACATGCCACCTGCGCCGGAATGTGGATTGACGGCCTGGGGGCGGAAGCCCGACTCCGCTACCGCCTGATAGATGAGATCCTGCGGAACGCCTTCTTCCTTGAGCACGCGCTGAATCATTGCTTTGTAACGACCGGCGCGATCGAGCGAGGCGACGATGGTTCCGTGGCCCGGCTTGCTTTTAGAAAAGAAATTGATAAAGCTGGCGACGTAATCGTTCATCACTAGCGGCAGATCAGACTGGGTGGTCTTCAACTGCGCCTCAGCCTCGGCGCGGATGGTGGGATCGACGGGAAAGGTAACGTCGTTGGCCATGCCCACCGGAGTTGGCTCGGCTGCGGGAGCCAGGCCGCTGCCTTGCTTGAGCGCGTCCATTTCGAGATTGTTGACGGCGTCGACGATGCGCTCGAATTCCGCGTTCAATTCGGGATCGCTCTTGATGTCGATGCCGCAGGTGAGCATCTGGTCTACGGCGTAATCGAAGTTCGATTTAGCCGCCGCAAGATGGCCGTCGTGGTAATTCTGCAGACCGTTTTGATAGGCCACTTCAACGTTTTGAATGATCTGCTCAACTCGGCGCTGCTGGAGGGGCGAAGCCTGTGACGCTGCAGGCGGTGCGGCGGATTGGGCCAGCGCGGAACAAGACACGAAAGGCGCGGCAAAAGGTAACAGCGCGGCAACGGAGACGGCGAGGAGAGCTCGAGAAACAACCATGCGTATATGTGAGACGAAGAATCGATCGAGTGTTCTCAACCTGCTCCGTACTGCATTATTGTATGACCCGCGCACCGCCGTACGGTGCGATTCAGCTGCGAACCCAATGATAAACTGAGGCATTGGAGCAGATTCTTCCTCTCAAAGCACCGAAGGCGCGCCTCCGTTCTCTTGCATGGACAATAAGCACATCCGCAATTTCGCCATTATCGCGCACATCGATCATGGCAAATCCACACTTTCCGACCGATTGCTGGAGCTGACCGGCTCGCTGACGGCGCGCGAGATGCATGCCCAGGTTCTGGATGTGATGGATTTGGAGCGCGAGCGCGGGATAACGATCAAGGCGCACTCGGTGCGCATGATGTATCCGGCAAAGGACGGGCAGACGTACCAACTGAACCTGATCGACACGCCGGGGCACGTGGATTTCTCGTATGAAGTGTCGCGGTCGCTGGCTTCGTGCGAGGGCGCATTGCTGGTGGTGGATGCGTCGCAGGGTGTGGAGGCGCAGACGCTGGCCAATGCTTATCTGGCGATCAACGGCGGTCTTGAGGTGATTCCGGTCATCAACAAGATCGATTTGCCGAGCGCGGATGTTGTTCGCACGCAGGAGATGATCGAGCAGACGGTGGGCATCGACGCGACGGATGCGATTCCGGTGAGCGCGAAGACGGGTCTGGGCGTGCCGGACATTCTGGAGGCGATTGTGAACCGGCTACCGCCGCCCGCGGGTGACGCGGAAGCTCCGCTGCAGGCGCTGATTTTCGATTCGTGGTTCGATCCTTATCGCGGCGTGGTGGTGCTGGCGCGCATTGTTCATGGGCGGTTGCGCAAGGGGATGAAGATTCGCCTGATGTCGAACGGGAAGGTGTTCGATGTGGATTCGCTGGGAGTGCTGACTCCCAAGCCGGTCGAGATTAACGAGCTTTCGGCGGGCGAAGTGGGATTTTTTATCGCGACGATCAAGAATGTTGCCGATACCAAGGTCGGAGACACGATCACTGAAGATGCGCGTCCTGCGGCCGCTCCGCTGCCGGGGTTTGAAGACATCAAGTCGATGGTTTTCGCAGGGCTGTACACGGTTGACTCGCACGAGCACACGCTGCTGCGCGATGCGCTGGAGAAGCTGCGGCTGAATGATTCGTCGTTTTTCTTTGAGCCGGAAAGTTCGGTGGCTTTGGGATTTGGGTTCCGCTGCGGCTTTTTGGGGCTGCTGCACATGGAGATTATTCAGGAGCGGCTGGAGCGCGAATTCGACCTGGATTTGATTACGACGGCTCCGGGCGTGCGTTACAAGATCACTCTGACGGGCGGGGCAGTTGTGGAGGTGGATAATCCTTCGCGCTGGCCGGATTCGACGACGATTGAGGCGGTTGCCGAGCCGGTGATTACGGCGACGATTTTGACGAATGAGGAATATGTCGGCGGGATTCTGAGGCTGGTGGAAGAGAAGCGCGGGCGGCAGAAGAACTTTGAGTACGTGACGCCGACGCGGGTGATGATTACATATGAGCTTCCGCTGAACGAGATTGTGCTGGACTTTTATGACCGGCTGAAGTCAGTTTCTCGCGGGTATGCTTCGCTGGACTATCACCTGTCGGACACGTGGAATTCTCCGATGGTGAAGCTGGACATTCTGGTTTCGGGCGAGCCGGTGGATGCGCTGTCGATCATTGTGCATCGGGATTTTGCCTATGAGCGCGGGCGCGCGCTGGTGTCGAAGATGCGCGAGCTGATTCCGCGGCAGCAGTTTGAGGTGGCGATTCAGGCGGCGATCGGATCGAAGATTGTCGCTCGCGAGACGGTGACGGCGCTAAGGAAGAACGTGATTGCCAAGTGCTATGGCGGAGATATTTCGCGCAAACGCAAGCTGCTGGAGAAGCAGAAGGAAGGCAAGAAGCGGATGAAGAGGATCGGCAAAGTCGATATTCCGCAGGAGGCTTTCCTGGCCGTGTTGAAGATTGGTGAAGACAGCTCGAAGTAGGACTGCGGGTCCGTCAATCTGCGCTTCGCGGGACTGCGCGTCCAGCGCGACGCGCCTCCGGCGCCAGCTAAAGCTGGCTCGTGTGGCCACTCCCGGTCAGGACAGCCATGATACCGTCTCCCGTTTCGCTTGTGAGCTTGTGGCTATTAGAGAGCAGCGACATCCGGCTTCGTAATTCACGCAGCCGACAATCGGAACCGGCGGGCAATTTTCAAGTGGGTATTCCATGGAACTCGCGAGCAGGCAGGTTATGCAGGCGCCTTCGCAGGAGTTCTGGACCTTAACCCTGGTTTTAAGGTTATGTTCTGCCTTTGTCATTTGGTCGACAAGCTGCTCGATCTGAAATGCCGCGAGCAGGTTGTGGACCGCCGCGTTTTTCGAGAGTTGATGCGGCCAGCTTAGTTTCGGATTGACGAACCGTCCCATCCTTCGGGTGGCACCGACGAGAGAGGCCAAACCCGCAGCAATCTGGATTTCCTCCCTCTCATGATGGTTGAGGAAGGCCACGCACGGCGGATCGATTTCCATGATCTGCATCAGAAAGCGAGCGGAGGGGACGGTCCGCTGCGCGAGAGGCTTTGCGCCCTGCCAGAAGGAAGACGCGTCAGCGTATCTGCGCTTTCGAAGCAGAGAGGCTAGCTCGGGACCGAAGTCTTCGTGGGGTATCCACACAGCACTAGTATTAGAAGCCTGAAGCGGGGGCGGAGGCAACGGAGGCGTGAAGGCTGATCGGGATCGGCCGGGCAAAATGCACCGGGGGAGCCACGTTAAGTGCGGGGATGAGCCTTTATGTGGCTCAGATCCTTTTCTAGCACAGCGAGCGCAAAGCCATTTGGCGCTTTGTTCCTGGCGAGCCAATCTTTGCTTAGTACGGCAAAGGCTTCATCGGCATACGCGGTGTAGAATTCCCAGCTCATTGGCTTAATCTGACCCCAGGTGACGACGTAGACATTCTGTTCGTCGTAGCCTACGGCTGCGACACAGTGTCCCTCGTTTGGATTCGGCGCGGCTTTTCCGACAGGACCGCCGGCGGGGACGACCCACGGAATTTCCGTGATGTCCTTGCCGGCCGGAGGATAGGCTGCGAAGTGCGGGAGAGCGATTCCGATGTAGCAGTTGGCAAAGATGCTTACAGCGGTTTTGAGCTGGTCGGGATTTTTCAAGGCGATGGCGACGAAGGCCAGAATCTGATGTTCCTCGAGACCGGTTTTGCGCCAATATTTCAGAACGTCCAGCAGATTCGCACCAGAGTCCAGGCCTGCGCCGGAAAAGTTCTCGTAGAACTGCAAGATGGCGGCGTCGGGCACGACTACGGGCTTGGGCTGAGTATGCGCCGTCCACTCCATGATCATGTGTCCGGCAGCAGCGCAGGTGCAGTCGCCGTAGTTATCGTTCCCCATCATGCCCCAACGCTTATCGGGAATTTTTACCATCCAGTTTTTCTCAGTTGCAGGCGGAGCTGGCAAATCGGCGCCCAGATAGTTTTTGAGTTGCAGTGTGCGAGGGTCGTGGCGGGGAGGATGTTTGCCAAATTTGAAACGGATCGGAGCGTCGGGCATGGGTGCCCTCCTGATCGACTGCAGTTGTGATGGACAGCGAAAGAGATTGTAAGCTTCAAGGCAGCTAAAGGCCAACCCGGGAACGCGGGTTAGTAGCCGTTCGCGATGAGGTAGTCCACGGTGAGGTCGAAGGTGGATTCCTGAGGGCGCTGCAGGGCGAGTTTCATCAGGACGTCGGCCTCGATGTTGACGGGCGCGCCGGGTTTAAGGGTGTGCAGGTTGGTGGCGGCCCAGGTGTGCGGGATGATGGCGATGGTTGCGGTGCGCCCGTCCCAGCGAGCGATGGTGAGGCTGATGCCTTCCACGGCGACGGACCCTTTTTCGACCATGTAGGGGCGCGTGTTCTCCGGGACTTCAACTTGCAGCCACCAGTCGGTTTGGTTCGTGTTGGCGGCGGGGTCGATGGGGCTGAGCGCGAGGAGGGTTCCGGTTCCGTCGACGTGACCCTGGACGATGTGTCCTCCGAGCGGGGTTCCGGCGGTCGTGGGCAGCTCTAAATTGACAATGGAGCCGGGTGCGAGATGCGTGAGCGAGGTTCGGGCTACGGTTTCGGCGGCGAGATCGGCGTGGAAGATTTCGGGGCCGATGTCGAGCGCGGTGAGGCAGACTCCGCTTACGTCGATGCTGTCTCCGGTTTTGAGTTTTGCGGCGAGGGTAGGGGCGGAGATGGTGATGCGCTTTGCCCCGGAGCGATCTTCGATGGAGAGGATGGTTCCGGTGGCTTCGATGAGGCCGGTGAACATAGATCCAGATTAACTCTGTAGGCTCGCCCAGGGGTCGCGGAGGTACGCTTCGAGGCGGAAATCAGGGCCGAAGTTTGTGATGGTGGTGCGGATGGGCTTGATTTGCTGAGAATCGGCTGTTTGGATCAGCGGGACCCCTGTGGGGCCTAGAAAGATTGGGGCGTAGAAGAGGCTCAGCTTATCTATGAAGCCATTGAGCGCTGCGGCGTTGAGCTGGGCTCCGCCTTCGAGCATTGCGGAGGTGATTTCCATTTCTCCCAATCTTTGGAAGACGCGCTTGAGATCGACGCGCGCGCTGTTTTGTTCGGTTTCGACTTGTTCTACGCGTATTCCCAACGCTTGGAGCGCGCGCTGGCGTTCTGGGTTCGGGGTGGTGCAGAAGATGAGTACATCTTCGTTTGCTGTTTGTGCGAGTTTGGAGTTGAGCGGCAGACGCAACGTGGAGTCGAGGACGACGCGGAGGAGCGGGCGGCGGCGCGGAAGTCCACTGCGGTCCGTGAGCAGAGGATTGTCGGCGATTACGGTATTGATGCCGGTGATCAGGGCGTCGGACGCGTGGCGCATGCGGTGGACTTCGGCACGGGATTCTTCGCTGGTGAGCATGAGGGCGGTGCTAGGTGTGCGAGTTTCAGGCGCGGGAGCGATGCGTCCGTCGAGCGAAAGGCCGGCCTTGAGGGTTACGAATGGAAGCCTGGTTTGGACGTAGCGCGCGAATCCGTCGTTGAGCGCGCGGGCGTCCTGCTCCATCAAACCCACATCGACGGCGATGCCGGCCTGGCGCAAACGTTCGATTCCACGCCCATTCACGGCGGGGTTGGGATCGCCGGTGCTCACCACTACGCGAGCGATGCCTGCTTCAATCAAAGCGTTGGCGCAGGGGCCGGTTCGTCCTGTGTGGCTGCATGGTTCGAGGGTGACGTAGGCAGTTGATCCTTTGGCGTTGGGGCCGGCGGCGCGCAACGCTACTACTTCCGCATGTTCTCGCTGGTCGTAGGCGTGGAACCCTTCTCCGATGAGTTTGCCGTTTTGAACGAGGACGCAGCCTACGGCTGGATTTGGCGAGGCTACTCCGACAGATTTGCGCGCGAGATCGAGGGCGCGGCGCATCCAGATTTCATCGGATTGCTGCTTCGATTCGACTTCAGCCACGGACTTGCCTTTCACCCTTCATACGTCCTTCATGCTTCGAGGAGTGAATCGACGAAGGCTTCGCTGTTGAAGGGAAGCAGGTCGTCGATTTTTTCGCCGGTGCCTACGTAGCGCACGGGCAGCTTTAGTTCGCGCGCGATGGCAATGGCGATTCCGCCTTTGGCGGTGCCGTCGAGCTTAGTGAGGACGATGCCGGTGACGCCGGCGGATTCGGTGAAGAGGCGTGCCTGCTGGAGGCCGTTCTGTCCGGTGGTGGCGTCCATGACGAGGAGTACTTCGTGCGGAGCGTCGGGGATGAAGCGCTGGGTGATGCGGCGCATCTTGTCGAGTTCAGCCATGAGATTGTCCTTGGTGTGCAGACGTCCGGCGGTATCGACGATGAGGTAGTCTTTGCTGCGCGCCTTTGCCGCCTGGAGCGCATCGTAGAGGACGGCGGAGGGATCGCCGCCTTGACGGGACTTGATGAGCTCGACTCCGCTGCGCTGGCTCCAGACTTCAAGCTGCTCGATGGCGGCGGCGCGGAAGGTGTCAGCGGCACAAAGCAGCACGGATTTTCCCTGCGCCCGAAAGTAAGCTGAGAGCTTGCCGCTGGTGGTGGTTTTGCCGGTTCCGTTGACGCCGACCATGAGGATGATTTCAGGAACTGTGGCGACCTGCCGCGGTGGCCGCTGCTGCTCGTCGAGGATGGACTTGAGTTGATCTTTCAAAAGCTGCTTGAGTTCGGCACCGCTCTCGATTTGCCGTCGTGTGGCGCGTTCGCGCAGCGCGTCGAGGATTTCAGACGCGGTGGTCACGCCGATGTCGGAGGCGATGAGGCTCATCTCCAGATTTTCGAGCGCGGTCTCGTCGATGGTGCGGGTGAGCGACAGAACGCCTTCGATGCGATCTTCCAGGCTCTCGCGGGTGCGCGAGACGGCCTGTTTCATGCGGTCGAACAGGCCTTTTTTCGGCGGTTCGTCCAAGCTGCCGAAGAGTGTTTGGATCATCAGAACCTCTGCTTTAGTGTACGGGACTGGCCGTCACTGGCAGCAGTACGCGCTTCGCGCGATCTGGGAACGGTCTTGCGTGGCGAGCCCCTTTGGTCGTCGGAACAGGCGCGTAGCCTGCGAATCCTACGATTCGCGCAAAAACTGCGCGAAGGATAGGCACCCAGGGTTTGCCTGTTGCCCGCTGCGGACTACTCGTCTCGTCCGGGGCGGCCCATGAGGTCCTGAATAGCTTCGCTTGGATGTTTTGCCTGGTACAGGATGGCGTGAACCTGTTCGGCGATGGGCATTTCGACGTGGTGGCGCGCGGCGAGCTCGAGCGCGGCGGAGGTGGTGCGGACTCCTTCGGCGACCTTGCCGTTGAGTGCGGCGAGCGCCTGGGCGAGGGAATGCCCTTTGCCAAGTTCCATACCGATGAACCGGTTGCGGGAGAGCGAGCCGGTGCAGGTGAGCACGAGATCGCCGAGTCCGGAGAGCCCGGCGAGGGTTTCGCGGCGGCCTCCGCAGGCTGTGGCGAGCCGGGTGATTTCGGCGATGCCTCGGGTGATGAGCGCAGCAGTGCTGTTGTGACCGAGGCCGAGGCCGGAGACGGCTCCGGCGGCGAGCGCGATGACGTTTTTGAGCGCACCGCCCAACTCGACCCCTATTACATCTTCGTTGGTGTAAAGGCGCAGGGTTCGGCTGGCGAATTCGTGCTGCACGCGCGCGGCGATTTTGAGGTCGCCGGAGGCGATGGTGACGGCGGTGGGCGATCCAGCGGCGACCTCCTGCGCGAAGGAGGGGCCGCTGAGGACGGCGATGGGGAGATGGAGACTGTGAGCGGCGAGCGCGTCCGCGATGACCTCGCTCATGCGCAGGCCAGTCCGGTCTTCGATGCCTTTGGTGGCGCTTACCAGGAGTTGCCCACTGCGAAGATGAGGCGCGAAGCTCGCGTATGAGTCGCGCACATGATGCGATGGCATCACGCTTAAGACGATTTCGGCATTTGTCAGAGCTTCGGCGGCATTGCTGGTTACGGAGACGGTTTGGGGAAAGGGGAATCCGGGCAGAAAGGCGGTGTTTTCTCTGGTTGCGCGGATGGTTTCGGCGACTTTAGGGGAGTGGGTCCACAGGACGATATCGTGGCCGCCGCGCTCGGATAGGTTGAGCGCGAGCGCGGTACCCCATGCGCCTCCGCCCATTACAGCAATGTTACTCATGCCTGTGTAGCCCTTGTTCTGCCGAAGCGGTACTCGGTGCCCGCGAGGAGACGCGCTATGTTCTGGTGATGTTTTGCGATGACGATGATGGGAATAACGATGATCACCGCAATGAGCAAGGGTCGGTATGCGGTGTGAGGCAGCAGCATGGCGACGAGGGGGAGGGCTACGGCTGAGAGAATCGATGCGAGAGATACGTATTTTGAGAGCGCGAAGACTGCGATGAAGACCACGAGCGCGGCGAGGGCGGCCCATGGGGTCAATGCGAGAAAGACTCCGAAGGCGGTGGCCACGCCTTTGCCGCCTTTGAATCCGAGCCATACGGGGTAGATGTGTCCGAGGATGGCGCACAGAGCGGCCAGGGCTGCGGCGTTTTGGAGTGGAACGCCTGTGAGGCCTGGGGTGAAGGCGAGGCGGCTTGCGAGCCATACGGCGACGAATCCCTTACAGGCGTCGAGGACGAAGGTGAGGGCTCCGAGTTTTTTTGCGCCGGAGCGAACTACGTTGGTGGCTCCGATATTGCCGCTACCCTGGGCGCGAATGTCCTCTTTCAGGAAGAGGCGCACGAGGACGAAGCCGAAAGGAATCGATCCGAGGAGATATGCAGCCAGGGCAACAAGAAAATATGTGAGTGCGGACATCGCGCTTATGAGTTTAAGGCATTTTCCGGATTGCTGTTGCAGCTGGCTTTGTCTGCGGATTGCTATTCTGTAGGCGCCGACTATGGCAATCTCCACCATCAAATCGCAGGTTCCACGCGAGGGCGCGCTGATTGCAGCGATACGGGCACGGGCGCGCCGGCCGCCCGGCGGGCTGCGCCGCTCGGCGGCTGCGTTGCGGCTGGGGATTGGCGACGATTGCGCAATTGTGCGTCCGGCGAAGGGCGAGGAGATTGTTGTCACGACGGATTTCACGCTGGAAGGCGTACATTTCCGGCGCGACTGGCATCCTGCGGAGTCGGTTGGACACCGCTGCCTGGCACGCGGGTTGAGCGACCTGGCGGCGACGGGGGCGCGTCCGGTTGCGGCGTTTCTTTCGCTTGCGGTTCCGGATGAGTTGCTTGTTGCGAAGCGCGGGAAGAGCTGGGTTGAGCGGTTTCTTGACGGATTGCTGGCTCTGGCGGACGAATACAAGGTTCCGCTTGCCGGCGGAGATACGGCGCGGGCTCCGGAGCGCGACGCGGGCGGGGGGAAACACGCAGGGCTGGCGTGTTTCGACGTTGTGTTGTTGGGGGCGGCGAAGCAGGGTCGCTCTTTGCTGCGGTCGGAGGCGAAGGCTGGCGATTTCATCTATGTGACGGGCGCACTGGGCGGTGCGGCGGCTGAACTGCTGGCTCTTGAACGCAAACCGCGGCGCTTTGCTGGGTTGACCAAGGCGGTGCAGGGGCATCCGCACCTGTATCCGGAGCCGCGCGTGGCTGTGGCTGGGAAGCTGGCGGCTGCGAAGCGGGTGCATGCGGCGATCGACGTGAGTGATGGGCTTTCTACTGATCTGGGGCACATCTGCGAGGAATCGGGGTTGGCAGCGGAGATTGATGTTGGCGCGATTCCAGTGCATCCGCTGGCGATGGGGGCAGAGCGTGCGGGATGGGTTTCTTCTGCGATGGAGCTGGCGCTGCATGGCGGCGAGGATTATGAATTGCTGTTTACCGCGCCTGCTGCGGCGAAGATTCCTCGCACCGTTGCGGGAGTCGATCTGCACCGGATAGGGAAGATGCAGCCGAGGCGGTCGTGGCTGCCACGCATGGTGCTGCGGGATGGTGATGGACGCCTGAAGGCGATTGAGCCCGGTGGCTGGGAGCATTTCCGGTAGCTCGGCAGGTCTCTAAAGTTGATAAGCTCAGAAGATATGCAGGTACAGAAGACGCGCGTACGATTTGCGCCCTCGCCTACGGGGTTGCTGCATGTGGGCAATGCGCGCACCGCGCTTTATAACTGGTTGTTTGCCCGGCACACGGGCGGAGATTTTCTGCTGCGGATTGAAGACACGGACCTTGACCGCAGCGATGTAGAGCACGAGAAGCAGCTGATCGAGGATTTGTGGTGGCTTGGGCTGGAGTGGGATGAGGGTCCGGGCATGGAGGGTCCGCATGCGCCCTACCGGCAGTCGGAGCGGCTGGGAATTTATCGCGAGCACACGGAGAAGTTGCTGAAGGAACGCAAGGCGTATCGCTGCTTCTGCACGAATGAGGATTTGGAAGCGGAACGGGCGAAGGCAGCGACGGCGCACCGTCCGCAGGTGTACTCGGGCCGGTGCAGGGGCCTTGATGCGGAGGAGTCGGCGGAGCGCGCCGCGTTGGGCGAGCCGTTTGCGGTGCGACTGAAGATTCCTGACCATCCGCTGCGTTTTCACGATATGGTTCGCGGCGAGGTTGAGTTTGCGAGCGAGACGGTGAGCGATCCGATTCTGGTGCGATCGTCGGGCGTGCCGGTTTACAACTACGTAGTGACGGTAGATGACGCGCTGATGGAGATTACGCACGTGATTCGCGGCGACGATCATTTGTCGAATACTCCGAAGCAAGTGGCGATCTATGAGGCCTTCGGATGGAAGCTGCCGGAGTTTGCACATCTCTCGACGATTTTGGGGAGCGACCGCGAACGGTTGTCGAAGCGGCATGGAGCGACTTCGATTGCGAGCTTTCGTGAGATGGGAATTTTGCCGGAGGCGCTGGTGAATTATCTTGCGCTGCTGGGTTGGGGCGCCGAGGGCGGCACGCGCGAGACGTTTACGCAGGATGAGTTGACGCGTGAGTTCAAGCTGGAGCGGGTCACCGCCTCTCCGGCGGTGTTCGACTGGGCTAAGCTGCATTGGCTCAACCGGCACTACATGAAGCTGGCAGAGCCGTCGCGGCTGGCTGAACTGGCGTGGCCGTACTTTGAGAACGCGGGACTGCTTCCGGCGTGGGCGGGGGCTTCGGCGGGGATTTCTGCCTGGTTTGAGACTTTGATCGCGCTCTTTCTGCCTGCTCTTGATCAGCTTGATCAATTGCCCGCGAAGGCTTCGTTTATTTTTCGGTTTGATGCAGGGGCAGCGCGCGGGAATGAGGAGAATGCGGCGGTTCTGGCGACAGAGATTGCGCAGAAGGTTCTGTCGGCGTTCGCGGGGCGGGTGTCTGGCGCGTTGGATGGTGTGAGTCCGGAGCAGTTCAAGGTTTGGATGAATGGGATCAAGGCAGAGACTGGGGCGAAGGGCAAGGATTTGTTTCATCCAGTGAGGATTGCGCTGACCGGGGCTCACTCGGGGCCTGAGTTTGACAAGCTGATTCCGGTAGTTGAGGCGGGCAGCCGGCTTGATCTGCCGGCGCATGTTTTGAGCGTGCGTGAGAGGGTAGAGCAGTTCATGAATTCACGGCGATGAGAAACATTTATTGGATTCGACATGCTGAACCGCCGAAGCTGGCCATTGTGGCACGGCCGCGTGGTGGCGCATGGCTGAAGGAAGATCTGGCAGCTTTGAAGCGCGGCGGGATCGATGTTCTTGTTTCGCTTTTGACCGCGAGGGAAGCGGCGGAACTTGACTTAGGCGCCGAGCAGGAAACGGCGGAGGCTCTGGGGTTGCAATTCGTTTCTTTTCCGATTCCGGATCGAACAACGCCGCCACATCTAATTTCTTTCCGCGAATTCATTTTGAAATTAGTCAATGCTATCCAAGCCGGGAAAAGCGTCGGAGCGCATTGCTGGGGTTGCATTGGGCGAGCGACGGTTACGACCTCTGCCGTCCTGATGGAGCTTGGATGGAGCGCTGATGAGGCCCTTGCCTTGATCGAAGAGGCGCGTGGAGTTCCCGTGCCTGACACCGTTGAGCAACAAGATTGGATTCGGAGATACGCACCTAAAGGGGTCGAAGGCTTGATCGATCTCACCTTTGCGCATGACTGGACGGCGGAGGTTCTGGCTGCGCGGCCTTTGATTCTGCCTCGACGGCAGTTTGTTTATCCGCGTTACGCGGAAGAGGTGGAGCGCGGCGCGCTGGAGGTGATGGTGCAGCCCTCGGGTGCGGAGAGTTTCCTGGGGACGTTTGCGCTGGGCTTCGCCGATCCGGCTGCGCCGACGGGGCTATGGAGCTGTCCTGATCCGCAATGGCTTTGCGCTGTTTCCGGCGGATATGCGTATGTTGTGAACACGCAGCAGCCGGAGCAGTTTGCACAGGTGGAGTATCGTCCGGTGCTTGAGGTTCGCGCGTTGTTCGAGCAGGGGCTGCTGCTGTTTACCGGGCATCACTCGCTGCTGGCGTGGGGTGCGGGTGGGAAGGCGTGGCAGACGGCGCGCCTCTCGTGGGAGGGCGTGCAGATTACCGGCATTGAAGGGCGCAAACTCCATGGTGTTGGCTGGGATATGCCGACGGACCGCGATGTTCCGTTTACGGTCGATTTGGAAACGGGAGCGCACACCTGCGAAGTTGGCTAGCTGGCCTATCAGACCTGCGAGAGCGAATAGAAGCTCAAAACCGAATCGCCTTGTTTCAGGGAGCGGAAGCGGTTCAATGCGCCGTAGCTCTCGATTAAAACGAGCTTCTTCAGATGTTCAGCGATCACTACCGCATCGGGGGCGAGTAGTTGGCGGCATTCTGCGCCGAGCAGATTCATTGCGGATTCGTATTCGGCGGCTTCGGCGTAGGGCGGGTCGAGGAAGACGAGGTTTGCTGTTCGCTTTGCCGATGCAAGACGCTTGATTGCGGCTGTTGCGCTGCGCGCTTCGAGGGTGTAGCTTCCGCGAATGCCGAGAGCAGAGAGGTTTGCGCGGATGGCTCGGAACGCGGGTTCCGCGTTCTCTACGAAGATGACTTCCCGTGCGCCGCGGCTTAGGGCTTCGATTCCTACGGCTCCGGAGCCGGCGTAGAGATCGAGGAAAACGGAGCCCTCGATGCGGGGAGAGAGAACGTTGAACAGGGTTTCGCGCAGGCGGTCGCTGGTAGGGCGAGTATCTAGACCTTTGGGAGCGGAGAGTGGTCGAGAGCGAAATTGGCCGCCGATGACGCGCATCGCACCATCGTAACAAGCGAGCCTCTACAATAGAGAAAGCACGAAAGGCAGGTAGGCAGAGACGATGCGAGCGTGGTCATTCCCGCTGGGGCGCTGGTTTGGAGTGGATCTGCGCATCCATATGTTTTTTGTTTTGTTGCTCGGCTTTTGCCTGCTCTCGACGAGCGTTGCCGGGGTGAGCGCATGGCGCGGCATTACGCTGTGGATAGTGCTGCTGATGACGGTGTTCGTGAGGGAGATTGCCCGCCTGATTACCGCCGCATGGAATGGTCTGCATATCCGAAGTATCTTGCTGTTGCCGATTGGCGGTTTGTTCTCCTATGCGACGCCGGAAAGTGCCGAGCACGCTGTCGAACCGCGCGTGCAGATGGTGCTTGCGCTTACCGGACCCGCTGCCAGCCTGCTTTTTGCGGCGATTGTGGCGGCGCTGATTATCGGCTCGGCTCCGGCGGTCTCACTGGTTGCGCATCCGTGGATTACGCCGATGCACCTGATGCGTTCTACGGTCTGGTTGAGCGCGAGTCTGGGTTTGCTGCATTTGGTACCTGCGTATCCGCTGGATGCGGGGCGCATTTTGCGCGGCAGATTTGCACGGACGCGCGGCGCGGCACAGGCTACCAAGGCGGCTTCCGGAGTGGGCCAGGGCTTTGGGCTGTTCACGATGATCGCGGGTCTTGCTTTGCTGGCGTTGCCAAATAACGGAGTTGCCGCGGGACTGAGCCCGTGGCTGATTCTGGGGGGATTTTTCATCTTTATCGGGGCGCAGCTTGAAGATCAAGGCGTAGTCTTTCAATCGGTGGTCGAGACCGTGCGCATGCGCGATGTGATGCTGACCGAGTTCTCCACCATGTCGCCGTCGGACACCCTGGCCGATGCGCTGTTCAAGGCAATCCACAGCTTACAGGACGAGTTCCCTGTGGTGCGGGGAGCGAGCCTGGTGGGTATCGTCTCGCGGCAGGGGATTCTTCAGGCGTTGCGCAGCGACGGGAACGGATATGTGCAGTCGATCATGTCGCGCTCGTTTCAGGTGGCCGAGCCCGAAGATTCGCTGGGGCTCATGATTCGGCGCATCGCCGGAGGCCGCATGTCGCTGGTGCCGATCGCGGAACAGGGGCGCATCATTGGCATTGTGACCTGGCAGAATCTGAGCAACAGCATGGGCCTGCTTGCCGAGCATCGGCGCCTCGAGCGCGAAAACTGACGTCGCATGACGGACGAAAGCCACACGCCGGAATTAAAGCCGCTCGCGCCGGGTCTTTACCTCGTGGCCACGCCGATTGGCAATCTTGAAGACATTACTCTGCGGGCGCTGCGCGTGCTTAAGTCCGTGGACCGCATCGCGTGCGAGGACACGCGCCAGACGCAAAAATTGCTGAACCATTACGGCATCACTACTCCTACGCTCAGCGTCCATGAGCACAATGAGGCTGCGCGGGCGGTCGAGCTGGTCGCTCAACTTCGCGAGGGTAAGCGCATCGCGGTTGTGTCCGATGCGGGGGTGCCGGGGATTTCCGATCCGGGGATGGTCCTGGCGAAGGCGACGATTGAGGCCGGCATTGAGGTGTATCCGGTTCCGGGCGCGAATGCTGCTTTGAGCGCGTTGGTCGCGTCGGGGCTGGAGACGGAGCAGTTTCTGTTCATGGGATTTTTGCCGTCTAAAGCGGGTGCGCGCCGGACGCGGCTGGAAGAGATTCGCGCGCAGTTGGAGCAGCCTGTCACGCTGGTGATTTATGAGGCTCCGCATCGCATTCTTGAAACGCTGGCGGATGTGGAGTCGGTCTGGAGCGCGCTCTGCCGGGTTGTGCTGGCTCGCGAACTTACGAAGATCCATGAAGAATTCTTGCGCGGCACAGTGAGCGAGGTGCGAGGGCAGCTTGCGGAACGGGATCGAATGCGCGGCGAGATGGTTCTGCTGATTGAGGCTCTGCCGCGGGCTGCGGAGACGAGTGCGGAAACGCTGCTGGTTCGACTGGCCGAGCTTGAAAAGGCGGAGGGGTTGAACGAGATGGACGCGTTGAAGCGTGTTGCCCGCGAGCGTGGCGTTTCGAAGAGCGAGCTTTATCGCGAATTGCAGAGGCAACGAGGCAAGAAGAAGAATTAAGGACGGCGGCCGCAGGCCACTCTGGGAATTCCTTGCAGGTCGTTGATGAAGGTGACATCGCTCCATTGGTCGAGCAGGTTTGCGAGGGCTTCCCGCTGTCCATGACCGATTTCGAGCAGCAACCAGCCTTGGGATTCGAGTGAGTTCCACGCTTGCGGGATGAGGCGTTGGTAGATATCAAGTCCGGATGGCCCGGCGAAAAGCGCTGTTGATGGCTCAAAGTCGCGGACCTGGGCTTCGAGGATTTCTCGTTCGGGGACATAGGGTGGATTGGAGACGATGGCGTCGAATTTTTCGCTTGCCACGGCGGCGAGAAGATCCGATTTGACGAAGCGGATGCGGTTTGCCTCACAGTGCCGCTCGGCATTTTGCTGTGCTACTTTTAGCGCGGGCAGGGAACAATCGAGAGCTGTGACCAATGCTCGCGGCAACGTGTGGGCGAGCGCGACGGCGATGGCTCCGGAGCCTGTGCCTACGTCGGCGAGGCGGAACGCGGTGTTGTGGGAGACGCGTTGGAGCAGGGCTTCGATCAGATGCTCGGTTTCGGGGCGGGGAATCAGCACGTCGGGAGTTACATGGAGCGGGAGGCCGTAGAATTCCTGCTCGCCGGTGATGTACTGGATGGGCTCGTGCTTGGCGCGGCGGTTGAGCGCTTGTTCATACGCGGCTCGTTGCGCGGGTGATAGTTCAGTGTCGGGATGGGTAAGGAGGAAAGCGCGATCTTTGCCGGTGGCGCGGAGGAGCAGCAATTCCGCATCGCGCCGCGCGGTGGGTAGGTGTTTGAGGCGCGCGGCTCCGTGTGCTAGAGCGTTGCTGAGGGTGATTGCTGGCCTGCTGGTGGTCAATCGTCCACGCTATCTTCCTACATGTTCGACCCGCACACCGGGCGGAACGTCGGCAGTCTTGTCGAGGAGTGGCGCGGCTTCGCCCTTGAGAGACTTGTCCAAGAAGTTTCTTTCTAGCTTTTCTATCAGAAGTAAATTTTCGAGAGCGATGGAGGCTTGCGTAGAACCTGGCGCCGCGTTCAGGATGGGGCCATCACTGAAGCTCGAATGGGCAATGTGTGGCCTATTGAGCAGGATGTAATAGCTACCAGCTCCGCACGAATCGAGCTGCTCACGTTCATGCTTAAGAAAGTCATCCCATTGAACTCGAGATTCTCTCATGTGGGCCAACTCCGGATCCGTAGGGCTATGCGCAATTTCGATCAGTAAGAACGGTTGCCTAATCGGTGTGTGGTCGGGATAGTCGAAGAAGGCCCCTACCGGATTTACTTCGCCATCTTCGCTGATGCAAGCCTTGATGCGTGGATCGATCTGGCACGCGCGAGCCGTCAGGGTTCCGCCATAGGAGTGGCCAACGGCCGCGACTCGGTTCAGGTTCATAAACTTCGTAAGAGGGACCTTTTTCCTGGCGAGTGTGTCAAGGACAAAACGTAAATCCTCCGCGCCTATCTGAGTTCCCACCTCGGCTGAGGCGATCATCGCTTGCAGCGGATCTTTTGCGGACGACGGCGAGGATTGCGGATCGCGAAAAAGACGGACATGGCCATCTGGGAAGCGGACCAAGCCTGCCGCGTCCGTGTGCTCTATCGCAACTACAACATATCCATGGCTCACAAGATATTCAATCTGAGCGGTGTAAGAAAATGTCGTAGCGGAGGAGCCATGGGAGAAGAGAACGACGGGGAACCGTGTACGAGCTCTGACAGGCGCGGCATCGGTGATCGCGTGCGAGCGAATTGAACCTGCGACGATCTGCGGCCAGTTAGTGCCAAACGTATCGCGCGCTGCTTCCTGCGCAGCAGGGTTTTTGTCGAGCTCATCCGCGGCAGGGAAATACGGTGCATAGTGTGTTTGCGTTGAGGGCTGCGCCGGATACCAGATGTAGACCATCAACTCTCGATGATTCTCGGGTGCTGAAGAAAACTGATCTAGCTGCGCATTATCGACCCAATCGAATGCCTGACGACCGATGGCGTACCTGCCTGACGGAGCCGGAAGCGGTAGGTTAGACGCGTCTGGATGTTGCCGAACAATCTGCCCCGGAGTCGTCGTGCCCAGAAGGAGAAGAGCGAAGAAGCATCGAGCGCAGATTCTGCAGCGTGCATTTCCGGCCTCATAGGTTCGACTCATCGTTAGAGAATGTAGCGCGAGAGGTCCTGATCCTTCACGATGGAGGCTACCATCTGGCGGACGTACTCGGGGTCGATGACCGCGACTCTGTCTTTGCCGGTGGGGGATTCGCGCTCGCTGATGGGGAGGGGAACGGTTGCTCCGAAGTCGGTTGATGCGGCGAGTTGCAGGCCTCCCTCGTCGTTTTGCGGCCATGCTTTGGTCAGGTCGGGAGCGAGGAAACTGATTTCGTCGAGGACGCGCTCCATGATGGTGTGCAGACGGCGCGCCCCGATGTTTTCGGTCGTCTCGTTGACGCGGAAGGCGAACTGAGCGATCTCTTCTAATGATTCGCGTGTGAATTCGAGCTTGAGGCCTTCGGTTTCGAGGAGCGCGGTGTACTGCCGGGTGAGCGACGATTTTGGTTCGGTAAGAATGCGGACGAAGTCTTCTACGGTGAGCGAGTGAAGCTCGACGCGGATGGGGAAGCGGCCTTGCAGCTCAGGGATGAGGTCGCTGGGCTTGGATACGTGGAAGGCTCCGGCGGCAATGAATAGGATGTAATCGGTGCGGACCATGCCGTAGCGCGTGTTGACGGTGGTGCCTTCGACGATGGGCAGGATGTCGCGCTGCACGCCTTCGCGGGAGACGTCGGGGCCGTGGCCACCTTCGCGCCCTGCGATCTTGTCAATTTCGTCGAGGAAGACGATGCCGGAGTTTTCGACACGTTCAACGGCGGTGCGCGTGACGTGGTCCATATCGATCAGGCGGCCCTCTTCTTCCTGCACCAGGTACTCGAAGGCTTCGGCAACCTTCATTTTGCGCTTCTTGGTGCGCTGCCCGAAGATGTTGGGAAGGATGTCCTTGAGGTTGATGTCCATCTCCTCGACACCCTGGTTGGAGAGGATTTCGAGGGACGGCGTGTTGCGCTCGCGGACGTCGATTTCTACGGTGCGGTCATCGAGTTTGCCTTCGCGGAATTGCTGGCGCAGTTTTTCGCGGGTGCGTTGATGCGAGTCGGTGCCCGACGCAGGGAAGGCGAGTGTGTTATTGCCGTCGACTACCTGCGGTCCGGAGTTATTCGCGGCAGGAGCAACGGGGGCGGGGGTTGGCGGAGGCAGAAGTAGATCGAGGAGACGGTCTTCGGCGTTGAGTTCGGCTTTGTCCTCCACTTCTTCGAGTTTTTCTTCGCGCACCATGTCGATGGCGATTTCTACGAGATCGCGGACCATGGATTCGACATCGCGGCCGACGTAGCCTACCTCGGTGAACTTGGACGCTTCGACTTTGAGGAACGGCGAGTTGGTGAGCTTCGCTAACCGGCGCGCAATTTCTGTTTTGCCCACGCCGGTGGGACCGATCATGATGATGTTTTTCGGCATGATCTCGTCGGCGATGTCGGGCGGCAGCTTCTGGCGGCGCATGCGATTGCGCAGCGCGATGGCGACGGCGCGCTTTGCGGCTTTCTGTCCTACAACATATTTGTCCAGTTCGGCGACGATTTCGCGCGGAGTTAAATCGTCGAGCGCGAGCTCCTGATCTTCCGCAGTTCCGGGTAAATAAATAGCCATTAATGCCAGCCTCCTTTGGGCGGCGTGCGAGCCGCGCTTAGGCGTGCAGCTCTTCGATGGTGATCTGGTCGTTTGTGTAAATGCAAATTTGTCCGGCGATGCGCAGGGATTTCTCGGCGATGTCGTGCGCGTTCAGATCGGTGTTTTCGATAAGAGCGCGGGCCGCGGCGAGCGCGAAGGAGCCTCCGCTACCGATGGCGGCGATGCCTTCGTCGGGTTCGATCACGTCACCGGAGCCACTTAACAAGAACGTCTGGAACGGATCGGAGACGATGAGTAAGGCTTCGAGACTGCGCAGCATCTTGTCGGTGCGCCAATCCTTGGCCAGCTCTACGGCCGACCGGCCGAGATTTCCGGCGTACTGCTCCAGCTTGCCTTCAAAGCGGCTGAAGAGCGAGAAAGCATCAGCGGTCGATCCGGCGAAACCGGCGAGAATCTTGTCCTGGTAGAGGCGGCGGATTTTGCGCGCGGAATGCTTGATGACCGATTCGCCCAGCGTGACCTGTCCGTCAGCGGCCATGACTACGCTGCCGTTGCGGCGGACGCAGACGACGGTGGTTGAACGAATGCGCGGGGATAGGGCTTGGGTTTTGGAGGCAAACAGAGAAGAGCCGCGCAAAAGCACGGCAGGCGAAGACTTTCGGTTCGACATGCTCAGGCTTCAGTATAACGCACCGAAGCCTGGGCACTGGCGGCCTTTGGGCCCTGGTTTCCTCTTAGGTGTTAGCCATCTTGGCGGCAAAGTCACCGATGAAGGGCAGCTTGAAGAATTCGCCCTTGCTGGCCTTGATAATGGCGATGAGCCATGCGATGAAGAAGCCGAGCGCGACCAGCATATCCACCAGATAAAAGAGAAGCCCGATTAAAGGTATGAAGTGCAACATTATGTGCACGAACATCAGGGCCACCCAAACGACCACCCAAGCGACGGCCAAGGCGAGGTTCTGAATGGAGTGGAAGCGGACAAGCGCTATCCTTTTATAAGGATCGAGGACGAGAAAGAGGATGGACGGAATAATCGTTAAGTAGGCAATTGCGGCTGCTGCGTTGTCAGACAGGCCGCTGCCGGCTGCCGTGGTTGGAATTGGTACCGCGGGGGCGGCAGATCCGGCAGGCGCTGCGGCGAGCGTTGCTCCGCAAAAACTGCAGAAGGTGCCAGAGGCTTCCTGGCGGCACGAGGGGCATTGCATGGGTTTTTCTCCTGTCGCGTATGGGTGCTTCCGGGGTGAGCGAGAGAGGTATCTCGGAATGCACAACAGCATACGCCTGGGCTATGCCGTTGTGGAAAAATTCTGAAAGGGCATGAAGCGGGCGTAACGTTGGCGAATGCGGAACAGCGATAGGGTATTCTGCATCCATACATACAAAGGAATGCAGCTGGAATCAGTCGAATATGAATGGCCTCTCATTGCGTGATCCTCAAGTGCTCGGTTTACTTGCCGCAGCTGGTCTGTGCATTGGCGGAGTTGTTGCCTGGTCGGCAATGCGGAAACGGCCTACTGAAGAAGAGCTGGAACGGCAGCGTCGCCAGCAGCTGGTGAAGGCGGGACGCATTATCGACGGAACGCTCCTTGATATTTCCGATGTCGATCCCAGCGAAAGCGGACGAGCGGGCGCGATGCAGCTCATCCTCTACAAGTACGAGATTGCGGGCGTGGTCTACGAATGCTCGCAAGATGTGACGCAGCTGCGGGAGTATGTGAACATACACGATTGCCGCCTTTCGTTTCCCTGCTCGGTGCGCTACGATCCGCACCGGCCAACGAACAGCATAATTGTGGCCGAGAACTGGAGCGGGCTGCGGGACACGGCCAACTCGGTTCCGGTGCGCGCGATGCCGCGCAAGCCCCGAACTGCCGCGCCTTCTGTTTAGAATTGAAGGCCGCATGGCGCCCCGATACACTGAAAGTATGCACGTCCACGCACCCCCGACCGCAAAGATGCAGCGCGTGCTGCGTTTTTCCCTGGCGGCTACGCTGGCCTATGTGGTGATTACTCTGCTTGCCGGGCTGCGGGCGCACTCGCTGGCGCTGGTTTCAGAGGCTGGGCATAACGCGTCGGATGCGTTGGCGCTATTGCTTTCCTTTGTTGCCGTCCACTTTCAGACGCGGCCGGCTACAGACAAAAAGACCTTTGGCTACCAGCGGGCGGGCGTGCTGGCGGCGTTTCTGAATGCGCTCACTCTGATCATTATCAGCGTGTGGATTGGATTTGCCGCTGTTCATCGCTTTGTGCAGCCTGTTCAGGCGCAGCCGCACATCATGATGCTGGTGGCGGCGGCGGGCGTCGTGATGAACGGCGCGATTGCCACGCTGCTGTGGCGGGTGAGCCATGACGTGAACATGCGCAGCGTGTTTGTTCACATGCTGGGAGATACGCTTTCAACCGCGGCCGTTATTGTTGGCGGCGCGGCGATTCTTTTTACGGGGAGCACGTGGATCGATCCGGCGCTTTCGCTGGGAATTGCCGCTATGATTCTGTGGTCCTCGATTGCGATTGTGCGAGAGACGCTGAATATTCTTCTTGAAGGCACGCCCCGGGGGCTTTCGCTGAGCGAAATACGGTTGAAGCTCGAGAGAATCGAGGGCGTGGAGGATATTCATGATCTGCATGTGTGGAGCCTGGGTTCGCAGACGCATGCGCTGGCCAGCCATGTGACGATTGCGGATATTCCGCCTTCAGAAAGCGCGCGCATTCTGGAGGAAATCAACGCGGTGCTGTTACGCAACTTTCACATTCACCACACCACTATTCAGTTTGAGCACGTGGAATGCCCGGTAGTGCATGGCTGTGTGATGCCGGTGGAAGCGGTAAGCTCGCACGGGCATCATCACTAGGCGAATTTCAGCCGGTCGGCTCGCTGAGTTTCTCGGGCTGAGACTGAAAAATTTCTTCGACGCGCGCCAGCGTGTCGATTTCGCTTGCCCGCTTGTCGTCGCGGATTCTGAGGATGCGCGGGAAGCGCAGAGCGAAACCGCTATTGTGGCGATCGGAGCGCATGACGTTGTTGAAGGCTACCTCCAGCACCTTGAGTGGCTCGACGGTGCGGAAGCCGCCGAAGTTTTCAACGGTGTGCTCCTGAAAGAACTGCGTTAATTCTGCGATTTCGACGTCGGTGAGGCCGGAATAGGCTTTTCCTACATTCTTCAGAGTGTCGCCGTCGCGCACGGCGAAGGTGTAGTCGCTCAAGACTCCTGCGCGTTTGCCGTGGCCGAATTCCGCGCCAGTAACTACGACGTCAAGGGTGGCCAGCTCGCGCTTCAGCTTGAGCCAGGCGAGGCCACGGCGCCCCGGCTGATAGGTGCTGGCCAGGGTCTTCAGCATGACGCCTTCGTTGCCACGTAGTCGCGCTTCTGTATAGGCGCGGTCGAGCTGGACGGAATTTTCTAAGTGGATGGCTCCTGCGAGCATGAGCCTAGGGAAAGTTGTTCTGGGTCCATCGTTGAAGAGTAGTTTCTGCCCGCGCGGGTTTGCTGTTGTCGTGGTTGCCGCGTGACGCGCGATCAGACCCTCAAGCTGGGCGCGGCGTTCGCGGAGCGACTGGTCAAGCAGTAACTTGTTGCCACGATACAAGACGTCAAAGGCCATGAAGATGACCGGCGTCTGCTGGAGAATTTCAGTTGAAACTCGCTTGCGGCCGAGACGCTGCTGGAGTACGGAAAATGGAAGGGCGCGGCTTTCAGCCACGTTCCATGCAAGGATTTCGCCGTCCAGGATCGTCGGTTCATTGAGGTTTGAGAAGGCTTCTGTGAGATCCGGGAAGCTCGTGCCGATATCTTCGCGGTTGCGGGAGAAGAGCTCGACGCGACCGGGCTGGAATGGGTCACCGCAGTGGAGCTGGGAACGGATGCCGTCGTATTTGTCTTCAAGAATGACCTGGCGCAGAAGCGCTTGCGTGCCGTCCGTTTCCTCGCGGAAGCGATCGATGGCATTTTCTACGCTATCCACGGGGCTCGCGAGCATGAAGCCGAGAGGATGGAAGAGCTTCATCGACGCCTGCTGGAGTTGTCCAGCGGCGGCCAGGCGAACAACGTCGGTGATGTCGCCCTGGAGCATGACAGCGCGGCGCACCGCTGCTACTTCGGCTCCGTAGGCGGCTGCGATTGCTTCTTCGACTACGCTTTGCTTGACGCCTGTTCGCATGTCGCCTGCTACGAGCTTGATGAGGTATTTCGCTTCGGCCGGTTGAGCGCGGTGGAGGAGATCAAGGAGGATCGGAAGCTTTGCGCCGGGGCCTCGCGCTGCGGCGATTGCGGCGAAGGCCCTTTCAACGTCTTCGAGAGTCAATGGGGTTCCGGAAGTTGGCCGACCTTCGAGCAGGTCGCGGGCGGCGGCGCCGAGATCGCCATGTCGGCGATAGGCCGCGTGCATAGCTTCAGGGCTCGCGTGGCTGATTTCGGCCAGAGCTTTGGAGAGGAGCGCTCCTCCTACGTTCAGCGCGCGGCGATCGGTTTCGGCGAATGGGGTTCCGGCGAGATAGAGCGCGGTTAGCGCCGCATCGCTCAGGGTGAGACTGCGCATGTCGTCCGCGATCAGCACGCGCTTTTCGAGTTTTTTCGTTGTCGCGGCGAGCGCCTCGCAGCATTCGGCGAATTTCAGGAAGCGGGAAGACATGGGAGATGACGGACAGGTGTAAATGACTATAGATGCGGATGGCGAGTCCTTTTCATGGCTTGCGCATCCAAAAGAGCGGTAAAATGGGTACGTTATGCGGCATACGCGCACCTTCGGCGCACTTCTTTAGCGGTTCCCAACCGTCGTCGCCCTTTTTCGCCTTTTTCCTTGATACATTTTAAAGCCAAGCCGCGCGATGCGCGTGAAGGAAGCCCAATGTTTGAGCGTTTGGAACAAATTGAAGCCAGATATGAGAGTTTAGGCGAGCAACTGGCTGATCGCGAAACGATTGCCGATCAGCAGAAGTATCAGAAGGTGGCGAAGCAGCATCGTGATCTGGCGGCCATCGTGGATAAGTTTCGCGAATACCGGCAGATTGTGAACGGGGTTGCCGATGCGCGGGCGATGCTGCAGGAGAGCGACGCCGATATTCGGGCCATGGCCGCGGAGGAGCTTGCGGAACTGGAGGCTCGCCAGCCGAAGATTGAAGAGGACCTGAAGCTGCTGTTGCTGCCGAAGGATCCGAACGATGAGAAGAACGTCGTGATTGAAATTCGCGCCGGGACAGGCGGCGACGAGGCCTCTCTGTTTGCGGCGGAGGTGTTTCGCATGTATTCGCGGTTTGCGGAGTTGCATCGCTGGAAGGTAGAGGTGCTGTCAAGCTCGGAGTCGTCTGTGGGCGGCCTGAAAGAAGTGATCGCGATTATTGAAGGCGACCGTGTTTTTTCGCAGCTCAAGTATGAGAGCGGCGTGCATCGGGTGCAGCGGGTTCCGGCGACGGAGACGCAGGGGCGCGTTCATACTTCGGCGATCACGGTTGCGGTGCTGCCAGAGGCCGAGGAAGTGGACGTGAAGATCGAAGCGAAGGACCTTCGTATCGATACCTTCTGTTCTTCGGGGCCGGGCGGGCAGTCGGTGAACACGACGTATTCCGCGGTGCGGATTACGCACTTGCCGACGAATACAGTGGTCAGCTGCCAGGATGAAAAATCGCAGATCAAGAACCGCGAAAAGGGAATGCGCGTGCTGCGCTCGCGACTGTACGAGATGGAGGTGCAACGCCAGCAGCAAGCGCAGGCGAAAGAGCGCAAGCAGCAAGTTGGATCCGGCGACCGAAGCGAAAAGATTCGCACGTACAACTTTCCACAGAACCGGCTTACCGATCATCGCATCGGGCTTACGCTGCATCAGCTTTCCGAGGTGATGGAAGGCAAGCTGCAGCCGGTGGTCGACGCGCTGATTGCGCATTTCAACTCCGAGCGGCTGAAGGCTGAGGCGGAGACGGCGGCCTGAGGGTGCCAATCCAATATGAATGGCAAGTCGATCGCTGCTCCTACTTGTCGCGATGAATGAACGCGTCCACCGAAAAGCGATTGGCGCTGAGGAACGCCAGTAGAGCCGCGTAGACGGCCGCATAGATGAGCTGCAGGCCGGCGACTTGCCAGTTCTGGAGCAAACCGGTGCCCAAGGTGAGAACCAGAATCAGCAGGGCTCCCAGAGAGAGCGCAACACGGGTCAACAAACCGATCAGGACAAGCAGGCCAAGGACTGCTTCAATCCATGGCAGCGAGTAGCCGAACGCTACAACGAGGGACTGCGGCAGAGGCGCTGAGTGAAATTGCTGGGCGAGCGTCGATACAAAATGGCCCGGGCCGCTCAGAAGGCGCGCCACGCCGTGGAGCAAAATATTGACGCCGAGAGTGGCTCTCAAGAGCAAATAGGCGAGCGACAAGTCTGTAGCTTTCGCTGGATCTTGCAGCGGCATGATGCTTGCCTCCTGAACTCTAGATTCCCGGGTCAGAACATAGGATTCAGTGGCATTAGTGCATCTGAAACTCGGGCGAGCCGAGGATCAGGGCGGTCATTGTGTCCAGAGTCTGCGTAGGATCGGCGATTTGCAGCTGGTCGGCTTGAGGCTGCGTTTCAGGCGGTGTCTGTTGGCTGGCCAGCTCTTTGCGGATGACGGCGTTGGTTTTTTCTGAAACCTGGCCGTCGAGCAGCATAGTTTCCATGAGTGAGAGAGCCTGCTCTTCTCCGCTTTTTTCTTCCGATGAAGTCATGGCTATGGATTGGGCGCGGCCGCTCGTGTGAAGCGACAGCGGAGCGCCCGGTCTATCAAGCAGCCCGGCGGCGAGCAGGCGGGGGGCGTCGAATTTGATTCCGCCCAGCTTGCTGCCGGCGAATTGAAGCGAGAAGTTAAGGCGGTCGACCAGCGCGCCGGAGTTCATCCAGTGATCGGCAGTGGTGGAGTAACCGGTGGGCGTCTGCATCTGATAGAGCGGCTCGCCCATACGGGCGATCTCGTTCACCAGCGCGCCAGGATTGGTTGGATCTGTGTTGGTCGCGCGAAAGGCGGAAGTGACGAACTCAAGCGGCGTCTTTACTTTGGCGCGATAGTATTTCTGCGAATTGAATTCCGGTGAGCGGACCATGGTGCGCAGGATTTCCGAGATATCTCCGCCCGTGGCCATCCAGGTTTTTGCCATCCGATCGACGAGCGCCGGTGGTGGATCATCGGCGACGAAGCGCTGGGCCATTTCATAACAGACATGGTGCGCGGTCCGCGGCTGCGCGGCCAGCCATTCGAGCGCGCGCTGCCCCTCGACGTAGCCATCGTCCTGCATGTTCTGGCCGAACCAATGGATGGTGCCGGGCTCATGCTTGCGTGGATCGAAGACGAATCCGCCGCCCCGTTGCGGCTGGTCAATGGTCCATCCAGTTATGATCTTGGAAAGATTGGTTACATCAGCCTGTGTGTATCCGCCGTCGACGCCTACGGTGTGGAGCTCCATGGCTTCGCGTCCGTAATTTTCGTTCAGGCCGCGCTGTTTTTTGGCGCGACCAGCGGCCTGGGAATCGGGGCCGATGCTGGACCAGTTGTCGAGGTACCACAGCATCGCCGGATGCTGGGCGGTGGCGAGAAGCAGGTCGCTGAATTTGCCGAGGGCGTGTGCGCGGATGGCGTCGCGCTCATAGGTGGGGGCGTACCACTGGGCAGCTTCCTTACGGATATCGACGTTGAAGTGGTTATACCAGAAGTCGGTCATGACTTCGAGCAACTGGCGTTCGCTGAGAATGGCGCGCAAGATTTTGGCCTGCTGAAATTCGTTGTCGATGACGCGGATTCCGTCGGGTCCTCCGGCCATGAGGTAGAAAAGCTCGCGCTCACGGGGAGTGAAACTGTCGAGGAGCAGCCCGCGCTGTGGATCGGCAATGAATTTCGTGAGCGTGATGCGCTGCTCAACCCGAAGTTTTACGATGGCCTGCATTCGCTGATCTTTGGGGAAGGTCAGGACTTCATTGGCGATGACCTGAGCCGCGGCCTGCTGCTGCATGCGGGTGTCGCGCTGCTGCATATCGGTGGGTTCGGCCGCATTCTGCGTGGCCTGTTCCGCTTTACGCTGGTTGCATTTGGTTACGAGCACTTCATAGGCAGCGGCCAGGACAGGATCTGGCGGAGAGCGCCGCTTGCCTTCGGCTATCTGGCGGATGATCTGGTTGGAGGGGAACTGCAGCAGCAGTTCGTCGGGCGGAAGGTATAGCGATGGATAGGCCGCTAGGCGCTGATCGAGAACTGTGTCCGGAATGGTTGCCGGGTTGAGCTGTTGCTCAAACCACGCGTCGGGTCCCTGCCGTATGACCGCATCGACTTCGCCAGGCCGCGGACCGAAGGTAAAGCGGTTGAGCATTTGGAGCGCCTGTTGTTGGCGGGTGAGCGGAGTGCCGGCGCGAAGAGGATGGACCTGTCCGGCGGCGATGATGGCCGGGAATATGGAGGTCGCGACAAAGTAACGAAGACGCATGGCGGTTTCCAACGCGATTCTAAGGCATTTCTCCCAGTGTTTAGTCTTGCTGGCCACGGTGCAGTGTGGTCTTTTCTTGAGGAAATGACCGCTTGATGGTATTGACTTCGAAGCGCACCTATCGGAGAAACGCTATCGACGTCTTTGGTTCAGTAGACCCGTATCGCTTGTATCAGTTGCGTTGCGTTACATCTGTCACCTGCCTTATGTGCTGGGCCGCGCAGGATTGATTGTTACGAGCCTGTTGTTTGCCCTTGGGGTGGCGAGTACTACCATGATGGGCATGCATCGGGATCATTTTGTATCGTCGCCGGCGCAATTGGCTGGGGCAGGTATGGTTTGCATTGTTCTGATTGTGATCGCGTTCAGATTGCGTGGGCAGAATGACGCGTTGATGAACGGGATCAACGGTTGGATACCGAATCCGTGGGGCAGTAGACGCGCTGGCGCTGGCGGCTGGATCGGCCGTATTGCTTACGCCGAATGAATGGAACTGGGGCGCTGCAGCGGCGATTCTGGCTGTCGATCTGGGCGTGGCTGTGGCTGTTTTGCTTTGGTCGCGACGGGTGGGCTGGAACATGCGCCACAAGCTGGCGCTCGGCAGTGGCGCGGCGCTTGCGTATGCGTGGCACGCTTTTATTGAAAAGCCGGCCATTGGCGGGAGCGGCGTCGCGGTGAGAATTGGCAATAGCATCTTTGCGCTGGGGGCCGTTGTGCCCCTTGTCTTCGCATCTAGGCGGACGCTGGCTGTGACGCGGAAAAATGCGATCACAAATGCATGAGGTTGCGGGTTGCATGGGGTGCCGATGCCGGGTTCTTCAGATACGATGAGGGAGTGCCCGGATGGCGAAATCGGCAGACGCAGCGGACTTAAAATCCGCAGACCTTAACCGGTCGTGGGGGTTCAAGTCCCCCTCCGGGCACCAAATATCCACCCTGAATTCAGCAGCTTATAGACGCGAGTTTCGTTCGTGCCCAAAATGTGCCCATAGTGGCGAGGCCGAGGCTCAGTAAGCGATGATGGAGCCGAAGCCGGACGGGAGCACGAACGACCGTGGACCAGACACAACTCCGCGACACACTTAAGCTGGCGCTCGACACCTGGCGCTTTCAAGTCGATTCCTATTGGACCCGGAACAGCTACTTTGTGACGTTCCACACCGCCATCATGGCGGCGGTTTGGGAGATCACGAAGAACAAGGATCTGCCAGACTCACGCAGGCTCGCAGCCGAAGGTTTTTGCTGTGCCGGAATGCTGCTCGCCGTTCTGTGGTTCGTCAACAATATCCGCGTCCATCAATACATCCTCTACTGGTGGAGAAAAGCCGAAGACATCGAGCGATTGCTCGGCGGCCCGGAAGACGCGCGGCTGGTGCTCGGCTACGACAAGCACCGGCTGCCGAAGCGCATCCGGGGCGATTATCACCTCTGGATGAATTCGATCCCCGTGCTATTCCTGATTGTCTGGATTGGTATCCGCGTTCTTTGCTTTTGAAGCTGGACCCGTCGCGCGGAGTTGATTATTGAATTGTCTCCCCGGCATCGCCGGATTTCCAGTGCGCTCCCGCGTGAACGAGTTCCATCAGCTCATCAATGCGCGTCTGCCGGGCAGGGGACCACTTCGCATAATGCTTGCGCACGATGTCGGGACTGTTGCCGAGCACGTCGGCCACGTCCTCGAATGACGCGCCGCGCCCCAGTAGTTCCGTCGCCAGCGTGTGCCGGAAGCGGTGAGCATGCGCGCGCGGCACGCCCGATTTCCTGAACACGGTACGCAGGCAGCGTTCCACGATGCTTTTCATCGAACGCTCGGAACTGACGCCGTTCCAGAAGAAATACTTCGATTCATCGCCGCAGCCACGGGGCAGGGGGACGAGATCGAGCGCGGCCTTCAGCTCGGCGGGGATCGGCAGAAACACCGGCTTGCCGCTCTTTTCCGTGCGCAGGAAAACCCGCCAGCGCTTCCCGTCCTTGGTGACGCGGTCGCGGGCCAGCATCGCCACGTCGCCGAGACGCAGCGCCGTATAGCGAAGCGCCAGCACCATTGCCCGCGCCCTCAACCGTTCATACGTCGTCTGCCCGATGCGGTCGCAGGCCTTGATGATTTCATCGACTTCGACAAGCGAGAACGGCTCCACATCGTTCGGCCTGATGTTGCGCGGCGGCTTGATCCGCTTCGCGGCGTTGTCATCGAGCCAGCGCCGGTCCTTGCAGAAGCCGCAGAACTGGCGCAGCAGTTGAAGCTCCTTGATCGACGTGATCGGTTTGAGACTGCGGCCCGCGCGGAACGCATCGAGCGCATCCATATCCAGCTCGCTAACCCACTCAATCCCGCGCGTCTCGCAGAACTCGCGCAGCTTCGTCAGGCTGTTGCGATATTTGCGGAAGGTCGAAAACCGCAGGCCCTCGCTATCGCAATGATCGAGAAACGCCGTGACGGCGTCGGCAACGGATTTCCAGGTGCGGTTATCCGGCGATTCAAGCGCGACGGCCTTCTTACGCGCGCGGGCCATGTCGCGCGTCCCGAGCGACTGCCGCAGCACCCGTTTGCCCGCGACATAGCCATCTGCCCAGAGCGGGCAGTTGCATTTGAGGACGTTGCGGCCTCTCGTGCGGTACGGGCAGGATTTTGTGTGCCGCCGCCAGATCGTCAGCATGTGTCCGATATTAACTCGTTCGGCGCGCATAAACCCGCCTTGCCACGGATTCCGGGATGCGGAGCGTGATATATTCCCGCCGCCCGCTGCGCGAATGGGAGCGCGTGTATTTCAGGACGCCGGGCTCATCGAGAAACAGACGCCGGATGGTGCTTTCGTCGAGTATCCACAGTTCGGCCAGTTGTTGAGGCGTGTAGTGGCGCTCGAATGCCGTTTCTTCACGTCGGATTGGCGAATGGGCATTCACGGCGTTTCACGCCTTCCATTCCCGCTTTATCGAAACTCAGGCGACGGAAGGCACCTCCGGGCGATACGGAAGCAGCGGTTGAGGTTTGGCGCGCAGCTGGTCGTTCCAGTCCTTGAAGCCTGAAGGCTCCTGCGCCACGAAGCGGAGATCGGAACGGCCAGTCATCTCGACGGCCTTCCTGACAATCTCCGCCAGCTTCCTTCCGTCCGCGTCGGCATCCATCGCGGCGACGATTTCACTTCCATGCGGCATGCGCGCGGATGCTGCCCGGATCAATTCGGGTTGCGTCGGGTTTGGCTTGCCGCCGACGGAGGCATAGCGCGCGTGTTGATCGGGAAACAGCACCGCATGGCTTAGGGCGTCGATGGCGCTCTCCGTGATCACCAGCCTTTTATCGTCCGGAAACTCATTCGAGAGCCACAGCGCTTTCGCGCCGCCCGAGGCGAAGCCCGTGAATTCGACGTTCTTGAGTTCGTACCCGCTGAGGCCTTCGGCGTCGAAATGCGGCATTACCGCATTGCCCTTGTCGTCGATGCGGATGCGGCCCGCGAATCGCTCGTCCGCAAGCAGAGATGGGGGCAGGGCGCGCCGCCGTTCGAGATAAGGATGGCCGTCGGTCGCATCGCGCATCTTTGCGTATGCGGCCTCAACTTTCATGCGGTCCTTTTCGGTTTTGTAGAGAACGGGAAAGGCCGGGACCGGCACCGGAGGCTGGCCGATCCAGGGGCGCAATTCCTTCCGCACTGCGCCGAGGCTCAACCCTTGCCGGAACTGCACAAAATCGATGATGGAGCCGTTGTCGCGGTCGTCGCGCACCGAGAAATACACATAATGGCCGTCCATGCCGCGCTTGACGACGATCTTGTCGTGGCTCGTGGGATGACGCAGCACCGACGTTCCCCGCCAGCTCGCCTTGCGGTCGAGCTGGTAGCCCTGCGATGCCGCATAGGCCCGGAGATCGATATTCGTCTTGAAGCTTTCGAGTTCCGCGTCCATCGTCCTCTTCCTTTCCTGCTGCCCCACGCTTAGCGCGTTTCCGGCGGTTGCGAAAGCAGGAAGCGATGTAAATTGGCCGCGCATTCGGCCAGGATCGCTGCCGTGGTGTGATCGTTCGTCTCGGCGGAAGCGGGATGGAGCCACGCCCGGACCGCGCCGCTTCGGGTGTTCGCGCGAATCTCCTTGATCGCCGCGACACCGCCCTCGCACAGCTTAAGCAGCGATTCGACCGTCCGTTTTTCGAGCGGGCAGACGTTCGCCATGTGGAGGATCAGGCCGGTCAGCATCTGCCGCGAGGCCGCGTTCCAGAATTCTTCCGAGAACGCGTTGCCCGGCGGCACGATCTCCGATGCGGCCTTCCAGCATTCGCCTGGCAGGTCGGACGACAGCACATCTGTTTTCAGCGGTGTCATAAATCCTCCTCGGGATGTTTTGTCGCGTCACACTTTCGCTCTGTTTCCGCCCGACGACAGCAGCAGACGGTTCCGCAGTTCTTTCGCTTCCGGCGTCACGGGCAGCGCCAGGCGTTGAACGCCGACCGCTCCCGCCACCGAGAACGCGGCAACGTTCGGCAACAGCTCGCGCAACACCTGGCCGCTGTCGGGCTTGAATTCCACATAGACGCCGCCGCTCGCCTCGGCCATCGCCTTGAACAGGGGCTTGGCCTTCAGGGAATCGAGGTTGCAGTCGTCGCATTCATGGAACAGAAACAGGGGAACGGATTTTTCGCCGAGTTGCCGTGCGAGGCCGACAAGCTCATCGTGGCACTCTTCGCAATGGTCGCCGACGAACACGAGGCCGGAGAGCCTTTCCTTTTCCGACAGTGCAACGCGCATGATCCTTCGGATTTGCGTCAGGCCCCTCTCGCAGGCGAGCTTCAGCATCGACTGGCGCAGGACATCGGCGTCGGCGTACCACTCGCTCTCGCGGCATTCGTCCGTCCCGCGATAGTAAACGAGCTTGACCTCGATGCTGCCGAATCTCCGGATCGCGTCGAACATCGCCGCCGTGGCGATGCGCGCGTGCTTCAGGCCCGGCTCGCGGCTTCCGGTGAGATCGAGGCCGAAGACCAGCCTCCCCGTGCGCCGCGCTTCCTGACGCTTTTCCGTCTCGCCGAGCCTCGCCAGAGCTACGTTCAGCAGACGCCGTTCGGCATCGAGCATCCGCTCACCTTCACGCAGTCTTTCAATTGCATTGTTCATAGTTCACCTCGATCTTCCTGCCCATGTTCCGCCGCCCATGCTTCCACCGCTCCACTCGCTGCGTCCTTCTCTTTCTTGCTGCCTTTGCGTGTAATCCGGGACGCGCTCGCGAACGGGCTGCGAAAGCGTCTCGCGGCGCGGATCGACGCGGCGTAGCGCTTCGGCGCTATCCACGCCCGTGAATTGCGAATAGTCGATCCTCTTGTCCATCGCGTCACCGGCCTTTCCACTGGCAGCAGTGATAGAGAAAGGCGATGTACGCCCTCAGTCCCAGAACGCCGTCTGACGTCGCGCAGGCGAACAGGTACAGCATGAGGTTCTGAAGCAGCAGGAATTGCCCCAGCCAGCGAAACCCGGCCCGCATGCGATCTTTCACCGATTCCCAATCCATAAAACCTCCCGCCATCACTGGCAGAAATGCTGCGCGATCAATATCCCGAGGACCCAGCCGATAACGTAGAAAATCGATCCGATTACCGGGTCGTCCCACCATGGGTCCCGCGCGGCGCGCCTGGGGACACGCGGGCCGGGGGCCACTTTCGGCGTTGCCGTGGCGACCGGAGGCCGTTTGCGCTCCGCCCGCGCTTCTTCCTCCCGCTGACGCAACAGGTCGGCCAGCTTTCGCACATCGCGCGTGCGCTCCGTCAGTTCCTCCCGCAGCGCCGCAGCCTGTTCGAGCGCACCCCGCAGCGCCGGGTCCGGTTTACGCTTCGGACTTAACTGGTCATCGATGGCTTCCTTGATTTCGGGCAGTTCCAGCAGATCGACAATCCGCATCCCTGCCTTCACCGCCATGCGCCGCAGCGCGAGTCCCTTGGTCAGGGCTTCCTCGTCGCTGGCGTTGCAGACATCAAAGCCCGCAAGGACTCCCGCGAAACGATGCGCGTCAATGTCCGGTTTGTTCTGCGCTTTCGGCATAAATCACCCGAACAGCCACTCCAGAAAGCCGCTATTCTTCTTTCCCGCATAAGGATTCCTGCGATACGCGCCGGACGGAAACACCTTCCAGTAGGGCTTCCGCTTCGCCTTCACCGGCCCGCAGCGCACGCCTTCCACGAACGCGATCATTTCGTCGGGAGCAAGCTGCCCGACTTCATGCGGAAGGAGCAGGGGCCGCGAATGCTGGCTCGCACTGTCGCTCACATGCGGCCAGCCGCAGTTGTCGAACGAGACGCCGCGCGAGCGCGACAAAACCTCGCAGGTCCCGGAGAGCCGCGACACGTAATCGCGCGTCGTCTGGTCCCTGGCTCCAAACCAGGTCGTCACGCCGCAATTCTGGATGAAAGTTTCCCAGGTCTGCGGGAACATGCCCTTGAGCTGACTAAGGTCCTGCAGGACGCACCACAAGAGCAGTCCCATAGACCCGGATGCCATGCCCATCGCGTTTTCGAGCGACTTCATATGCGGCCCGAGCTGCGCCATTTCATCGATGATGGCGAGGACACGCTTTCCTTTCCCCTTCTGCCCTTCATTGAGAAGGTCCGCGAGCATGGTTTCCGTAAGTATCCGGTCATACCTGTCGCAGACATCGAGCATCCCGAGCGGCAGGCAGATATAGACCGTCGTGCCGGGCTTCCGCTTGAGGTCGCTGAAACGGAAATCGGAACCGCTGAGGCTTTCGGCTATCGCCGCGTTGCCGAGAAACGCGACCTGCGCCCGCGCGGTCGAGATCACATCCTGCACCTCGTGGCTCGCGGGATCGGCGTTCGCAAAACTGCTTAGCTTGTCGACGATGAACGGGTCCGTGGTCTGCTGCACCGTCAGGCGGCAAAAGCCGATAATGTCGCCGTTGATGACCCGCGCGACCGTCGGCAGATTCTGCTCGGCGGGCTTGCCGTGGCGTTTCAATGCGGCGATGACACCCGAAACCAGAGTTCGCCCTCGGGTCGGGAAATGAAGCGACTGCGGATCATCCGGCACGATCCCGACCGCGAGCTTGTCGCATTGGGCGTGAAACGCGGGCGACGAAACCTCCACAATGTCCATCGGGTTGAAGCGCGCCTGTTTCAGGCCGCGCAGCGCGTCCGGGAGCATGTTGAACGGGTTGAGAATGAAAACCCTGCCGAACCGCGCGCGCCGGTGTGCCGTCACTGCCGCATTCTCGGCCTTGGGATCGATGCAGATGCAGGAGCCGCGCCAGGAGAGCAGGGCGTTGATCAGCAGCGTCGCACCCTTGCCTGTGCGCGCGGCGGCGACGGTGAGCAGATGACCGGAACCGCGATAGTGAAGCGCATGGCGGCCGTCCGGGGAATAACCGATTGGGATGCCCTCATTCATTTGAATAATCCCGCCTTCCGCAAATCGTCGTTACCGGCGAAGCGCGCGCCCCCATGCACGTTCGCGGGAGCGAAGTCATAGGCCGCTTTAATCTGCTTGCGCCGCTGCGCCTTCACATGCGCGTTCAAGGCGAACATCATCAGCAGTACGGGCAAAACGAGAATGAACAGTACCGCCATGCCGCCCTCCTTTTGAGAGCTACAGCCAGCCGTTCGCGGCGAGAAACGCGCGCTCTGTGTCGCGCAGTTCCGCCGATTGCAAAACCTGCCGGAGCATCAGCCGGAAATCCGGCGACCGCTCGGCATACCGCGTCAGCGCTTCGCCCATGATGGCGAAGACGCGGGCGTCCATCTTCTCTTTCCGTTTCTGCTGCCGGATCTTTTCGGCGGCGATGGCCGCTTTCAGTGCCGCTTCGCGCCGGAGAAGGGCGTCAATGCGGTCGCTGTTGTTTCCGGAGTTGTTCGGCATCGTGGAATCCTTTCTCAGGCCCATAAAAGCCGTCGGCCTGGACGTGGAAGGTTTCGTCGTCGGCATCGGCGGAAAGCATCACCGCTGTTTCTTTTTCCTGCCGTCCCTTTCCTTCACCCGTTTCGTTCGCAAGGGTCGTAAAGTCGCGCACGGTCCACCCCTTTCCGGAAATTCATCCGCCGAGATACGTTCTGTCGTGCAGCCAATGCGCGAGCGCCGCCGGATCGAAGCGCAACGCGCCGCCAATTCTGAAGGCCGGAATGCGTCGCTCGGAGGCCAGCTTGTAAACGAGCCTCTCGGACACGCTGAGCAGGGCGGCGACTTCTCCGGCCCGCAGCGCGCGAGGCCTTCCTTTCAGAAATTCAGCAAGACCTGCGACTGGAGCCATCCGCGCTTCGAGATTGTTCATTAGGCCGCGCTCCCTCGTGCGAATGGTTCGAGTTGATCAGAGCCTGGGAATTTGGTCTGCGCCCTCACCGTCACCGATGGCGACGCGGCGGCGACGTTCGGGCGAGCAGGGCGATTTACGGCTCACTGGCCGGTTTGCCCTAGAATCTGAGCAGCCCTCAAATCTCCCTGAGGGGACCATCAAATCCCTCTGGAGGTCCTATGACCCCGGATACGCTCTCGCGGGCGCGACAACGGAAGGCTCCGCCTCACGCGCTGGTTCTGTCCCAGGTCGAGCGAATCCTCGCGCACGAGGACTTCAGGGACCGTCCGATATTGCCCGAGCTGCTGCGCTATCTCGTCGAAATCGACCACGCCGGGCGCTACGATCCTCCCTTTATGAGGGACAAGCCGAAACCGACCGGCAAGATGATCGTCGAAGAGTTCTACAGGCATCGCTTCAGGACATTCATGGAAGACCCGCCGGAGGTTCCGGCGCTCGCGGGCAAGAAACTCGTCGCGCAACTGCGGAGAAAGCTTGATGCCTATTACGAGCGCGCCGACCCAAAGACACACGGTCGCATCAGGATCGTCATTCCCGACAGGCGCGGAACGGCCTACAGACCACGGATCGGATGGCTCGATGCTCAGGCCGCGCCGCCGAATGAAAACGGCGCAGCAACGGATTCCGGACCGGACATCCCGCTCCCGGCTTCAGCACAGGAGCATGCGACGCCCGGAGACAGCCTCGCGGCGGCTCTGAATGCGCGCTTCGGCTTCCTCAACGATCCGGAATTCGGCCACGACATGGAACGCTATTTTGATCTCGCCGCCGCGCACGGCGTCTATTGTCATAATTTAAGAACGACCTTTGAGCTTGTAGAGGTCTCCGGCGAACGATTTCCGACCTCCGAACAGGCCGGGGCTCTGGCAGAGAATTGTTTCTGCCTCTGGATCGACGAAGCGGTTGAGAAGATTTGCGCACCCGACAGGCTTCGGTTCGTAATCTATCTTCATCCAGGTTTTCTCGCGCATCACTTCACGCAGCCCGATGTCGATTTCATATGGTATATCGATCTTCCGGAAGACGTAGTGTTCCAAGGAAGGATCAGCGATATCTTCAGGATCGACATGGTCGAAGTCGATGGCTCAACGCTTGTCTCCGACCCGAATACGGCCCAGGAAAAAATCAACGTTCTCCGCGATGACAGCGAGCAATTTTCGTTCGAGATCAATATCGCAAAGATTGCCGCCCACCGCCGCCTGCGGAAACTCAGATATTCGTTTTACACGCTGAAAGCAAAAGATCATCGCTATGTCGCCTACGGCACCAGATTTTTCACACGAGGCATGACCATCAAAGTCAATGACCGCAGCTCGGAAATTCACTCCTGGATTACCGAGGCGAATTTCACTGGCCCTGAATCGCCAGAACCGTCGCCGGAATACCCGCTTCCCGAAATATCTGTCAGCGGTTGGCTTCTCCCGAGAAGCGGCGTTACATTCTCGTTCCATCCCGCACACTTGCTTGACCTGTTCGCTGATCGATGATCAGTCGCCAATTGCGCTTGAAGTGACAATCTCGGGCTTATGCGAGGCCATGCGCCCCATGCGGAGCTTGCAGAGAACATTTACCGGCGATGCATTCCGCGTCCTTTGATCCGCGTCAGACTAAGGAAACGGGAAGGCAGTCCCCCTCGTTTCCATGCGCCATAGCCACGCAAGCCGGATGTTTAATCTGTATCGCGCGGTACGCCTGTGTGCCGGAGACATTCTCGCCTTCCGCTTTTCCGGCTTGCATAGTCGCAACCAACCACGATGCAAATTCTCGCGCACCCGGCGTTTCCCGTCAAAGGGTGGCCTCTCACAATTTTTCCTTGCACCGCTACGCGGTCGGAAAAATTCTTGCGATGCCGCTTCGCGCCTTTGACGGTCCCGCCTTTTCGGTGCGCTTTGGACTTTGCATCGGTTGCGATCATGCAGCCGTTCAACCCAAAAGGAGAACATCATGTCCGACACACGTAAACCCGCAGCGAAACTCAGCCTGTATCCGGTATCAGCCGCGATCTGGCGCAACCAGAACCCGAAGGGCGTCTTCTACAGCGTCACCTTCGAGCGCAGCTACAAGGACGAGGCCGGGAAGTACCAGACCTCTTCCACCTTCAACGCGAGCGATCTACTGGCTCTCAGCAAAGTCGCCGATCTCGCGGACAGCAAGATTCGCGAACTTCGCGCCGCCGACCGGCAGCCCGAGGAAGAAGCAGCTTAATCATTGCCGCATTTCGGGGCAGGGTGCTCTCAGCACCTTGCCCCTTTTTCATGTTCACTTGGCAATCGCCCGGCAAAAATTGCCGCCGGATTCGATTGTTGCCCGTTCGCGCAATCTTCTTTGCTTCCTGCTGCCCTCGCTGCGATTCGGATGCGGAACGATATGCGAGTCGGGCGCATTTTTATTTGCGGCGAATCAAATTCTCGATTCCATTCGCCTCATGGTTGATGCGAATATCAGCGGCAGCAAGTTGTGCGCGTGTGACACGCGCCACGCCACGCGCCGCCATCCTTCGGACGGCGCGGTGGCTCAACTTGGCAAGGGGCAGGGCTTCGCCCCTCCCCGTTGCATCCCCTCCCATGTGCCCTGCGGCGCAGCGGAAACCGTGCCCGTTTCCGCGCCATTCGGCTTTAACCGCGTTGTCGCGCCTCAATCATGGGCGGTGCGCCCATGACGGCGAACGACAACACGCAGCCGCCGCTCGCCAGGCGGAGTGGCAGCCAGAAGCGCGTGCGCTCGCGCAAGATTCCCGTCGCCTGCGACGACGAGGAATATTTCAAGATCGACGGCCGCGCGCGGGAAGTCGGGCTCAGCCGCCCGAGCTTTCTCCGCGCCTGCGGTCTTGGAACCCCCGGTCCGCGCGCGCGGCGTAGCCCACCTGTGAACGCCGAGGCGCTTGGACGCGCGACGGCGGCCTTGAACAAGGTGGGCAGCAATCTGAATCAGATTGCCCATGTCCTGAACGCCGGAGGCACCAGCCTCACGACGCGGGAATGCTTCGCCGCCCTGGCCGAAGTTCGCGCCGCTTTGGCCCGAATTCTGGAGATATTGGGGCGCAAGGACCGCCTATGATTTCCAAAGGCACGACCCACAATAACGGGGCGAAGCTGGCTGCCTATATGGAGACCAGCCAGGACGGGCAGCGCGCCGAATTGTGGGAGCTGCGCGGTTTTGCGGCGACGACTATAAAAGACGCCTTCCGCTGCATCGACGCGATGAGCAGGGCGACAAAAGCCGAGCAGCCTTTCTTCCATGTCCAGGTGCGGAACCGGGAAGGGGAGACGCTCACGCGTCCGCAATGGGAACAGGCCGCCGACCGGATCGAGCGGATGCTCGGTCTCACCGGCCAGCCCCGCGCCATATCGTTCCACACTTACGAACGCAACGGCGACGAGCACATGCACGTCGCCTGGAGCCGCATTGACCAAAACACGCTGACCGCGATACCGCTGCCATTCTTCAAGGAACGGCTCAAGAAAATCAGCCGCGAGCTGGAATTACATTTTGGGCTGGAGCCGGTAACGAACCAGCGCCCCGACAGGATCAGATACGCGCCGACCCGCGCCGAGGAAGAACAGGCCCGGCGTCTCGGCCTCGGCCCGCATGAAGTCCGCAACACCATCCGTTCCTGCTATGAGCGCTCCGACTGCGGAGCCAGCTTTCAGGCGGCTCTGGAACACGAGGGGATGATCCTCGCCAAAGGCGAAAAGCGCGACTTCGTCGTCATCGACCGCGAAGGCGGATTACATGCGCTCGGCAAGCGCATTCTCGACGACACGGCCTCAAAGATACGCGCGCGGCTCTCGGATCTGTCGCGGGACGACCTGCCGTCCGTCGTGATGGCGCAGACGTTCATCCGGGAGCAGGGACGGCAGGAAAAGAAGGAACGGCAACAGGCCAAGCCCGAGCCGACATGGGACCGGGAGCGCGCCGACCGCAAATGGCAGGATGCCGTTATCAACGCGGCCATCGACAAGGAAAAAGTGGATAGGAAATTCGTGGAGCCGGAGCAGCGGCAGGCACAGGCGGGCAGCAGGAAAAAAGAAAGCACACTACGGACACCAATGCCGGAGCCTGCGAGAGTTTCGGCGAAGCGGCGCTTCGTCGCTGCGGGGAAGGTCACGACGCGCGGCAGGAGATCGAAAATTCCCGGTAGGGCCGCGACGGCCACACTCAACACCGCCGCGCGGACCATCGGCAAGACCCTGGACGCGGCGAGCGATGCCTTCGCATCCCTGTTTGCGCCGACGCCGACACCGCAACAATTGCGCGAAGGCGAACGCATCAGAGAAAAGCGCGAGGCCGAAGCCGAGGACGTGATCGACTTCACCCGCTACACCGCCGAGCTGGCGCAACAGCGGCAGCAGGAACAGGACCTGGAGGCTGCGCGACAGCGACAGCGCGATAAACACGGACGAGAACGCTGAGAGCCGCGAACCTCGGGAACCTCGCGGCGACGACCGAAGTCCCATCCAATGTCGGAAGACTCTTCGTTTGTCCGGGATGCTCAGGGAACAATTCCGGCGGGTTGCATCGGCACTGACGCGCCACGTCCCGGAGCCCCAACCGGCACAGGGCAAACGCACCGAGGGAACGCGCGGGGCGTTCAAAGCGGCGGCAGCGGAGTTCGCCCGCCGAGCCGTCTCACTCCCGGAAGCGGCCTATGCCGCCATTGCGTTCCTTTCGGACACGATGGATTGGCTGAACCCGTGGCACCATGACGCGGTCAGTTGCGGCGAGGTCAACGAGGACACTTATCACGCGGAACAAAATCGGCTTTTCTCGCACATGGAACCGTGATAGCCCGTTCGCATGACCGACAGCAAAGCGCCGACGCACACCGCCTTCGCCCTGAAACGGGAAGGCAAGAAGTATGGCCGCTGGCTTGAGATCGGTACCGCAAGGCAGGAGAGCACCGGGGTCATTCATCTTTTCCTCGACCGGTTACCCATCGGCGGATTTAACGGCTACGCGTATCTGGCCCCAATAGGCGAACAACCGCCGCAGTCCGAGCCGGAGCGGCCCGGCGAGCCTTCCGAAATCGAAAACGCTTAGCTTTCGCCGCCTTCGTATCTCGCTGATCGAAAAGCAACCCATTACCGGCAACAACCTACCTGTGGATTCTTTCCGTTTGGCGAGCGAGCGCGGGAGTGCTAGGCGTGGATTCCTTCCGGTTGAATTTGATGGTTCCTTTATCAACTTCCGCGACAGGTCCCCATGCCCCACGATCTCATCCCCCCCGAATTGTCCCTCAACGACACCGACGTCGACGAGGCCCTCGACCAACCGGCACCAAGTGATGAAAAAGAATCGCCGCTGCTTGCGGCGATGAAGAGGGCGGGGAGCGCACTCGTCAAAGCCGCAAAGCGCGCGACACGAAAACCCGTGCTGGCGGCGATGATGATGGCGGGAGCCGCGCTCGTCGCGCCGCATGCGAAGGCGCAACTCGGCGACTGTTCATACGCGGCAAACGGGTTCATCTACGCCTCATCCGGGTGCGACGGCAACACGGGGCCGGGCGATCTCGGTTCCCCGACAGGCAATCCAGGCAACGTCGGGGCGGGCGATCCGGTGGATGTCGCGACCGGCAACGTGTTCCTGCATGCCGTGGATTACACGACGGCGGGGCCGAACCCGCTGCAGTTCATCCGCTATTACAACAGCATGGGGCAACTGTTGAACGCCAATTCGCTCGCGGGAACCTTGTCAGCTCCCGAAATCACCACAAACGTCTCTTACAGAAACGCTCCTCCCCCTTCTCCTTGGCGGACGAATTACGATGGGTTCCTGCAATTCACGGGCAGCGGAGGCAGTTACACGCAGGTCGTCGCCGAACGTCCCAACGGGCAGCAAATTACCTTTACGTTGAGTGGCAGCACATGGGTTCCGCCGACCGATCAGGACTATACGCTCACGCAATCCGGCTCGACCTGGACGCTTACGGACCACAACGACACCCAGGAGAGCTACACCGACAGCGGCTCGGGATGGGGGCAGCTCAACACCATCACCACCCGCAACGGCTACCAGCAGACGCTTTCTTACAGCGGAACCTACTCGGTCAGCGTGATCATCGACGGCGCGACCTCGCCGTCCACCTATTACCCCAACCTGTTGCAATCGGTGACCGATTCCTACGGGCGCAGCCTGAGCTTCACCTATAACGACAACAACCTGATTTCCAGCGTCTCGACGCCCGACAGCCTTGTCGTCAGCTACGGCTACACCACTTACGGCCATGTAGGCAGCTATACGGGTAACGCGGGTACTCTGCTCACGTCGGTTTCGTACAACACCAGTCCCGCCACGAGCCAGACCTACGCCTACGATGTCTATACGACGCAATCGGTGTTTCCCTACACCCTTCTCAGCGTCACAGACGAGAACGGAAACACGGCGGCAAGCTGGGAGTACGACGGCGATGGCGAGGCCGTCTACAGCCAGCAGGGCGGCATCGCCAACGGCACGACCTTTTCTTTTGGCTCGAACAGCACCACCGTCACCAACGCGCTCGGCGTGGCTGACACCTATTACTTCTCCGACGCCCCCAACGGTGCCTTTCAACTCACCGAAATCCACCGCCACCCGACGGGATCGACGGCGGAGGCGTATGCGTATTTCAGTTATGACGCCAACGCCTATCTCGCGAGCAAAACCGACTGGAACAGCAACGTCACCAATTACACCAACAACAGTTACGGCAATCCGACCTCGATCACCGAAGCTTATGGCAGCAGCGTCGCCCGGACCACCACCATCGCTTATGACGGCACATGGGTTCGTCTGCCCGCAACGATTACGACGACGGGACTCACGCGTGGGTTTACCTATGACGGCAGCGGCAATCCGCTGACGATGACGGATACCGACACCACCGGCACCAGCACGCCCTACAGCACGAATGGCCAGACGCGCGAGACGCAATGGACGTGGAATGGCACCGGCGAAATGCTCACCGCCCAGTTGCCGCGCACGGATACAACAGTCAAATACACGCTGACCTGGAGCAGCGGGGCGCTCACGAGCATCACGGACCCTGTCGGCAACGTCACCAGCATCACGTCGTCCACTGGCGGCGGTTATCCCCAAACCATCGTCGATCCCAACAGCGTTACGACGACGCTCGGGTGGGATACGCGGCTCAACCTCAACACCGTCACGGTGGACCCGAGCGGCGGTAATTACGTCACGACCTATACGCATGATCCGGCGAACAATCTGACTTCCGTTGAACGGCCGGACGGCTCGACGCTGAGCTATACCTACGACACCGCGAACCGTCTGACGAACATCACCGATCTACCCGGCAACACGATCAACCTGACGCTCGACGCGCTCGGCGACGTGACGGCGATGAACATCAAGAACAGCTCCAACGCCACGACGTACTCGCGCACGGCCACCTTCGACAAGCTCGGGCGCAAGCTGACGGACGTTGACGCGAACTCGAATACTGTTACCTACGCCTGGGACCCGAACAGCAACCTGACGAGCGTCACCGACGCGCTCTCGAACGCCTGGAATTTCACCTACGACGCGCTCAACCGGCTTGCGACGCGGCAGGACCCGTCGCCGGGCGGCACGACGACGTTCACTCTGGACGCGCACAATCGGCTTACCAACGTGCAGGACGCGAACGGCAACAGCACGTCCTATGTGCGGGACGGTTTCAGCGAGGCCATCGGTATCACCAGCCCCGACACCGGCTCGACCGTCCTGCGCTACGGCAAGGACGGCGACCTGCGGCAGAAAGTGTTCGCGGGCGGCCAGACAGCGAACCTCACCTACGACGCCGATGACCGCAACCTCACGGTTTCTTTCCCGTCCGACAGCACGCTCAACATCTCGAAGACGTATGACCAGTCGGGCCACGGCTACGGCAAGGGACGCCTGACGAGCGCGACGGATCAGGCGGGCAGCGATAGCTTTACTTATGACAAACGCGGAAACATCACGAACGAAAGCCGCGTCATTACCAGTATCGGCACGCTTGCGACTTCGACCAGCTTCGACGCCAACAATAATGTCAGCGGCATAACCTATCCGTCGGGCACCGCCGTCGCCTACAGCCGCGACAGCATGGGCAACGTCACCGGCATCAGTGCGACGCCGCCCGGAGGAACGGCCACGACCATCGCCAGCAGCATCACGCAGCTGCCGTTCGGCCCCGTCAAGAGCCTCACTTTCGGCAACGGTGTGACCGGAACCTACAGCTTCGACAACGCCTACAATGCGACCAACCGCGAGGATAACGCCACGGCGGGCGACATCACGAACCTGACCTATGGGTATGACGCGCGCAACAGTTTGCACACCATCACCGACAGCGCGAACGCGGCCAACAGCCAGACCCTGACCTACGACGCGCTCGACAGGCTAAGCTCGGCCACGAGCGCCGCGGGCGGCTACGGCACATATGGCTGGACGTGGGACGCAGTGAACAACGTCCAGACGCAGACGATCAACAGTGTTGTGACCACGGCCAGCCTCAACAGCGGCAGCAACCAGTTGGCAAGCCTCGCCGTCACGGGCGGCAGCACGACGACCGTGGACACGACGAGCAACGGGAATATCGCAGACTTCAAGATCGGCGGCACGGCGATCACAAGCTTCACCTACAACCAGGCGAACCAGATGGCGTCGGCGACCGGCCCGCTCGGCGCGTCCGCCACCTATGAATTCGGTCTCGCCGGGCAGCGGCTTCTGAAAACCCCGTCGAGCGGCTACCCCATCACGTATCAGTACGGGCAGGCGGCGAAGGAACTGCTCGCCGAGAACGATCTGCACAGCGGGCAGACGGCGGATTACATCTACATGGACCCCGGACGGAACAGCCGGCCGATAGGTCAGGTGGACCCTACCAGCGGCAACGTCTATTACACGCACACCGACCGGCAGGGTACGCCGCAAGCGGTCACCGACAGCGGCCAGAATGTCGTCTGGAGCGCGCAGTACAACCCGTTCGGCGACACGTCATCGTTCAGCGGCACGCTCACGACGCAGAGCCTGCGCCTGCCGGGACAGTATTTCGATCCCGAGACCGGCAACAACCATAACGGTTTCCGGGATTATGCCGGGACGTTGACACGCTATGTTCAGAGTGACCCTCTTGGCCTCGGCGGCGGCATGAATACGTATCAGTACGTCAGGGGCAACCCGTTCAAGTACACCGACAGGTTGGGTTTAGACACGAAGAACGGCGGCCAGTGCACACCGGGATCGACCGATCCAATGTGCGCGACCGGCCCCAATGGAGGTGGACCTGGTGGCAAGCAGCCCAACTGCGATCCCAAAAAGAGTGTTTGTCCCGTGAGCCCCGGCGGCGATCTTCCGAATATAAGTCCGCCGCAGGAGCCAGGTATGCCCGATTCAGGATGGCCGCAACCTCCAGTTCCAAATTTCAATCCATTCCCTGGAGATAACGACAGCCCTTCTGTACCCCTGCTTCCATTCGCTCCGCCGGACCCTTTAATCGATCCACATTTTCCTGCAATATATCCGAAAAACCCAACGCCTAAGTGGCCGGGACCACCATCAAAGAACAGCTGATAGTATCTTAGTCGAGACCGCTTCAAATTCATGAATCCCCCTCACACAACAGGGTGAGATTTTTATTGTTGTTGTGGCCTTTTGTTAGCTTTTAAGCTGACTTAGAATTCGGTCCAGGATAATCTTACTGAGGTCCACACAAAAGATGAGGCACAAATGTACTCACTTACGCGGTCTTTCGCCGTTCTTTTCGCTCTTCTCGCCGTGAGTTTTTCTGCGCCTGCTTACGCGAAATCATTCATTGCAGCTTTTACGCAGACAAATTCGTCCAGTAGTGCGCAGGAAGTTTCATGTAAGGATGATAACAATCCATGTTATCTGAAACTGTCGGTTTTAACTAACAACCATCAAATCAAACCTATTTTAATAAAAGTAAGGTCTGTTCCCGGGGAGATATATTTTTGGTTCAAATCATCTGAGGGATATTTATATGTTGGTTACGAGGATTATTTTCGCATTGTGGTGGGTGAGCCGATGAATGCGGAAGATAAAGTTGAACTGTACCTGCCTCCTCCGTCATCAGATTCAGGGATTCGTCAGTCGCCCGTCTTAAGATACACGGATGAACCAATAGCTACTTTGGACATTCTGATACGACCAGCCCAGTAATTTACTCCTTGGAACTATTTCTGCTTTTGTGAACACACGGGAACGCTAACGCGACTTCGCTGCGGATGGCGGCGATGTCTTGAGGTCGCGAAAAGGGTGAGTTTCCGGATTCTCACAAAGGTTAAGTTTCGGGACGCGCCGAAAATCCGCGTGTGCGTGGGGTTGCGAGGCAACAGAGAGGCGGCTAGTTTGCCGGGGTAAGGATCAACCCATGAGCAAGACCCCATCACACCGTGCCTATCTCGTGACCCCCGGCGAAAGGCAAGCGCAATGGATGAATTTGAGCCAACTGACCATCAGTTTTTAAGCGCGATAAATGAGAGACTTAAAACTGCTAACGAGAAGCTTGAAACTGCCAATTATCATCTTTTGTGGATCAAATTCATCTTGATAGTCCTATCTGGCGCAATTTTTGACTATATCTGGAAGCATCAATAGATTGTGCTTAGGTTTCCCTTCCCTGCCCCGGCGCTTGCCGCTAACCGTTGCACCCTGCCACTCCCCGAAGGTGAGAACGACCGTTCATAAAGGGTAAGTTTCGGGACAATTGGCGAACCCGCTAAAAATGGGCGCTTGCTCGTCCCGAAAGTCTGTCCCATAATTCAGGCATGAAAAAGCCCTATCCGAGCCGCTCGAAAGATAAATGGCAACATGCGCTGATGAGGCCCCTCACCCGGCGCACACCCTATGAAACCATCGAACTCATGCGCGGCGACCTTTTCGAGCTTCTCGATCTGCTAACCACGCATTTCTTCGAACACCCTGAGACCCGCGCGGCGAACAACGTCGAGATTCAGCATGTCGCTGACCGGCTGAAGGCGATTGGACCGTACCGGGACCGAGCGCTGCAAGCCGCGTTAAAAGCCGGGCGCATCGACTACGCCATCAACATCCACCCGGACGATGACGACCCCGCCCCCTGCTGCGGCCCCTTCTCTATCGCGGGATGGGAGGAGCTTCACCGGCAATGGGAGCGAACCCACCGATGAAGTACGGCTACGCCCGCGTCTCAACGGACGACCAGAAGGCCGACCTCCAACACATGGCGCTGAAGAAGGCCGGATGCCGGAGAATCTTCACCGACGACGGGATCTCCGGCGCAACGACGAAGCGCCCCGCCCTGCTCCGCTGTCTTAAGACGCTCAAACGCGGCGACACTCTCACGGTATGGAAACTTGACCGCCTGGGCCGGAGCCTTCGCGACCTGATAACCATGCTCGATGACCTGAAGGAGCGCGGCGTCAAATTCCACTCGCTTACCGAAAGCATCGACACCACAACGCCCACAGGCCGGGCCATGTGGCAGATGATCGGCGTCCTTGCCGAGCTGGAGCGCAGTCTCATCAGCGAACGAACGCGCGCGGGCGTAAAGGCAGCCAGGACACGCGGCGTGAAATTCGGACGCAAGCCGAAACTCACGCAGCAGAAGATCGCACAGGCCCGCAAGCTGATCGCCCAAGGCGAACGACCGCAGGACATTGCGGCCAGCTTCCACGTCGGGCGCACGACGCTTTACCGGGCGCTTGCCGGATAGCCGTGCGGTTGACACCTGACTCTGGTTCGCCGTGCTATGCTCGGGGGACGATTTATCATGGGGTTACGGCTTTGCTGAATTCAAAAGCGGCCCGAGTGCTGGCCCGGAGGCGCACTTGTTCAGAGCGGGCTTTGCCGTTCGCCGGGCGTAACGTATAGTCCGCTTCGGATGAGAAATGCCGGATTCACCATTTGAAGACGTTCGTGAGGATAGGCCAATGAGGGTCAAAGTCGGCACTATGACAAATGCCGTGTCGGAGCGTTTGGACGCAGCTCTCACACTGCCCAATGGTGCGCGCTTTTATCGCTGCGCTTTGCAGGTGAACCCGTTCGCTTATTTAGGCCGACACAGCAAACGAACTTCCTTTACGACGGAAGCTGAATACAACAGCGCGATCATCTCTACTTGCCAGGAACTCGGTATTGAAGTTATTGGCGTGACCGATCATTACCGGGTTCATGACTCCAAAGGTTTGGTCCAGGCGGCGCGTGCCGCTGGCTTGTTCGCATTCAGTGGTTTTGAGGCGGTTACTAAGGACGGTGTTCATCTCCTGTGCCTCTTCGATCCCGATAAGGATAATGCGTTAGAGCGTTTTATCGGTGAGTGCGGCGTTCACGACACGCGTGCAACTTCGCCAACCGGAAACCTGGATACCGGAGAATTGCTCGCCTGCTCAAAGAGATGGGGTTCAATTTGCATTGCCGCTCATGTTGCTGCAGACGGCGGGCTACTAACCAAGCTCTCCGGTCAGTCTCGCGTCAATGCATGGAGATCTCCCGACCTTTTCGCGTGTGCCCTAGCGGGACCAGTCTCGGATGCACCAGACAACATACGCCCCATTCTTGAAAACAAAGACGGAGAGCACAAACGCAGCCGCGCAGTAGCGGTAATAAATGCATCGGATGTTAATGGTACAGATGACTTGAAGAAAAACAGCGCATCTTGTTTTATCAAGATGTCGGACGTTTCCGTAGAAGCTTTCCGGCAAGCTTTTCTCGATCCTGATTCGCGCATCCGATTGCACAGCGATCCGCAGCCCGAGCCGCATGCCGAGTTCCTAGCGGTTGCTTGGGAAGGTGGTTTCTTGGACGGCACCGCCGTTCATTTCAACGGCAATCTCAACGTTCTTGTGGGCGGCAGGGGGACAGGCAAATCTACGATGATCGAGAGCATGCGATATGCGCTGGGCCTCGACCCCCTCGGCGAAGAGGCCCGCAAGGCAAATGAGGGCGTCATCCGGTACGTGCTTCGCTCTGGTACTAAGATTTCCTTGCTCGTGCGATCACATAAGCCTTCCGCACGGTCGTATATCATTGAACGTTCCGTACCGAATCCGCCGATCGTTAAAGATGAATCTGGTGAAGTTTTGACTCTCGCGCCGAAAGATGTAATGCCCGGTGTAGAAGTATTCGGACAGCACGAGATATCCGAACTTACCAAGAGCGCTGAAAAACTTACGCTGTTACTAGAGCGTTTCGTTGACCACGATCCCACGCTTTCGGGACGCAAGTCAAAGCTCAAGCTAGAACTCCAACGTTCGCGAAGCCGCATCGTCGATGTGCGCCGCGAAATGATAGCTCTTGATGAAAGGCTTGGAGCGTTGCCAGGGCTTGAGGAGACGCAAAAGCGCTTCAAAGAGGCCGGGCTAGAGGAGCGACTGAAGGAGAAAAGTCTGCTTCTTCGAGAAGAGCGCATCTTCGCAAACGTCGGCGAGCGGCTCGATCCTATCCGATCCTATCACGAGGAAATTATCGAGGCACTTCCTATCGATATAGCCTTCGTTTCCGACAAGGCTTTGGAGGGTCTCCCTAATGCGACCATCCTTGCGGAGATCGGACAGATTCTCGACAAACTCAGTAAAAACCTTAAGGCCATCGCAGACCAGCTTGCAAAAGCGCTGAAGGATGCTGATGATTCAGTTGCTGGTATCAAAGCTCGCTGGGAAGAGAAGCGCAAGGTTATCGAGGAGACATATGAGAAGCTCCTCCGAGAACTTCAGAAGTCAAAGATCGACGGCGCTGAATTTATTCGCCTTCGGAAGCAGATAGAAGAGTTGCGTCCCCTGAGAGACAAGAAAGACGTATTGAAGCGCGACTTAGCAGCACATGAAGCCCAACGCCGGAAGTTGCTTGCCGAATGGGAAGATACAAAGGCGAGTGAATATCGGGAAATCCAGAGCGCAGCGAAAAAAGTTTCCCGTAAGCTCAGGGATCGCGTCAGGGTTGAAGTGACGATGGCCGGTAATCGTGATCCGCTGGAGCAGTTGCTGCGAGAGGTTGGCGGAAATTTGAGCGCAGCCTTGGATCGGTTGCGGACAGTAGACCAGCTTTCTCTACCTGATTTTGCCCAACGTTGCAGGGAAGGCAAAGAAGCACTGATGCAACGTTACGGGTTACCGGCAGGTTCTGCTGAACGAATTGCACAGGCTGACATCGATCTCTTTATGAGAATTGAGGAGCTTGACCTTCCGGCAACAACCAACATCGAGCTGAATACCGCTCCCGATGGTGAGCCACCTACTTGGCAAACTCTTCAATCACTATCCACAGGACAGAAGGCCACGGCTGTACTCCTGCTTCTGCTTCTGGAATCTGAGGCCCCGCTTGTTGTCGATCAGCCAGAAGATGACCTCGACAATAGGTTTATTACAGAGGGGGTTGTTCCGATCATGCGGCAGGAGAAACGCCGCCGCCAATTTCTGTTTTCCACGCACAACGCTAACATTCCTGTCCTCGGTGATGCAGAGTTGATTCTGGGATTGGCAGCTTCTGGAGAAGGCAAGGAGGGACATGCCAAAGTCTCGACACAGCACATGGGGTCCATCGACTCCAAGCCTGTCCGCGAGTTGGTCGAGGAGATACTTGAGGGCGGAAAGGATGCCTTCGAGATGCGGCGTTCGAAGTATGGATTCTAGGACATGACGACACATACCGAACTTCTGGAAATCATTAGCAACGGAGAAAACTCAGGAGTCGAGTTCAAGCGAGATGTTCTGCAAAATTATGACCTTGCAAAGGAACTTGTCGCCTTCTCGAATCTTCGCGGCGGTAGTGTGCTACTGGGCGTGGAAGACGACGGCAGTATATCGGGCATTACCAGAGCTGACATCGAAGAATGGGTGATGACTACATGCCGCGATAAAATCCGGCCTGCCATTATCCCCTTCTTTGAAATTGTTCGGGATGTTGAGCCAGGCAAAGACGTGGCGGTTGTTCGGGTCACAACAGGCTTTGACGTTCACAGTGTCTGGCATAACAACGGTAATAGGTATTACATCCGCGTTGGCACGCAAAGCAGGGAAGCGACCCCAGAAGAACTAGCGCGGCTTTTCCAACAACGCGGCTCGATTCGCGCTGAATTGCGCCCGGTTTCAGGTGCGACGCTTGGGGATTTGGATCGTCGTCGGCTCCGCGACTATTTCAGCCGCATCCGCCAGCAGCCAACTCCGGCTGACGCTGATGAGGCAGCTTGGCGCAGCCTGCTTATCAACACTGAGATCATGACTGAAGAAGGTGTCACCGTCGGAGGAATGCTCCTATTCGGCAATACGCCGAGCCGTTTTCTTCCACAAAGTGGCATCGATGCCGCCGCCTTCCCCGGAACCGAAAAGGATTACGCTGCTCGCGAACGGAGTGCGTTGCGTGGTCCGATGACGCCCCTACTCGGGGCAGATGGGAAGTTGGTTGAGAATGGCCTCGTGGAACAGGCACTCGATTTCGCGCGGCGAAACATCGCTGTCGCCGCCACTGTTGAAAATGGCAGGCGGATCGAGAAGTCTACCTATCCGTCCGAAGTACTACGAGAGAGTGTTGTGAATGCCCTCATTCACCGCGACTATCTCCTCTCCAGCACGGATATCGAACTGGCAATTTACAGTGATCGACTGGAAATAATCTCGCCCGGAAGACTACCGAATGGTATTACGCCAGAACGGATGCGCACGGGTTGCCGGTCGGCCCGAAATCAGCTCATTAAGGATGTCATGCGCGACTATCGCTATCTGGAGCACATGGGAATGGGTGTTCCTTTCAAAATTATTCGCGGGATGGTGGCACACAACGGGAAGCAACCCGAACTTATCGCAGAAGACGAACGCTTCACTCTTCGGTTGTTAGCTTAACTATGCTCGGTAGGCTCGAAAGAGATGCAAACCTATGAATGTTTCGGTTGCTGTACCGCTCGCAGACTTCGATTTTGCCTTGCTTGATTCGCGGAGCTTCAAGGAGGACTCCGTTCGAGAGGAGATAATCCTCCCGCTCTTGAACGCGCTTGGATATGCCGCTTCTGGCCCGAATCGCATTATCCGCAGCAAGGGCTTGGAACATCCGTTCCTAACCGTTGGATCGAAGAAAAGGCCGATCACCTTAATTCCCGACTACCTTCTGACGGTCGATGGAAATTTCACGTTCGTTCTCGACGCGAAGGCTCCCGATGAGGAGATCAAGACCGGGCACAACGTCGAGCAGGTTTACAGCTACGCGGTTCACCCGGAAATTCGCGTCGAACTGTTTGCGTTGTGCAACGGACGCGAATTCATCCTTTTTGATGTCCACCAGAAGGAGCCGGTTCTTTACCTCCATCTGAGCGAGATTCAGCACTACTGGGATGATCTTGTAAAACATCTCGCCCCGGTAAAAGCGGCGACCCAGCTGCCAAAACGATTGCGGAATGTGAGCGGCAGCGCCAAGGCCACTTTTGATTACCTCGCCATTGTTCCTCCCTTGGAAATAACGAGTTTTCAAAAACAAACGGCGAAGCGGCACTTCGGCGTCCATGGCTATTTCACTAAACAGGTCTGGAGCGTTGTGCAGCATTACGTCAAGACGTTCACTCAGCCCGGTGACATCATCCTCGACCCCTTTGGCGGAAGCGGTGTAACGCTGGTGGAAGCGCTTATGTTAGGGCGAAGCGGCATTCATATCGACATCAACCCGCTCTCTGAGTTCATTGTCAAGCACCTGATCGAACCAGTTGACTTTGCGGCGCTAGGGGACGCATTCCGCCACATTAAGACACAATTTCAAAAGCACGCGCCGCAAACCAAAGATGAGATCGAGAAGGCCCTCAAGAAGTATCCGTATCCGCAAGACGTCATCCTGCCCAAGAATTCCGATGTTTCGACCATTGAACAATTATTTAGCAAGAAGCAACTTGCGCAGCTTTCGTATTTGAAGTTCCTTATTCACAAAGAAAGTCCCCAGGTGCGCGGCTGCCTCATGCTCATGTTTTCCGGACTGTTGAACAAGGTGAATCTCACGTACCACAGTTCGGAAGGCCGTAGCGAAGGACGTGGAGACAGTTCCGTCTTCCGCTACTACCGCTATCGCATGGCACCCAAGCCAGCCGAAGTGGATATGATGACTTACTTTGAGTCGCGCTTTAAGAAAGTTGTGGCAGGAAAGCGAGAGATCGCTGGCCTCATCAATGCCACCACGATTGGCAAAGCCCGGGTCATAAAAGGAACGGCTACAGACCTGTCGTACATTCCCACTGAGAGCGTCGATTACATTTACACTGACCCGCCTTATGGCTCAAAGATCCCCTATCTCGACCTGTCAATAATGTGGAATACTTGGCTCGACCTGCCCGTGACCGACGAGGACTATGCGAACGAGGCCATCGAAGGAGGCGAGGCAGGGAAGAGCAAGCAAAACTATTCAGACTTGCTGGCTCAATCCATCAGAGAGATGGCCAGGGTCCTTAAGTACGATAGGTGGATGAGTTTCGTCTTCGCCCACAAGGACCCTGCCTATTGGCACCTCATCATCGATGCGGCTGAATCCGTGGGGTTCGAGTATGCCGGGGCCGTAAAACAGAATAACGGCCAGACAAGTTTCAAGAAGCGACAGAACCCGTTTACGGTGCTGTCAGGTCAACTAATAATCAACTTTCGCAAGGTGAGAAACCCCAAGACCATTGGGAAGATCGAACTCGGCGCGCCAGTAATGGATGTGGTCATGGAGACCATTGAGTCCGTGATTGCTATGCACCACGGCGCCACGCTCGAACAGATCAACGATGAGTTGGTCATTCGTGGTTTGGAGCTTGGGTTTCTCGACATCCTTGCCAAGGAATACGCCGATCTGACGCCCCTGCTCGTCGAGTCGTTCGAGTTTGACGAAAAGACAAAAACTTATAACCTGCGCAAAAATCGAAAGTTCAAGACCCATATCCCACTTGAATTGCGTGTAAGGTACTTTGTTGTCTCATACCTAAAGCGCATGGAACACCTCAACCGTAATCCGAATTTCGATGACATCATCCTCAACATCATGCCGCTGCTGAAGAACGGCATCACGCCTGAGCATCAGACTATTTTGAACGTGCTGGAAAGCATTGCTGAACGTGTCGGTTCAGATCGCTGGCGGCTCTCCAAGAGTGGCCAGCAGGAGTTGTTTTTTTAGAGGCCACTCGCTGAATTGCACTATGGCAGGACGGACACGATGCTGGCCGCAGCAGCCAGCAATACCGACCCTGCAGTCCACAAAGCTGCCTTGGCGTTAAGTTCGGCTACGCGTGTATTCGCCTGGAGCATCCCCGCGATCCAGCCATCCTGAGATGCGTCATGCTCGCCAGGCTCCACAAGCCCGAAAGCTCCCTCGGGCCAGATCGGGTCTATCGGAACCCTGCTTGATCGATACCAATAAGTCGCTGCGATCACTCCGGTGATGCCTGCGAGAATTGCCAGTCCGCTCCCTACCGTTTTCATGCTCATCACTCCTGACCCGCTTTGGTCGTTTGTATCATTCTCAGCTTGTCATAACCTCTCTTTCCTGCCGCCCCAAGATCGGCGGGGAAGGCACTTTAGCCGCCGCCGCTTGCTGTCAATGACGGATTTTGGCTCCCCTCCCCGCCCGTTCGGAAGGTGCGCCGCGTGGGGCAGTCACCCCAAAATCCTATGACAGCCGCGCTCGGTTGCGGCGGCAACGCGTGCCCTCTCTCGCCCCCGCCGTGGGGTCACTTCAAAACGAAAAGAGGCACATCATGACAAACGCAGTTGAGAACTTCCGCAACACCATCCTTCAGGGCGACTGCCTCTCCATTCTGCCCACAGCTTCCGGCGCAGCGTCGATTTCATCCTCACGGACCCGCCTTACATTACGCGCTATCAGTCGCGTGACGGGCGCATCGTCCGGAACGACGATAACGACCGCTGGCTCAAGCCCGCATTCGCACAGATGTACCGCGTCCTGACGAACAATGCCTTCTGCGTCAGCTTCTACGGCTGGCCGCAGGCGGACAAGTTCCTGCAGGCCTACCGCGCTGCAGGATTCCGCGTCGTCGGACACTTCGCCTTCCCGAAGCGTTACACTTCACGCTCCCGGTTCGTTCGCTACCAGCATGAATGCGCACATCTGCTGGTGAAGGGCAATCCCAGGCTCCGCAGGACACTATCGGCGATGTCATCGACTGGACCTACAGCGGCAACAAGCTGCATCCGACGCAGAAACCGCTCTCCGGTGCTGCTACCGCTCGTCGAGACTTTCTGTCCGGAGGGCGGCACTCGTGCTCGATCCCTTCAGCGGGTCCGGCTCGTCACTGCTTGCGGCCAAGACACTGGGCCGCTCCTACCTCGGCATCGAACTGGACGCAAAGTATCACGCCATCGCTACCGAGCGGCTGGCGATGGAACTGGTGCGGGCCGCATGAGGCCCCTGCCCGCGCCGGCAGCACCGGCGCGGGCATCATTCAGGTTCAGCGCGGCTAGACCTTGTAGCCAAGGAAGCGCAGGCCCGCGTTGGTGTTCTCATTACGCAAGGGAAATTTCTTCGGATCGTAATAGCCAAGCGTCTCCTGGATCGCCGACTTTCCAAAACCGTATAACATCTCCCGGCATCGATTCATCCTTAGTTTCAGATCGGCTGAGCCGTGGATCAATTCAAACCATGCCTTCCGAATTGTGTCCGCCTTATTTCCTTTCAGAAATCTCACCTTAGCCAATTCAAGGACTCCGAAGCAATTCAAACTCCCGGCGACCGCCTTTATCTCGGTCGCAGTGAGATGCGGAACTTTTGACTTTGCAAGCAGCCGTCTGATATCTCGCGAGTGCTTTATATGAACCGTGGCTTGCGAACCAACCTTGCGATAACGCGCACGATACTTCCTGATTTCTCTAATGCGCTCGCTATCGGATAGAGCGCGCGCTGCCCTCTCCTTGTATGCGAAGGACGGCTTCGCGGGATCATCGCGGAACAGGTAGTTTAGGAATTTGTCGGTTTCAAAGAACAGCGGCAGTTTCGGATAATCGCGTCCACCCGCGCGCAGGTAAGCGGCAACGAAGTCTCGATAGACTTCAAGGAAATGGGGATAGTCAGCGAACTCCCGCGATCCTTTCGTGGACCCAGGGGGAGCAGCTGGAAGTGCATACAATTTGGTCAGCCCTGCCCCGTGGAAATTGTCGTCGATATTTCCGTTCCGCGATTTTGTAAATTTGATCAATTCCAAATCGACATCTTCGGCGGAATCCCAAAGTGATTCGTAAAACGCAACGAGGTCCTGCGCGTGCTTCCCGGTCAGCACACAGCCTGCTTCGTATCTCCTTGTAAAAGCCATCTCCGTAAGGTTGGCCGATGTAAGGATAACAGTCTCGTCCGCGATATAAAGTTTGGCGTGGACACCCGTCAACGAACGGATGGGACGATGGACGGCGAAGCGTTCAAGCGTATCGCGCGCAAGAATTCCGCTATCCTTATCGGTCAGCAGCCTTACATCGACTTTTTCCCAGGTGTCACCGAGAATCCTCCGCACACTTTTCCACGACCCGATGTAAGGCGATACAATCCACAGGCGGCTTTCCACTGAATCAGCCAGGGCGCGGAGGTTTTTGGCTAACGGCGAGACTTTGAACGTGGTCATAGGTTGCTCTCCGACATCTTAAGGCTGCGCAATCGGCTTATGGATGCACTCCCCTTCTCTCTCCGGCAAAGCGACACGGTCAATTCAGCACCGGCGGGATGATGCCGAGCCGTCCCAAGTTGCGGGCCGTCTCCCCGGACACAATCACGAAATCGCCGTTGCGGAATCGCACGCGGACATCGTCGGTCGCGCGCCAACGTTCCGTAGCGACGATCTCCGACGGCTGGACCTTCACATAGCCGCCCGGAACCGATGTAAGAACCTGTATGCTCATGCCGCCCCCTCCTCCTTCGGCCTTTCGAGCTGCAACTCCGGCTGATAGCCCGAACCCTTGAGGTGGTATGCCTTGACGAAGGCCAGACGGTCGCCGTTGAACATGCAGCGGATATTCACGAAGAAAACGCCCTCGACCGGACTGCGAAAGATCACTTCCTTGTCGAGCAACTCGCGCAGCCCGCGCCGGTATGTGCGTTCGGCAAGGTTTGGCAAACGGTCCTGCGCCACCATGAGGCTCATTTCGATTTTGTCGCTGTTTGGATTTCCGCGCACCTGGTGGTAAATCAGCTCGAAGATCATCAGCCCGGTACTCGATAGCCCTGCCGTTTTCCGGACGCCGTCGAGAAACAGTTTCACGAAGCGTTCCTTGTCCACTTCCTCAAATTCGTACATGTAGGCCGCGCCCCGGCCCAGAATTTCGCCCGTGCCGCCGTCGATCACCATCCCTCGATGTTCATTGCCAAACTGCATCCGCCGCGTGCGGCTGATTTCATCCTTCGGCGGAACGCTCGGATTGGTCATGTAGATTGGCACCCCTCTTTTCTGGCGAATCGCAGGTGCCACGTTTTGACTGTTTTCGGCCATTTTTTGCCTTTGAGTTTGTCCGAAGGTGGTCAACACCCTGTCTGAACTCGGCCAGAATTGCAAGTGTTTTTTGGCCGTTTGCGGCGCGGTTTGTGCCGTTTACGGCGGGATTCTGGCCGACGACGGACGAAAAATGGCCGTCACTTTCCAGCTTTTCTGCGGGTTTGAGGCCCATCGCCTTTCTTACATAAAAAAGCACTTTCGACGAGGACTTATCCATGCCCGCCTAGCGCGCCCCACAGCGCTGGCGACGGCGGGTGTGGGTAAGTCCTGTTCCCGTCTGTCAAAGAGCGCTCCAGGTGGACAGCAGGAAAAAAGCAGGTTCCAATCCAGCGAGAAGCTACCAGACTTCAACACAGACACCAAATCGAAGTACCTGCCACACAGACTAATGAGACTACTCAGACTCCATATAAATGACAGCTTGCATAGTCTCGACAGTTTAGGTAGTCAATCGGGATGGCTGACCCGCTCAACATTACCGTGCTTGCCAAGAAAGGCGGCGTCGGAAAAAGCACCACATCGGTCCTGCTCTATGAAGTGCTCCGGCATGCTGGAAAAAGCGTTGCGCTCAAGGATTGGGACGCACAGGGAACCAGCAGTAAGGCGTTGGAATTCATCCACGGCCAAAGGCCGGAAACAACGGCCAATCCGGATATCGTCATTTGGGATACACCACCCAGCCTCGATCACACCGCAACGGCGACAGCCGTGCGCAGCGCCAATCTTGCTCTCGTAATCACAACCCCTGCCCCCGCCGATCTTTGGGAAGCTGAAGAGGCTGTCCAATTCGTGCGAGACCGCAATGCGAAAGCCAGCGTGCGCGTCGTATTCAACAAATTCAAGAAGGCAACGGTTCTTGGACGGCTTGTCGATGAAAGCGCGAAACAAGTAAGCGTCCCATTTCTGCCGGTTATGTTGAACTATCGCGAATGCTACAACCATTCGGTTGTACAGGGCTGGAAAGCTCTCGACAACGCAGCTCGGGAAGAAGCCCTGCAATTCGCCCTTGCCCTGCTTTCTCTCACGTAGTATCAACAGTCTCCGCAGACAACGAAAACTACATAGTCTCCATAGAGTGATGAGAATGAGTAGTCCACCAAAACGAAGCGACATCCTTCTGGCGGCGATCCAGCGAAAGGCCCCGAGCGCTCCGGCACCTGCCGAGGTGAAAGCGGAGCCGTCGCCCACAGTCGAGCAGCCGGAGCACCGCCGCAGAGGATCGCGCCCGGTTGCGGAAAAGCCGAAGCCACGAAAGGGAAAACAAGTCCAATTCTGGTTTCACGACGAAGACGGGAAACTCGTTCGCGAGCTTGCGGCATGGCTGGCAGGGCAGGGGGTTCGGCCCACCGACAGCCTTGTGATCCGCGCCGCTCTGCGGACTGCCGAAACGGGTAACGCATTTCTCCAGGCGTACCGGAAAGCCGCCGAACTTGACGGTCGGCTGAAGAAACATAAAGTCAGATGAGACTATTGAGACTACACAGAATGATCGGAATACGTTGAATGTGTAGTTTCATCGCACAACGGAGACTACTTAGTCCACCAGGGTAGGGGTCGCACAGGGACCATTTTCCCGAACCCGCAATCCGGCATGGCGTTCTTTCTCGCAGAATTGCCCCGTCAGCGTCGTTTCAGAAGTGCCCGCTACCCACCCAGCGGAAATCGAAAAAATGCACCCAAGACCATCCTTACGGGCTTCTGGGCTTACCGCCGGATCGTCAGGCTAATGGGCGCGCCGAGCCGATACACATGACCATGCCCGTGTGCCCAAAATGTGCCCACGGCCTGCGTTTTTGCCATTTCTGGCATGTCTGGCTTAACGTGGAATCAGTAAGTTGCAGACGACGCGAGAGGGCTCGAAGACCAAGTCCCCCTCCGGGCACCAGATAAATATTGTTAAATAAGCGAGATGCTGGCGAACTGTATTGTCGACGGCCTGACGTTTATTATCAGCATTTTTCTCTTGGTGCATGTTTTGGTGCATGTTAGAGGTTTAGCTGCTGCGGCGAACTAGGCGTTCTGAGGCGGAGGCGGTGACCTCCGGGGCAAGGTGCGCATAGCGGCTCGTCATCGCAATCGTCTTGTGTCCGGCGAGTACTTGAATTTCCTTAAGCGAAACCCCCGCCATTGCCAACCAAGAGCAAAACGTATGACGGTTGCCGTGCCACACGAAGCCGGTGATGGCTCATTTAGGCATTTTTGCCCGAGTTCATCAGCCAACACGGCTGTAGTTTTGTTCCCGTAGGTGTATCCGATTCCGATCTCGTCGCCTGCGCGAACTTCGCAGAGCTCGAGAGTCGTGGAATTCCAATTGAATGTCCCGTTGCCTTCGGGGGCGTCCGTAGGGATCGTGTAGGCAGATACCTCCACTCTCTTTATCGGGTTCTCCGACAGTTTCATGCGCAAGAAGGCTCCCGGCTGTCTGCGCTATACAAGTTCACGCACCTCATCGTGCGCATTTGTGAGCGCGATCTCCATGCGATTGGGTTCACCTCGCACCAGGGTTTCTGCGAGTTTGAGAGCCTGGGATGCCTTGATCTTTGCCGGCATAGGCGGTGTGAATTGATCGACAACCGCCTCAATGAGGACTGGCCCAGGCTAACAACGCTGTCCAGTTGCTGGCCGCACGTGGTAGGATCCTCAATTTGAATCGCATTGAGTCCTGCCCCTCGCGCGATGGTTACGAAATCCGCAGGGTGAAGATCGCAGGCGTACTCCGGGTTGCCGAGAAAGACCATTTGCTCCCACTTGATCTGGCCGAGGGTGTTGTTCTTGATGACGACGATCTTGATATTGAGCTTGTAAGCTGCAACGGTGATGAGTTCGCCGAGCAGCATACCCAGACCACCATCGCCGATGATGCAGTAGATGGGTCGATCAGGATAGGCTACCGCCGCCGCAATGGCATAGGGCAGACCGCACGCCATCGTTGCTAGATTTCCGGAGCAGCTGTGCTTCTGACCGCGCAGAGCTGGAACGTGACGCGCCCACCACGTCGTGATCGTTCCGGAGTCAGAAGTAACGATCACGTTTCCGGGAATGCGCTTGCCTAACTCCCAACCCACGACCTGGGGTTTCATTGGTTTGTCCGGCCGAGTTCCTCGCTACTCCATCAGCTCCTGCCACTCGGTCTTGGATTTTTGAGCCATCTCGAGGAAGCTCTTGCCGTGCTTCTCGACGAGGGGAAGGAGCGCACGAAGCGTATTCTTGGCATCTCCCACGAGCCCTACATCCGCCGGATGGCGCAGACTGATCCTCTGGGGATCGATGTCGATCTGCGCACATCTGATCGAGCCCGGTTCGGGCAGAAACTCGGTATAGGGGAATGATGTGCCTACCATCAGAAGGGTGTCACATTGTTCGATGGCATTTTGCGATGGCTCGGTCCCGAGAAGGCCGATGCCCCCCGTTGCGTATGGACTGTCATCTGGTACCGCGGCCTTCCCGAGCAAGGCCTTGATGATCGGCGCGCCGAGTGTCTCCGCCAGCTATTCCAATTCCTGCGTGGCATGCAAAGCGCCCTGCCCCACTAGAATCGCGATCTTTTTCCCTCGGTTCAGGATGTCAGCCGCGTGCTCCAACTCCACTCGTGCCGGGACCTGATCAAAATAGGCCGGAACAGCCGAAGTATGATGAACAGGATTCCGCTCAGAGCGCCCCTTCTTAACCTCTTGGACTTGGACATCCACCGGGATCGTAATGTGAGCGACGCCTCGTAAGGCCAGCGCTGTTCGAATCGCCAGGTCTGCCACGCTCTCCATGTGTGCGCCGCTCATCACACGCTCGTTGTAGACGGCGACATCGAGCGCCATTCCGATCGTCATAGGTGCTTCCCGAAGAAGCGGGCGAAAACCAGCTCACCTCCGAGAGACATCAAAGCCAACGCCAAAGGCAGGTCCATAAACGGGGTGCGTCCGAAACCTATTGTGAAGAGCACCACCGCAATCGTGACGATCAGGCTTCCCATCTCCAGGCCCACCAACCGTCGTTCAGGCGTTCCCCGGAGGCACATATCCGCGCACCGGATCAGACAAGCCGACGCTCCTGCGCCCGCGAGCAACCAGATGTTCATGACCGCTGCCCTCCGGATCGTGCACCCAGTGCCTTAGTCATCCCAAAGTCAGCTGATAAATGCGGTGCCGCTTTTGGGTGCCACTTTGTTCCGGTGGGCATAGGGGTCGACTTTCAGGGAACGAAAACTACGCAAGCGCCCCTTGACCGCGAGTGGCGGTCCTAGACCCAAAATGAGACTGTACGCAGGGGCCTCAGAAAGAGGTCTCAAGTCCCACGACCGCGCCCTTCTGAACTAAGCGAAGGCCGAGTCGATCATGAGTATTGTTGACGACCAAGTGTGATCCCAGCTCGTAGCCGGCGAGTACGGCGAAGTGCTTAGAAAGAGTGACTCCAACGTCGCCGGTCGTGGACACAAAGTTTCCATACCCGAACAGATACATCCCCAAGACATTCGCGTCCACGAACAACCTTGGAGAGTTGGTCAGGTAAAAGCGGAAATCAGGTCCCGCAACCGGGATCGGTGCCAGCAGCGATCCAGAGGCCGATACGGCATCATAGTGGGTACCATTGCCCGTGGTCTGCGCCGCAACACTGATTTTGGCCGTTGTGTTGAACAGGTCGAACTGTAATGCCAGGCCAAGATGACCGCGTTTACGCCGGATGAAGTCGTATTCATACCCCGGCGCCACCGCGAGCGTATTGAGAGAACTATTGGCCGTCAACCCGGCATTGAAGGTCTGCCCCTGAAAGGTAAATGTGCGATCGAGTACCGTCTGGCGCGAAGTATCGAGTGGAATGATGGTGACGTAGAAATGGTTCTTCCTTGTGAACTTCCAGTCCACTTTGCCTGAAAAAGTGGAATAGCTATTGAAGCCCAGGTCCTTGTTTAAATCGATAGATCCACTGTCGTTGGAGCCATGGATGCTACCTGTCGGATTCGAGTAGTACCAGCCTGCGTCGATGCGAAGCTTATGGGCGTCAAAATCGTTGCTGTCTTGTGCGTGAATAAATGATCCCGCTAAGAGGGTGGCAAACAAAGTTATTCCTGACAGTGCAGCGGTTACCTTTCGGCATGTCATTGAATCTTCACCTCAGAAGCTGTTGTAACGAACCTGCTTCTCGTCTTTGTGACGGTGGGCATGGGATTCGTCGGCCCTTTTCATGGCCAGAATGGATAAGAGGGCTCGCGTGGCATCGCGTCAATCACGCAATCCGGCTGCTCTTCTTAACGCATTACGGAGAGGATAGGTCCTTCACCGACCTTACACAGTTAGCAAAATTGCTAGGGCTGCGGAGTATTTAGTCTAGCGACTTGAACAGTTTCGGCTGGTCTGACTGGCCGTAGGTAGCTCCTTTTCGATGGATGCTCATACAGGCACGCCTGAGAGATTCACTTCGCGGAGGGCGAACACGGACCAGAAAAGCACTCTTGGGCCGCCGCTGGTTGTAAATCCGGACAGTGCGGGCATCGTAGCCGTTACGATCGTTCTGAACGCGGACCGGGAGGCCTTTCCTGCGACTCCCCCGAACAATCCAAATTCGAAGATGAGGGCTGTGATCGTGCCGGAGCTGCGAGCGGCAAGACTGTTTCAGTCTGGGACTATAGATTGCCGTTTGATATAGAACGGCCTCTAAGTTTCGTTTATCATCGCGTCTAGCCAAAAGGCGTATTGGTGAAGGAATAGCGTATCTCCGCGAAGATGCGAGGTTTGTGGCTCATTTATGCGAAGCAAGACAACGAGCGAAGGGAACGATAAGTCTGAGATGCTGATCGACGAACGCCGGCAGCACATCCTGGAACTCATCCAGAAACAAGGGAGAGTGCTGGTGGGAGACCTCTCCCGGGAATTATCAATATCTCAGATCACCATCCGCAAAGATCTTGATTATCTGCAGTCAAAAGGGCTGCTCCAGCGCTCCCATGGTGGCGCTCTGCGTATCCAATCCAGCGCCCTGGTCGATCCAACGCTTCAGGAGAAGCAGAAGCAGAACTCGCAGGAGAAGGAAAGGATCGCAGCGGCGGCCATCAAAATGGTGGAGGAAGGCCAATGCATCATTTTGGATTCGGGGACAACGACTACCGCGATCGCACGTGGCCTGAAGCGGTTTAAACAGCTGACCATCATCACCAATGCGGTGAATATCGCGGCAGAACTTGCCGGAACGGATTTCGAGGTGATCTTGGTGGGCGGAACTCTGCGGAAGAATTCCGTCTCGCTGGTAGGACCACTTGCGGAAGACAACCTAGAAGAGATGCATGCGGATATTCTGTTCCTCGGCGTCGATGGATTCGATCTGGAAGTGGGAATCACTACGCCTAATTTTCTCGAGTCGCGCGTGAACCGGGCCATGGTAAAGGCAGCGCGGCAGGTCGTGGCTGTTTGCGATTCCAGCAAGTTCGGTCGCCGTAGCTTGTCGCGCATTGTGCCGCCTGGTGCAATTCATCACATCATCACGGATCGGAATCTGCCGCATGAAACGGCGGAAGCGCTGCGTGGGCGGAGCATTACTGTAACGACAGTCTGACGTGTTGTGAATATCACCACGCAGACCGGGGAGGCGGCGCTAATCCGCAAGGTGTCCTCTGGTAACTGGAGGGCGGGTGCGAGGATCAGGCGAACCTTCAGCCAGAATTAACCTTGTTCCGGTACAAAAGAGTATGCGCGTTCTCGTTATTGAAGATGAACGCCGTGTTGCGGAAAATATTGCTGCGGCGCTTAAGGAAGGTCCGGGCTACGCCGTCGATCTTGCTTATGACGGCGAGGAGGGTGCACATCTTGCGGAAACAGGCGAATACGATCTCATCGTGCTCGATCTGATGCTTCCCGGAATCCGTGGCGCAGCGGTATTGAAACGTCTCAGGGCGCGCGGCAAGAAAACGCCCGTATTGGTCCTCACTGCCGTTACCGCCAAGGCGTCTGTAGTTGAGTTGCTGAACACGGGCGCAGACGACTATCTGGGCAAGCCCTTCGATCTCGGTGAACTGATTGCGCGCGCCAAGGCCCTTATCCGCCGCGGGAAAGGAGTTAGCCACCCCGTCCTCCGCATCGGGGATTTAGTTGTCGACACGATCGAGAGGACCGCGATCCGTGAAGGCGTTGAGTTGGAGCTTTCCCCGACCGAATACCGCATTCTGGAGTACATGAGCTATCGGCCGCGCTCTGTGATCTCCAAGCAAACTCTCCTCGAACACCTTTACGACTACAACTGGGAGCATCATTCGAACGTTATTGAGGCTCACGTCTCTAACCTGCGACGCAAGCTGAATCGCAGCGCCCAGTCGCAATCGACTCAATTCCAATGGCTTGAAACCATGCGCGGTCGCGGCTACCGTCTGCTGGCTTCCGCCTCCGACCCGTCCTCTCAAGACCCGCTATGAAGCCTTATTCCCTCAGCCGGCGTCTTATCGTGACCGTTCTCCTTGTGGAGACCGTGCTCGCGCTCTGCACGACTGGCGTCGCGCTCCTGTACGAACGGCGGCAGCACTTTCGAACCTTCGACGTAATGCTGCGCGGACGCGCGGACTCTCTTCTCGGCGCGGTTCAGGATGCCGAGGACGAAGCTGACAACGTCATGCTGGCGCCAAAATCCATCGATTTACGGCGTGATGATCTGTATCAGGTGCGCGAGCCCTCAGGACGTGTTCTTGGACAAGCGCCGCAATGGGATAACAAGATACAGAATCGCTTTCGTGAAGGCTCCCGAGGCCACAATTTCCGCTTTCAGGGCCACGAATATCGCGGCCTGGTGTTGCACGGCGTTCGGCAGATCGATCAGGAAGACGACAAGCCAGGGATCTCCAGGCCGGTCATCATCGACTATGCCGCCCCGCTTTCGCCCGTCTGGGTAGCTCTGGCAAACGCCGCGAGATTTCTGCTGCTCTCGAATTCGCTGTTGTTGCTGCTCACAGGGATCACTCTCTATTTCCTGCTACGTCGAGGCATGGCTCCGCTCGAGTCACTGGCGGAACAGGCCGCTGCGATATCGCCACCATTTTGGGAATTTGAAACCCCGCAGGAAGCATTGGATGTGGCCGAGCTGGCGGTCCTCGCGCGTGCTCTCGAATCTGCAATGTGCCGGTTGAGAGAATCCTTCAACCAGCAGCGCACCTTCGTGAATGATGCAGCTCACGAGCTCAAGACGGCCGTCACTATCATAAAATCGTCGCTTCAACTGCTCGATTCGAAACCGCGCTCTCTTGATGAATATGGCCGTGGGCTGGAATCTTGCCTCGCCGACTGTGCGCGCCTCGAAGAGTTAGTCCAGAAACTCCTTACCCTCGCCCGGCTCGAACAAAGCTCTGCCGGCGAATTCACATCGAGCGGCCAGACCGATCTGAGCGAATCTCTTCGCGAGATCGCCGCTCAACTCGATTCCTTTGCCACGCTGCGGGGTGTGGGCCTGAAGCTGAACCTCAAAGACAATGTTCAGGCGCTCCTCCCGTATGAGGAATGCGAGAACCTTGCCTTCAACCTCGTCCTGAACGCTCTCCAGCACACACCCTCCGGCGGCTCCGTCACATTACGCGCTGAAACCGCTGGAGGGGCCGTCCAAATGGGAGTTGAGGACACAGGGGAAGGCATCGACCCCATCGACCTGCCGTTCGTCTTTAACCGCTTCTATCGCGGCGACCGCTCCCGCACCAGAACCACAGGAGGAACCGGCCTCGGGCTGGCCATCTGCAAGGCTATCGTCGATGCATATGGCGGGACCATTGAAATCCGCAGCGAGTCCGGTCGCGGTACGCGAGTGCTGGTCACCTTGCCTGGAGCCAGCGTCGCGGCTCATCCTCAACCTATTTTGAACGACGGCGCTTAGTGTTCAGAGTCCACCACAAGAAAATCAATCGCAGCCGGCACAGAGAAAAATGCAAAAATAATTCAATCTACGATGCCCCGTCTGCCGGCGGCTCGTTCGACTGGCCGTCCGCATCCACACTCCAGCATCGTTCCCGCAGCTTTGGAGTGATCGTCATCAGTCGGGTAATCCTTCACAAAAATTCCGCGAAATCGGGAGCCGGCAAAAACCGGACCTTTTTGTGCGCGCCCCTTGCTGCTATACGCTTCGAGTAAGGAAGTAGTACACGGCCGGAGTCACCACCAGCGAAAGGAGCATCGACAGCAGCAATCCGCCCACCACGGCAATTGCCAGTGGCTGCAGCATCTGCGAGCCCGCTCCAAGACCCAGCGTCAGTGGCAGCATCCCGGTAATCGCGGCCAGCGCCGTCATCAGAATAGGACGCAGCCGGCGCTGCGCGGCCTGCAACATAGCGTCATGCGCCCGCATCCCGGCTGCGCGAAATTTCTCATCCGCATCCAGCAGAAGAATGCCGTTCTTGGCCACGATGCCGATCACCATAATCAGGCCCATAAACGACGCAACATTGAAGGTCGTATTCGTCACCAGTAACGCCACCAAAACACCTACGGTTGAGAGAACTGACGAAACCAGAATCGCCACCGGAGCCGAGAAGTTGCGGAACTCCGCTAGCAGCACGCCAAACACCAGCACCAGCGCCAGCAATAGCACACGCAGCAGTTCGTGGAAGGATTTCTGTTGCTCCTGATACGTTCCGCCGTACTCCACGCGAACGCTCGACGGCAAGTGAAGATTCTTTACCGCCTGCTGCACGCGCTTGATTGCAGAACCCAGATCGGACCCTTCCAACCTGCCCGTTACCGTCACAAGCAGCTGGAGATTTTCACGCAGGATTTCGTTTTGCGGAGGCAGTTGCACTACGTTGGCGACAGCGCCCAGGCTCGTCGTCTTCCCGCTTGCGCTGTTGAAGACCGTGTTCCTGATGGCATCGAGCGATGCGCGGTGCGCCGCGCCCAGCCGCACTCGAATGGTGTAAGGGCGCCCATCCTCAATCAGTGGCTGGCTCACGGGAATACCGTCCAGGATCGCCGTCGCGTCGGTCGAAATCTCCTGGGAAGTAAAGCCCAGCCTCGCCGCAAGCGCAGGATCGACCTCAAAGCTCGTAGCTGGGCCGCTGATCGTGTTGTCCACGCCATTTTCCACGTCAACCACTCCGGGCACTTTGCCGATCGCGTCGCCGACGCGCACGCCCAGTTGGTTGAGCAGCGTCTGATTGCTTGAAAACAGCTTGATCTGGATTGGCTCCGGAGCATTCGAGAGATCGCCGATCATGTCCTGCAAAACCTGCGTGAACTCAACGTCCAGCTCCGGCTCTGTGGAATTGATCTGCTTTCGCACATCCTCCATGACCTCTGAGATATCGCGGCTGCGATGATCCTTGAGCTTCACGGTAATGTCGCCGGTATTGGCCTCGGTCACCGCAGCCAGCCCCATCTGCAATCCCGTACGCCGCGATGTGCTTTCGACCTCGGGTGTGCGCTGCAGAATCCGTTCCACGTGCTCGAGCACGCGATTGGTCTCCGCAAGGGAGCTGCCCGCCGGCATGATGTAGTCGAGAATGAACCCGCCCTCGTCCATCTCTGGAAGCAGATCGGAGCCGAGCGTCCGGTACGTTATGAAAGCGCCTGCCACCAATAGAAGGCAGCATCCAGCGAGCAGCCATGGCCGCGCCAGCGCCGTGTCCAGAACGCGCCTGTGTCCCTGCAGGATCCGCGTCATGAAGCGGCCCGAAGCTTCCTGATGGGCGGCTGCTCGTTCGCGGCGCAGCAGAAACAAGCTGAGGCTCGGCGTCCAAGTGAGCGCCAGCAGCAGCGAAGTAAGCAGCGCCACGGTCATCGTGATCGCGAGCGCGCGAAAGAAGCTGCCCGTCACGCCGGTGACTGAAATAAGAGGAAGAAAGACCACGATCGGCGTAATCGTCGAGCCGACCAGTGGAAGCGTGATCTCGTGCAACGCCTTTCGGACCGCAACCGCGCGCGTCTCGCCTGAGTCGCGGTGCAGCACGATGTTCTCAACTACGACAATCGCGTCGTCGATCACCAGTCCTACCGCCGCGGCCAGCCCGCCAAGCGTCATCAGGTTGAAACTCTGGCCGGTTATCTTGAGAAAGAGAAATGTAATCAGGATGGTTACAGGAATTACCAGGCCAGCCACCAGCGAGGACGACCAGTCGCGCAGAAACACCACGAGCACAATTGAAGCCAGCACGATCCCAATCAAAATCGCATCGCGAACGCTGGCAATGCTCTCCCGCACCAGGTGAGACTGGTCGTAAAACGGTTCCAGCTTCACGCCAGGAGGCAGCGTTTTGCTTAATTCCACGACCTTCGCGGCCACTTCATTGGCCACCGCGACTGTATTGCCCGAAGGCTGCCGTGCAATAGTCAGGAGCACCGCGGGCTGCCCATTTGCGGTCACAACCGTGTAGACAGGCATCGTCGCCGGAACAACCTCGGCGATATCGGCCAGCTTCACCGGCACTCCCGCCGCAGTCGTCTTCACCGTAATCTGCGCGATCTGCTGAATGTCATGGACCTGCGACCCGACCAGCCCCAGCACCAGTTGGTGATTCGCCTCATAAAGCCCCGGCGAGTCCACCAGGTTGGTCGCCTGAATCGCATTCACGATATCCGGGATGGTCACGGAGGTGGCCTGCAACTTGGTCAAATCCGGAATGACGTGAAACTCTGGGACCTGTCCGCCCTGCACCGTAACTGTACTCACTCCTGCCAGCCGGTTCAGTGGAGGCTTCAGGTCATAGGTCGCAATCTCCCACAAGCGCGTCTGCGGAATCGTCTTTGAAGTGAGGCTGTAACCGAGAATTGGAAAGGTCGCGAAGGTCAGCCGGTTCGTCGTGATGCGCGCAGCCGGAGGAAGTGTCTGCTCCACCTTCGACAACGCCGCATCCACCAGTTCCAGGGTCTGGAACATATCCACATTCGTCCAGTTGAAGAAGAGACTCACTTCGGCTGACCCGCGGCTCGTTATTGAGCGCACCGTTTCAAGCCCGGGAACGCTGTTGATCGCATCTTCGATCGGCTTCACAACTGTTACCTGCATCTGCTCAACCGGCATCACGCCGTTGTCCACGCCGATCACGATGCGAGGAAAATTTGTCTCCGGAAAAACCGAAATCGGAATCTGAAAGGCAAGGAAAAGCCCCGCCGCAGCCAAGGCTAAAGTGAAAAAGAAAATGGTGCGCGCGGAGCGCGTCATCCAGAACGGCTTTTCAGGCTCCTTCGGCTCCAGCTTCGGGTCCATCAGTTGCTGTCTCCCGGCCCGCTTGCATCGCCCGCGGCAGCTGTGACGACTTTCACTTTGGTGCCATCGTCAAGCGCATACGCTCCCTTTGTAACCACCTGGTCGCCGGCGGAAATTCCGCTAAGAATCTGGACAAGCCCACCGTCTTCCGCGCCCACGGCCACTTGCTTCTGGTGGGCCACATCGTCCGCCCCAATCACCATCAGGGCCTTCTGGCCTCCCGGCGTGGTCACCAGGGCCTCAGCCGGAACCACCAGCGCATTCGGCACAGGCTTTCCTGCGATCGAAACATGAACCGCCGTGCCGGGTTTGAACCTTCCCTCCGGATTGGCTACCACCACCCAGACCTCAACCGTTGTGCTACCCGGATCAAGGGCCGGGCTGATGAGCGTGAGCTTGCCCGCAACTGGAGCCTCAACGCCCGGAATTGTCACCGACGCCGGATCGCTAACTTTGAGCCCCTGTGTCTGCGCCTGCGTCAGATGCACCTTGGCCACCAGCGAAGAAATATCCATGATGGTCAACAGAGGCGTTCCAGCAACCGTCGTCTCCCCCGCGAACAGCGGCCTGTCGGTTACTACTCCGGCGATGGGACTGCGAATCTCCGAGTATTGAACCTGCGCTTCCGCGCCGAGGTATTTGCCTTTGGCCGACTCCAGCTGACCTTGCGCACTCTTAAGCGCAGCCGCGCGGCTTACCCGCTCGACTGCGTTGAAATGCTCCTGGGCAAGGTCATACGCTGACTTTGCCTGCACCAGCGCAGCCTGCGCCGTATCCAGATCGTGCCCCGGAATCGCGCCTTCAGCAAAAAGCCTCTTACGGCTCTTCACAATCTGCGAATTCAAATCAAGATTCGCCTTCGCCTGCACCAGATCCAGCTTTGCCTTCTGGGTGTCCTCCGGCACTGTAGCCTGGGTGGCCGTCCTATACTCGGCTTGAGCCGCGTCATAGCTGCCCTGGCTGTCCACCACCGCCGCTGCAAGATCGCGATTCTCAAGGGTGGCCAATAACTCGCCTTTCCTGACCTTCGAGCCACGCTGCACAAAAAACTCTTTTACCGGGGCAGAGATTCGCGGAGAAATCGCCGCCTGCGCCAGAGGAGTGAGAATCCCATCGGTCGCAATATGCTCGGTAATCGGCTCGTTGCGCGCGACCGTTGTCTGGACTTCCACCTCGGTCGGTGCAACAGGCTCTTTCTTTTGGCATCCGGTGGCTAATGTAAGAACGAGTGCCGCAAGGGATACATATCGAATGGAATGATTTGGCATGGGCAGTTAGAGCGTTCCTGTGAGAGTCTGCAAATTGGCGAGCGCCACGCGATAGCGAACCGTGCCATCGGCGCTCGCGGATTCGGCCTGCGTCGCCGCGTTCTCCGCATCCACAACTTCAAGCGCTGTAGCTTCGCCGGCGCTGTAGCGAAGTTTCGTCAGCCGAAGACTATCCTCGGCAGTCTGTGCACTCAGGGTCAGCGACGCCAGTTCGTCATTCGCGACCTTCGCCTCGCTGTAATACTCCTCCATGTCCGCGATCAGTTTTTTCTGTGTCGCCGTCAGTTGTGTTTGCGCCACTTTCTGCCGCAGCTCGCTCTGCTTCACGCGATCGTGCGTCGCCATCCAGTCCCACACGGGAATATCCAGCGTAGCGAAGGTCGAATAGCCCAGATTCCGGACGCCAGCTGGACCATTCACGGCGAACTGTGGAGCATCGATGCCATAGGTGTAATTCAGCGAGAGCGTCGGAAGATACGCGGCCCATGCCGCCGAAACCGCTTCCCGGCTCATGCGCAACGCGGCGAGTGCGCTTTTGAGTTCCGGATTATTCTTTGCGGCAGCCGCCTCCGAGTCATCGCGCGAAGGTAGCGCCGGGGTCACGAGGTCGCTATCCGCCAGCCGGTAAGGCACGCGCGGATCGGACAAAACCAGCACACCCAGCTCCAGCCGAGCCTTCTCGGCCGCAAGCTGCGCATCCGCAAGATCGCGCTGCCGCTGTTGCAATTGCAGATTGGCCTCGACCACATCCGCGTGCGCCACTTCGCGGCCTTTCTCAAGTTTTTCCGTCAATTCGACAAAGGACCGCGCTTCGTCTTCCGCGCGTTGCGCCACGCGCACACTGCTCTCCTCGGCCACGAGCGTGTAATATGCCGCCGCCACCGTCACTACCAGCGCGCGCCGCGCCACTTCGAGATCAGCCTCAGCCTTCGCTGCAGCCGCATCCGCATGCTTCAAATCCGCAAAATTGGCCGCGCTCAGCGTCTCCGTCACCAACGCCTGGCTCGCATATTCGCGAATGGCGTTGTTGGCGATGAATCGTGGCGCGTCCTGCGCGGAAGCGCCCTGCCCTGCCTGATTTTTCAATCCATTCGGCTGCGTATACAAGTATTGGTTGTGATAGGTAATCACGGGCAGCAGCGCGGAGCGGCCAATGCTGCGATCCAGATGCGCCACGCCACGATCCGCCGCGCTCGTCGCATAGCCCGGATCATTCGTCTCAGCTCGTGTAATCGCATCCTGAAGGGTAATAACCAGCGGCTCCGGCGCAGCCGAAGCCGCCGCGGAAACTGTTGTCTGTGCCAGTATTCCGGGTACATTCAGCAGGATTACCGAGAAAGCAGTGGCAGCACGGAGCAATGGTAGAAGCAAAGTCACCTCAACTAGGAAGAATAAACGATGCCACGCGTCGTCCTCTCGTGTTTCAAGATTAGTCGCTTGACCTTAAGACACGCTGAAGACCATGCGGATTGGCCATGATCGCGCGGACGGCACCCTGCCGTTGGAAATGGATGACGCTTCACTACCGCCTCTCGCAGTAGCGCCGTTGGTCCTGCTGGCTGAATTTGGAGGGCGAACGGGCTCGATCTCTATCAGAGAGCACCGGTGCAACTCATTGGTTGGTGAAGGTGACGGTTGGCGGCCCAGCGAATTCAGTGAAACGTATCCGAGCTATGCCCGGACTTGAATCATGGAGAATCCAAGTCCATTAGGCTCGGGCAACAAAATCCAATGCTATCTTCTGGTTTCGAGTCAGAGTAGTATTCTCGACGAATGCTACTGCGGGCGAAGAAAGCGACACTTGTGTTTTTTCTTGCCGCGTCTCTTTTCGCCCAACAACAAACTCCGAAGCAACCGCCGGCTCTGACCATTCAAGGATTAGGTCAAGGTTCAGTGCCGCTCGATGGTCCCTGGCAGTTCCACCTGGGCGACGATCCACAATGGGCGTCGCCGTCTTTGGATGACTCCGCGTGGCAAACGATTGACACTTCCAGTTCATGGGGTAGCCAAAGCCATCCTGGCTACACGGGCTTTGCGTGGTATCGCCGGCATCTGCAAATCGATACGGTGGCAGACGCCAAGTCTACTTACGCTCTGCTGATACCGCCGGTAGACGACGCTTATGAAGTCTATTGGAACGGCAAGCTGATAGGGCGTTACGGGCACCTGCCTCCCCGCCCGCATTGGTACTACTCTTCGCTATTTCGCACGTTTGCGTTGCCATCCGCTACCTCGGGAACCATTGCCATTCGCGTCTGGAAATCTCCTCTCCTGTTTGTCGATTCGGCCTCGCTGGGGGGCATAAACGGGACGCCCCTGCTTGGCGATGCTGACACCATCGCTGCACAGTTGGCGGCGATCAATGCAGAATCGACACAGCAGGTCCTATACGATTACACCCTGACCGTCCTCTACGGGTTTGTTACGCTGTTCAGTCTCCTGCTGTGGAGTCGAGACCGCGAAGTAAGACTATTTCTCTGGCTTGCCATCTTCACTGTGACGCCAATCCTTCTCGCCATATTTCAAGGGCTGTTTCTGCTCCCGATTTCTTATGGGTTAGGTAGAGGCTTGAATCAGCCAATTTACGCGCTGAATCACATCTCTCTTTGGTTCCTGCTGCTTTGGCTGTTGAGGCTCAATGACAATCGCACGCTTGTCCACTGGACGCGGGGACTGGCGATCTGCACACTCGCTGCCGGCATCCTGGACGGAATTCCAGCGTTTTTCTGGGGAGGAGCCGGCCCCTGGATGCAGGGGATGGACGCAGTTCTGACTACGATCATTTTGGTGGTCGAGGTTTTGCCATTCGTCATCATCGCGATCGGCATCCGGCACCGGCTGGAGCCTTCACGCTGGTGGGTCGCTTTTAGCGCGCTTATATCGCAGATGATCGACACAGTTGCCGATGCCAGCGCTGCAGGGCAGAGATTCAGCCACTGGACCCTTTTCGAGGCGATCAACAAGCCCCTTTTCATTATTCATGGCGTAGCCTTTCGAGCGGCCAACCTTGCTGCGATCGTGCTGTTCCTTTCGATCCTTTACGCCGTTTATCGATACAGCACGGAACAACAAGCGCGGCAGAATGTGCTGGAGCACGAGATGCAAAGTGCCCGTGAGATACAACGGGTACTGATTCCAGACACGCTACCGTCGCTGGAGGGCTTTGCGGTCACCAGCGCTTACCAGCCTGCGCTGGAGGTTGGCGGCGACTTCTTTCAAATCATCCGAGAGAAAGATGGATCGACGATTGTGGCGTTGGGGGACGTGAGTGGCAAGGGCCTAAAGGCAGCAATGAACGTGTCTCTTATCGTTGGGGTTCTGCGCTCAATGTCGGACGCCAGTTTTAGTCCTCTGCAAATGCTGGAGAGGCTGAATCGATGTTTGTGCGGACGCCTTCAGGGAGGGTTCGTCACCGCTGTCATTTTGCGTCTTCAGGCAAACGGCAATGTTATGCTCGCGAATGCCGGTCACCTTCCGCCGTTTCTGAATCAGCGAGAACTCGAGATCGAAGGCTGTTTGCCACTTGGGCTGTTGCCCTCGGCGACTTATAGCCAAGCCAACATAAGGCTGCATCCTGGAGACCAACTCAGCCTTTATACGGATGGATTGGTGGAGGCTCGCAGTGCAACGGGAGAACTTTACGGCTTTGACCGACTGCAAACATTATTCGCAACCCGGCCATCTGCGCACCAGGCAAGTGAGGTCGCGATTGCCTTTGGCCAAGAGGATGACATCACCGTGCTCACACTTACGCGACTGGCGGCCGGAGAAGAATCCACCACGTCGCTGACCGCCCCATTTCTGGCTTCCGACGCCGTGGAATTGTGATTCACTTGCCGGCTACCAACATGCGACCGTAATTTTCGCCTCCCGACTACTTAACCGCGACGGTTATTGTGGCGGAAGAGCTTCCGGTTGAGTAGTTCGTGCTTCCGCTGTAGCTCGCAATCAATGTATGACTGCCATTCGAGAGCGAGGATGCGGGCAATGTGGTCGAGGCTGTCCCGCTGGCGGTTACTGGTAATGTCGCCAGGGCCTTGCCGCCGTCGTAGAAAGTGACGGTCCCAAGCTGATTGGGCGGCCCTGCGCTCCATGATTGGATTGTGACATTCAGCGTTAAATTACCTCCGGTTAAGTACCAGCTGGACGGAGTCAGTTGGACAACTACAGGTGCGCGGACTACCGTGAAGCTCACAGTACTGGGAGCCGCAGCCGCATAATTCGTCTGGGCGGCATATCCAATATGCACCGTGTGTGTGCCCGTCTGAGGCTGCGTCAGCGTGAACTGCGCATTTCCATTTTGGAGAGGTAGGCTTACCGCAGGATTCCCGTCGTACTGGTAGGTGACCACACCTTGCGGCGCCCCCGCGGCTGAACTGGTAAAGATTCCGCATTGAAAATTGGCCCCGTATGGAAAGTTGGCGTTCCAGCAAGAGGCGGTGAGGCGAACCGGGACTGGGTTCACGTTGAGCGTGACCGGAGCGGAACTGCCGCCGGCATTGAACGCGTCTCCTGAGTACACGGCAGTCAACTGATGGACGCCGGCCGCAAGTCCCTGGATGTAGAGATATGCCGCGCCGTTCCCTTGCAGCCTTGATGTTTCGAGGAGCGTTGCGCCGTCATAGAGTTGAACGGAGCCTGTAGGAGTATGACCGCCGGCAGGAGCGACACTTATGACAACGTTCGTACCCTGAGGATAAGTAACTGTCGGATTGCTTAGTGTGACCTTAATTGCGGCATCATAAGCTGCGACCACATAGGGGACGGACGCGGTGGATTGGTTGCCAGCTGCATCGACAGCCAGGACCGTGAACGTCTTGTTGCCAGGCGTGGACGTATCCACGGAACTGCTGATGCTGCCTGTGTTCAGCACCGCGGAGGTGTAAGAGAATGTCGAACTGCCGCAGCGGACAACACCGGAACGCTCATCTGTACAACTGTAGGTAGCTGTTACGGCCTGCCCGACCGCATAAGAATTTGAACCGCCGGTAGACGGGGAAAGCACGGGGCCTGATGTGATTACCGGTGCAATCGTGTCCACATTGACAGGGACTGTGTAGTAGGAGGTTGACCAACTGCCCGCGGAGTTTTGGGCGAATTGAAGTTCCTCGGTTCCGGCGCAATCCTGCGCGAAGTAGTGCAGGAGGTAATTGCCGTCTGACAGGCCGCCGAGGGTCTGTGCGCCTGTGGTAAAAACTGTCGCTGGCGGGTCGAGCGGATTGCCCGGACTCGGGCACGAAATATCATTTGTCACTGTAATGTCTGTGGAAGGCGGTGCGGAAGGGACGGGAACACTGCCCGATGCCGAGATGCCATATGTGATGCTCTGGATCGGAGAAGCGACAAAAGCGGTTGAGCCAGGCAGATTCGTGCCAGCGAGAACGGGCGGCTGGCTGGAGAGCGTCACGTTTGCAGTGTAAGCATTGATCCAACCGCCAGGCCGCTGACCCGCAACAGTGACGGTTGTGAGATCTTCAGGAACTTGCGCCACCGGGATAAAAGCCGAGTTGGGATGTGAGACATGACCGGTCTCGATGTACACACCAGGGCCGCTGAAGCTGGCAAGCAGGTTTTGCGGGCAGGGCAGGTCTTGCAGGCCTGACGCCGGATCGAAGGTACAGGGGCCGCCGGTCCAGCCCTCGCTCGCCATCAGGAAACCGATTCCTTGATGAAAAATGGTGCCATTTGGGGTGGTGATGTCTGACAGTGTAAAGCTGGGACCGTCAAAAACATCCTGCAGTATCTCATTGGGCAGCGAAGAAACCGGGCACTGGGCGCCGCTCTCGGTGGCCCCAGTCCCCACCGTGCACTCCAGCGTAAACAGCTTGCAAGCCGGCGCACCGTTGTACAGTTCTCCTGCATGAATCAGGCAGCTCGAAGTGGCGAAGGATGTCCCTGAACCATACATGGATTGGAATGTGGCCGGGTCAACCGGTGCGTCGCTCGTACCCGGGATGGTGTCATTAGTGATAGTCAGGGTTCCCGCCGACTGTGCCTGAGAGAGGTCATAGACGAATTGGACTTGTTGACCCGTAGTCGTATTGAAGGAGAAGTTCTGCGTCAATTGCTGAGGAGACGGATCGATCTGCGGGATGGGATTACCGGTGATTTCAGCCGGACCTGTAACGCCACTCTGCGAGCAATTGGTATTGAGATAGATAGTCGAATTTGTGAGAAACCCTCCTGTGTCGACCAGGTCGATTTTGATCTGCAGCGCGCCTGGCTGGAGACTGCCGCTGATGTCGATAGGCGCCACGCCACCCGTGGCAACGAAGGTATCGGGATCTTGACCGTCGAGTGTGCCTGCGCTTGCAGGTCCCTGGTAGCTTGAGGTGAAGCAATCCTGCGATGGGCCGTCCGGCGTGGTGTCCGCCGTTCCGCCGCGGCAAACGTTTACAGGGCCCGCGACTGTTGCACCGGAGGTTACGGTCAGCTGGATGTTGTTATCGACTAAGACGTTTCCTTCGCTGTTGGCCGAGGAAGAGAGCACGGCGGTAATTGGGGAGGCGGAGCAGGTCAAATTCAATGTTGCGCTGTTGAAGGCCACAGAACTGGCGCCATATCCAGTTCCGCTGGCGGAGGGCCGCACATCGACAGGACCAAAGACCTGAATGGAATTCTGGGCGTTCATCGCCAGGGCAACGAAGGCCATGCATGCAGAGATTGAGATGTAGCGCAGAATCGGCAGCCTCCTCATGGAAAGCACCTCCTTGGGGATTCCCGTCGGGCATCTAGATGAATGGCCCGTTGGGGCAAAGCTTCAAATGCATTTCTGCGTCTCGTAAGGGGAGGGGATCTAAACGTTAACTAGGAGACCAGAAAGGGAGTTAGACTATCAGTTGGCTGAGGGCCTTAACGACAGCACGACTTTATAGTGCTTGCAGCCACGTGTCAACTGAGCCTCTGAGGGCGCAGCCCTTGGCTTCACCGATTGCCTCAGATGTCGACTGTGAGTGGTTGCCAATGAATCCGCCAGTACGGTGGTTGTCGCCGTGTTCAGGATGTGAAAGTCTCGTGTCGAAGAGCGCGATCGGGATGAGCGTATAACGGAGAGGAATTTCTTTGATACCGTTGCCAACGTTGTTCCAGTCCATTCCTTTGTGTGGGGCTGGAACCGGGTCGAGTCATTTCCCAGCGCGATCCTAAGAGTCGCGCCTGGCCAGCGGACAGTTTCCCCCCGCAGTCCTCGGAAAAGGAGAAGATCAATGTCGGGCACCCCAGAAAAACAACGCCTCTTGGTTGTTGATGATGAGCATGTTATAGCCGACACTTTAGCGACCATCTTCTCGAATGAAGGCTACGACGCAAAAGCCGCTTACTCCTCCGAGCAAGCTATCGCGTTGACGTTGAAATGGATTCCGCAACTCGCAATTATTGATGTTCTCCTTCCAAAGATGAATGGCATCGAGCTCGCGATTCTCTTCAAGGCGGAATATCCGGATTGCAAAATAGCTCTATTTTCGGGACTAGCCGCTACAAGCGATCTTCTCGACCTGGCGCAGAGAGGCGAACACGCCTTCGACGTACTCGCCAAGCCTATTCATCCCACTGAGTTCCTCAGGTTGGCGTCTCGTCTGCTCTCGTCCGCAGAGGACAATGGCGGGACATTTGTGAAGGTCTGAGTGATGGCGCGAGGTCGGCTCGCCAATAGAGCTAGAGGCGGACAGGCACTGGGCCGTTCTGCACGGGAAGGCGTTTGGTGGTGCTGCGTCGAGGTCAGGCCAGCGGGACGCCTACCGTTGCGGCTTTGGATCTCGTCGGCGTCCTGACAAAATCTTCTTTCCATGACATCTAGGCGCTTGCACGCTGGTGCATTGCCCGAAACGCTTCCCATGCGTGGCTGCCATCAGAGTGTGCTAACGGCAGAACGTTGACCCCTGCGAATGTAAGGCTGCAAAGGGCAAACCAGCCGTTGACGTGCCAGAAAGCGACCGCCAGCATCAGGTTCATAGCCGGGCCCCCGAGACAGGTGGCAACTTCAGGCCATCCTGCGGATCGCGTGCGCTGTATGTACATTCCCAGCTTGCTGAATCCAATTTTCTTGACGGGAACGTGGTAGTAGTGGGCGACGAGGATATGGCCGAGTTCGTGAAGCACCATGCAGGCCAGGACGAGCGCGCACTTAGAGATCAGGGAGAGGATATCATCGAACATTTGCGAGACTCCACGGGGATTGGGGTAATTGAAATGCACCGGATCCTCGCGGGCTTCTGGTGGAGCAATATTGCGAGCACTGCGCCCGGGTGATCGGCATTAGGGTTTCTTTCAAGTTGAACTGTGACAAACGTGTAATCGTTCTCCACCTTAAGAAGGTGGATGCAAGTTTTCGCGGTGTGGTGGTCGAGGGCATGGTAGCGGTTTTGATGCTGTCAGAAATTTAGAACATATCGGCTGGTAAGATCAGTTCGTCATTCGCGTGAGCAACCTTGTTGGGATATCTAACATCGCGCCCCACATTCGGCTATGCTCATTTTGTAAGTACTGTTCTAGTCAAAAAACTTCATCGATTGCCTCTTGGCGAACACAGCTCACATGTCAGCGCCAGCATCCGGATTTGCACCCAATGCTTTCGCTCCTGCTAAATTATCGGCCCCTGCCGGTCACAGCTTTAGCGAGCCCTTCAAGTCGCCGTGTGCTGAGTTCGCAAATTCAGCAGAATTGTTTCGACGTAGAGCCGCCATAGTAGATGATTCAATCTATTGCAGAAAGTGGAAGGAGACCCGATGGGGTGGTTGCCGCGATTCTTAGTATGCGCATGCCTTGGCAGTGCGGGAAGCATGGCGGCGCTCGGGGCGACAACGCTTCACTCTGCCGATACGATCATTACGCTCGACGCGGGTAAGGAGTCACCGCGTGTCACGCAACTGAGCATGAAGGCAGGTGCCCCATGGAAGGGTGAGACCGGAGAGCCGCTGATCGACCATGTTGAGATTGGGGGACACGAGCAGCCCCTGCATTGGAAGTTCAACGAGACTGCGAGCGCGAGCGGCTCGACGTGGGCCCGGTTCGTATACGATTCCGGCACTCCGCGGCTTCGGCTGTTCTGGGAGTGGCGCGTACGAGCGGCGCATGGGCCTATCGAACACTCGATACGCATTCAGAATCTCAGTGGAGAAAGCCTGTGGATTCCCTTGCAGAATAGCCTGCAAGTTAACTGGCGCGTCCCCGCGAGTGAACATCTGGGGCAACTCTGGGTGGAAAAGGGAGCGGGGGGCCCATCTGCGGACGGAACTCATCGCATTCCGATCAACAATGATTACAACTGGACTGGAACATCGAGTACTTATGCTCACCCGGCGGCAGGACAACAGCGCGAGATGATTCCCTACGTGCTGGTGGATCGTCCGGATGCGGACGGGAGCGGCTGGTACATCGGCATTGAGTTCAGTGGGCGAACGCGCATTACTCTAGAGCGCAATGGCGATTCACTTGAGGAGGTTGCCGGCCTGAATCCGGAACCGGGACCGTTCAAGACTTATCTAGGCCCGGGTGAAAGCTTTGATGCGCCTACGGTTTTTGTGGGCGCGTTCCGCGGTGGACCGGATGAGGCGGGCAACATTTTGCGGCGTTGGGTTCGCGATGTGTTGAACAATCCGGTAACGGTTCGCGATCCTGAATATCCTCTGGTGGTCAATAACAGTTGGGGAAGCGGGATGGCGATCGATGCGGAGCAGGCTCGCAGCATGATTCGCGACTCTGCCGAACTGGGATTCGAGATGTTTCACCTGGATGCCGGATGGTTTCGTGGAGTGGGCGACTGGGTTCCAGACCCGAAGAAATTTCCCGATGGCCTGGCGCCGATTGCCGAGTACGCACATTCTTTCGGCCTGAGGTTTGGACTGTGGATGGACTGGGCGCAAGCTGGCCTGGACTCGCATTCCGGTTCTCTTTATGTGCGCGATCCAAATATTCGTGATTGGTTGACGACTTATCCTCCTGCTGACTGGAAGCCTGAAGATGCATTCAAGGGAGTGACGATTGATATAGGCGTGCCGGTGGTCCATGACTGGGCAGCCGCGGAGGTGAACCGCGTTGTGCGCGACTACCACCTGGATATGCTGGAGCATGATGGCTATGTGGTCGCACAGGGTTGCGATCGAACCGATCATCCTCATGCTCCGCCTGATCCGGAAGCGATACGGCGGTTTGAAGACTCGGGATTTCTGTGGGTGGAAAGCTCGAATTCGACTGACGTCAGCTATCATGCAACGCGCTCGTACTATGACATCTACACTCGCCTTCGCAGACAGCATCCTCGGCTGTTACTGGAGATATGCAATGACGGCGGGCGAATGGTTGACTTTGGCAGCGCGGCGCACGGAGACTATTTTTCCATTTCAGATGCCTATGATCCAGTCTCGAATCGACGCGCGTTTTATGACAGCAGCTATGTGCTGCCGCCGGCGATGCTGGAATCCTATGTCGAGAAGTGGCCAGCACCAAGGGTGGAGAATTTTTTGTATGTATTGCGCAGCGGCATGATGGGATGGTTCACTCTCATGCTGGACACGACGGATTGGACTCCAGAGCAGCACGCGACGGCAAAGGAAGCAATCGCGGTATACAAATCTCGGCTGCGGCCTTTGATCCGCGAAGCTGACCTTTATCACGTGTCGCCGCGGCCGGATGGTGTGCACTGGGATGGGATTGAATACCTTGATGCGCCGAAGCAAAGCGGAGTGCTTTTTGCATTTCATGGCTCGTCGAAGACAGAGCCGCAGTATTCCTTTGTGCTTCGGGGATTGCAGCAGGATGCGCGGTATCAACTTACTTTTCAGGATAAAAGCTCGCCTGACCATGTGGCCTACGGAAAAGACCTGATGCGGGGTGGAGTTCAGGTCACGCTACCGATTCCGGATTCTTCAGAATTGGTGTTTATCAACAAAATATCTGAATGAATCTACTCATCCTGAAATATCGGAGAACCATTTCCTTCGACGATTGCGGTCGCTGCCGAAATGTAATCCCGCCGAACTGGTCACTGCATGCAAAGTCAGGAATTAGAAATCGCCCAGGCTACCGTGGTTGAGCCGGGGCTGGCCGCTTGGGTTTCGGCTTCGGCGATGAGGGTGGTTTCGAGCGGCGACCAGCTGGTGTCGAGCTCGGCGGCTAAAATATCTACCTCATACGCACCATTGAAGTTAAGCTCGCAGACGCCGATGCCGTCTTCTGACCGGACGGGTGGGCCGAACACGCGGCAGGTGATGGGTCGCGCGGCGTAGAGGTCGCAGGCTCCGGTTGCGGGGTCGAGCGCGGGACACGGTTCGTCGTTGGCGAAGTCTTCGTAGCGCGGATCGGATTCGTCGAGCTGGCCTGTGACCGGGTTGCCGGGGAAGTCCGGCTGGAGTCGCTGGATGGATTCCTGGGCGCGTTGGCGGATGGCAGCGGCTTTTTCCGGGTCGAGTGCAGCGAGGCCTTCGCGGAGACGGGCGGCGTCAAGCTGCGTGATCGAGAAGATTCCGATGCAGCACTGGGTGCATCCGAGACGGCAGTGCAGCCAGTCGCCGGAGCGCCGGGCGGCATCGGCAGAGGCGGCGTCTACGATCTGGATAAGGTGCTGGTCGGCTTTGTGCTCCATGACTCAATCATTCCATGAAGGTGTCTTGTCGGGATTTTTTGCAAGTCGTAGATTCTAAATGAGTGCTTGGTGCGGTTTTTTCTCATCTCATAGATTCCATGTGACTTCATAGAGAGCGCTTTTTGCTTTGCTTTCGGCCCGTCTGAAGTTTGGGCTGCTATTTTTCTACTCCTTTTTTGCTGTAACTCATTGATTCTGCGGGTTTTTCAGTCAGGTAGCTGCTCCCCATATCATTGATTCTAAAGGAGCTTCAACGTTTCGCGATGCTGTAACTCATTGATTTGTTGGGATCTTCAGGAAATTACTCCTCAGGTCTGGGTGAGCTGCTGGTCTGATTGGCTTACTCGGGCACCCCGCCAGATTTTTTCGCGTCGTTCTGCTGCAAGTCATTCATTCTATAGAAGTTTCTGAAAGGACGTCATGCCACAAGCCATTGATTCCATTGAGTTTTCAGCTATTTTGCATCGCCATAACTCATTAATTCTATTCATGTTTCAGGCTTTTCCTGGGATTCATGGGGTTATTTTAGAGACCGCCCTTTCTTTCAGGATATCAATTTTAGAGGTAATTCTATGCAGGTGAATGTTATTGGATTGATTGAAGTTGTCTCGACGTAGGGCTTGACAAGAGGTTGGCCGGAGACTTTATGGCTAAATGGCGAAACCAAGCAAGGATGCAAGTGATCGATGTTCGGGCTGACCTCCTTCGGCCAGCTTCAGGCACAATCCCCACTCAAGCAAACGAAAGAAGCTTGGGTGGGCCACCCGTCCGGCGGGCGGCGTCGGCGGTGGCGGCGTCTACGATCTGGGCGAGTTGCTGGTCGGATTGGGCCATCCATTGGGCCATCCAAGGGCACTCCTGCTATTTTTCTACGCCATTTTGCTGTAAATCATTCATTTTACATGGTTTTCAAGAGGGATTTAGTTTTGCATGTCATTGATTCCGTTGTCCAAATATTACCGCACTAACATACGGCGGGTAGGTGACTGCATTTGCGCAGTAGCGTAGCATTTTTAGCAAATCGATTTGAAGCTGCACTGTCGCGCGCGGTAAGGGAGGCACCATGAATTCTCGATCCTGCCGTTGGCTGATTGTTTCGACCCTAGTCATTACAGCGTCCGGCGCATGGGCGCAGTGTGACCCAGTATTTGGGGCACAGAATATCGCTACCCTCAAACAGCAAGCCGTCCACGGCAAGGCTGCGGCGCAATGTAGCCTGGCGGTGACGTACGAGGATGGCAAAGGTGTGCCCCAAGACTATGCTCAGGCTGCGCTCTGGTATCGCAAGGCTGCCGATCAGGGAAATGTGGACGCGCAGGAGAGCCTCGGTTTTTTGTACTACATGGGCGACGGTGTGCCCCAAGACTATGCTCAGGCTGCGCTCTGGTATCGCAAGGCGGCTGAACAGGGAGACGCTTACGCTCAGAAGATGCTTGGGGATTTATACAGCGACGGCCAGGGTGTGCCCCAGGACCACGCTCAAGCCGCAACCTGGTACCGTCAAGCCGCAACCTGGTATCGCAAGGCGGCTGAACAGGGACTCCCTAACGCGCAGAGGATGCTTGGGGATTCGTACAGCGGCGGGAAGGGTGTGCCCCAGGACCACGCTCAAGCCGCAACCTGGTATCGCAAGGCTGCTGAGCAGGGAAACGCTCACGCGCAGGTCGTGCTCGGGGGTTTGTACAGCGACGGCCAGGGCGTGCCCCAGGACTACACCCAAGCCGTGTTCTGGTATCGCAAGGCGGCTGAACAGGGAGACGATTACGCGCAATTCCATCTCGGGCGTTTATACGATAAAGGCCAAAGTGTACCTCAAGACTACGCGGAAGCCTACTTTTGGCTTGATCTAGCGGCTGCCGGCTCGCCAGGGGAAATCGCTGCGGAGGAGCGAGATGAAGTCGCCTCACACCTGGCACCTGCCGATCTGTCCCGCGAACAGGAACGGGCGCGGCAGTGGTTTGAGGCGCATCAGGCGAAGCCACAATGACGGAAGCGTCTGTTCCGCCGGCCGGTTTACCGGCCGCGCTCAATAGATGAACCTGGATGCGAATCGCAATCAGCTTCCTTAATAGCGATTATGATTACCAAAACAGACGCCGCAGAACGGCAGCTCAATACGGCAATCCGCCTATTTTTCGAGAACAGGGATCATCTGTCCTCATATGCGCTCGCCATCGCTTCTCGGGAGGTCACAGATGATGTGATCCAGAGCCGGTATAGCGAACTCTACCAACGCGAGCTTGCGCGAGTAGGTGATCCGCAGAAAGTCTGCCTTTCGTATCGGGAAGAGCTCAAGGTCCTCATCAAGCCCGACTTCTATAAGGACTTCCTAACGCTCGACCGCAAATGGCAAAACTTCCTCAAGCACGCCGACCGCGATCCCGACGCGGAAATAGAGCCATTGACGACGAAGCAGCTCGCATTGGTAATTCTAACGGCGATGAGGAACTACTTTCTGCTAACGCGACACGCGACTATCGAGATGAAGACCTTTTTTGTTTGGATCGCCGTAGCGGAGCCGCAGTTGATAAAGTCCGCACCCGAAGATGTGATGACCGACAAGGCAATCGCCGAGATGCGCAGCTATATCTCGGGTGATCCTTATGATCGCGATACTCTGGAAAACATATTTACCGCCATGAGACTGTGAGCGGGCTTCATTGTGGCATGGCAGTACTCAGAGTTGGCCGCGTTGCCGATATGTTCGTCTGCAGGTGCCTGTTGCCTGTTGACGGCTGACGGCTGACGGCGAGTGGGCCGTGAGAGTTGTGGTTATTTCAGAAACCGCAGGTTCCTCGACTTCGCTGCGCTTCGCTCGGAATGACATCAAAAAATAAGAGCAGTGCTGCGTGCTTGCCAAGACTTGCGCGCGGCAGATACCTTTGACTGTTTTGCTGAGGTGAGTAATGGCGGACGTGCAGTTGCGGTATCAGTCGGGGTTTGGGAATGAGTTTGCGACCGAAGCGGTTAGGGGCGCGCTGCCGAAAGGGCAGAATGCTCCGCAGAAGTCGAAGCTGGGGCTTTATACGGAGCAGTTCAGCGGGACTCCGTTTACGGCTCCGCGGGCGGTGAACCGGCGGACGTGGACTTACAGGATTCGGCCTTCGGTGACGCACAAGCCGTTCGAGCCGTATGAGCAGGCTGCAGCCTCTCTGCTGCGGAGCGGGCCGTTCACGGAAGTGGATGCGCCTCCGAACCAGATGCGTTGGGATCCGCTTCCTATACCGACGGCGAAGACGGATTTTGTGGATGGGCTGATTACGCTGGGAGGAAATGGCGATCCGGCGATGCAGACGGGTGTGGCGATCCACTGGTATGCGGCGAATACGTCGATGAAGAAGCGGTTTTTCTATAACGCGGATGGCGAGATGCTGCTGGTTCCGCAGGAGGGCGGGCTGACGCTGGCGACGGAGCTTGGAGTGATAGCTGTTGCGCCGGGAGAGATTGCAGTAATTCCGCGCGGAGTGAAGTTTCGCGTGGAGGTTGCGGGCGGCGTGCGCGGCTATATCTGCGAGAATTATGGGCTGCCGTTCCGGCTTCCGGAGCTGGGTCCGATTGGAGCGAACGGGCTGGCGAATTCGCGGGACTTTCTGACTCCGGTGGCGGCGTTTGAGGATGCGGGCGGGCATTTCAGTATTGTGAGCAAGTTTCTGGGGAAGTTGTGGGAGGCGGAGATCGACCACTCGCCTTTGGACGTAGTGGCGTGGCACGGGAACTATGCGCCGTATAAATACGATCTGAAAAATTTCAACTGCATCAACTCGGTGAGCTTCGATCATCCTGATCCGTCGATTTATACGGTGCTGACGGCGCCGTCAGTGACCCCGGGGACGGCGAATGTGGACTTTGCGATTTTTCCGCCGCGGTGGATGGTGATGGAGCATACGTTTCGTCCGCCGTGGTTTCATCGCAACATGATGAATGAGTTCATGGGGCTGGTGTTCGGGCAGTATGACGCGAAGGCGGAGGGTTTTGTTCCGGGCGGCGCGAGCCTGCACAACTGCATGTCGGGGCATGGTCCGGATGCGGAGACGTGGGTGCGGGCGAGCGCGGCGGAGCTGAAGCCGGTGTACCTGGCGGATACGCTGGCGTTCATGTTCGAGACCCAGCTGGCGGTGAGGCCGACGAAGTTTGCGCTGGAGTCGAAGGTTCTGCAACACGAATACTACGAGTGCTGGCAGGGGCTCAAAAATAATTTCAGGTCTAAGAATAAGTAACGGGGAAGAAGTGACTGCGATTCGCGTTCTGATGAGGGACCTGGTGGATTATGCCGGGCTGTTTCCTCCGGCGTCGCTCGATATGGTGAGCGCGGTGCGGCGGTATCGGGAGTATCTGACCGGCAAGAATCGGTGGGCGCTCGGGCGGTTTGTGGTTCCGGCGTCGCGGCTGGGGGAGTTTTCGGCTGCGTTCGAGGAAGTGTGCTGCGGTGAGCGCGAGCCGGTATGGCCGTTAAGCGTGCTTCTTTCAGGAGATGCCGCGAAGGATGCTGTGGCGATGAATGCGCTGGCGCGGGGCCCGGTTTCTCTCGACTGTGTGGAGATGAAGACGGCTTCTCCTGCGCAGACAGAGTTGCTTTTGAAGGGTTTGCAGTCTGGACCTATGGCCTATGTAGAGTTTGCGCCGGGGTCGGCGGCAGAATTCCTGGCAGTGCTCGCGCGTTTTGGGGCGCGGGCCAAGATTCGCACGGGCGGTGTGACTGCCGAGGCGTTTCCTTCGGCGGAAATGGTTGCGGAGTTTCTGGCAGCTTGCGCGCGGGAGCAGGTTGCGTTCAAGGCCACGGCTGGGCTGCACCATGCGGTACGCGGTGCTTATCGGCTGACGTATGAACCGGAAAGCGCGGTGGCTACGATGCATGGGTTTGTGAATGTGTTTCTGGCGGCGGTGCTTGCGTATCGCAGGGTTGAGGTGCGGGCCTTGATTGCGACAGTTGAAGAAAAGGACGCTTCGGCGTTTGTGTTTGGTGAGGATAACGTGCGCTGGCATGGGTTTGACGCAGGAGTTGACGAGATCGAAGCGGTGCGGCGGGAATTTGCAATCAGTTATGGGTCGTGCTCGTTTACCGAACCAATTGAAGAGGCGAAGGCGAACGGATGGCTGTGACGCGAAGTTGGGTCGACATTGCGGAGGGTTCGGATTTTCCCTTGGAGAATTTGCCGCTGGGGGTTTTTCGGCGGGCGGATGGGGTTGCGTGTGTTGGGTCGGCGATTGGCGACCGGATCTTCGATTTGCATGCGGCTGCCGATGCGGGATTGCTGGTGGGTGACCTGGTTGCGGCGTGTGGGCAGGATTCCTTGAATACGCTGATGGCGATGGGTCGCGCGGCTTCTTCGGCTTTGCGTGCGCGGTTGACGGAGTTGCTGTCGGATGGGGGTGCCCGGGCGCGAGTTGAGCCTTTGCTGGTGGCGCAGGCCGAGGTAGCGATGCTGCTTCCGGCGCGCATTGGCGACTACACCGATTTTTATGCTTCGGTGTATCACGCGACGAACGTGGGTCGGCTGTTTCGTCCGGAGAATCCGCTGCTGCCGAACTACAAGTATGTTCCGATTGGATATCACGGGCGGGCTTCTTCGATTGTTGTTAGCGGAACGGAGGTTCGGCGGCCCTGCGGGCAGACCAAAGCTGCGGACCTGCCTGCTCCGGTATTTGGACCGAGTCGATCGCTGGATTATGAGCTTGAAGTTGGCTTCTTTGTGGGGCAGGGGAATCGGCGGGAGACAGCGATTCCGCTTGCGGAGGCGGAGGAGCATATTTTTGGGCTTTGCCTGGTGAATGACTGGTCGGCGCGGGATGTGCAGGCGTGGGAGTATCAGCCGCTGGGGCCATTTCTGGCGAAAAACTTTGCTACGACGATTTCGCCGTGGGTGGTGACGATGGAGGCCCTGGTGCCGTTTCGTGTGCCGGCGTTTTTGCGGGCAGAGGGCGATCCGGCGCCGCTGCCTTACCTAGATGCGGCGGAGGACCGGCGCCGGGGCGGGTTCGATGTGACGCTTGAGGTTTGGGTGCGGACGGCTCAGATGCGGCGGGAAAATGCTGCTGCAGTGCGCTTGAGCCGTGGCAATTTGCGCGATCTTTACTGGACGCTGGCGCAGATGCTTACGCATCATGCGAGCAACGGGTGCAATCTGGAACCGGGCGATCTGCTGGCGAGCGGGACGGTTTCGGGCGCGACGGAGGATTCGCTGGGTTGTCTACTGGAGATGACTCGGCGCGGAGCGCAGCCTCGGGTTTTGCCGGATGGGGAGACGCGGAAGTTTCTTGAGGACGGCGATGAGGTGATTCTGCGCGGGTATTGCGAGCGCGAGGGGTTCGCGCGGATCGGGTTTGGTGAGTGCCGTGGAGTGGTGTTGCCGGCGCGAATTTGATTTTTTGATCCGTCCTGGAATCCCATGTGAAATTCACACTGCCGCAGCTGACAACTGCGCCTTCAGTGGTTAAGATGGCTGCACTCGCTTGGGCTTTCCCTCTCCTGCTGCCGCCCTTGCCCCCACATCTATTGAAAAGGACAGACTCCCAATGGCAAACCCATTTGTGCATCTTGAACTCAACACTCCCGATCTTGAGAAAGCAAAAGCCTTCTACGGTCAGCTCTGCGGCTGGACGTTCACGGACAATCCGATGCCAATGGGCGTCTACTCGACATTCCAGCCGGATAAAGCCCCCGGGGGCGGCATGTATTCCGAGCCCGGAGCGTCTCCGGCGTGGCTGGCTTATATCGGAGTTGATGACATTCACGCTTCTACCAAGAAGGCTGCATCGCTCGGCGCTCAGGTTCTTAGCGACTCCATTGAGATTCCGGGTGTTGGATGGATGTCGCTTCTGATCGATCCGACTGGGGCAAGGATTGCTTTGTTTCAGCCGGCCACGAAGTGATTTCGAGCCAAACGTCATCCGGGGCGTGGGGTTATACCCCTCCCCCGGTCATTTTGCTATCCAATAGAAAATGCGTGACTTGTGGAGAGATTATGCACTTGGCACAGATTTACTGAGTAGTTAACGCTGATAGATAAGGCCGTGACGAAGTTGTAAGAAATTAAAAAGGCCCCCAAATCGGGGGCCTTATGTATCGAATTTTATTTTATGCCCACGGTTCAGAGCTTCGTCTTTTTTGCTCTGATACATTCCGTCGGAGATTTTGGATCATCTCATCGCAAAATTGGTCTGCTAATTGAGAAGCGGAAGCTGGCTGTGAACGATAGGCCTGTTCAGCCCTAACAGGTCTATGATCCGCCTGAAGCCTCATAGAGCGCTTGGGAGATTTGACCTTGTGATCGCGCATTGTAAAGTTCCTCTCGAAGAATTTTTCTCAATTCTTCCGAATCGTATTTTACCGCTTTTAAATAGTCAATGTCGGATTTATACGCTTCGAATTCATGTCCTGTATTGATTAAGACCTCACAAGACACATTTTCGTTGTCTTTAAAAGATCGGCTGGTTTTTAGAAATGTTGAAATTGAATCCTTATGCATTCTTATGACCTGCCCCCGAATTCTCAACCACTGATAACTGGAGTTTCCCAGTTTTGGTTTGGCTTCGAGATTGCCCCGCAGCCGTCGTCGTGGCTGTGTAAATGTGGGAAGCGTTCTTTGCTTTCCACATTTGCATAGCCTGCTTGCCGGAACTCTTCCGGCGTCCTGTAGGCGAGCGCACTGTGCGGTCGTTCGCAGTTATACTCCCGCCGCCAGCTTGCCAGTGTAACCCGCATATCATTCAGCGTGCGGAACCAGCTTGCGTTCAGGCACTCGTCGCGCAGCCGCCCGTGGAAGCTCTCCACATGCCCATTCTGCATCGGGCGACCCGGCTGGATATGCACCAGCCCGATCTTCCAGTCCTCTGCCCAGCCCAGCATGCGCCGCGAGGTGAACTCCGGCCCGTTATCGGAACGCACGTTCTCTGGCCGGCCACGCTCTTCGATCAACCCTTCCAGCACCCGCGTCACGCGGCCCGAGCCGAGGCTGGTGTCGGCCTCCAGAGCCAGGCACTCGCGCGTGTACGCATCCACCACGCTGAGGATGCGCACCATCCGCCCGGTCGCCAGGCCATCCCTGATGAAGTCCATCGCCCACTCCTGGTTGGCACGTGTCAGCCGCGGCTCGGCGGCCCGATCCCGCACCAGGCGCTTGCGCTTGCGCCGCCGAACCGACAGCTTCTCCTCAAGATACAGCCGGTAGACACGCTTTACGTTCACCTCGTGACCTCTTCGCTCCAGCAGCGCATGCTGTCTGCGATAGCCGTAGCGCGGCTTCTGCCGCGCCAGCTTCACCAGTTCCTCGCGCAACTCCGCGTTCCGATCCGGCTTCGGCTCATACCGATAGCTGGTTCGATCCACGCCCAGCAGCTTGCAGGCCGTGCGTTCGCTCAGACGGAACTCGGCCGAGAGGAACGCCACGTCGCCTCTTAGACCGGCAAGCTCCAGCCGTTTTTTCGGATGACTGCCTTCAGCGCTTCGCCGTGCAGGCTCAGCTCCGCCACCAGAAGCTTCAACCGCCGGTTCTCGTCCTCCATCGCCTTCAGACGCTGCGCTTCGCTCACCTCCAGGCCGCCATACTTCGACTTCCAGCCATAGAACGTCGCCGCGCTGATCCCGTGCTCCCGGCACAGATCCGCTGTCTTCACCCCAGCCTCGTGCTGCTTCAAGATCCCGATGATCTGCTCTTCCGTATACCGGCTCTGCTTCATCTCCGCTCCCTCCCTTAGATTACGAGAGAACTCCAGCTTCAACTGGTAGAGTTTTCCGGGGGCAGGTCATCCATTGGATCCGGTGGGTAGCATCACGAAATAGGTACCTATCATCACAGCACACCAGACACAGAGAAACCTGATGCGGAGCCATCGTTCCGAAAACAGGGTTTTTATTCCAGCTCCAATCAAGGTAATCATTATGGGAGTCAACGGAATAATCGCCTTTCCGAGATGCCAGGAATTCATGATGTCGCCGACGAGCTGGATGGGGAAACGGAGTCGCCACTTGGTTGGTATTTTTTTGCTGCCGAAATCGAGCCACTTGCGTCCGGCGTATGTCAGGGGCAGCCACGAGTGCGAAGTAAGTAAGTTTGTGGCGAGGAATGCTGCGACGCATATGGTCACTGCCGAGATCAAAATAAGCATGTCCCGACGGCCGCGGTGGGCCCATCGGGAGGCCAGCACCGCAAGGAATGCCAGAGTCAGGCCTTCAGGCCGCGTGATGCTGAGAGCGCCCAGGCAGAGCGCGCAAAGAATTGCCGACCGAAGACTTGTCTGAAACCACAGGTAGATTCCAAGCACCGAGAGCACCACGAAAAGAACGTGCTCCATGCCAAGAAGACCGAGCCAGATGAAATTGCCGTCAAGCGCCGGTGCGAGCGCAAATATCCAGCACGAGGACTTCGGTAGACCGTCTTTGCGCGCCATGGCGAGGAGGCCCAGACCGATGGCAATCAGGAAGAGGAGATTCAGAATGCCTGAGTAAACAGCCGGATTTATGGCAGGAAAGAGCTTCCAGTTAGCAGCGAGAACAAAAGTCCACAGAAGGCTGGTGGAGCCGGAGGACCATACGCCGGGAATGAAACCGAGCGTTCCGTAGCGAGCGAGATTTCGAGCGACATCCTGATGAATCCAAGAGTCGTCCAAGGGGAACCCCATAAGCGCGTGAGGGAAGCCGGCAATGATCAGAAAGGAAGCCAGGTAAACAGCAGTTACTATGGAAACATCGCGGATTGACAGACGGGTTGAGGTTGTTGCTGCGAAGGGCACTGCTTTCACCCGTTGGCTTCCAGTATTTTGTGTATTTGTTCACCATGCTAGCATTCGCATGTTGGAGAGCCGGGATGGTGGCTTTCGTCCAGCGGTTTGTGGCTGGTGGAGAAACCGCAGGTTCTTCGACTCGCTACGCTCGCTCAGAATGACAAGTTGGGGAGATTAGAGCTGTCTCTTGCGTGCGCATTTGTGGCTTATTGAGAAACCGCAGGTTCTTCGACTGCGCTCCCTGCGGTCGCTTCGCTCAGAATGACATCTTGGTGGAGATCAGAGTTGTGCTTTTGCGTGCGCATCTGTGGTTTATTGGGAAACCGCAGGTTCTTCGACTCGCTACGCTCGCTCGGAATGACAAGTTGGGGAGATTAGAGCCGTCTCTTGTGTGCGCATGTGTGGCTTATTGAGAAACCGCAGGTTCTTCGACTGCGCTCCCTGCGGTCGCTTCGCTCAGAATGACATCCTGGTGGAGATCGGCGTTGTGCTTTTCGTGGGCATCTATGGCTTGTTGCGAAACCGCGGGTTCTTCGACTCGCTTCGCTCGCTCAGAATGACAAGTTGGGGAGATCAGAGTTTTGCTTTTGCGTGCGCATCTGTGGCTTATTGAGAAACCGCAGGTTCTTCGACTCGCTACGCTCGCTCAGAATGACAAGTTGGGGAGATTAGAGCTGTGCTCTTGCGTGCGCATGTGTGGCTTATTGAGAGACCGCAGGTTCTTCGACTGCGCTCCCTGCGGTCGCTCCGCTCAGAATGACATCGTGGGGAGATTAGAGCTTTGCTCTTGCGGGCGCATCTGTGGCTTATTGAGAAACCGCAGGTTCCCTTCGGCAAGCTCAGGGCAGGCTTTCGACTCGCTACGCTCGCTCAGAATGACATCGGAAGTGGATCAGCGGTTTGCCTTTAAGAATGTCTTTCCCCAATCTGCACTTAGATCAATCCATGTGGGGTTTTCGCGTTCGATCAGATCGATCTTTTTTGCTCGCCGCCAACCCTTCAATTGCGTTTCGCGTGCAATGGCGTCGCGGGGTGAAGCATACCGCTCGAACCATACCAAGCGGTTGCATCTGTATGTTGCCGTGAAGCTTCCGGTGGCGCTGCTCTTATGTTCCGCCATGCGGCGTTCGATGTTGCCGGTGACTCCGATGTACAGGACATGGGTGCGGCTGGCGGCGATGTAGGTGCAGTACCAGCGACCGGACATGGGGCAAACTTAATACGCGAATTGGGGAGTTGTCTTGATGCCGGAAGTAATGGGTGTGGAACTGGTCTTTGTGGCAGGGTGGGAACCCGCAGGTTCTTCGACTCGCTTCGCTCGCTCAGAATGACATCAATTTCTCCAAACCGCAGGTTCCCTTCGGCAACCTCAGGGCAGGCTTTCGACTCGCTTTGCTCGCTCAGAATGACATCCTGGTGAGGGCGGCGCGGCAATTCCTGCACTTGTCCTTTACCATGAAGATTCACAGCATTGGGAGAGCGGAGAGACGTGTCTGGATCGAATTTGAAGGTTGCAATTCTTGGCTTTGGAACCGTTGGCAGCTCGGTGGCGCGCATTCTGGGCGATCTGAAGCCTCAGGGCCTTACGCTTACGCTTATCTACAACCGCCATGTGGCGCGGAAGCGGGTGGACTGGGTTCCGTCTGGCGTGGTTTGGACGGATTCAATTGAGGATGTTCTGGCTTCGGATGTGGATGTGGTGGTGGAGCTGGTGGGCGGGATCGATCCGGCGGGCGAGTGGGTCTGGAAGGCGCTTCAGGCGGGGAAATCGGTGGTCACGGCCAACAAGAAGCTGATTGCGTTTGACGGCATTGAACTGGAGAAGCTGGCGCATGCGAAGGGCGGGTCTCTGCTTTACGGCGCGGCGGTGGCGGGCGGCATTCCGGTGATTCCGGGGTTGCAGCAGGGGCTGGCGGGCGATCAGATCACGCGCATTGAAGGCATTCTGAACGGGACGTGCAATTTTATTCTGAGCAAGATGGAGGCCGGCGCGGAGTTTGCTACGGTGCTCAAAGAGGCGCAGGCGCTGGGCTATGCGGAGGCCAATCCTTCAGAGGATGTGGATGGGTTTGATGCGCGGGCGAAGCTGGTGATTCTGGCGCGGCTGGCGCTGCGTGCCGATCTTGATCCGGAGCAGATTCCGTGCCGGTCAATTTCGGAAGTGGCGGCGATTGACTTTGAGTATGCGCGGGAGCTGGGCTGCACGATCCGGCAGATTTCGCGCGCCGAACTCCACCCCACGGACGAAGACCTGTCCGCGGGGGCCCCGGGACTCCAACCCACGGACGAAGACCTGTCCGTGGGGTCCCTGGGGATTCGCGGCGGCGATGTGCTGGCGAGCGTGGGGCCGATGCTGGTGCCGAAGGCGTCTCCGCTGGCGTGGTCGCGGGGAACGGAAAATACTGTTCTGGCCGGTGGACGCTATGGCGGCGATGTGGTGTTCTCGGGCCATGGAGCGGGCGGGCATCCGACGGCGGTGGCGGTGGTGTCGGATCTGATGAGCATCGCGCATGGCTCGCGTACGGTGGATTTGCCGAGCAGGAAGATGGCGATTGGCGGGGAATTTCTGCTGCGCCACTCGATTCGGCTGGTGGTGCGGGATCAGCCGGGAATTATTGCGGAGATTGCGCTGGCGCTGGCGGAGCAGGGAATCAACATCCATGCGATTTTCCAGAAGCCTGGGTATGGGAAGGCGAATCTTCCTTTTGTGGTGACGGTTGAGCCGTGCGCGGGATCGGCATTGAAGCGGGCGATGGCGAGAATCGGCGCGATGGATTGCCTGCTGGAAAAGCCATTCGATTTGCAGATTCTTGAGCCGGACTAGCCGTCCAGGCAATTGCTTCGCGTGGCCCTCCCGTTGGTCGGGAATTGGCCGTTGAGCGATTGCGCTTCGCGGGAATGAATCAGATTTTAGAGCTGTGCAGGGTTCAGCGCTTAGTAAACTTCCCCCCTTTCGCCAACTGCGCGAGAAGAGGAGACTCATCCGAGATGAGTCGGGCTCATTAGAAGCGGCACGGCCGGTTATCCAGCGGTGGAGTCGTTTTGACTTGACGTCCCGCGACCCCCATCCTGACCGGCATCGCGCTGGATGGCGGACTGGATGTTGTTCCAGACAGTGGGACTGGGGTCGCGGAGAGGCAGAAGAAGCTTGGCCTGCTGTGCGATGTATTCGAGGTCGCGCACGAGAGCGGCGCAGTTCTCGCAGGTTCTAAGATGCTCTTCGTTGCCCAGGTCTTTACCCGATTCGAAGAGCTCAGGCAGACGGTCCTGAAACTCCGCACAATCCATAGTTGTTCCGTTTTGTAGATTCAGACTCTTCTCCATCATACGGCGGACTCCTTGCGCTCGCCGGTGCGGAGGAGCTCGCGGAGTTTCATACGAGCCTTGTGCAGCTGCGATTTGCTGTTGCCGATGGAGCAGGCAAGCATGTCGGCAATTTCGTTGTGTTCGTAGCCTTCGACATCGTGCAGAACAAAGACGAGGCGATAGCCGGGAGGGAGATTTTCGACGGCGCGCTCGAGCGTGACGCGGTCAATGGAACCGGAGAGCATAATGTCGCGCGCTCCGATGTCCTTGCGCGGGCCGTCCTCCTGCGATGGCTCCAGCGTCTCTTCGAGCGAAACCTGGGGAAGGCCTTTTTTTCTGAGGTGCATGAGGACAACGTTTACGGAAAGCCTGTGCAGCCACGTGGAAAAGGCGGAGTCGCCGCGGAAGGTTCCGATTTTGCGGTAGAGCTGGAGGAAGGCTTCCTGAGTGAGGTCTTCGGCTTCGGCCACGTTGCCGAGCATCCGAAGGCACAGAGAATAGACGCGGCGCTTGTGGAGCGCGTAGAGCATCTCAAAGGAGGGGGCATCTCCGGCCTGGGCCTTTGCGATCGCGTCGGCTTCGCCTTCGATGGGCGGGTTGCGCCTCATATGTTGATGTGCCGGTTTGGGTTGGGTCTGGCCTGTGCTCATCCCCGCCTCCTGTATACGCAGAAAAGCACCATCGAGTGTAGCTCCTGTGGCTCTCGAAAAATTGCCATGCACGGTTGGGGATACCTGATTCATGGGAGATGGAAAAATTGAGTTGTCACGCAATAATCATGGTTGGATGGCCGGGGAGGGCGGAAGGGTTGCCCTATCAGGATCCAATGAATCGTGCGTAGAGGCTTCTGGCTAATGCCGGGTCGGTGGTTCCCTGGATGATGGCGCGTCCGTCGGCGAAGACCGTGAGGGTGTGTTCTCCGCGGGTAAAGCGAAGCAGAAGCTGGTTGAAGCGGACCTCTCCGTGGGGCTTAAGGCGAGCTTCGAGAGAGGCGAGATCGACCGGCCGATGGTGTTCGTGAATCTGGACGGAATTGCGTCCGCAGAGGGTGATGTGGGGGCGTCCCTCTCCGCGGAGATGGCGGAAATCGCGGCTGCCGCAGACGGTGCAGCCGGGACGCAGCGCATCTGCGGAGACCTCAGACCATTCATTCGTCCATAGATCGCAGGAGAGAAGCGTGCGCCGCAGTCTGGCTCCGCCTCCGGTGAGGAATTTCAGGGCTTCGGTGACGGCGATGGACGCGGCAAGGTTGACAGCGGTGTTCAGGATGCCGGAGGTGTCGCAAGTTTCCACGGTTCCGCCGGGTGGTTCGGGAAAGAGGCAGGCGAGGCAGGCGGTTTCTTCCGGGATCACGTTCATGGTGACGGCGTAGGCGCCGATGGCGGCGGAGTATATCCAGGGCTTGCGCTGCTCGATGGCGTAGTCATTGATGAGATAGCGCGTCTCGAAGTTGTCGGTTGCGTCGAGGATGATGTCCGCGCCGGCAAGCAGCTCGTGGATGTTGCCGGGAGTCAGGTCAGCCACGTGGGCGCGGATAATTGCGTCACTGTTGAAGAGCGCGATCTTGCGCCGCGCAGCCTCGGCCTTCGGCAGCGCTTCGCGCGCGTCCGCCTCGTCGAAGAGGACCTGGCGCTGGAGATTGCTGTCCTCAACGAAGTCGCGGTCGATGAGGGTGAGTGTGCCCACGCCGGCGCGCGCCAGCAGGCCGGCCGCAGCCGCGCCGGTGCCTCCGCAACCTGCAAGCGCGACGTGCGCGGCGGCTAGCTTTTGCTGGCCGGCTTCTCCGATTCCGGGGAAAAGCAGCTGGCGCGAATAGCGCTCCTGCATAAGTGTGGTCGGCGAGGGCATGAGTCTTTAGTATAGGAGGCGCGGCCGCTAGTATAAGAGGCAGCGCTTTTTCAGGCGCGCCGAAGCAGGGAGAGCTTCGGATGGCAGTTCGCATCTTAACTAAATCATGGCGGGACTCATCATGACCGGGTCACGCGGACCGGAATGTCAGAGGTGTGAGAGGACGGCTTGGGTTTTCTGCGAACAGCGGGTTTGCGAGTCTTCGGAATGCAAATTCCGGGCGGGATGCAGATTTCCGGCCATGGGTGCTGGGTCACGCTTGTATGCGCCCTGATTTTGTCGCTCTCGCCGGTGCAATTGCGCGGCCAGGTTGTCAATTCCCCGATAGAGAATGCTCCAGCAACTCCGCCGATTCGTCAGACGCGTGAGCCCGCCCCTGCGGAAGCCGACCGGGCCCCTGGATACAGCGAGACGCAGGCCGGGTCTCCGCCGTCGAAGGTGCATGTTGAACCCCGCGCCGCCACCGATAGCCTGCGCACCTGGGAGGATTTACGAATAGAGGCGGTCGAGTTTGAAGGCGTGGACCGCGAACGGCTGGAGCCGCTGCCCGAACTGGTGGCGCTGCAACCGCATCGGGCTCTGCGCTCAGAGGATGTGCGGGAGAGCCTGCGGCGGCTGTATGCAACGGGGCTTTACAAAGAGATTTCGGTCGAGGGGGTGCGGCACGGCGATGAAGTGACCATCATCTTCAGGGGCACGCCGCAGTTGTTTCTAGGCCGCGTTACTGTGGATGGTTTGAAGAATGACCGGTTGACCAGTCAGCTTCAACGGTCGACGCGGCTGACGGCCGGGACGCGCTACGATGATGCGAAAATGGCGCGGGCCGCCTCGCTGCTAACAGAAACGCTACGGGAGGATGGCTACTACCAGGCGACATTTGCCAAGACCGCGACGGAGCAAAGTGCTGATGCGCAGATGGACGTGCATTATGACGTGAATCTTGGTAAACAGGCGAGGATTGGCGGGGTTGAAGTGTCGGGCGACCCGGGCATGACGACTGCTACGTTCCGCAAGAAGGGGAAACTGAAGGCAAATTCCAAGGTGACGCGCGACACGGTAAGCCGGGCAGTGAGTGGTCTGCGAAAGGATTACGAAAAAAGGCAGCGGCTGGAAGCGAATGTGTCGCTCGATTCCAAGCATTTTCAGGCTCCGGCCAACCTGTTGAATTTTGTTTTTCAGGCCAACCAGGGGCCGGTAGTTGTGATTCGCGTGGACGGCGTGAAGCTGAGCAAGGGTAAGGTGAAGACTCTAATTCCTGTTTATGAAGAAGGCACAGTCGATGAAGATCTGCTGAACGAAGGCAACAGGCGGCTCCGCGATTATTACCAGCGAGAAGGCTACTTCGACGCCAAAGCGACGCATACGCGCAGTACGCAGGGAACGGGAGCCGCGGCCCGCACCGAAATTGTGTTTGACGTAGAGCTGGGCGAGCGCCGCGAGGTCAGATCGGTCACAATTGCGGGCAATCATTATTTTAGCGACGCGGTAATTGTTCCGCGGTTAGCCGTGCATAAGGCGGACCTGTTCCAGCGGCACGGGAGCTATAGCCAGGCATTGGTGCAGGGCGATGTAAATACGATTACAGCGCTTTACCAGAGCAACGGATTCAGCAATGTCAAAATCACTCCCGTGACGAAGGAGATTCCCAAAGGGCCAGGAAGCAAGGACCCGGCGCTCGCGGTGAAGTATGAGATTGAGGAGGGCACGCAGGACCGCATCGGTACGTTCAAAATCATCGGCGAAACGAAAGTGACGCTTGCGACGCTGAAGCCGCTCTTGAACACAGAAGAAGGTCAGCCATATTCGGCAGTGAACATTGTGGGCGACCGGGACGCAATTCTCACCTATTACTACAGCCACGGTTTCGACCACGCGACGGTCGGGCTGAAGCAGACGCCAGAGGCGGGCAAGCCAGATATTTTCGACGTAACGCTGAATATTGACGAGGGCGATCAGGTTTTCATTAATCGCGTGCTGGTTTCCGGCCTGCACTTTACGCGTCCTTCCACCGTCGACCCGCATATTCTGGTAAAGCCGGGACAGCCGCTGGACCAATCGGCCTTGCTTGAGATGCAGCGTCAGCTTTACGACCTAACGCTCTTCAATGAGGTGAATACGGCGGTGCAGAATCCCAACGGCGATGACCTGCGAAAGAACGTGCTTGTCCAGTTCAGTGAGGCGAAGCGGTGGGATCTCAGCTATGGAGTTGGATTCCAGGCCCAAACGGGCAACCCCTCGACAAACTGCCCGAACCCTGCCAGCCTGATTCAATTGGGCATTAACCCGACAACCTATGAATCAAACTGCGGACCTAACGGAAGGACGGGCGCAAGCGCGCTGGTGTTGTTCGACGTATCACGCATCAATTTATGGGGACGCAATCAGTCCGTTACGCTGCGCTCGTCATACGGCTCGCTGGAGCAATCGGTGACTGCGGTCTATGCTTTCCCGCACATTTTTAACAAGAAGACTTTCGATTTTTCATTGACCGGCGGCTACACGAACGCTCAGGATGTGACGACGTATGCGGCCTCCCGACTGGGCGGAACGGTTCGCTTCACGGAAAGGCCCAACCGCGCGAATACGTTGCTCTACCAGTTCACATACAACCTCGTGAAAGTTGATCCCAATAGCGTGCAGGTGTCTCCGGACCAGATTCCTCTGGCATCGGAACCCGTTCGCGTGGGAGGGCCGGGTGTGACCTGGATACGCGATACGCGGCGCCCCACTCCGCTGAATGCTGAGGCCGGAACTTACACCAGCGCCGATGAATTCGTGACCGACAGTATTTTTGCGTCCGAGGCAAACTTCAATCGCCTGGACATCACCAACTCCAGTTATTACAAATTGGGCAAGCGCCACTATGTTCTGGCCCGCAGCACTCGCTTTGGTTATGAGCGCGCTTTTGGCGCGCCCCAATACGAATATATTCCGTTACCAGAGAGGCTTTATGCAGGCGGTGCGCAGTCGCTGCGCGGGTACTCCATCAACGCAGCAGGCCCCCGCGATTCGTTGACGGGATTTCCCGTGGGCGGTGCGGGAGCCTTTGTGAACAGCACGGAGATACGCTTCCCTAATCCGAATCTTCCTTACTTCGGAAACGCATTGGGGTTTGTTCTGTTTCATGACATGGGCAACGTGTTCAATAACTCGTCAGATATCTGGCCGAGCTTTCTGCGGACACGGCAGCCCGACAGCTCTACCTGCAAGAACCTGAACGCTACCGAGCAATCCGCGGTCAGCCGGTCGTCGAGCACCAATCCCACTGGTCTGTGCAACTTCAATTACTTCACGCATGCGGTGGGGTTGGGGCTGCGCTATCACACGCCGATCGGGCCGATTCGTCTGGACTTCAGCTACAACCTCAATCCTCCCATTTATCCCGTGATTATTACTTACGGCACACAGCCGAACGGTTCTCCGATTCTGCCCTACGTAGGTCAGGCGGGGCACTTCAACTTCTTCTTCAGCATTGGACAGGCCTTCTAATGAAACGCCTCTGCGGACTCGCATTCGTTTGGCTGGCGCTGGCCGGAAGCGGCGGTCACGCGCAGGCGCCGCCTGCTTCTGCAAGCGGCGGTCAACCGGTTGTTCTGGATCGCGTAGAAGCCGTAATCAATGGCGATGTGCTGCTCAAGAGCGACGTGGATGAGGAGATGCACTTTGCGGCGCTGGAGCCGTTCGAAGCGAGCGGTGGAAGAGACACGCGGCAGAGTGCCATGCGCAGGCTGATCAATCGCACGCTCATTCTGCAACAAATGAAGGAGCAGCAGCAGTTCAACATCAATATTTCGGATGCGGACGTTGAAAAGTCGCTGGAGGATCTGCGCTCTCATCTGCCTGGATGCGGCGGGTACGATTGCAAGACCGCGGCCGGATGGCAAGCATTTCTGACAGCGAACGATCTGACCAGCGACGAGGTTATCGACCACTGGAAGCAGCGTATGACAATTCTGCGTTTCATCGAACTGCGTTTTCGATCCGGGATTCGCATTTCGCAGGAGAGCGTAGCGGAGTACTATGCGAAGTCGGTTATTCCGACCTTCCAGCGGCAGCATCAGACAGCTCCCCCGCTCAAGACTGTTTCCGCGCGCATTCATGAGCTTCTATTGCAGCAGCAAGTTAACGGGCTGTTGCAGGATTGGTTGAATAGCCTGCGGGACGAAGGCGGTGTGCAGATTCTTGATCCAGAGTATGCATCGTTAGCCGGAACTAATACGAACTCCAATACAGCCGGGGAGGAGTGAAGCCGGTGAGCGATGCGCCTATGTCAAACCCTTCCGCTCCGGAGCGGCGGTCCGCGCGCAGTATCTTCTGGCGTGTCGTTCTGGCAGTTGCGCTTTTGATCCTGGCGGTTGTCGGGGGAGGTGTGTGGTACGCGAGTACTCCGCGGTTTGAGAACATAGTGCGGCACAAAGTCATTGCCGAACTGGAGCAGGTCACGGGAGGGCGGGTCGAATTAGGGGCGTTTCATTGGCGCCTGCTGCATCTGGAGTTCAGTGCGGACAACCTTACCATTCATGGGCTGGAAGCGCCGGGACAGATCCCGTATGCACATGTTGACAGAATTTACGTTCGCGCGAAAATCATTTCGTTTTTCCGACGCCAGATCGGACTGAACTATCTTGAGGCCGATCATCCAGTAGTTCATCTGATTGTTTCTCCCGACGGCTCGACTAACCAGCCACACCCCAAGGTTCATGCTTCGGGCAGCAAGCCGGTGATCGATACGATCTTTGATCTGGCGGTTAATCGCGCGGAGGTTCGTGACGGCGTGGCGATTGTGAATCAGCAGGCTATGCCGTTCAATGCTGCGGCGAATGACGTGGCCGTTACGATCACTTATGTCCCTGCGCTGGGATTGAAGGGCCGCGAGAAATATCTTGGCGCGGTGCGAGCGGAAGACGTGACGACGCAGCGCGGCAGAGAGGCGCCAATTCATTCGACGATTGACGCGCAGGTGGAGCTTGGACACAATCGGCTCGATTTGCAATCGCTGCAGTTGCAAAGCGGGAATTCACGTCTCGATATCAGCGGCGCGCTCACGAATTTTGCCGATCCAGCCTGGAAGTTGCAGGTGAAGGGCGGAGTGGAGCTTCAGGAAATCGAAGCGTTGAGCGATGTTCCCGGCCTGAATCGTGGTCAGGTGCAACTTGATTTGCAGGGAAGCGGCAACAAATCGAATTTCATTGTGAACGGACAGAGTAAGGTGACCGCGGCGTCGTACCATGCGGGTTCGGTTCACGTTGCCGAGGTGAACGCGGAGACCGGCATCCATATTACGCAGGGTGAGCTGGATTTGACGGGCATCAGAGCGCGGCTCGCGCAGGGCGGCTACATTGATGGCGATCTGAAAATCACGCAGTGGCTGCACGCGACCCCTCCGGCTGCGGTTCCGGCGCTGCCTCCGGCGACAACACGCGCGATGCGGAGGGCGAAAGCCGCGGTTGCGAATCCCGATGTGCAGCGAGGAACGATTCGCGCGCATATCCATAACATTTCACTTGCGTCCATCATGGCCGTTGTGGCGCCCCCACATTATCGCGAGCTTGGATTCGACACGGAAGCGAGCGGTGAGGCGAGTGTGGACTGGGCGGGCAGCGCAGATGCTTTTGTGGCCGGCGCCACGGTTACACTGGTGCCGCCGCTGAAGCCTGCTGCCCACCGCGTCCCGATGTATGGCACAGTCGACGCGCAGTATTCCAACGTCAGCGGATTGGTGAACATTCATAACCTCGACGTGCATACGCCCGCGTCCGCGGTGAAGGTGACTGGATCGCTGGGCGCTTATCCAATTACGCGCGCCTCTCAGCTACAGGTAACAGTGACCACGACCAGCCTTGCCGAGTTTGACCGCGCGATGTCTACGCTGGGCGTTGCGTCGGGAGGGAAACAGGGTGTGAATGCGCTGCCGGTCGCTTTGCACGGACAGGCGGCTTTTGCGGGTACGATTACGGACAGCATTCTGACTCCGGACGTGAAGGGGCATCTGAATGCGACGAATTTTGACTTGATCTTTTCTGCTCCGGCAATGGGGAACGCGGCTGCCGCCGAGACGGCAGGAGGTTCGGGGCAGGAGCGCGCAGTCCTGGAGCATACGGTGCATTGGGATTCGATCGACGCCAACGCGGAGTATTCGAGCAAGCGCGTTGCGGTTACGCAGGCGGTGCTGATGCATGGGCCCGCGGAGATTCATCTCTCCGGCGAACTGGATGCTCAACCGGTTCCTCACCGCCGCTCCGAGTTTGACGAACACTCTGCGATACGCGCCGATGTAAGCATGCAGAATGCGAGTGCGCAGGATCTGTTGAAGATGGCCGGCGCAGAGCTGCCTGTGACGGGTACGCTGAATCTCAAGGCCCATGTGAACGGCACAATCGACAACCTGAGCGGAGGAGGCCATCTTGCCGTCCAGGGCGGAGCGGCCTATGGCGAGGCTTACAAGAGCCTGAATGCCGATCTGCGTTTTGCGGGGCGGGAGGTGGATGCGGCGAATCTCTTGTTCCTTGAAGACGGCGGAAAGGTGACAGGGGATGGCGGTTACAACCTTAAGACAGATGCATTCCACTTCGACGCGCTGGGCGCGGGGTTTGATCTCGCGCACATTCAGCGGTTGCAGAACGGCAAATATCCGCTAGCTGGGGATCTGGGTTTTGAAGCGCATGGAAGCGGCACTATCCAGTCGCCCAGCCTTCAGGCAAACCTGCATTTGACGCGATTCAATTTCGATAACGCGGCTCTCGGGTTCGTCGACGCGGACGCGCACACGCAGGGACGGACACTGTTAATGAATGTGAACGCGAACCTGTCGGGCGCGCAGCTGCAAGTGCACGGGCAAACGCAAATGAGTGGGGACTACGATACGCAGGCACACCTTACCTTGTCGAATTTCGATGTCGACCCGATTCTTAAGACATTTAATGTTCAGGGGATCACGGCGCACTCGTCGATTACCGCAAGCGTGAATGTGAGCGGGCCGCTGCGCGAACCGCGCCGGATCAATGGCGACGGGACGGTCCAGCAGTTCGCGGTTTCACTTGCCGGAGTTGCGCTGAAGAGTGACGGAGCGCTCCATGCAACTCTGACCGATGGGCGGCTTCACCTGGATCCGCTGCACATAACGGGAGAAGATACGAACCTTCGCGTACAGGGCTCGGCCGGTGTGCTGACGGAGGTGCACGATCTAAATGTGCATGCCAGCGGTTCAGTGAATATGACGCTCGCGCAAACCCTGGACAGCGACCTGAGCGCCGCGGGGCACGTGGACTTTAGCGTGGATGCAGGCGGGAGCTTTACGCGTCCGGCGCTGACGGGAGATGTCAAGTTCACGAATGTATCGGTTTCACTTCAGGATTTCCCGAATGGGCTGAGCCAGGTGAATGGCACGCTGGAGTTTGATCAGGATCGGCTGGATGTGAAGAGTCTTACTGCGGTAAGCGGCGGCGGAAAGTTAACGCTTGGCGGCTTCGTTACTTATCAGCAGGGACTTTATGCCGACCTGTCGGCGACGGCCAGGAATGTGCGGATTCGCTATCCGCAAGGGCTTAGCTCGATGGCCGATGCGAAGCTCCGGCTCCAGGGTACGCAGCAGTCGTCACTGCTGAGCGGCAACATCACGATTACGCGTTTTGTGATCGGGAGCGGTCTGGATCTGACGACGTTCGGCTCCTCAACCGGCAGCGTAACGCTGCCGCCAAACCCCAATGCTCCCTCGAACCATGTGCGGATGGATATTCATGTGGTTTCGGCTCCGCAACTCGATTTTCAGAATTCGTATGCCAAGCTGGCCGGTGATGTTGACCTGCGGGTGCGGGGCACTGTGGCGCAGCCTATGGTTTTGGGGCACATCTCGATTACGGAGGGGAGCGCGACCTTCGCCGGAACCAAATATGAGCTGCAGCACGGCGATATCTATTTTTCGAATCCGATTCGCATTGATCCGGTTATTGACCTGACAGCTACGGCGCGTGTTGAGGACTATGACATTACGATCGGCCTGACGGGAACGGCGTCGAAACCGTCGCCCACCTTCCGGTCGGAGCCTCCGTTATCGGAGCAGGATATCTTCTCACTGCTGGCGCTTGGCCGCACGCAGGAAGAGCAGCAGATTAATTCCAATATGCAGGCGCAGGCCGGAGTGAACTCGAGCGCGGATGCGCTGTTGGGAGGCGCGCTGAATGCGACGTTAAGCAGCCGAGTTCAAAAGCTCTTTGGCGGCGGAAGTGTGAAGATCGATCCTACGTTCGTAACCGGATCGGGCAATTCGACGGCGCGCATTACGGTACAGCAACAGGTGTCAAAGAACGCGACTCTGACGTATGCCACCAACGTCAACTCCACTGCACAGCAGTTGATCCAGGCAGAGGTCAACCTGACGCAGAACGTTTCTGTGTTAGCGGTTCGAGATGAGTCCGGCGTATTCAGCCTGGTTTTTAAGCTCCGCCGCGGGTATCGTTGAGGTTTCCGCTCGAGTTAATTCGATGCGGCTAATTTCTGGCCGGGAATCGGATACGGAGAGACCTTCGGTCGGGTGTCTGGCTGCACCAGCCAGACGGTGCGGTTTTTGTAGTAGTGAATCAGATCGAGGTTGTCCGCGGTATCCATTTCGCGCGCCCAGATGACTTTTGAGCTGTCGATGTCGGCGGCGTTATAGACCCATTCGTCGAGCGAGCTGTGATTCGGGGAATACCTGACGATCGCCAGCTGTTTTCCGGGAAGATTTTCGAGGCCAGCCTCCACATTAGCTCGGGGAGCGCCAAACTGGCCTGGGCCGTACCAGATAACGATCCAGCCGCCATCGAGCCGTTCAGAGAGCCTGAGGTGCAGAGGATCCGCATAGAGCCGAGCTATTGCCAGTGCCAGGCACAAAGTAACCGTGAGCCGTACTAAACTCACTCCGACCGGGTTCCCTCCCGGTTTCCACACGCGCAGGTGGCGCATGGCCTGCAGGCCAATTGCATAAAACGCCGCCGTAAAGGGCGCAATGTACTGGGGGAAGAGAAATATCTCCAGCAGCATGCCAGCCGCCAATACAAAGGTGCATATAACAAGGAAACGGATACGGCGATCGAGGAAAACGCGCCGCAGCATAATGAGTGGCGGGAGCAGGGCAATACCCGCGAAAAATAGAAATGCGCTGGCGAATTTGGTCAGGGTTCCAGGCACAAAGGCGGTGAGACTATGGACTGACTCATACAGTGCAACCTCTTTTTGGCAATAAAACTCCTGGATGAGTTTGAATCGATAGACCGGTGTGGGCCGTAACGGCTGCCATATCCAATACGGCACTACGGCGTAGGTTGCCCGGTCGATTTTGTAGGGTGGAGTGAGAGGGCTTCCGAAGACACGATAGTTGTAATACCCCATCCACGCGCCCGCTGCGACGATCATGAGCAGGGGCAGCGCAGCCCGTCGGCGCAGCACAGCCGCAGGCGGCCTATTCTTCCCGAAAAGAATCCATCGCCCCAAAACAAAGGCCACAGGCAGGCAAAGCAGGAGGCCTTCATAAGGACGGCTGGTGGCGAGCAAGATGATACCCAGGGCGAGCAGCATCCCATGGCGAAACCGCGCTCCACGCATCAATCTTGGCAGAGCCCCGAGTACGAGCGCCCCGCCGAGAGCCGCAACGGAGCCGCCGCCAGAGTACGTGTTGATCCAATAGCTGAACAGGCCCAAGCGAAGGACTGCAAGCATTCCGCCCAGAAGCGCCCATGGGGGCGGCAGCCATGCCTGGAGCATCCAGCATATGGCGGCGCACATCAGGGCGGTCACGAACAGGAGGCCGAACCAGGCATGTCCTGTCAGTACCTTGCCGGCGGCCAGAACCATCCCCTGCGCTGGGAAGTACATCGACATATACGTCGGCTTCATGGTGATGTGGAAGCTTTCAAAATGTATCCACATTGCGGGCGTAGGATTGGTCAACCTTCCGGAGGCAAAGGTATCGGCTGCCAGTAGAAAACTGAAATCATCGTGGACAAATGGATCGGGAACGGGGCATATAGGCAAAATAGCCAGTCGCAGCAGAAAGGCGGCCGCGCCAACGATTGCCACGGACAGGCCTTTTCTTCGCGCCAGTCGCCTGAAAGGACGCTCAATACGTGAGAAATACGTGGAGCCGAGTCGGGGCCAGCAGAAGGCCACCGCGACCGCGATTGCAGTAAAGCCGCCCTCGATGAGCAGCAGAGAAGAGCTATGTTCCGAGGCGGAAGACAGGATCATATCTAAATTACGTGGTCATTGTGATTTTAGCCGTGGTCGGATCGCGGCTTACGATCCCTGCGTAATTTCGGAATAATACTTCAGTGTTACTTTTCTTCCGGTTGCGTCGTACCGGGGCAGCTTTACGATCCCCATTTTGTGCGCTGCAAAACCGGCCGTGGTTTTCAGAACGCCTATTCCGTATTTCACGCTGCGACTGAAATTGATCGATGAAGCTTCCTTGAAGTACTTTGTCGGACAGGAGATTTCTCCGATCCGGAAACCGAACATCACGGACTGGGCGATCATCTGGTTGTCGAAGACAAAGTCATCGGAGTTTTCGAGCAGGGGAAGGGTCTGCAGGAGTTCCTTCGAAAAGGCGCGGTACCCGGTGTGATATTCAGACAACTTTACGCCAAGGAACAGGTTTTGAAAGGCGGTCAGCAGGCGGTTGGCAATGTATTTGTAGACGGGCATGCCACCCTTCAACGCTCCTCCGCCAAGGATTCGGGAGGCGAGGACCATGTCATACACGCCGCTTGAGACCATTGCGGCCATAGCGGAGACGAGGGATGGGGTGTACTGATAATCGGCATGGACCATGACGACGATATCTGCGCCGGCGCTCAGAGCCTCACGGTAGCAGGTCTGCTGATTTCGGCCATAGCCATAATTTGAGTCGTGAATAAACGTCTGCACGCCGAGTTGCTCGGAGAGACGCGCGGTATTGTCGTTGCTGGAGTCGTCTACCAGGATCTTGATGTCAACAATGCCGGGCAACTCGCGCACGGTCTGTTCCAGCGTTCTTTCCGCATTGTAGGCCGGCATAACGACCGCTATGCGTTTTCCGTCGATCATCGGTTTCCTTTTGCCAGGTCCGCATCCAAAATGATGGCGTGTGCTTCGAGTTCTTTTTAGAAGAGCAAAGGGAGAAATGTTTGGAAAATTTGATTTTCCAAAAATGTCTCCCCTCACAAGATGCAAGGAACAGAATAGCCGGTTTGCCGTTCTGTCCTTTTTGGAGTCCCGACTAGGTGATGGCGCTGGTGAGCTTGGTTCCGATGTTCGTGAACGCGCCGTTGATATCGGTGGACAGAGTGCTCATCGCGGCGGTTGCACCAAAGGCGATCAAAGCGACCACCAAGGCATACTCGATGAGATCCTGACCTTCTTCGTCGGACAGAAGCGTCCGCAATTTAATAGAGAGCATTAACAATTTGTCTTTCATTTGAATTATTCCCCGTTTAAAGATATGAATTTGGCCCAGCCGACTGGCTGTGTCTTGCCCGACTTAGTGCAACGGAAGGGCCATTTCGAAAAAAACTGCTATGTTTATGTAAACAGGATGGTTATCAAATAGGTGCGGCAGATTGGATGTGAACACAACCGTTTACAGGAAAAGCAGTTAGTAACGCAAAGAGTACATCTTGTTGATAACCATTGATGTATTTACCAAAGATTGGGAATGAGCCACCGCGACATCATCCGGAGGTGCCTCGTCGACGTAATTAATCGCTGTGAGGATTGAGTCGTAGCCCAAAAACGACAAGCACAGAACAGCCGGTTCGCTGTTCTGTGCTTGTATGGCGCCGTATTGATTATCCTGAGTTCGGCCCGGACTATGTAACTGCGCTGGTGAGTTTGGTTCCGATGTTGAGGAACGCGTTGTTGATATCCGAGGACAAAGTGCTCATCGCGGCGGTTGCACCAAAGGCGATCAAAGCGACCACCAAGGCATACTCGATGAGATCCTGACCTTGTTCGTCGGACAGAAGAGTCCGCAATTTAATAGACAGCATTAACATTTTGTCTTTCATTTGAATTCTTCTCCGTTAAGGATATGAATTTGGCCCAGCCGATTGGCTTTTCTTGCCCAACTTAGGGCAACGGAAGGGCCATTTTGAAAAAAAAGCTATGTTTTTGTAAATACGTCAGTTATGAACCTGGTGCCAGCATAAGGGTGTGAACGGGTGTATACAGGCCGAGGTAAAGCGGGTAATGCCGCGTATACATGCGCAGGTAACCATCATATTACTTACCAAACGTTCTGAAAACAGCTCACAAAATATCTTCCGAGCGTTTGTTCGTACAAAAGAGGCGCAGGAAAGCCCTGGGTTCCGGGCTTTTTATGTCGAGGGAGAAGCGCCGCTCAGGCTGCCATTGAGGGAATCGGCATGGGAAAAGTCGAGCTGATCTCCCGGTACGGTCCTGGTGCTGTGGATGGTGCCTGAGGGGAGCTCGATGATCGAATGCGCGGAGAGGCATGCCGATAACCTCCAGGGCGGCACGTTGCTGGTGACCTTTTTCACAAGTTTGCTGCGGTCGAGGTAGACAAGATCGATCGGGAACTTCATGAAGAAGGTGTGTACGGACTCGCATGGGATGATCCACAAACCTTCTCCTGCCGACAGGCCAGTGCGCCCCAGCAGGCCCTTTCTGCGGGTTGCGCCCCGGTCAGCTACTTCCGCGCAATGGGCGAGCAGGGTCTGCCGGGTGAGGTTTGAGACTTTCATTCGCGGGGTTGGTTTTGCCTGGCTGCCTCGCGTGAAGATGCCCGATATCAGGCGAGTGAAATTCATGACGCTACCTCCTCTCGCTGACTGGACGCAGCGGGTAAACGATGCGAGTCAGTGCGGATACCACGTGTGCAGGCCTTGGCAAATGCAAGTGACAAGATAGCTACGATGACACCCGCCAGCACGTCACTGAAGTAATGCCAGCCTGTCGTGACCGTGGAGATGATGATCATGCCGGAGAGCAATGTGACGGGAATGCGGAGAGGCCGAAATCCCCACAATGCAGCAGCGCAAAGAATTGCCCAGATGACGTGGAATGAGGGGAAGCAGACGATGCCTGCTACCTGCGACGAATCGACATAAGAGCCGGGGAGCCTGAGCGCAAAAAGTCCAGCCTGGCAATGCGCCTGAGCCGGGTGCGGCGTGAGGTGATAGAAGTACCAAGGGCCAACGGCAGGCAGAAGCGCGAATGCGGGTAGTCCGATGGCGAAGGCCGCCAGATTGGCGAGAAGGAACTCCCTTGCATATTTCAGCTTACCCAGTAACGCAGGAGCCAGCGCAACCGCTGCGAGAAGGGGCACGAGTAAAGGATAGGTCTTATTGAAGACAGTTCCGAGCCAGTGGTGGTCAGCCCACTCCGAAATGCCTGGCACATTGACACCCAGCGATTGATCGATGCGACCGAAGAGTGAATCCTGTAATGGCATGCGCAGCCGGGCAGCAACCAATACAGAAATGGGAAGGACTATCGCCAGGAGCAGCTCCCATGGAATCACCAGCGTTGATTCCCGCAATTCCGGCCGATGCTTTTCGTGCCAATAGATGGGCAGCGGGGACAGCATTGCAACAACCACCATCGAAGCGATCACAGATTCCGCGATCTGGACATGAACGGAGGTAAGTTTGCAACCGATGAAGCAGAGGATGAGAATTATCGAAAACGTATAAGCCAGTCGCAGATGAAACCTGCAATCAGCGCTCGATTGGGTCCGCTTCCCGGCCGATCTCTCTAATGGGGTGCACACTGGGCTTTTCCTACTCTCTGCCATGTCGCATCGCGAGCATAACTCCATGGACGGTCCAAAGTGGCGTGCCGAAACCAAGCTCGAAAATCATGGGCGCTCCGCCACGGACAAACCAGCACGGGGCCCAGCTTCCGCCGCTTCCATGCTTGTTGGCTCTGTCAACTGGGCTGGCGAGCTTTGGGTGTGGTGTTCCGGTCTATGCGTCGCGTACAGGAACCATGCCAGCCACGCCAGAGGCGTCCATAGATAGGCGCGCGAAGACAATGCAGCATGGGCCGCCAGGACGATAACCAGCGCGGCGGTGTTGATCGCCAGAAGTATCTCCACAGAATATTTGCGCCTTTGCGGAAAGGTGAGCGCATAGACGACTGAGGGGAGCAATACGATCTCGTCTGAAAAAAAACCATAGGGCGAGACAAGGATGGTTACCAGCATCAGCAGCATTCCGTGGATTCTCCAGTCCCACACGTGCCGCCAGCGGGCGTAATACCAGAGTCCCCAGATAACCGCCAACGCGGAGGGAACAAAAAGGAGCCAGAAGGCCCTGACATCGATGAGCATCCGGAACAGCATGGACGCCGTTGGAAGGAATCCCTGCTGAAGCTTGTATCCACGGAGCATGGAGAAGTAGTGCTGCCAGATGTGGGGATCGAAGTACATCGAAAAGGCAGTTCCGGCAGCGAGCGCTGACGCCCCACCGGCAAGAATGAGGAACCTGCGCCGGTAGATACAGTCGACCAGAAGCAGCGCCCAGAAGATGAGAAAAAGGTGCGGCTTAATCGCCATCAGAAGCAACGACGCACCGGCGAGGAAGGGGTGGCTTCGATGGAGGCGCAAAAAGAGCGAGAAGCCCAGGAGCAGAAAGGGCGAACCCTGGCCACTGCAAACACAGGCGACCGCAGGGGCAAAGACGAATGCAAACGCGCGGTCTTTTGCAGATACATTCAGTGTCCTGGCAAAAATGAGGACGCATCCGACAGCCACAAGCATCCACAGAAAAAGTCCAGCACGAGCCCCGACGAATCCCAGTGGAGCTACGAGGAAGAGCGCCCAAGGAGGATTAAGCATTATGAGAGGGCTTGTAGCCGTAAATCCCTGTGCTTTTTCAAGGGCGAAGACGCCAGCCGGCGAATAAGGGTCGCCGTGATGAAGGAGCAGATTGCCGGAGCTCCAATATTCGATGTAATCATTACCGGCCGGATGAGCTGTGGCTACGAGGATAAGAATGCCAGCGAGGGCGATTGCAACCACCAAAAGGGCGCGAAGGGTTTTCTTCGCGCTGGAATCGACCTTGCGGCAGTTCTGAATCTGCTGTTGAGACAGGTCCGACAAGGTCACTCCATCTGCCTTTCTTCACGTTTCCATTTGGATCAGGCCGTCCCAGAAGCGAAACGGAACCTCCCTATACCGGGAGGTTCCGTTTCGCTTAGGCGAAGCGCCAACTTAGTTTGAGGAACCGCCGGACGCACTCATGCCGCCTTCGATCACCATTGGTTTTTCCGGTTTCATGCTGTCGATCAACTGTTCCGCGGGCATTGTTGACGGTTGCGGAGGAGCAGAGACTGTCCCCTCCGGGGTCGACATGGCTATCTTGGAATTCGGCGGCAGGAACTTTTCCGGATAATTAAGTTCCGGCAGGGGCTGACCGGCCGGTATGGGCGGAACAATCTCCGGGGTCACAATGACGATCAACTCGGTATTGGTACGGGTCTTCGTCATCGATTGGAAGAATTTTCCCAGGATCGGAATGTCACCCAGAAACGGGATCTTATTAAAGGTATTGGTTTCGCGATTGTCGAGCAGGCCGCCGATGGCAAAGCTCTGCCCTGGGCCCAGCTCAACGTCAGTCCGTACCTTGCGGATGTCGATAGACGGCACCTCGAATCCTGAGATTTCGACGGCGTTGGTGAAATCCAGTGAACTGACCTCGGGCGCGACTTGAAGATGAATTGTATTGCGAGGGGTGATGGTAGGAATGAAATTCAAGCGGACGCCGAATTCCTTGAATTGAATCGTGATGGCTCCAGCGGCGCCCGAAGCGGTTCCCTGCACCACGGGGAAGGGATATTCTCCGCCGGCGAGGAAGCTGGCCTGCCTGCCATTCTCGGCGAGCACGTTCGGTTCTGCGAGGACCTCCACCACCCCTTTGGTTTCAAGAGCCTGAATGGTTGCACCAAGGTTGAGATCCGGACGGAAGATGAACAGGTTAAGCGCGTTTGATATGGTTGCTGCAGCTGAGTTTCCGGTTGAAGGAAGAGCGACGCCTGGCGGGCTGAACTGACCGGTGGAGATGGCGCCGATGCTGTTTGTGGCGCCGGTGCTGAAGATGTTCATGCCAAGCTGCTTCTCCAGGTTGCGGTCTACGCTGCAAAAGCGCACCTTGAGGAGAATCTGCTGGGGCGACTGCGGTACGGCCACGTACAACAGATTGACGACCTTGCCGGCGGTGGAGGCGATCTGGACCGCGCGGTCGGAATTGGTAAGGTCTTTTACGGTGCCGCGGAGGAAGATAAGGCCCCCCTCGGAGGTTGCATGGACGTCTTGACCGGGAAGCTCCAGGTTGAGTTCGCGGCGGAGTCCGGTCATGGTGTCATCTTGGGCAAAATGGCTGGCGTGAACCGTGACATTGAAGAACTGGCGCATGCCGCCCTGTTCCCAGACGATGAGACTTGTATCGCCGGCGGTTTTGCCGTTGATCAGAATTTCGGTTGGGCTGACCGCGTTGGCTTCGGCGATCTCGCCCAAACCAACGGATACGCGCGTTACTGGATGAGTGAAGTCGATAAGAGCTGTTTTTCCGACGGCAATGGAAAGCTGCCGGGTAGAGTCTTGACTAGAGACGTCGACTGACGGTTGCGAGGCTTGAGCGCGAAGCGCCGGCCCGGAATAGGCTGCAATCGATAACGCGAATAAACAAACCCCAGGAAACGTGCTTCGTACTTTCACTGTTTTTCCTCGCCGGCGGGAAATTTTGCTTGACTCTGCTTGGACCCGTTGATGACTTGAACCAAGTAAACACGCGGTGCTCGCGCCGCTCTGCGCGCGGCTACTCGCTGAGGCGGTGGTGCATTTCCGTCGTCGAAGAGCTGGGCCATTGAAGTTACCGGCGGCTTCGAAATCTGTGTATCGAGTGGATTCCTCAAAACGAGCTGGATATGAGTCTCGTTGCCAGCCAGGCTGAGAAGCTCGGCCTGAGCGGGGTTTACGAGGAGGTTGACTACCTGCACCTGCTGGGGCTTGCCTTCAGCATCCTTCTGAATGTCGGTGCCGGCGGACAAGACCTGAATGTTCTGGAGAAGGGTCTTTGTCATCGTCCCCTGGGTGTTGTTGCTGGTTCCAGGCGGATTGCCGGAGACCAGCACATCCACGCGCAGCCCTGGTGTGACAAACCCTGCCACGCCCACCACTTCGTCAACTTTGACGGCTGCGGCTCTCAACCCGTCGGGGATAGTAGCGGCAAGGCCACCGCCGGAACCGGGTGCTGCCAGGCGATTGTTCAAGATCGGCTCTCCGGCGTAGAGATCGGAGAGTACGCCCCGGCCAATGGCGTCCTGAGGCTTCAGGATTGCGCCTTGAGGCAGGGTCCCGGCTATTTCAATGGTCGTCAGATCGTTTTCGTGAAGGATGCTTCCCAGCTTGATGTCCGCGGCCGCGGCGACTACGCGCGTAGTCGCCGTCAGCGTTGATCCTGTTAATCGGTGGCTAACTAATCGGTAGACGACGAAGCTGCACAACGCGGCGACGACGAAGGCGCTTAAGAGAATAGTGAATAATCTTCGATTCATTCAGCAATCCATGGGCTGGACTGAGCAGCAAGTCCCGCTGTTAGCGTTATGTGGCAATTGCCATGCCAAAGGAGGCATAGGTCATTTTGGCGTGAAATGAGAGATTTGATAGGCAAATAGTCTCATAAGTGTGAACATGTGTATACCAACAGTAATACCCATGTAGCCCCGCAGACACGCTTCGGGCAATATCACGCCAATTACACAGGAAATTGGTTGGCCCTAAGATTGCTGTTGCAAAGCATTGAATCCACATAGGGCAAACCTTTTGAGCCGCCATAAGTGCTTCAAATGTAATCTTCAAAATAGCGTCAACGGCAAACCGTAACGGTTTCAGAAAATTACAGCCATGCGATCGACCTATACCATCACGCTGTTTTCTGCTCCGCCGCAGCGGTCCACCGGACCATCCGCATTCGTGGTCTCGATTGTGCTGCATAGCTGTTTATTCGGTCTGCTATTTCTAAGTCTGAGGCATGTTTCCGTGAGGGAACGAAGATTGGCGGGGAAGTATACGGTTCGGCTTTTGAATGTGCGTGAGACAGACCCGCTCGTCCATTGGTTTCCCGCGAACAATATTGTGCATCACGGAAAGCCGTCCGCCAGACACGCGGTTTCTGCCGGGGGGAAGCTGGGTTCGTCAGCGGTGTCCCGCGTTGCGCGAATTTCGCGCAACTTCGAATCGCAAACGCCGTCGCTTCATACCATGATTCAGCCGGATACTCCTCCGGATTTACGGATGCCGGATATCCAGATTCCGCAGGTGATGGTGTGGACTCCCGGAGAGATTATTAGGAGAAAGATCGTCCCGCCTGCACCGCAGCTGTCAGGGGCGATCCAGGTTAAGCCTTCGCTTCAGAAGCCCAATCGGGAACTGAACCCGACTGAGGTCTCGCTTTCGGCAAGCCCATTTATTACAGAGGCTCCGCTGCCCGCTCCTGGTACGACGTCGCCGGTAGATGTCAAGGGAACAGACCCAGCGAAGCAGCTTCCGGAGACGGCATCGAAGGATGTGGATTCGGTATCGCCGGCGAGAGTGATCTCGCTCTCCGACCTGAAATTGCAAGAGGGAACAGCCGCTCTGCCAACGGTAAACGAGATTTCGCAGGCAGATGCCTCCGGGTCTCCGACGCCAGGAGAGTCGGAAAGCGTATCGCAAACGGGTGATGACGCCACGGACAGCAAGCAGAATGGATCGGGCGTGGGACACGGGACGGGTAACTCGGGAGACAATGCCGATGGGGTTGCCGTGCAGGATGGCTCAAATACCGGGTCTGGAGAAGGGTTCACCATCGATACCGGCTCTGGCGGCATTCCGAGCTCAGGTGGATCTCCATATTCGGTAGACCACATCACACTGCCGAAGAACGGGCAGTACGGAATGGTGGTTGTAGGCGCTTCGCCACAAGAGGATTATCCGGAGACTGCCGGCCTTTGGACGGGCAGGATGGTGTACACGGTTTACCTGCAGACGGATACATCGCAAAACTGGATTCTGCAGTATTCGCTGGCGCAGAGGGACGCTCCCAGAGATGGAGTCCGCCCCGACGCACCGTGGCCCTTCGATATGATGCGGCCCAGCCTCGGTCTCTATAAGGACATCGTTCTGGTACATGGCTTCGTGAATACGGTGGGCCGCTTGGAGCAATTGTCCGTTGCTTATCCGCCGGAGTTCGCGGAAGCGGGGCTCCTGCTGCGGGCACTCAAGCAATGGGAGTTCCGGCCTGCGATGAGTCAGGGACGCGCTGTGCCTGTTGAGGTGCTACTGATCGTCCCCGGCGAGACGGAATGAGTTCGGTCAGTCGTTTGGCGCGAGGTTGCGACTTAATGGTCGACTTTGCCTTCGCGGTGATTTAGCTGATATCGAGTCCTCGAGCCCTAGTCTTCTTCAAGAAGCTGCAGAAACTTTTCGAGTGTCTTCTTATCCGCCGCGCGAGATCCAGGGCCAGTTTGCGGGCTGGGAGCCGAGGGGACAAATGCGAAGCCGACACCGTCTGCGCCCAACCGAATGACCTTCGACATCACGATGACAGTACACTCGGGCTGGTCGACTTCACTTTTAGTTCTTTGCAGCGTCATCATGATCAATGTGCCCAGCAACCATCGCTCCTTTGTGGAGAGATAGAAGCCGGTTGGGCTGATGTTCTCGACAGCGTGGGCTACGGGGCGTCCGCCGTCCCAAAAGTAGGCGACCAGCGGAGGAGTTCTACGCCTTGAAGTTTTCCTCGGGTCAGGAGACACCAGCGATTTGAACCAACCCTTGACTGGGCTCATGCAATGTCCCTGTGATTGCTCAAGGGTAGAAAGCGGGCGGGCAGACAGGCGCGGGCGACGTTCAGTTGAGGGTTGGCATTTCTCGGTCCTGAGTCGCGGGTTCTGCGCATCTCGTGCATTCTTTCCTCGTTCCATGTCAGCCAGAAGGTCAGCTTCCTTCGCTGCGGTACTGCAGAATATTCGGCGCGGCTTATTGCGCCCGACTTTCAAGCTGCGTGACTGTTCCCCGGTTGAGCCGACCTTCTATTTCTTCAGCTGCACAGATGATCAACTGGTCTCCGGGCTGCGTTTGTGAAGAATAGATGGTGTGGGTCGGTAACTCCAGCACACTTGCCGCTTGAGTCCTCAGGGGCGCAATTCGAAATCTGGGAAAATGCTCGATGACATGAATAACCTGATGTTTCTCATCCAAATAAATGAGATCAAGAGGGAACAGCACGCCCAAAGTATGAACTCCCTGAGATGGAACTACCCAAAGTCCTTCGTCGAGCTTGAGCCTCAACTTTCCAATCAGTCCCTTGAGACGCGCCAAGATTGTATCCGCAGGAGTTACCCCGAGGCTGAGAAAGCATTCACGGGTCTGGTTATATACGCAGTATGTCAGTCTATTCATTGTTTCCTGCATTCGCGGGTGCGTGTCTGCCACCCGTCCCTTCCGATCATTCGTGTACGTGAAAACGCGATATGTCTGGGCGATTCCTTTCCCTCTTGGTGCCTGGTGCGAATCGTTGAGTCCTCCTTCCGGAATAGGTGAAAGCGAGTGCTATTCATCCACTCCGGAAGGAGCGCCCACGAGCAAACGTGCCCAAATTTGTGCTCTGCTGGAATGATCCGGAGGCGTAGTGAAGTCTCCTAAATCCCAGCTCGCAAGCGTATCGCGTATCGCGTGCGATTCTCCACCAAGGAAAAGAGTCTGGTTAGACCTTCTTTCGACGGCGCTGAATCAGGACGATAAGCAAAACGACAGCAATTACGGCGGCAACAACCCGGATAATCGTTACATTGTCCACGTCAATACTCCTTTCTTAGGTACCGAAAAATTTGTGAAATGAATCGGTCATTATGATGGCCGCAGGACCCAGGGTCACCAGGAAGATAGAGGGGAAGATAAACAGAACAAGAGGGAAGACCAGCTTGACGGTGGTCTTCGCGGCCTGCTCCTCTATTTGCTGGCGGCGCTGGGTTCTGAGGGTGTCGGAATGAACACGAAGCGTGCGAGCGATGCTCGTTCCAAACTTTTCGGCCTGAACGAGCACGGAAACCAGATTGCGGACACTATCCACATCGGTGCGCTCGGCGAGATTTCTCCAGGCATCGGCCCGGGGCCGCCCGGCGGCTTGCTCAAGTACGACGATGCCCAGTTCATCGCTTAGCTGTGGCTGGGTCAGGCTCAATTCCTGCGCAGTTCGCGCCGTTGCCTGGTCGAGGCTGAGTCCGGCCTCGATGCAGATGACCAGCAAATCGAGCACATCGGGCAGACCGCGGCGAATGCGGGCCTGGCGGGCAGTAATCCGGTTTCCCAGCCAGAAATCAGGCCCCAGGTATCCGAGCACTGCAGAGAGGCCATAAATAAACACCGGGCTGTAGTGACCAACTCCTGAAATCAGCATGGTTAGACAGAGCGTCACAGGGAGCAATATCTTTACGCCGTAGAACAGCTTGATGGCAGACTCTTTGCGGTAGCCGGCGCGGATGAGGCGCTGCTGAACGATCGAGACCTCCGCCTTGCTTTTCGGCATGACGCGTTCGAACTGCTCCACCATGGTGCCGAGCGAGGCACCCGTCTGCTGGATGGTGTCCAGAAGCCCTTTGGGCTTTGAGCGATCCGTGGTCACGGCGGCGATTCGCTGGAGCATGACCTCCCGGTAGAAGAGGATCAGACCAGCGCTCGTGATTAGTGCAAAGATAACGGCAAACGCAAAAATTGCTACTCCCATAAGTCACCCTTAAACGTCCATGTTGACGATCTTGCGAATGATCAACGCCCCTATGATGGTCATGCAGCCCGAGGCATAAAGGAGCTTGATGCCAATTTCGCGCTTCCACAAAAGGCTCATATTGTCCGGATTGATGAAATACAATCCGAGGCCGAGGATCATGGGGAGAAGGGACAGAATCCACCCGGTCATTCGCCCTTGAGCAGTATGCACGCGCACCTGTCTCTTCAGGCGGAATCGTTCGCGGATCACATAACCCACCTTATCGAGCACTTCTGCAAGGTTGCCTCCGCTTTCCTTCTGAATCAGGATGGCGGTGACGACCATCTTCATGTCCTGCAAAGGAACCCGGGTGACAAGACCGTTCATGGCCGTTTTCAATTCGAGGCCGTAGTTCTGCTCGTCAAAACAAATGCGGAACTCGCCCCCAAGCGGGTCGGCGACTTCAGTTGCGACCAGATCAAGCGAAGAGTTGAGACTGTGGCCCGCTCGCATGGCGCTCACCATCAGATCAAGCGCCTCTGGCAGTTGCTGCTCAAATTTGTTGAAGCGGCTCCTGCGTTTATAGAGCACGAAGATAAATGGAGCCGCGCCCAGCAAGACCCCAAACAAAAGAGAAAAAGGAACAGAATTGGTTCGCAGGTGAATAAGATAAGCCGGTATCAGGAAACAGGTAAGGCACATCAGCAGCAAACCGCCAGCGGTCCACTTCAGATTGGCCTGATATATCAGGTTGCGAAGCCGAGGAGCCAGCTCCAGCTTCAACAGCACTCGATTGAGCCAGGGAACGGCGCTGAACAGATCTTGTTTGCGGACATCAACGATAGGGTCAGCCGATGAGGGGGTTGGAGTGGTCAAGGCTGCCTGAAGCACGGTAAGAGTTCGCTTGGTCTGCTGAGAGGCGCCGGTTCCGCTGGCGATGAGCAGCAGAGCAGCCACCACGAACACACCAAGAAACACGAGAACGATGACGATTAACATTTTGCCTACCCCGCCTTTCTAGCTCACTTCCGTTGCATGCTCGAACATGCTGGAAGGCAATATAACGCCGGCTACGCGAAGCCGTTCGAGGAACTTGGGACGGATGCGGCTCGGCTGAAATGAGCCAATTACCTTGCCGTCCGGCCCGATACCCTTTCTGTGGAAGCTGAAAATGTCGTGCATGCTGATGATGTTCTCTTCCATGCCGGTAATTTCGGAGATGTTGACCACCCTGCGAGTGCCGTCGCTCATACGGGAAACCTGAACGACGATGGAGATAGCGGAGGCGATCTGCTGGCGAACGGTCCTTTCCGGCAAATTCAGATTGCTCATCGCGACCATCGATTCGAGTCTGGATAAGGCGTCGCGCGTGGTGTTGGCGTGAATTGTGGTCATCGAGCCTTCGTGTCCAGTGTTCATGGCCTGGAGCATGTCGAAGGCTTCTTCTCCGCGTACCTCGCCGATGATGATGCGGTCTGGACGCATACGGAGGCAGTTGATGAGGAGTTGACGCTGACGGATGGCTCCCTGGCCTTCGACGTTGGGGGGCCGGGTTTCAAGGCGCACGATATTTTGCAGCGCGAGCTGGAGTTCGGCCGCGTCTTCGATGGTGACGACGCGTTCAGTCTGCGGGATGTACTGGGACAGGATGTTCAGCAGAGTTGTTTTGCCGGCGCCGGTGCCGCCGGAGACCAGGACGCTGATACGCGAGCGCACGGCGGAGGACAGCAGCTCCATCATTTCCGGCGAGATGCTTTTTAAAGCCACCAACTGATTTGCGATCAGGGGGCCAGTACCGAAGCGGCGAATAGACAGCGCCGGTCCGTCAAGCGCCAAAGGAGGGATGATGGCATTGACGCGTGAGCCGTCGGGCAGGCGGGCGTCGACCATCGGCGAGGATTCGTCAACTCTGCGGCCCACGCGCGATACGATGCGGTCGATGATCTGCATGAGATGGCGGTCATCGCGAAACGATGCGTTGATCTTGCGAAGGATCCCGCCTTTTTCGATGAAGACGCTGTCCTTGCCGTTGACCATGATGTCGGAGATACTCTTGTCGCGCAACAGCGGCTCCAGCGGGCCCAGGCCGAAGACTTCATCGAGCAGCTCCTCCTGAATTTTGTCCTGCTCATTCAGGCTTAGCGGCACCCGCTGGTTGACAATGATCTCGCTGATCATGCCGGCGACGGCATGCCGCGCCTGGCCGCTGTTGACGCGGGACAGCTTCTCCAGGTCGAGCCTGGAGATCAGCGTGCGATGTACTTCGGTTTTGAATTGCTCGAGATTTAGTTCTTCCACTCTGACCATCCGTAATGCGTTACAAAATATGAAACCCTGGGGCTTTACCCGAACAAACCAAATCTCTTCTTTTTCTCGGCGTTTGCGGGCAGACCACATGCCGCTCTGGCCATTTGCCTGATTATGTCCGCAATGGACGAATCGCCCATTACGACCGGTGTTGCGCTGTTTTGCGCCTGCCGCACGAGTGGATAATCACTGGGGATTTTCCACGCTGGCGGCAAAGTCAGCGCCTTTGTGATGCTTTCTTCATCGATTACCAGGGAACGAGGCGTGTAGCGATTAAGCACGATCTGGAGCTTGGTCGCGCGAGACGCGAAGAACTCCGTTATGATGCGATTCGAGTTGCGCAGTTCGGAGATGCTGATCTGTGTAATGAAGTAGACAGTCGTAGCCGCGTCGAGAAGGACCGAGAAAATTGAGCCCACGGACGAACCGGCATCGACGATCACGAAATCGAAATCCTGGCGGCCCACCGTCAGCAACCTTTCGAGCGCTTCATTGGAAATAGAGGCCGGAGAATATTTGTCGGGAGCTGCAAGCACGGCGAGACCCGAACTATGCTTGGTTAAGAGCCGGGCGAAAAAATTGGAATCCATGCGGCCGATGTTCTGAAGAGCATCAATTGTCGAGAACTCGGCAGTTATTCCAAGGTCAAGCGCGGCCGCCCCAAATGGAAGGTCGAGATCGATCAGCAATACGCTCTGCGCCGACTCCTGTGCAAGGGCGATGGCAAAGTTACTGGCGACGGTCGTCACGCCGGAACCGCCCTTGGCGCCGGTGAATACCAGTAATCTCCCCGGAGTTTTTTTCACGGGACGCGTCATCGGACGACGAACGGAGGCGCGAATCAGAGCTTCGGCAATCGCGTGTTGGGAAATCGGCTGGGTTATGAATTCGCGCGCGCCTGCTCTCATGCAGCGAACCAGTAATTGCGAATCGGCCCTCGCAGAATAGACCATTACAGTAATCGAGCTATTACTGCAGATCGATTCGACGAGATCGAGCGCCTGCTCCGGATTGCTGTCCAAATCAATGATGATGACGTCGTATTTTGCCTCCAGCAACTGAGGCATATCGTACGGCTCGGGATAAGCGCGGAACTCCCGTGCAACGACGGCCTGGGGCCCGGCAACAGCCAGAGCTAACTCCCGGCGGGGCGCCTCTTCGGGCCCGATGAGCGCAATGGAGAGGACATCGGTGCCGAGCGTATCGGAATTTTGCATAAAGGTGGACATTACTAAATAACCACTCCCTGATGTTTGCAGCGCCATGCGGGGTCGAACTGACGCTTGCCTGTTTTCGACAAACTACTCACGTATGTGTTCCATTCGCTCAGCGGGCGAAGAAGGATACGAGCGTTCCGATAGCAATGGCAGGGGCGTAAGGCATCTTGCGTGCCTGCGGATTGCTGAGATTCAGTTCCGGATCGGGCTTCAATCCGCGCTTTCTCAGGCCGAAGACCAAATCTCCGGTTCCCCGGAACAATTCGCCGAGAAATCCGCCTGCGGCGGCCCAGCACAGAGCCATGATACCTCCCACGATGCCCGTCAAGACGAGTGCAGTGATGAGTTGCCGCGGCCCGATCCAAGCGCCGATGGCGGCACAAAGCTTGACATCTCCCATCCCCATTCCGCCCATCCAGGAGAGAATGCCAAATAGCAACGCGCCCAGCGCGATGCCCGCGAAACTATGCCCGATGCCGCTCCAGCCGTGAAGCCAGCCGGAAACGGCGATTCCCGCCACCAGGAAGGGAAGCACAAGCCAGTTAGGGATGCGCCGGCTGCGCAGATCCGTGAAAGTAGCCACTGCGAGAACGATGACGGTTGGCCACCAGGCAACGGACAAATGCATATGCCACCCCTTCAATTCTTTCTAAGCATTTCGAAAGAGTGCAATTCTCCAACCAAATCGCTGGGGAACAGGGAAAGCCTGAATTCAAGGCATTGGCAGCCATCCTGCCCGAGGTGGGTGTGAACGACTGTTTACAGGCACTATACCTGTGAAGCAGTGCATACACACCTCTATTTCCATCATTCTGCCGCCTTAACGGCCGAGGGGGTCGGAATCGCAGATCGGGATTGGAGGGTGGGCAGAGCCATGACAACCGGGGCAAATCGTGTTGAGCGATCCTGGAAGGAAATGAAGCCCTACCCTGGAACGGAAACAGTACAAATCGGAAATCCGAGGCAATCGGCGGAAATGCTGGATCCAGATAAGGGCGAACTGGGCTTTTCGCAGTCGAGGGAGCGCGCCAAGAAATGCTCCGAATCGAGCCAGCCAAGCAAGGCCGAAGACAGAAAGATAAAAGAAGGCCATCGTGAAGGCGCGAGCGAGTGACCTGCGGGGACGGTGGCACTGTCTCTTTTGCGTCCACCGTGTGCCAAAGTGAGAAGGATGCGCCGAAATAACAGCTAAGTGAGCGCTGGCCACAGTCGAAGCGGCGGAACGGTTGGGCTCTGGGGCGATGATCCAACACCAACCGAGATGGAATGAGGTAACGATGAAAACGTTACCAAATGGTGACACACTCTGCCGGTCAAAACCAGCAAATTGAACGTAAGTCATTGATGAAATGGGAGGATTTTGGAAGAACAAGCCGTAACGAGAGAAAGATTACTAAAGTGTTAGACAAAGGATTACTTATTTATGTGGGCACGCACTTCGCGCGTGAGGAAAATTTACTGGACAATTGAAAGCTGTTTAGTTATCAATAACTATCTGCATTACAAAGAACTAGTTCTTCGCGTCCCCAGCGGCGAACATTGATCGTTGATATTGATGTAGGACATCTATCTGCCCGTGTGAGGAATATTTTTTTTTGCAGGGAGAGAAATCTCCGGCCCCCAATGCTGCGAAGCTTCCTTAATTGCATTCAGTGTGAATTGAAGGAGATCACCCATAATGGTAAGGATTGGGTTGTACTCGGAAGACCGCAAGTTATTGTCAGTTTTGTCATCTGCCTTAGGACCTGAATTTCAGGTTAGTTTAGAACCAAGTGAGGACGAAGTCAGCCAATTGCTTTCCAGCGGAAGCTGGGATGTTGTCATCCTCGATTTAGACTCCAATCAGAGTTCGCTGAAACAGACAATCGCTTCCTGCCGTCGGATCGTAGCGCTGCAGGGTTCCTCGGTAGTAATGGCCGATGATAGTTTACGAGGAGCTGCGGAAGAGCTAGTCCGACTGGGAGCCTATAGTTACTGTCGTAAGCCGCCTTCAGTGCGGGAGCTTAGGGCAATCATGCGCCGGGCGCATGAAAGGTGCCTCCTCAAGCGACAGCGTTCTGCCGCACAGCAGCGACTGGAAGAGGCCACCTCGTGCGATCAGATGATCGGGTCCAGCCCACAGATGCGGCAGGTTTACGATCTTGTTCATCGCGTGGCCAGTCTGAACGCGTCCGTCCTCGTCACGGGCGAGAGTGGTACGGGCAAAGAGTTGATTGCCCGCGCCATTCACAATCTTGGGGCACATTCCATTCGCCCCTTTGTTGCTGTTTGCTGTGGCGCCATTCCTGAGACGTTGATTGAGGCCGAGCTATTCGGGCATGAAAAGGGCGCCTTCACGGGCACGGTAGGCGCGCGGGAAGGCTACCTGGAACAGGCGGGCGAGGGCACGCTGTTTCTCGATGAAATCGGCGAACTGAGTCCCTCAACGCAAGTCAAGCTGCTGCGCGTGCTGCAACAACGCGAGTTCAGCCGGTTAGGGAGCAGTCGGCTGATTCCGCTGCGGGCGCGCCTGATTTTCGCCACTCACGCGGACTTGTCCGATTTAGTGGCGCAGAGCAAATTCAGGCTGGATCTTTACTACCGCATCAATGTCATGAAGATTACGGCTCCCCCACTCCAGGATCGTGTGGAAGACATTCCTCAAATCGCCACGCATTTCCTTCGGCATTACTCGCATATCTACCAAAAAGAGATTGACGATATTCAGCCGGGCGCAATGTCGTTGCTGCAAGCCTATTCATGGCCGGGCAACGTGCGTGAGCTGGAAAACGTGATTCAGAGAGCGATTATCGTTGCCTGTGGCGAGAGCATTACCGAGGAAGACCTGCCCAGGAATATTCAGGATGAAACCATGGTGAATATTGGCGACTATCACCCGGCGAACTCGTTCGAGCGTCAGCTTCGCGACTACAAGGTCAAACTTGCCGCTACGGCTGTCCGAGAGAACAATGGGAACAAGACGCTAGCCGCCCGCAGCCTGAATATTTCGCGTGCCTATCTGCACCGGCTTATCCGGCTTGCGGAACGAGATCCGCTGGTTGCGCAAACCATGGATATGGAAACGGCTTGAGTGCTGCATCTCCGATTGCCGAAGAAAGGGCAAGAGCCGGCTCAGTCCGTATTTTGCGAAGAGTCTTTTCTTTTCCCGTAATGCTGGCCAGCTTGCTGGCTGTGTTGGCTGTGCTAACGGCGCGGGGGCGCTTTGATGATCCCGACATGTGGTGGAACCTCAAGACGGGTGAGATGATCTGGACAACCCACACCATTCCAACCAGAGACCTCTTTTCCTTTACGGCGTTACACCACAGCCTGATTCCGCAGGAATGGCTCTCGCAGTTGCTGATCTACGTCGGTTACCGGTTCGGCGGCTATTCCGGCATCATGCTCTGGCTCTCCTTTTTTACTGCTGTGATGTTCATCGCCGGGTATGCTTTGTGCTCTTTGTATTCAGGAAATGCAAAGGTCGGTTTCCTGGGAGCGATGATTCTCTGGTTTTTTTCCACCTCCGGCTTTGCTGTGCGGGCCCAGGTGATCGGCTATGTTTTCTTAGTTCTGGAATTATTGCTGGTGCACCTGGGACGAACGCGTAGTGCGCGATGGTTTCTCTTTCTGCCACCGCTGTTTGTTCTTTGGGTGAATTGCCACGGATCGTTTTTCTTTGGGCTCGTGGTGCTGGGAGTATTTTTCATCTGCTCCTTTTTCGATTTTCGGATGGGTTCGCTCGTATCGCAGGGGTGGGATGCGAGTCGCCGCCGAATGCTGGCGCTCTCGCTGATTTTGTCGGGGGCGGCGGTTTTTCTGAACCCAGTGGGCGCGAGACAGGTGTTCTATCCCCTCAACACGATGCTGCATCAGCCTCTCGTTGTCAGCCAGATTGATGAGTGGAAACCGCTGGTGTTGAGTAGTCCGCGCGGAGTTGCGCTGCTTGGAATCCTCGGCTTCGTATTTCTCTATCTGATCGTGCAACGGTCGAAGGCCCTGTTTTTGGATGAGCTGTTGCTGCTGGCGATGGGGGCGTGGTTTGCCTTCAGTCATCGGCGCATGGCGTTTGCTTTTGGAATTCTGGCTGCGCCTATCGTCTCGCGCCTTCTTTCGGAATCATGGGAGGGTTACGACGCAGGACGGGATGGGCCCGCGCCGAACGCGGCATTCATCGCGGTGGCGGCGTTGGTGGTCTTCCTTGCGTTTCCAGGCCATCAGAATCTTGAAAAGCAAGTAGACGGGTCAAATCCCATCAAGGCCGTACAGTTCATCCAGACTCATCACCTTTCCGGGAATATGTTGAACTCTTATGTTTACGGCGGGTATCTGATCTGGGCGTTGCCGGAACATCCGGATTTCATCGATGGACGCTCCGATCTGTTTGAATGGGCCGGTATCATGGGCCAATACGGAGAATGGGCGACGCTTCAGAGCGACCCGAATACACTTCTTGACAAGTACGACGTGGATTTCTGCCTGTTGGAACGCGGATCTCCCATGGTTCATGTGCTGCCGCTCTTGCGCAACTGGCAGCAGGTCTATTCGGATAGTGACTCAGTGATCTTTGTGAGATCCGCTGCTCAAAGCCCTTCGACTTAGAAGCGATAACTTCGATCCTGCACCGATGCTTCTAAGGCAGCGAGGCGCGGATCACCAGATTTAATCCCACCATAATTACAGCGAATGCAGGAATAACGAGCAGCGCGCTTCGGAGCCGTTTCGCATCGCCGCCAGCGATGGCGCCAATGAGTCGCGAACTGACGGCCAAGCCGGCCCATCCGCAGGTAATAACGAAGCCGATGGCAGTGCCGGTCATGCGCGGAAATGCGTCGGCGACGATGGCGAGAGTGGTGGGGAAGACCGGGGCCATCGAGAGTCCGGCGAGAAAGACCAGCGCGAAGGCCGCGGTGGGCTTACTGGTGCGGAGCATCAGAAATGTCGTAATTGCCATGGCGAGTGAGGCGGCGAGGGTGACTGTGATGGCTGACACGTGGATGAGAATTGGCGAGACGGCGAGCCGGCCGATCAGCAGGCCAAGCGCGAAGCCGAGCGAGAGGATGTTCAGCGCACGTGATTCCGGAACGCCCTGGGCGATCAGGTGGCGTACGAGCCAGTTCCAGACACCAACCTCGCAGGAGACGTAAAGAAACAAAAAGAAGCCGAGAAGGAAGAGCAGCGGGCGGCCAAGAACCGGCCCCGCATCCGCCAGGATGAACCGCCCGGCGCCGGTGGGAGGCGGCATTCTGGTCGTAGCCTGAATCCCGAGCGTGATAACGGTAAGGAATGCGACGGTGTAACAAAGCCGGACCCAGTTGCGCGCAAAAAGATTGGCGGAGATGAAGGGCGTAGCCAGTCCGCCAAGTCCAAAGAAGAGATTGACCAGGTTCAGCGCGGTGGCGCGATGAGCCTCGCCTACGTCGCTAACCAGTGCATTTGCTCCAGTGACGACGATTCCCCCGCCGACACCCAGAAGGAAAAGGAGAAAGACAATGGTGCGGAAGCGGCCCGAGCGGGGTAGGGCGAAAAGCGCGATGGAGATGAATGCGAGGCCGAGGATGAGACCGGCCTTCTTGCCCTCATTGTCGAGAAGCGGCCCGACGGCGAGGGACGCGATGATGAGTCCCAGAGCCTGCGCAAAGGCGATGGTTCCGTTCTGGCTGGGGGTGAGGTGGAAGCGGTCCGACAGGTCGGGGAGAATGGTGCCCAGCATGGCGGCAATCATTCCGTAGATAAAGATGGCGACGATAGCGGCAAAGATCAGCACGCGGCGTAGTTCCTTTCCATTGCCGTTTAAGGTACTGAAACATCGATCCAGCCCCGGGCGCGATGGCTTTCCATCTCCGCCTCAAGGATGATCAACTGCCGCAGGCCGTCGGAGAAACGCGGGTACTCCGCGGTGGCGGTCGGATCGCTGATCGAACTATAGAAGTGGCGAAAGATCTGCTTGAAAGTATCGTCGTAGCCTTCGCTGTGTCCACCGGGAAGATCGGCGAAGGCGCGCACATCCGGGTTTAGCAGCGACGGATCCTTGATGACGATCCGGTTAGCGCTGTCACGATTGCCGATCCAAAGCTCGTCGGGCCGCTCCTGATCCCAGGAGACGCCAGCCTTTGTGCCGTAGATTTCGATGCTCAGTCGATTCTTGCGTCCCGCAGACACCTGGCTCGCAGTCATCGCACCGCGGGCGCGCTTTCCCATACGGAATATGACTGTGCCGCAATCTTCGGTATCGACGTGGGTTTCGATGTAATCGCCCGCGCTGAGAGTTTTATTGGCAAAGGTTTCGACGGAATGTTTTGGCTGCCTGCGGACCGGATGGAAGGTCTGGAGATCGGCGCAGAGCGACGACACGCGCAGGCCAGAGACGTGCTCGGCGGTGTCAAACCAGTGGGAGCCGATATCGGCCATGCAGCGCGACGGGCCTCCGACTTTTGAGTCAACGCGCCAGTTCCAGTCAGTATCGTAGAGAAGCCAGTCCTGCGAATAGGTGCCCTGAACAACGAGGATTTCGCCGAGCTCGCCGGCTTCGCGCATGCTGCGCATCTGCTGCACCATGGGGTAAAAGCGCAGGTTGTGGCACACACAGGCGCGTAAGCGCCGTCGTGCGGCGAGGGAAGCCAGCTCTTCTGCTCCTTTCACGGTCGTTGCCAGCGGCTTCTCGCAGAGGACGTGCTTGCCCGCGAGCAGGGCGTCTCTCGCTATGGGGAAATGCTGCGCATTCGGCGTGCAGATGTGGACCGCGTCGATCGAGGGATCGTCGAGGATTGTCTGGGCGTCGACATGAGGGACGCCGAAAGCGGCGCCCAGCTTCTCTGCCGCGGCTGCATTTCTGCCTGCGATGGCGGCGACGTCGACGAACTCCACACGCCGGAGCGCTTCAAGATGCACGCGCCCCATGAATCCGGTGCCGAAGATTGCGGTTCTGATTCGTTTCATTCTGGTCTCAGGTTTCTGGTTTAGAGCTATCTGTCAGACCCACCATGCCGATCCGGGCTGCTGCCGAATGACAAGGTCATTCAGGAAAGCGGCGGCTTTGGTCAGGCCCTCGTCCGCGGAGAGCAGGCTGTCTTCGTGCTCGATGGAGAGGACGTGGTCGTAGCCGAACATGCGGAGCGTGGAGACGAATTCCTTCCACCACTCCGCGCCGTGTCCGTAGCCGCAGGTGCGAAAGATCCAGCCGCGTTTGCGTTCGTCGGTGTAGGGCTTGGTGTCGAGCACTCCGGTCAGCGGCAGATTTGTGGGATAGAACTGGGTGTCCTTGGCGTGAACGTGGAAGATGGCGCCGTCCAGCACACGAATGGCGGCGATGGGGTCGATGTTCTGCCAGAAGAGATGGCTGGGATCGAAGTTGCAGCCGACGCTGGGGCCAGCGATGGAGCGCAGCTTCAGCAACGTCTCGGGGCTATAGGCGACGAAGCCAGGGTGCATCTCGATGGCGATTTTCACGCCGTGGTCGGCGGCGAACTTTGCATGTTGGATCCAGTACGGCGCGACGACTTCGTTCCACTGCCATTCGAGGACCTGCAAATAGTCGGGAGGCCAAGGGCAGGTGACCCAGTTGGGCGCTGTGGCGTTGGGAGAATCACCGGGGCAGCCGGAGAAATCAACTACTACAGGTATGCCGAGCTTTTCGGCGAGCAGAATGGTTTTGCGGCTGATCTCCGCATCGCGCTGGGCGCGCGCGCGGTCGGGGTGCAGCGGATTTCCGTGGCAACTGAGTGCGCTGATTGACACGTTGTGGTCGGCCAGCACTTGCTGGAACTCGGCCAGTGCTGCCGAGTTCTCCAGCATGGAGAGTTTGCAGTGCGCATCGCCGGGATAGTTGCCGGTGCCCAGCTCTACCGTGGCAATGTTCAGCGTTTTTAGCTTGTCGAGAACGGCAGGCAGCGGAAGTTGCGATAGCAGCGGAGTGAAGACTCCCACTTTCATCTTGGCGTGTTTCTCCTCTTCGTTTCCATGGTCAACGATTCAGGATAGCGGTTACAAAGCCGACCCGTCGAAATTCCCGCGCCGGATATTGGCATTCTCCGGCATGGAGAAATAATACGTGAGAAGCGACGGGCGGTCGGCAAGGAAGCTTTTTCCAGATAGAGAGCTGATTTTTTCATCGCGTTGTGTGCAGTCTCGCGTAGGCTCATGCTTGGGATATGCGTCATGTTGCTTTCTTTCTGAATCCGTTGCTTACGAAGCACAGCCGCAGGCGCGCAATTGTGGACCGTTGCGCTGCGCTTTTGCGCAATACCGGCTGCACGGTGGAGATGCAGGACACGGTTTCTGCCTGCTCCGCGGGTGAGCAGGCGCGGAGCGCGGTCGAGAGCGGTTTTGACACCATTTTTGTTTGCGGCGGAGATGGCACTTTTTTTCAAGTATTGCAGGGCGTGGCGGGTTCGGATGCTGCGCTTGGCGTGATTCCTTTGGGGACGGGCAACGTTCTGGCTCAGAACCTGCGTATGCCGCGTGATCCTGTTATTGCGTTTCAGGAGCAACTGAACGCTGAGGCAGTATCAATTCCGCTGGGCGAGGTCACTTGCGGAGGGTTTGACGAGGCCTCCGGAGGCGAAGGAAAACGAAGCTGGTATTTCACGATTGCCGCCGGAATGGGTATCCATGCCGCGCTCATGAATCTTGCTCAAAATGGTTCCGGCAAACGTCTCTGGGGGCGCGCCGCCTATTATGCCGGAGGTCTTCGCTTGCTCTTCAAGCATCCCATTCAGGTTTTCGATGTGGAGCTGACAGGCGCGGACGGCGAGGTGCGTAGTTTTCGCACCAGCGAACTGCTGAGTGTGCGCGTGCCGGCGATCAACCGATGGCGTCCGGGCGGAGATTTGTGCTCGCCGGAGTTTCGGGTTGCTACGGTTCCTCAGAGCAGCCGTCTGGGTCTGGCTCACGCCAGTTTTCACGCGCTGGTTACGCGGAAGAGCAACGGCGGCTCACGGCTGCCTTATCCGCACTATGAAGGCGCAACGAAGGTTGTTTGCAAGCCCGCTGCCGGAATTCTCTATCGCGCTCCGCTGCTGGTGGAAGCGGACGGTGAAGTGATCGGGGTGGAGCAGGCCACTTTCAGCATGGCGCAGCAGCGACTCCGATTACTTTGGCCGAACCGCGCGGGATAGGAGTTGTCTGCGGTGTCGAAGGATTTGGGCTATCGTGATTTTTTCGCGGCTTGTAGCTGCTTCTTTCGCGCGACGATGAGTTTCTTGCGTTCGGTTGGGGGCATTGCCAGAATGTCTAGGGTTCGTTTGGGGAGTTTGGCAAACGTGATCTGATGGGCGTTTTGCAGGAGCTGCTGGAGTTCGTTCGAGGAAAATATGTCATACCGCTGGATAGCTACCCAGAAGATGCGGGCCATGTAGGGCGCAGGGAAGACGCCTTCGGTTTCGAGCAGCTCATGGTACCGCTCCGGTCCCGCGGAGAACGACAGAACGCCGTTACTGTCGCGATCCAGATTGGCCAGCGCGAACATTTTGCCGCCGATGGCCTTATCGCCAACCCAGAAGACGAGATTGTCGCCCCACTGCATCGTCTCCTCGACGTGAGGGAGCGAGAGCAGAAACTTGCGAAGAGATTCGACGTTCATGGCTTTTGGGTGGGATAAAATTCGCTGCGTTTGCGGCTATAGAAGAAATAAATGACGAGTCCGATGGCCAGCCAGATGAAGAAGCGCAACCAGGTGATGATGGGCAAACCGGACATGAGCAGCACGCAGAAGAGGATGCTGAGGACAGGAAATACGGGGCCGCCCGGGCAGCGGAATCCGCGACGCCGGTTGGGGTCTTTATAGCGCAGGATCAAAACACCTGCCGATACCAGCACGAAGGCGAAGAGTGTGCCGATGTTTGAGAGATCGGCGAAGGTTCCGATATCGAGCACACCAGCCGGAATGCCGACTACGAATCCCGCGACCCAGGTGGAGACGTTGGGAGTGCGGAAGCGCGGGTGGACCCTGGAGAAGACGGTGGGCAGCATGCGGTCGCGCGACATCGCGAACCAGACGCGAGCCTGCCCTATCTGGAAGACGAGAATGGACGAGATCATCCCCAGCATCGCGCCGATGATGATGGCCAGGCGAGTCCAGTCGAGTGCGGCGCTGGGATGAGCCAGGTAAACCTTCTTCAGAGTGTTGACGATGGGAGCGGCGTCGTCGACCAGCGCGGACCACTTGATGAGACCGGTGAGGACGACAGCGACTCCGATGTAAAGGATGGTGCAGATAACGAGCGTGGCCAGGATGCCGATGGGAACGTCGCGCTGCGGGTTTTTGCACTCTTCAGCGGCGGTCGAGACGGAGTCGAAGCCTATGTAGGTGAAAAACATGATGGAGCCGCCGGTGAGAAATCCCGACCAGCCATTGGGATAGAACGGATGCCAGTTGGAGGGATGGATGTACTGCGCGCCGACAGCGATGAACAGCAGGATGGCGGCGATCTTGAGCAGCACCATGACGTTGTTGGTCTCGGCGGATTCGCGGATGCCGCGCACCAGCACGATTGTGAGAAGCATGACGATGAGGAAGGCAGGGACATTGAAACCAAAATGCCAGCCGGGAGCGTAGAGGACATGCCCCTGGAGATCCGACAGCCCGGAGGGCAGGTACGCGGGCGAGATCCAACGCAGATTGGGATGTATCCCGAACCAGTCCATTAAGGCGACGCTGTGTCCAGCGAATCCAACGCAGACGGCCATGTTGGAGAAGGCGTATTCGAGGATCAGATCCCAGCCGATGATCCAGGCGATCAGTTCGCCCATGGTGGCGTAGGTATAGGTATAGGCTGAGCCTGCAATGGGGATCATCGAGGCTAGCTCGGCGTAGCAGAGGCCAGTGAAGGCGCAAACGACGGCAACGAGCACGAGGGATACGGCCAGTGCGGGGCCAGCTCCGGGGCGTCCGGCCAGCGCGGTGTGATGAACTATGTAATCGAGAACCGGCGTGTTGAAGATGGAGGAGGTGTCGAACTTTTCGCCGGCGATGGCGGTGCCAATTACCGTGAAAATGCCGGAACCGATGACGGCTCCTATGCCGAGCGAGGTAAGAGATAGCGGCCCGAGCGTCTTTCGCAGCTTGTGCTCGGGTTCCTCCGAGTCGGCAATCAGCTTGTCGATGGATTTACAGCAAAAAACCTGGCGTGGCAGAGTCCGGCTCCTCGTGAAGATGCGGTGACTGGCCGTCACGGGCAACGGCTTCGCGCGGCCACTCCCGTTGGTCGTGGAGTTAAGCGTACTTGGAACCGGGCATTCAGGCAACTGCGCTTCGGTGACTGGCCGTCACGGCAACGGCTTAGTGCGGCGCCTTCGCTGGCCTGCGGAGCTTGACCGTTCTGGAATTCGCGCCTTTGGACGGCAATGCCCCGTCTTATATCTCAATGGATGGATAGACGGGGCGATTGCTTAACGCTTGCTCTGGCCGCGGCTGAGCTTCTTCACTCTCTGCTTGTTGGAGCCGCGGGGCTCCGTCCGTGGGGCTTTGGGCGCAGCCTTTTTGCGCGCCGTGCGCTTTACTTTCTTGCGTTCTGCCTTGTCTTCAATCGACTTCGTATTTGCCATTAATATCCTTATCTTTCGTGGAGGGGATTGCGGATTAGAGCCGCTCAAGCTGGGCGAATTTTTCAACCAGCTTTTTCACTCCGAACTTTGAAAATTGTACCGTAATCTTCGCGTCTTCCCCATCGCCTTCGCGGCGAAAGACTACGCCTTCTCCGTATTTCGGATGGCGGACGCGCTGGCCGCTCTTGATTCCAGTCGAGCCTGTGGGCGCGGAAATGTCGAGTTTAGGCCGTGATTTTGCACCCGGAGCTCCGCGGGAGGAAAAGAAATGGGCGATGTTGTCGATGGAGTTTGCGGATTTTGCGGGGCGCGCTGTGCGGGCCGAACCTGACGCTGCGCTCTGGTCTTCGTCCTCGTAGCTGTAGTGACGGACGGAGCTGTCGTCGCCGTAGTTGTTGCTGAAGCCGCTGCCGTAGCGCTCGCGCTGGATGGATGCAGGGCCTGTTCCGCCTGCGGCTTCGAGCAGGTGCGAAGGAATCTCTTCGAGAAAGCGCGAGGGCAGACTCGCCTCCGGCATGTCGTTACCGTAGCGGCGGCGGTAGCGGGCGCGCGTGATGGTGAGGGTGTTCATGGCGCGGGTGAGGCCTACGTAGCAGAGACGGCGCTCTTCTTCCATCTGGTTGGGATCGTTCAGCGTGCGCGAATGGGGAAACAGGCCCTCCTCAAGGCCGGCGAGGATGACCATGGGGAACTCCAGCCCCTTAGCCGCGTGCAGAGTCATGAGCGTGACGCGTGAGTCGGCGTTGTATTGATCGGTGTCACTGACGAGTGCGGCGTGATCGAGGAATTCGGGGAGCGTTTCGCCGCGCTCCTCGGCGTCCTGCGCGGCGTTGGCGAGTTCCTTCAGGTTTTCAATGCGCGAGAAGGCTTCGGGCGTGCCCTCTTCTTCGAGCGAGCGGATGTATCCGGTGCGGTCGATGAGGAACTTGATCAACTCAGGCAGAGTCGCTGCATCGCCAGGTTTCCGGAAGCCTGGAACGGCCTCGGGTTCAGCGGGTTTCGCGGGCGCGGCGTGCGGGATGGCAGGCTCGTCCTCGAAGGGATTGAACGCTGTTGCGTCGATGGCTGCTTCATGCGAAAGCGCGAGCATGGGCTGTGTCGCGTCGCCGAAGTCGAAGCTGGTGCCGGACTCGTCGGCTGCGGCGCTATCATCGGCTGCTGCGCTGTCCGTTGCAGCAGCCACGTCAAAGCTTGTGGCGGAATCGTCCGCAGCAGCGCCATCTTCGGCGACATCGGCGGTCAGCTTCTCGGCGAAATTGGGGGCGAGAAGCGCTCGCGCATCCTCGATCATGTGACAAAAGCTGTCAAGGGCGATGAGGGCGCGCGAAGGCAACAGCTTTCCGCGCAGCGCGCGTCCGATGGCTGTCCAGGTGCTGGTGCCAGTTTCGAGGGCGATGCGCTCCAGTGTTTCTACGGTGGTTTTGCCGATGCCGCGTGCCGGTGTATTGATGACGCGCTGTAGAGCGATTGAGTCGTCCGTGTTCTGGACGAGCTTGAGATAGCTCAACAGGTCTTTGATTTCGGCGCGCTCGTAGAAGGAGAAGCCGCCGACCATGGTGTACTTGATGCCGTATCGACGAAGTGCTTCTTCTACCAGTCGCGACTGCGAATTAGTGCGATAGAGCACGGCGGCGCGCGGGGTTTCTTCTTCCTGACCGGCTTTGCGGAGGTATTTCTGGATTGAGTCGGCAATGAAGAGGGCTTCGTTTTCGCCGTCGGGCGCTTCGTAGTAGCCAATGAGCGCTCCGCCTTCACGTGATGTCCAGAGCGCTTTGCCCTTGCGTTGCGTATTGCGCGAGACGACGGCGGAGGCGGCCTCGAGAATGATCTGCGTCGAGCGGTAGTTCTGTTCGAGGCGAATGGTTTTTACGTTAGGAAAGTCTTTTTCAAACTCGAGAATATTGCGGATGTCGGCGCCGCGCCAGGAATAGATGCTCTGGTCCTCGTCGCCTACGACGCAGACATTCTTCTCTTCGCCGGCGAGCAGCCTCATCAGCTCATATTGCGGGCGGTTGGTGTCCTGATATTCGTCGATGAGCAGGTAGCGATAGCGACGGTTGTAGCGCTGGCGCACTTCACTCGATGATTTGAGCAGGCGTACGGCTTCGAGCAGAAGATCATCGAAGTCGAGCGCGTTGGCTTTGCGCAGCTCCTTCTTGTAGGCCTCGAAGATGTGGGCTACGCGCTCGCTGGTGGGATCGGAGGAGTTGAGGTAATACTCCTGCGGATCGATCATGTGGTTCTTGGCCCAGGAGATCTTTGAGAGCACGACGCGCGGCGTGAGTTGCTTGTCGTCGAGACCCATGCGGCGCATTGCGGCTTTGACCACTGCCTGCTGGTCAGCTTCGTCGTAGATGGCAAAGCTCCTGGTCAGGCCTTCGTCGCCGATGCGCAGGGCTTCGATATCGCGGCGCAGCATGCGCACGCAGAAGGAGTGAAAGGTGGCGACGAGCGGCTTGGCGAGTGTGGTGTGGCCGATGAGTTTTTCGACGCGCTCGGCCATCTCGGCGGAGGCCTTATTGGTGAAGGTGACGGCGAGGATGGAGTCGGGCGCGACGCCGCGCTGCTGAATGAGATAGGCGATGCGATGCGTGATTACGCGCGTCTTGCCGGAGCCGGCTCCGGCAAGAATCAGCACCGGGCCGTCTACGGCTTCGACGGCTTCGCGCTGTTGGGGATTGAGTTTGTCGAGTAGATGCTGCAATGGGGAGTCTCTACTCTTATTTTAATCGCCCCCAATTCACGCCCGGTTAGACTAGTTTCACAATGGTGGAAAAGTCGAAGAAGTGGATATGCGTTTTCTGCGGATCGGGTGACGGGGCGCGTCCAGAATATCTAGCAACGGCTCGCGAACTGGGGCGGAAGATTGCCGAGAGCGGCTTTGGGCTGATCTATGGCGGCGCGACGATAGGAGCGATGGGCGCGATTGCGGATGCGGCGCTGGCTGCGGGCGGCGAGGTCGTCGGCGTTATTCCCGATGTGATTATGGACCGCGAGATCGGCCATCGCGGGCTTACTGAGCTGCACATTGTGCGCACGATGCATGAGCGCAAGGCGTTGATGGCGTCGCGTGCCGATGCGTTTGTTGCTCTGCCGGGTGGTTATGGAACGATGGATGAGTTCATCGAGATTGTGACCTGGGCGCAGTTGGGGATTCATTCGAAGCCGTGCGTGCTGGTGAACGTGGGCGGTTATTACGACGGACTGTTGGGGTTCTTCGATGCGGCGGTCAGAGAGGGATTCATTCGGGCGGAGAATCGCGGTCTGGTGCAGGTTGCGCGGGATGCGGCGGAAACGCTGTCTTTAATTGAGCGGGCGTGGAGGGTGCGGGAGGACATTCCGGCGCACGATGCGAGGTTGGATGAGTTGGTGAAGTGAGGGGAAGAGTCTGCTAACTTGTCAAAGATCGTAGACGATATGGAATCGGAACTCAGCTTCAAGAACGACGTTACGGAACTAATGGCCGCGACTAGGAGTTGTTTAGGTGGTCTTGAGCTCATTCCTCGTCAGACCTCACCAGCAGATGCCATTCTGCTCGCTTTGTTATCCAAATCCATAGTCCTAACAGAAGCTATAGCTCTCTTAGTACAGGGTGGTTATGGAGATGAGGCGCTTGGGCTTTGTCGTACCGCTGTCGAGATCAGGCTGATTGTTAGATATTTGACAAACTCTGACACTGCAAAACGCAGTTGGCGTTATGAGGAATATTTTGCAAAGGCTAATCGTGAATGGCAGCGCTTAATTAAGAAGTACTACCCCGATCTGACGTTAGAACCGCGGGCAGATGCTGAGGCGATAGAGAAACTCGCTGCAAAATATCCGGATCCTAATAAATGGTCGGCGGAAAATCACGGTCTGAAATATTTTGCGATGGAGCCTGGTTCGTTTGAGTCTCGTGAAGACGGGTCCCCACTAACAGATGGGTTTTGCCATGAAGTCCTATACAAGTGGATGTCTTACTACGTGCATGCCGTTCAGCCAAGCTTGGAAGGCCATGTAACTCTTCCCGGAGATCGATTCCAAATACGTAGTGGAAGTCCCAGATCGAACCGTGGTGATCAAGCATTGAGAACTTCATTTCTCTGCGTTCACCTGAATATTCACCGCATCATGCGATTTTTCAATATGTCGTATCCCGAGGACTTGAAAGCACGCTATGAGGCCGCGATGCACAAATACAAGGATGGACCTCAAAAGGCATCATAGATTTTTGCACTCCTCGCATTGGCAGTGGCGGCGGAGGTAATCCCAGGAATAGATCCCGGTTTTGTGGCCGTCGTTCCAGACGAAGCTTAGGGCGTAGTTTCCGACTGGTGTAACTGAATCGGGTCGCGGTGGGGCTTGATACATGGGCAGCAACGTTGCGGGTTGTGGTGGAGCTTCGCCGGGTGCGCGTCCGCTCTTTTCACGATCGTCGTGGCAGGTGGCGCAGGGGCAGGCGTTGCGTAGCCAGGCGAAGGTCCAGGCGCTCTTGTGGCCGTCTTTCCAGTCGATTTCGAGGCCTGTGCCTTCGGTCTTGTGGATGCGGACTTTGACTGGTTCTTTTGCCTCGCGGCCCAGCTCGCGCTGCTCGAACTCTTCTTTTTGCGCCTGCTCTTTGCTGACGAAACGGATGCCTTCGTGACTCATGCTCTCTCTATTGTCCCGCAGAAGCAGGTAGCGCGCGAATGAGGGTGGACGTTTAGACAGCAAGTGGGAGCTTTCTACCCTTCCCACCCTTCGCGCAAAAAGCGCGCAAAGGATGGGGCACCCGAGCGCTCGCGCATCAGAACGCGTTGCGGTGCAGAAAGAAATAGATGGCGAGCGCAAAACCGAAGACGATGATGATGGGTCGCAGGACTTTGTCGCTGACTCGGCGGCTATTGCGCGCACCGGTATATCCGCCGATGGCGCAAGCGATCATCATGAACCAGCAATCGTGCCATGCGACCGCTCGGTGCGCAATGAAGGTGATGACGGCGACGCCGTTGGCTACGGTTGTGGTCACGACCTTGAGGGAGTTGATCTCGGCCAGACGCTCGACTCCGCAGAAGGCCAGGGCGGTCATGGTGAGAAGTCCGGCTCCCGCGCCGAAGTAGCCGATGTAGTAGCAGATGCAGAGCAGGGCCAGCAGCAGCGGGAGGAGGTGGATGTGTTCTTTGCCGCCGGTGTAGTGTTCAGTGCGGCGCTTGACGGCGCGCGAGATGGGGCCGCTGAGGGCGAAGGCGGTTGAGCCCAGCAGGAAGAGATAAGGCACGAGGCGCAGGAAGGATCCCTGGCTATTGCGCAGGAGGGTCCAGGCTCCGGCAAAGCCCCCGACGAGGGCTACTGCCGCGATTGGAAGCACCAGCCTCAGGTTTTTGCGGAGCTCTTCGCGGTATCCGGCGATGGATGTGAACTGGCCGGGCCATAGCGCCACCGTTGTGGTTGCATTGGCTTGGATGGGCAGAAGTCCGCTCTTGAGCAGCGTGGGAAACGCGACGAAGCCTCCGCCTCCGGCGATGGCGTTGATGAATCCGCCGAGAAACGCTGCGAAGGCGAGCAAAAGATAGCGGGAGGCGCGGTGGAAAAGAAAAGCGTGCATTTTTATTTGATCGTATTCGGCGTTATGCGATGTGGATTTCCGGCGTTGAGGCGAGCAGCATTTGCGTGTAAAGCTCGCGCGGGGCGTTGCAGATTTGGGCGGCGTCTCCATATTCGACCATGCGCCCGTGATGGAGCACGGCGATGCGGGCGGAGAGATAGCGCACCATGGGCATGGAATGCGAAATGAACAAGTAGGTGAGTGAGAATTCGCGCTGGAGGTCGCGCAGCAGGTTAGCGATTTGCGCGGCCACGCTTACGTCGAGCGCGGAGAGCGGTTCGTCGAGCACGATTAACTCAGGACGCAAGGCTAACGCGCGCGCGATGTTGATGCGCTGGCGCTGGCCTCCGGAGAATTCATGCGGGTAGCGAGGCATGGCGGACTCGTCGAGGCCCGTGTGGCGCAGCAACTCGGCGACCTTTGGGCGCAGCTCGGATCGGGGGCAGGCGCGGTGGATGATTAAAGGCTCGGCTACGATGTCCTGCACGCGCATGCGCGGATTGAGCGCGGCGTAGGGGTCCTGAAAGACGATCTGGAGGCGGCGGCGCAGTTGGCGCAGTTTGCGCGGAGGGAGGCCGATGAGCGGGTGGCCGTCGAAAAGGACCTCGCCGTTGGTGGGCTCGATTAAGCCCATGACCATGCGCGCGATGGTGGATTTGCCGGAGCCGGATTCTCCGACGAGTCCGAGCGTTTCTCCCCGCTCGATCGTGAAGGAGACGTCGTCGACTGCCGGCACGCCGTGTCCGTAGGTCTTCACGAGGTGGCGGGCTTCGAGCAGGGGCATAGGTCAACGATAGCTGATGATGCGGTCAGCTAACGGGCGGTCAGCTTTGGTCCGGTCAGCTAAGAGGCGGTCAGCGACAACTTCGGGTGCAGCTTTTGGAAGCCTGTTGCTTCCTGATAGGCGCGGGCGAAGGCGCAGAGCTTTGCGTCTTGATAGTGGCCGCCGAGGAAGGTGATGCTGACGGGCGTGCCGGGGCCTCCGATCTGGTCGTCGTCTCCGGTATCGACGGCGGGCGGAGGGGGCGCGTCGGGGCCACGGAGTCCGTTGGGGACGATGACGGCGGGGTGTCCGGTGAGATTGGTGACGATGAGTTGCTCGCTGTTGGTGGCGGTGACGATTACATCGACTTGATGGAAGAGTGCTGACATTTGACGGATGGCGAGCGAGCGGGCGCGGTTGGCCTGAATGTACTCAACGGCAGGGTAAAAGCGCGCGACGCGGAAGAGGTTGGGCCAGTCTTCGACACCCTGCTCGGTGAGCAGGCGGTCGCGGCCGGAGAGAGTGAGGTCGTCGAAGGCGGCGGCAGCTTCGGCGGTGAGGAGCGGGACCATCGCGTCGTAGGGCAGGTCGGGGAGCGAGAGCGAGACAAGGTTTACGCCCATGGAGCGGAGCTTGTCGAGCGCGGCGAGGTCATACTCGCGGTCATAGGCGCGGCGGGCGCGGTAGGAAGCGGCTTCGCGCTCGTGTTCTTCGCGGTTTTTTCTTTCTTCCGGGGACTGCTTGGATTTGTCGGTTGGCGGCGGAGGGCCGAGCAGCGGAGCAGCGGAGGGCGTGGGCGACTTGTCGGGCTCGAACGTCGAGGCGAAGTAGCCGATGCGCAGGCTCTTCCAGTCGTAGTCGGCGTTCCAGTTGAAGGCGGCGTTGCGGGTGGCGAGGTCTTGTCCGTCGGGCCCGTGGATTGCGGTGAGGACGATGGCGCAGTCTTCGACGGCGCGGCAGATCGGGCCAAGTTTGTCCATGGTCCAACTGAGAGCCATGGCTCCGGTGCGGGGGACGAATCCGAAGGTGGGGCGAAGGCCGGTAACGCCGCAGCGCGTGGAGGGCGAGGAGATGGATCCGAGCGTCTCTGAGCCGATGGAGAAGGCTACACATCCGGCTGACGTTGCGGCAGCCGGACCCGCCGACGAACCGCTCGAGCCCAGCGTCGGGTTCCATGGATTGCGGGTGCGTCCTCCGAACCATTTGTCGCCCATGGCGAGCGCGCCCAGCGTGAGCTTGGCGACGAGCACGCCTCCGGCGGCGTCGAGACGCTTGACCACAGTCGCGTCTTCGTCGATGGTCTGTTTTTCGAAACCTCCGGCACCCCAGGTTGTGGGATAGCCTTTGACGGCGAGCAGGTCCTTTGCGCCCCACGGGAGGCCGTGGAGCGGACCGCGATATTTTCCGGCGGCAATTTCGGTGTCGGCTTCGCGTGCTTGCGTTAGTGCGCGCTCTTCAGTGAGAGTGATGCTGAAGTGCAGCAGTGGGTCGTAGCGTTTGAGGCGCGCCAGATACATCTGGGTGAGATCGGCCGATGAGACTTTGCGACGGCGCACGAGATCGGCGAGTTCTGGAACGGTGTAGAAGGCCACTTCCTCAAGATTCTTCGGCATCGTGGCGGTGGTGCGGCTGTAGATCGGAGCGCGCTGTTCCGTGTTGACAGATTCACCGGGTGGGAGCGGGTCGAAGATGTAGGCCGGAGGAATGCTGTTGGGGAGCTGCAGTTTGCGTATCGCGGAGTAAGCGTCGCGTTGCTGGTTCAGGCCGTCGAGCATCATCTTGCTCTGCTCGGCTGTGACGGTGATTCCGGCGAGGGCAGCGGCTGCGTCGATCATTTGCTGGGTGATCTTTGGTTTTTCCATAGGCTTTTCCGGGCCAGCGGGCTGGGTCTGACCCTGGGCCTGAGCGGCAAGCGTGTAGAGTGCTCCGGGGAAAAGTGTGGAAGCAAGCCCCACACTCCCGGAAACGGAAAGAAAGGATCTGCGGTCGAGCGCCATGGATTCTTTTCATCCTTAATACGATTGGTTTTTGTTGTCTCTGAACAGGTTGAACGGCAGTATACAGCGTGGGGCGCCTCGTCCATGTGGGCAGCATAGCGGAGAAAAGAAAAGGCGGCTTGTGGCCGCCCTCTCTTTGTTCTTGCGTATGTCGTTAAATGTCCAAATTTTTTACGTCGAGGGCGTTTTCTTCGATGAACTTGCGCCTTGCTTCTACGTCTTCGCCCATGAGGGTGGTGAAGATGGTCTCGGTTTCGGCTATGTCTTCGAGCTTTACCTGGAGGAGGGTGCGGCGTTCGGGATCCATGGTGGTTTCCCAAAGCTGCGTTGAGGTCATCTCGCCCAGTCCCTTGTATCTCTGCACCTGATATTCGCGACGTCCCTGTTCGATGACGTATTCGAACAGCTCGTGGGCTGTCTGTTTTTCGACTGGCTCCAATGACGCGCGGCCGGTGCGCTTCGGGGCCGGCTTGCCCGCTTCGGCTTCTCCGGTGGTCTCGCCTTCGGTCTCGTCGGTGTCAGGTGTGGCTGGCGCCTTCGTTGCGTATTCGATGAGGAATGGCGGTTCCAGCAGGTGCTTGATCTGCGCGTACTTGGCGGACATCTGGCGGTGCTCGGGCGACGAGGCAAGCGTCCAGTTGATCCAGCGCTCGGCGCCCTGAGAGTCGGTGAAGCTGAAGGACCAGGTCTGGTGTTCCTCGTCTCGCACGGGCGATGAAAGTCCCTTGAACTGATATTTCTTCTGCAGTCCGGCGAGAGCTTTGTGCAGCGCTACCAGCTTGGCGGGCGCCTTGTCGTCTGCGCTTTCAAAGTCGGCCCGGTGCGCCAGTTCGTGGAGAGCGAGCAGCGAGGTGACCTCCTCGTTGCGGAGGCGCTTGGTTACCTTGTCGAAGAAGCCGAGGTATTCGTTCAACTGGCCCATGAATTTAGTGAGGGCCGCACCTTCGATCTTCTCTGCGTTCTCGCCGTGGCGGACGATCATGCCTTCGGAGGCGCGCTTGACCATGACCTTGACGAATTCGCGCTCGTCCTTGATGTACTGCTCGAACTTGCCCTTCTTAATTTTGAAGAGAGGCGGCTGCGCGATGTAGACGTGTCCGCGTTTGATCAGCTCCTGCATGTGACGGAAGAAAAAGGTCAGGAGCAGGGTGCGGATATGCGACCCGTCGACGTCGGCGTCGGTCATGAGGATGAGCTTGCCGTAGCGCAGCTTCGACACGTCGAAGTCGTCCTTGCCGATGCCGCAGCCGAGGGCGGTAATCATGGCGCGGATTTCTTCGTGGCCGAGCATTTTGTCGTAGCGGGCTTTTTCAACGTTGAGGATCTTGCCCTTGAGCGGCAGGATGGCCTGGAAGCGGCGGTCGCGGCCCTGCTTGGCGGTTCCACCTGCGGATTCGCCCTCGACGAGGTAGAGTTCGCAGCGATCAGGTTGCCGTTCGCTGCAATCGGCGAGTTTGCCGGGCAGTCCGCCGCCATCTAACGCGCCTTTGCGGCGGGTTAGATCGCGGGCTTTGCGAGCGGCTTCGCGGGCGCGGGCGGCTTCAATCGCTTTGTTGATGATTTTCTTGGCAACCTGCGGATTCTGTTCGAGAAACATGCCGAGCTTCTCGTTGACGAGCGCCTGCACGACGCCTGCGATGTCGGAGTTCAGCTTGCCCTTGGTCTGGCCTTCGAACTGAGGTTGTGGCAGCTTGACGCTGATCACGGCGACCAGGCCTTCGCGAACGTCGTCGCCGGAGAGATTTTCCTTTACATCTTTGAAGAGCCCGAGTTGCTGCCCGGCGGAGTTGATGGTGCGGGTCAGGGCAGTTTTGAAGCCTGAAAGATGGCTCCCGCCGTCAACCGTGTTGATGTTGTTGGCAAAGCAGAAGACGGTCTCAGAGTAGCTGTCGTTGTACTGGAGCGCGATCTCCATGTCGACGTTGTCGCGCAGTCCTTCCATGAGGATGGGCTTTTCGTGGAGGGTCTGCTTGCCGCGGTTGATGTGTTTGATGAATTCGACGATGCCGCCGGCGTATTTGAAGTCGGACCGCTTGGCCTCGCCGGTCTTGGGGTCGGTAGTGCGCTCGTCGGTGAGCGAGATTTCGAGCCCCTTGTTGAGGAAGGCGAGTTCGCGCAGACGCTGGGCCAGCGTGTCGTAGTTGTATTCGGTGACGGCGAAGATGGTGCGGTCGGGCAGGAAATGAATTTTGGTGCCGCGGCGTTTGGTGGTTCCGGTCTTGCGCAGTTTGGAGACGGGAATGCCACGGGCGTAGTCCTGCTCGTAGGTGTTTTCGCGCCAGATTTCGACGTCGAAGGCTTCGCTGAGGGCGTTGACGCAAGAGACACCGACGCCGTGCAATCCTCCGGAGACCTTGTATGTGGAAGCGTCGAATTTGCCTCCGGCGTGGAGCTTGGTGAGCACGACCTGCACGGCGGGCAGGCGTTCTCCGTTGTCCAGCGTCATTTCGTCTACGGGAATGCCGCGACCGTCATCGACAACGGTGATGGAATTGTCGATGTGGATGACGACTTCGACTTTCTTTGCGTAGCCAGCCAGAGCTTCGTCGACGGAATTATCTACGACCTCGTAGACGAGATGGTGCAGTCCCATCTCGCCGGTCGAGCCGATGTACATGGCAGGGCGCAGGCGGACGGCTTCCAACCCTTCGAGAACCTTGATGTTGTCACTGGTATAGCTGCCATTTGAATTTCCGTTGGGCGACGGTTCTGCTTCTTTAAACGCCAGCGTTGCCGTGGATTCTAGTTCTGTCTGAGGCATGCAACTCCGATGAGCGGAAACCCTGATCACGCTCCGGAACCGGGGGAGGGTCCGCCTGGAATAAAGGCCTGAAAGCGAACGGGTTTACTGCCCTTGATCTATGTCTTATTGTAACATGCCGAAGGCCGGAAAAACGGTCGCGAAGAAGGCATTGGAGGCAGCCGAAAAGGCAGCCTCGCGGGCTGCCTTTTCAATGAGTTACAGAGCTACTTTTGCGCCTGCTCGAAGCGCTTGTTGATCTCATTCCAGTTGACGGTGTTCCACCAGGCGGCGAGGTAGTCGGGGCGCCTATTCTGATACTTGAGATAGTAGGCGTGCTCCCACACATCGTTGCCCAGAATGGGGTATTTTCCCTGGAGCAGCGGATTGTCCTGATTGGGAGTGGTTGTGATGGTCAATTTGCCGCTGTCCCAGAGGAGCCAGCCCCATCCGGAGCCGAATTGCTTCGCGGTTGTTTCGTTGAATTGCTTCCTGAAGGCTGCGAAGTCGCCGAAGTCCTTGCGAATCTGCGCGGCGATCTTGCCGGTGGGTTCACCGCCGCCGCCGGGCTGCATGATGGTCCAGAACATGGAGTGGTTGACGTGCCCTCCGCCATTGTTGCGGACAGTGGTACGAATGTCCTCGGGGACACTGTTCAGGTTCCGCAGCAGGTCTTCGGCGGTGTGTTTGCCGAGGTCGGGGTGCTTTTCAATCGCGCCGTTCAGGTTGTTGACGTAAGCCTGGTGATGTTTGTCGTGATGCAGCTTCATGGTCTCGGCGTCGATGTGGGGTTCGAGCGCGGCATGGTCATAGGGAAGAGGCGGAAGTTCGTAGGCCAAGGTAATTCTCCTTCACTTGCGGTTGCTTTGCTAAAACTGTGCGCGAGTCCCCGGCGGGGACTCAAACGAGTATGCGTCCTTGATCATAATGGATGCGTAGGACGGGTGTAGAGGTGCATCCTGTTCTCCGCGTGAAAAGCCTGTCGTGGTTTTCGTTAGACTGTGGAGACGGGCGCGCCGTTTAACGAGTGGCTGCATCTGTTAAGTATTGACTCTGTTTTGGCTCACTCAAAGATAACTCGCCGGCAACTGCTCAGAACGGCAGGAGCTTCGAGCGTGCTCGCACTGGGCGCGCCTGCCGTGTCGCTTGCCGCGGGTTTCCAGAACCAGCCCCAGGCTCCTCCGGTCAAGCCGGGGCAGGAGCCAAAGACTGAAGCCGAGGCTGCGCAGAAATATAAGCAAGGACCGGGCGTGTTCATCAACCGCCCGCTCACCCAGGTTTCGAAGGAGGCTGACGCGCTGCTGGAGGATCTGGAAGGCCGTGGCTGCGACTTTTTTTACAACGAAGTAAGCCCGAAGACTGGACTGGTCAGGGACCGCGCTCCGGTGGTCGGCCGGTCGCTGAGCCGCGTCGCCAGCATTGCCGCTACGGGCTTTGGATTGAGCGCTCTGTGCATCGCCGCCAAACGAAATTACCTGCTCCCCAGCCTGTGCGAAGAGCGCGTGGAAAAGACACTGGCTTTTCTGCTGGAAGAGTGTCCGCATGAGCACGGGTTTCTTTACCACTTTATCGACATTGAGAGCGGGGAACGAATGTTCGGCAGCGAGCTATCGTCGATCGATACCTCCCTGCTGCTGTGCGGGGTGCTGCTGTGCCGCGAGTATTTTTCCGGAAATACCCGCATTGAAGCGCTGGCGACGACCTTTTACCGGCGCATTGACTGGCAGTGGATGCTGAACGGCGGGGACACTCTCTCGATGGGTTGGCTGCCCGATCAGGGATTTCTGAAGCACCGCTGGGATATTTATTCCGAGCTGATGACGATGTACCTGATGGCTATTGGATCGCCGACGCATGCTATTTCCGCCGATACGTGGAACGACCTGGAACGGCCCATCATCGAGTACGGCGGGATTCAATACATCAGCGGCGTCGCCCCGCTGTTTATCCACCAATATGCCCATGCCTGGTGCGACTTCCGCGACAAACGCGATCTGCACACCAACTACTTCACCAACTCCATTGCCGCGACGCGGTGTCATCAGTTGTGGTGCCTGGTGCTGGGGCAGAAATTTCCGTGGATCAATCAGGATATGTGGGGAATTACAGCTTCCGATTCCCGGGATGGGTATCGCGTTTGGGGTGGTCCCCCGTCGATGGGACCTCTGGACGGAACTTTGGTGCCGTGCGCGGTGGCCGGGTCACTGCCGTTTCTTCCCGCCGAATGCTCGCACGTACTGCTGAGCATGAAACAGCAGATGGGAGACAACGTCTGGACTCGTTATGGCTTTGTCGATGCATTCAATCCCAAAGCAAAATGGTTTGCCGAAGATATTCTGGGCATCGACCAGGGAATCAGCGTGATGATGGCGGAGAATTTGCGTACCGGTTTTGCGTGGCAATACTTCATGAAGAGCCGCGAAATTTTGCACGCAATGGACGAAGTGCAGTTCCACCCCGATCCGGATGCGAACCGACAGGTGTTATGAGTCGGACGGATTGGGTTTAGTTGATTAGTTGCAGGTGAAGCTGCCTCAGGAGAGATTGGAGAGATTTATGACGAAAACCGCACCCGAATACAGGTGGCTGCACGAGGCTGGCGCGGCATTTGGCGCGCCGGGTCTGCAGCCTCGCTGGACATCGAGCGCCAAAGACACGGTTGGCACAGCGTATGCTGCTTCGAGCCGGGCCTGGTTTACAGTTTCGCACGGCATTCTGAATGAGGTTTATTACCCGACCATCGACCGTCCTCAGATCCGCGACATGCAGTTTTTGATTACCGATGGCGAAACTTTTTTCCATGAAGAGAAGCGCAACCTGGAACATGAGTTTGCCTATATCGATTCAGACTCGCTAGGCGTGCGAATTACGGGCCGGGACCGCGAAGGGCGCTACACGCTCACCAAGGAGATCATTAATGACCCGCACTATCCGGTGGTGTTGATTCATGTGCGACTGGAAGGCAACGAAGATGTGGTTTCGAGACTTAAAGTGTATGCACTGATGTCGCCGCACATCGATGGCGGCGGGGCCGGCAATTCGGCGCGCGTGGCCGACGTTGCGGGGAAGCGGGTGCTGGTGGCCTGGAAGGACGGCACGTCGCTGGCAATGGCTGCCGATTGCGGTTTCAGTCGCGCCAGTTGCGGCTATGTCGGCGCGAGCGACGGCTGGCAGGATCTGAAAGAGAACTTCAGGATGGACTGGCACTTTGGCTCAGCGCTGGACGGCAACATCGCTGTAATGGGAGAGATCGAGCAGGCGGCGACACGCGAGTTTACCGTTGCCATCGGCTTTGGCGAGGGGCACCACGCCGCCCTTTCGGCGACGATCGGCGCGTTGGCCACGCCATTTGAACGGCACCTGAAACGCTTCATCGAGCAGTGGCACAGGGTGATGAGCCCACAGGAACTGGCTCCGCGGTCAAATGACGGCGGACGGCTGCTGCAGATCAGCCACAATATAGTGCTGGCACATGAGGACAAAACCTATGCGGGCGCGTTTATAGCTTCGGCGTCGATTCCGTGGGGTTACGCCAAGGGCGACGATGACCTGGGCGGGTACCACCTTGTGTGGACGCGCGATATGGTGCACAGCGCGTCTGCGCTGCTGGCCTGCGGACGCGTAGATACGGCGCGACGGGCGCTGGTCTACCTGGCCTGCACGCAACACCCTCATGGCGGCTTTGCGCAGAACTTCTGGGTGAACGGAACGCCATACTGGACCGGCATCCAACTGGATGAAGTTGCGTTTCCGATCATTCTGGCGTGGCGGCTATGGAAAGTGGACGGACTGGCCAAGTTCGATGTTTTCCCCTTCGTTGAGCGCGGCGCGGCCTTCCTGGTGCGCTATGCTCCGGTGACGCAGCAGGAGCGATGGGAAGAAAATGCGGGCTATTCGCCGTCGACGCTGGCCGCGGTGATTGCCGCGCTGATTTGCGCGGCGGAGCTGATGAACGCGCACGGCTCACCCGAGTTGGCGAAGTTTCTTGAAGAGCACGCCGACTGGATCGAGGGACATTTAGAAGACTGGACTGTAACCGATGCCGGCGTCCTGCATCCGGAAGTAAAGCGACACTTTATGCGAATTCGTCCGCCGGAGTGCGGCGATCCCTATGCGCACGAGGGCTGCGGCAAAGAGATGGTGCATATCTCAAACCGCGCCCCGGGAGAGCGAACGGAGTTCGAGGCGCGAGAGATTATCGACGCGGGTTTTCTGGAGTTGGTGCGTTACGGCGTGCGATGCGCGGACGATCCGCTGATTGTAGACACGCTGAAAGTCGTGGATTACGTGCTGAAAGTCGATACTCCCAAAGGGCCATGCTGGCGACGCTATAACCATGACGGCTACGGGCAGCGAGCCGATGGAGGCCCTTATCAGGGCTTTGGGGAAGGCGGCGCGTGGCCTTTGCTGCTTGGAGAACGCGCCCATTATGAACTGGCGGCTGGACGCGATGTGGGTCCGCTCATTGAGACCTATGAAAAGTTCGCCTCGGAAGGCGGAATGCTGCCTGAGCAGATTTGGGACAAGCCGGATAGAAACGGACTGATATTTGGCGGTCCGTCTGGTGCTGCCATGCCGCTGGTGTGGGCGCATGCCGAATACCTTAAATTGCTGCGCTCGGCCTTTGACGGCAAGGTCGTCGATCGCATCCCACCTGTTGAGCGGCGTTACGCCAAGGGCCACACCCATACCAAGATGGAAGTTTTCAAACTCCGCCGTCAGGTGAAGAGTATTCAGGGCGGATCCGTTCTGCGAATCATCGCCCAGGGGCATTTTCGCGTGGTGTGGTCTGCAGACGAATGGAAGACGAATGCGACGATGGAATCGACGGCTCTGGGATATGTGGGGTCGTTCGCGGACTTGCCGACCGCAGAAAAGCAAACTGGCCAGCTTTCATTTACCCTTTTCTGGACGGAAGAAAATCGCTGGGAGGGCCGCAATTTCGATGTGGCCATTGAATAGGAATTAACCAATCAGCGGGTAGAGATTAGTTATTCGCTGTTGGAACTGAAGAAAGGTTTCTTATGAGTGATCTGGATCAGTTGTCGATCAATACGCTGCGTTTTCTCGCGGTTGATGCTGTAGATAAAGCCAAGAGCGGCCATCCGGGCGCGCCGCTGGGCGATGCGCCGATTGCGTATCTGCTGTTTCACAAGTATATGCGGCACAATCCGAAGAATTCACACTGGTCAAACCGTGACCGTTTCGTGCTCTCAAACGGACACGCCTCCGCACTGTTGTATGGCGCGCTGCATCTTTCCGGCTATGACCTTACCATCGAGGACCTGCAGCAGTTTCGCCAGTTTGGCTCGAGGACGCCTGGACATCCGGAGCGCGGCGATACCGACGGTGTGGAAGTGACGACCGGACCTCTGGGTCAGGGACTTGCGATGTCTGTGGGGCTGGCGATCGCGGAGAAGCATCTGGCCGCGGTGTACAACCGGCCCGGCTACAACATCGTCGATCACTATACCTATGGGCTTTGCGGCGATGGTGATCTGATGGAAGGCGTATCGCATGAGGCTGCATCGCTGGCCGGCACGCTGAAGCTGGGCAAGCTGATCTTTCTCTATGACGACAACCTGATCTCGCTGGACGGTCCGACGGAGCTGTCGTTCACTGAAAATGTCGAGCAGCGCTTCGAGGCCTACCACTGGCATGTGCAGCGTGTAGCGGACGGCAACGATCTGGGTGCGATCTCGAAGGCCATTGAGTCTGCCAAGGCGGTAACCGACAAGCCTTCGCTGATCGCTGTGCGCACGGTGATCGGCTATGGCAGCCCCCTGGCGGGCACGAACAAAGTGCACGGCGAGGCTTTAAGCCCGGACGACGCGATCACGACCAAGGAACATCTGGGCTGGCCCGGGGATAAGTTCTTCTACGTGCCTGAAGAGGCGCAAAAGAACTGGTCGACGATCCTGGGGCGTGGAGCGAAGTATGAGCAGGAGTGGAACGCGCTCTTTGCCGAGTACAAGAGCAAATTTCCGGAGCTGGCGGCTGAGTTCGAGCGGACGCAGGCGGGCAAGCTGAAGGATGGCTGGGAGAAAACACTGCCGGTGTTTGCGGCCGATGCAAAGCCGATGGCCACACGCAACGCCGGCAACGCGGTGATGAATGCGTTTGCGAAAGAGGTGCCGGAGCTGATTGGCGGCGCAGCGGACCTGACGGCATCGACCAAGACAATCCTGAAAGACGGCGGCAACTTCCACGTCGATCCGAAGGGCCGGAACATCTGGTTCGGCGTACGCGAGTTCGGCATGTGCGCGGCGGTGAATGGGATGGCGGCGCATGGTGGATTAATTCCGTATGGATCAACGTTCTTCACGTTCACGGATTACTGCAAGTCCGCGATAAGGATGGCTGCGATCATGCAGACGCAGTCGATCTTCGTCTTTACGCATGACTCCATTGCTCTGGGCGAAGACGGGCCGACGCACCAGCCGATCGAGCACCTCATGGCTCTCCGCGCTGTGCCTCACCTTACCGATTTTCGGCCTGCGGACGCGAATGAGACTTCGGCCTGCTGGGGGCTGGCGCTGGCTCGCAAGAGCCCGTCGTTCTTTGCGCTCTCGCGACAGGATTTGCCGTTGCTTGATCCGGAAAAGCACAAGGTTTTCGATGGCGTAAAGCGCGGGGCGTACATCGTTGAGCGAGGCGGCGATTCGCCGGATTTGCTCATGGTGGGTACGGGCGCCGAGCTTTGGCCTGCGATTCAGGCGGCCGCGGAGCTGAAGAAAGACGGTATTGTGGCGCGCGTCGTTTCCATGCCGAGTTGGAAGCTCTTCGAGGAGCAGAGTGAGGCGTACAGGGATTCGATCTTTCCCGATCATCTGCCGAAGCTGGCGATTGAGGCCGGAGCGACGATGGGCTGGTGGAAGTATGTAGGACGGCACGGCGATGTGATCGGAGTGGACCGCTTCGGCGCGTCGGCACCCGGCGCTAAGGTGCTTGAGGAACTGGGGTTCGGCGTGGCCAATGTTGTGAAGCGCGCCAGGGCACTGGTTGAACGCGCCCGGAAGTCTCAGCCGGCGCTGGCGGAGAAATAGCCATGAAGCTGGCAATCGGAGCGGATCACGCTGGTTTTCTCCTCAAGGAAGAAGTTCGCGGCTATCTTGAGCGCCTTGGCCATGAGGTTATGGATCTGGGCGCTTACAATACGGAACCGTCGGATTATCCCGACTTCGCCGAAGCCGTCGGGCGCACTCTGATTGCGGGGCGAGCGGAGCGCGGCATCCTGATCTGCGGTAGCGGTGTGGGCGTGAATGTGGCGGCTAACAAGATGCCGGGCATCCGCGCCTGCATGTGCCACGACACGTATTCGGCGCACCAGGGCGTGGAACACGACAATATGAACGTTCTGGTGATGGGGGCGCGCATCATCGGTTCGGCGCTGGCCTTCGATCTGGTGGCCAGCTTCCTGCATGCGACGTTCCAGAAGCAGGAGGAACGGTTTGTGCGGCGGCTCTACAAAGTACTTGCGATTGAAGCGCGCTACATGCCGGAGGCGGCCAGGTCGCAGACCGGCAGCCAGGTTTAGATCGGGCATAGGGTCTTCGTCGCGCAAGCGTCGTTTGGAATTGCGGCCATTTCGCGAACGGGTTGACGGGATCCATGAAACTTCACCGTAGTTGCCGCATTTCGACGAGCGGATTACAGAGCAGCATCAGTTTTGGAGGGAAAAGGGATGGAACTTGGCTTGATCGGATTAGGCAAAATGGGCGGCAACATGGCAGAGCGCCTGCGCCGCGCCGGGCACAAAATCGTGGGCTTCGACTTCAGTGCCGCCGCTGTAAAGCGCCTGACCGACGACGGTTCCGTCGGAGTGAACTCGCTCGAAGACCTGGTGAAGAATCTTGCCGCGCCGCGGGCTGTCTGGCTGATGGTTCCGGCAGGCGATCCGGTCGATGAAACCATCGCGAAACTGAAGCCGCTGATGCAGAAGGGCGATACGTTTATCGACGGCGGCAATTCGAACTACAAAGACTCACAGCGGCGTTATGCCGCGCTCAAAGGCGAGGGCTTCAATTTTGTCGATGTTGGCACTTCGGGCGGCGTGTGGGGATTGAAAGAAGGCTACAGCATGATGGTGGGCGGCGATGAGGATGTTGTCGAACGCCTGCGGCCCATATTTGAAGCTCTCGCACCGGGTAAAGATCAGGGTTGGGGTCGTACCGGTCCGGCGGGAGCGGGCCACTTCGTCAAGATGGTCCATAACGCCATTGAGTACGGGATGATGGAGTCCTATGCCGAGGGCTTTGCCATCATGGAGCAGAAAAAAGCATTGAATCTTGACCTGGCGCAGATTGCCGAGATATGGCGCTACGGCAGTGTGGTGCGCTCGTGGTTGCTCGATCTTTCGGCCGATGCGCTGAAGAGAAATCCCACGCTCGCAGGGCTGGAACCGTATGTTGTGGACTCGGGCGAGGGCCGCTGGACGGTCGCAGAAGCAATCGACCTGAACGTATCGGCGCCCGTGATTACCGAATCGCTGATTCGCCGCATCCGGTCTCGCGAAGAGGACAATTTCACCGACCGGATGCTGGCAATTATGCGCAACGAATTCGGCGGCCACGCAGTCAAGAAAGACTAAGCTCGAAACATTGAGCTTCGAAGCATTGAGCGAGGAGTAAAGTATGGCGACAACCGCAATAAAAATCTCGCCCGAAGATATGGCCAATGCGTCTCAAAGGAACGAGCGCATTCCAGAACCGGGCGTGGTGGTCATCTTCGGAGCCTCCGGCGATCTCACCAAGCGGAAGCTTTTGCCGGCTCTCTTTCACCTCGAGCAGGCGGGGCTGCTGCCGGAGGAATTCGGCATAGTCGGCGTTGCGCGCCGCGACCTGGGCGCGAGTTTTGCCGAGGACATGAAGAAGGGCATTACCGAATTCGGAGGTGTGAAGGAGGGAGCCGACAAGCTCGATGACTTCATCGCTAAGGTCAACTATCACTCTATGAACTTCGATGATGACGGCGGTTATGCCGGTCTCAAATCCCTGCTTGAAAAATACGATAAGGAGCACGGGACCAAGGGCAATCGGCTCTTCTACCTTGCTGTGGCGCCGGAATATTTTTCCGACATCATACATCGTCTTGGCGAGCATGGGATGGCGCATCCCAAAAGCGGCGCTGTGCGCGTGATTATTGAGAAGCCTTTTGGGCATGACCTCCAAAGCGCGCGCGAGTTGAATGATGAGGTAAACAAGGTTTTCGACGAAGACCAGATCTTTCGAATCGATCACTACCTGGGCAAGGAAACCGTTCAGAACATTCTCGTTTTTCGCTTTGCCAACGGCATCATCGAACCGATCTGGAACCGCAATTACGTCGATCATGTACAAATCACGGCAGCCGAGAGCATTGGCATCGAGGGCCGCGGGCCCTTTTACGAAAAGGCCGGAGCCCTGCGCGACGTGGTCCAGAACCACATGATGGAATTGCTTTCGTTTGTCTGCATGGAGCCGCCCGTTTCTTTCGACGCGGACGCTGTGCGGCTTGAGAAGGTAAAAGTATGGCGCGCGATCAAGCCCATTGACTGCGCCAGTACAGTGCGCGGTCAATATGGGCCGGGCACTGTGGATGGCAAGCAGGTTAAGGGATATCGCCAGGAAGATCGCGTCGATCCGAATTCGCAGACCGAAACTTTCGCGGCCTTCAAACTCGAAATTGAAAACTGGCGCTGGGCAGGCGTGCCTTTCTACCTGCGCGCTGGAAAGCGTCTGCAGAAGCGGGCCACGGAAATTACTATCCAGTTCAAGCAGCCGCCTATGTTGCTGTTCGACCGCGCCCAGCGCGGTCCCTGCGCGGAAATTCAGCCGAACCTTATCACTATGCGTATCCAGCCGGATGAGGGAATTTCGCTGCGCTTCGGCGCGAAAGTTCCAAGCCCGGATATGACGGTGTGTCCGGTAAACATGGACTTCAGCTATGCGTCCGCTTTCGGAACTTCTTCGGCGAATGGCTATGAGCGGTTGCTGCTGGATGCAATGCTGGGAGACGCCACACTCTTCGCGCATCGCTACGGCGTGGAGGCTACCTGGTCGCTCTATACGCCGGTGCTTGAGGCGTGGGCCGCATCGGCGCCCAAGACGTTTCCGAACTATGCCAGCGGATCGTGGGGGCCGAAGGAAGCGGCCGAACTGCTGGAGCGGGATGGACGTCAGTGGCAGAAGTTGTAAGAATTGAACGCTATGCCCAGAAAAACAGATGTCGAATACCGGGTCTTTGACGGAGCGGACGCGTTGAGCCGCGCAGCGGCTGAACATTTTCTTCAAAGCTCGCAGGCCGCGGTGGCGGCAAATGGAGTCGCGCGCATCGCCATTTCCGGAGGCAGCACACCGAAGCGGACGTTTGAGCTGCTGGCCAATCCGGCCGAGAAGTTTTTGACAGCCATGCCGTGGGCGCAGATCGAACTCTACTGGGTTGACGAGCGCACTGTGCCGCCTGATGACAAAGAGAGCAACTATCACATGACGCGCGAGGCGCTTCTCGATAAGGTTCCGTTGAAGCCGGAGCAAGTTTTTCGCATTGAGGGCGAGCTGGAACCCGAACAGGCTGCAGCGCGTTACGAGTCGGCGATTCGCAATCATCTTCGCCTGGAAGGGGCGCAGGGGCCTCGCTTTGACGTGGTCGAGCTTGGCATGGGCGACGACGGGCACTGTGCCTCACTTTTTCCGCACACGGAAGCTCTCAACGAAATGATCCGGATCGCTGTTGCCAATTACGTTCCGCAAAAAGATACCTGGCGCGTTACGCTTACATGGCCGGTCATTAACGAGGCGCGTGACGTTTTCTTCCTCATTGCCGGCAAAGATAAGGCCGAGCCGTTGCATGAGGTGCTCCAAGGCAAGTACGATCCGGAGGCGCTTCCATCGCAGTTGATTCGTCCACGAAGTGGAAAGCTTTTGATGCTGCTCGACAGAGATGCGGCCGCACTGCTGCCGCCTCCTGATGCGAACGGAATGGGACGACTGGAGATTGAACGATGATTCTTGCCGGGGATGTTGGCGGCACAAAGGTTCACCTTGCCTTGTACGGATTCGATCATGGAAGGCTTGCACACGTTCGGGATGAGAAGTTCCCCGCGCAGGAATATGCCGGCCTTGAAGACATCGTGCGCAGGTTTTTGATTGAGAGTGGCGATCCCGAAGTGAACGCAGCCTGCTTCGGCGTTCCGGGACCGGTGCGCGGCGGACGCCTGAAACTCACAAATCTCCCTTGGGTGCTGGACAGCCGCGAGCTTTCGCTTGCGTTAAAGATCGAGCATCTTTTTCTCATCAACGATCTTGAGGCCAACGGCTACGGTATCCCGGAGCTGTCTCCTGAACAAATCTATGAATTGAGCGGGGGCGCGCCGGGATCGGTCGGTAATCGCGGGCTGGTTTCTGCTGGAACCGGGCTGGGTGAGGCAATCCTTGTATGGAACGGCAAGATGCACGTTCCTATGGCTTCGGAAGGCGGTCACTGTGATTTCTCTCCTCGCAATGAAACCGAGATTGAGTTGCTGCGCTATCTCCAGTGCACGCTGAAGGGCCGGGTGAGCTTTGAGCGCGTTGTCTCAGGCCTGGGACTCAAGAATATTTACAGCTTCCTGCGGGACGAAAAGGGGATGGAAGAACCGGACTGGCTCAAGAATCGAATGCTGGCCGAAGACCCTAATGCCATCATTGGCGAGCTGGGCGAAGCCGGTTCGAACGAACTCTGCGTTAAGACGCTTGACGTTTTTACGTCGGCGTATGGCGCGGAGGCGGGAAACCTCGCCCTGAAGGTGCTGTCGGTTGGAGGCATGTATCTGGGCGGCGGGATTGCTCCGAAGATTCTGAAGAAAATGAGGGATGGCACGTTCATGAAGGCGTTTGCGGACAAAGGCCGCTTGAGCGATCTACTCGTCCAGATGCCAGTCCGCATCATCCTCGAAAGCCGCTGCGCGCTGATGGGTGCAGCCGCCTATGCCGATGCGCGGGCGGCGGAGTTGAGTGGAGAATCGGTGCGAGCCGCTTCGTTATAACCAAGGAGAATCATTTTGAAGAAAACAGTCATTTACCCGCTCTTTTGCCTCATTGCGATCCTGGGCCTCAGCCGCATGGCCTTTGCGCACGCGCATCTGCGCTCCTCATTGCCGCAAGCCAACGCGACGGTACCGGGACCGGATGTCTCCATCGACCTCAAGTTCGATTCCCGTGTCGACAGCACGCGCTCGCATCTCGACCTCGTCATGCCCGACGGCAAAACCAAATCGCTGTCGGCCAGCGCGCCCGGTGACGCGGAGCTAGCCGCGCACACCACCCTTGCTCCCGGCAAATACATCATCCGCTGGCAAGCCCTTTCGACCGACGGCCACATCACCCGCGGCGAAATTCCATTCAGCGTCCGATAGCCTGTGATCTGGCTGCTGCAAGACCTCGACCTTCTCTCCGTCGTGCTGCGCGCGCTTTCGTTCTCGTTCGAGGCGCTCGCAGTCGGCGGAGCGCTCTTCTTGTGGCTCGTGGCGACGCCGCGAATCGCAGAACCATCACTGCGCGCCGCAGTCGCAAGATTCGTCTCCTGGTTTGCCCTCGCGCTCGCCATCATCCAGGCGCTCGCCGCTGCGGAAAGCTCTGCGTCACTCATGAGCAGCGGCCTGGGCCTGCCCGACGTCGCAAGCGCCGTCTTCTTCCGGGCCGACTGCGTGGTCATCGCCGCGGCCCTCGCGCTCTTCTTCGTGCTTCGACTCTCCGGCCGCGCCGCGGCGTGGTCCCTGCTCCCCGCGGCCATCGTCGTCTCTGCATCCGTCACCCTCAGCCACGCCGCCTCCCAACTTGATCACCGCGCCCCGCTCCTCGCTCTCACCGCGGTGCACCACCTGGGCGCGGCTGCCTGGATCGGCGCCATGCCCTCGCTGCTGGTCGCCCTCCGCCGCACCGGCGATACGAAGACGGCCCACGCCATCGCTGCGCGCTTCTCCGCGCTCGCAATCGCCAGCGTCGTCCTCCTCGTCCTCGCGGGAATCGGATTGTCGTACTTTTACGTTGCCTCCTGGCAGGGCCTCTACGGAACCTCGTACGGCATCATGCTGCTGGCAAAAATCTATCTGCTGCTGGTCACGGTTGCTCTCGGCGCCTCGAATTATTTCCTGGTCAAGGGCACACGCGATCAATCGGCGCCCATCCTCGTTCGCCTCCGCCGCTTCAGCGAAGCTGAAATCGGCCTTGGCTTCACCGCCATCGTTATCGCAGCGTCCATGACGTCGATGTCTCCCGCACGCGATATAGGCTCGGATCAGGTCACACGGCAGGAAATCGCGCAGCGCTTCAGGTGGGAGCGGCCCACGCTGCATAGCCCATCCTTCGCGCAGCTCCCCAAGCGTTTGCCGCTCACGACAGAGCGGCTGGAAAGCGCTACCTTCGGCGCCGGCAGCGACAACGGCGCCATGGATCGCGCCTGGTCGGAGTACAACCATCACTGGTCCGGCCTCATCGTGCTCGCCGCCGGTCTTTTCGCATTCGTCGCCCGCTTCAAGGGCCAGCAATGGGCGCGCAACTGGCCGCTGTTATTCATGGCTCTCGCCGTCTTTATCCTGCTGCGCGCCGATCCCGAGGCCTGGCCGCTCGGCCCGCACGCCTTCTGGGCCAGTTTTGTCGAGCCGGATATTCTGGAACATCGACTTTTCGCGTTGATCATCTCAGCCTTCGCGATCTTTGAGTGGGCTGTCGAAACCGGCAGACTGACGTCGGGGCGGGCGGCGCTGGTTTTTCCAGCTCTTTGCGCACTGGGAGGCGCGTTGCTCCTGACGCACATGCATGGCTTTGGCGATGACGCGAAAAACGAAATGCTCGTTGGACTGAGCCACAGTTCGATTGCCGTGCTGGGCGCGACTGCGGGCTGGGCACGCTGGCTCCAGATACGTTTGCCCGGTCGGAAGGCATCGAGATTTGCCGCCTGGATCTGGCCCATATGTCTTGTGCTGGTGGGCATTCTTCTGCTGGATTACCGCGAGGCCTGACGGGAAGCTTCCAATGGACCGCAACCGTGGGATAAACTGCGGGGTTGCTCCGCCGGTATTTCAACTGGATCATCCGGCCATCTCCTCTGTGAGGCTGTTCATGCCAACGTTCCATTCCCTGAGGCTTCAGGGACTTTGTTTTGCCGCTATTTCCTGTCTTGTCTTCAATGCCCATGCCCAGCGCCTTCCGCAAACCGTCCATCCCGAGCACTACCAACTCACGCTTACGCCGAATCTGGAAGACGCGACCTTCGCGGGCAGCGAAAAAATCGATGTGCTGCTGGACCAGCCGATGGATTCCATTACTCTCAACGCGGCTGAGATTAAGTTTCAGAGCGTGACTACCATGTTGAATGGCAGACAGATGAAAGCTTCGGTTACCGAAGATCCGCAGAAGGAGCAGGCGACATTTAATTTCGACAAGACATTGCCCGCGGGCCGTTATACGCTGTCGATCGAATACACCGGCATTCTGAATGGCCAGTTGCGCGGCTTTTATCTGTCGAAGACGGCGCGGCGAAATTATGCTGTCACGCAATTCGAGCCGACAGACGCGCGACGCGCATTTCCATCTTTCGACGAGCCGGCCTTCAAGGCAACGTTTTCGGTAAGTCTCGTTGTCGATAAGGGCGATACTGCGATCTCGAACACCAATATTATTTCCGATACTCCAGGGCCGGTGGTTGGCGAACATACGCTTCGTTTCGCAACCACTCCGAAGATGTCCAGCTATCTTGTGGCATTTCTTGTAGGCGACTTTCAATGCACTTCCGGCTCGAGCGATGGCGTGCCGATTCGTGCCTGCGCTACTCCGGATAAAGTGCAATACACAAAATTCGCTGTCTCCGCCGCTGAGTTTGTTCTGCATTATTACGACAACTACTTCGGCATTAAATACCCTATGCCGAAGCTCGATATGATCGCGTTGCCCGACTTTGAAGCTGGCGCCATGGAAAATTTTGGAGCCATCACCTACCGCGAAACCGATCTGCTCATTGACCCGGCCACCGCTTCAATAGAGGCGAAGAAGAGAGTCGGAACCGTGGTCGCGCATGAGATGGCGCACCAGTGGTTCGGCGATATGGTCACGATGCAGTGGTGGAATAATCTTTGGCTCAATGAGGGTTTTGCAACCTGGATGGAGAACAAACCCGTTGCAGCCTGGCATCCTGAATGGAATATTCCGCAAGATGTGGCCAGAGATCGCAACACCACGCTGGACCTCGACGCGCAACGCATGACGCGCACAATTCGCGCTACGGCCGAAACTCCCGACCAGATCAACGAGATGTTTGACGGCATCACATACGGCAAAGCCGGAGCGATGCTGCTGATGGTCGAGAACTACGAAGGCAAAGAGACTTTCCGAAAAGGCGTGCATAACTATCTCAGCGCACACATGTACGGAAACGCTACGGCGGAGGATTTCTGGAACGCGCAAACCGAGGTTAGTCACAAGCCCATCGACAAAATCATGGAGAGCTTCGTGGAGCAACCGGGCGTGCCGCTGCTGACTTTCGCGAGCCTCGCGAACGGCAGCGTCGTCGCCAGCCAGCAGCGCTTCTTCCTGAGTCCCAGCATAAAGGCAGATAGAGCGCAGACCTGGTCTGTGCCGGTCTGTTTCAAGGGGGATAATCCGGACGGGGTCTGTGAGATTCTCAGCGAGGCGCAGCAGCCTCTAAAAGCGCCTGAAGTGTCGTTTTTCTTTGCGAACGCTGAAGGGAAAGGCTATTACCGAAGCAGCTATTCCTCCGACGCTTACGCCAACATTGTGGCCGATCTGGAGACCGGCCTTTCGCCTGAGGAGCGAATCAGCTTCGTCGGCGATGAATGGGCCAAGGTTCGCGCGAACAAGGCTCCGGTGGGCGAGTTTCTTAATTTAGCCTCAGGACTTAAAGACGATTCCAGCGCGGACACGATCGATACCGCCCTCACCGCTGTTGGTACGATCGCCGCGCAGATCGCATCGACGCCCGAGGAGCGCGAAGCGCTTGCCCGATGGACGCGGCGGAATTTTGAGCCGGCATATGAACGGCTCGGCGCGCCTTCGCCACAAGACTCGCCGGGAAAGCAGGAATTACGGGCTAAGCTCTTCGGTTTTCTCGGTCAACTGGGAAAAGATCCTCAGGTAATCGCACAAGCTAAAGAACTTGCAGAGAAGTATCTGCGAAACCAGGATTCGGTCGATCCCACGCTAGCGCAGACGGCCCTGGAAGTTGCCGCGGCAAACGGTGATGCGGCGTTCTTCGATCAGCTCCAGAAGGTTTTCGAAACTTCGAACGATCCCGAGTTGCAGGTAACGGCACTTCATCTTCTAGGAGATTTCAGGGAGCCGTCGCTGGAGAAACGTGCTTTCGAATACGCTGTGTCCGGCAAGGTAAGGAACCAGGACTCGGTCATGGTGCTGACCAGGATGGTTCATGCTCCGGGGACACGGGACGTCGCGTGGCAGCTCGTCCAGCAAGATTGGCCGCAAGTGCAGGCGCAGATTACCACTATGATGGGCGGGCGTCTGGTTGGAGCTTCGGGCAGCTTCTGCTCGGCAGAGAAGCGAGACGAAGTTCTGAGCTTCTACAGTGTGCATAAGGTCCCAGCAGCGGCGCGTGCTCTGCCGCGCGCAAGGGATCAGATCAATGATTGTATTGAGCTGCGCTCCGCACAGGAGGGAAATCTAAAGACCTGGATTGCTTCACAACAGTAGCTGAAGTCACGACGGGCGGCCGTCCCATTCCCATTCTGATTCATGGCCACCCGTTTTTGTGCCTATAAGATTGAGAAGTGAGCACACTCAGGGAACGGCTGGCCGCTGTCGAAGATCGCATCGCAGCGGCGTGCCTTCGCGCGGGCCGCACGCGGGGCGACGTGAGGTTGATGGCTGTTTCCAAGACGCATCCTGCCTCCACCATTCGCGAGGCCGCCGCGGCAGGGCTGATGCTTTTCGGGGAAAACCGCGTGCAGGAGTTCGAGGCCAAGCGTGCAGAGCTTCCAGGGGGCATTGAGGTTCACCTGATCGGCCATCTGCAATCGAATAAAGCGGCAAAGGCTGCCGGGATTTTTTCCGCCATCGATACCGTTGATTCTCTTCGCCTCTTAGAGCGTCTGAATGACGCGCGAGAACAATCAGCTCGACCGCTCCCCGTGCTGCTCGAAATTAAACTGAGCGAGGAAGAAGCCAAGGCTGGCTTTGCTCCCGGGAGCCCTGAGCTGCGACAGGCGCTTGAACGCGCGTCCGGCCTGCAGCAGGTCCGGGTGCGTGGTCTAATGACCATTGCGCCGTTGGATGAGAATCCTGAGACGGCGCGCGTCTGCTTTCGGCGGCTCCGCAATCTTCGCGACGAGCTGGCACGCCAGTATCAGCGGATCGAGCTGCAGGAACTTTCGATGGGCATGTCTGGCGATTTCGAGATCGCTATTGAAGAGGGATCGACCCTCGTGAGGATCGGTACGGCGCTTTTTGGTGTTCGCGAGGCGCAGGTGTGACGCTGGCGAGCGATTGGGTGAAGGAAACGCGCGAAGGAGCGACGTTTGCTGTGCGTGTGATTCCGCGCGCGAGCCACACCAAAGTGTCGGGCCTGATGGGTGAAGGCCCGGACGCGGTTTTGAAGATTGCTTTGGCGGCGCCGCCGGTTGAAGGAAGGGCAAATGCGGAGTTAATAGCCTATCTTGCCGATGCCCTCGACGTCTCCCGGTCGCTCGTGGAAGTGGCTGCGGGGAAGCGCTCGAAGAACAAGTTGATACGCGTCAGGGAGAAAAGAGCCGAGGAAATTGTCGCGTCGCTTGCGCGCTTTCTCCCTGACAATTGATCCAAACTCCCGTAAACTAAGGCGTTTGTACACGGAAGCTTTCCTTACTTTCGAACCTCTTCGCAGGAAACCGGATGTCGCCACTCTACGCTGCCGTTCTGGGCGCAATCGTACTTACTTTGATGATCGTTTCGCTTGCTCGCGTGAGCAAGGTGAAGACGAAGGCCGATTATCTTGTCGCCGGGCGCTCGCTGCCGGCGTTTGTGCTGGTGTTTACGCTGCTGTCTTCGTGGATCGGCTCAGGCTCGCTGCTGGCCGGCGCGGAGGCCGCCTATAAGCATGGCTTTGCCGCGCTGTGGATGGCGGGTGGAGGGTGGGCTGGATTGCTGCTCATCTACTTTATCGCGCCGCGCGCCCGCCGTTTTGCGCAGTTCACCATTCCTGATCTGCTGGAAGCGCGCTACAGCCAGGCGGCCCGCGTGCTCGGCGTGATTGCCATCCTTTTTGCTTACACCGCAATCACCAGTTACCAGTTGATCGGCGGCGGAGACATTCTGCATCTGCTGTTTCCAACGGTGATTACCGCCGACCTGGGCAAGTACATTCTCGCCGCGTTCGTGATTGTTTTTACCGCCGTTGCTGGAATGTCGTCGGTCGCGTATATGGATCTGTTTATCGGCTTGCTGGCGACGATCACACTGATTGTTGCGCTGCCCTTCCTAGCGCATGGAGCGGGGGGTTGGAGCGCGGTTCACCATGCGCTGCCCGCCACGCACTTTGAGGTTCTCGGCGACCTGTCGTTTATTCAGGCTCTGGAACTGGCTGTGCCGACATTCCTGCTCATGCTCGGCAACCAGTCGATGTATCAGAAGTTTTTCTCCGCCAAATCTGAACGCGACGCACGGGTTGCGGTTGTTGGATGGATTATTGGCACGGTCATTCTTGAAACCGTGATTGTGGCGCTGGCAGTCGTTGGGTCGTCGCTATATCGGACGGGAGAGATTGCTCAGCGCCCCCGCGAAATTCTGGCCTTCAGCGCACTGCATGGGCTGCCTGCGTGGCTGGGCGCTCTAATGATGGGAGCCATCTTCGCCAAGGTAGTCTCCACGGCAAACAACTATCTTTTTTCGCCTGCGACGAATCTCATCAACGATGTCTTCGTACGCTACATCGAGCCGGGCGCTTCGAATAAGCGCGTCCTCATCGTGTCGCGGCTTGTGGTTGTTTTCCTCGGCATCTGGGCGCTGTATCAGGCGCTGCATACCGGGTCAGTGCTGAAGATGGCGCTCTATGCGTATACGGTTTACTCTGCCGCATTGACGCCTGTGATTCTGGCTGCGTTTTACTCGCGTCGCGCCAATGCGCCCGGAGCGGTGAGCGCCATCGCTGCGGGAACGTTTGTCACTGTTTTCTGGGATTCAGCGTTCATCCACCGGTATTTGCCTGCGGTTATCGCGCAACGAGATGCGATTTTCCCGGCGCTGTTGGCTGCCGTGTTATGTCTCGTTGTGGTCAGCGCTTTTACCAAACCGCCCAGCCGCGAACAGATTGCTCAGTTTCACGGCGAATAGAGAAACCTTACTTGCTGTTCAAAGGTTTCCGGGCGAAGTAGTACAGCGAGAAGCCGAGCAGGGCAAACATTACTACTGAAATTGATGGGTGGTAGAGGATGCGATAGGGCGCGGAGCCGGCGGCGAACCAAAGACGCAGCTCGTGCCCGGTGGCGGCTTCGTACAGTTTCAACGCAACGCCCATGAGTCCCATGATTCCGCCTGCAGCGATCAATCCGCTGGCGTATAGCGATCCGGGCGATACCTCGCTCTCCGTGTCGACTGCATCGCCGCCAGCCCGCGCCACAGCCTGGTCGATCATCCAGCGGATTACGCCTCCACAGAAAATTGCCAGTGTGGTTCCGATGGAAAGGTACGCGCCTACGGCAAATGACAACGACCGTACGCCGAGCAGTTCAACGGCAATCACCAGGAAAACGCCCAACAGCACAAGCCCCCACGGCAGCTTGCGCGTGAGGATGCCGTTGATGACGGTGGCCATGAGGCGGCCTTGCGGCGCGGCGGCTTTTTCGCTGCCGATGCCCTGCGACCACTGAATCTCGATTTTTCCGGTCGCAGGATTCAGGAGATACTTGCCATCGGGCAGTGTAGGCGAGCCGAGAGCGTTCAGCAGCACGTACTGGCTGCCGCTTACAAAGTTGGTGGACTTGTCCGGCTCCGTGAGCAGAAAGCGGGTTCGCGCGAAGTGCTGCTGTTGTACCTGCACGCCTGGAATGGGAGCACTCAGGCTATAGGGGATTGGATCTTTCATAGGCTTGAAGGTTTCCAGTCCCCGGTTCATCGCGTTCAGTGTGAGTCCGATGGAGAAGACCGATACGATCACGCCGACCATCACGGCGACTTGCTGTTTCCAGGGCGTTGCGCCGACGATGAAGCCGGTTTTCAGATCCTGCGATGTATCGCCCGCATTCGCAGCGGCGATGCAGACGACTCCACCAATCGTGATTGCAAGAGCGCCGAAGGCTGGCGCGGTCCAGCCCTTGACCAGAAAGATCGCCGCAGTCGCCATGAGCGTTGCGATGGTCATGCCCGAGATGGGATTCGCGGAGCTTCCGATCAATCCCACAATTCGTGATGACACAGTAACGAAGAGGAATCCGAAGATCACGACGAGCAGCGAGGCGACAAGGTTCGCCAGCCATCCCACCTGCGCTCCGGGGACGGGCTTGAATTCAAGGAAGAAGAAGATCATCGCAGCCAGGGCTACGCTGCCCACCAGCACAATGGGCATGGGAATATCGCGGTCAGTGCGTTTTGCCGACACGGCGGATGCTTGTTTGCCCAGGGTCTTTGCGCCGGCTTTCAGGGCGCCGATGATGGTGGGGAGCGTCTTGAGCAGAGTGATGAGACCGGACGCGGCGACCGCGCCTGCGCCCATGGGTCGCACGTAGCTGCTCCACAGGTCGCTTGGGGACATTTGTGAGATGGGTGCGGTGCCGGGATACACCGCACCGGAAAGGTGCGATCCAAAGAAGTAAATGGCCGGCATGAGTACGAACCAACTGAAGACACCTCCGGCAAAGAGGACTCCGGCCACTCGTGGCCCGATGATGTAGCCGACGCCCATGTATTCAGGCGTAGCGTCACAGCGCAGGGCCGCGCCGGGCATCCATTTTGGCTCGTAATTTGGAGTGCCGGGCCACGCGCCAAGCAGGTTCTCGTTTTGAAAGAGGGTATAAAGCGCGCCGAAGCCCAGGCCAAAGAAGACGCGGCTGGCGAAGGACCCGCCACGCTCGCCTGCGATCAGCACGTCGGCGCAGGCGGTGCCTTCGGGGTAGGTGAGGTTGCCGTGTTCTTCGACGATCAACTGGCGGCGGAGGGGAATCATGAACAGCACGCCCAGCCAGCCTCCCAGCAGCGCAAGGATGAAGATGCGGATGTATTCGAGGTCGAATCCAAGGAAGATGAGCGCGGGCAGCGTGAAGATGACTCCGGCGGCGATGGACTGCCCGGCGTTTCCGGTGGTCTGCACGATGTTATTTTCCAGGATCGAGGCGCGACCCAGGGCGCGCAGCACGCTGATGGAGAGGACTGCGATCGGAATGGATGCGGCGACGGTGAGCCCCGCGCGCAGGCCCACATAGACGGTGACGGCTCCGAAGAGAACGGCGAAGATGCAGCCCAGCAGGACAGCGCGAACGGTGAACTCCGGGCGCGACTCGCTGGCCGGGACGTAGGGTTGAAATTCGGGCTGGCTGGACAAACACGCCTCCACAGGGGGAAGGGAGAGTGTATCAGCGGAGGTTGGGGTTGCAGAAGGGGGTATTGCCTCCCTTCATGTGTTGGTCAGGCAAGATCGGATGGACGAGTTGTAATTGGTGGGTCGGATGATATGTCAAAGGGTGTTCGCGAAGCTGCGATCCGATCGAATATTTCACATAACTTCGCGGATTCGATGTCCGATACATCTACGCCATATGTTTGCTCAATTTTGGAGAATAGCGGATCATTCGTTTCATCTGAATGGAATTCCCATAAACTCGATTCGTCCGAGATCCACGCCCATTCAAAGCCTAAAATTCGATGGATGAAATCCTGAGATAGCTCTGGATGTGCGTTTATCCGCTCAGTGCTGGCAAGTTCTATCGGTACCCGAGTTCCTGGGCGGGGAAGTGGTTTTTATACCCGTTTTCTCTCGCGCTTAACCGCTTCTAGCTTGTTATCAAGGTCGGTCACAGCTTCGTCGCGGGTGTTTCCGGTACCGGCCAAATGCCAATTGATTATGTCAGCGGCATACGGTGGGGTGTCCCGAGAGCCGAGAAACCGTGGGTTAGCTCCCTGGACACGAATCCGAGTAGGATAGTCGCTTAAATCCCAATCATGTTTGCGAAAGGACAGTGCCAGCTTCCAAAGAGCAGAAAGCTGGTTAGTAAATCGTGTTCTCCGCTCAAGCGTCATTTAATCTCTCACGCGACGTCCTGCCCAAGAAGTTTAAGGGATCAGCGCCAACAGTTACGACTTTTTCACTCATCTACTGAGATAATTTCAACAATCGCCGTTGCCTGGTCGAGCCGTCTTGCTCAAATCGCGGGCGCGCTCGAAATCTCCACAGGGGTAACAGTCAGTTGCGTCAGCCGCGTCGGCCGAGGCTCCCACTCTCGATACATGAGCTCCGGCATCGGCTTTGCCCGGAAAACCTTGCGCGTCTGCCGAGCGGTCCATCGCGCCCAGGTCTTCGCCTTCTTGCGGCGTGCGCTGTCCGTTGAGATTCCGGTCCCGGCATACATCTGCCGGTACAGTTTCGACAACAGGACGAAGGCCACGCGGGCCCGCAGAGTGGGCGTGCATGAGGATCTCTTCCAGACCGCGCCCAGGGTGTAAAACCGGTCCCAGACCCGCTGCGTCCGCTCTCGAATCTCGTCCGAACTCATAACCGGGTGCGGCGTAAACATCTTCGGCCGAATTGCTGTTGGGATCAGCCAGTATCGCGTGATCGGAATTCCTTCCACCATGGTTGGGTTCTTTGATTGCTCCTTTTCCCATCGATTGAAGTCGACCGTTCCAGGAAATGGCGTCATCATCACAAACTGGGCGAAGGTCACGTCTGCCTTCAGCGCCAATTCCACCGTGGCTGCAAACGTGCCTTGCTTGTCCGTCGGAAGGCCAAAGATGAATGAACCCAGCACATGAAGCCCGTGTTTGCGGAACATTTGCAACTGCTCCACCAGCCGATCGCCGGAGTAATTGAAATCCTTGTAGACCGCCTTCAGTCCCTCTGGCGTTACCGCTTCCACACCCACCAGGGCGCCCTTGATATTGGCCCGTCGCATCGCGTCTAAGTACTCCGGATCCTCGGCTGATTCCATCGTTATCTGGGTGAAGAACACCATATCTTTGGGCAGTTTCGCCAGCTCCGCCATCAGCGAAAAGCGCTCATTTCGAATCTGCGTCAGCGACTCCAGCTTTTCCAAATTGTTCTGTTCCCGCGCCAGCCGCAGGTCCGTCAGCGCCACCGGGTAAAAGTTGTCATCTGCAAGGGCAATAAACCGAAAACCTCTTCGCCTGAGATCGACAATTTCGTCGATCACTTTTTCGAATGTCCGCTGGCGGGGCTTCTGCCCATCTGTCCGCCACACCGAACAGAACGAACAATGCTTCGGACATCCGCGAATTGTCTGCACTGACGCCCACATGTACTTGTCGGTCTGCATCAGGTCCCAGCGAGCCGACAGGAACTCCTCACCCTCGATCTTTCCCCCGTCATAGATCCGCTTCGCGCAGCCCCTCTCCAGGTCGCGCAGCACGTTGCCCCATGCCAGATCGCCATCGCCCTTCACCACCACATCCGCTGCGCCCCGCTCGAAGGGCTCCTCAGGGAACAGCGTTGCGTGAATTCCTCCGTACACCACCGTTGCGCCGCGCTCGTGGGCCAGTCTCCCGACCGCATACCCACGCAGGGCATTGCCGGTATGCACACTGATCCCGACCACGTCTCCGGCCTGAATTGTTCGCACATCCAATTGCTCAAGGGACTCGTCCACTAGAATTGGATCGCCCATCGACCGTGGCGTAGCTGCGGCCAGTACAAATAGCCAGCGCGGTGTAATCACCGCCGTCCCAAAAGAATTGTCGCTGGGGTTTACCAGATGAACAGACATGCGTCCGGATTCTCCTATTTCTGAGTTGTTTCTGGGCCGGATGGATAGGGACAATTGCCCAAAGAGATGACGGCCGGATTAAAACCTGGCCCGTGGGAGGCCGATTGAATGCAGATGCGCGTTGAACTACTTCAATGCGCCGGTTTCAATGCGCCGGGGTTGCGCGTTGGGAAACGATTGGGGAATGCGGGGCTGAAACGCTAAGAGCGGATGTCTTAAGGACATAAGAGTCTTACTGAATCATATGCCGTCGCCATGATTTGCACAATCTTCTTTCAATCTCATGCACTTGCATTCCAATGCATCCAAGTTTGTTTTCGGCAAAACACCCACTGGAAGAATTCAGGCGATCGCCGTATACTTCATGGCAATGGGAGCCGGAGGAGATGAATCCGGCATGCCTTGTAATTGTTAGATCAAGGGAGTGAGGTGCGCCTTCCCCAGTCAGAGTGACTCGCTGACGCTGAACCTTCCGTCAAGCCAGACTACGGCGTGGCGCGCAGTGGTTCGCGTGCTCCGAAGTACCGGGGATGGCCTCGCTTCTGTCGTCTTTCCTGCCGACTGCCGTGTTTGCGGCGATCCCCTCGCTGCCCTCAGTCGCGTCCCCGTTTGTGACTCCTGCTGGAACGATCTTCCTGAACAATCTGGCCCTTTATGTTCGCGCTGCGGCGAGAGCCTGAGCGTTTCCGACTTTGGCGAGGGCGGCGAAGGGTATTGCCGTCCCTGCCGGGTGGCTCCGCCGGACTTTGAACGGGCTGTGGCGCATGGCTTATATACCGCGACTATGCGATCGCTGCTGCATCTGCTGAAATATGACGGTCTTGAGCCGGCCGCGACGCGACTGGGATCGCTGCTGGCTTTGCAGGTGGCTGCGCTTGACGGTCTCCCGCCGAGGATGCTGGTGGTTCCCGTGCCACTCTTCGAGGGCAAGCGCCGTGAACGCGGCTTCAACCAATCGGAGTTGCTGGCGCGGGCCACCTGCGATGCGTTGCGGCGGCTGCGTCCTGCGTGGCAGGGTGAGTTGGCTGCGCGGGCACTGGTTCGCAGGCGCTCAACTGAAAGCCAGGCGGGATTGACGCTGCCAGAGAGGCGGCGGAATCTGCGCGGCGCATTTTCTGTTCCTGCGCCGGAAAAGCTGCAGGGCCGCGATGTGTTGCTCATCGACGATATTTACACCACGGGCGCGACGGCACGGGCCTGTTCATTGGCATTGAAGAAGGCCGGAGCCGCTTCAGTCTGGGTGGCGACCGTGGCACGCGCACAGCGGCACGAGATTCAGTTTGCGGCTTCGAGCATCGCGGTAGAGCTTCCGATGCACGAAGATGTGGCCATGTGGGACGGAGGCAACACCACGCAGTAAGGGAACGGAAAACGGGGGAGAAATGTCGTTGGGAAAAGCATCGGTTCACGCTCGGAAGCAAAAGTCGCTCGCCAAATGCCACGCGCTGGCGCACGCGGAAACATTGGAGCCGCGTGTGCGCTTTAACTCCGCTCTGCAGACTCCAGTGCTCGTTCTCAACGCGTCGTATGAACCAATCAACATCTGTGGAGCGCGGCGGGCGCTTGTGCTTGTCCTGAAAGGCGTAGCGAGGACCGAGGAAGAGCAGGGCGCGATTCTGCATGCAGCGCGGGTGAGGATGCCCATGCCCTCGGTCATCCGGCTGCTTGAATACCGCCGCATTCCGCACCAGACCCGCGCGCTGTCGCGCAAGAATATCCTGCTGCGCGACCGCAATAGCTGTCAGTACTGCGGCATTGTGCTGCACTCGTCAGAGTTGACGCTGGATCACGTTCAGCCGCGCTCGCGAGGAGGACTATCCACCTGGGAAAACCTGGTTGCCTGCTGCCATAACTGCAACCGGCGTAAGGGCAACCAGCTTCTGCACGAACTGAAGGACATGAAGCTGCTGCGTGAGCCGCGTCCCTTTTCGCTGCACACCAGCCGGCACATTATGCGGATGATTGGCCACTCTGATCAGAAGTGGCGGAAGTATCTGTACTACTAGAGACGTGTGACATCGGTCTTAATTTCCCACACATTGCCGGAAGACCCGCGAGATTGCTCTCAGCAAAGCCTTCTTTGGAATCTCGCCGTCTGGCTGGGTGAAGCAGACCTCGCCTATTCGCTTTGTCTGCGGACGGTAGTACCAGCGGCTGAATAGGCAGAGATGGTCTGCGGTCTGATCCGGGCCTCCGCGATTTTCTTTGGCGCGATTTTGCAGGGCGGCGAGCGCGTCGTCCAACCTTGATTCCAATTCATCGCGTGCGGCCAGCTTGACGGCTGGCGCGCCATTCTCGTCGAGCGGCACCGGCTCCAGTGCTACAGGGTGAGAGAACAGTGACGACGAGCCCGACTGTTCGTTCTGATGCCGCATTCCGACGACAGAATAGTGGGCGACTCCGGTGAGGCAGCCTTTGGTGAGCAGGAAGAGCGCGACGTGTTCCGCCTCACTGGAAGGCTGCACGATTACGCCATTCAACTGGCTCAGAGCGCGCACTGCCGGAGCTATCACGGCTGCTGCGCCTTCGACTTTGGTGAGGCGGGCGTGAATCTCGGCGGCCTTCTCGAAATCGAGCGCGGCCGAGGCCTGGTCACGCTGCTTGCTCAATTCCTCGATCAGGCTTTCGCCATGTGTCGCGAGGAAGGCATGCACTGCCTCAGCCTCCTGCGCGTAGCGCTCGTCGGTGCAGCCCTTGAAGCAGGGGGCCATGCACTTTTTCATCTCCGAGTAAATGCAGCCAGGGAAGGCGGGATCGGGATTCAGTTCTTCGATGCAGCGGCGCAACTCGAAGAGGTTCAGCATGGCTTCGAGGAAGTTCTCTGCTGAGGCGCGCGACTGCCAGGGGCCGAATAGATTGTCGGATGCCCTTTTTGTAACTTTGTTGGTTACATATACGCGTGGGTACGGATTTTCCATCAACATTCGCAGAAGAGTGGGCGGGCGGAGATGAAGGCGCTTACGGGCTCGGTCGCCGAATGCTGCCGAGGAGGCGTTGTAGAGCAGGAGCAGAGCTTCGAAGTCCGATCCGGTGATGGAAAATTCGATCCGTGCGGTGCTTTGGGCCAGGCGCAGGCGTTTGGATTGATCGGGCCTCGGGTCGAGCAGGCGGCGCAGGCGATTTCTTAGATTCGGCGTGCGGCTGATATACGGTTCGGCCTTCGGGTCAGCTCCGAAGAGGGCGAAGACTCCGGGCCGGGATGGAATTTCGGCCCATGCGGGATTGCCGAGATCGAATTGGAGAGAACTTGCAAGCATGCCTGGTGTCAGGGTATCGGGGTGAGGTTATGTTTGGCGATGGTGCGAACCATTGGTGGCATTTTCGAAGAAAACTTTTGTTTTTGCCGATTTTGCCAAGTCATTGAATCTATGAGGCTTTCTATATTTGGATTTGAGCTTAAATTCCTGATTCCGGGTGACTTGCCTGCAGGGTTTCTGAAATCTCGCGGCTTCGTCCGAAGTATGGGGCAAAGTCTTGATTCTATTGACTCATTCAGCAAAGTATTCATAACAAAGCCGGTTGATTTGTCTTGTTTGCAAATAGTAGAGCCCGTCCCTTTGCGGATGGGCGTAGAGATTTTCCTTTCATCGATTTCGTTAAATCATTGATTTCGCAGGGTTTTCAGAGAACCAATTCCGGTCTATGTTTTTGATTCCACAAGCTTTCGCCGCAGGCTATTGAATACTGGCCACTTCGGTTGAAACTCCAGCCAAAATAATGATTCTATTGGCTTAATCTGCAGGTTATTGAGCCGTAGAGCCTTATTGCGCGCAACAAGAAGCCCGTCCTTCTGGAACGGGCTCTGAGCTCTTTCTTTCAGTATAGCAAGCCGAGAAAATTCACCTGCAAATTTAAGTCGTGTATTTTGTGTGGCTTGCTTATCAAAGGGCTTGACACGTAATGGCGCGATGAGCGTTCGGTAGAACGATTCATTACAGAAAAACACCGAGCGTGGTACTTCGGGTTCGCCGATCATACGGGAACAAATTGGGGAAGCATGCGCCATATGCGGCCTTTGCATCCGACTAGGCGCAATCTCAATTCATATCGGAGAGTGCACGATCTGTTGGAAGCTCTTTCAATCTTTTTTTCGACTGCATTAAGGAGTGTACGCACGCAGTTAGGCAAAAGATATCGACAGATGCACCCACGGCTCGAGGCAGCAGCGGATCACCCTGCGTTGCCAGCACCCCGTATCCGAGGAGAACAGCAAACACGGCGATGAGTCTCTTCATGCTGCGAATGTTCTTGATGCACCGATCTCGGTCGAGCGCTTCTGTCGGAACGCCGCTGGCAATCTTATTCCTCCGTACATCTTCGGCCGACCGTTGGCGCGACCTGATCAAACCGAAAAGCGAGGCGAACATAGCGATCCACCAGATCAAACCAGCCGCGGCAAATCCTCGTGGCGATAAACCGCTTTTGACGAATACCCAGGCCAGGACCAGCGACACACATGCGCCGGCGCCCACAATCGCGTAGAACCGTTTCAGGAAAGCGGATTGATCCACAGTGAACCATTCTAGCCCGTTTGCTGGCGGATGACCGGCAATGCGGAAGTAGCCGGATGCTATTCTCCGGCGATGGTCATGCCGTCGATGCGGAGTGTGGGTGAGGCTACTGACCCGCGAAATTCGAGGTCGTTGCCGATGGCGGTGATGTTGCGGAACATGTCCTTCAGGTTTCCGGCGATGGTGATTTCCTGCACCGGGTAGGTTAGCTCGCCGTTTTCGATCCATAGGCCCGACGCGCCGCGCGAATAGTCTCCTGTGACCATGTTGACTCCGGGGCCCATCAGTTCGGTGATATAAAGGCCCGATGGCACGTCGCGCAAAATCTCTTCCGGCGTTTGTGTACCGGCGGTGAGGAACAGATTTCCGGCGCCGGTGCCGGGGTTTCCGGCTAATCCACGGGATGCGTTGCCGGTGCTTTTCATGCCGAGCTTGCGGGCGGTGTAGGTGTTGAGCAGATAGTTGGTGAGCACGCCGTTTTCGACGATGATGGTTCGGCGCGAAGGCAGACCTTCGCCGTCGAAAGGCGAGGTTCCGAAACCCCCGACGATGGTTCCGTCGTCCACCACAGTCACAGATTCGGCCGCGACCTGCTCGCCCAGCTTTCCGGTGAAGAAAGAGGCGCCGCGGTAGATGCTGTCTCCGCTGGCCGCGTCGAAGATAGCCCCAATGAGCGAACGCGCGATCTCAGGCGCGAAGAAGAGCGGCGTCTGCTGCGTTTTTACGCGGCGTGCGTCGAGCCTGCGGAGCGTGCGCCTCGCCGCTTCCGCGCCGACCGACTCAGGAGTGGCGAGTTTCTTTAGCGATCGCGCATATGTATACCAGTAATCGCGCTGCATCTCGCCGCTCTTGCCAAGCGCAATGGGGCTGGCAGAGATGGAGCAGGATGAGGCGCGGTACTCGCCCGCGAATCCACGCGAGTTGGCGAAGATTTTGCGTCCGGTGGTTGCGTCGAAGTTTCCGCCGTCGCTGTTGGTGATGCGAGTGTCGGCGGCCAGTGCCGCGGCTTCGGCTCGCCGAGCGTAGTCGATGCGTTCGGCGGTGGGTAGAGAGTAGACATCCTCGTGGTACAGTTCCAGGTCGCCCCCGTTTTCCCCTCCGACCTGGCCGAATTCGTCTGCATTTGCCAACCCGGCGAAGGGATCTTCTGATGTAACGCGCGCGAGGGCGATGGCTCCGTTTACCAGGTGCTTGATGCCTTCGGCAGAAAAGTCGCTGGTTGAGGTGCTGGCTACTCGGTAGCCATTGTTGCTGGCGACGAGCACTCGCAGCCCCATGCCGCGCGAGCCGGATTCCTTGAGCGTCTCAACCTGGCCCATGCGGATAGTTGTGGAGAATTCGTCGCCTTCTCGGATGGTCACTTCGGCGTCGGAGGATCCGGCCTTGAGGGCTTTGGCTACGATGTCGGCGGCGAGTTGCCGGAGATTGGTGGTTGTCTGAGTAGACATAATCAAAGTGTATATTTAGCTCACGCAGAGCGATGTAACAGTACTTTGTGTTCTGTGGGTGAGGTTAGTCCCCAAATCCTGATCAAGTGTGGTGACCGGATGCGCATTCCCTTTCTCGTAGTTGCTGTCCTAGCCGCCTTCGGAACACTGCCAGGGACAACGCGCGAGGTTTCCACGATTCAAGTGCCTGGATTGGGATCGGTTTCTATACATTCTGTTCGAACTGTTGGAACAACTCCCTTTGTGAGTTTTCTCAACCAACAAGGCGCAGAGATTTTTCGAGTGACTCCGGAAACGGGCAAGTTTTGGGTGGTTCAGGATATTGATGATGCTACCGGCCCCCATATCTACTATGAGATATTCCATGCTTCTGGATTGCCATCTCCACTTGTGCTTGTAGTTGATCATTATGTTTATGCTGATGATTGCGGCTACAGTCCTGTGATTGTGGGGCTAACCGGCGGAAGATTACAGGCAATAGCTCCTAAGTTGCCGGAGTTTGCTACCCGAGGCGGCGCATACCTGAGCGTCCCAACCGGAAACACGCAAGCCCAATTGACAGTAGTTGCTGAGCGGTACCAGATTCATGACATTCATGTGAATGGGCCGTCGAAGATGGCCGTTTACGTATACGATTTCGATAAAAAGCTCGGCCAGTTCAGGCTGGTGCGGCAACAAGAGTTACCAACTGACAAAGTCAGGGTAAGCGGTAAAAGTATTCTTTCCATTATTCCTGAATTTGCGAGCTGTTAAGTTTGTGACCGACGTGACTAAGACGGCTATCTGGTCCCGCCTACGGTCATGCGGTCGAGTTTTACGGTGGGCATGCCTACGCCGACGGGTACGCTCTGGCCGTCTTTGCCGCATGTGCCCACGCCTTCGTCTAATTGCAGGTCATTGCCGACCATGGAGACGTATTTGAGTGCCTCGGGGCCGTTGCCGATGAGGGTGGCGTCACGTACCGGGGCGGTTATTTTGCCATCTTCGATCAGATAGGCTTCGCTGGCGGAGAAGACGAATTTGCCGCTGACAATATCGACCGAGCCTCCGCCGAAGTTCACGGCGTACAGGCCGCGCTTCACGCTCCGAAGGATGTCTTCCGGAGCATCTTCGCCCGCCAGCATGTAGGTGTTGGTCATGCGCGGCATGGGAATCTGCTGATAGCTCTCGCGGCGTCCGTTGCCGGTGTGCGGCATGTTCATAAGGCGCGACGAGAGCTTGTCGCTGAGGTAGGTCTTGAGGATGCCATTTTCGATCAGTACCGTTTCCTGCGTGGCTGAGCCTTCGTCGTCCACATTCAGCGAGCCGCGCCTTCCCGGCATCTTGCCGTTGTCGACAACCGTGACTTTAGGGCTGGCTACCTGCCGTCCGATGAGGCCGGAGAACGCCGAGGTTTTTCTGCGGTTGAAGTCCGCTTCCAGGCCGTGACCTACGGCTTCATGCAGCAAGACGCCGGGCCATCCGGGGCCGAGGACCACTTCCATTTCGCCTGCCGGGGCGGCGACGGCTCCGAGTTGCAGAATGGCCTGGCGGGCGGCCTCCCTGGCGAAGTACTCGGGCGTTTTCTCGGTCTGAAAAAAGTCGATTTCGACGCGCCCGCCTCCGCCTGAGGTACCGCGCGCGGTCTTGTCTGCGTCCTTCGCAAGAACAAAAACGCTAAGCCTGGCGAGAGGCTGAGTATCGCTGGCGAAGGTGCCGTCGGAGGCCGCGATGAGGATGCGCCGCAGCTCGTCGGAATAGCTGGCACGCACCTGCGTGATGCGGGGATCGTAGGCGCGCGCTGCGTGATCCGCACGCATAACAAGATCGAGCTTGGTGGAGAGATCGCTGTCGAGATCGACCGCTGGAGCGGGGTAGAGGCTGGGCGTTTTTGTCTCAGTGAATCCGGCTACAGGCTGTTTCGCGGGCCCGCTTGCGATCAATGCCGCGGTGCGCGCCGCGCGCAGTAGCTTTTCTGCTGAGAGATCGTCGGTATAGGCGTAGCCGGTCCGTTCGCCGCTCAGGACGCGGATGCCGCAACCGGCGGCAACGCCCTGGCTGGCGGACTTTACCAGGGATTCGTCGATGCCGATCGACGTGGACGCAATCGACTCAAAATACAGGTCGGCGTAGTCGCCTCCGGCGGACAGCGCCTCGCTGAGGCAGCGTTCAAGCAGGCGTTCCGTGATGCCAAATTTGTCGAAAAAGTATTTTTTATGCTGGGTATGTGCGGGAGAAATTGTCATTGTGTCCTGAGAGTTAGATGAGCCTGCTGTGATTTTAGGCTCACAGGCGGTAACTGGGTGAATACGCAGATCGCGATCCTTCGAATGTCTGGAAAATTCTCCGCAACTTTCATCCGGCTTGCTTGCTACTATCTCAACATGAAGAAGCTTCTTGTGCTCTCTCTGGTGTTGGCGTTTTCGGCTTCGGCATTTGCCGCTCCGCATCATCATCACCACCACCACCATCATCATCACCATGCCGCATAGGCCAAGCGCGGCCGCGTTCGGCACACAATGCTGAACGTGGCGCGTTCCAGTCCAGACGTGCTATCACTCAAGTCATGGCAAATTCTACTCTCGACCCCCGCTATCCTATCGGCGCGTCTCCGCGTGCCGAGTCCATTGATTCGACTCATATCCCGCACTACATTGCTTCACTCTCCGCGTTGCCTGAAAATCTGCGTTCGGCGGTGAACGGCCTGAACGAGCCGCAGCTCGACACGCCTTACCGCGAAGGCGGATGGACGGTGCGGCAGCTGGTGCATCATATTGCCGACAGCCATATGAACGCCTATATTCGCACTTGCCTGGCCCTCACCGAGGATTGGCCTGTGGTGAAAGGCTACGATGAAAAGCTCTGGGCTGAACTGGCTGACGCCCGCACGCTTCCGGTGCAGGTTTCGTTGGAGCTCCTGGAGTCGCTGCACCGCCGCTGGGTTGCGCTTTTCAAGTCGCTGAGCGAGGCCGACTGGCAGCGCGGTTATCAGCACTCGGAGCGCGGACGGACGACCCTTCTAGAGGCAATCGCACTTTATGATTGGCACTCACGGCACCATGTGGCGCATATTGCCGAGTTACGAAAGAGTAAGGGCTGGTAACAATTCGCTTGCGATCGAGACACGGGATCGCATTCTATTGATGAAATGCCACTCGCCACTGTTGAAGATTCCGCCGCGGAGCTGGCCTGTGCGCTGCAGGAGTTTTTTGCGGAATATCCGCGAGCCGCTGTGTTCGAAGATGGTCGCATTCTCTTCGATATGCACGCGGCTCACTTTTCGCTTTCGACGCAGCAGGGCCGCTGCCTGCTGCACCTGTGGTCGGAGGAGCACAATCTTGTCCGCACAGTCTGCGGGCTGAAAGCGCGCAAAGACTCCCTTCGGGTGGAGACGCGACGATTCGGGAAGTCGCAGCCGCAGGTGCTGGAACTGGTGGCCAATCGCGACCGCCGCACACCGTCTTCGCGAGAAGCATCACGAACAAAATATCTTCGCGTACTCGATCGGGCTTTGGCGCGCGAGTTTTCCGACTGGAAACTCGATGGTTTTCGTACTGCTGCCGATCTTGAGCATAGCTTTGGTCCGGCGTATGCCCGCGGCATGCTGCAGAAGGGGCCGTCGGCCTGGACGGTAATCGCCGTCAATGCCGAGGAGTCGCAGAGCACCATTGACGGCATTCTGACGCTCGGCGTTCTTTGGCTTGCATACTGTCGAGAGCACGGCGGAGGACGGCGCCTCTATGAAGGATTGAAGGTCATTGTTCCGGCGGGGACTTCCCGCACGGTAAGCGCTCGGATGGTGTGGCTCCATTCGAGCGTCGCCAAATGGGAGCTCTACGAACTCGACGAGCGCACGGAGCAGCTGGAGTCCGTTGACTTTCGCGATTGCGGCAATCTTCAGGCGAACCTGGTTCATGCTTTCAACCCGCAATCGGCGCTGGAGCGCAGCCGGGATACCATCGAGCACTTACTCAGCCTGCTGACACAGGGGCTTCGCGCGGTAACGGAGATTCGTGCGCGTTCGGCTACCGAAATCGCTTTTCTTCTGCATGGGCTGGAGTTTGCCCGCATTCGGCATGGCTTTGCCCCAGGGTCGTTTGCGCGCGGCGATGAGACTAGCTTCGGCGCTGGAGTGAATGAGACTCCGCTCACGCAGGAAAATGAAGCGCTCTTCCGAGATCTTACGGGGCGGCTGTTCGAGCATCGGAGCCCCGATGGGACGATTCGCGATCCGCTCTACCGGATGCAGCCCGAACGCTGGCTGGAGTGTGAACTGCGCCGCGATATTGCGGAGATTGAGCCTGCCCTTCGCGGAGACATCGTATATTCTCAGGTTCCAGCCTTTTCCGCCGGAGACCGCGGGATGCTCGACTTACTGACCGTGACTCATGCGGGACGTCTCGCGGTGCTTGAATTGAAGGCCGACGACGATCTGCACCTGCCCTTCCAGGCGCTGGACTACTGGGCGCGGGTGCGCCAGCTTCATCGAGAACAGGCATTTCAGAAGCATGGGTATTTTCCTGGAATTGAGTTATCGGAGCAGCCACCGCTGCTTTATCTAATTGCGCCCAGCCTGCGAATTCATCCATCGACCGATACCATCCTGCGCCACGTGTCTCCGGAGATCCCATGGGAACTGATCGGCCTGAATGAAGATTGGAGGAAACGGCGCAACGTGATTCTGAGGAAGTGCTCGCCGCACGGGCGAACGCGCCTTACGGCGCCAGCCTGATCGGAGTTGAGCGTCCCCTCCCGTTGGTCGGGCGTGAAGACTACGGCTGAAGCTGCAAAGTCGCCCACCAGGCATCGAAGGCTGCTAATGCACGTTCGCACTGTATCCGGTGACGCTCGCGTTTATCGCGGACCTTGCGTCGGGTTTCTTCCTCGAGCGGAACCAGCAGGTCAAACGTGATATTAGCCGGATCGAAGCGCTTGCTCTCCGCGCGCGTGATGTAATGCACGAGCGAGCCGAGCGCCGTCTCGCGCGGGACCGGTGATGGCTGCGTACCTCGGGCATAAGCTGCCGAGTACAGCCCAGCCAGCATTCCAGTGGCGATGGATTCGGTATAGCCCTCGACTCCGGAGAGCTGTCCGGCGAAAAAGATGCTCGGATAGTCGCGCATCTGCAGGGTTTCGGACAGAACGCGCGGCGCATTGATATAGGTGTTGCGGTGAATCTGTCCATAGCGCAGAAATTTCGCGCTCTCGAGGCCGGGAATCATTCGCAGAATGCGCGTTTGCTCGCCAAACTTCAGGTGATTCTGAAATCCGACAAGGTTGTATGAATCGGCGCGCAGGTTTTCGCACCGCAACTGCACGACGGCCCACGGGATTTTGCCGGTGCGCGGGTCGCGCAGCCCCACCGGCTTCATAGGGCCGTAGCGCAGCGTATCGCGCCCACGCCGCGCCGTCTCTTCGATGGGCAGACAACCTTCGAAGTAGTCGAGCTTCTCCCACTCCTTTTCCTTCACCTGCTCTGCGGCGACGAGCGCGTCATAGAAGCGGTCGTATTCCTCCTGCGTCATGGGACAGTTGATGTAGTCGGCGGTGCCCTTGTCGTAGCGCGCGGCGAAGTAGACGCGGTTCATGTCGATGGAATCGGCTTCGACGATGGGGCTGATGGAGTCGTAGAAGGCGAGGTGCTCGCTGCCTGTGAGCCGCGCGATCTCCGATGATAGATCCGCCGATGTAAGCGGCCCGCTGGCGAGGATGGTGATGCCGTCTTCGGGGTCGAGCTGCGTCACTTCTTCGCGATGGATGCGGATGCGCGGCTCGGCTTCAATCGCGGCGTTGATGAGCCGGGAAAACTCCACGCGATCCACAGCAAGGGCGTGTCCGGCGGGCACGGCGCTCGAGTCGGCGCACTGCAGCAAGGGCGATCCGGCGCGGCGCATTTCCTGCTTCAGAAGCCATGGCGCGGTGTTCTCACTCTCAGACTTGAGAGAGTTGGAGCAGACAAGCTCTCCGAAGTTCGGCGTTTCATGCGCGGGTGTGTTCCGAACAGGCCGCATCTCGTACAACTCAACTTCGCAGCCAAGCCGCGCGGCCGTAAGTGCGGCTTCCGGTCCGGCAAGTCCGCCGCCGATGATGCGAATCTTCATTCGGTAGCTCCAGCGAGTTTGTTGAGGGCTACGCCGCTCACCCGCATCCGGCGCCAATCGTCGAGCATGGCGGCATTCAGGCTAAGGTAGAAGTCGATCGCGGGCTTGTTCCAGTCGAGCACGTCCCATTGAAGCCGCGCGCAACTGCGTTCGACGGCAATGGAGGCTACGCGGCGCAGAAGCGCCTTGCCTATGCCGCGTCCACGGAACGCGGGCGGCACGAATAAGTCTTCGAGATGCAGGCTGCGCCCCTGCCAAGTGGAATAAATCGGGAAGAAAAGCGCGAATCCGGCGGCCACGCCATCGGCCTCGGCGATCAGGCATTCGTAGTAACGCTGCTCGCTGAAACCATCCTGCAGCAACTGCTCTTCGGTTATGTCGACGGCGTCAGGTTCCCGCTCATACTCGGCTAGATTCTGAATGAAGGCCCGGATCAGAGGTACGTCAGAGGGCGTGGCGGTGCGAATGTGGATCATGCGTGGCGTTAGTTCTCCGCGTCTTTTTTATTTCGGGGCTTTACCTTGAACCAGATGGGCGATCCTTCAAAGCCAAAGGATTCGCGGATTTGATTCTCAAGAAAACGCTCAAAGGAAAAGTGCAGCTTCACGTCGCGGTCAGTGAAGAGAATGAATGTTGGTGGTGCAACGGCGGCCTGGGTCATATAGAAAATCCGCAGCCGTTTGGCCAAGGGCACGCCTGCGCGCTGGAAGTCGATGCGCTCAAGGAAGCGGTTCATCTGGCCGGTTGAGACGCGCTTGCGCCGCTCCTGTGCCACGCGGATTGCCGTGTCGAGAACGCGGTTGAGGCTGCGACTGTCCTGCTTTGCGTGCGCTGCGGAGATAAAGACCACCGGCGCATAGTCCAGGTACTTCAGATGATGGCGCAGTTGCTCCTCGAAAATTGCGCGGTCGGCAGGGGGTTTGCCGTCGGTGCGGCCTGTGGTTACCAGATCCCATTTGTTGACCACAATCACCACCGACCGTCCACTCTCATGCGCATACCCGCCAATAGTGGCGTCTGACGCGGTGACTCCCTCGGTTGCATCGATGATCAGCAGCGAAACGTCGGCGGCTTCAAGATGACGTCGCGCCATGACGACCGAAAGCTTCTCGGCCATGAGCGTGGTTTTGCCTTTGCGACGGATGCCTGCTGTGTCGATGATGCGCAGCTGATGGCCTTGATATTCAATCAACTCGTCTACGGCGTCGCGCGTGGTTCCAGCGACGGGCGAGACGATGGCGCGGCTGGTTCCGGTGAGCGCATTGAGTAGCGTGGACTTGCCGACGTTCGGGCGCCCGATGATTGCGAGTCGTGTCTCGTGCTGCTGGAATTCGCCGTGCGTGCGGTGGACCGGCTCTTCAGCGGTTTCGTTCGCGGCGACTTCGGGCGCAGCGGTTTCCTCAGTAAAGGGCAGCACGGCAAAGACTTCGTCGAGCAGATCACCAATGCCGTGGCCGTGCTCGGCGGAGATTGGCACGAGATTTTTGATGCCCAGGCGGCGGAAGTTTTCCGCACCGGCGTCTAGGGCTTCGATGTCGATTTTGTTTACAGCGAGAAAGATGGGTTTGCCGGAACGCAGCAACAGGCGGGCCAGATCGATGTCAGGCGAGGCCAATTCGGTGCGGCCATCGACAACCATCACGATAGCGTCGGCTTCTTCGAGCGCGGTTTGTGCCTGACGATAGATTTCCGACGGGATAAGCGCCGGGTCATCGGGAACAATGCCGCCGGTATCAACCAGACGCGCGGTGTGGCCGGCCCAGCTTACTTCGCCATAAATGCGGTCGCGGGTTATGCCGGGTTCATCCCCGACAATTGAACGGCGCGAGCGTGTGAGGCGGTTGAAAAGTGTGGATTTGCCGACGTTGGGTCGTCCAACGATAGCAAAAACAGGCTCTCCGCCAGCCGTAGACTGTCGAATGCGCGATTGTTTAAAGCGGGATTTCTTCAAGGTGTCTTCCGAGTAGGCGCCGGACAGGCAGTGTTGCGTCGAATGCCGCTCTCCTCCAATTCTATCGTGGGCCCACACGTGGCGAGTAATTTCCGGGGGAATCGAGGATTAGTCTCTCCTTTTCGGGCGTAACGGATATGCTGAAGAGTAGCCTTCATCAGAGAATCCGACGTGTCTTCAGCTGTTCAGACCACACCTTCGTTGCCCTCGCTCTATGATTTCTTTGCGCCGGGCGGAGTGCTCGCGCGCTCCGCACTGCCGTACGAGTTTCGCCGCGGACAGCTGGAGATGGCGCAGGCCGTGGAGCGGGCGCTGGAAGAGAATCGCCACCTGATTGTGGAGGCTGGTACAGGTACAGGGAAAACTCTGGCTTATCTTCTGCCCGCCCTGCGCTCCGGACGCCGCGTGATTATTTCTACGGGGACGAAAAATCTGCAGGAGCAGCTTTTCTTCAAGGACATACCGTTTCTTGAATCGCTGCTTGGACCGCTGCGCGTTTGTTACATGAAGGGGCGCGCGAATTATGTTTGCCGCCACAAGCTCTATGCGCTGCGGAATCAGCCTATTCTCTCCGGCCTTGAGGAGATTTCGCAGTATCAGACCATTGCCGAGTGGGAGAAGACGACAGAGACCGGCGACCGCGCCGAGATTGACGATTTGCCGGAAGCCAGCCAGCTGTGGGCGAAGCTTGATGCGCGCAGTGATGCGTGCCTGGGCCAGACATGTCCTGATTACGATCGGTGTTTCATCACCGAAATGCGGCGCAGGGCGGCCGAGAGCGATGTGATCATTGTGAATCATCATCTCTTTTTTGCGGATCTCGCGATCAAGCAACAGGCGAAGGCCGCTCCCGATGCCGGAGTTTTGCCGGAGGCCGGAATTGTGATCTTCGATGAAGCGCACGAGCTTGAGGACGTGGCTTCAAGTTACTTCGGGATCAGCCTGAGCAACATTCGTTTTGAAGAGCTGGCGCGGGATGTGGAGACGATGCTGCGCGCCAAAGGCGCCTTGAGCACGGGTATCAGCGATGCGGCTCAAATGGCACGCGAGCGGGCGCGGATGTTCTTCGGCGCGCTGCCTCGGGGTGCCGGCAATGAAGGCCGGATGCAGTTTTCCGCGCGTGACGTGTTTCTGGAGACACAGGGCGATCTTTATCTGGGTGTGCTGAATGCGTTGCATCGCCTGGAAGGTGAATTGGAGCGGGTCCGTGGCGCAGAGGAGGCAACCCCGCTGCGCAAGCGCACGGCGGACATTCGAGAACAGCTGAAATTTCTGCTCGAGGCCGAGGACAAGAACACCGTTTTCTGGCTTGAACGGCGCGGCGGCCGCCACGGTAGCAGCAGCACCCATCTTCAGGCGACGCCGATCGATGTCTCAGAATTGCTAAGCGAGCTGCTTTTCGAGAATTTTCCCAGTGTTGTGTTGACGTCTGCCACTCTCACTGTGCAGGGAGGGTTTTCGCACATTCGCAAACGGTTGGGAATGGATGATGCGCGTGAGCTGGTGGTGCCGTCGCACTTTCGCTATGGGGAACAGGCCCTACTATATCTCCCGCCGGAGATGCCCGATCCGCGCGATCCGGACTTTCAGCAGGAAGCGGCGAAGCGCATCCGGCGCATCCTGGATATTACGCGCGGACGCGCCTTCTGCCTGTTCACCAGCTATCAGCAGATGCACGACCTGTATGAGCGGCTGCTGACTGAAGTTGGCTATCCGTTGCTGCTGCAAGGTACGGCGCCGCGCAAGGCGCTCCTTGAGGAGTTTCGCGAGACGCCGAATGCCGTTCTCTTTGGCACGTCGAGCTTTTGGCAGGGAGTGGATGTGCAGGGAGAGGCTCTCAGTTGCGTGATTATTGACCGATTGCCCTTTGCTGTGCCTACCGATCCGGTGGTTCAGGCGCGGATGCGCGCCATTGAGGAAAGCGGCGGCAGCCCGTTCTTCGAGTATCAAGTCCCGTCGGCGGTTATTACGCTGAAGCAGGGATTCGGGCGGCTGATTCGCTCACTGGAAGATCGCGGCGTGCTGATGCTGCTCGATCCGCGCATTCAGCGGCAGCGGTACGGCCGCGTCTTTATTGAGAGTCTGCCGCCTTACCGCATCACGCAGGACATTACCGCTGTCGAGGCGTTTTTTGATGGCGCATGACTGCTAGCATAGAAAAAGGTATGGCTCGCAATCTGTACATTCTAGCCGCGACTCTGCTGCTGTTTGCGCTTTTTTCCTGCGGTATGACGTTTGTGGGCGATCGCTTTCAGCAGGGATTGCCGGGCAACGGTTCACTGTGGAAGACCACCGCGCTTTTTCTTACGTTGGGCGGTCTTATTGTCGCGTTGCTGGGCGTGATGACGGCCATGTTTGAGCAGGTAGACCGACGCGCGCGAGAGCGCCAGATGCGCGCGCGCGAACGCCGCAAGTAGAGGCTGGTTTGCGCCGGAAGTTACAATAGAAACAGGGCAATTCGGCTCGGAAAGTTAAGCAAAGTATGTATGAACTTACAGTGGAGCGCCAGTTTTCCTCCGGGCATTATCTGAGGAACTATCGCGGCAAGTGCGAAAATCCGCATGGGCATAATTACAAGGTCCGCATCACCCTGCGCGGCGAAACGCTGGATGTTTCCGGCCTGCTGCTGGATTTCAAGGATCTGAAACACGTGATGCGTCCTGTGATTGACCGGCTCGACCACCAGATGCTGAACGACCTGGATCCGTTCACGGAGATCAACCCTTCAGCGGAAAATTTGGCCCGCTATTTTTATGACGAGACAAACCAGCAGCTTGCCTCGCTGACCGAAGGCCGCGTGCGCGTGAAAGACTGCACCATTTACGAGACCGACACCACCACGGCGACTTACTACGAGTAGTCTGTGTATCTCATTGAAATTTATAAATCCGTGCAGGGCGAATCGAGCTTCGCCGGGCGTCCATGCATCTTTGTGCGGCTGGCCGGGTGTAATTTGCGCTGCTCCTGGTGCGACTCGGAATATACGTTTACGGGCGGCTACAAGTTATCAGAAGATGAGATTGTCGCTGAGATCGCAAAGCTCGCGCCCGTGAAGCTGATTGAGTTCACGGGCGGCGAGCCACTATTGCAGGAACGCGAGCTGATCCCACTGATGGAGCGACTGCTGCGTGAAGGCTATGAACTCATGATTGAGACCAGCGGCGAACGTCCCGTAGAGAATGTTCCCAAAGCCGTGCATAAGATTATCGACGTGAAGTGCCCGGGGTCGGGCGAGTCCGGACGCTTCCGCATGACGAACCTTTCTTCACTGACGGAACGCGATGAGATGAAGTTTGTGATTGCCAATCGCGACGATTATGAATACGCCCGCGAGTTTATTCGCGACAACGCACTCGAAGGCCGCGCCGGAGGACTTCTACTTTCGCCAGCTTTCTCAAAGACGCCGTCCAGTGAGCGCACGACGGAAAATTGTCTGCTCGACCCGCGCGAGCTGGTGGAGTGGATGCTGGCTGATGGATTGAACGCGCGGCTCAGCCTGCAAATTCATAAATATATCTGGGAGCCGCTGAAAAAAGGCGTTTAGGACTGGCCGTCCAGGCAGACGCGCTTCGCGCCCTCGTTGATGCTGGACTTTGTGGCCGCTCCCGGTGGTCGCGGGACTGGACAGGTTATCTTGGTCGTCCGAAGAACAAGACATAGCCATCAGGATCGCAAATCTCGAAGCCACGCAGACCGTCGTGTGTGTTCTTAAGCGGCGCGCTGAATGCTACGCCATGATCGGCAAATTCGGCTGCAAGTGCATCGGGATCTGGTGCATAGACGTAGGCGTCCCACCTCATAGAGGGATGACGCTTGGGATTCGGCAGCGGCAACACGTCTTTTTCGGATTTGATGAATAATTGCGCTCCGTCGCGGCCGATTATGGCGAAAAAAGGATCCCGATCCGGCTGCTGAAATCTTGTCTCAAAACCAAGTTTTTCGCGGTAGAAGGCGATGGTTTGATCGACGTTGCTTACGATGAAGAATGGTGAAATCGCCTGCGTGCTCGATCGTGTCATAAGCGTCGATCCACTTGCTACGGTAATCGTAGCGTATCAGCGCACGCGCCGGGTGCTAGTGGATGGTTTTGCTGCGGCGCTGCATGTAGTCCATGAGCAGATACTCGCCCAGTGTTTCGGGCCGTGTGAAATAGGCTTTGCCACGGCACATCTGCGAGACCTGATGGACGAACTGTACCAGCCCAGGATCGGAGGCGAGCATGAAGGTGTTGATCATTATGTTGGATCGTTTACACCGGGCGACTTCTTCGAGCGTCTCGCTTACGACCAGCGGATCGAGGCCGAACGCGTTGCGGTAGATGCGGCCGTCGTCGAGCGTGAGCGCCGAAGGCTTGCCGTCGGTAATCATTACGATCTGCTTCATGTCCTTGGGCTGCGATTTCAGAATGCGTTGCGCCACGCGCAGCCCCTCGCGGGTGTTCGTGTAATAGGGTCCGACTTTAACGCGCGCCAGCTGCGACACGGGAATCTCTTCAGCGGTATCGTGAAAGAGAACCAGCGAGAGTGAATCGCCCGGATATTGCGTGCGGATGAGATGAGAAAGCGCCATGGCAACTTTTTTCGCCGGCGTGAAGCGATCTTCGCCGTAGAGAATCATGGAGTGCGAGCAGTCGAGCATGACGACGGTTGCGCACGAGCTTTGATACTCGCATTGTTGCACCTGCAGATCGCGGTATTCAATGTTCAGGGGTAGCGTCAATCCTTCGCGGGCGATTGCGGAGGCCAGGGTCGCGGTGGCGTCCAGATTGAGCACGTCACCGAACTCATAGGCGCGAGGGGCTCCGCTGGCTTCGATGCCCGTGGCCCAATGGCGCGTGTCATGCCGTCCATAATTGGATTTGCCCAGCGATCCCAGCAGGTCGCGCAGCGTTTTGTAGCCGAGAAAATCCAGGCTCTTGTCGGTTACTTCAAAATGCGCCTCGCCCTGAGGTTCGCTCACCTCTCCTGAAACCTGCGAAACGCTGCTTCCGTTCTGCGGGCTTTCGCTGGAAATGAAATTCTCCTGTTGCATTCGATCGATCAGCTTATCAATCAGCTCATCCAGCTTGCCTTCTTCGGACAGTGCGTCTATCGCGTCCTGCATCCGCTCATCGAGAAAATCGCCTGATTCGAGGGCTCGTCGAATGGCTTCGCGGAGGTCGTCCAGCGTGTGGTCCATCGACTGAAATGACGACAGTGGATCGTCGAAGCCAGAGTCCAGGAGGTAATCGGAGAGCGCCTGGAGCAGATCCTCCAGATCGATCTCTGAAGCCAGATCGCCCGTATATTTTGTGTACCGAACCCGCTTCATTGCCGCCTCTAATTCAAGCTACCGCGCCGCGAACGGCGCGTCTGCCATTCCTGGTATTCAGGCTCCATTGTGCCGCGCTCCTGTTTGGAGGGCTGCGGCTTTTTCTGGGCCGCGAAGGTGCGCTCTTCGCTGCGGCTCAGGCGGCGATGCGAGCACATGCCTTCGAGCAGGAACTCCGCCGCTGCAACCAGCGACTCCGGCGAATCGGTAGATTCCACTCCCACGGGCGCGAGCTTCTCAAACAGGCCCTGAATTTCGTGCAGTTCTTCGAGGGTTTCTGCGGCCGATTTGCTGTCCTCGATTTTTGTTGTGCCTCCGAGGTTGAACCACTGTTCAATCTGCTGCGTGTTCGTCTCGGCGAAGTATTTGTCAAAGATTTTGCCGATTGCAGTGCGGACCACTTCCTTCACCACCGTATCGGCACCGCGTAATTCGCCTTCGTATTCGAGTTCGAGCTTGCCGGTAATACCAGGTAGTGCGGCGTACAGGTCGCCGATGCGAGGTAGAACCAGCGTTTCGCCGTGCAGCAATGCGCGCCGCTCCGCATTTGAGACTACTAATTCCATGGTTGAAATCGGAAGCCGCTGGCTCACACCGCTACGTTTGTCCACGCGCTTGTCTTCGCGCGCCGAAAACGCGACCTGCTCGACTATCTCGCGGAGATATTGCGGAATCTCTGTTTCAACGTGACCGCGATCGGTCCATGCCTCCTGCGAAGTGATGGCAAGGCCCTCCTCGATGGTCTCGGCATAATGAGTGCGAATCTCCGAACCGATACGGTCTTTCAGAGGCGTCACGATTTTGCCGCGCGCGGTGTAATCCTCGGGGTTGGCGCTGAAGACCAGTGCGACATCGAGTTCGAGGCGCACCGGATAGCCCTTAATCTGAACGTCGCCCTCCTGCATGATGTTGAACAGTGCGACTTGAATTTTTCCCGCAAGGTCGGGCAGCTCGTTGATTGCGAAGATGCCACGGTTCGCTCTGGGCAGCAGGCCGTAGTGCATGGTCAGTTCGCTCGAAAGATCTTCTCCGCCGCGCGCCGCTTTGATGGGGTCGATGTCTCCAATCAAATCCGCAACAGTTACGTCCGGCGTAGCCAGCTTTTCGATATAGCGCTCGGCGCGGGACATATATGAGATGGGCGTGGCGTCGCCGCGCTGCGCTACGAGGTCCCGGCATCGTTTGCACAGCGGATGGTAGGGGTTATCACGAATTTCGCAGCCCGCGATGTACGGGGTGTGCTCGTCAAGCAGCGCAGTGAGTGCGCGAAGAATGCGGCTTTTGGCCTGCCCGCGCAGGCCGAGCAGAATGAAGTGCTGCCGGGAGAGCACGGCGTTCACGATTTGCGGAACGACTGTGTCTTCATAGCCGATGATGCCGGGGAAGATTGTCTCGCGCGCTTGCAGCCGCGCAATCAGGTTCTCCCGCAACTCGTCCTTTACGGATCGCTTCGCGATGCGTGCTTCTGCGAAGTTGTTGTGAGCGCGAAGCTCTCCGAGGGTTTGCGGCAAGGTACGAGTGGCCATTGATTCCTCCAGGTGCGAATCCTGCGGCTTGGGCCGCTCTTCTTAGATTAGATGAAGCTGGTCGTTTCACGATTCCATTCGAGCCGGAGCTACATGATATGGCCGCTGTGGGCGGTTGCCCCTTTTCCGGCCGCGCCCGCGCGCAGCTTAGGCAGAATCGCCTCGTAAAAGTCATGCAGCCGCTGAGTCCGGTCAGCGTCCGAACGGAGACTGAGCAATTGCTGCTTAAAGCCCAGGTCGGCGGGCAGAGCGGAGGCCAAAAGGAATGAAATGGGATGATCAAGGTCGAGTGGTAAACCGGCAGTTTCGACATCAGCAAGCTCCAGCATCTCGAAATGCAAGGCAGCGCACTCTTCCCGGAGAGCGCGCGAGGCCTGATCCTCTTCATCGTCGAAGAAATCCACCTGCGCTTCAAGGAAAGCGCGTGAATTTTCGAGCATTTCAATCTCGAAGCGCCGCTCTCCCTGGCAGAGGATATCGAGGCGCCCATCGGCATAGCGTTCCAGTACGCGGACGATGCGGGCTGAGCAGCCGATTACGGCGAGGCCGTCGCGCTGGGCGCGCACGACTCCGAAGCTGCTCTGCGTCTCCAGGCAGAGGCCGATCATTTCCTTGTAGCGATCCTCAAAAATGTGCAGCGGCAGCGGCGCTCCGGGGAACAGAACCACATCCAGCGGAAAGACAGGAATTTTCATTGCGGAATTCATTATGCGCGCATCGGCGTACAAAGGCTTAACGGGGCGGCGAGTCATTTTGATGGGCTATCAATTGCTGTTGCGGATTCGATTTGATCTGGCGCAATCCAGATTCAATCGGCCAGTTCCAGTTCGTCGAGCATGGCCTGCATCTCACTCTGCGCGTGCTGGTTGCCGGTGCGACGCGCCGATGAGATACCCTCCGTGAGGCGTGCCTTCGCTTCGCCATTGCGGTTCGCCTTGGCCAGTGTCTGCGCGGCCATGAAATATCCAGCGGTGTAATCCGGATGGTGGTTCAGCAGGCGGCCGAATTCAGCCAGCGACGCTTCGGTGTCGCCGCGACCCGCGTACTCCATGGCCAGCCCATAGCGCGCGAAAGCATCGGCCGGGTTCTGCGCCAGAATTTCGTTCAGCATTGCGATCTTGTCCATCTCTCAATTGTCTCCCGAAGCGGTCATTTGCTTAAAATCGCGCGATTGCCGACACTGGAAGAAGATCATCGCCAAAAAGCCTCACGTCAAGAGAGAGAGAGCATATCCATGGATTTTGCCGGTCATTCGCTTCCGGTGCGCACCGCTACTGAGTCGCAGTCGGAGATGACTGAACTGATTTTGCCCAATGATGCGAATACCTTGGGCAATCTGTTGGGCGGCCGATTGATGCACTTTATCGATCTAGTGGGGGCGATGGCAGCCTACCGCCATGCGCGTACGCATGTGGTTACGGCTTCGATGGATCACATCGACTTTATCGCTCCCGTGCACGTGGGTGATCTGCTGATTTTGAAGTCTTCGCTGAATCGCGCCTTCAATACTTCGATGGAAGTTGGCGTGAAAGTCTGGGTTGAGAACACGATTGCCGGAATGCACCGGCATGTTGCTTCCGCGTATCTGACATTTGTTGCTGTGGATTCGCAGGGACGCCGCGTTCCCGTTCCGCAGCTGCGTCCGGAGAACGAGGAAGAGCAGCGGCATTTTGAAGACGCGGGGCACCGGCGCGAATTGCGGCAGCGCGAAATGGAACGGAAGCGCGCTTCCAAACCCGCAGAAACCGCGATCCAAGGCCTGGTTCGTCCGGGAAGATCTTAGTTTTTCTATTAACACTGGAGTTTGTTATGGCTCATTCTCATGCTGTTGCACCCGCCCCCACTGCTTTGCCGGGCGTGGCTAATATTGTTGCTGTTGGTTCGGGGAAGGGCGGCGTTGGCAAGACCACGATTGCGGTTAATCTGGCGGTCGCTCTGGAAAAGCTGGGCTTTCGCGTTGGGCTAATCGATGCAGACATCTATGGGCCCAATGTGCCGCTGATGTTTGGCACGACGCAGCAGCCGCGCGTTCTGCCATCGAATCAAATCGAACCGAATTTGGCGCACGGCGTCAAAGTTATCTCAGTGGGCTTCCTTTCGCCGGGCGATAAGCCGATGGTGATGCGTGGGCCTATGCTGCATCAGATCATTCGGCAATTTTTGCAGCAGGTGGCGTGGGGTGAGCTGGACTTTCTACTGGTCGATCTGCCGCCGGGCACGGGCGATGTGGTGATTTCGCTGGTGCAGACGGTTCCGCTGACCGGCGCGGTGGTCGTTTCGACGCCTTCGGACGTTGCGCTTCAGGATGCGCGCAAAGCTCTGGAGATGTTTCACCAGGTGAACGTGCCCATTTTAGGGATGGTTGAAAACATGAGCCATTTCACCTGTCCGCACTGCCACCAGGAAATCGATATTTTCTCCAAGGGCGGGGCAGAGCGTACGGCGAAGCAGTTTAACGTGCCGTTTCTGGGGTCGATTGAACTTGATCCTGATATTCGTCAGGGCGGCGATACCGGCTTACCTGTGGCGCTGGCTGGACCGGAGTCCGCCAAGGCTGCGCAGTTCTATGCGGTTGCGCGCCAGGTTGCGGAACTTGCTCAGGCGCAATCGGCGAAAGTGGAGAACATCTTCGAGATCAGCTAGGGACTGGCCGTCCAGGCACACGCGCCTTCCCACCCCAGCACGCGAAAATCGCGCGTGCCAGGGACCCCGGTTTCGGCGCCATCGGGGCACGGGCTTTGCGGCCCTCCCGTTGGTCGGGGAATTTTGTTTACGCAAAGAGGCTTGCTATTCGCGGTGGCCTAGTTCTTTGCTCATGCGGATGAAGTGGACGGGCTGAGTCAATACGTGATTCCGTTCCGTCGGATAGGGTTCCGTCCCGGTGACTTGATAACCCAGCTTTGCATAGATGCCTGGCAGCTCTTCCCGGAGATTGATGATCCTCAGATCCATGAAGTGGGCGCCGGTTTCGCGAGCGAATTCTTCGGCTGCGGCTACGAGGCGTCGTCCCAGCCCCGTTTTCTGGCGGGAGGGGTCGATAGACAACAGGCCGAAATAGGCGCGTTCCCGGTCACGTTTGACGTAGATGCAGCCGGTTATTCGCCCCTCGTCTTCGGTGACGAGAAAGGTTCCGCTCGCAAAGTAGGAGGGAAGGTCTCCGGGGGTCAGGCGGTCCTGGTTTTTGAAGAAGCGCTCGACCTGAAAAGCAGTGTTGACGAGGTTCAGGATCGAATTGAAGTCGGCCTCTGTAGCCGTGCGAATGTTCATAGGGGATAGGGTCGCTATGACTCGACCGGGCTAATGTGTCGCTGGCGCGGCGTTGCTGGCGGTGGTTTGTTTCTCGGTGGCGGCTTTCTCAGCAGTTTGCTCGAGAGACGTGGCCTGGGGCATATAGGCGAGAGCCTGCGCGATCATGGGATCCCAATTGGCGCGGGTGCGGAGACCGTCCTGCTCGCCGAATTGAGAGGTCATGATTTCGGCTTTGATGTTGGTCTTGAGCCAGTCCATTACGCCATTCAGGTCCTGATTGGTATACGCGATGTTTTGCGCGGTGAGAAATTGTTTGAACTGATCGAGGACGGCGTTGCTGACTTCAAAGTCCTTGTCAACGGTGCGGTTGGCGAGATAATGCTTGGTGAAATTGAAGAAAACATTGTGCGCGTCGAGCACGTCCTGGAAGTGGTTCGACGTGGGCGGCTCGATTTTGTAGTCGGGCGTGATGCCGCCCCCTCCGTAAACGGTGCGGCCGGAATCTGTGAGCTTGACCTCGCGATTCTTCAAACTCTGCGACTGATCGTGGTTGTAGTAATAGTCGTAGAGCGAAACTCCGTTGTAGTTGCGCTGGATGAGGCGTCCGCTGGGCGTGTAGTAGTGATAGGTCGTGAGCGCAAGTCCCGTGTTATCGGAGAGCGGATAGACCGTCTGAACCAGTCCCTTGCCGAAGGTAACTTCGCCGACGATGATCGCGCGGTCGTGGTCCTGGAGCGCTCCGGAGACAATTTCCGCCGCCGACGCCGTGCCGCGATTGACAAGGACAACGACGGGGAAGAGATGACCCTGATTACCGTGGGTTGCGCGATAGACCTGCTCGGGATAGGCGCGGCCACGCTGCGAGACGATGATCTGGCCGCGGTTGAGCAGCTTGTCACACACGCTGACCGCCTCGACAAGCACGCCGCCGGGATTGCCTCGGAGGTCAAGGATGAGTCCTTTCAGGTCGCCAAACTGGTCGATGGCGTCGGAAAATTCGCGGCCCGTCGTTTGCTGGAATTGCGTGATATGAATGTAGCCGATACCGGGTTTGATCTCGTATTTCAGGTCGATGGAAGGATGCGGAATTTCGTCGCGCACCAGATCGAATGTCAGTGGAGCGGCTGCCCCTTCGCGCGACACGGTCAGATGAACGTGTGTGCCCTTTGGGCCCTTGAGCATGTCCGCCACGGCTGTGGTGTCGAGGTTTGTGGCGGGCTTGCCATCAACGGATAGAATGACGTCGCCGGGACGCAGGCCGGCCTTAAACGATGGCGACCCCTCAAATGGATATACCACGACGATCTTATTGTTCTGCGGCTGGATGACCATGCCTACGCCGTAGTATTTGCCGCTCTCGTCCTCTTGCATCTTTGCGTAGGCTTTGGGGTCGTAGAAGTTGGAGTGCGGGTCGAGAGTGCGCAGCATTTCCGGAATGGCGCCATCGTAAATGACGTCGTTGGGCTTATCGCCGGTGAGCGGCTCAGCATAGTTATCGGCGACGATCTGGTATACGCTGGTGAACTGCTTCAAGCTGTCGCGGAAGGCGGACTCGTCAGTAGAGGACTGAGCGCCGACCTTCTGGCTGATGAACATGCCGGCCAGACCGCAGGCGGAAAAGAAGACGACGAGCGAGAAAAGAGTGCGACGAGCGCGGGATGACATGCTGGGAGAAATCCTTCGGCTCCCGCGTGCAGGGACAGGGCTTTTTGGGAGCGCCAATAGGAAAAGTATACAGGACTGGCCGCCCGGGCGGCTGCGCCCAGGGCGCCATCCTGATGCTGCATCTGTGACCCTCCCTTTTGGCCGGGGATTTTGCATTGACTGGGTTGACCAGCGGGAGTGCCACTGAAAGCCCGTGCATAGACGGCCAGTCCCGTTGGCATTCGTTCCGTCGGATGTTTAGAATGATTTCAGCGCAGCCTGGGCCAATTCGGACTTGCAACTGACGAACCGGGACCGAGCCTGGCTGGCGCACGATTGAGACGTTATATACACATGATCCTTCGATTTGCTCCGTCCCGTTTTGTGTTGTTTCTCGCTGTACTGGTGACCAGCCTCGCATTGGTTCCTCCTTCCAGGGCGCTCGGCCAGACCGCGAGGCAAGCTCAGGAGCAATCTCCGTATCCGGGAACGGTGGTGGAGGATATTGTTGCCCGCGTGAACGACCAGGTGATCAGCACTTCGGACTACGATCATTCGGTGCAGGACCTGGATCAGCAGGCGCAACAGCATCAGTGGACAGAGCAACAGCTCTTTGAGCAGAAGCACAATCTGCTGCGCGATCTTATCGACCAGCAATTGCTTCTTTCCCGCGGCAAGGAACTCGGCATTACCGGTGAAACCGAGTTGATCAAGCAGCTCGACGAGATGCGGAAACAGAACCATCTCGATTCGATGGAGGACCTGCAGAAGGCTGCGGAGGCGCAGGGCGTTTCCTGGGAAGACTTCAAGGCGAGCATGCGCAATCACATTATTGCTCAGATAGTGGTTCGCGAGGAGGTCGGGCAGCACATCAACATTTCTCCATCGGAAGTTCAGGCCTACTACAACGCGCACAAGCAGGACTTTGACCAGCCAGAGCAGGTACGGTTAAGCGAAATCCTTATTCCTACGGCAAATCCCGATGATCCCGCGCAAGTAGCGGCAGCAAAGAAAAAAGCGGACGACGCGGAAGCAAAGTTGAAGGGCGGGGCGGATTTTGCGACGCTTGCCAAGTCCGTTTCCAGCGGCGTGACCTCTGCCAACGGAGGCGACCTGGGTGACTTCAAACGCGGGCAACTGGCCAAAGTGCTCGAGGATCAGACTTTTGGGCTGAAATCGGGACAATATACGGAACCAATCCGCACGAAACAAGGCTATGTGATTTTGAAGGTGACCCAGCACATAGCAGGCGGCATACCTCCGCTGAAGGACGTAGAACCGCAGATCGAAGATCAGATCGGCATGAGCAAGATGAATCCGGCTCTCCGCGAATATCTGACAAAGCTGCGCGAAGACGCCTACATCGATATCAAAGGCGGCTATGAGGACTCGGGTGCGAGTCCGAACGAAATGAAGCCGGTCTATAGCGCCTATGCGCCACCGTCGCCAAAGAAGAAAAAGCATGTGGAGCGCACGCGGTTCGTAGCGCGCGGACGCAACGCAGGGGTGCAGCCAGTAGCTGAGACCGCCGCTACCGCGCCATCGAATGTACCATCGCTTGCCGATGTTCCGCAGGGCAGCGCCGCACCCTCTGCAAACCAGGTCGCGGCCGCGAAGGCTGTCACGATGAAGCCCGGCAAAAAGGAGAAGATTCGTTTTGGCCAGGCCCCCCGCGAGACATTACCGGCCGCATCAACCAAAACCGAGGACGCGGATGCTGGGACGGATAATGCAGGCGCGCAAACAGTCGCAACGAACGCCTCGGCTCCCGAAGTACCGGTTGGCAATACCATTGCTGCCCAACAGCCCGAGGCGAAGCATGAGAAAACACGCTACTCGGCTCGCGCGAAGCAACCCAAGGCAAAGAAAAACAACGGGCCAAAGGTTGATCCATTTGCACCTCCGCCAGCAACCAAGGATGAATTGGCGACCCAACAGCAGCAGTCCAAGGCGCTCGGGTTGAACGGCGATACTTCGAAGAACAAGAAAAAGAATCCAAGTAAAGAAGGGCCGAAGCGCCGCATGAGCGATGAGAAGAAGCCCGCTGCTCAGCCTTCTTCCGGCTCGCCTGAGACGCCTGCTACTGCACCTGCGACTCCGCCCGCTACGGGTTCAGGGCAGCAATAGGCCCCCGATGAAAGAACCGTCTATCGCTGATCTGGCAAAGCATGAAAACCAGGTGATCCTCGGATTTTTTGCTGTCAGCGCGAAGCAGGTGCGCAGCAAGAAAGATGGCTCGCTCTATTTCGCGTTGACACTGGCCGACCGCACCGGGCAGATTGAGGCGCGGATGTGGGACACGGCAGAAGCCGGCGACTTTGCATCCGGAGATATCGTCAAGTTGCGCGGCCAGGTTTGCCGATATCAGGAAAAATTGCAGATCAATTTGGATCGGATTCGCCGTGCCGAAGCCGGCGAGTTCGATTTGGGCGACTTTGTTCCGAAGACTGAGCGCGATGTGGACGAACTTTGGGCGGAGCTGAATTGCTATGTCGAGAGCTTTACCGATCCCCATTTGAAGGCACTTCTCCGTTCATTCCTGGACGATGCGGCGATTGCAGCCGCGTTGCGCGAAGCCCCGGCGGCAAAGTCGATGCACCATGCCTGGATTGGCGGACTACTGGAGCACGTGGTTTCGTTGCTCGGCATCTGCGATCTGGCGGCGAAGCATTATTCGGTTCACCGCGACCTGCTGCTGACGGGCGCGGTGCTGCATGACATCGGCAAATTGCAGGAACTGCGCTGGGGTACGAGCTTTGACTACACGGTAGAAGGGCAGTTGCTCGGACACATCACTATCGGCATAGGAATGGTCGAGCGGAAGATGGCCGCCCTGCCGGATTTTCCGCCTGCGCTGCGGCTGCTGGTCAGCCATCTGGTGTTGAGTCATCACGGCAAATATGAGTTTGGGTCGCCGAAGCTGCCGATGATTCCTGAAGCGGTTCTGCTGCATTATCTCGACGACATGGATGCCAAGATGCAGACTATTCGTAACGAGTTTGCGCGCAATGTGGCTTCAGGGCGCGGCGCGGATGAAGTGACCGAGTGGGTGCGATCCATGGAGCGTCCGCTGCTTAACACCGCGGCTTTTCTTGAGAAGGGCCGGAAGCCGGTTAGCTGAGAGGCAGCTGGCGTCGGAGGGTCAAAGTTTATGGCTTACTTATTGAAGACGGAGCCGAGTGTTTATTCCTTCGCCGATCTAGCGCGCGATGGCGAGACGACCTGGGATGGAGTGACGAATCCGGCGGCGGTGAAGCTTCTGCGTGGGATGAAGCCGGGAGACCGGCTGGTGATTTATCACACCGGAGACGAGAAGACAGCCGTAGGCACTGCCAAGGTGGTATCGGTCGACGCCAGCGATCCTAAGGTGCCACTGGTACGCATCAAGGCAGGCAAGCCGGTGAAACAGCCGCACACGCTGACTGAAATCAAGGCGCAAAAGCTGTTTGCCGATTCGCCGCTGGTGATGCAGGGACGGCTCTCCGTGGTCCCTTTGACGGAGGCGCAGTGGGCATGGCTTACCGGCGCATAATCTAGAATTAGGTCTGGATAAGAGCACGCATGCTACGTTTTTCTACCGCAGGGGAGTCGCATGGCGAAAGCCTGATTGCGATGGTTTCAGGGATGCCGGCTGGCGTTCCTATCGACAATGCGCGAGTCAATCGCGAGTTATGGCGGCGTCAGCAAGGGTACGGACGCGGCGGCCGGATGCGTATCGAGCAGGATACGGCGCACTTTCTTTCTGGCGTGCGGCATGGCAAGACCATCGGTTCGCCAATTGCGATTGAGATTGAAAACCGCGACTGGAAAAACTGGACGGAATCGCTGCCGGTCGAGGCAGGCGATCCGGCGAAACATAAGGTAGTGGCATCTCCGCGTCCCGGTCATGCCGATCTTGCGGGCGCGCTCAAATATGACTTTCCTGACGCACGGTACGTGCTGGAGCGTGCTTCGGCACGCGAATCTACCGCGCGCGTAGCCGCTGGGGCAGTGGCGAAGGCTCTCCTGCTGGAGCTTGGCATCGACGTGGCCAGCCATGTGATCCGTGTGGGCCGCGCGGAGTTGACTTGCGATGCGGAGTGGAGCGAGATCAGCGCGCTGCGCGACAAAGACGAGGTTCTGCTGGGTTGCGTGGATGAGGAAGCCGAAGCGCGCATGAAGGCCGAGGTTGATCTGGTCTTACGTACGGGAGACTCAATCGGCGGAGTATTCGAAGTGGTGATTCATGGCGCTCCGGCCGGAATCGGCACGTATGCGAATTGGGATGAGCGGCTGGATGGGATTCTGGCCCAGGCTGTGGTCTCATTGCAGGCGGTGAAGGCGGCGGAAATCGGACGCGGAGTCACGGCGGCGGAGTCCCTGGGTTCGGAGGTCCATGATGCCATCGGCTACGCCGAGACGCGCGAAGACGGCGCGCACACGCGCTTTACCCGCGAGCACAATAATGCGGGCGGCATCGAGGGTGGCATCTCCAATGGCGAAGATATCGTTGTACGCGGCTATCTGAAGCCAATTTCCACGCTGCGGCGGCCCTTGGCTTCTGTTCGTTTCGATACGCGTGAGGCTACGAAGGCGGCCTACGAGCGCAGCGACGTATGTGTGGTTCCGGCAGCGGGCGTGGCTGCCGAAGCGATGGTGGCGCTTGCCTTCGCGCGGCTGGTGCTGGAGAAGTTTGGCGGAGACTCGCTGCGCGAGCTGAAGCGTAATTATGATAATTACGTGGAGCAGATTCGGACTTACTAAGACTTTTGCGAATTCAAGATGCTGAGAGAGATTGTTAAATATCCCGACCCGGTTCTGGAGCGCCCGGGCGAGCCGGTGACCGAGTTCAACGCCGAGCTACAGAAGCTTGTGGACGATATGTTCGAGTCAATGTACGCTGCCAAGGGAATCGGCCTGGCTGCGCCGCAGGTTGCGGTTTCCAGGCGGGTGACAGTGATCGACCTGAGTTTCAAGGAGAAGCCGGAAGATCGGATCGTCCTCGTTAACCCTGAGATTATTTTTCGCGAGGGCAAGCAGTACGAGGAAGAGGGCTGCCTGAGCTTGCCCGACATCCGCGACAAAGTTTCGCGCGCCGCCAAAGTGAAAGTGAGGGCGCAGGATGTGAAAGGCGAATGGTTTGAAATCGAGGGCGAAGAGTTGCTGTCACGCGCATTTCAGCATGAGATCGACCATCTCGACGGGATTCTGTTCTTTCGCCGCGTGAGCGCATTGAAGCGCGATCTTATTCTGCGGAAGATTCGCAAGATGCAAAGGGCCGGCGAGTGGTAGTGCTCGCCGCACGGGCACGCGCGCCTTTGGCGCCATTTTTGTGCTTGTTTTCGTGGCCCTCCCTTTGGTCGGGACTGAGGGTCTAACGGCGCGAAGATCAGGATTAGTCAATTGAAAATTGTTTTTTGCGGTACGCCCTCGTTTGCTGTCCCTACTCTGAAGGCTGTGCTGCGCGCGGGCCACGATGTTGAACTGGTGGTAACCCAGCCTGACCGACCGAGCGGGCGTGGGATGGTTCTTGCCGCGCCTCCAGTGAAGGCGACGGCGCTCTTGGCGGGCGTGCCGGTGGTCCAGCCTGAAAAGATCAAAAGAAATGCGGAGTTCCGGGCGCAACTGGAAGGTATTGTTCCAGACGCGATTCTGGTTGTTGCCTACGGACGCATCATCCCCGCGTGGATGCTGGATTTGCCGCGCTTCGGGAACCTGAATCTGCACGCTTCGCTGCTGCCGAAATATCGAGGAGCTGCGCCGATTCAGTGGGCCGTGGCGAACGGCGAGCCGGAAACTGGCGCGACCACCATGCGCCTCGATGAAGGCCTGGATACGGGCGAGATTTTGATGCAGCGCGCGCTGGCGATTGCTCCAGACCAGACTTCGGCGGACCTGTTTCCGCTGCTGGCGGAGATGGGTGCGGCTCTGATGGTCGAGACGCTGGCTGGTCTTGCGACCGGTTCTGTTATTCCAGCGAAGCAGGATGATGCTCTGGCTACGCACGCTCCGATTCTGACCCGCGAGGATGGCCGCATCGATTTTTCCCGACCTGCGATGGAAATTTATAACCGCTGGCGCGGCTTTCAGTCGTGGCCCGGCGCGTGGACTCTCCTTGTCGGGAAAAAACTTGTTGCGCATAGGCTGATGCCGTTTGATGCAGGCGCTCTGTCGGGCGACGCCGGTGAGCCGGGCGTGTTGCGAGTAGATCAGGGACGGATGTATGTCGGCTGCGGAGCGGCAACGTGGCTGGAACTGGTGGAAGTTCAGCTTGAGGGGAAAAAACGAATGCCGGCGGCGGATTTCCTTCGTGGCCATGCACTGCAAAGCGGTGACAGGCTCGGAGAATGATTGCCCCGGCGCGTTCGGCTGCGTTTGAAATTCTCCTTCGGATTGCGACAACGGATGCGCACAGTGATGAGCTGCTGCGCTCGCGCGGAGTGGACGCGCTTTCGGCGCAGGACCGCTCGCTGACGACCACTCTGGTGCTGGGCACACTGCGCTGGCAACTTAAGCTGGATGCCCGGATTCGCGCTCTGCTTTCTCGTCCAGAGGCGGAGCTTGCTCCAGCGGTGGAGACGGCGCTGCGTCTGGGCGCGTTTCAGCTTCTGTATCTGGATCGAATTCCGCCGCATGCGGCAATTGGCGAAAGTGTGGAGCTAGCCAAGCAGGCAGGGGAGACGTTTGCGGCGGGCATGGTGAATGCTGTGCTGCGCAAGCTGGCTCGCTCGCCCCGCGCGGCTGCGGAGAATGAGCCAATTGCGGGGGCCTACGCGCATCCGCGCTGGATGGTGGAACGCTGGATGCGTTTTTATGGCCGCGACGCCGCGCGCGCTATCTGCGCCTTCGATCAGGAGCCTGCAGCAATCTCTTTGCGGCTGGTTCATTCGGATGCGGAGCAGAGTTTAGCTGACGAAGGCGTGGAACTGGCAGCGGGTGAATTTCTTGCCGCGGCGCGGCGCGTTGTGCGCGGAGACGTGGTTCGCAGTGAGGCATTTCGGCGCGGATGGGTGCGGATTCAAGACGAGGGGTCGCAACTCGTCGCTGAACTGGCTGGGCGCGGCGTCAATATTCTCGACACCTGTGCGGCTCCCGGCGGCAAGACGGCGATTCTCGCTGAACGAAATCCGAACGCCGCAATCACGGCGCTGGATGCGAGCAAACGACGGCTTGATGCGATGCGACGGAGCTTTTCTGACGAACGCGTTCGGTTTGCGGTGCAGGACGCGACGGCCATGCAGCTGCAGCCAGAATTTGACCTGATCCTTTGCGATGTGCCTTGCACCGGCACTGGGACAATCGGACGGAATCCCGAGATTCGCTTTCGCGTGAACAAAGAGGAGATTGCGCGGCAGCACAGGCGGCAGGTGGAGATCCTGTCGCGCTCGCTGGAGGGTCTTGCGCCCGGCGGCAGGCTGCTTTATTCGACTTGCTCTCTTGAGCCGGAGGAGAACGAAGCTGTGGTTTCAGAATGTTGCGAGCAGATGCGCGAGTTCAGTGTTAATTCGCTCGATGAGGAAGTTGCGCGACTGGCGCGCGATGGACTGGTTCATGCCGAAGGTGTTGTCAAGTTGAGACAATCGGCGCTGTGCGACGGTTTTCTGCGGACTTTGCCGGGCGTGCACCGCTGCGATGGATTTTACGCGGCGCTGTTCGTGCGCCGATAGCGATTATTGCGCCACGGTAAGTTCGATCGGCGTGGAGGCATCGACGCGTTCGCCCGGCTGTGGATTCTGGCTGACGATGCTGCCGATCGGGGTTACGGGCTGCATTGGCTGCGTAGAGTTGGTTCCCGTGATGGCAGGAATGGCCACGGGCGCTTCTTTGACGGGCGCGAGTTTGAGTCCAGCATGAGTGATGGCAAGCGCGGCGGTAGAAAACACCTGTCCCGTGAGGTCAGGCATGACGAAGGCCGCGCCGGTTACGATGGGCGGCGACGCGAGGAGCAGGCTCACGGTGGGCCGCGCGACTCCGGCGGCTCCGGGGACTGGGTTTTGCGCGATCACTGCTCCTTCCGGCGCATAAGCCCATGGTATTTCTGCGGTCGATCCGATTTCCAGCGCAGCGCGGCGAATCTGGATCGAGGCGACGCGCTGGTCAAGTCCCATGAGATTCGGAATAGCGACGCGCTGCGGTCCAAGGCTCTCGATAAGGCGCACATGCCACTCGTGGCGCACCACTGTTCCAGGCGCGGGTGACTGGCTGACTATATGCCCGGCAGGGATGTCCACGCTGTAAAAGTGATTGTCCACGCTGGAATTGAGGCCCAGCGCCGCAGCTTTGTTGGTGGCCTCGGCTACAGTGAGTCCTTTGAAGGCGGGCACGGTGACTTCGGCTCCATGGATCGCGAAGTGCATGGTGGTGATGGCGGAAAACATGGCCAGCACGGCAAGCATGAGCAGAATGAGGACGAATTGAAAAGCGCGCAGCATCCTTAATCAGCGTACTCGATGGAGTAGTCGACCTCGGCGGCCTTCTCCAGCATCTTTGAGATAGAGCAGTACTTGTCTTTGGAGAGAGCTACAGCATCCTCTGCGGCTTTTCTTGCGACTTTCCCGCGAATGCGATAGGTCAGATGGATGCGAGTGAAGATGCGCGGCGGTCCTGCTGACTGCTCGGCATTTGCGGAGACGGTAAGCCCCGTGATTGGTTCGCGCTTTTTCTCCAAAATGCTAACGACATCGACAGCCGTGCAGGCGCAGAGCGCGGCGAGCACGGCTTCCATGGGGCTGGGTCCAGCGGCGTGTTCGGCGGTTGCGTCGAAAGTGATTGCGTGACCGCTCTCGGAGCGGCCCTCGAAGAGCATTCCTTTTTTCCACTCGGCGCGGGCGATCATGGCTTCTCCTCTAGTGGCGGTTGTCGGTTGCGGGTTCGGGGTGGATCAGTACGCGGTGGACCTCGGGACACTCCAGCTTAAAACGGTCTTCGAGTCCAGTGATGATTTCATGCACCTGCTGCATCGGCATCTCATCGGGCAGTGTGCAGTGGCAGGAGACCTGGAGCTTGTCGCCGATGCGCCCCATTCCAACGTGGTGGATGTCGAGAATGGCGGGAAACCCCGACGCCGCGCGCCGCAGATGCGCTTCAATGCTGCGATCGCGTTCAAGAATCTGGGGATTTTCGATGGTCGCGGGCTCATTCTCGATATGGGTGAGAACCTCCGCCACCTGGGGCAGTTCGTGGCGAATCTCGTCTTCAATGCGGCGGACAAAGCTGTGCGCCTGGCGCAGGGAAAGATTTTCGTCCACTTCAAGATGCTGCTCGACCCGCAAACGGCCATTGAACGACTGCACACTGACGTCGTGCAGGGTCACATTGTTTCGCAAGGCTACAGCGCGAACCTTGTCGAACATGCTTTCAGCGAGCGTAGAGCGGGGGACGGTGTGGACGACGACGTCGGCTCCGGGCAGCACGCGATGCACCGCCTTGGTGGCTTCGCGCACGAGATCTTCGGTTCGCTGAAAGGTAAGGTGGCGTGAGAGCGAGATCGTGAAGTCGGCGAAGTATTTGTTGCCTGCGCGCCTCATCCGCGCCTGATCGATAGAGAGAACGCCTTCGGTATGCTGTAGCTCGGCGAGAACGCGGCGGTGCGTTTCCGGCGCCACCGAATCGGTGAGCGCGGCCACGGTTCGCCATGCAAGACGCCACCCGAAATGCAGGATGAGAATTGAAACAACGATGGCGGCGATGGGATCGGCGAACCGCAACCAGGCGATGTGGAAAATCGAGCCGGTCCACGCGGCGCACAGCCCGATGAAAACAGCGGCGCTCGCCCAGATGTCGGATGAGAAGTGAAAGGCGTCGGCGGCGAGAGCGTCACTCTGGTGGCGGGTGGCTACGGTCCGAAGCTGGCGCGAGCGCCAGAGGTCCACGGCCATAGAGAGCGCGAGAACGAGCAGCGGCCACACGCTGTATCGCAGTGCTACGGGCTTGATGAAGATGCGGATGAGGGCTTCGGCGGTGATCCAGACGCTTGAGGCCAGCATGAGGAAGGTCTCAATAAACGCCGATATATTTTCCACTTTGGCGTGGCCGTAGGGGTGGTCCTCATCGGCTGGTTTGTCGGAGACGCGCACGGAGAGCAGCGTAAGCACGGCTCCGGCGAGATCAATGCCCGAGTGCGCCGCGTCGGACAACATGCCGAGCGAGCCGGTAAGCAGGCCCACGATGAGCTTGAGCACGGCCATGACCCCGGCAGCGGCGACCGACAGCGTTGCCGCAACTTTCTTTTCGGAGGCGGCGGTGCGATCCGGCTTTCCAAGCATGACCTGGCTCATGGCAATCTACAGCGTACACTTGACGACGCGTGGGCCGCTATAGTTTGACGCCGCGATAGAGCCCTGCGATTCCGAAGCTGTAGGGAGTCCAGGAAACCTCGGTAAAGCCGGATTTTTGCATCAGGGCGATCATCTCCGGTGGAGGAGGGAAGCGATGAACGGAGATGGGCAAATATCTGTAAGCACTTCCCAGACCCGAAAGCCGAGCGCCGATGGCGGGCAGGATGCGCCGAAAGTAGAAGGCATAAAGTTTGCCCAGCACGCCGCCAGGTTCACTGAAGTCAAGGATGCCGAGTTCTCCGCCAGATTTGAGCGCCCGGTGAAACTCACGCAATCCCGCTTCGTAATTCGCAAGGTTGCGGAAGCCGAAGGCCGTGGTGATGAGATTGAGCCCGTTATCTGCCACAGGAAGATGAAGCGCGTCGGCCTCGACCGCGACAACGTTGCGATTTCGGAATTTCTCTTTTCCGCGGGCCAGCATCGCGTGGGAAAAGTCGCCTGCAAGAATCACCTTTGCCATCTGTGGACGATGGCGGAGCAGCGCCAGCGTCATATCTCCTGTTCCGCAGCAGATGTCGAGGATTGATGCTTCAGGCTGCGCGAGGATTTTGCGAAAGCGGCGCGCGGTGCGGTTCCACCACAGGCGGTCAACGTTGCAGGAAAGCACATGGTTCAGCAGGTCGTAGCGCGGAGCGATGCTGTCGAACATCTTGCGCACAGCCGCAGCGGAGCTTTGCTCGTCGGTAGCTCCCGCCGGTTGCGCGCCGGTGGCGCTCCCGCCCGTCACACTCATCTTGCCGCCTCACTCAAAGTCCACTCCAGAGCAGAGGTTAGTTCCGCATCTGTCACATTTTCGACGACGATTGCCTTGCCGATGCCCGGAGCAAGCACGAAGCGGCGGGTTCCGGCTCTGTTCTTTTTGTCGCGGCCGGCGGCCTCGAGCAGTTCCGGAATGCGGGCGCGGAAGCGCGGCAGGGGTCCGTAGGCGCGTATGAGTTGCTCCATGCGGTGAGCGTCTTTCTCTGAAAGCAGGTGGCGCGAACGGCTGACCTGGAGTGCCGCCAGCATTCCCCAGGCGATCGCTTCGCCGTGGAGAAGTTTCTTGTAGCCGGTCACGGCTTCGATGGCGTGGCCGAGTGTGTGTCCGAAGTTGAGGATCATGCGCAGGCCAGACTCGCGCTCGTCAATGCCGACGACTTCGGCCTTCATGGCGATGGACGCACCGACGACGCGTTTGAGCGCGGCAGGATCGCAGGCGAGAATGGTCTCGCGGTTGCGTTCAAGGAAGCGGAAGAGGCCCGGATCGCGGATAATTCCGGCCTTGACGCTCTCGAAGAGTCCGGCGCGCAGCTCGCGCGGCGGTAGTGTTTCAAGGACGCCCACGTCAGCGAAGACGGCGAGCGGGTGGTGGAAGCTGCCAATAAGGTTTTTGCCGGTAGCCAGATTAACGCCGGTCTTGCCGCCGACGGAAGAATCGACCTGCGCCAGGAGGGTCGTTGGGATCTGGATGTATGGAATTCCCCGCATGTAGATGGCGGCCAGGAACCCGCCCGCATCGCCGACGATCCCTCCTCCGAACGCTATGAGCAGCGAAGAGCGATCTGCGCCGGCCGTGGAAAGCTCGGTTGCCAGGCGTTCGAGGCTACCAAGCCGCTTGTTCTGCTCCCCCGGCGCGAGAAAGAGGACCGTAGGAGGCTGATCTTTGGGAAACGTGGACCCAAACTGTTTGCCCCAAAGCGACCAGATCGCCGGTGAGGTAAGAACGAACACGCGCGGCGGGTTTTTGCCACCGAACTTGCGCAGGTGTCTGCCGAAATTGGAGACGAAGTCGGAGCCAACATTGATAGGATAGCTGGCCGAGACTGTCTTAACGCGGATTGTGCGCACGATGCTTTCATCGTATCGGACTCTGAGAGGGACGTGAACCTCTTGCCCGGATTGCACCGTCTAAATGACTTGCGTGGTAGCCTCAAAACGTTATGGCAGTTGCAAGGGAAACAGATTATCTAATTGTGGGCGCGGGCATTGCCGGATTGCGTGCCGCAATTGAGCTATGCGAAACCGGACGTGTGCTGGTGGTTACGAAAGAGGCGCTGGGCGAATCGAACACCAACTACGCACAGGGCGGCATTGCCGTGGCGATGGGCGGCGATAAGGATGTATCGCTGCACTTTGAAGATACGGTAAACGCCGGCGATGGACTCGTGAATCGTGAGGCAGCGAGGGTGCTGGTTGAAGAGGGTCCGCTGCGCGTGGAGGAACTGCTGCGGTGGGGGACGGGCTTCGACCGCGAGAATGGCGACCTGATGCGGACGCGCGAGGGCGCGCACAGCCTCAGCCGCATTCTTCACGCAAACGGCGACGCGACAGGTGCGGAGATCGGCCGGTCGCTGCTGGCTCATGCGCGCGCGCAGAAGAACATCACGCTGCTGGAGTGGACGACGACCGCGGATTTGATTGTCGAAGACGGCGCGGTGGTGGGCGCGATACTGCTCGACGCGGCTGGCGTGGTGGGTTCGGTTCGCGCGCGCGCCGTTCTGCTGGCCAGCGGCGGCGCAGGGCAGGTCTACAGCGATACGACGAATCCGGCGGTAGCTACTGGAGACGGCATCGCGATGGCATGGCGTGCGGGCGCCGAAATCTCCGACATGGAGTTTTACCAGTTTCACCCTACGGCCTTGAGCCTTCCCGGCGTTTCGCGTTTTCTTTTGTCGGAAGCGCTCCGCGGGGAAGGTGCGTATCTACGCAATGCCCACGGCGAGCGCTTTATGGAGCGCTATCATCCGCTGCTGGAGCTGGCTCCGCGCGATGTGGTGGCGAGGGCGATTACCCGCGAAGGCACCGGTGCGGATGGCGCGCAGCTTCCGGTTTATCTGGACATGCGTCATGTCACCGGAATTGACCTGCACAAGCGATTTCCTGGAATTTCCGGATTTCTTGCCCAGCACGGCCTTGAATTATCGCGGGATCTTATTCCGGTGCGTCCCGCGGCCCATTACCTGATGGGCGGTGTACGAACTGATGTGGATGGACGCACTTCCTTGCCGCGCTTGTATGCGGCAGGCGAAGTGGCTTGCACGGGTGTACATGGCGCAAACCGGCTGGCCAGCAACTCATTGCTGGAAGGACTGGTCTTTGGCGCTCGCGCTGCGTCGGCGATGCGGGAAACCGGCGCGGTTCCGGTTGGCCGAGTGGAGAAAGCACGGGAGTTTGCTGCTTCGCCTGCGGAGGATGCAGCCGGGTTGCTGAAGGAATTGCAGCACCGGATGTGGCAGAATACCGGGTTGCTCCGCACTGCCGCAGGCTTGTCAGCGATGCTGCAGGAGCTGGAGCGGACTGGCATCGCCCCGGCGGCGGAGCGGGCTTCGCTGGAACTGGCAAACCTTCATACCGTGGCCGAACTAATCGTACTTTCGGCGTTGGCGCGCGAGGAAAGTCGTGGCGCGCACTACCGGAATGATTTTCCAAAGCGCGACGATGCGAATTTTGCGAAGCACTCGGTAGTGCGGGGCAGACAGGTCAGCTTTGAAGTTGCGCCGGAGACGGCTTTGGGGCGGTAGATCGGCTGGCAAGAGTGAATACGGCCAGCACCAGAATAATGAAGGCCAGCGACCAAGTGACGGGAATCTGAATCCAGTGGTTCAACAGCATTTTGACCCCTACAAAGGCGAGAATCAAGGCCAGCCCGTAGTGCAGGAGGCGCAATCTGTCGAGGGCGCTCGACAGCGCGAAATAGAGCGAGCGCAGGCCAAGAATGGCGAAGATGTTTGACGTGTAGACGATGAAAGTGTCCCGCGTAATCGCGAGCACTGCCGGGATAGAGTCAAGCGCGAAGATCAGGTCGGTAGCTTCGACCGCCAGCACAATCAACAGGAATGAAGAAAGGGCGAGCGGTGCGTTCCTGGCACGGTTCAGGAGCCAATGCGCCGGTCCCGACCGCGAGGCGGAATCCGGTTTGTGCCGCAGCAGGCGAACGGCGGCGATCAACAGAAACGCTCCAAAGATGTACTCGAGCCACGCGAACCGCAGCAGTAATGAAGCTCCTGCGAAGATAAAGCCAGCACGCATAACGATGGCGCCGAGCACGCCCCAGAGCAACACGCGGCGCTGCTCTTCGATATCCAGTTCCAGGGAGCGAAACATGAGAAGGAAGACAAAGAGATTGTCGACGCTGAGTGAGCCTTCAACCAGATAGCCGGAAAGGAACTCCAATCCGCGCTGTTTGCCCTGGGTCCGCGAGAGGAAAAGTGCGAAGCAGAAAGCAAGCGCGGCAAGAACCGCAGTCCAGCTCCATGCGGTGCGGATCGACACCGATGGGCGGAAGCGCTGTAGAACTCCCAGATCGACGAAAAGCAGCACCGCCACAATTGCGTGGAAGGCGATCCAGTAGCCCGGCGATGCTCCTGCAAACATGATCTGAATCTATTCCTGAATTGCTCTCGAGCCTTCTAAGCCTGGGCTTCCTTCTTTTTCCTGCGGCGAGTCGGGTGAACCATGTACGAAACTCCGATGCTAAGCAGATAAAGGCAAAGCAGGGGAGTCGCGAAGACGCACATGGTCAGAGGATCGGGCGTGGGCGTGATGATGGCCGCAATTACAAAAATAATCAGAATCGCAAAGCGCAAATTCTTCCACAGGAAGCGGGGGCTGACTATGCCGAAAAGCGAGAGGAAGAGAACCAGAATTGGCAGCTCAAAGGCGATGCCGAGCCCGAGAATGACGGTCAGAAAGAGATCGGTGTATTCGTTAACTTCGATTAGAGGCCGGAACTGGTGGCTGAAGCTGAAGAGAAAGTCGAGCGAACCGGGAAAGACCCATCTGTAGCCGAAGAAGGCTCCGGCAAGAAAGAGAGTGATGGTCGCCGCCATGAAGGGCATGACGTAGCGCTTTTCGTTCTGGTAGAGGCCCGGCGAGATGAAGAGCCAGAGCTGGTACAGGACAAAGGGCGACGCGAGGATGCAGCCGGCCATGAAGCTGATCTTCAGGTACATATTGAAGCCGTCGACCGGGTTGTGAATGATCAGCTGAGTCGGCAGGCCGTGCTTGTGCAGCGCGTAAGTGATAGGCGCCTGCATCAGTTGATAGATTTTCTCGTGAAACCCATATGCCACGCCAAAGCCGACGACGAGATAGACGACCGAATGGATAAGTCGCTTCCGTAGCTCCTCGAGGTGTTCGAGGAGGCTCATTCCGGGTAGTTCGGCGCGTTGGGTTACTGCAGACCGGGCGCGGTCGAGAATGTCATCCATGGTTTACTGTGGCCTGCGCATTCTCCGGCTCGGAGTCGGCCTCGGAGGCGTTTCTATTTTCTTCCGATGCGAGAGCTTCCGCATAGGCGGGATGCGGCTCAACCGCTGCCGCCTCCAGCAATTCGGTAGATGCTACTGGCATGTACGGGCGATTCGCGCTGATAATTTCGCCAGTTGATGGAGGCAGAATCACCGGTTGGGGTGATTCCTCGGCAGTGGCACTCTCCGGGGCCGGAAGCGCGGGAGCCTGCGAGGCTGCGGCTTCCAGCTTCTTTTGCCGCTCCTGCTGCTCCATTGTCCGCAGCTCTTCGTCAATCTGCGATTTGAATTCGTTCGAGGCGCGACGGAACTCCACCATGAGTTTGCCGATCTGTCGCGCGATTTCGGGCATCTTCTTCGGACCGAAGAGGATCAAGGCGAGCATAAAGATAACGATGGAGTCGGCAAAGTGCATTGATTTTTATGATACCTGCGCCGTTGCCGCGTCACAAACGGGGGCTGGGACACAGATTCATCCACGCAATGTCATTCTGAGAACGGTTCAGGCACGACATTTGGATGGGCGATGCGACTGCCTGATGGGAAGGCTACGGTTGTATTAAAATCATTGCAAGGAACGTCTTGGTGGCTGCTCGTTTTTTGTAACGAATGGTCTTTCGGCGCATCCATATAGTAGGTAGATTGCAACATCCCCGCCGGTTGGGTGGCGCAAGCCACAGCGAATCGACTGCAATCTGGAAATTGCTTTCAACATCCCCGTCCGGAACTCGGACTGAAGGCGGAAAAAGAATGAGTGTACTCGAAGAAGAAGTCGTTGCGTTGCCGACTGTTGAGGAGCAGCAGAATTGCTCCCTCGAAAACTACCTGGCGATGCCTGACCACACGATGGATGAGCGGATTGCCGCAGCCCGGCGCAAGCTGGGCAAGAGCACCATTCTGCTGGGCCACCATTACCAGCGCGACGAAGTAATTCGATTCGCCGACTTTACCGGCGACTCCTACAAACTTTCCAAAATTGCCGCGGCGACTGAAGCGAAGTATCTTGTTTTCTGCGGCGTCCACTTTATGGCTGAGAGCGCGGACGTGCTTGGGCGAGCGGATCAGAAGGTGATTCTGCCCGATCTGAATGCCGGTTGCTCGATGGCCGACATGGCCGAGATCGGCCAGGTGGAAGCCTGCTGGGATACGCTGCTCGATGCCGGGATTCGTCCCGATGAGATTCTGCCGCTGACCTATATGAATTCAACGGCGGCGATCAAGGCTTTCTGCGGCGAGCGTGGCGGTCTGGTCTGCACCTCTTCCAATGCGCGCAAGGCCTTCGAGTGGGCGTTTGCGCGCGCGGAGAAGATTCTCTTTTTGCCCGACCAACATTTGGGACGCAATACGGCCTTTGCGATGGGGATTCCGCTGGACCAGATGGTGGTCTTCGACCCTTACCAGATCGGCGGCGGTATTGCGCCCGCGCGGCTGAAGGCTGCGAAGGTCATCCTTTGGAAAGGTCACTGCTCGGTGCATCAACGCTTTCTTCCGCAGCATGTGGATGCGGTGCGCACGAAGTATCCGGGCATTCAGGTGATCGTTCACCCCGAATGCCGCTGGGAGGTCTGCCAGAAGGCAGATGCGCTCGGCTCTACGGAGCGGTTGATTCAGCTTGTTTCGGACGCGCCTGAGGGAGCGATGTTTGCCATCGGAACGGAGATTCATCTGGTGAACCGGCTGGCGAAGGAGTTCGGGCCGAAGGGCAAGAAGATCATCACGCTCGATGACACCGGCTGCCTCTGCACGACGATGTACCGCATCAGTCCGCAACATCTGGCCTGGGCGCTGGAGAACCTGATCGAGGACCGCGTGGTGAATCAGATCAAAGTGCGAGACGATGTGAAGCACTGGGCGCGCGTTGCGCTCGATCGGATGTTGGAGATTCATGTCTGATATGGACTTTGAACTTAAACACTTTACGCTCGACGAGGCGCAGTCGCTGCTCCCCGTGCTCGAATCGTTGCTGAAGCGCGCGGTTGAAGCCAAACTCGCGGCGGAACAAATCGAAGAGCGCATCCATGCGCTGAGCCGGAAGATTTTTCTCGCGGGCGGTTTGTTCGTTGATGTGGATCGAGTGCGGCGGCAGCGTGCGGCGTATGAATCGCATGTGCAGGCGGCCAAGGACTCCCTTGCCGAGATCGACGCGATTGGCGTGCAGGTGAAAGATATTGAAACCGGTCTGCTGGACTTTCCCTGCCTGATCGACGGCGAGACGGTTCTGCTGTGCTGGAAGTTGGGCGAGAGCCGTATCGAGTTCTGGCACACGCTGGACGCGGGTTTCCGAGGACGCCAGCCACTGGACGAGCGATTCACAAAAAAAGCGGGCAAGAATAATCCTGACGCTCCGAACTGATCCCGCTGAATCCTGCGCGCTGCTTACGAATCCAATTGACAGAAGAATTCCGCACATAAGGAGTCCCGCTTGACGGACAATAACTATTATTGTTTAATAAATATTATTAATGACTATAGCCCATAACGAGTTCCGTGCACTGTGCGAGCAATCGGGTATAGCAGTCACCCTCCAGCGACAGGTGATCTATCAGGCGCTGCGGGCCATGCATGGTCACCCGAGCCCCGAAGAGGTATATGAGCGGGTGAAGGCGAAGATTCCATCGGTCTCGCTGGCTACGGTGTACAAGAACATCCATCTCTTCATCGAAGGCGGCGTCTTCCGTGAGGTGAGCCTGCACCATGGCTCGCTGCGGGTAGAGACGAACGCAAGACCGCATCACCACCTGGTGTGCACCGCCTGCAAGTCGATCACCGATATCGATGCGAGTGAGCTGGGCTTTGCGTCCAAGGCGCGCAAGTTGCGCGGGGGATTCCTGGCGCAACGTTATGCCGTGGACGTTCTGGGGCTGTGCGCAGATTGCCAAAAATAATTCTCGTTGAGCTTTCGTCATTCTCACAAACTGTTTACTTTATCCCCCTATAGAGGAGTTACATATGTTGACTGTCGGCGAAAAATTTCCTTCCTACTCAGTTATTGCAACCGTGAGCACGGATAAAGACAAGGCGTTCGAGACCATCACGGACGAAAGCTATCCGGGCAAATGGAAGGTTTATTTCTTCTGGCCCAAGGACTTCACCTTCGTCTGTCCTACCGAGATCGCGGCCTTTGGCAAGCTGAATAACGAGTTCGAGGCCCGCGACGCGCAGGTGCTTGGCGGCAGCACCGACTCAGAGTTCGTGCATCTGGCGTGGCGTAACAACCATGAAGACCTGAAGGAGCTGCCGTTTCCCATGCTGGCCGATGTGAAGCGCGACCTGACCGGCGAGCTTGGCATTCTCGACGTCAACGCCGGTGTGGCGCAGCGCGCTACCTTCATCGTGGATCCGGAGAACATCATCCGCTTCGTCTATGTCACCGATCTTTCGGTGGGCCGCAATCCGCAGGAAGTTTTGCGGGTGCTGGACGCTTTGCAGACAGACGAACTCTGCCCGTGCAACTGGCAGAAGGGCGAAGAGACCATCCACGCCTAGCTCTTGCCGGCACTCATTGAAATCACCATGCTCGGCCGCTCACTAGCGGCTGAGCCTTTCTCCGGAGAGGAAAATCTATGTCCATCGATGCATTGATTGACGACCTTCCCACCTATGCGAAGGATCTGAAGTTGAATTACTCCACTTTGGTGCGGCAGAATACGGAATTGACTCCGCAGCAGGTCTGGGGGACAGTCGTCGCTTCGGCGATCGCTACCCGCAACGCGGAATTTACGGAGGCCGCGCTGGTTGAGGGCGCCAAGCACTTGAGCCCGCAGGCGCTTGAAGCGGCCAAGTCCGCCGCCGCCGTGATGGGGATGAACAACATCTACTATCGCTTTCTGCACCTTTCTTCCAACGAAAAATATGGCACGCTGCCGGCGAAGCTGCGGATGAACGCGCTGCGCACGCATGGCGTGGACGCGGTTGACTTCGAGTTGTGGTCGATCGCCGTTTCGGCTATCAACGGGTGCGGCAAATGCGTGGATGCGCATGAAAAAGTGGTGCGCGAAAAAGGGGTTTCCGAGGAGACGATTCTCGGAATCGTCCGGATTGCGTCCGTGGTTCATGCGGTTGGCAGCGTGCTCGATGCGGAGCGCGCGGCCGTCCCGGCCTGATTTTGCACTTCTGTTTCGTTCCGGGGCGGTACTTTGGGCGAAGCCCTTTTTGTCCGGTGAACATTTTCTCTCCCGGTTGCGTCTGTTCTGTTGGCTGCAGCAGGGCGACAAGCGCCCTGCTCCGGTGATATCAAGAGATACGTCCTAGTGAGGCAGATAAGAATGCAATTCTGGAAATCCCTTCCCCGAATCGTTCCGGTTTTATTCCTGCTCTGCCTTGCGGGTTGCGGCAAGTTCTTTGTTCCTGAGACGAACCCGACTCCCCCGGGAGGCAGCGGCAACCTCCTTTACGTCGCTAACGGGACAGCAAGTACGATCACCGGCTTTTCGATTGGCACCAGCAACCTTACTGGCACCTCCAATTCTCCGTATTTGATGGGCGTCGCTCCGAGCGCGATGACGGTAACTCCGAGTGGCGCGTATGTTTATGTGGCCAGCCTTGCCGGAGCTATCTACGGATATTCCGTCGGCAGTAATGGTGCTTTAAGCATCCTGAATAGCGGAAACGCGCTGGTGACAGGAATCAGCCCGATTGCGCTCAAGGTTGATCCCTCAGGCGGATGGCTGGTCGCGGCTGATCTGACTCCGGCGGCGTATGTTTTCTCGATCAATTCGAGTACCGGCCTTCTAACCCAGCAGGGAGGTACGCTGGGCCTCGATCCCGGAGGCCCGAACCGGATTATATTTACTCCCAATAACAGCCTGGTGTACATTTCGCTGGGCACGGGCGGCGTGGACATCTGCACCTTCAACGTGAGCAGTGGAGCGCTGTCCAAAACCAACCAGATTCTGAGGCCGAAGGCCTCGGCGAATGCGGATCAGGGGATGGCGGTGGATCCGTCGAGCACGTATTTGTTCGTCGCCGAGACGGGGGTGAATGGCGTGCGGGTGCTCTCCATTGCATCGACCGGCGCGCTGACCGAGCTTTCCGGCTCACCCTACGCGACGGGTCTCGGTCCGTCAGCAGTGTTGGTCGATTCAACCGGCGCCTACGTCTATGTGACCAACCGGACCGACGGGACAGTGAGCGCCTTTTCGCTATCGACTACGGGGGGCCTGACGCAGATCACCGGATCGCCCTTTGCGACGGGGAGGAATCCCGTCGACTTGACCGAAGACATCTCCCATACCTACCTCGCGGTTGCGTGTGCAAGCGGGTCGCCGGATCTGCAGGTGTTCACGATTCAGACCACGACTGCGGGCGCGCTGACCAGCTTTGCGACCAGCGGTGGAACTACTGCATCGGGCGCTTTGGCGGTAGTGGCTGCGGATTAGTGGCATTTATGCCACAAGTTTTTCCAGGTAATCGTTCATTTTGATAATTTGACCGGGAGTCTCCGCAGCGAGCGACATCGCATTTTTCGAATGCTATTCTCAGAGATATCGAGGTCATGTCTTCTTCTTCTTTTGTCCGCTGCCGCTTGCGATGTTCGCTTGCCTTTCTACTGTTGTCACTGTTTTTTTCCGGGTGCGGACGGTTCTCGCCCAAGCCTCATAAGGAATATGTCTATGTCTCCGCGAAGGAGACGTTCTTGCGGGACCGCCTGGCGGCGGTGACCAGCCGCGTTGCGGACGTGCAGAACGGGGAGCGGCTGGAGGTGGTGGGACACGACCGGCGCTTCTACCAGGTGAAGACCGAAAAGGGCGCGATCGGATGGATCGATGACCATGTGGTGATCGACCAAAAGACATATGACCAATTTGTGGCTCTGGCAAAGGAGAATGCGCACGATCCGGTGATTGTGACCGGGGTGCTGCGCGACGAATCGAATCTGCATATCGCTCCGGGGCGCGAGCAGGAGCATTTCTACATGCTGCCGGAGAACGCGAAGCTCCAGCTGCTGACACGGGCTTCGATTTTGAAACCGATGCCTGCTCAGGCGGTTCCGGTCCCGCTGCCTGTGCCTCAGAAACATGCTCTGAAGAAGCGAGCCGGGAAGAAGGGCGCAGAGGAGGCGCCGGCTGTGCCGGAGGGTCCGCCGATGCAGGACTGGTGGCTGGTGCGCGACGACCAAGGGCATACTGGCTGGGTGTGGTCGCGGATGCTGGACACTGATATTCCCCAGGAGATTGCGGGGCTGGCGGAGAATCAGCGCTATGTGGCCGCGTACCGGCTGCGAACGGTGGACGATCCGGGCTCGAAGTTTCCAGATGGGCAGGCTCCGGAGTACGTGGCGATGACCAACTCGTGGAAAGACGGCCTGCCATACGATTTCGACCAGGTGCGGGTTTTCACCTGGAACACGAGGAAACACCGCTATGAGGGCGCGTTCCGCGAAAGGGATATTGAGGGTTATCTCCCGCTAACGATTGGAAGCGGGGTTTTTGGCGGACAGACGGAGCCGACCTTCTCATTCAAGGTGGCGATGGGCGGCGATGTATCGATTGATCCGGCGACAGGCGCGGCGCGGGCGGCCCAGACTACGACGGAGACCTACCGGCTGGAGGGGGATCTGGTGAAGAAGGTCGAGCCTCCGGGGACGACGCCTGCGCCGAAGGCTGGTGCTCCAGCAGGAACGGAGAAGAGACATATTCGGAGTGGCCGGCGCAAAAGGGGCCGCCGCAGGTAGCGCGCTGGACAGCGGATTTTGGCGCCAAGAGTGAGTCCTCCTCCGCCGATGACGGTCCCGCGATCGGCGCCGAAGCGGCGGCAGACGTTGTTCCTCAGGACTGTCTTGACTTGATCATTCTCCACGCGTGCCGTGTGTAGCGCCTTGGTAGCGCGGAGCCAGCGAATTTCAATATTTACGCATCCAAAAAGATTCGGAGCAGTATTGACGTTCCGGCTTGCGATGAAAGGGAGGCGATTCACCCGCATGAGAGGCATGAAAACAAGTGGGGAGATTGCGTTGAGTATTCCAGTGGCTTTATTGTGGTACTACTCAGGTTGGAGCATCCGGTAAGTTATGTCCGGAGGCTGAGTTGTTTTTGGCTTCAACTATTTATGCTTCACCTACTTAATTTTTCACGATGAATGACACCAGGAGATCGGCACATGGACAACAAGCCGGCGCAAAATATTCAGGACACCTTCCTGAATACCGTTCGCAAGGATAAGACACCCATCACGATTTATCTGGTCAGCGGGGTCAAGCTGACTGGAAAGATCCGGTCCTTCGATAAATATTCAGTGCTGCTGGAGAATAACAGCCAGGAGCAATTGATCTTTAAGCACGCGATATCCACAGTTGTGAGCAGCCGTTCGGTCATGCATGAGGCGCATCGCCCCGCGGGCGGAGGATTGCATGGTTCGTCGGCCGGGGCTTCGGCGCACGGCGACGACAGCGGTTCGTGACCGCGCGGCAGCCCCGGTGAGCGCGCGAATTATCCCTGCGTTAGAATGCTTTGCGTAAATTCATGCTGACGGTGTATCCGCATTGAGTCAAAACAGGCAGCGCACTCGGCACGGCGGCGATCGCGCCGTCCTGGTCGCGGTGGAGTTTACGGCGCAGCGCCGTTCGCCTGCGCTGTTGCGTACCGCGGCCCATGCGCGCGAGGCCGCGATTGCGAGAAAACCTTTCCCGATTGATGGCGAGCCGGATTCGACAAGTCCGGAGATCATAGACGAGGATTTTGCTTCGTTGCCCGTTGTCGCATCTTTTGACTTGAAGGCATCGCTCGAGGAATTTCGCGAACTGGTGGTCTCGGCTGGCGGCGAGGTTGCGGCGGAGATCATCCAGCGGCGGCCTAAACCCGATCCGGCGACGCTGATCGGAAGCGGCAAGGTCGAAGAGATTGCGGGCGTTGCAGCGTCGGCGCGGGCGGACGTGATTCTGTTCGACCGCGATCTGACGCCGACGCAGCTTCGCAACCTGGAAAATGCGCTGCCCTGCCGGATTGTGGATCGGACGCAGTTAATCCTGGACATTTTTGCGCGACATGCGCGAACGCGCGAAGGCCAATTGCAGGTAGAGCTGGCGCAACTGGAGTACATGCTGCCGCGGCTGACGGGTCACGGCGCTGCGATGTCGCAGCTTGGCGGCGGTATTGGTACGCGAGGCCCGGGCGAAACGCAACTGGAGACCGATCGGCGGCGCATTCAACGGCGGCTGCTGCACTTGAAGGAAGAACTCGAAAATGTGCGGCGGGTGCGCTCGCAGCAGAGGCAACGGCGGGAGGCGGTTCCGGTTCCGGCGGTCGCGCTGGTTGGGTATACGAATGCGGGCAAGAGCACGCTGTTCAATGCTCTGACGAAGGGAGGGGTGTTGGAGTCGGCGCGAATGTTTGCGACCCTCGATCCCAAGCTAAAGGCGCTGGTGCTGCCGAGCCGTAGAAAGATTCTCCTCTCCGACACCGTGGGATTTATTCGCGACCTACCGCATACACTGGTGACGTCGTTCCGCGCGACGCTTGAAGAGGTGCAGAAGGCTGAGGTGTTGGTGCATGTTCAGGACGCGTCGAGCGAGATGCGCGACGAGCATAAAGCTGAGGTCGAGAAGGTGCTGGGCGAACTCGATGTTCTGAGCAAGCCGCGCGTCGAGGTGCTGAACAAGATCGATCTGTTGTCGGAAGAGCAGCGAGCGGCGCTGACGGCGAGCGGGGCGATTGCGGTTTCCGCTAAGCAGAGCCTGGGCATTGCGGGGTTGCTGGCGCGCATCGATGAAGAACTTGTGGCGGACCCGGTGGTAGAGCAGCGATTCGAGATCCCTCAGTCGCAGGGCACGGCGCTGGCAGCGCTGGGCGCGGGTGCGCTGATTCGCGAGCGGGAGTTTGTGGGGAATATGGTTCGGATGATGGTGGCGGGCCCGGCTTCTCTGCTGGGACGCTATCGGGAGTTCAAGGTTTAGCGGTTGGCGATCAAGCGGCTCGCACGAGGATGGCGGTTACATTGTCGTGGCTGCCGGCGTCATTTGCGGCGTCGATCAACTGTTGGCATAGCTGTTCGATGGTTCCGCGCCCGCGAAGAATTTCCGTGATCCGCGCTTCGGGAACTTCCCGGGTGAGGCCGTCGGAACAGAGCAGCAGAATGTCCCCGGATTCAAGCTTCAGTTCGGTAATCTCGGCGTCTACCGCCTGTTTTGTGCCGATGGCGCGGGTAATCACGTTTCGTAGCGGCGAGCGCTCGGCGTCTTCCTGCGTCATGTGCCCGAGCCGCACCTGCTCGTCCACGAGGGAATGGTCGTTAGTCTGACGGGTGAGCTGGCCTGCTCGGAAGAGATAGCAGCGGCTGTCGCCCACGTGGCCGATCAGCGCCTGGCCATCCTGAATTGCCGTAGCCACCAGGGTGGTCCCCATGCCCTGGAGCGAGGTATCCTTCTCGGCTTGCGCGTAGACCAGACGGTTGGCTGCGGCGATGGATTCTTCCAGAACTTTTCTTCGATTTTCGTACGAGGTGACCGCGCACAGCCGCTCGATGAGAGTGTCAACGGCGATGCGGCTGGCGACTTCGCCCGCGGCTGCTCCGCCCATGCCGTCGCATACGGCGAAGACGCCGGCGTCGAGGCAGTGTCCAAAGGCGTCTTCGTTGCTGGTTCTGACCTTGCCCACGTGGGTGAGCGCTGCGACTTGGAGATTTACCTGTTTGGGGGTCATCTTACGGTGAAGTTTTGCGACTGCTCCAAGGCTCCAAGATACACCACCAGTATAAAAAGTGGTTACCAAAGGAGACTCGAAAGGTAACAGAGGTGGAAACATTGCGGTTTACGAGTGACGCGAGTCGATGCTAGGTTACTCGGCATGTCCCTCCGAAGGTTTTTAGCTGTCACTGCCCTGGCCGCGCTGGCGCCCGTCGCAGGCCACGCCGACGACTGTTCCATTGCACAACCTCATCCCCTGACGCCGCCCCAGATAGCCATGATGAATGGCAAAAACGCGGAGGCCGAGAGCCTCTATCGTACTGAAATCGCGAAAACTTCCGGGAACGAGGAACTGACGGCCGGCCTGGTTCGAGTGCTGCTAGCCGAGCAGAAGATTGACGATGCCGCGACGACCGCTCAGGCGGCGCTGACAATAGACCCGCAATCGCCGACGCTATTGACGGCGCTGGCGGCGGTGCAGCATCGGCAGGGCCTGCCATGGGAGGAAGAGAAGACTCTGAATGCGGCGCAAGCCAACGGAATATGTTATCCGCGGCTGCACCTGGCGCTCTCGAACTACTTCAGATTCAACTCCTACTATGCGACCGCACTGCGACACGTTCAGATTGCTCACCAGCTCGATCCTTACAGCCCGCAGATACAGCGGGAGTGGGTGCAGACGCTGCCCAAGGCGCGGCGGATCGAGGAACTGAAGAAGTATCTGGCGGCCAACGACAGCGATACCGAGGAAGTGCGGCGAGCGAAGGTGGAGCTGGCGGTGCTCGAAAGCCAGCAGGAGAACAACACCTCATGCCGGGTGGTCTCGCAGATTGCGACAACCGATATCCCCTTCACGCCCATCATGTTCAATGCCGAGCTGGTGCGCGCGTGGGGGCTGGAGGTCGCCTTCAATGACCACAAGTCGAACCTGGTGATCGATACCGGCGCGAGCGGCCTTTTTATCAACAGCGCCCTGGCGAAAAAGGCCGGCCTGAGGCCGGTGACCCGGACACAGGCGACCGGCATCGGGGACAACGGGCCACAGTCGGGATATCTGGCCGAGGCCGATTCGATCAAAATTGGCGGTCTCGAATTCAAGAATTGCCTGGTGGAGGTAAGCGATCGCCGCAATGTGGTTGGCAACGACGGGTTGATCGGGATGAACGTCTTCTCCAATTTTGTCGTGACGCTGGATTTTCCGTGGCGCAAGCTGACGCTGGGCCCTCTGCCTCCCTATCCGGGAGCGGCGGCAGCACCGGCCGAACTCAATACGCAGGGACAAGGGGAGCATTCCGCGCCGAACAGCGGTCCACACGACCGCTACGTGGCACCGGAGATGGCCGATTGGATGAAGGTCTACCACAGCGGTCACGCGCTGATTGTTCCAGGCGTAATGAACAGCAAAAAGGTAGGGCTATTTTTGATCGACACAGGAGCCCAGATGTCGGTGCTCTCGCCGAAGGCGGCAGCCGGTGTTTCCAAGGTGCACGCTGACAACTGGATGCAAATACGGGGAGTCGATGGCGAAGTGAAAAAGACTTCTTACGCGCAGGATGTCGCGGTGCGGTTCGGCGATCTGCTGAAGAAGAACGCCCGGATGCCGGTCTTCGACCTCGGCGGAGTCAGTCAGGGTGTGGGAACGGAGATTTCCGGAATACTGGGTGAGGATACGCTGGGCGTGCTGGTCATTCGCATCGACTATCGCGATGGGCTAATGAAGTTCGAGTACTCAGCTGATCGAGGCTATCAACATTTTCGGTGAGGCGCGGAGCTTCTCAGTGTTCTTTGGCGCTGTCAAGCTTTGACTCGGCTTCGCGGATAATTTCGTTGGCGTGTTCGTATTTGTGCGCGTCGTCTCCGGCTTCATTCCAGAGCTTGTGGCCGCGGTCGAGCTCTTTCTGGGCTGAGCCTTTGTCGATCTCCTCCGGCTTGAGGGCGCTTTCGGCGAGTATGGTTACGCGCTCGGGCAGCACTTCGACAAAGCCGCGAGCGACGTTGAATCGCTGGCCGGTGTCATTGCTGCCGCCGTGCAGGCGAACCTCGCCCGGGCCGAGCTCGGCGAGCAGTGGAGCATGCCCGTAGAGGACTTCAATGTAGCCGGACATGGACGGAACCTCGACCGCATCCGCCGTCTGATCGATAAGGATGCGGTCGGGTGTTACGAGCCGGACGCGCAGTGTATTTGTTTCTGCCATAGTTGCGTTTATGCCGTGGCTTCCATCTTTTTAGCTGCTTCGAGCACTTCATCGATGGTGCCCTTCATGTAGAAGGCCTGTTCGGGGATGTCGTCGTGCTTGCCCTCGATGACTTCCTTGAAGCTACGCACCGTGTCGGCGATTTTGCAGTAGGCCCCGGGGATTCCAGTAAATTGTTCGGCGACGTGGAAGGGTTGCGAGAGGAACTTCTGCACCTTGCGCGCGCGGGAGACAGTGATCTTGTCTTCTTCGGAAAGTTCGTCGATGCCGAGGATGGCAATGATGTCCTGCAGGTCTTTGTAGCGTTGCAGGATGCGCTTGACGCCCTGCGCTACGTCGTAATGCTCCTGCCCCACGATGCGCGGCGACAGGATGCGCGAGCTGGACGCGAGCGGATCGACGGCGGGATAGATGCCCAGCTCCGAGAGCGGACGCGAGAGCACGGTGGTGGCGTCGAGGTGAGCGAAGGTGGTCGCAGGCGCCGGGTCGGTAAGGTCGTCGGCAGGGACGTAGACGGCCTGCACGGAGGTGACGGAGCCTTTTTTCGTGGAGGTGATGCGCTCCTGCAACTCGCCCATTTCGGTGGCGAGGTTGGGCTGATAGCCGACGGCGGAGGGCATGCGTCCGAGCAGCGTCGAGACCTCGGAGCCAGCCTGGGTGAAGCGGAAGATGTTGTCGATGAAGAGCAGCGTGTCGGAGCCTTCCTCGTCGCGGAAGTATTCGGCGACGGTGAGGGCGGAGAGCGCGACGCGCAGGCGGGCTCCGGGCGGCTCGGTCATCTGGCCATAGATGAGCGCGGCTTTGGACTTCTTGAGATCCTTGAGGTCGATGACGCCGGCTTCCTGAAATTCGAGCCAGAGGTCGTTGCCCTCGCGGGTGCGCTCGCCGACTCCGGCGAAGACGGAGAAGCCGCCGTGCTTGGTGGCGACGTTGTTGATGAGCTCCTGAATGATCACGGTTTTGCCGACGCCCGCGCCGCCGAAAAGGCCGATCTTGCCGCCTTTGAGAAAGGGCTGGATAAGGTCGATGACCTTCACGCCGGTCTCGAACATCTCCTCTGAGGTGGACTGCTCGTCGAAGGCCGGAGCCTGGCGGTGAATGGGCATGCGCAGCTTCTCATTGACCGGGCCAAGCTCGTCGACCGGCTCGCCGATGACGTTGAGCACACGGCCCAGCGTCTCGCGCCCGACAGGCATGGAAATGGGACCGCCGAGGTCGATGGCCTTCATGCCGCGGACCATGCCTTCGGTGGCTTCCATTGCGATGCAGCGTACGCGGCCTTCGCCGAGGTGTTGCTCGACTTCGAGGATGACGTTGATGGGGTTGGGCACGGTGAAGCCGTCGCTGACTACGCGCAGTGCCTGATAGATGCCGGGCATCTTCGCTTCTTCAAACTGCACGTCCACGGCGGGGCCGGAGATCTTGATTACTTTGCCGATGTTTTCTGACATAGGTTCCTGTATCTAAACTTTCTAAATTGCGGCTGCGCCGCTGACGATCTCGATAATTTCTTTGGTGATGGCGGCCTGACGGACGCGGTTCATGGTCAGCGTGAGGTCGTCGATCATTTCGGAGGCGTTATTGGTGGCCGCGTCCATTGCCGTCATGCGCGCGGCGTGCTCAGCGGCGACCGACTCCAGCATGGCGTGATAGAGCTGCGAGGTGATGTAGCGCGGCAGAATGGCCTCGAAGATTTCGCGCGGCGACTGCTCGTAGATGTAATCGACTCCAGAGGTACCGAATTTCTTCGCTTCGTCCTCGAATTCCTTCACGTTGGCTTCGGCCTCGCCCGGCTGCACGCTCACGCCCGCGGTCACGGCAGCGTGGGCGGCTTGCGCGCGCTCCTCGACGGACATCTCCTGCGCCTCGGCGATATCGTGTTTGCCGAGCTCGATGATAGGCAGGATGCGCTCGACGACGACGCGCTGCTGAATCACGGATTTAAATTCGTTGTAGACGATGTAGGCGGCGTCGATTTCCTCGTGCTCGTAGCGGGCCACGATTTCCTCGCCTACTTCGCGCACGCGGTCGAAGTTCAGATGCTGGAGCAGGTCAGGATGGTCCCCTGTGACTTCGATCTGCGCTGCGCGCTGGCGCTCGGGCCGCGAAGCTTTGGCGCTTTCCGCGCCCTGCTCCGAATCCGGTTCGACAAATTTCGCTGCCGGATAGCGCCGCCGGAAAAGATCGCGGCCTCTGCGGCCGATGGCTTCCACGTCGATCTGCTTGTCGGCATTCTTATCGAGGAAGTGCGCTGCCGCTTTGATGATGCTGGAGTTGAAGGCGCCCGCAAAGCCCTTGTCGCCCGAGATGACGATGACCAGCACGTGCTTCTCCTCGCGCGTCTTGAGGAGCGGATGCCGAAGCTCGCCCGTGCGCGGATCAATAATTTCGATTCGGCGCTTCAGCGATTCCACGACGCTGGCCAGCATGGCCGAGTACGGACGCGACGAGATGGCCCGCTCCTGCGCGCGGCGCAGCTTGGCCGCCGACACCATTTTCATGGCTTTGGTGATCTGGCGCGTGTTCTTCACGCTGCGGATGCGCCGCCGTAGATCGAGGACGTTTGCCATGCCCTACTTCGCTGCTCCTGCAGGTTCTTCTTCCTTGGCTTCCGGCTTCGTTTCTTCGGTTGCCGGCTTTGCCGAAGTTCCTTTGAGTTTCGCGTCCTCATGCTCGGCGAGGAAGTTGGCCTTGTACTCATTGAGAGCATCGCTGATGCGCTTTTTGAGGTTATCGTCGAGAGCTTTTTTCGTGGCGATGTCGTTGAGCAGCGCGGTCTGGCCGGAGTCGAGATATTTGTAGAGGCCGTCTTCAAAGGCGCGGATGTCTTCAACCTTGATGTCGTCGAGGAAGCCCTGGGTTCCGGCGTACAGGATGATGACCTGCTTCTCAGCCGTGAGCGGATGGAACTGCGGCTGTTTGAGCAGTTCGGTGAGGCGCTGGCCGCGGTTAAGCTGATTCTGCGTGGCCTTGTCGAGATCGCTGCCGAATTGCGCGAAGGCGGCGAGGTCGCGGTACTGGGCGAGATCAAGCTTGAGCGTCGCGCCGACCTGTTTGACGGCCTTGATGGCTGCCGAGAACCCGACTCGCGAGACGGAGAGGCCGACGTTGACTGCCGGACGGACTCCGGAGTTGAAAAGGTCGGTTTCGAGAAAGATCTGGCCATCGGTGATGGAGATGACGTTGGTCGGGATGTAGGCGGAGACGTCACCGGCTTGCGTTTCGATGATGGGAAGCGCGGTCAGCGATCCGCCGCCCTTCTCTTTGCTGAGCTTGGCAGAGCGTTCGAGCAAGCGCGAGTGGAGATAGAAGACGTCGCCGGGATAGGCTTCGCGTCCGGGCGGGCGGCGGAGCAGCAGCGACAACTCACGATAGGCGACGGCGTGCTTGGAGAGATCGTCGTAGACGATGAGCGCGTGCTTGCCGTTGTCGCGGAAGTACTCGGCCATGGCGGTTGCGGCGTAGGGCGCGAGATACAGCATAGGCGCTGGCTCAGACGCGGAGGCGACGACCACGATGGTGTAATCCATTGCACCGTGCTCAGCGAGCGTCTGCACTACCTGGGCGACGGATGAGCGCTTCTGGCCGATGGCGCAGTAGACGCAGATGAGGTCCTTGCCCTTGCTGTTGATGATGGTGTCGAGCGCGACTGCGGTCTTGCCGGTCTGGCGGTCGCCGATGATCAGCTCGCGCTGTCCGCGGCCAATCGGGATCATGGAGTCGATGGCCTTGAGGCCGGTCATCATGGGCTCACGCACCGGCTGGCGGTCAATGACCCCGGGGGCGAGACGCTCGATTGGGAGCGTCTCGGTGGTGTTGATGGGGCCCTTGTCGTCGATGGGTTCGCCGAGCGAGTTAACGACGCGGCCGATCATGGCGTTCCCCACCGGGACGCTGAGAATTTTGCCGGTACGACGTACCTGGTCGCCCTCGCGCAACTCGGCGTAATCGCCCATGATGACCGAGCCCACCTGGTCTTCTTCGAGGCTCATGGCGAGTCCGGCGATGCCGTGCGGGAACTCGATCAACTCGCCGGCCATGACCTTATCGAGGCCGTGGATGCGGGCGATGCCGTCACCGAGCGAGATGATGGTTCCAACCTCGTCGACGCGGACCTTCGAGTCGTAGTTTGCAATCTGCTCCTTCAGGAGCTGCGTGATTTCATCTGCCTTTATCTGCGCCATGTATCACTTTTCTAATGGATTCCTGTAGCGTTTGTCTTCTTAAGCAGTGGGTGGGAGTTGATTAACTGGCCGCCAGTTGCTCTTTGAGCCGGTTCAACCGCCCGCGGACGGAGTCGTCGTAGACGGTGCTGCCTATTTTTACGATGACGCCGCCAACCAGCGACGGGTCTTCGCGAAATTTTGCGCTGATCGCGCTTTTTGCCATCGCTGCAACCTGCGCCTCGAGCGACTGCCGCTCGTGATGGTCGAGTTTGCGCACTGTGGTCACTTCGACCTCGGCGATATTGAGGCGCGTATTCATCTCATGCCGGAAGTCGGCCAGCACTTCGTCGAGAGCTTCGAGACGGTCGTGGTCGATGAGCACGGCGATGAAATTACGAACCTGCTGCGACATTCTGAGCCGGGTATTCAGCTTGTCGAGGATTGCAACCTTCTGCACTGCGGGAAACGACGGGTCGAGAAAGACTTCGCGCAGGTCGGCGCTCTCGTGCCAGGCGGCGGCGAAATCGTCGAGTTGCGTTTGCACTTCTTCGGGCCTGAGCCGTTCGTCGAAAACAACATCAGCGAGGGCGCGGGCGTAACGTGAGGTGAAGGCGGCCATCAGTTGCGCTCTCCTCTGAGGTCGTTGCCAAAGGAGCGGATGAGCGCGCGGTCGTCGTCCGCGCTCAACCGGATTTCGGACATGGCGCGATCGACGGCGAGGGTGGCGGCGTATTTTTTTAGATCGCGCCGCGCGGTTGCACTGGCGGATTCAATCTCCTGCTCGACGGATGAGACGAGGCGCTTCTTCTCGGCTTCGAGGGAATCATGAATGCGTTTTTCGTCGTTGACACTGTCGCGTTCGGTCTGCTCGCGGATGGCGTCGATCTCGATTCCCAGCTTGGAGAGACGTTCCTCGACGACAGCCAGCCTTTCGTTGGCTTCGGCGGTCGCCGATCTGGCCTCGAAGAGCTGCTTTTGCAGCGTTTCCGAACGCTTGCGGTACATCTTCGGAACCATCCGGAAGAGGAACCACAAGATCGCACCAATCAGAATCGCCGAGTTCAGGTCTTCCAGCGCTTTGGCTGCAACTTCGGTGCTTATGTGTAAGCGCCGGGCGAGGTTCTGCACGGCGGGCGAGTGGCGGAAGGCCTCCAACTGCTGGTTGGTTTCGGGCGCGTCCATCTTTTCGGCCTTTGACGTCGCTTTTGACGCGGTTGCCTGCACTGTCTGCGCCTGAAGGAGCGGGACGGCTCCGGGCAGGCCGGACAGCAGAAGGAAGGCCAGGCAGAGTTGAGAAATGCGCTTCAACGGACCTCCTCCACGCGGGCAGGGAGAACTGCCTGCAGAACCTGCGCGGCGAGCTGGCCGGCGACGCTCTCGATCTGTTCCCGGGCCGAGGCCGCTTCGGCGTCAATGCCGGCGCGCGCTTGGGCTACGCGGTCCTGCGCCGCCAGCCGCGCCGAAGCCAGCGCGCTGTCCCTCTGTGCGGTCCACTGCTGTACGCGCTGCTCGCGCTGATGGAATATCTCCGCCCGCGCCGCGCGCAATTTTGCCTGGTATTCCTGGCTTTTGGCGTCGGCTGCGGCGATGGCTCCATGTGCAGCCTCAAGTGCGCCGGTAGTTCGCGCGCGCCGCTCGGCCAGCATCTTCACGAGCGGTCCATAGAGCACAAACCGATAGGCGAAAACCAGGATCAGGAAAATAATCATCGTCGGCACGGAGCCGAGCACAAGATCACCGAGTTGACGCAGCAGTTCATCTACCATGATTTCGCCGGTAAATACGAGTGGAATCTACGGGACTTGAGGTGCAGACAATTGGTTGTAACAGAGTGGAAATTCGAGTGTCAATACAGCGGGTACACCACTCCCGCATCTCCTGAATTCCTGCAAGAAGAGGGTTCAGCTTCGCTCAAAAACAGGTTGTCGGAAATTTCTTGACTCGCCCTTTCAGGGGCGTACACTCTTAAGATATCACCTTGACCCGTGTCAGGGTCCAATGGGCTGGATGTTGGGGACCTACCACTGCTCCCTCTCGTCCAGCCCATACTTCGTACTGACCGCACGGGCACACGCGCCTCGGCGCCATCTATGAGCTAGCCTCTGGGCCTTCCCTTTGGTCGGGCTCTCAAAGCATAGCTACGAAATCAAAGCGCACTAATCCTCGATCTCTCCACTTGTTCGTCCTGATAGACTCTTCTGTTTTGAGGTGCGTGGCATGAGTGAGATTCGGACAGTGGGTGTGTTGGGCGCGGGCACAATGGGAAACGGCATTGCGCATGTGTTTGCGCGGGCCGGTTTTGCGGTGCGGCTTTGCGAGGTGGAGCAACGGTTTCTGGATCGCGGGCTGGATTCGATCCGCAAGAACCTGGCGCGAGAGGTTTCCAAGGACAAGCTGACGCAGGATGAGATGGACGCTGCGTTGGGACGCATCGCGGGAACTCTCGTCCGGTCTTCGCTGATGGACTGCGACATCGTGGTGGAGGCAGCTCCGGAGCGCTTCGACCTGAAGTGCGCGATTTTCGCTGAGTTGGACTCGATTCTGCCCGATAACGCAATTCTTGCCACGAATACATCTTCGATCTCGATAACGAAGCTGGCCGCGCAGACGGGAAGGCCGGAGCAGGTGATCGGGATGCATTTTTTCAATCCCGTTCCGGTGATGAAGCTGGTGGAGGTGATTCGCGGGCTGGCGACTTCGCAGACTACCTATGACACCGTGAAGGCTCTGGCGGAGAAGCTGGGGAAGACTCCGGTGGAAGTGAACGACGCGCCGGGATTTGTGTCGAATCGCGTGCTGATGCCGCTGCTGAACGAGGCTATGTTCGCGGTGATGGAGGGCGTGGCGACTCCTGAAGCTGTAGACGAGGTGTTCAAGCTGGGGATGGCGCATCCGATGGGTCCGCTGACGCTGGCGGATTTTATTGGGCTGGATGTTTGCCTGGACATCATGCGCGTGCTGCAGGATGGGCTCGGAGATCCGAAGTACCGGCCCTGTCCGCTGCTGATTCGCATGGTCGACGCAGGCTGGTTGGGACGCAAAAGCGGACGCGGGTTTTATCAGTATTCGTGAGGGTACTGCGGCTCTGAAAGTTCCGCACTTCCACACGCTTCCGGCGTATGCTCGGTTTTATGGTGCGGATGACGGTGCTGGCCAGCGGTTCCAAAGGCAACGGCACGGTTGTCTCCACGTCGCGGACGCGAATTCTGGTGGATGTTGGCGTTTCCTGCCGGGAGCTTTTCAAGCGCATGGCCTCGGCCGGGGAAGACCCGCGCACGCTGGATGCGATTCTGATTACGCATGAGCACCAGGACCATGTGCAGGGGCTGGCGGTGACGGCCCGCAAGCTCGGCATTCCGGTTTACTTTACCGAATCGACGCATCGGGCATGGATGCGCTGGATGACTCCGCGCAAACGGATGACCTATGCGGACTGGCTGGCGGCGCGAAAAGAGGCGGCGGAGGTCGCCGCAGCGCCGGTGAGCCCTGAGATTGAGGAACGCGAGGCTTTTGAGGAGGAACAGCAGGAGCTTGCTCCTGCTTCCGAAGCCAAGGTAGAGGCCGATCCCTGCGCGTTGCCGGGCGTCGAGTATTTCTCTTCGGGCGAAGGGTTTTGCGTAGGCGATATCGCGGTGACTCCGTTCACGATTCCGCATGATGCGGCGGACCCGGTCGGGTTTGTCTTCGAGGCCGAGGGGGTGCGGATTGGCCTCGCGACCGACTTGGGATATATGCCTCCGAATGCGAAACGGCATCTAAAAAAGTGTGACGTGCTGATGCTGGAGTCGAATCATGACCTGGACATGCTGCGCGATGGGCCTTATCCGTGGAGCGTAAAGCAGCGGGTAATGTCCCGTGTGGGCCATTTGTCGAATTTGGCGGCGGCGGAGTTTCTGGAGGGCGAATACGATGGCGGCGCGGCGTATGTAGTACTGGCGCATCTGTCGGAAAGCAATAATCTTCCGGAGCTGGCGCGGTTTTCGGCGGAGCGCGCATTGGGCGAGAGGATGAATTTGCTGGCAAACAGGCTTTTGCTTGCGACCCAGGACCATCCGCTTGAATCTATTGTTTTGTAGGGGCGTAACATGTTTTGCACGAGCGCTTTATAAGCGGCGCTGATTTATACTAATGGGGACACCCTCTCACGATTTTGGATGGAAATATAGATGTTGGTAACCCGGGAGCTGGTGGTAGGCTCCGGAGCAGCAGGAACACGCAGGATTTCACGAACGATGGCATCATGCACCGATCAAGTCGTGGGCGATATTCTTTCGAGCTGGCGCTATGACATCTCGGGGATCTCTCCGGAAATGCGCACCGACTATGAAGATCATCTGAAAACCTGCGATCACTGCCGCCGCCGTCAGCGGTTACACCGCGCCATCGACGTGACGCTGATCGCGGTCAGCACCCTTTCGATTTTGGCGTTTCTTATGGCGCTGGCGGTGATCCATCACCTGGCGCCGCTGCGAGACTGGGTTCTGGTGATGCATCTAGATGGCCGTTATGTGGCCCTGACTCTGCAAATGGCGGCCATGCTGGGGCTGATGATCTCGCTGATTTCATGGGTACTGGTGGCTGTGGCAACTCCCGCGCCGGTCTATCTTACCGGGATGGCGCTGGAGCAGGCGCGCATGCTGCAGAGCCGCCTGCCGCATGGCGGACCGGGTAGTTCTCCCCGGAACGCGGCCTGAAGTGCTGGCCGCACTGGCACACGCGCTGCGCGCCTTCGCAGTATTTGCTTTTGAGACCGCTGCCTTTGGTCGCGACGATGCGATTTTCTTTCGGCTACTAACTAGTCGGGTCTGAGCCGCACATGCTCGGGGCGAATTCCCATGCCCACGACCCGACCAAGCAGTCGCGGAATGCCGGGTAGATTTACGATCAGTTTTAGTTGCCAGGGAGCTTTCGCGGGTCCGGGGTTTCGAAAGACTGCGGCTATTCCTTTATGCGCGGCGGTCTGCATGCGTTGTGTGACGCGCACGGGGAACTCCCGCCGTTTTTGCACCCGAGCGAGCAGCTCTTCTGTGACCCTTTGTTCGCGCAAGGGTTTGGCGAGCAGGTTAGTGGCGGCGACCGCGTCCTGGATGGCGAGATTGATCCCGACACCTCCGGCGGGAGACATGGCGTGCGCCGCGTCGCCGATGCAGAGCAGTCCGGGCCGGTGCCATTGTTTGAGGCGATTGATCTGGACGGAGAGCAGCTTGATCTGCCCCCAGTCCTTGAGTTCGGACACGCGGTCGCCGAGCCAGGGCGCGATCCGCGCGATCTCCTGCTGAAAGGCGGCGAGTCCGTTCTGCCGGAGCTGCTCGAATGATCCTTTGGGGATGATGAGCCCGGCCTGGAAGTATTCGCTGCGATTGATGAGAACGAGAACTTTGCCGTAGTTGATATTGCCGAGCGACATTTCGGGATCGGTGTTTTTGCGGCTGATGTGAAACCAGAGCACGTCGATGGGAACGCCGAGTTCGATGACCTCCATGCGAGCGGCCCGGCGGAGGATGGAGTGACGCCCGTCGCAGCCGATGACCAAGTCGGCCTTGATCTGGACGTTGCCGGATGGAGTTTTAGCTTCGACGCCGGTTATTCGACCATTGCTTTCGAGGAGGCCGGTGGCTTCGTGTTCCATACGGAGATCGAAGCCGGGAAACTGCTTTCCCTGTTCGGAGAGGAAATTCAGCAGGTCCCATTGCGGCATGAGGGCGATGAATTTGCATTGCGTGGGGAGGTGGCGGAAATCGGCTGTCCTAAAAGAGTATTCGCCGAATTTGCCGCTGATAAAAGGCAGCTCCTGATGGGGAATCTTGAGGAAGCTCTGCAGCAGGCCCAGTTCGTGGAAGAGTTGCAGGGTCGAGGGATGGACGGTATCTCCGCGAAAGTCGCGGAAGAAGTCCTTGTGCTTCTCAAGAACGATGACGCTCACGCCGGAACGCGCGAGCAGATAGCCGGCCATGACTCCGGCGGGCCCTCCGCCGACGATACAGCACGTTGTTTCGAGCATTCCGCGGCTCCTTCGGTTGCTGTCGGCCATGATACCGAAGGAAGTTCAATGAATACTTAGCAAGCTGACAACAATGCCTCAACGTCCTGCTTTCAGTCGCCCGAGTTTTCCTCGAGATCGTCGTTCTCTTCTTCAGGCCCGATTGTCCGGAGCGAACGGGAGGGCATCTGCAAACGCTTGATTTGCATCGCTTCAGATGAGGATGCTGAAAATGATGTTCCAGAACCGTAGAGACGCCGGCCGGGTGCTGGCCCGGACAATTGCAAACCTGCACGATCATGAGGATGCAATTGTGTTTGGATTGCCGCGCGGGGGTGTCCCGGTCGCCTATGAAGTCGCCTGCGAACTGAACCTGCCGCTGGACATCGTCGTCGTTCGAAAACTTGGAGTGCCAGGACAAGAAGAACTCGCGATGGGCGCAATCGCGAGTGGCGGAACGGTCGCGATTAATGCATCCGTCGTCCGGGAGTTCGGCATTCCCCCCGAGGTTATCGAAGCAGTCGCAAAACGGGAAGAGCTGGAGATCAAACGCCGTGAGCACGCCTACCGCGATGGCGATCCGCACATACCCGTTGATGGGCGTACGGCCATACTGGTTGACGATGGGCTGGCCACTGGCGCAAGCATGGTGGCAGCAGCCCGCGCTTTGCGTCCACTGGCCAGGCAGGTGATAGTTGCGGTTCCGGTGGCTGCGAAGAGTACCTGCAACGAAATCCGCGGCGAAGTGGACCGGATCATCTGCGTGGCGACTCCTCAGTCATTCCTTGCCGTGGGCATGTTCTACCGTGACTTCGCCCAAACGACGGACGAAGAGGTTCGTTCCTTGCTTTCACGGGCGCGCAACCGCAAGAGTTCGCAGGTAGCGTAGCAGGAAGTATGATGCCGGCAAGCACATTTTTGAATGCAATCAGCATCCGCGCTGGTTTTATTCGGGACGGATCGTGTCTATTTTGCCGGTGAGTTCGCTGGCCTTTTCGATGTGGTGTCGCGCGCACCAGCTTTCGAGGCCTTTCGCGATGCGTTCGACCGCGCGCGGGTCGGCGTAGCTGGCGGTGCCAACCTGCACGGCGGTGGCTCCCGCGAGGAGAAACTCGACGGCATCTTCGGGAGTGGTGATGCCTCCCAGGCCCATGACGGGAATGTTGACGGCGTTGGCCACTTCCCAGACCATTCTTACCGCGATGGGTTTGATGGCCGGCCCGGAAAGTCCTCCGGTGATGTTGGCGATGCGCGGACGCCGGGTTTCGATATCGATAGACAGCGCGACGAACGTATTGACGAGAGAGAGCGCGTCGGCGCCGGCGGTTTCGGCGCACTTGGCCATCACCGAAATTGAGGTCACGTTGGGAGAGAGCTTAACGATGAGGGGGCGGCTGGCGATTTGCTTCGAGCGCCAGACCAACTCGTCGAGCGTGATGGGATCGGTGCCGAAGGCCATGCCCCCGTGGTTGGTGTTGGGGCAAGAGGCATTCAGTTCGTAGGCGGCGATGCCTTCGGCATCGTTGAGCTGGCGAATGACCTCAAGGTAATCGCCCACGGTCGAGCCGAAAACGTTCACGATGACGGCGCACTTTGGGTATCGGCGCAACTCGGGCAGTTTTTTTTCGAGGAAGGCCTTCACGCCGACATTCTGAAGTCCAATGGCATTCATCATTCCCGCGGGTGTTTCAAGAATGCGCGGAGCCTGATTGCCGGCCATGGGCTCGCGGGAGATTCCCTTGGTGACGAAGCCGCCTATTTTTTCAAGCGATACGATGTCTTCAAATTCGACGCCGTAGCCGAAGGTTCCGCTGGCGGCCAGAACGGGATTTTCAAGCTGAATGCCGGCGAACTGCACGCGCATGTCTGTCTTCACGGAGTCTTCTCGTTTGCGGTGGGTTTGTGCACAGCGCTGCGGGCGCGTCTGTGTGCGTGTGCTACCGGGGGCTTGGGATAGACGACGGCTGAAGCGGGTTTGAGCGCCTGGGTGAGGATCTGGCCGACGGATGCGGAGGGCTGGTTGACTCCGAGCAGCGAGGCGAAGGTAGCGGCAATGTCTACCGGCTCAACGCGGCCACGGTAGGTTCCCGGCGCGAAGGGCGCTCCGTAAAACGCGAGCGGCACGTGGCGGTCATAGGACCAGGCTGTGAAGTGGTTGGTGCCGGTCTGGCCGGTGCCCTGCATCTGGAAGGCCTGCGGAACGATCATGACGTACCAGCCTCCATTGGGCGTGTAGCTGTGCGCGATGAGGTGGCCGAAGGCCGTCTCGGGCAACAGACCGGAGGCCATCTGCTGGCGTGTGTAGCTGCGGAAGAGCCGGGGAGTGGGCGGGAATTTGCCGGTCGCGGGGTTGGTTGCCGGCTTCCTGTGATCGGGCGGTTTGGCAATGTCGTCGAAGGCGGCGGGGAGAAACTGCTGCACGGCGTCTTCGGCCTCCTGCTCGTTAATTCCGGCGCGATCGAAGCCGGGCGGATTCAATTCCAGGTAAGGCAGCGACTGCTGCGGGAGCAAGTACCCGATTTTTTCGCCGGGCGAGAACTTCTGGTTCAGAGAGTCATTGATGTCGGCGGAAAGCCTCTTCATGTCGATGTCTGCGGCGTTGAGGCCCAGCTGCGCGGCGACGGCGGGCACGGGCGCGACGCCGTGGTCGGCAGTAAGCGCGATCCATACGTTGCCGAGTCCTCCCTCGATGTTTTTGTCGAGCCAGGTGAAGAAGCCGTCGAGATTTGTGTCAACCGCATCAACCATGGCGCGCTGTTCGGGAGAGTCGGGTCCGACCCGGTGGCCGAGAATGTCCGTCGACGAAATGCTGATGGTCAGGATGTCGGTTGTGGAGTGTTGACCCAGAGCTGCTCCAGTGATGAGAGCTTTGGCGAAGTCAAGCTCGTAGCTCACGGCGGCCGGAGTTGGGCCTACGTCGCCAAAGAAATTTTTGGTGTCGGGAGTATTAGCTTCCTGCTCGGCCTGGGCGATGCGTCCGCTGTCATCGAAGGTCGCCGCCCAATCGGGCAGCTGCTGCATATAGTAGGTCGAGGTGATGAAGCGTCCGGAGGCGGGGTCGATCCAGAAGGCTCCATTAGCAGTGGCGCCAGCGGGAAGGATAGCGGCACGGTCTTTCAGCGACACGCCGTAGACCTGTGACTGACCAAGGGTATCGAGGCGGAGTTCATCTCCCACTGTGGACGCGAGGAGGTTGAGCGGCGAGGCTCCGGGAGTGGCTTTTTCTCCTGTGGGCAGGCCTACGAGCGCGTAGCGTTCGTCTTCGACGGAAGTTACGGGATGGTCTTTGCTGCGGGCGAGGTCCCACCAGGAGTTGCCGCCGATGCCGTGCCCGTCGGTGTAGGCTCCGGTGCCGATGGTGGCGTGCCCGGGTGCGGTCTCGGTGTTGGCGTAGTCGAAGTAGCAGTCGGGAAACCAGGCGCTGTGGTCGAGGAAGAGATTAAATCCGCGGCCCTTGAAGTCGGCGCGATAACGCTCAAGGTAGTCCGCGCGAAATTGGTCGAGTACGAGGATGATCACCAGCTTGGGGTGGTCGTCATACGCGGTCGCGCGGGCGGCCGGAACGTAGAGGAGCGTGAGCGTGCAAACGAGGACGAGAGCGGCGAACCGTTTGAGCATCAGCATAACGGTTTTAGTATCGCAGGAAATCAGGGCTCGAGGCACAGGGCGCAGGGCGCGGAAAGCGTTCGGCGTTCAGCGATCAGGGTTCATACGCGACAGTAGCCTGGCGCCCGGAGCTCTGTGCCTTGAACGGGGCTCTAGTAAACTGGCTCTCTATGCTCGATTTGTCATTTGTACGCGCCAACCTGGAGCAGGTGGAGGGGAAGCTCCGCGACCGGGGGCAGGATCCGGCGGTTTTGCTGGGGAATTTTCGGGTTCTGGATAAGGACCGGCGCGAGCGCATTACCGAGGCGGAACAGCTCAAAGCGCAACGCAACAAGCTGAGCGAGGAAGTGGCGCGGCTGACGCGGCCAAAACCTGCTATCGGATTCATTTCGCCAGGATCATCCTCTGTTCAAGATAGATCAGCGATTATAGAAGAGACACGCGCGCTGAAGTCGAAGATGGAGGCGCTGGAAGCGTCGGCGACTGAGGCGGAAGCGCAGATGCAGGCGATTCTGGCGCGGATTCCGAATTTGCCGCTGGCTGATGTTCCGGTGGGCAAGAGCGAGCAGGAAAACGTCGAGATCAAGCGGTGGGGCGAGCCTGCGAAGTTTGATTTTGCTGCGAAGCCGCATTGGGAGATCGGCGAACAGTTGGGGATTTTGGATTTTGAGCGGGCGGCGAAGCTCTCCGGCGCTCGTTTTGCAGTGTACTGGGCCGAAGGCGCGCGGCTGGAGCGGGCGTTGGCAAACTTCATGCTCGATATTCATACCAACGAGCATGGATATACCGAGGTCTTGCCGCCGTTCATGGTGAACAGCAAGTCGCTGTTCGGGACAGGACAGTTGCCGAAGTTTGCCGAAGACCTGTTCAGAGTGCCAACGGGCAGTTTTGACTTAGACAAGACCCGCGTTCCTGTCCCGGGAGAAGAGGTCCTCGCGCTGGAGCACGCCGGGCGTTACATAGTCAGAAACGTTCTTGGCGAAGAGGTGGATATTGATCTGATAGGCGCACCTTATCAGCCATCATATAGAGTCCCACGTTCAGCTCTTCTGTACAGGCGAGATTTTTGGCTGATTCCGACGGCTGAGGTTCCGGTGACCAACCTCTACCGCGACGAGATTCTGGACGACGCGCAGCTTACGCGGTCGCTGGTGGCGTATACGCCCTGTTTCCGGTCGGAGGCCGGGTCTTACGGCAAAGACGTGCGCGGGATTATTCGCCAGCATCAGTTTCAGAAGGTAGAACTGGTGAAGTTTGCTCGTCCGGAGGAGAGCGAGGCCGAACACGAGAAGCTGACGCGCGATGCGGAGACGATTCTGGAGCGGCTGGGTTTGCCTTATCGGCGGGTGCTGCTGTGCACGGGCGATATGGGCTTTAGTTCTGCGAAGACGTATGACCTTGAGGTCTGGCTGCCGGGGCAGGATCTGTATCGCGAGATTTCTTCGTGCTCGAACTTTGGGGATTTTCAGGCGCGGCGGGCGAACATCCGCTACCGGCCCAAGGGGCAAAACAAGTCTGCGCTGCTTCATACGCTGAATGGCAGCGGACTGGCGGTTGGGCGCACGTGGCTGGCGATCATCGAAAACTATCAGCAGGCCGATGGATCGGTGCGCGTGCCGGATGCGCTGATACCCTATATGCGTATGCGCGAACCTAATATCGAAAACGAAGAGCCTATGTTCATTAGGCCTAGAGAGAGCTAGACGTGGGACGCATTCTGAAGAGCTATTTCTTCTGGACGTATGAGCGGGGCAGCTTCCATTACGACGTGATGGTGACGATGATCCTTGCGTTCATCTTCATTACACCTTTTGTGTGGAATTATGGCGATCGTCCGCAGCCGGAGAAGCTGGCGGCCAATAGCGTGCTGGTGAAGCTCGTAGGCCCGGGAAGTTTTGTATACGATGTTCCAGCGGGAGAGGTTCATGCCGGCTCGCCGCTGGATGCCCAATTGCAGCAGCGCATTCAGGATGTCTCCGGTGCAGTGACGCTGGACAGCTATGAGGCGGTGAAGGAGCCGGGCGGAAGGATCATTAGCTATCGGGTGCGCGCGCACCGTTGAAGCTCTAAGGCGCATCCTACCCTTTGTTTCTTATATCTATGAAAAATCGAACGAAGATAGTTGCTTTTCTTGCGATGGCGATGTTCGGCTCTGCTGCCGTCGTTGCGCAGAACGCGGATCTGCAGAAGGTTCTGAGCCAGATGGATGCGGCGTCGGCGAAGTTCCAAAGCGCGCAGGCGGATTTTGTGTGGGACCAGTACACAGCGGTGGTCCAGGGCCACGACTTGCAGAAGGGAACTATTGCTTTTCGGCGCGAGGGTGGAGCGACAGAGATGATCGCTCATGTGAAGACCGATGACGACCAGCCTTCGCTTAAGGATGTTCTCTACAAAGGCGGCGAGCTGGATTTTTACCAGCCGGCGGTTAAGCAGGAGACGATCCTGAAGGCGGGATCGAACTACGAGCGCTACCTGACGCTTGGCTTTGGCGGCAGCGGCAAAGACCTGGCTGCGAACTGGAACATCAAGTATCTGGGGACCGAAACCATCGACGGTGTGGAGACGGCGAAGCTCGATCTAACTCCGAAGGCGGGTCCGAGCGATCAGTTCACGCACATTCTTGTCTGGATCGATGCGAAGCGCGGCGTCTCGCTGAAGCAGCAGGTCTTTCAGGACAGCGGCGACTCGCGTACCGCGGTCTACTCAAATATCAAACTGAATGATGTTCCGACGAGCGCATTTACTCTGCAGATTGCTACGGGAACGCAGGTTTCGCGGAAATAGCGACTGGCCGCCCAGGCGTACACGCTTCGCTCCCTTTCACGACGTAGTTGACGCGATCCTAAGCTTCTTTGTCAGAGCAACCGCTGCCAGCGAGATCAACATTGGGAAGCATTCGAGCGTGTAGCGTTGCTCGGGAGCACCGATCGTGGCCAGCAGCGCGCAGCGCATCAGGATGAATGCGAGTATGGCTCCGGAGAGCGGTGGCCATTTCTTCAGCCCGAAGGCGGCGAACACCAGATAGAGCAGATTGAGCGCGGCGTAGCTCCAGGCGAAGTCCGTCTCCGTGTCGTGTTTTTCGTATTGCCACCAGCGCAGTTCGATCCAGAGCAGCGCAGTGCGGGGACGCAGCCACATATCGGCTACGCGCGCGAGCGGTAGCGCAATGTAATAGCGCAGCGGATGAGCGTGGATGCGTTCGGCCGCCAGAGTTGCGAAGCGCGCATCGAGCGCGGGTGTTAGCGTGGTGGTCCGGTTGTAGTCATCGAGGAGTTGCTTCGTCTGCTGATACTGCGCCGGCGAATCGAACGCTCTGGAGGGCAGATTTTGAATGTCGATGACGTCGCTATTGGCATTCCAGTAAATCTCCCAGGTGCAGGTGAAGTCGACGCAAACAGTTTTCGTCCAGCGGTTGAAGCCCGGGTCGGTGTCCTCTCCGGGGTCGGTGGCGTAGCGCGGGGCGAGCGGCTGGATCACGTGAAAGGTGCGCCAGTTGCGGATGGTCCATGGAATGAAGGGAAGCGTCGACAACAGACCGGCGGCGAGCGCGAATTTTGTGATGCGCGCGGCGCCCCAGCGTTTGCGTCCGTACCAGATCATAGCGGGGCATAAAGCCGCGGCAATCAATGCGCCGTCCGGGCGCAGCAACGCGGCGTAGCTCCACGCGCAGGCCTCGAGGATTGCCCAGCTCCAGCGGGGCGTTTCGAGGAAGCGTGCGAGTGCGTAGAGGGCTACGGTGATGGAGAAAATCTCCAGCGTTTCAGTGAGCGGGACAGCGGCGTAGTTCGCCGTGAACGGGCAGAGAGCGGCGAGCCAGAGCGCCCACCATGCGGCTTTTTCATTCCAGACTCTGCGCGTGAAGGCGGCGAGCACCAAGCAGGTTGCGAGATCGATGGCCGTCTGCACGAACATTACGGCGTGGTAGTGTTCCATGCCAAAGAGCTTGAAGCAGGCCATGAGAAAGAGGGGATAACCTGGCAGGCGAATCAGCGTAGGGCGGAGGGCTCCGCTGCTCGTGGTGCCGTAGACGCCGTGCAGCATCCAGTTTTTGGCGATGGCTCCGTAGACGAGCGGATCGCCGAGAATTTCGGGGTAAGCGTGGATGAACCAGAGCCGCAGGACGGCTCCGGCAGCGAGCGCGAAGAGTGCTATCCACCAATGCCGGGGAAGTCTCATAGGAGCAGGGTACAGGGTACAAGATTCAGGGCACAGGATTTAGGTTCAGTTCGCCGGCTCTGCCGCTGCCGGCACGTCACCTTGTAAAGTAGTAAAGAGCATGTTGCACCCACGATGAAGCAGATTTTTTACGATCCGAATCTAAAGCGATGGAAGCGGCTCCGGCGCGTGACGGACGTTGCGTTTCTGATTGCCACTTTGGTGGGGATCATTTTTATCTTCAGCGTGGTCAAGGGGCAGCGTCTGCCCGACCTGTTGATGCCTACTCAGAAGCGCAATTACAAGGCGCTGAAGGAACGTCGCATCGGCGATCAGTTGAAGAAAAATCTCGCGCGTCCACCGCGGCGAAAGTCACATGTTAGGCCGTCGGAAATTCCGCTGAACGAGGATGAAGGGCTGCGCGCCGCGTTCTACCAGAACGATGAGCCGAGCTATTCCTCGCTCAAGCAGCACATTCATCAGATCGACATGCTTTTTCCCGACTGGCTTCATGTCGTCTCGGCGAACGGCAACCTGATCGCGTCCACGCCGCAATTTCCCATTCAGCTTTACAACGTCGCAGATAAGTCCGGCGTGCATGGCGTCGACCCGGAAAATCGCGTCGCGCGTTTGATCACGGCCATGAAGGAAGACATGGAAGTCTTCCCCATGCTGAACGACTACGACCCACTAACCGAGCAATGGAACGGAGACGTAATCGGCAAGATGCTGGAGAATCCGGCGGCCCGTGAACGGCTTCATGATCAGCTCGACAGGTTTCTCTACGCAAACCCGGGCTACCACGGCATCTGCCTGGATTTCGAGCAGGTCCCGGGCCAGGATCGCAAGCTTTATACGCAGTGGATCGCCGAAATCCATCAGGACTTCCACGCGAAGAATCTCCGTCTCTACGTCAATGTTGAAATAGGAAACAAGGACTGGTTCCTGAAGGCTCTGGCCGCGAACACGGACGGCGTGATCCTGATGAACTACGACCAGCACGAGGATTCGAGCGCGCCGGGACCGATTGCCGCTGAAGACTGGTTCGTCACCAACCTTCAGCACATGCTGCAGGCGATTCCCCGCCAAAAGATCATCTGCGGCATGGGGAATTACGGATATGACTGGTCGGTTCCGCTGCCGGAAAAGGGCAAGAAGCAGTCAGACAAGGTACTCGACGTCTCCGACCTCAGCGTGCAGGAGGCTTGGCAGCGCGCCGCCGACTCCGAAGCCGATGTGCATCTTGAAGGCGATGAGCTGAACCCGCACTTTGCCTATGACGATGAAGACGCGCACGTGCGCCACCAGGTCTGGTTTCTGGACGGCGTAACGGCGCTCAACGAAATGCGCGACGCGCGACAGATGGGCATCCGGACGTTTGCGCTGTGGCGGCTGGGCATCGAAGACGGTTCGCTGTGGTCGGTGTGGGACCATCCCAACGAGAAGGACGCTCCGCAGCAGTTAAAGACGGTTCCCCCGGGCAATGATGTTGATACCGAGGGCGAGGGTGACATTCTGCGCATTGTTGCGGAGCCGCGGAGCGGAAGCCGCACCATCGACATGGATTCGGATAACTTTACCATCACCGATGAATCGATGACGCAACTCCCCCGGTCGTATGTGGTGCAGCAGTATGGATACGACCCGCACAGACTTGCGATCACGTTTGACGATGGTCCCGATCCGGTGTGGACGCCGAAGATTCTCGCCGTGCTGAAGAAGTACGACGTGAAAGCTACCTTCATGGTGATTGGCGAAGAGGCCCAGGACAATTCCGGTTTGCTGAAGCAGTATGTGAGCCAGGGCCATGAGATCGGCAATCACACCTACACGCATCCGGACATCAGCGAAATTTCCGACTTCCAGCTGCGATCGGAGCTGAACCTGACGGAGCGTCTCTTTGCCGCGAAGCTGGGCATTCAGCCGCTGTTTTTCCGGCCACCCTACTCAATCGATCAGGAGCCGGACACCAACGACCAGGCTGCACCCGCCTATCGCATCCAGCAGATGGGCTACACCATCATTGGTGACAAGATCGATACCGACGACTGGAACGAGCACCCGCGCAGGTCGCCGCAGGAGATTGTCAACGGCGTTCTTGAACAGCTCCAGAACATGAAGACCAAGTCATGGATGCGGGGCAGCATCATCCTGATGCATGACGGCGGCGGCGATCGCTCCGCGACGGTGGCGGCGTTGCCGCTGCTGATTACCACGCTGCGGGCGAAGGGCTACGAGCTTGTAAATGTGTCGGACCTGATGGGGAAGACCACGGCCGAGGTGATGCCGCCCATCTCGCCGAAGATGCGCTGGCCGGCGCGGGTCGATTCGGTGGCGTTCTTCTTCTTCTCATTCTTCAGCCACTTTGTAGTGGATGTGTTTTTCCTGGGCGACGTGCTGATGAGTGCGCGACTTATCCTGATCGGGCTGTTTGCCCTCATCGACCGGCTGAGGCGACGCAGGGTACCCCCCGGAGAATATGAGCCCCGCGTCGCTGTACTGATTCCGGCGTACAACGAGGAAACGGTGATTGTCCGCACCATTCGCTCGGTTCTGAATTCGGATTATGCGAACCTGCGCGTGCTTGTGATCGACGACGGCTCATCAGACGACACCTTTGATGTGGCGCGCGAGGCGTACGGCCCGGAGATTGCGGCAGGCAAACTCACGGTGCTCACCAAGCCAAACGCAGGCAAGGCCGAGGCGCTGAATTTTGGTTTGCAGCACGTCGACGAGGAAATTTATGTCGGCATCGACGCGGATACAGTGATTGCGGTCGATGCGGTATCGAAGCTGGTATGCCACTTCGCCGATGCGCGTGTGGGCGCGGTGGCCGGCAATGCCAAGGTAGGCAACCGCGTCAACCTGTGGACACGCTGGCAGGCGCTTGAATACATTACGAGCCAGAACTTCGAGCGACGCGCGCTGGACTTGTTCAACGTCGTGACCGTGGTTCCGGGCGCGATTGGCGCATGGCGCACGGCGGCGGTGCATACGGGCGGCAATTATCCGATCAATACCGTGGCCGAAGACGCCGACCTCACGATGAATCTGCTGGAGCAGGGCTACAAGGTTATCTACGAAGACCGGGCGCTCGCTTTTACCGAGGCGCCGGTGAACGCGAGCGGGCTGATGCGGCAGCGGTTCCGGTGGTCGTTCGGCACGCTGCAGGCAGTCTTCAAGCACAAACATGCGTTCCGCACCAACCGCGCGATGGGCCTGTTCGCGCTGCCAAATATCGTCGTCTTCCAGATTCTGCTGCCGCTGGTGTCGCCGTTCATCGACCTGATGTTTGCTGCCGGAGTCGTTCATTACTTCATCGACCGGCACTTTCATCCGGAGACGGCCAGCGCCGCGAGTTTTGAAAAGCTGCTTGTCTACTTCCTGGCCTTCCTGGTCATCGATTTTGTCACTTCGGCGCTGGCCTTTTTGCTCGAGCGGCGGCATCCGGCCAACAAAGGAGACGGCTGGCTGCTCTTCCACATCTGGTTGCAGCGGTTTGCGTATCGCCAGGTCTTTTCAATAGTGCTCTTCAAGACAATTAAGCGCGCGATCGATGGTCGGCCCTTCAACTGGGAGAAGATCGAGCGCACGGCGAAGATGTCGCAGCGTACAGAGAGCATCGCGGGATAATTTTCCGCTCGTTTTACGTTCGCGTAGTTCGCCGATGAAGGGCAGAAGAGAGCCCCGTGTAAAATACTCACAACGTTCCACATAAGCAGACAAAACACAGATCTGTACCCGCATTGCCAGGGTTCAGGAGTGGCGCAGATGACCGCTCCAGCTCAAACTTTCCCGCTCGTTGTCATCTCTACAATTTGAGGTTGAATTTATGACGCTTCCGCCGCGGTGTGCCCTTATGCTGACTCTTGCAGCAACCTTTGCAGCGCCTGTTTTCGCTCAGCAGCCTGGTTCCGCCAACAATCCGGCCGTTGCCGCAGCCATCGAATCATCCAGCCGCAGCAGCGTGGATGCTGCTCCCAAAGCCAGTGGAGGATCGCTTCAGGTTCCTCCTGATAACTCATCAGGAGGATACTTTTTCCGCCACTACGGCATAGGCACCTACGAGAGCCCGCTGGGTTTCGGGGGAAGAATCGCCGTTTCGCTCACGCATTCGCTGAACCTGCGTGCTGGCGCCAGCTATTTCCCCTTCAGCCAGAGCCGGACGCAGAGCAATATTCCCTATACTGCCAATGTCCTCCTGCAATCGGAACAGGCCAGTCTGGACTGGTACCCTTTTCACCGGCGCAGTTTCCATCTGAGTCCGGGGATCTTGTTCGGGAATAGCAATCGTGCCTATGGCGGCGCCTCAGTCCCGGCAGGGAACTCATTCACGTTGAACAATGTCAACTACTACAGTGGAGCGGCTGATCCGATTCAGGCATCGGGATCGGTGGCGTTCCGGCGAACTGCGCCGACGCTCACCTTAGGGTGGGGAAATTGGATCCGGCACGCCGGTAAGGGCCACTGGGCCTATCCGTTTGAATTTGGAGCTGCGTTTATGGGTGATCCGAAGACCGCGCTGAATTTCTCGGGCCAGGTATGCACGGATGCGGCTCAGCATTTCTGCCAGGACATTACTACCGACGCGGCGGCGCAGGCTAATCTCGCGGTTGAGAGAAAGAAGCTCCAGAACGATGCGAATTGGGCGAGATTCTATCCGATCATCGCGGGCGGCATTGTATTCCGGTTTTGAGGCCGCAATGCGGTGACGATCTGCTTTACAACGGAGGGCCAGTCACCCGCGGAGGTCTGCCGGAAAAGACGCGCGCTTGCATACCACGGGCTGTCGGCGCGCCGCTCCATCCAGCGCCAGTCGGCTACCCAGGGAAGCATGATCCAGACTGGCTTTGCCATTGCGCCCGCGAGGTGCGCAATAGAGGTGTCAACGGTAAGAACGATATCAAGCGTGGCGAGCAGAGCGGCTGTTTGATACATGTCAACGTGCGCGGAAGAGGCGTCGCGCAGCGGAAGGTGCTCTTTGAGAGGCTCAAGCTGTTCGATGCCCGCGCCTTTTTGCAGTGAAATTAACGTAAGGTCTGGAAGTTCGGCCAGCGGCAGGAGCGCGCTAAGAGGCATGGAGCGGATTGCGTCGCCTTTGTGACGCGGATTGCCGCTCCAGGCTACGCCGATGCGCAGATTCTTTTGAGCCGAGATTGCCGGCGGCTCTGGCTTTGCTTCCACCGTCAGATATCCTTGCGCCGACGGGATGGTTTCAGTTGTCGTGTTGAAGGCCAGGGGCAGGCTCATCATCGGGCAGTGAAAGTCGAAGGCGGGCAGGATGACTCCGCGGGGAATAATTTTTTCTATTCCGGGAAGCTGCCGCAGGAACCGGACCAGCGGCGGCTGTACTTCAAGGGTGACGCGTCCCCCGCGCGCGGCGACCAGCGGCACATAGCGCGCGAACTGGATGGTGTCTCCGAGACCCTGCTCGGCGTGCAGCAGAATCGTCTTTCCAGCGAGCGATTCACCGCGCCATAACGGCGGGCGGAAATCTCTCCGCCGCAGATGTAATTCCTCGAAGTTCCAGCGCGACTCATAATTCTGCCAGCCCTGCAAGAATTCTCCGTTGCGAAGCTGAGCCAGGGCGAGGTTGTAGAGCGCGCCGGGGGAAGCTCTATCGAGGACGAGACCGCGGGTGTAGAAAGAGCGAGACTCCTCGTGCCTGCCCAGCGCAAGCATTGCATTGCCGAGGTTGATGTGTGCGCGAGCATAGCTGGAGTCGAGGTCCAGGGCGCGGCGGTAGTTTTCGGCGGCAGCCGCCACATTTTTCTGGCTGTAGTGGAGATTGCCGAGGCTGTTGTAAATTTCGGCGCTTTCCGGATTGAGCTCGAGCGCTTTGTGGAGGCATTGATGGGCCTGCGTCCAGTCTTTCTTTTCGGCGAGCGCGTTACCGAGGCCGTGCTGAGCCGTCGCCGAATCCGGCTTGAGCGAGAGGGCGCGCCGGTAACAGGCGATGGCGTCGGTTGCGCGATTGAGTCTCGACAGGGCGTTTCCGAGATTGATGCAGGCCTTGATGTAGTCAGGCCGGATGCGCAGGGCGGACTGGTAATGCGCGGCGGCGGCGGGGAAGAGTCCTCGGTCGTAGTAGAGATTGCCGAGATTCAGGTGCGCCTCCGCGAAAGTGGGCCGCAGTTTGAGCGCCTTTGCGAAGGCCGCGCGGGCACTCCGGCTGTCACCCATCTGCCGCAGTGCGTATCCCAATCCAAAATAAAACTCCGCCTGCCGAGGAGAGATCGCAATTGCCTGCCGGTAGCTGGTCGCGGCTGCGGCAAAATCGCCTTGTTTGCACAAAATATTTCCCAGTCCGTGATGAGCCCGGGCGAAACCGGGTTGTGCCGCCAGCACGTCCTGATAGCAGCGCTTCGCGGCTGGATATTCTTCGCGATTCAGATGGATCTCTCCCAGCCAGCAATGCGCTGCAGCACTTTGCGGGGCGAGTGCCAGCGCGGCCCGGCAGGCCCGTTCCGCTTCGACAAGATTTCCGGAAGCGCGCTGCGCATGCGCGAGGTTCAGAAAGTAATGCGCCGTCGGACACTGCGCGATTGCCGCCCGAGTGAGCGCGATGGCCTGGGGGAAGTACCCCGTCTGCCGTGCGACGATGCCGAGCAGGAGCAGCGCATCAGGATTGCGGGCGCTCTGGTTGAGCGACCGCTGGTAGCAATGGGCAGCGGCGGCGAGGTTTCCCGCTCCGTGGTGCTTTAGCCCTTCGGCGAGCAGCGTTGTCGCGGCGCCGGTCCCGCATTCGGCCTGGAGTTGTTCGTGCATCCGCGCGCTTTCCTTCAGAGGCTATAGCCGGGACGGCCCGGGCGGGGGAGATTCTGAGGAGATTTGCGAGGGGTGGTTTCCTTTTGGGAGGCGTTTCCGCTTTTGGGGCATGGTAAGCGGCTTTTCCTGAAGAGCGTTAAACTGGAGAGTTATGGCTACCATCGAAATCCCTACAGTTATCCTTCCGCGCACGCCGCAGGGCGAGTTTCGCAACGAACCTTTTGTCGATTTCAGCAGGCATGAGAACGCTCACGCCATGCGCGAGGCGCTGACGCGTGTGGGCGATATGCTCGGCCACGAGTACGAACTGGTGATTGGCGGCGAGCGGCTGCGGACAACGGCGAAGATCGTCTCGCGCAATCCGGCGCGGCCCGAGCAGGTCGTGGGTATCCATCAAAAGGCGGCCGCGGAGCATGCCGAGAAGGCGATGCAGGCGGCTTTGCGAGCCTTTGAGACGTGGCAGTATACTCCCGCCGAAGAACGGGTTTCGCTGCTTGTGCGTGCGGCGGAGATCATTCGCGACCGCAAGTTCGAGTTCTGCGCGTGGCTCACCTATGAGGTGGGCAAAAACTGGGCGGAGGCCGATGCGGATGTTGCCGAGACAATCGACTTTCTTGAGTTTTATGCTCGCGAGGCGCTGCGGCTGGCGCGCGCCACGACTCCGATTCAATACCCTGGTGAGCGCAACGAGCTGCTGTATATTCCGCTGGGCGTAGGAGCGGTAATTCCGCCGTGGAACTTTCCGTTTGCAATTATGGCCGGAATGACGGCGGCGGCAATCGTCACTGGAAACACAGTAATCCTGAAGCCATCCAGCGATTCGCCGACCATCGCTGCGCGCTTTGTGGACGTGCTTGAAGAGGCGGGACTTCCGGGGGGCGTGGTGAACTTCTGTCCGGGATCGGGCGCGACCTTTGGCAATGCCATCGTGGAGCATGCGAAGACGCGGTTTATCGCCTTCACCGGATCGAAGGAAGTGGGCCTGGATATCCATGAGCGCGCCGCGAAAACGCATCCGGGGCAGATATGGATCAAGCGCACGATCCTGGAGATGGGTGGCAAGGATTCGATTATCGTGAGCGCCGACGCGGACCTGGATCAGGCGGTTGCGGGAGTGGTTGCGTCAGCGTTCGGCTTTAGCGGGCAGAAGTGCTCGGCGTGTTCGCGCGCGATCGTCGAGGAGCCGGTCTATGACATGTTCGTAGAGCGAGTACGCGAGCTGGTGGGCACGCTGACGGTTGGTGATCCGGCGGCGAATCCGAGCATGGGTCCGGTGGTCAATGAAGGCGCTTTGAAGACGATTCAGGAGTACATCGAGGTTGGCAAAACCGAGGGCCGATTGATTGCGGGCGGGAAGGCAATTTCGACGCCGGAAAACGGATACTTTCTTGAGCCTACGGTTTTTGCCGACGTTGCTCCGGGGGCGCGCGTTTCGCAAGAAGAGATATTTGGACCGGTGCTTGCGATTCTCAAGGCCAGCGACTTCGACGGCGCGCTGGCGATTGCCAATAACACGGAGTTCGGGCTCACGGGCGCAGTCTACACCGCCGACCGCACGAAGCTGGAGCGGGCGCGGCGCGAATTTCATGTTGGGAATCTCTATTTCAACCGCAAATGCACGGGGGCGATGGTGGGTGCGCATCCCTTTGGCGGATTCAATATGTCGGGCACCGACTCCAAGGCCGGCGGCCCGGATTATCTGTACTTATTTACCCAGGCTAAGTCAGTCGCAGAAAGGCTTTCGTGACGGCAACAGGAGCCTGCGTTTCCATCTAACGAACATCCGCGAAGTGCCAGAGAATGCTTCGGTATTTGACACGGGAAGCACGCTTCCTCAAAATAGGGGCGAAAGCGTGACCCTGTGGCAAATATCCTCTGTGTTGATGATGACCACGATGTCATCGCGCTGAAGCGAGCGATTCTCGAAAACGCGGGGCACACGGTGGTGTCCTGCGGCTCTGTCGAGGACGCCGTTCGCGAGTTGAGCCGTCAGTCGTATGACGCGGTGGTTACGGACTGGCGTTTTGGCGAGGAGAGCGGACGCGCAATCATCCAGGCCGCCCAGGCAAACGGCAACGTGCCGGTGGTGGTGGTATCAGGATATGTGGCAGAAGCTTTTCAGGCTGCGGAGCCTCTGGCGGATCTCTATCTGGAGAAACCTGTCGATTCGCGCGAGCTGGTTCAGATTCTTAACACGCTGCTGCAGGCTCGATCTGCCGGAAGCCAGTGAATCCCGGATTTGACCGGCCCGGATTTCGTTGCGGAAACGCGCGTTCAAACAAAACAAACCCCGCCATGAAAGCGGGGTTTGTCTTTAAGAAGGTGAAGCTAAAAAGTCATTCAGTTAGCCTGCATGATGAGGTCGCCGGCTGCGATGGCCGCTTCGGCCAACATCCGGTGGTGAATGGTGAACAGGGCCAGCTCCAGACGGTCGGAAACCCCTGTCTTATCGTAGATGCTCCGCAGGTAATTCTTCACTACCTGCTCGGTAGTTGTAAGGCGAAGAGCGATCTCCTTGTTTTTGCAGCCCTGGATGATGAGCGCGACGATCTTCATCTCCTTGGGAGTGAGGCGATCGCGAACGCGAACACCTACCGGATCCTCTTCATGGACAGTTCCCTGGCATCCGTTGGCGATTACGCCTCGCTCACCCTGGATGACACGGCGCATGCACTCGATGAGCGAAGGTCCGCTGACGGCGCGATGCACGGCGCCGTTGGTTCCATCGGCAAGGAATGGCTGGATGGATTCATGGTTTTCGGCAATTACGACGGCGCGGCCCCCGATGGAGCGAACGCGAGCCATAAGTTGAAGTGTGTTTAATTTCAGCGAGGAGGCGAAGATGAGAGTCGCTCCCCGGAAGGTTTCCATTACCTGATATAACCGTCCCTGATCCCCGCATTGTGCAATTATGCGGAGGTCATCTTCGATCGCCAGAATTTTTGCTGTCCCTGCTCTGAAAATAGCTTGATTGTCAGCAAGTATGATCTTGTTCATTTTCTCCCATGGACCTGTTCTACGGTTAAGGCAGAGAGGATGCTTTGCCTGGGGAAACAAAGCTCCAAAGAAGATCGATGGCGTGCGACGCAATGGTGCGTTTACACGACTATCGACCGAAGTAATTATTTGATTGCCACGTTGTTTCTTTTCAGGACAAAGTGCATTACCTACAGCATATTAGTGATACGAGAAAGTATGTTAGGTGTTACTTACTGGTGGTACCGTGTTGTGCTCACAGGCTAATTGAGAATGTTACGTTTGCAAACAAAAAAATGCGATTCGCATAACAAAAGTAATGTGTCAATTTGGATTAGACAAATTGCCGGAAATCCGGTCGCGCCCCCACGCCGTTCTGCGCTGAAGGATACACTGGAAAAACCATGGGGAAGCCGGTCATTTTAGCCGTTGACGACGACGCCAGTGTCCTCGAAGCCATTATTCAGGACCTGCGGCGGAAGTATGGGCCCAGCTACAGGATTCTGCGCGCCGGTTCCGGTCAGGCGGCGCTCGATACTTGCACGCAGCTCCAGCAGCGCGGAGACGCGGTTGCGCTTTTTCTCTCCGATCAGCGGATGCCCGGCATGTCGGGCGTGGAATTTCTCGAGAGGGCGCAGAAGGTTTATCCCGATGCGAAGCGCGTTCTGCTTACGGCCTACGCCGATACGGAGGCCGCGATCAAGGCCATCAATACGGCCAGGATTCACTACTACCTCACCAAGCCGTGGGATCCGCCCGAGGAGCAGCTTTATCCGGTGCTGGACGACCTGTTGGGTGCATGGAACGAGGGATATAAGCCTCGCTTTGAGGGAATGCGAGTGATTGGCCCGCGCTGGTCGGCGATGGACCACCAGGTTCGGGACTTCCTTTCGCGCAACCAGGTTCCATATGTATGGCTCGACCCGGAGCGCGACGGCGAGGCATTTGAGTGGCTGGAACGGTACGGTCTCAACGACCGCAAGCTGCCGGCCGTGCTTTTTCCTGACGGGTCGTCGATTGTGCAGCCCACGCAGACGGCGTTAGCCGAGAAGATTGGCCTGAGCACCCACGCGGTCAGCGAGTTCTATGACCTGGTGGTGATCGGCGGCGGACCGGCGGGGCTGGCGGGAGCGGTTTACGCGGCGTCCGAGGGGCTGAAAACGCTGCTGGTTGAACCCGATGCGCCCGGCGGACAGGCCGGCTCAAGCTCGCGGATCGAGAATTATCTGGGTTTCCCCTCGGGCGTGAGCGGCGCGGATCTGGCACGCAGGGCATATGTGCAGGCCTCACGCTTCGGAGTGGAGTTTCTGACCCAGTGCGTGACTGGCATACGGGCGGATAACCAGTACCGGCTCATACGCACCGGGGACGGGCGGGAAGTCTCCTGCCATGTCGGCCTGATCGCCTTGGGCGTGAACTACCGACGGCTGGATGCCCCCGGAATTGAACGGCTTACAGGCGCGGGCGTTTATTACGGCGCGGCGATGGCCGAGGCGCGCGCTTGTGCAGACGAGGAGGTATACATCGTGGGCGGCGCAAACTCGGCCGGCCAGGCGGCGATGCACTTCTCGCAGTATGCGCGACAGGTAACCATGCTGGTGCGTGGAGTGTCTCTGGAGGCCAGCATGTCGAAATACTTAATCGATCAGATCGCTGGCACATCGAATATAAAGGTGGAAACCTGCTCGCAGGTGATGGAGGCGATTGGGGAAAGCCGCCTGGCGGGGCTTCGGCTACGGTGCCAGGGACAAGATCGGGAGGTTCCGGCGACGGGCCTGTTCATCTTTATCGGAGCGGCGCCCGCAACCGGTTGGCTGTCGGAGGAGATTATGCGCGACCCGCACGGATTTGTGCTGTCGGGCTCAGATCTGAAGGTAGAGGGAAAGATGCCGCGCCGATGGAAGGAAGAGCGCGAACCATACCTGCTGGAAAGCAGCATGCCTGGGGTTTTCGTTGCCGGGGACGTTCGCCATGGGTCGGTGAAACGGGTGGCGTCGGCGGTGGGCGAGGGTTCGATTGCGGTGCAGTTCATGCATCAGTATCTGGCTCGCTTTTAGACCAGATATTGTGGGTTTTTACCCGGAGTATCGGGAAATAGTGAGAAAGCCTTTACGCTCAACTCACACGATGCAGATTTTGGTATTGAATTTCCGGGCTGGTTTCCGGTTGACGAGATAAGCGAATCAATGGAAGTGAAGCAGACTAACCTGACGTCCAAGCTGGTGAACGCGCGAGAATTGCTCCCGCAGTTGCGGCAGATACCCCTATTTCAACAGGTCAAGGAAGAGGATCTCGACTGCCTGGGCGAGGTTGAAGTTGTTGATGCGCCGGCCGGCACGATTCTTTTCGATCAGGGGGAGACGACTCTCTATTTCTGGGTAGCCCTTAAAGGGGAGATTCGCGCCACAAAGCCGGAGGCCGAAGGGGGCTGCACGCTGCTCGGCACGCTCAAGGCTGGAGATACCTTCGGCGAGGTTCCATTGCTAACGGGTGCAACATCGGCTCCCGTGCACGTAGAGACGATTGCTGACAGCACTTTCTTTCGTATCAACGGCCCGGCCTTCTGGAACCTGATGAGCACCTGCCCGGTCGTGCGGGCGGGAGTGCTTGCCAACATGGGACGCCGCCTCGAAGCCTACCAGCTTCTTACGCTGCACCGGGAGAAACTCATTTCGCTGGGAACGCTGGCAGCCGGGCTGATGCATGAGCTGAACAATCCCGGCGCGGCGGCGCGTCGGGCTTCAGCGCAGTTGCGCGAGAATTTGATTCGCCTGCAACAGATAAGCCTGCGCTTTACCGAGGCGAAGCTGAATGCCGAGCAACTCAAGTGTATGGCGCAGCTTCAGGCAGAGGCGCTGAAATGTCAGAAGCCCCAGGCGATGGGCTCGCTTGAACAGGCGGACGCCGAAGAGGCGCTGCTGGCATGGCTGGAAAGCGCGGGCGTCGAGAACGCATGGAAGGTCGCGCCGACGCTGGTTGCCGTAGGCTGGCGTCAGGAAGATATCGAGTGCGCACAACAGGCCTTTCCGCCGGACATTCTCTCCGATGCCCTGAACTGGCTGGAATCGCTGGTGTCGAGCCTGCAATTGGTCGGCGCGATTGAGGAGAGTGTCACGCGTGTTACCGACCTGGTTATCGCGGTAAAAAAATACGCCTACGACGACAAGAATCGCGAACGCGAAATCGACATTCACGACAGTATCCAGAGCACACTTACCATCCTGAGTCACAAATTCCGCCAAAAACAGCTGGATATTCAGAAAGTCTTCAGCGCTGAGATGCCGCACATCAAAACCACAGGCACGGGACTGAGCCAGGTCTGGACGAACATCCTCGACAACGCGATTGATGCTTCGCCGGAAAAAGGCAAGATCGTGATTCGCACATGGGTCGAAGAGGGACAAGCCTGCATCGGTATCGCCGATCAAGGTTCAGGCATCGCACCTGAGTTCCGGGAGCACATCTTCGAGCCGTTTTTTACGACCAAGCCTGCGGGAGTGGGGACGGGACTGGGACTCGACATTGCACACCGCATCGTGGTGGGGCAGTTCGGCGGCGAGATCACCTTTGAAAGCGAGCCGGGTAAAACCGAGTTTGTGGTACGGGTGCCTGCCCAGGTCAACCCGCCAGGCGGCGAAGCTGGCGCGCAGGCATGATGATCGGATGGACGAGCGCAGCTTTACGCGAACAGGGGAGGATAGGCCATTGCGGCACTGCGTCGAGATTCGGCATGAGAGCTTTGCCGTGCCGGACTTCGTGGACCTGTTGCGCGAGCATGATATCGGCCTGGTGATTGCCGATACCGTGGAATGACCGCTGCTGATGGATGTGACCAGTGTTTGTGTATTGCCGTCTGCATGGGTCAGAGCAGCTTTACGCCAGCGGCTACACGGACGCGGCGTTGAAGAAATGGGCGGTGCGAGTGGCGGCGTGGGCGCGAGGCGGGGATTCTCCGGATGGAAGGTTTGCGCATACGGAGCGGAACGCTTCGTCGACTCCGCGCGACGTGTATGTTTACTTCGACAACGACATGAAGGTCCGCGCTCCCTTCGATGCAAAAGCGCTGCGTGAACGCGCGTCAAAATTACTCCGGTTAGAGTGACCGGCCCAAAATAAAGCCCCTGCCGTTCCCGCCGATAGACAAGCCAGATGCTTCTGAATCAATCTGCTCCAGTCCGGTTTCGAGGCTGAAGAGAAGCATTCGTGTACCCCGCAGCAGCCGGAAAGTAGAGGGAGAGCGCGCCGATGTTTGCCGTCATTGGAATTCTGCTGGTCTTCGGAGCCGTAATTGGCGGCTTTCTGATGGAGAAGGGCCATATTGCCGTTCTCGTGCAGCCGGCGGAGTTCCTCATGATTGTGGGCGCAGGCCTGGGGACCCTGCTGATCGCCAACCCTCTGCATACGCTGAAGGCGATCCTTTCGTCCGCGTTGGGCGTCTTCGGCAAATCGCACTTCACTAAGGATCGCTATATCTCCACGCTGAAGATGATGTATGAATTGCTGAACAAAGTGCGGCGGTCGGGGATGCTGTCGATTGAGGCTGATATTGAACAGCCCGCCGAGAGTCTGATCTTCAAGGAATATCCGGCCTTCGTTCATGATGAGCATGTCTGCAATTTTGTCTGCGACACGCTGCGAATGGCCGTTACCGGCGGCGTGGAGCCTTTTGACATGGACCAGATGATGGACCTCGACATGGAGGTGCAGCACCGCTCGTCGCACCAGCCGGTTGCAGCCCTGACAACCGTGGCCGACTCGCTTCCGGGGCTGGGAATTGTGGCCGCCGTGCTCGGCGTGGTGATTACGATGGGCGCGCTGGGAGGGCCTCCGGAGGCGATCGGACACAAGGTCGCGGCGGCACTGGTGGGGACGTTCCTCGGCATTCTGCTGTGCTACGGGCTGGTTGGCCCGATCGGCTCCTACATGGGCAAGGAGGCGGATGAGGAGCACGCTTTTCTTTATGTGCTGCGCGTGCTGGTGATCGCATTCATTAAGGGCAATGCGCCGGTGCAGGCGGTGGAGATAGCACGGCGCGCGATACCCATGCACGTACGCCCCACGTTCGCGGAGGTTGAGGCGGCATACCAGGGGACGAGAGCCTCAGCAGCGGCGCAGCCGGCAGAAGCGGCGGCGTAGGACTCGCATGGCTCCGAAGACGATCATTCTGATCAAGAAAGTGAAGGGCCATGCGGGGCATCACGGGGGCGCATGGAAGGTAGCCTATGCCGATTTTGTAACGGCCATGATGGCGCTGTTTATCGTGTTGTGGCTGATGAATACCAGCGATCACGTGCGCAAGGCAGTCGCGGGCTATTTTAACGATCCGCTGGGCCGCTCGGCCCTTACCGGAACGGATCGCTCCGGCGCCGCCGACAACCTGCCCATCACGAAGGACAATATCCGGCAGCTCAAAGAGCGGTTGGAGAAGAGCATTCAGCAGTTGAATGACCTCAAGGCGCTTTCCAACCAGATTGAGATTACGGTTACTCCGGAGGGGCTGCGGATCGAGTTGCTGGAAACCAAAGACGGAAGCTTTTTCCAAACGGGCAGCGCGGAACTCAACGCCAATGGCCGCGAACTGCTGACCCTGTTGGCACAGCAACTAGGCACCGTGCCAAATCGTCTCTCGATTGAAGGCCACACTGATTCACAGCCTTACACTGGAGGGGCGAATTACGGCAACTGGGAGCTTTCGACCGATCGCGCCAACGCCGCGCGCCGCCTTATGCAGGAAAAGGGATTGCGCACGAATCAGGTCTCGCAGGTGCGCGGTTACGCCGACCAGCGGTTGCGAGTTCCTGGCAATCCACTTGATCCGTCGAACCGCAGAATTTCGCTCATTGTGCAGTATCTTGATGCAGCTCCTGCTCCGGAAACGCCTGTGGCTGCTCCGAAAACGACGTTTGCAGCGGAGCCAACCTCGGCGCCCGCCGCAAAACCCGCGGCCGCAGAACCTTCGCCCGCGAACAAGCCAACGGCGGTGATGGCCTCAGACAGTCTTGCCGCAAGATTCCTGGGAAAGCTGCACAGACGCTGAATCGCCGCAGCCGCATGAATTGCGCGGAACCCACTCTACGGGCAGCACGACTCTGGTTCCCTGTTCCGGCAGCTCCTTGCTGGTGAGCCGCTCGAACAACAAATTGGCGGCGACCCATCCGAGTTCCTGCGCCGGTTGGCGCACAACGGAGAGCCGGGGCTGCAGACTCTCCGCCATGTCAAAGTCATCGAAGGCGACAAGCGCCAGATCCGCGGGGATCCGAATGCCTGCATCGAGCAGCGCCTTGAGCGCGTAGCGGGTGGTAAGGCCGTTGGCGGTGAAGATGGCGGTCGGCGCCTGTGGCCCGCGCAGCGCACCGAGCAGGACGGCGGCTGCGGCCTCCTGGGTGGGGCAACGGAGCATGGGCAACGGCATCAGGCCAGCCTGCTGCATCGCGCGGTTGTAGCCCTCGAGGCGCGTGTGGAAGGTGTATAGATGATCGTTGAGCGCGGCAAAGGCAATGCGCTGATGGCCGTGCCTGGAGATCAGATGGTCGATTGCGCGTTCGACTCCAACGCGATTCTCGACGACCACGGAGCTGAAGCGGCGATCCTGCAACGGCCGATCCAGGGCGACGATATGGGTGGCGTGGAACTCAGAAAGGCTGAGGCGCGAGCGTCCGCCATTTGCGGGAATCACGATCAACCCGTCCACGTGGCGGCGCATCATCAACTGCGCTTCGGCGTATTCCGTGTTCGCGTCCTCGTTCGAAGTGGTCAGAATGACGGAGTAGCCATTCTCCCGGGCAACGGTGTTGATGGCATGAGCGCACATTGCAAAAAATGGGTCGTAGAGATAAGGAACGATGATGCCGATAGTGCGGGACTTGTGTCCGCGCAGAGCACGTGCCATTTCATTGGGACGGTATCCCAGCTTCTCGACCGCGCTGTAGACGCGGGCAGCAGCCTCATCTGAAACGTGCGCGGACTGGTTCAACAGCCGGGAGACGGTCATGGGCCCGACTCCGGCGAGTCGTGCTACGTCCTTGATGGTGGGCTTGCGGGTCATAGATTCGGTTCAACCATCTGATTCAGTGCAATTTGTGAGAACATGAGAACGTTATCACATCGCGATATGTGTGAGCCTGAATCGGGCCTGGAGAAATCGATGATCGCGCGTAGGCTGCTGCTTATTTGGGCATTTTTCTTCTTTGGTGCTTCTCAGGCGCTTCCGGCTCAAAGCGTGGCCTTCGAGCGCGCGGCGACCCTGCAGCACGGGATCAATCTGTCCGGGTGGTTTGCCAGTTCCGGCGATTTTTCCGCGCAGCACCTCGAGAGCTTTACGAACGAAACCGATCTCAAGACCATTCACGCAATGGGTTTCGATTTTGTGCGCCTGGGGATCGCTCCCGACCTCGTCGAGCGTCACGGGCAGCTTGCGCCGGCGCATCCTGAGGCCCTTGCGCAACTGGATCGCGCGGTGCAACAGGCGCTCGACAATCATCTGGAAGTGATGCTCTGCGTCTTTCCGAACGAAGAGTACAAACACAATCTCAGCACCGAACGTGGAGTGGATGATTTCGTCCTGCTTTGGCGGATTCTTGCCGCGCACTTCGCGGCGGCCGATCACGACCGAATCTTCTACGAGCTCATGAATGAGCCGGAGGTCCCCGACCCGTATCGCTGGATGGGTATTCAGGCGCGGGTGGTTGATGCGATTCGGCAAGTGGACGCGGAGCACACAATTATCGCAACGGCGGCCAACTACTCCAGCCTTGGCGACCTGCTGCAACTTGAGCCGGTGCGCGATGCGAACGTGATTTACAACTTCCATTTTTACGAGCCGTACCAGTTCACGCATCAGGGCGCGTCGTGGGGCGCGAGCGACTGGATTTATTACAAGAACATTCCCTATCCGGCGACGCCCGCGGCGCTGGCCGAGCAGATGAAGAATGTTCCGGGCGATCTGGCGCGCTACGACCTCTATCTTTATGGGGCGGGCGGCTGGAACGGCGAAGCAATTGCCGCTCGCATTGGCTTTGCCGCGCTTTGGGCGCGGGAGCGGCACGTTCCGCTGATCTGTAATGAATTCGGGGCCTATCGCGAAACAGCTGATCCCGCGTCGCGCGCGCGATGGATTGGCGATGTGCGTTCGGCGCTGGAGGCAAACCATATTGGCTGGGCGATGTGGGACTATCGGGGCAATTTTGGCGTAGTGACGCGCACCGATACGGAGATCACGCCGGACGACGCGATTCTGAAGGCGCTGGGACTGAATGCTGACGCGAAACCCGTTGCATTGAGTGGGCAATAGGAATCAGGAGTGGCAGGGCGAGACGTTTCCTCGCGCTTGCGTCCAGATCTCGGTTCGTCCGAATAGTGAGATGCCGACATAGCCGCGCAGTTTTAACTTGTCTCCGTCGCGAGTCATCGATCCGCTATATGTTCTCCCCGATTCCGGATCATAGAGCTGGCCGCCTTCCGCGTAGCCGGGCTTTGTGAGATGGAAATTCGCGCCAATCTCCAGGCCGCAAAGGGAGCGCCTGCGCATAGCCGCGTTGGGATTTTTGGCGTCGACCTGTGAGGGAGCCTCCCTGCTGATTGAGATCAGTTTGGCACAGACATTCGCGCCGCAGCGATAGATTTCAATGGTGGATCCATTTGGGCTTGTCCACTTTCCGAAGATTCCGCCGTTGTTTGCTTGCGCCGCCGCCAGAGAAAACATAAAAAGAATCGGAATCCAGATTCGCTTCATACCTCATCTCCATAAGAATCGCGCCCGTTGGAAACCGTTCTTCCTGAATAGCCCATCCGTGTCTACAAGAGAAGCGCATCCGGCGGCACTCGGGTGCTGCTTGCAATATGGCGGAGAAGCGGCGGCCAGAGACGCGCGAATTGCGCCAGCACAGGGTTCGCAATCACTGCACGGGATATGGTGGTTGCCATCGCAACGGAACGTCTGACTTCATGGTACAGGCGCTGCTGGAACGATTCTGCTGTCCCGCCGCCGAGGTAAACGTGCGCAGCAAGATGAGCGGTGTGGAGGGCGATCCTCGTGGCCGGCTTACATCTCCGCATTGATCAGATTGAGAATTCCCTGCTTGCGTAAGACGGAGAAGACCGCTTCCACCGACCAGTCAAGCGATTCGGTCCCTTTGACGACCAGGTCGGCGTACTCCGCAGACGGGCGCACGTACTGCTCGGCCATCGGGCGCACCGTTTCCGCGTAATGCCTGGCTACGGACTCCGCAGTGCGGCCGCGTTCACGGATGTCGCGGGCAAGCCTGCGCTGGTAGCAGACCTCATCCGGGGTATCAACATAGATGCTGAGATCGTAAAGCGCGCGCAGTCCCTTATAGTGAAGCGCGAAGATTCCATCCACAATCAGCAGACGGTGGGCCTCCAGATGTTTTTGAACTCCCGTGAGACGTGTGTAGTTTGCGAAGTCATACTGCGGTTGAAAAATGTCATGGCCGTTGGCCAAACGGCTCACATGGGCGACCAGCAGCCCGGATTCGATCATGTCGGGATGGTCGAAGTTCTGCCGGCAGCGTTCTTCGTATGTGAGATGAGCAAGATCGCGATAGTAGTTGTCGAGATGAAAGTGTGTACCTTCCATCTCGCGCGCCAGTTCTTCGGCTAATGTCGTTTTTCCGGAGCCCGAACACCCTGCAATGCCGATAACAACTGGATCGCTCATTCTGCGCGCGACCCCGAAGCAGCGATCGCTGCGACGATGCGCGCGAGAAGGCCCGCGAGCTCCTGCTCTACTTGGCTGCCGGTTTCGATTACCTCTTCCGTCGTGAGAGGTTGTTGCTTGATCCCGGCCGCCATATTGGTGACGCAGGAAATGCCGAGCACTTCAACGCCCATGTGCCGTGCGGCGATCGTTTCCTGCACCGTCGACATGCCCACCAGGTCCGCACCAAGCGTGCGAAACGCGCGAATCTCGGCAGGCGTCTCATAGCTTGGTCCGGGCACGCTGAGATATACGCCTTCTTCGAGCGCGAGACCCATCGCCCCTGCGGCGGTATGCGCCAGCGCGCGGAGCCGCCGTGAATAGGCGTCCCCCATATCGAAAAAACGCAGACCGAAACGTTCGTCGTTCGGGCCGATGGCGGGATTCTGTCCGCTCAGGTTGATGTGGTCGGAGATGAGAACGAGCTGGCCTTCTTTGAACGTCGTGCGAACGCCGCCGGCGGCGTTGGTCAGGATAAGCGTGCGAATGCCGAAGCGGGCCAGCACGCGCGTGGGGAAGGTCACCCGGTCAGAAGCATATCCTTCATATGCATGGACGCGGCCCTGCATCACGGCGATGGGAATTTCATTGAGAGTGCCGAGAACAAGCCGTCCGCTGTGTCCGGGCGCGGTGGATTGGGGAAAGTGTGGGATCTCGCTATAGGGGAGCGTCACGGGACTCTCAATCTGCGACGCGAAGCCGCCCAATCCTGAGCCGAGAACCACCGCGATGGTCGGACGCAAAGTGGTGCGCGCCGCGATGAACTGAGCGGCCTCGGAGGTCTGGTCGTAGAGAAAGGGGTTCTGCATGATGTTTTAGCGGATCAGAATTCCAACGATGGATGCGGACATGAGGTTGGCCATGGTTCCGGCAAGCATGGCGCGCAATCCAAGCCGCGCAAGATCGTTGCGGCGATTGGGTGCGAGCGCGCCGATGCCTCCTATCTGAATTCCGATGGAACTGAAATTGGCGAAGCCGCAGAGCGCGAAGGTAGCGATGGTGAAAGAGCGCGCATCAAGCGCGGCCTTCTGTGCGCCGAGCAGTGAGTAGGCCACAATTTCATTCAGGACCATGCGCGTGCCGAGCAGGTTTCCTACAAGCCGCGCGTCGTGCCAGGGAATGCCGATGAGCCACGCAATAGGCGCGAAGAGAGCGCCGAGAACGGCATCAAGACTGCTGGGGAAAAAGCGGAAATGGTGCAGGGCAAGCCAGTTATGAGTTCCTCCCATAACGCCGTCGAGCAGTGCAATCAGTGCCAGAAACGAAATCAGCATGATGGCGACGTTGAAGGCCAGACGTCCGCCATCGATGGTGCCGCGGGCAACCGCTCCGAGCAGATTCTCCTCCTTATGTTCGATGTTCTCCGGCATCTTGACCACGCCCAGTGTTGCAGGTATCTCCGTTTCCGGCACCAGCATTTTTGCAAGAAGAATTGTTCCAGGGGCGGTCATAATTACTGCGGCCAGCAGGTGCTGCGCCTCGATTCCGTACAAAATGTATGCGGCCATAATGCCGCCTGAGACGTGTGCCATGCCGCTGGTCATGATCGTCATCAGTTCGGAGTTGGTCGCGTCGGGCAAGAACGGACGAATGGTCAGCGGAGCCTCGGTCTGGCCCATGAAGATGCTGGCCGCAACGTTCAGGCTCTCCGCACCGGAGACGCGCATCGTCCACTGCATGAGCCTTGCGAAGAAGCGAATCACGATCTGCATGACGCCGACGTGATACAGGACGGCGAAGAGCGCCGAGATGAAGATAATTGTGGGCAGTACTTGAAAGGCGAAGACCATTCCGAAAGAAGAATGCTGCTTGCCGAGTTCCCCGAAGACCATCTCCGAGCCGGCGAAGGAATAGTCCAGCATGCGCGTGATTGCTCCGCCAACAGTGGCGAGGATGTGCTGACCGACCGTCCACTCGAGCACCAGAAACGCGAAGACGATCTGCATGCTGAGTCCCCAGATCACCGTCCGCCAGCGGATCGCCCGCCGGTTGGTCGAGAAGAGCCAAGCCAGCAGGAGCATGGTGAGCAGGCCGAGGATTCCCGTAAATCGCGCCAAATCGTCTCCCTGGTATGACACTTTAAATGTGAATCTCTATCCTACTGTGCGGGAGAGCGGTGAAGGGAACTGATTTTTCGAGTTTTCGCTGCCCCCCGTGAGGATTTCGCCAATCAGCGGTGGCACGTCGGCCGGGGCATCTTCAATCGAAATTGCGGTTGTTAGCAGCTGTTCCGCTTCGGCGAAGCGCGCCTCGTCGTCCGTAAACATTGTGCATAGCGGCTGGCCCGATCGGATGCTGCCTCCGAGCTTCGCGTGCATCTCGATGCCGGCGTGCGCCTCCACAGGCTCTCCGGCCGTTTCGCGGCCCGCGCCCAGCCGCTGCACCGCCCAGCCAATCTGCTCGCAGTCCATGCGCGCGAGGAAGCCGCTGCGCCGCGCCGGCAACTCGCGGCGAAATTGCGGCGCGTGAAAGGCTGCCGGGTCCGAGAAAATTTGCGTATCTCCGCCCTGCGCGTCCACCATGCAAAGAAAAATCTCCATTGCCGAGCCGTCCTCAATCTTGGCCTCCGCAATGCTGCGGCCCTCAGCGGCGTTTGCGGCTTTGCCGCCAAGATGAATCATCCAGCCGGCAAGGACCAGCGAGAGCTCGCGCAGGTCTTCGTTGAGCGGATGCCGCTTTCCGCGCAGAAGCTCGACCGACTCCCACACCTCAACCCAATTGCCGGCAAAGCGTCCCAGCGGCTGATCCATCGAAGTAAGCAAAGCGGTCGTGCGCGTGCCGGCATATTCGCCGGTGCTCACCATCAGCTGGGCCAGGAAGCGCGCCTGCTCCGGATCTTTCAGAAACGCCCCCGAGCCGGTCTTCACATCCAACACCAGCCCATCGAGCCCTTCAGCCAGCTTCTTGCTCATGATGGAGGCGCAGATGAGCCAGGGGCTTTCGACCGTGCCTGTGCGGTCGCGCAAATCATAGAGCACGCGGTCGGCGGGCACAATGTTCTCAGTCTGCCCGATCATTGTCGCGCCGCATTCGGCCAGTACCCGCCGCGCCTCCGGTCCGGAAAGCTGCGTCCGGTAGCCGGGGATACTTTCGAGTTTGTCCAGCGTGCCGCCGGTGTGGCCAAGAGCGCGCCCGCTGATCATGGGCACCGCGAGGCCAGCTGCCGCGGCTATCGGCGCCACCAGAAATGACGTTTTGTCGCCCACGCCGCCTGTCGAGTGCTTGTCGACGGTGGACCGTCCCAGGCGGGGCTTCACGAAGACCTCGCCGGAAAAGCGCATGGCCGCGGTCAGCGCCTCCAGCTCCCGCCCGCTCAGCCCACGGAGGAAAGAGGCCATGAGCCATGCCGCCAGCTGCGCCTCTGGTATAGATTGGTTTGCCGCGCCCGCAACCAGAAACTCGATCTCTTCAACGGTCAGCTCTACGCCGTCGCGTTTCTTCCGAATTAGATCGATGACGTGCATGGCTCTATTTTGGATCAAGGTGGAAGCGGAAGGGGAACAGTTCATTAAACGGATGTGCCTCCACGCCTTTTTCGCTGGGGAAATAGACCATGGCGTCGGGCGCGACGAATTCACTCAGGACCTGGCGACAGGCTCCGCAAGGCGGGCTGGGCTGGTTGTTTAAATTTGTAACTGCAACGGCTACAATCCTGCGGTTTGCGCCGTTCTCGCTGATGGCTCGAAAAAGCGCGTTGCGTTCGGCGCAGCTGGTGAGACCGTAGGACGCATTTTCAACATTGCAGCCAGTGACGACGGAGCTGTCGTCGAAGAGCAGCGCAGCGCCCACCTGAAAGTTGGAGTAGGGCGCGTAGGCGTGAGCGGCGGCCTTACGGGCCGCGTCCATGAGCTGCGCCGTGAGCGGGGCGGATGGGCCTGACATATCTTCGAGGCTAATGGCAAGCGGGCGATTGGGCAAATAGCGCCTCAAGTTTTGCGGCATTTTTTCCGATAACCGTTATGTGGACGAGCTGACGCGCGAATTTCTGATTGAGAGCCAGGAGGGTCTCGACCGCATGGAGCGGTGCCTCACCGAGCTTGAAGATCGTCCGCAGGACGGCGAACTGCTCGCCGATATCTTCCGGTCGGTTCACACCATCAAGGGCACGACTGGCTTTCTCGGTTATTCGCGGCTCGAATCGCTGTCGCACGCCGGGGAAAATCTGCTGGGAATGCTGCGCGATGGCAAGCTCAGTGCGAACGAGCCGATCATCAGCGCGCTGCTGTCGCTGCTGGATGGTCTGCGCGCGATTCTGGCTTCGATTGAGGCCGATGGCAGCGAAGGCGACGCAGACGACAGTATTGTGATTGAGCGGCTCTGTGATTTGCAGAGCGGGAATTTGCGGCATGGGGTTGCCGCTGAAGTTGCCGAAGATCACGAGCCGGTGGCCGTGGCCGCTGAGACGAAGACTAGCCGTAAGCGCACGCGGAGGCAGACGCCGGCGGCAAAACGCCCTGGAAAACGAACACCCGTGTCAGCCGCATTCAACTCCGCACCGGACCCCGAGATCGAAGCGAAGAATGAACCTGCGGCTAGAGCAACGCTTCCGCATCCGGCGGCCGAGGCGCCTCCCGAAGGAGCGGCGAAAGCGCCCGCCAGCGCGGCCGACTCCACGCTGCGCGTGGATGTGAACCTGTTGAACCGGATGATGAACCTGGTTGGCGAACTGGTTCTTACACGCAACCAGATCTTGCAGGCCACCAGCGCCGACGCGGGGTTCACAATGCTCTCGCGCCGCCTCGATATGGTGACGGCAGACCTGCGCGAGGCGGTCATGAAGGCCCGGATGCAGCCGGTGAGCCATGTCTTCTCCAAATTTCCGCGCCTGGTGCGCGACCTGGCGCAACAGCTGGGCAAGCGCGTGCAGCTGGAGATGGAGGGTCAGGAGACGGAACTCGACAAGAGCCTGTTGGAGGCGATCAAAGATCCGCTTACCCACTCGGTACGGAACTCCATCGACCACGGCATTGAGGAGCCGTATGTTCGCGAAGCTGCAGGCAAGCCTGCCGAAGGCATTCTGAAGCTGCGCGCGTATCAGGACGGAAGCCATGTCATCGTCGAAGTAATGGATGACGGCGGCGGCATCCGCGTCGGGAAGGTACGCGACAAGGCGATTGAGCGCAAACTCATCACCTTGGAAAAGGCCGCAATGTCAAGCGAGCGGGAACTGTTGCAATTGATTTTTCTGCCCGGCTTTTCGACGGCTGCGGCCATTACCAACGTCTCCGGGCGCGGAGTGGGCATGGACGTGGTGCGGAACAATGTCGAGAAGATCGGCGGCAAGGTAGAGATTGAAAGCCGCGCGGGCAAAGGTACGACGCTGCGTCTGAGAATTCCGCTGACGCTCGCCATCATTCCCGCGCTCATCGTGCGCAGCCGCCGGCAGAGCTTTGCGCTGCCGCAGGGCGTGCTGCACGAACTCGTGCATCTGAGCGCCGAGCAGGGCAAGACGCAGATCGAGTGGCTGGAAAATGCGCCGCTCTACCGGCTGCGCGGACGCCTGCTGCCGCTGGTGTTTCTACACAAAATGCTCGAACAGAAGGAAGCCGCCGACCCGGGAGCGAGCTGCTACATTGCTGTGCTCAACGCCGATGGGCGCCGCTTCGGACTAGTCATCGACGGGCTGGCCGATCCGGAGGAGATTGTGGTCAAGCCGCTCTCGCCGGTGCTCAAGCAGATCGGTTTGTTCTCCGGGGCGACGGTTATGGGCAATGGCGAGATGGCGCTGATCCTCGACCCGGGTGCCTTGGCGATCCGCGCTTCGGTTGGAATCAGCAATGAGGAAGAAGAGAGGCAGTCGACCGAAGACGCCATCAGGACGGAAGAAACTGAGGACGAATTTCTTCTGGTGGAAACAAAAACGGCCGAAATGGGTACGGTGCAGGCCGCGCTTCCCCTGGCCGATGTGCTTCGCATCGAGCGCATTCCGCGCGCCAGCATCGAACGCATCGGCCTCACCCCGGTGTTGCGCTTCCAGGGAACCCTGCTTCCCCTTGAAGATTCCTCCGGCCTCCTGCAGCAGCCGCCTGAGGAGGGTGCGCAGATGACGGTGGTCGTGTGCCGCGACGGCGAGCGGCATGTGGGAGTGGCAGTGTCGCATGTGCTCGACGTGGCCGCAGGCACGCAGCTTGCCGAAGCCGGAACGCGGGCCGCAGCCGCAGGTGTCACACTGCTCAAGGAGCGGGTCACGAGCGTAGTAAATCTGAGCCGCATTCCCCCGCTGCCGGTTCCGCTAGTTGACGCGCCGATGGAGGTGACGGGATGACAGCTGTTTCTGAGGCAAGCACGGAAAGGAGCAGCGGCACGGTTTCCGCCGCCGAGGGAGGAGTGGAAATGTGTTCGGTGCGCGCCGGAGAAACCGTTTTTGGCGCTCCGATCATGCGTATCCTCGAAATCCTTGGCGCGCCCGCCACCCAGACCGTGCCGCTCGCGCCCGCCTACATCGGAGGCCTTGTTCATTATCGCGGCGAGGTGCTCACCGCCGTTTCCCTGCGCAGCCTGCTCGGCTTGCCCGCATATGACGGAGCCTCCGGCGTTCTCGTTTTTGAAGGCCCAAGTGGATACTTCGGGCTGCTCGTCGATGCGGTGGGAGAAGTAATAACGGTTCTGCCGGAGGCCTTCGAGGCGAACCCCTCGACCCTCGACGACCGCCGCAAGGCGCTCTTCGCCGGGGCGTGCAAATTAGAAGGCGGTCTGCTGGTGGTGCTCGATCCCGACCGTCTCGATCCAATGCGGCTTGCTCAATAACGCAGTGCGGAGGCTGGCGAATGCGCGCTCTCATCGTGGATGACTCCCGCTTTATACGCGACTATCTGAAATCGCTTCTGAAAGGGCACGGGCTTGAATGCATGTCCGCCGAAAATGGGCAAGCCGGGCTCCAATGCCTCGGTTGCTCAGGACCGTATGACGTGGCGCTGGTCGACTGGAATATGCCGGTGATGGGCGGCCTGGAGATGGTTAAGGCGGTTCGTAGCGATCCAACGCTGGATTCGGTGAAGATCCTTATGGTGACTACTGAAGCAGACAACTGGATTATCGAAGCGGCTCTTGATGCAGGTGCCGACGAATATCTGATGAAGCCCTTTGATGAAAGCGGGCTGCTCGAAAAACTCGGAATGATCGGAGTTCTTCCCAGCTGACGATCATGGAGGTAAGACTTCCCATTCGAGTGCTGATAATCGACGACTCCGCCGTGATGCGCAGTCTGCTGCGGATGACGCTGGCAAGCTGTGCTGAGGTCGAACTTGCGGGCATAGCCGTGGATGGGCTCGCCGGAATGGAAGCCATCGAGCGCCTCAAGCCCAGCCTGGTGTTGCTCGACATTGAGATGCCGCGCATGAATGGCCTTGAAGTTCTGGCGGAGATTCACGCGCGCAACTTGCCGGTCCGGGTCATCATGTGCAGTACGCTCACTCGGCGCGGGGCATCTATCACGCTCGAAGCCCTGGCGCGCGGTGCAGCCGACTACGTGGCCAAGCCGACCGCGCAACTCGGTGTTCGCGAAGGTGTGGAAACCCTCAGGCGTGACTTGCTGCCCAAAATCCGCGCGCTGTTTTCGGTGCGCGAACACGGACTGCCACCCGGAACCGCGCGCGGACCGCTTCGCATGTCGGAACACACCGCAGCTCTCGCACCTGCGCCCGCCGGAGTTGTCACAGTCGGCGTTTCTACGGGAGGCCCAGCCGCGCTTGAAAAATTTCTGCCTGCTCTGCCCGCGGATTTTCCTCTGCCGGTGCTGATTGCGCAGCACATGCCTCCGCTCTTTACCGCGTTGCTGGCCGAGCGCCTCAACGGCCTGTGCAGAATTCCAGTACGCGAGGCGAACGCCGGAGAAACTCTCCAGCCGGGTGCAGCTTATCTAGCGCGCGGCGACTGGCATATGCGGACGATTGGCTCCGCAGCCCACTGCTCTCTGCGGCTCACTCGAGCTGCGCCTGAGCAATATTGCTGCCCTTCGGTCGATGTGCTATTTCGCTCCGCTGCGTCTGTGTATGGATCGGGTGTGCTTGCGGTCGTGCTTACCGGCATGGGGTCTGACGGGCTGGACGGCTGCCGCGCCGTACACGCTGCCGGAGGAAAGATTCTGGTCCAGAACCGGGAGACGAGTGCCGTGTGGGGAATGCCGGGCGTCGTCGCCGGTGCCGGATTGGCCGATCAGATTTTGCCGCTCGAAGCGCTGGCGGCGGAAGTTGTTCGCTCCGCAACGCGATACGCCAGAAGCAGGCCGGACTAACAACGCTGGGGAACACTTGTATGGCCTGCACCGATGCTGATTTTGCCTACCTTCGTTCGGTCGTCCTGGAGCAGTCCTCCATTGCTCTCGATGCCTCGCGAGACTATCTCTTCGAGTCGCGGTTGCATCGCCTGCTGAAGGAAAGTGGCCTTGAAACGCTCGAAAGTCTGGTCGCGGCCCTGCGCCAGCGGTCTGACCCAGCCATCAAGCGGTCCATTGCCGAGGCCATGACCGTGAATGAGACCAGCTTCTTTCGCGACCGCTCTCCCTTCGATCTCATGCGACTGGAGCTGCTGCCTGCGCTCCTCCGACGACGCGCATCTTCCCGCCGGTTGCGCCTTTGGAGCGCCGCTTGTTCCACAGGGCAGGAGGCCTATTCGCTGGCCATGATGCTTTGTGAACACTTTCCGGAACTTCGGGATTGGGACGTGAAAATTCTGGGAACCGATCTCTCCTCCGAGGTCGTAGCGCGCGCGCAGGCGGGACGGTATCAGCGCATCGAAGTAAATCGCGGACTCCCGGCGCGCTACTTGCTCAAATACATGCAGCGCGCCGGAGAGGACTGGGAGATGGTTCCCACCATCAGGCGGCTCTGCCGCTTTCGCCGGCGCAATCTCTGCAATGCGCTAGTGTTTGCGGAAAAATATGATGGCATTCTTTTGCGCAACGTCATGCTTTACTTTTCGATGGAGACGCGCCGCCAATTGCTCCTGAACATGCATCGCCTTCTGGAGCCGGACGGCTTCCTGATCCTCGGATCAAGCGAACAGCCTGCGCTGCCCGACCATTTTCAGCCGGTGCTCGCATGCAATACCTGCTTCTACACACCGCTTGTACAAGAATCACATTGAAATCAAAAACAGATGCCCGTCTGCGAGGCAAAGGCATCTTAGACCCTGAGCGCGATATCCTGCTCTTCGAGCGGATGAGGCACTCTTCAAGAGGATGAAACCGAAAAAGAAAGCACGAGTTTTGGCAGAGAGCGAGGCCGCGCAGAATGACGCCGCACTTGCGCTCTTTCATCCCGTCACCGCTGCCTGGTTTCGGGCGGTCTTCGACCGGCCAACCGCGCCACAACGTCAGGGCTGGCCGGTCATTGCTCGCGGAGAAAGCACTCTAATTCTTGCCCCCACCGGGACCGGCAAAACCCTCACTGCATTTCTCTGGTGCCTCGACAGGCTCATGCTCCGCCCGCATCCGGAAGCGGAAGGCTGCCGTATCGTCTACATCAGTCCGCTGAAAGCTCTTGCCGTCGACGTCGAGCGTAACCTGCGTGCGCCCCTCGCCGGAATCGCTAATATGGCACGCCAGCAAGGCATCGCGTTTCATACTCCGGAAATCAGCATTCGCACCGGGGACACCCCGCAGCGCGATCGTGCGCGCTTCCGGCGTCATCCGGCGGAAATCCTCATCACCACGCCGGAATCGCTCTATCTGCTGCTCACCTCCGAATCAGCGAACGCGCTACGGACCGTCGAAACCGTCATAGTGGATGAGATTCACGCGCTCGTGCCCACCAAGCGCGGAGCGCATCTTGCCCTGAGCCTCGAACGCCTCGAAGCGATCGTCCAAGGGCCGATCCAGCGTATCGGTCTCTCGGCTACGCAGCGCCCATTAGAAGAAGTCGCGCATTTCCTCGCTGGCGTAGAGCCGAGGAAATCCGCAAAGCGGGAGAAAAAGTCCAGCGAACTCGCTGAATTCGAGCACGAATGGACAACCGACGAGGAAGCGGAACAGAAATTCCGGCCCGTCACAATCGTGAACGCCAGCGAACCCAAGCGGCTTGACCTGAAAGTGGAAGTTCCGGTCGAGGACATGGCCCGTATCGGGCAAGTCGAAGAGCTTCCCAGCGGAGCGGCGTCACAGGGCCCAAAGCGCACCTCCATCTGGAGCGCCATCCATCCGCGCCTGCTTGAAATTGTGCTGACGCGGCAGTCCACGCTCATCTTCGTCAACAATCGCCGAACCGCCGAGCGCCTTGCTGGTGCGCTCAACGAGCTGGCGCAGCAACAGCAGATTCCCGGAACAGTCGCGCGCGCGCATCACGGTTCGCTGGCCGCCGCGCAACGGTCCGAGATCGAAGAGCAGCTTAAAGCGGGAAACATCCGCGCTCTCGTCGCCACGTCTTCGCTGGAGCTCGGCATAGACATGGGCGCCATTGACCTTGTCATTCAGATAGAATCGCCGCCCTCCGTTGCCAGCGGAATGCAGCGCATTGGCCGCGCCGGACATCACGTGGGAGTCGCCAGCGAGGGCATTATTTTTCCAAAGTATCGAGCCGATCTTATCGCCTGCGCTGCGGTAACCCGCGCCATGCATGAAGGACTGGTCGAGTCCACGCGCTATCTTCGCAATCCGCTCGACGTGTTGGCGCAGCAGATTGTGGCCACCGTAGCGCAGCCGCCCTCGGTCGCCGTCCCGCGCAAAAAAGGCGAGCCGCCGCCACAGCCGGAGATCACGGTGGAGGCGCTCTTTGCGATCATCCGGAGCGCCGCGCCTTTCGCGTCGTTGAGCCGCACCACCTTCGAAGGCGTACTCGATCTCCTCGCAGGGCGCTATCCCTCCGACGAGTTTGCGGAGCTAAGGCCGCGCATCACCTGGGATCGCGTTCACAATCTCCTCACGCCCCGCGAGGGTGCGAAAAGCCTGGCGATCCTCAACGCTGGAACTATTCCCGACCGCGGCCTCTACGGCGTCTTTCTCTCCGGAGCAGACAAGCCTGTTCGCGTAGGCGAGCTCGACGAAGAGATGGTCTTTGAAAGCCGCAACGGCGACACATTCGTCCTCGGAGCCTCCACCTGGCGCATCGACGAGATTACGCACGACCGCGTGCTTGTTTCGCCCGCGCCCGGCGAGCCAGGAAAAATGCCCTTCTGGCATGGCGATCTTGCCGGGCGACCGCTCGAGTTCGGACGCCGCATCGGCGCGCTCATTCGCGAGCTGCGCGAGCTTCCGCGCAACGCCGCGATCAGCCGCCTGGTGCGTGACCACGACCTCGACGCGCAGGCAGCAGAGAATCTCATCCGCTACCTTGCCGATCAGGAGGTGGCGACAACGGCGGTCCCCGACGATCGCACCATCGTTATCGAGCGTGTGCGCGATGAGCTGGGCGACTGGCGCGTCTGTGTGCTTACTCCATTCGGCAGCCGCGTGCATGCTCCCTGGGCGATGGCGGTCACCGGAAAGATTCGTGCCGCCGGAGGGCCCGATGTGGAGACCATGTGGGCCGACGACGGTTTTGTTCTACGCTTTCCCGACACCGATAGCGCGCCCGATCCTGATTTGTTGATCCTCGATCCGAAAGAGGCGACCGATCTTGTGCTGCGCCAATTGGGTGCGACCGCGCTCTTTGCCGCAAAGTTTCGCGAGTCCGCGGCGCGTGCGCTGCTGCTTCCGCGAAGGCGCGCGCAGGGTCGCGCCCCGTTGTGGCAGCAGCGCAAGCGAGCCTACGATCTGCTGTCGGTGGCGTCGCGCTATCCGTCGTTTCCCATGCTGCTTGAGGCCTATCGCGAGTGCGTGCGCGATGTCTTCGACATTCCCGCATTCCTCGAAGTGCTGCGCGCCGTTGAAAAGCGCCATGTGCGTGTGCATGTAGCAGATTCGCGCACCCCCTCCCCCTTCGCTTCCTCGCTGCTTTTCAGCTACGTCGCCAACTACATTTACGACGGAGACGCCCCGCTGGCCGAGCGCCGCGCGCAAGCACTCTCTATCGATCAGGACCAGCTTCAAGAGCTGCTCGGCGATGCCGACCTGCGCGAGTTGCTTGACGCCGATGCCATTGCCGAAGTCGAAGAGCAGTTGCAGGCCCTCGGCGAAACGCAGCGCATCCGCAAGGCCGACGGCATCCACGATCTGCTGCTGCGATTGGGCGATCTTTCTCGTTCGGAGATCGAGCGCCGTCTCACGACGCCCGATCTCATGTCATCGCTCGAACGGCTGCTGCGCGCGCGGCGGCTGCTCGAAATCAAAATTGCCGGCGAAAAGCGCCTCATTGCCGTCGAAGACGCGGCGCGATATCGCGATGCGCTCGGTATTCCGCTGCCTCCGGGTATTGCTGCGTCGTTGCTCGAGCCGGTTGCGGCGCCCGTGTTGGAACTGCTGCGCCGGTACGCACGTACGCACGGTCCATTCACGGTGGATGAAGCTGCGCAGCGCTTTGGCATCGACTCTCGCCAGGTCGAATCGATACTTAGAACGCTGGTGCTCGACGGGCGCATTGTCGAAGGCGGCTTTCGCCCCACTGGGCTGCATCGCGAGTGGTGCGACGTGGAGGTGTTGCGGCAGATTCGTCGCAAATCGCTCGCCCGTCTTCGTAAAGAAATCGAGCCGGTCGAACAGCACCTGCTGGCCCGCTTCGCCACTCATTGGCAGGGGGTGTTGCAGCGGCGGCGAGGGCTGGATGCGCTGCTCGACACGGTTGAGAATCTTCAGGGTGCGCCCCTGCCCGCATCACTGATTGAATCGGCAATACTGCCCGCGCGCCTGACAAAGTATTCGCCGGGCGACCTCGACACCCTGATCGCGGCGGGCGAGGTCGTCTGGTGCGGTCTCGATCCGCTGGGCGAACATGACGGCCGCATCGGGCTCTATCTCTCCGATAAGATTTCCGGGCTTCTGCCGCCGCGTAGCCCCCGCGAAGAAATCCCCCTAAGTGAAAAAGAGCAGCAGATTATTGACCAACTCACGCGCGGGGGCGCGATGTTCTTCGCGCAGCTGCATGATGCGCTCGGAGGCGGCTATCCCGGCGAGATCATTGATGCGCTTTGGAGCCTTGTCTGGCGCGGCCTCGTCACGAATGACACGTTCCACGCGCTCCGCGCCTATGTTGCCAAGCCGAGTTCTTCGCGTCCGGCGAAACGCCAGCACAATCTACCGGCTTTCCGGTCGCGCCGCACTACGCCGCCCAGCGCGCAGGGTCGATGGACGTTGCTCGCGCAGCCTGACCGCAGCACGCCGGTGCAGCAAACCGAATGGAGCCATGCGCTTGCTTTGCAGCTGCTGAATCGTTACGGCATTCTCACCCGCGAAACCGTCGTTCAGGAGAACGTTCCCGGCGGGTTCAGCGCAGTCTACGACGTTCTCAAAGCACTTGAAGAGAGCGGGCGCATCCGGCGCGGTTATTTTGTTGCGGGTCTCGGAGCCGCGCAATTCGCGCTGCCTGCCGCAGTGGACATGCTTCGCTCCCTGCGCTCGAATGCGCAGCCGGAAAAAGCGGAGATGGTTCCACTTGCAGCCACGGACACGGCGAATCTCTACGGCTCGGTGCTCCGCTGGCCGCAGATTGCGGAAGATTCCGCTGAGCCTGGCCCGCGTTCGCTCACGCGCAGTGTTGGTGCGTCGGTGATCCTGCGCAGCGGCGAGCTGCTTGCGTATACGCGCCGAAACAATCCTAATCTTCAGATCTTTCTCCCCCCCGAGGAGCCGGACCGCAGCAACGCTGCGCGCGATCTGGCGACCTTTCTCGCCAACACCGCGCAATCAGCCATGCGAGAAGAGGAAGCCCGCTCTCGCGGAGGATTGCTGATCGCAACCATCAACAGCCAGCCGGTGCATGAGCATTGGCTGGCGCGCTTTCTTCTAGAAGCCGGCTTCTTACCGGCGCCGATGGGCTTCAATATCCGGAGGCCTGCTCCTGCTGCAATTCCCGCAACCACTGTCGAGGTTGAGTAGGTGCCTGAAGGAGATACGATTTTCCGCTCGGCCCGCACGCTGGAACGCGCTCTTGCGGGATCGACCGTGATCGGCTTTGAAACGGCCTATGCCCCGCTGGCCAGCGTTCACGACAACGCTCCTGTCACCGGACGCGCTATAGAAAAGGTAGAGTCGCGCGGCAAATGGATGCTGATGTACTTCTCCGGCGATCTTATTCTAGTTACTCACATGCTAATGAGTGGGAGCTGGCACATCTATCGCAGAGGCGAACGATGGCGAAAGAGCCGAGCCCACATGCGCATCGTCATTCAGACTGAAAAGTTGGAAGCGGTCGCGTTCGATGTTCCGGTCGCGCAGTTTCATACGCACCGCTCTCTCGCCCGTCATCCGGCGATTTTGCGTCTCGGTCCGGATTTGGCGGGCGGTAGTTTTCGGCACGTGGTCGCGAGGTCAAGACTCCGCGCAGAGGCTCAGGAGGAGATCGGCAATGTGCTGCTCAACCAGCGCGTGCTGGCCGGTATCGGGAACGTTTTCAAATCGGAGATATGCTTCGTGTGCGGCATCAATCCGTTCCGCACCGTTGCCTCATTGTCTGACCCAGAACTTGACATGCTTCTCGACGCATCGCACCGGCTGATGCAGGCAAACGTGAGGGAAGAATCTCTGGGCGGCATCGTCACCTATACCGGACCGCGCCGTACGACGCGTGCCAACGATCCCGCGGCGCGGTTATGGGTCTATCGGCGAAAGGGAACGGGATGCCGCCGCTGCGGCGCAATCATTCTCATGCGCAAGCAAGGTCCTGGAGCGCGCTCTACCTATTGGTGTCCGCAATGCCAACCCGCAAATGCACCGACATCCGCCTAAAGCACGATCATTGCGGTTCCGGGGGTGGTGGCTGCGAATCCTGCTGAGTATTGTCTTTGTTCTTTCTTCCGAAGAGACGGCTGAAGAAACCACGCTTCTTTTTCTCCTGAGGCTCAGGTTGCGCGGCGGTGTTCTGCGTTGGCGATGGATTTATGCCGTTTTGGAGAGGCTGTGGTTGTGTCGGCAACTTGGCCGCAGGCATTGTGGGTGTAGATGGAGTGGTTGCGGGCTTCTGTCCAAGCCCGAAGATCTTCTGGAACAGATTTCGCTGGTCTCCATTGGAATGGTCGCAGGTATCGGTCGGCTGGGTGCCGTCGAGAAACGCGGCTGAGTAATCGTCGGGGCAGGAGGCGTCGGCGAGCAGGTTGGTTGCTTTGTCGAGCTGTACCTCAGATACTCCAGCAGGAGGGACAAAATCCTTCGTATCAGAATATTGCGGCAGGGCGGTGGCGCGCTTCATGAAGTTGGCCCAGATAGGCGTGGCGCCGAATGCGCCCTCGATCTTGAGGTCGCTATAATCGTCGTTGCCCACCCAGACCACGCAGAGCAGGTTGCTCGTGTATCCGATGAACCAGGAATCGTGCTCGGTGCCGGTTTTGCCGGCGGCAGGCGCGGTGAATCCGAACTGGCTGCGCACTCCCTCGGCGGTTCCGTGGTTGATGACGGCTTCCATCAGGCCGGTGGTCAGATAGGCCACGCGTGGATCGAGCAAGGGCTTGGACTCCGGTGTGTAATCGTTCATCACGTCGCCGTTCGAGCTGCGCACAGAGGCCAGCATCCACGGATCGATCTTCACACCATCGTTGGCAAAGACCGTGTAGGCTCCGGCCATTTCGAGCGGCGTTGCGCCGTATGCGCCGATGGCCACGGCTGGGGTAGCGCGCGCGGAGGTGATGCCTGCATCGCGCGCCAGTGAGGCGACATTATTGAGGCCTACCATCTCGGCGAGCGAGATGGTGGCGTTATTCAGCGACTTCATCAGCGCGAATCGCGCCGTGACTTCGCCGTAGTACTTGCCTTCAAAGTCGCGCGGCGTGTACTGCGTGCCGTTCGGCATGGTGAAGGTAGTCTGCTCGTCATTGAGCATGGTGACGGGCGAGAAGACAGCGCTGGTGCCGTCGGAGTTGGTGAGCGGGGCGCCGGCAAGCGCCGAATTGAAGGCCGCCGCATAGACGAACGGCTTGAACGTTGAGGCGGTGGGCCGATGCGAGACGGCGTGATCGAACTGGCTCTCGCCGTAGTTGCGTCCGCCGATGAGAGCAAGCACCTGACCGGTGTGCGGATTGAGCGCGATCAGCGCGACCTGCGGATAGACCAGCGGCGGGACGGGCTCGCCGCGCTTTTCGGCGATGCGGGCCAGCCGCTCATGCCGTGCCAGCACCGTCGCATCGACGCCCTTCATGCCTTCGGCAACGGCTTCACTCGCTGCTAGCTGCAGATCGGGATCGAGCGACGTGTAGATTCGCAGTCCTTCCGTGTTGTAATCGTCCCCGCCCATGCGGGCAGCAAGCTGCTCGCGCACCAAATCGACAAAATAAGGAGCCTCGCCCGCGTCCACTGCTCCCGCAACCAGGTTCAGCGGAGTGGCTTTCGCAGTTTCGGCTTGATCCTTGGTAATGTCCCCGGTTTCTACCATTGCATCCAGCACGATGTTACGGCGCGCGATGGCGCGCTGAGGATGCCGGTACGGATTCAGGCGGCTGGGGCTTTGGATCAGGCCTGCCAGCAGCGCTGCCTGAGGAAGTGTGAGCTGGCGCACATCTTCGCCAAAGTAGGCCTGCGCTGCCTCCCCGAATCCATTGATGGAAAAGCTGCCTCGCTGCCCCAGCGGAACTTCATTCGCATACATCTCAAAGATTTTCTGCTTGGAAAAACGATGCTCGAGCTGAAATGTGATGACGATTTGAAGAAACTTGCGGTGAAATGTTCGTTCCGGCGTCAGGAAAAATTCCTTCGCCAGCTGCATCGTGAGCGTGGAAGCCCCACCGGCATACCGCCGGTCTCCGCGCAGGTCATGCCACGCCCAGCCGACCATCGAGTAATAATCCACGCCGCCATGTTGGAAATAACGCCGATCCTCAATCGAGGTAACAGCAGCGACCACATCGTGTGGAATTTCGTTATAGGTAACCAACCGCCGCTTGGCGCGATTCTGGTCCGACAGATCGGTGATCAGCATTGGCTCCAGTTCGTAAGCCTCAAGTTGCTGGCCATTGTCGCCGGTGATCTGGCTGATCGTCCCGCGGTCGAAGGTAATGGTTGCACCATCGGGCGCATGGTAGGACTGCGGCCCCGGATGGATGGTAATGCTATCCGGGCCCTCGGAGAAAGTACCGATGGGCGCGGCGCTGCCATTGCCTGCGATGGAATACCCGGCGTTGCGAAGCTCCTGCCCGATAAAGCTGGCAGTGAACTTTTGTCCCGGTCGAAGTTCCTGCGGAGCGGCGTAGATCTTCGCCGTGTTCTCAAACAGAGGCTTCTCCAGCCGTTCATTCACGATGCGCTGGTACTTGATGTAATAGAAGCTGAAAACACATGCACAGACCAGGAAACACGCGGCGATCGCCGCCCCGGTAATCAGCAGTATCTGACGACGGGAATACGGCTTGCTCTGCGTGCGCGGGGCGAATCTAATTTTCACTGCCAAAAGGAAACGTCTCCTCCTCAATCTTAGTGGGTTTGGGCAGAATATGCCTCTCGCAGGGGACACCTGGCGAAGTCTTGAAAGTTGGGATGCGGATTTCGATAACAGGAAGCGAGAGAAAGCGAAACTTAGTTCGCTTTCTTCAAAACCGCGCTCCGGTTTTCGTCTGTGCAGATTTCGCTCTCGAATTTACGCAGTTCCGGATACTCACCCGCGTCGAGTTCGAGCTTTTTCACCACATATTCGCGGGAGTAATGCAGCATGTTGCCGTCGGCTTTTACGTCGCTGTGATAGCTGGCGAAGGCCGTATCCACATTGACCGGGTCAGGCAGGTCGTCGACCGTGTAGCCGGGAGGAATCTTCACATCGAAGCTATCGCGCCAGTCTCCTATCGAGGAGAACTCAATCGGATAATTGCGTGGCTCATCCACAAGAGCCAATGCATCCGTACTGATCACGCGAGGACGGACGAGCAGCAGGTCGCCCACATTCTTCGCATAGGAGGAGGCGGTTACGTCATAGCGCAGGGTAAATTGCTTATCCAGGTCGCGCGTGTTCTGGATGTCCTCCGACGCGACCTGGAAGGAGGAAAAATCGCTCCGCAACGATTCTTCGAGTCTTTCGCGCTTCTCTTTCTCGCTGCTCATCGCGGAGTAGTAGCGCAGCTCGAAGGAAGATGCGCCCAGACGCTTTACCGTTACGGTTCCCGTGAGTGATCCGTCTGCGGCCAGGGCGAACGTGGCCGTGCGGTTTACTGTATCGCTGTCGGGTTGAAGCACCGGCAATGCAATTGCTTCACTGTCCGCTCCTGCCATCAGCAAGCCATAGCCACCCTGTAGATAGGCTGGCAGCAGGCCGATCGGCACATATTGATTGGTCGGGTCAAAGATCAGGTAACGCTTGCCCGTCTTTGCGGTCACTACCGCTTTGAGCGCGGGGTTTTCATAACCCTTGGGAATTTCAATTGCCGCAATCATGTGATTGCCGAACAATGACGGAACTTTGGGATCGACAACGCCGCGCTCCGAATCGACCATCACCCAAGTCGCACGCACGCCGACCGCGTCCAACATTGAGATCAGCAGCGTCGCCTTGTCTTTGCAGTCTCCGTAGCGGCTGCGATAAATCTCCTCCGCCGAATGCGGGATGTATCCGCCGATGCCGATTTCGATACCTACGTAACGAATCTGCTGCTGCATGAAGGTTGCAACTTTCTGGATGCGCTCCATGAAATCGGCATTTGCGCTGGTCAATTCGCGGCTGGCGTTCGCAATGTCGGCAGGGCCTTCGGTTTGAGGAGCAGCCAGCGGTGCATACCACTCCCCGATGCGCGTCCAAAGCTGCTCACCCTCGGGCAGAGCACTCGCCGAAAAATATACCTCCATGCGGCCGGCAAGCGAGCTTTCCGCCGGAGCCATCGGAACCGATTCCAGATCGATACCGGGAATATTTGTGAGCTCCCAGCGGAGGTGATTGGGCGCAACCTCGACTGGTTCCACGCTGGCATATTTACGCCAGAGCGCGCGGTGCTGCCATCCCGCCGGCAAGTCCACTTCAAAGATCGACTTCGCAGTAGGAACCGAATTCTGGAACTCCCACGATTCCTCTCCTGAATAAATCGGGGCCTGCACCGTGTATTCATAGGCGATAATGCCGCCAGGGTCGGAACCCGGAACATCGGCCGTTTTATAACGGGCGTCATCGTACAGAATGCCCCAGTCCTGCGTGCCCAACTCTACAATCTGCTTGTCCTTGACGGTGTACTGATGCCCATCCGGTCCTATACTCCACACATGGAACGACAGGAGCTTGTGATCTTTGTTGAATCGCGCAACCGGATGGGCGTAGTCACGCCCCTGCGGACGAAGAATTTTTATGACCTGCCGATAGCGCTCGATCGTCTGGCCGTCCTGGTCCACCGTTAGCAGCTTGTCTTCGAGGAGCACGGCGGCTTTCGGATGCGCGTCGGGCGGCGTCTGGACCCGCGTCGCAGCTGCCTCGGTTACCCAATCGGGAAGCTCAGGCGTTGAAGCGTGCGCCGCAACGCAGGCGGTCGCGAGGAAGAGAACGACGAGGGCGCGCCGGTCGATTCTCATTGTCCCTTTCCGGCGGCGGTTGCGGTAGTAGTGGCGGCCGGTATGGGGGATAGCTGCAAGACCACCTGCTGCTGATCCTTGGCGCTCATCTTCTGATAAAAGTCGCGCAGTGCCGGATACTCTGAGGCTTTGTAGAAGGCATTACCCAGACGGAACAGCCGCCCGTAAGCGATGACATTACCCTGAGAGACGAATTTGACCAGATAATCGCCAAAGGGTATGAACTGCACGTCGCCACCCGGCGGCAGGTTCGCTATCGTCATATTGGCCGGCAGTGTTAACCGAAAATCGTCATGAACCATGTAAGGATAATGCAGGTCCACGGGGTCGTCCCGCTGCGTTTTCGCAAACAGAGGCGCATTGCCACCTTCGAAAAACACCGCCGGCATAAAGACGCGTTTGCCGGTTTGAGTGCCCAGTGTTCCACTCACGTTTACGATCGCCATAAGCGGAGTAGAGATATCAGTAAGTCCGACAAAGTGGTTCGTCTTCACTTGAACACCCGGAGGCATGGACCGCTGCAGATCTTCTTCGAACTCCTTCTTCACTGCGGTTTCATCCCCGAGCAGCGCGGCCTGGCGCCAGCGCAGAGCCTCGGAGCCGGTCATCGTCTCGTGGATAAGTCCATCCACCTGCCCGCCCGAGGTGAGCGTAAGCAGCGCCACGCGATCCACGCTGTTGTCTTTGTAAGTCGGGCCCGGCGTCGTGAACAGTTCAGTTCCGTTATCTTTCTGCCGCACACCGCCTGCAAATGTGTGTTTCCAGTGCAGCTGGCCGAATTCGCAGTAACGCTGCCCCGGATCCAAATAGACTTCTTTGCCGCCGATCGAAACGATCGCCAGCTCATCGTCCAGTTGGTTCCAGCTGAGAAAGCTTTGCAAGAATACGCTGTCGTCGCGGTTGGCGACTGCCGCTCCGTCGGCCTTCAGCCCCGCCGCCCGGGCCATCGCCACAAATAGCCGCGTGATCTCGTCATCGTCGCCGCGCTGCTGCGCCCAGATGTCTTCGGCGTTCTTCACTTTCAGCCCCTCCGCTTTGTTTTCCTCAGAGGAATGTTCGCGGGTAAAGCTGGTATTTTCGAGCTTCATCACGGCGGCGTAGATCTTCTTGGCCTTCTGCTCGTCGTTGTCTCCCGGAGCGACCATGCCGTTGACCGCGTCACGAATCTTTCCTGACGGATTTGCAAAACGGTCAAAGTCTTTCGACCAGTATTTGCCTTCGGTCTTCCAGTATTCGGCGCTCGTCCGGAACGGCGAATAGTAAAAAACCAGGCGATAGGTGAGGCTCCCAAATGGCGGCAGGTAATCTTCATTGGGTACCTCTGGGATGTTCTCGACCGTCAGGTCGTAGCCATCCTGACCTTGTCGCACGTTCACTCCCGGCGGCAGTATATAGGTATAAAGAAGCAGACTCGCCGTATTCTCGTGGCCGTGCTCGTTCGTTGTGATCTGCATTGAGCCGCCGTTGAGAGCAGAGCTCGGAACAAAGTGGTAGTGAGCCTTGAGCATCGGTACCCGCTGCTGGATCTGCCAGCTTGGAGAACTGACTATGCCGTCGTCGTAGCCCAGGACCCAGCGGTATTCGACAATGCTGCCCACCTGCACATCGGGCATGCTGAATACCTTGGCCATCACGCGCTCCCTGCCTTCTTTTGCCAGCAGCTTGTCATAGGGCTTGCCGGTGAAGGGAATCACGGTTCCGTCGCTATGAATCGTGCGGCCGGTGATGCCTCTGATGTTGTAACTGCCTGCCTGGTAGGGAATTTCGATGTCTCCAAACATCTCCTTGCCCTTTTCGCTCAGAATCTTGATTCGCGCATACAGGGTGTGGATGTGAATTTCGTCGTTCACCGTCTCTTCACGAAACAGATAAACTGCCGGCGCGTCCGGCGCGGCCGGGTAAGACGTCATACTCAATTCTTCGGCGCTCGGCTGCTGCCAGTCGGAGAATCCAAATGCGGATAAAGGAGCCAGAATCAGAGACAGGACGAGAAAACGGCGGAGAAGAGCGGACAAGGCAGGACCTCAACAGATACAGAAATTCCCATCGGAAAGAATCAAAGAAGATATACCGGGAGGGTCGCAATATTATTACTGCGCTCACGGAACAAAGGGCAACAACTTTTTTGGGAACACTTAGAAAAATCTGAATTCTCGGAAACACGCCTCTGCCGTTGTGTCCAGATACAAAGAAGCTGCGGTCTCATGTTTGGAGAGCTGTGTTGCTGTGATAACTTTGAAAAGGTGAGAGCTCGTAGCTCAGTAGGTAGAGCAACGCCCTTTTAAGGCGTGGGTCCTGGGTTCGAATCCCAGCGAGCTCACCACTCCCGCCTACCTGATCTATCCCTTCGATCGAATACGCGAATTAGCCGAATTTAGTGTTTGGGAGCCTTCCTCCGGCCCTCCCACGCCTTCACATACTTCCAGTGAACATAGACCGAGTGATTAAGGTGGTACACCAGTCCCGGAATTCCATCCAGGAAGCCGAGTCGGAGGAAGTAGTTCTTGATGAACGTAGCCACCGGATTCACCAGCGCCAGCCATACAAACCCGGCGGCCGAGCTGGCCGTTCCCCGCTCCACAAGCACCGCAACGTTCTCTGAGCTGTAGTCATTCATGTGGCTGAGGTACAGCTCAAAATTCGGATAGGCGTAATGGGTCAAATCGTGCTTGAGCATTCCCTTTGGCCCGTCGAACTGGGGAGTGCCGTGCGGCCCGACGTTGGTTTCCATGCGGGCGCTGCCGCGTCGCCAAAGCCGCAGCTTGTGGTCGGGATAAAACCCTCCGTGCCGAATCCAGCGGTCCATAAAGAGGTTCAGGCGGGGTACCCAGTAGGCCTCGAACTCGGGGTTCGCAATCGTCCGCCGAATCTCATCAGTCAGCTCCGGGCTGACGACCTCGTCAGCATCCAGCAGCAGAATCCAGTCGCTTGTGCATTGGGCGATGGCGATGGATTTTTGCTCCGGGTGGCCGCGAAAGTCGCGATTGAAGGAATGAAGCGCTCCGAACGCGCGGGCAATTTCCGGGGTGCGGTCCAGCGAGCCTGAATCGACGATCACGATTTCGTCCGCCCAGCGAACGCTTTCGAGCGTTCGAGGCAGATTCTTCTCCTCGTTGCGGGCGATCATCGCCACGGAAAGCGTGGGCATCAGGCGGCGTTCCTACTTTTCGTCCGGCGATTGATCTGAAGGCAGAGGTGAAGGCATCGCATCGAGTTTCAGGTCGGTGATCTTTTGCGGCGGCCCGGAGTCTTGTGCTGGAGCGAGCGCAACCGGATCCAGGTCAAGGGGCTGTTTCAGTAAATCGAGAGCGCTCGCGGGCAGCGGCTGATCGGCGCGTGCCAGCAGAAGAGTCACCTGCCAGACTTGGGTCTGGTTCAGCACTTTGTCGAAAGCGGGCATGCCCGTCAGGCGAATGCCGTTTGAAACCTTCCAGTACGTTTCGCCCGGCGGGTCATCGCTCACGCCCACCACTCCATTCCTATGGGGAGCCCAGAGTTGCGGAGCAGAAGGATACATTTGAGCCGCAAACGTCGACGGCCGTCCGTACAGGCCGTGGCAGGCGGCGCACTGCTGGCGATAGATATGTGCTCCGGCCTCAAGGTTGGTGTCGCTCGGCTCAATGGGAGCGCTTTGCGGCATCTCACTATGAATGCGGGCGTCCAACGGCACATCCACAATCTGTCGTTCTAACAAAAAGGGCTGGTCAGCAACCGCCACCGGCGCATGGCCCACGCGGAAATAAACGAAAACGGCAATGGGAAGAACCAGAAGACCGAGAATTAAGCCGAGCAGGAATGATTTCATTGTCCCTCTGTCCAGGTTCAAACAGCATAAATCCGAAGCGGTCCGGCGCACTAATCTGAGGAGAGCAGGGCGCGAGAATGCTTTGCAAGTGCTTTAATACATATTGCAGGAGAATTTTTGTTTTTATTTCACCCCCGGCAGAAACAGGCAGTGGAGGCTTCACGATTCATGCAATTTGGAAAGATTAAAGGATACCTGGCGTATCCGGTTATGGCCCTGGCCATTCTTTTAGCGTCGGCAACCATGCGGGCGCAGGATGCTTCATCCCAGCAGCAAACGGATTCCCAATCCCAGTCTGACACTCAGACGCAGACGCAGGCTCCTGCGCAGCGCACCGAGGTATTGCGCGAGGCACAGTTGCGGGTAAAAGCGCGCCGGCGGCTTCGTGTCCAGCAGATTATTCAAGACACCTACTCTCACAAGTACGAGACCTATTTTGGAGGCGGCTATCTCCGCTTCCGTCCCGGCTCGACATTGCAGAAAAATAGTGAGAGCGCCTGGAACGTGGGCATTACGGATTATCTTTGGGGAAAGGTGGGCCTCACTGCCGATTTCCGCGGCTATTACGGAACTACGTTCACGTATGTGAATCAATACCAGGTCTTTTCGCCCAGCGTCAGCCAGTACACCTTTATGGCTGGTCCGCAATTGCGCTTCTTTGAAGGCCAGCACTGGGCCTGGAGTGGCGTTGCGCTTGTAGGCCTCGGCCACGGCAACTTTGGGACAGGCACTGGCGGTCTGCCGCCGACACTTATTGGCCTTTATCCCGACGGAAACGCGCTGAATTTAAGTGTAGGTGCAGTGGTGGACTACAACCTGAGCCCCGGCCTCGCCCTGAGGTTGACGCCGATGTACTTGATGAGCAGATACGGCAGCGACACCCAGAACAACCTCGGCTTCACCGCCGGGGTCGTCTATCGCTTCGGACGCCAGAAGTAGTTCGAGCGCCCGATTCTCACCATCCGGCCCAAATAAGCCAGCCTTGCTGGCTTATTTTTTTGACCCCTTTATTCGTTCGGTTGCGGGAAACGTGGCCCGAAATTCACGCGCCCGAGCATTGGCGCGAGGGTTCGGTTTTTCTGTTGGCGGTTGGACGAATGTCCGTTTCTGACCAGGTTTTCCACTCAAGCGCCTGGTTTTTCACACAATAGAACATTTGCCATTCAAGATTTCAATTCCAGGTATAAAATTCCTGAATTATCTGACCGCGAGAATTCATTCTGCATTAACTTTGTACGTCAGGCCCTTTCATATTCTTGAGTTCACGCAGAGCATTTGAATCCTCAGATGATTTCGGCGACTGCCGGACCGACCCTGTTTTTCTTTTGAGAGGCTACACATGAATTTCAATCCGTATGCACGGTTCCGCTGTTGTATCCTTGTCACCGTCGCTCTCCTTTTCGCCTTCACCTCTACTTTTTCCGCTTTCGCGCAGCAAACTCTCGGTGCATTAAACGGGACAGTCGTTGATTCATCCGGGGCCGCCGTTTCGGGTGCTACGATCTCGATACGCAGCGCGCAGACCAACCTGCAGCGGACCGCAACCTCGCAATCGAATGGTTTTTTTCAAATATTCAATCTCCCCATTGGGACTTACACCGTCACGGTTAGCCACGAAGGCTTTGATACCACAGAAATGCCGGCTATCTCCGTGCAGGAGGCGAGCGCAACGACGCTCAACCTCTCTCTGAAGGTCGGCCACGTATCCACCTCGGTGACGGTAAACGCTAACCCGCTGTTGAATTCAACCGACACCACCAACGGCTACACGATGGACAAGGAGCAGATTGCGCTCACACCGCTGGCAACCGGCAGCTTTACGCAGCTTGCCGTGCTGGCTCCGGGCGTGAACGCCGAGCTGTTGAGCGGCCTCGATACGAATGCCGGATTGGGCAACCAGCCGATCTGGGCCAACGGCCAACGCGATACGTCCAATACGTTCCAGGTGAACGGTGTCGATGTCACCAATCTTTTCAACGGTAAGAGTTCAAGCGGCGCTACCTCGCAACGGTACAACTTCAACATCGGCGGCGGCAGCACGTCGAGCGACTCTGCAGCGGGTGCCGGCGCTATTGGCGGCGCCTCGCAGACCGGAACCTCAGTCTACGGCTCCAACGGCAACAGTCTGCCTTCTCCGCCGCCTGAGTTCACGACCGAGATTCGCGTGAACACCTCGATGTACGACGCGCAGCAGGGAGCAACCAGCGGCGCCCAGATCGATGTCAACACCGCAACCGGCAGCAACGCCTGGCATGGACAGGCATACGGAACCTTCGCCAATAACTCCATGAATGCCGCACCCTTCTTCTTCAACCAGGAATATCAGCTGGCAACCGAAGGCGTCGGAGCGTTTCCGCAGGACCTGGCCAATCCTCCAATTCACCGCTGGACAACGGGTGGAACGATAGGTGGGCCACTTTTCAAGAACAAGTTATTCATCTTCGCCGCATACCAGCACCTCTACGATTCGGACCAGTCCACAGGTCTTTCGCAGCTCAACGTACCTGGCGGTCTCACCGATGATCGCTCAGTCACGGGCCTGACGGCTGCAGCGGATAGCTGGGCAGGGACGCCATTCACCGGCACCATCGGGCCGATCGCTTTGTCGCTGTTGAATGCCAAGCTTTCCAACGGACAGTACATGATTCCGTCCGCCCAGGTGACGGGGCCCTATCAATATGGCGTGCCCAACGTGACTCTGAGAGGAACTTCAATCCTGCTCGGCAACCAGTGGAATGCAGCGGTCGACTACGACGTGAACAAGGCCAACCACTTGTCTGTGAAGTACTACTACCAGAACGACCCTGTTACGAAGCCGTACGGCATCGCGCAGGTTGGGGGCTTTCCTACGACGCAGAATAATGGCTCCCAGGTCGCGTCGATCGACAACACTACCCTGATCGGCTCAAAGTTCAACTGGGAGCAGCGCCTGGGATTCGTCCGCATGGGATCCTACAGCTTCTATAACCAAACCGTGAACAGTCCGAGCGGCGATCCGACCTTCGGAATCGGCGCCGGATTTCCCGGCTATGCCCCAGGTTTGCCCGGTCTGCTTCTGAAGGAGTTCGCCACCGACAGCACCGTATCGCCAGGCGTCAAGGTTGGGCCTTATAGCTCGTTTGCGAACATTGGCTACTATCAGAACCGTGTGAATCCCTCGACAAACGTAATCTTTTCGGAGGGCAAGCACACGATCGTCGCCGGTGGCGGCTACAGTTACACTCAGCTGAACATCACCAACAACCGCGACGGCATCGCCCAGATAGACACCAGGACGTTCGAAGGCTTTCTCGAAGACGAAGCAGGTAGTTCCAACGTGCTCGAGACGAAGGCGGACGGCAGAAACAATGCGAATCGCTACTACCGCACCAATGAGATTGATACCTACGTCCAGGACAAGTGGCAGGTGATGCCAAATCTGAGCATCACCGCCGGCCTCCGCTACGATTACCACGGCGGGTTGACCGAAAAGTACGGCAACATGTTCAACTTCGATCCGAATGCCTACAGCGTTTCCGGCAACACCACGAGTGGTTTCACCGTCAACAATGCCGGTTTTGTGGTGGCGGCCAACAACAAATTCAATCCGACTCCCGGGGTAAGCGACTCGACATTGACTGGTCGGCAGTGGGGTATCTCGCCACGTCTCGGCTTCGCCTTCTCACCGGAAAAGAGCCACGGAACGGTTGTCTTGCGCGGTGGCGTGGGCATGTATTTCGACCGCGGCGAACTCTTCAGCTACCTTTCGCAGCCGGCGGGCAGCGGCAACGGCGGACCCTTTGGTGTAACTGAGTCCGCTCCGTTGGCGAGCTATGTAGTCGGAAACGGCAATGCTCTTGCAAACCCCCTGGGAACGGCGCTCACACCCCCACCGAATGGGACATATATCGCGCCCAGCTCTAACCCTGCCGTCATCCAGACGGCGTTGCAGAATCAATTGAACATCATGACCGGCGACAGCGCGCACTTCGGCAAGAACTGCGGCGCAATCGATAACCAGGAAGGCTACACCGATTGCACGCCGACATTGAACTTCGGCGCCTACGACAAGAAGAACGTGTTGCCTTACACGATCAACTACACCCTCAACGTGCAGTGGCAACCCGCCAACAGTGTGGCTATCACCATCGGCTACACCGGTAACCTCGGTCGCCATTCCGTCATCCCGATTCCGTTCAACGAGCCTGGAATTGCGACGGCGACGAACCCGATTAACGGTGAGACCGACAGCTACGGGTTCCAGGTGCTCAACCAGAATTCGTTCACTGGCTACGATTACAACAGCATCGCCGGCGAGCCCTGGAATACCGCCGACGGCGGCAACGCCGACTTCCGTACTCCATATGTCGGTTACAGCCCGAACGCCGCGCTCTTCAAGACGGTCGGCGTCTCCGCATACAACGCCCTCGAGACGCACGTTGAGAAGCGTCTTTCGCATAATTACCAGGTCGGCGCCAGCTACACCTTCAGCCACACCTACGACGAGCAGAGCGACGTCGGTCTGTTCTTCACCGGTGACAACCCCAATAACCTGCAGGATTCGTATGCGCGTTCCGACTTTGATCGCACCAATGTATTCAGCGCCAATTTCCAGGTGCTGGCTCCGAATGTTGCCCGCCCGAGTTCAGCGCTCGCCTATGTGACGAATGACTGGCGTATCAGTGGAATTGCTATTCTGCAGAGCGGCGAGCCGTATTCTTTGTATGAGTTTTACGGCGCGGTTGGCAGCATTTACTTCGGTGACTTCCCAACGCTGATGAATCCCGTTCTTCCGATCAAAGATCCAAGCCATCCCAAGAATGCGTTGACAGGGAACTCGGGTTCATTCCGTGGGCCTGGCGGAAGTTACATACCGGCCATCGATCCCACTCAGATCGACATCCACTACCTCGCACCGGGCCAGAAGGGCGTTCCGGTTTCAACCGGTACCGACCCTCAGGACACTTACGAGACCGACTTTGCTCCCGGGCAGCGTAACCTCTTCCGCCAGGCTGCTCAGAAGCGGCTGGATCTTTCTCTACGCAAGAGTTTCCTGATAGAGAAAAAGTTTAGCTTGGAGTATGCGTTCAACATCTTCAACATAACCAATACAACCAGTCTGGATATACCGCAGGATCAGACGCAGATTCGCCAGAACTCCGCCTGCTCCAATACTGCAATTGCCGAAGGGAACAATTGCTCGCCGGGCCAATACTACTACGTCAACTACGGCCAGATTGTAACCAGCCCCCTTGCAGCCGACCAGCAATCCGCCAAGACAAACCTGGATCAATTGCCGTACCACAACGGATCGGGCAAATCGACAACGATTCCCACGACTCTGCCCACCGGAACGCTGTCATGCGCTTCAGCCGTGATCCCCGGAGGGTGCCCGAACAACGGCGCCAACTTTGGCTCTGTCACAGGCACCATCGGCGGCCCTCGGGTGATTACGATGGGTATTCACATCCTCTTCTAAAAGAAGTGCGGCCAAACTGAATCGCCGAGGGGCTCCACTCATGCCTCTCGGCTTTTCTTTTGTGCGGCGTATCGTAGATATTTGTCTTCACGTTACGAGTAGGTTACTTTAGTGAAGAAACGCGCTTTCGGTGGCAGCAAATTCTGTGATGATGTCATAGAACCCGGCGCATTTCTGCTTTCCTGATGATTCGATGAGAGTTCTGCTGGTTGCAAACTACAAGCCGGACCGCCAAAAGAGCATGGCCCGCTATGCCGGGTTTCTGCGTATGCTTCAACCGCTCCGGGACCGGGTTGATCGGCAATGACAACGTTCGGCAGAATAACCCGGGTGTTGATTTATCGTTTAGGAAGCCTTGGCGACACGGTTGCGGCTTTGCCTGCATTGCATCTGGTGGCTCGAACGTTTCCAGACGCAAGGCGCCTGATGCTGACCAATTTACCGGTGCATGCGAAGGCTCCGGCGCCATCGGCCGTGCTGGGTGATTCCGGGCTGGTCCATGGACACATCAATTATCCGGTGGGCACGCGCAGCGTACGCCAATTGGCGAGGGTGTGGCGGGAGATTCGCAGGTTTCGTCCCCAGGTGCTGATCTATCTGGCCAATGCGCGCGGAGGCGGCGCTATCAAACGCGACGCTCTGTTCTTCAAGGCGTGCGGTATTCCGCGGATAATCGGCCTCCCTTTGGGGGACCTGGCCGAACCGCTTTATTTGCCAGAGCTCGATATCTGGGAGCGTGAATCGGCGCGGCTGGTGAGGACAATACGCGAGCTGGGTGAGTGCGATATTGACGATTTGCGGAACTGGGATTTGCGTCTTACCGAGCCAGAGAAGAGAGCCGCAGATGCGGCTTTGGCTCCAGCTACTGGAAAACGGCTGTTGGTATGCGGGCCGGGAACAAAGATGCAGGCGAAGGACTGGGGCGATGAGAACTGGCGGCAACTGCTTACAAGACTGAGCGCTGCCCTGCCGGATCACGCCCTGGCGCTGGTGGGCGCAAAGGAAGACGCACAGGTAAGCGACTATGCGGCGGCCGGATGGCAGGGACCGATTATGAATCTGTGTGGGCAACTGACGCCTCGGGAGACGGCGGCAGCGCTCCGGAACGCGGTGCTGTTTCTGGGGCCGGACAGCGGTCCAATGCACCTGGCGGCGGCGGCGGGGGTTCCGTGCGCCATCGCATTTGCGGCGCGGACTATGCCGGGAATCTGGTATCCGGGGGGGCAGGGAAATCGCGTGGTTTACCATCGGGTGGATTGCATGGGATGCAACATCGAGACCTGTATCGAACAAAAGAAGAAATGCCTCACTTCCATCACCGTTGACGAGATGCTGGCAGCGGCTCTGGAGGCATTGAGTTATGGAAGAAAGGGGCAGGCGTCGCAACCGGTTTAGATATGTATATTGTTACGGGCGGGGCAGGATTTATCGGCAGCAACTTGGTTCACGAGCTGAACAGGCAAGGCATCAGCGACATTCTGATCGTGGATAACTTCTCGGATTCGCGGAAGCTTTTCAATCTGCATGGAGCGCGTTTTGTCGATTACATGGACAAGCGCGAGTTTCGACGCGCACTCGAAGAGAAGGCACTGCGCATTCCGCGCGTGGGAGCGATTTTTCATCAGGGCGCGTGCTCGAACACGCTGGTGGATGATGGCCAGTACATGATGGATAACAACTTCAGCTATTCAAAGGCGGTTCTGCGTTACGCGGTCGACCAGGGATCCCCGCTGGTGTATGCATCGACGGCGGCAGTTTACGGACTCGGTGGTCCCAGCCACTTCACGCCGACTCTGGAAAACGAGAGGCCGCTGAATATATACGGTTTCTCGAAGCTTGCATTCGATCATCACGTGCGGAACGAACTGGCGCACGAGCGGATTCCAGGGACCGTGGTCGGACTTCGCTACTTCAACGCGTACGGTCCGCGCGAAGACCATAAAGGCCGCATGGCTTCGGTGATCCATCATTTTACGAAACAGATTCGAGAGAACGGCGCGATACGGCTGTTTGAAGGCTCGGGTGGATATGGAAACGGCGAGCAACGCCGGGACTTTGTTTTTGTGCACGATCTTGTGCGGCTCAACTTATTTTTCGCGCAGACTGGCTCCTATGCGCCCCAGCCGGGCAGCGCAAAGAAGGTGTATCAGGGAGTTGCCAATGCCGGCTCGGGACAAGCCCGAACCTTCAAGGAAGTCGCCCACGCGCTCATACAGGTGCATGGCAAAGCGAAGATTGAATACATACCGTTTCCGGCAGATCTGAATGCGCGCTACCAGCACTTCACCGAAGCGGATTTAACGAGCCTGAGAGCGTTGGGATGCGACCTTGAGTTCACCCGGCTGGAAGACGGAATACGCGAAACATTTGCGTAAGCCGCTCAACTCGGATGCGACGAGCGTGCCAGGGCGTGGAAGCATTCTGCATCGCTCACAGAAGATAGCATTCAATGGCCTGGCCCAGGGATTCGGCTACGGCGTCGGCCAGCGAGGCGGCCTTCTCTGCGCCGGCTTTCCGGTAACAGGGGTCGCCAGTGATGAAGATGCTGGGCAGGGAAAGATTAAGCGCCGCTTGAATGTCCGAGATGGAGTCGCCGATGACGATGCTGTTGGCCGGCGAGGCCTGCGGAAAATCGCGAAAGGCCTGCTGGAACAAGCCGGTCGAAGGTTTTCGGCAATCGCATTGGTTCTTGTCGTGGGGGCAGTAGTAGAAGGCATCGATGTGCGCCGAATGATCCGAGAGCCGGCGCTGTAGTTCGAGGTGCAGGGATCGCACATCGTCTTCGGTGTACAGTCCCAGAGCAACACCTCGCTGGTTGGTGATCACGATAACGGTGCGTCCGGAAGCATTGAGGGCCGCGATGGCTTGTTCAGCGCCGGGGAGTGGGTGGAAGTCGCCCCATCTGCTGACGTATTGTCCTTCCGGAGGCTTGCGATTGATGACTCCATCACGATCGAGGAACACGTACTCGATGCCGGTGAAGGCTTTGCTTGAGCGAGCCATGGGGCGATTGTCAGCCATTGTATGATAGCGAAGAGATACTTCCTGTTTTAGAGCAGATACGCCCCCAGAGCAACTATGACATCTTCGACCGGACCTGAAGAACTTTTCATAAAAACCTTTGCCGAGCATCAGGCAGTCATCGAGGCGCTCTGTGAGCAGCGTCCGGTTATTGAACGGATTGCGGCAGAAATGGCGCGCGCAATTCTTGCGGGCAGGAAGATTCTGTGGTGCGGCAACGGAGGGAGCGCGGCGGATTCGCAGCATATGGCGGCGGAATTTGTGGGGCGCTTTCGCCGCGAGCGGCGCGGCCTGCCATCGATTGCACTGACCACGGACACATCAATTCTGACCTCCGTTGCGAACGACTACGGCTATGAAGAGGTCTTTCGCCGACAGGTGGAGGCGCACTGCGTGGAGGGAGACATCCTGGTGGGGATCTCGACGTCCGGCGCGAGCAGGAACGTGTGCGCCGCTCTGCAGGCTGCCCATGCGCTGGGCGCGTTCACCGTAGCATTCACCGGCGCAGATGGCGGGATGGCAGGAACGATCGCTGATGTGACTTTGCGCGTTCCATCGAAGAACACGGCGCGCATTCAGGAGGGCCATATCCTGTGCGGTCACATGCTTTGCGACTGGGTGGATGTCAGCGTTTGCGGGACTCGCGATCCGCATCGTGAAAGTGTCGCCCGATGATTCCCGATTTACACAGAGTTATTCAACTGATTGAACGGGACTGGCTGGAGGTCCGCGTTCTGGTGGTGGGCGACATCATGCTCGACCGCTATATCTGGGGCGACGTGGAGCGTGTTTCTCCAGAAGCTCCGGTGCCGGTGGTGCGGTCGATCCATCGCAGCGAACAGCCCGGTGGCGCCGCGAATGTGGCGATGAATGTGGCGGGTCTTGGCGCGAAGGCGGTGCTTTTTGGATTCTGCGGAGATGACGCCGACGGGGAATGCCTGAAAGCTTGTCTGGTGAAGGCCGGTGTCGATTCGGATCTCGTGGTTGTAGCCAGCCATCCCACTACATCGAAGCTAAGAATTCTAGGCGGCAACCAGCAGATGCTGCGGCTGGACACGGAGAAGATCGAAAGCTATTCCGATATTGCTTATGAGGAATTGAACGGGAAGGTGGAAGCGGCCCTTCCGTCGGCCGATGTTCTGGTCCTCTCCGATTATGCGAAGGGCGTGCTTCCGGAAAAAGTCTGTCAGCGCCTGATCCAGAGTGCGCGCAGCTCAGGTGTGGCCGTCCTGATCGACCCCAAGCAGCGGGATTTTGGACGCTATCGCGGCGCCACGACGATCTGTCCAAATTTGCAGGAGCTTTCCGTCGCAACGGGAGTCGCCGCGAAGGATCTGAAGGGCATTCTTGCCGCTGGGCAAGAACTGGTGTCTGTGCTGGGACTGGAATACCTGACAGTGACGCTCAGCGAGAAGGGAATCGCTGTGCTTCACGCTGATTCCCAGACAGTATTTCCGGCGACAGCCAAACAGGTTTTCGACATTTCCGGAGCGGGCGATACAGTAATTGCCACTCTTGCTGTGGCGCATGCCTGCGATCTCGATACGGATACCGCAGTGGCTTTGGCCAATGTGGCAGCGGGGATTGTGGTGGGCAAGGTGGGGACCGTTCCAGTGAATCGCGATGAGTTGCTTACCAGCCTGATGCCGGATATAGAGCTGCATGCGAGAGAAAAAGTGCTGTCTCTTGACGGGCTCAAGGGTCGGGTGTCGGCATGGCGCTCGACAGCGGAAAAGATTGTCTTCACGAATGGCTGTTTCGATCTGCTGCACATCGGCCACATCATCCTGCTTGAAGATGCGCGACGGGAAGGGGATCGCCTGGTCGTGGCGATCAACAGCGATGATTCTGTAAGAAGGCTGAAGGGGCCGAGCCGGCCAATTGTCGGAGAAAATGAACGGGCCAGGATACTGGCTGCGCTGTCGGCAGTCGACGCGGTGGTGATCTTCGACGAGCCTACGCCGCTTGCGGCTATCGAGGCGCTGCGGCCGGATGTGATTGTAAAAGGCGGCGACTATGACGAATCGACAGTCGTAGGAGCAAAGGAAGTCCGCTCGTGGGGAGGCCGCGTGAAGATCATCCCCACGGTAGAGGGCTTCAGTACGACAAGACTGATCGCGAAGGCGACATCGCCGCAGCTTCAGTGAGCAGCGGTCTGCAGAAGTACCCCGTCTTTCTGAAACATATGACGGATACCGCGGAGGGCCTGTCGGGTGCGCTCTTCGTTCTCGATCAGCGAAAAGCGGACATGGCCGTCTCCGTACTCGCCGAAACCTATGCCGGGGCTTACGGCGACTTTGGCCTCTTTGAGCAGGAGAGTCGAAAACTCCAGCGAACCTAAATGCTTGTATGGTTCCGGAATCGGCGCCCACACGAACATTGTCGCTTTCGGCAGCGCCACTTCCCATCCCAGCTTGTTCAGCCCCTGCACCAGCACGTCGCGGCGGCTACGGTAGTTCTCGCATATCTCTGAAACGCATTCCTGCGGACCTTCCAGAGCGAGGATTGACGCTACCTGGATCGGCGTGAAGGTTCCGTAGTCAAAGTAGCTCTTGAGGCGCGCCAGCGCGGAGACCAGCGTCTTATTGCCCACCATAAAACCTACGCGCCAGCCCGGCATGTTGTAGCTCTTGGAGAGGGTGAAGAACTCAACGGCTATGTCCTTGGCCCCAGGGATTTCGAAAATTGATGGAGCACGAAAGCCGTCGAAGACTATATCGGCGTAGGCCAGGTCATGCACCAGCCAGATGCTGTGCTGGCGGCAGAGATCGACGACTCGCTGAAAGAAGGCGAGATCAACGCATTGGGCGGTCGGATTCGCCGGAAAGTTGAGAATCAACAGCTTGGGTTTTGGATACATGAGCGGAATGGTCTGCTCCAGCTCGGCGAGAAAGCTGTCCGTATTGTGGATGGCCACGCTGCGGATGTTGGCTCCTGCGATAACCGGTCCGTAAATATGGATGGGATAACTTGGGTTCGGCACCAGCACCACGTCGCCCTGGTCGAGCATGGCCAGGCACAGGTGGGCGATACCCTCTTTGGAGCCTATGGTAACGATGGCCTCGGTGTCGGGGTCGATGTCGGCGCCATAGCGGCGCTCATACCAGTTCGCAATGGCCCGGCGCAGGCGGGGAATGCCTCTGGAAAGCGAATAGCGGTGCGTGTCCGGCTTCCGGGCAGCCTCGATCATCTTGTCGACGATATGCTGCGGGGTTGCTCCATCAGGGTTGCCCATACCGAAGTCAACGATATCCTCGCCTCGCCGACGAGCAGCAGCCTTCAGGTCACTGGTGATATTAAAGACATAAGGCGGCAATCGCTTAATTCTCGAAAATTCTTCCACTCGTTCCTCTACTTTTTGGTTACTATATAACTTCAGTCATGTATTCAGGAGAAGAGCTGAACGATCGATCCCACGCCCCACCCAGTGCTTTGCTGCTCTAGAGACCTCTGCGGAGGTAACCGAGTTCCCAACTATATTATTTGATTAAACGTTAGCGCCTCTGCTCTCTCTTGCTGTTCTTGTATTCTCTTCAGACTGTTTCCTTTTAAGCTGCCTGTATTGAGGGAAATTGGCTACTTCAGAATACATTCCGGAAAAGGGAACTCCTGCAGGGAATATTCCTCCTTTGCAAGCTTTTCCGCCGCGGCGGCCTCGTGGTTTTTTTCGAGCGTCTGCGCTCGCGCCATTGCCACTCGTATTCAACGATCTAATTGCCATTCTCGTTGCATTCGTCGCTGCGTTCGTTCTGCGCGCGATCTTTCTGGACAAATTGACTCGCTTCTGGGGCATCCGTCATGGCATTGGCACCGCGCCACTGGGCATGCTTTACCTCGCTTGGTTTGTGCTGGTTTACGTATTGGTTGCGCGTCGCTACGGCCTTTACAGTCAGATTTTCAAGGCCGGCGGTGTTCATGAGCTTCGTATGACAACCCAGGCGTGCCTGAACGCCGGAATGCTGCTGTGCGGCGCGTTGTACATGACTCAAAATCTTGCTGTCTCTCGTGTGCTGGTGCTGCTCTTTACATTTAGCGCAATCATCTCACTGGGCATCCGCAGGGCGGTAGCCAGACTACGACGTTACCGGCAGTACGAGCGCGGACTGTCGACACGTCATGTCGTGATTCTTGGAACCAACCACCTGAGCTATGCGTTGGGCAGGCAAATTGCGAGGGAGTCGCGGCTGGGCTATACGCTACGGGGCTATATTCTTGCGCCCGGCTGCGCACCTTCCGGTGAAGGTCTGGGAACTGTGCTGGGCGGACTAGACGAAGTAGAGCAAATTGCGCGCAAATACTTTATCGACGAAGTTGTCATCACCGAGACTTGCCCCGTAGGCACGATCGTCCAATTGCTCGAAAGGGCTCGCGAACTTGGAATCGATATCCGCTCCATCTCGGGGTATTACAACGATCTATCAATAAATGCGGGCATCGAGTACCTCGGCGCATTCCCGGTGGTCTCGCTGCATCGCAGCACGCCTCGCACTATCTCCCTTGCCTTGAAGCGGACAGCGGATTTTGTGCTGTCACTGCTGGCGCTGGTTGCGGTTTCTCCTATGATGATGGCGATCGCGATCGCAATCCGCCTGGAGAGCAGCGGTCCGGTCTTTTATGTATCGGAGCGAATTGGCAAACGTGGCCACGTCTTTTCCTGCTTCAAGTTTCGCACCATGGTCAGGAACGCCGATCAGCTCAAGAAGGACTTGGATCCGCTGAACGAGCGCGACGAAGTTCTGTTTAAAGTGACAAATGACCCGCGCGTAACCCGCCTCGGCTCTTTTCTTCGCAAGTACAGCCTGGATGAGCTGCCGCAGTTTTTCAACGTGCTGCGTGGAGAGATGAGCCTGGTGGGACCGCGCCCTCCGATTGCGAGCGAGGTGGAGAAGTACAAGCTCGAGCACCTGCGCCGGCTCGAAGTGCTGCCCGGCCTCACTGGCCTCTGGCAGGTGCAGGCGCGTCAGGATGCCTCATTCGAGAAGTACATTGCGCTCGATACGGCCTATGTGGAGAACTGGAGTTTCTGGCTCGACCTGAAGATTCTGTTCCGAACCGCGGAAGTTGTTTTGCGCGGCACCGGCGCGTAGGCCGGCAGATGTGATCGCTTAGTCCGAAATAACCCCTGCGAAAAGTCCCGCATCCTCCGTTACGCTGATTCGTCCTTTTGCGGCGGCCAGCAGATATCGCTCGGTCGCGAGGTGCATCTCGGCAATGCCCTTCACACGCTCCAGCACTCCTGCCTGTGAGCGGTGCTTCGCAAAGGCCTCCATTTTGTGCCTCGCAAGCTTACCCAGGGTCAGCGTCAAGGAATAGGGAACCGTCGGCGATTCGGATAGCTCCGGATGGTCGCGCACCGTGACGAAGGGCGTGCTTGAGTAATACAGCTTCTGAGGCGTGTAAGGGGCGATACCCAGTTCGGCAAAAAGCTTTGCACGGCCGGACCAGTGAAAAGCGGTCGTTGTGGCTGCCGACACGATGGTGTGATCACGGTGCAAATTGACGCTGCCGTCACCACCGAAGGTGAGGATGACTTGTGGGCGCAAGGTACGGATGCGCGCGACGATGTCGCCCGTTAGTTTGTAGAAATCCTGATGCAGCAGATCGCCATCGGGGTAATGCAGCACCTCGTGGCGAGTGACGCCCAGCAAGTTGCACGCTGCCGCCAGTTCAGAGCGGCGTTGCCGACCCAGCTCGGCGTTGTCTTTCACCCCTCCGCGATAGTGCGCCGCCTGGCCATCGGTCAGGCACAGCAGGCTGGTTTCAACGCCATCGTGGTGCGCCATGAGCAGCGCGCCGCCAAAGGCTCCGCTCTCGTCATCAGGATGTGCGGTAATGCAAAGCAGGCGAAGGGGCAAGCGATAGCCTCAGCAGGGAAGTGGATTATCCCACGGCAGCGAAGCCTGCGCTACGGGACGGAAGGTTTTGCGGTGCAGTGGGCATGGGCCATGCTTTTCCAGCGCAGCCAGATGTTCGGGCGTGCTGTAACCCTTGTGAGAGGCCAATCCATATTGCGGGTAAAGAACGTGGAGTTCGCGCATCCGCTGGTCGCGATAAACCTTGGCGACGACCGAGGCTGCGGCAATTGAGATCGACAGCGAATCGCCATAAATGATGCTGGTCTGCACGCAGTCCAGGTCCAGCCGCATAGCGTCGATAAGCAGGTGATCAGGAGAAATTTCGAGCTTTTTCACCGCCGCAGTCATGGCCAGCCGTGTGGCCTGATAAATATTCACGCGATCGATGATTTCGGAATCGATTTCTTCAATGGCAATCGCCATCGCCTTGCGTTCTACCACGGCTGCCAGCCTCTCACGATCTTCGCGCAGAAGTTGTTTTGAGTCGCGCAGTCCGCGAATACGCGTATCGGGCGGAAGAATGACAGCGGCAGCGACAACCGGGCCGAAGAGTGCGCCGCGGCCTACTTCATCCACGCCGGCGACCCGGGTTGCTCCCTGCGCGCGTGCGGCTTTTTCATATTTGTTTCCGCAGACAAGCGTGCGCAGCATCCGCATCTTGAGCGTGGCGGCGGAAACGTCTTCTGCAAGATCCTGTACTTCAGGAGGCTCAAGAGAGAACTGGCCAGAAATCTGAGCGGCGCGGGGCATTAAAAGCAGTGTAACGCAGACACACAAACGCCCCGGCTGCTGAAATTCCGCCGGGGCGACTGTGCAGATAATCTAGGTGCGATCGACTTCCTTGAGGCGTGCAGCCTTGCCGCGAAGTCCGCGAAGGTAGAAGAGACGCGAGCGGCGAACCTTGGCCGAGCGAATCTTCTCCACCTTGTCGACAACTGTGGAGTTAAAAGGGAAGATGCGCTCAACACCGTGCCCAAAGCTCATCTTGCGTACTGTAAAACTGCCCTGCGCGCCGTTCTTGCGCGCAATCACGATACCCTCAAAGGCCTGGAGGCGCTCTTTATCGCCTTCCTTGATCTTGACCTGCACGCGCACCGTGTCGCCCGCGCCAAAAGCGGGAAGGTCGGTGCGATTCAGTTTCTCGGCAAGCCGCTGCATTACTGGATGAATAGACATAACACTTTCCTGACAATTGATTCAGAGCTTAGTTTACACGGAAATAGGGGCTTTAGTCGCGCTCATTGCTGAGATTTCATCGTCTTCAGGACGACCCGATCTTCATGCGAAAGCTCGGCTCCCTCCAACAGATCCGGTCGATTCCGCAAGGTTTTCTCCAGCGCGCGCTCGCGCCGCCATCGGCGGATTGCCGCATGATCGCCTCCCGCCAGCACCTCCGGTACGGCCAGCCCGCGAAACTCGGCCGGACGAGTGTAATGCGGATAATCCAGCAGGCCTCCTGCGCCGTGAGTCGAACGAGGCGGCCCGTCGGCATCCTGCGCGAAATGCTCATCCCGCTGCCCAAAACTTTCATACGCGCTGGAATCCTCATTTCCGAGCACGCCCGGCAGCAGCCGCATCGTCGCATCAACGATCACCGCCGCTCCCAGCTCCCCTCCGGAGAGAACATAATCACCGATTGAAAGCTCACGGTCGCAAGCCAGCTCGTTGACGCGCTCGTCGACGCCCTCATATCGTCCGCAGATCAGCACCACCCGCTCCAACGCGGACAATTCACGCGCAACGCTCTGCGTAAATCTCGCCCCCTGCGCGGAAAGCAGGATCACAGATTCGCGTGCAACATCGCGGGTAGTCTTCGGCGCAACGCCTAGCGATTCGACGGCTTCCATCAGCGGCTCCGGCTTAAGCACCATGCCTTCGCCCCCTCCGAATGGGCGGTCATCGACCGTGCGGTGCCGGCCGTGGGTAAACTCGCGCAAATCGTGCAGGCCAATATCGATCAGCCCATTCGCAATTGCGCGCTTGACCACGCCATGGTCGAAGATGCCGCCGAAAAATTCAGGAAAGATGGTAACGATGTCAAAACGCATGGACCTTCACTCCGTGTCGCTCGACCCGCGCCGCTCTTCGTCCGTAACCGGAGCGTTGATTTCGAGCAGACCCTCCGGAAGCCTCATCTCAATCCGTTTCCCAGCAACGTCCATCGTAACCAGATAGGCCTTCGCAAAGGGAATCAGGGCTTCAGCACCGTCTAAGGTTGTCACGACCAGGAGGGAGGCTTCGCGATCGACGTTCGCAACTACACCCACAGCCGTGGGAGTGCGATTGACGTCGATGATCTGGCAGCCAATTAGATCATCGATATATACGGAGCCGTCGGTAAGCGCAGCCCGTTCGCTTGACGGAATCGCTACCAGCAATCCGCGCAGTGTGTCTGCCTCATTAATAGAATCGATCCCGGCAAACTTCAGCACGATGCGGCCCTTGTGCAGCCAATGATTTTCTAAAGACATTTCGCGCGCAGATTCCCGGTCCGTTTCCGAAGAAACAAGAAAGAGCCGCCTGCGCTCTGCGAAGCGTTCAGGAAAATCGGTCTGGATGTCAGACAAAATCTCGCCGTGACGTCCTTGCGGACGAACGAGCCTGGCAAGAATCGTCCAGGGTTCGCTTGTCAGCTTTTCGGACGCCATGACTCAGATATCAGGCTGCACATCCGGAGGCCCGTGTTTTTCCTCTTCCAGAATATCCAGTGTGTAGCGGTGATGATGCTTCATGCTCACCGCGCCCAGAATGGTTCGCATGGACCGCGCCGTGCGGCCCTGCTTGCCGATTACTTTGCCAACATCAGTGGGCGCAACGCGGAGACGGAAAACAGTATTCTCAGCGCGTTGCACTGCTTCAACGGAAACAGCATTCGGCTCGTCGACCAGGGCGCGGGCGATTTCGGTCACCAGTTCCTGCATGTCGTCAGGCCGTTCTTCGTGCGTCATTGCCTTGACCCCCCTCGAGGACGTGGGTGTTTCGCTCTCGGGCTCGCGTCATAATATCAGTAACTCTGCCCGGAAGACAGAGGGATTCTCAACTTATGTCGCAAGTGAATAGGCAAAATAACCGGTCGAAGGCTACGGCCAGGCAACAAAAATGTCTACAGCTCAATATGTGATTAGCTTAAGCCGCTGCCGGTTCAGGCTGCTTCGCCACCAGTTTGGCTACCCGGTCGGAGAGTTGCGCTCCTTTACCGGTCCAGTAATCGATCCGCTCCCGCTTCAGGTCAACCGAAGCCGGGCTGGTGCGCGGATTGTAGGTGCCCACTACCTCAATGGAACGGCCATTGCGGGCGCGATCCTTCTCAATCACCACAACGCGGTAATAAGGCTGTTTGCGCGCGCCAAAACGCGCGAGACGAATCATTAACACAGAGGAAATCCTTTCAAAATAGCTTACTTAAGTATAGCCGAAAAGCCGCTCGCCTAAAGAATCTATCTTTCTAGGCGGGATAGAGAAAACGAAGCATCGGCCGTACACGTTGCGCCCAGGATGCCTCGTCGTGCGTACCACCCGCTATCCGTTCGTAACTTAGATCGATGCTCGGCCGCCAGCCCTTTGCTTTCAGTCGACGGGCCAGCAAATCCGCGTCCGCCACCGCTCGCTGCCCTTCGGCATCACCCACATCGAGCCATATGCGGGATCTCCCACGCAGCCTTGGAGTTGCTTCGGTTACGAGGCTCAGAATCGCCCGATGATTCCACCATACCGAAGGCGAGAGAACGGCCAGTTTCCCGAAAACCTCCTCAAACTGTAGGCCCAGACAAAGAGTAGCCAGCCCTCCAAGGGACGACCCGCCCAACCCGGTATTTGCGGCCCCCGGCCGGACCCGGTACCTGGCTGCAATGAAGGGCAAAAGCTCCTCGGTCAAAAGCCGCCCGTACTTATCGGCTTGACCGCCGCCCAGCTTCCAGTCAGACGTGGGAGTGTATTCGGCCAACCGTCGCTCTCCAGCATTTGCGATGCCCACCACAATCAGCGGCTCGACTTCTCCGGCCAGAATCGCCGCATCCACGGACTCCGCGAATTGCCAGGTGCGCCCACTTTCGAAAGCAGTTTCCAACTCAAACAGGTTCTGCCCGTCCTGCACATATAGGACCGGATACTCGCGGTCGACATTTTCGTCATAGTGGGGAGGTAAATAGACCGTCACATCCCGGTCGTCCGGCAGAAAGCAGCTGTGAAACCGGGGATGCAGATGCAACCTGGTAGAGAAAGACCACCTCTTCGGCGCCGTCTGCTCTGAAACCTGCAACCGCACTCCCTCCTTCGAGCGGAGAGTTCGCTTCATCGTCTCCGCTGCCAGTTACAGTAGCAGGAAAAATGCGGTCCGGTGACCGGTCAATGTTAGCTGGCGTCGAAACCGGGATCGCTGGCTCACGCGGTTTTTGCGTACTGGGCCAGGGCTCGCGCCCGGACGGCCAGTCTTAAACCGCGCGGATCAGTCGCGCGGGTAGGAAAATCAATGCGGCAACCAGTTCCAGCGCCCCTTCCACGGCAATGCCCAACAGCCGGAACGGCAGCAGAATCAACCACACGAAGGGATAGAGCACGATCGCCAATAGCGCAAGCGGCCAGCAGAAGACGAAAAGCAGACACCAAAGTAGAAACTTGAGCATGAATTCTCACTCCAGATAATTCTAGCTACGAATTTCCGGCTTCGGTTGTTCCACAAGGCGCATCAGCGAAACCCACGGGCGGAAAATGCTTCAATCTTCCGCCCGCTTTGGCTTTAGTGTTGCTCGTCTGCAGACGGACCGTAAATGGCCGGAACGCTTGCACCGTTCAATCTCAGATAAACGGTCAGCTGTCCGCGATGGTGCGCCAGATGGCTGAAGGTATCGGTAATCATCACATGCCGGGGCTGCTCGCTTAACACGCGGCCTCCCATCACCAGGCGCCAGGGTTTCAACAGGTGCTCTTCCGTTGTCTTCTCCAATGCCTTGCGCGCCTTTGAGACGCTCCCGTCCAGTGACTTGAGCAATTCCGCTCTTGTCGCGACCGCCTTCGTCCTGAACTGCTCGCTTGCGGGGTCATCCAGATTCAGCTCGTCCCGCTCGATCATCAAAACCGGCCACCCAGGCATGGTCGCAACGACTGCTGCCAGACGCCCCAGTTCCATGGATTTCTCGTGCGGCTTCCAATCGTTACGGCCCTCGGGTACCCGCTCTACGGCTTTCCGCGTCACCTCTGCTTCGCGATCCAATTGCGCCAGAAAAAGTTCCTTCAATTCCATGTCTGCCCCTTTCTAATCGGTGATTTCGCCTCGATTCCAAGCCTAGGGGTCGATATATGACATCAGCTGTCATAATTAATTCAGGAACATAAAAAAATGCGAATCACGGAAAAGCATTAGGCATGAAATCGGATCGTCTCCTCTCCGCCCTCCTTCTTTTGCAGGCGCATGGCCGCCTGACTGGCCGCGAGCTTTCCGAGCGGCTGGAGGTTTCGCAGCGAACCGTCCACCGCGATATGGAATCCCTCAGCGCCGCCGGAGTTCCGATTGCCGCGCGTCGCGGCGCGCAAGGCGGCTGGCAGCTTGAGAAGGGCTGGCGCACGCAGGTTCCCGGTATGGACGCGGCGGAGTTGAATGCTTTGCTGATGACGCAGCCCCGCGCGCTGGGCAATCCACGGCTTGCTGCTGCTGCCGAGAGAGCGTTTGGAAAGCTTCTAGCCGCGCTCTCCGGCCCGATGCGCGCCAGGGCGGCTGCAATTCGCGAGCGCCTTTATGTGGACGCGACCGGCTGGCATCCCTCCACCGAGGATCTCTCTCTCTCCTTGCCGATGTTTAGGATGCGGTCGCCCGCGACTGCAGAGTTTCCTTCATCTATACGCGCGCCGACGGGCAGAGCGGGCTGAGGACCGTCGATCCGCTGGGGCTGGTGGCCAAGGGCGCGAGCTGGTACCTGGTAGCGCGGTCCTCGGACGGGTTGCGTACCTATCGTGTTTCGCGCATGAAGGCTCTCACGCCGCTCGCGATTCCATGTGAGCGCCCGGCTCATTTCGATCTTGCCGCTTTCTGGAAAGAATCGACCGCGCAGTTGGAGCGGCAGCGCCGGCGATACGAGGCCATTTTGCTACTTGATCCGAGAGCGGCGCGTTTGATCAGCGAATGGTGCGAGGCGTCACCTGTTGAAGGTAGCCAAGAGGTCCCTCAAGGCCGGCTGAAGTTTCGCGTCATGTTCGAAAGCGAGGAGCAGGCTCACTTCGTCGCTCTCGGGTTTGGAGCAAGGGCACAGGTCGTGTCTCCCGCTGCTCTGCGTGAGCGCATTTTTGCCGATGCCAGTGCGACCGTTGCCATGGGAGCGTAGTTTTTGCATCGGCCCGGAGCTTCGGCTAAGGTGGGTTTAGGGCGTCGTCAGCTATGCGCCAGATGGCCCTGCGCACGTCATCCCATGCAGTAAAGGAATCAGTTACTTGAAGAAAATTGGCGTTCTGTTCGGTCTGGAAAACACTTTCCCCGGAGCGTTGGTTGAACGAATCAACTCCAAAAATGTTGAGGGCATCACCGCTGAATTCGTCCACACCGGCTGTGTTTTTTTCGACAAACTGCCCGCCTACGCCGTGATCGTGGACCGCGTTTCGCACGATGTCCCGTTCTACCGAGCCTTTCTCAAGCACGCCGCGCTTTGGGGATCGGCCATTATCAACAACCCTTTCTGGTGGTCGGCTGACGATAAATTCTTCAACTACTCGCTTGCCGCAAAGCTCGGCGTTGCCGTTCCGCCCACGGTGATCCTGCCGCACAAGAATCTGCCGCATGGAACGACCGAGCGCTCGATGCGAAATCTGGAGTATCCGCTCAACTGGGACGCGGCCTTCGACTACATCGGCTTTCCGGCCTTTCTCAAACCAGTCGATGGAGGAGGATGGCGTGACGTACATCACGTGCATAGCCGCGAGGAATTCTTCCATGCCTATGATCAGAGCCGCGATCTGTGCATGGTCCTGCAGCGGGCCGTGAAATTTTCGGAATACTTTCGCTGTTTCGTGGTGGGACGGGAAAGGGTTCGCATCGTACCTTATGATCCCCGCCAGCCGCACCACGAGCGGTACCTTCTCGATCCGCCAAAGTACGACAAGAAGCTGCTGAAGCGCGTGGAAGCCGACGCGAAAACTTTGTGCGCGGCGCTCGGGTATGACTTCAATACGGTGGAGTTCGCCGTAGAAGACGGCGTTCCTTACGCAATCGACTTCATGAATCCCGCGCCCGACGCCGATCTGCACTCCGTCGGTCCGGAAAACTTTGAGTGGGTTGTAGAGGCAGTGGCCAATCTGGCAATCAAAAAGGCCAAGGCCGCGCCGCAAAAGCCGATCCTGCAAGGAGAAGCATTTCTGAAGGGATTGGCGGGAACGAAATCCGGATCAACTCGCACGAAAAAGGGAGCACCACGAAAGAAGCCAGCACAAACGAAACTCGAGGAGCCAGCATAAGGCTTTGCGGCTTCACCTCAGAAGAGACCGTTAAGGTCTCTTCTGAGGTGAAGCTTTGCTCACGAGTGGGCCGGTGCAACTGCCCCGCCATGTGTCTTTTTTTTCGTCGAAAACCGGCCAAGAAGAGTCTGCAGAATCACGTAGAGCGCCGGAATAAAGACAAGATTCAGAACCGTCGAGACCAACATACCGCCGACGATCGTGGTTCCCACTGACCGGCGGCCCAGCGCGCCGGCTCCGGTGGCGACGTAGAGCGGCATAACGCCAAGGATAAAGGCAAACGAGGTCATAAGGATGGGGCGAAGGCGAAGCTCCGCCGCTTCAATTGCCGCGTCCACAATCGACTTGCCGCGCCCGCGAATCTGTTCGGCGAATTCGACGATCAGAATGGAGTTCTTGGCGGAAAGCCCGATCAGCATCACGAGTCCAATCTGACAATAGACGTCGTTGGCCATGCCACGGAGAGAAACCGCGCCCAGGGCGCCCAGAACCGCCATAGGCACGGCCAGAAGAATGATGAACGGCAGCGCAAAGCTCTCATACAGCGCGGACAGCGTGAGGTAAACAACCAGAATTCCCAGCCCGAAGATGAGAATAGCTTTGCCGCTCGACTCGATCTCTTCAAGAGACAATCCGGTCCAGGAGTACTGCATTCCCTGGATCATGTATTTCTTTGCCAAGTCCTGCATCGCCTGCAGGCCCACGCTTGAGCTATACCCCGGAGCAGCCGAGCCATCAATCTCTGCCGAGCGGAAAAGGTTGTAATGCGAGATAACCTGCGGCGCCGAAGACTGCTCGATGGTGACAAGATTGTCGAGCGAGATCATTTGTCCCGAGTCCGAGCGCACGTAGAACTCTCGTAGATCGCTGGGCGTCATGCGCGACGGTTGATCGGCTTGCACGTAAACGCGGTAGGAACGATTGTTGAAGTCGAAGTCGTTCACGTATTGCGAACCCATGAAGACCCCGAGCGTGGAGCTGATCTGGCTGAGGGAGACGTTCATCGCCTTTGCCTTCTCACGATCGATGGAGACCAGCAGTTGCGGATCGTTCGAGGTATAGCTCGTATACAGGCCGGTGAGATATTTGTCCTGACGCCCTGCGCCGACTATTTCGTGCGCAACGCGGTCGAGGTCACCCAGTGTATTGCGGCCCGTGTCCTGCAACTCAAACTGGAAGCCGCCAAAGGATCCGATGCCCTGGATAGCTGGCGGCCCGAACATCGCAACAATGCCCCCCGGAACAGTAAACAGTTTTGGCCCAAGGTCCTGCAGGATAGCGTCCGCGGAATGGCCCTTACCTTCTTTCGTGCGAATATCGACGGCCTTCAGCGGAACGAAGATAAGGCCATAATTCGAAGAGCTGCCGCCGCTGAGACTGAAACCCATCACCGCGAATGTGCCGTAAACATCTTTGTTCTGGTCGATGACTTTGACCGCCCTCTCCGCAACCTGGCTGGTATAGCTGAGAGAGGCGCCCGCCGGCGCCTGCACTATGCATATCAGGTAATTCTGGTCTTCCGATGGCACAAACGCCGTCGGAACATGCGTGTAGAGATATACCGTGGATGCAAGTCCGGCGATGAACACGAGCAACACCACGTAGCGGAAGCGCAACACATGATGCGTAGCTCGGCCATAGATCTGCGTGCCTTTCTGAATGGTGCGGTCAATCAGGCCAAAGAGCCCATGCTTTACGCCTTCGCCGCGCAGGAAGAGCGCAGCCAGAGCTGGAGAAAGCGTGAGGGCATTAAAGGCCGAAATGGCGATGGCAAAGGCGATTGTCATCGCGAATTGACGATAAAGAATTCCAGTTGTGCCGGGAAAGAACGAAACTGGCACGAACACCGAGATGAGTACGAGTGAAGTCGCAACCACGGCGCTCGTGACTTCAGACATAGCAACCGACGTAGCCGTATGCGGATCGGAGTGCTCCGCGCTGATATGCCGCTGCACATTCTCAATGACCACGATGGCGTCATCGACCACCAATCCGGTGGCCAGGGTGATTCCGAACATCGTGAGCGAGTTGATGGAGAAGCCGAAGATCTTGATGAACGCGAACGTGCCGACGAGAGAGACCGGAATGGTGATCGCCGGGATAATCGTCGCGCGCCAGTCGAGCAGGAATAGAAAGATAACGATGATGACGATAATGATGGCTTCGCCAAGCGTCTGAACCACTTCGCGAATCGAATCGCCGACGACTGTGGTTGTGTCGAAGGGAATCACATATTGCAGATCGGGCGGAAAGGTTTTGGCCAGTTGATCGAGCGCCGCTTTGGCCTCGCGGTCCACTTCCAACGCGTTAGCGTTGCTTAGCTGCTGCACGCCGATTCCGACTGCATCCTGTCCGTCATAACGCAGATCAGTGGAGTAGGTTTCCGCGCCAAGCTCGGCGCGGCCTACATCCTTCAACTGAACGATTCCGGAGGACGTGTTCTTGATAATGATATTGTCGAACTGCGTCGGATCCGAAAGACGCCCCACCACACGAACTGGAATCTGATAAGCCTGTTTCGGATCCGAGGGAGGCTGCCCCACTTGTCCGGCGGGAATCTCGACGTTTTGTTCGGCAAGAGCACCTGTGACGTCAGCGGCAGTGAGGCTGCGGGCGGCCAGCCTTGCCGGGTCAAGCCAGATGCGCATGGCGTATTTCCGCTCGCCGAAGATGATCACATCGCCAACGCCGGGAATGCGCTTGAGTGCGTCCTTCACATACACGTCGATGTAGTTGCTGATGAACAGATCTGAGTAGCTCTTGTTCGGCGAGATAAATGCGGCCGCGAAAACGAAGTTCGAGTTCGCCTTGGTGATCGTTACGCCGGTACTGGTAACCGCCTGCGGCAGGCGGCCCTGCGCCGACGCAACGCGGTTCTGCACGTCAACCGCGGCGATGTTCAGGTCGTAGCCGGTCTGGAACGTAGTGGTGATGGTGCTGGTGCCGTCGTTCGAGCTGGTCGAAGCGATGTAGCGCATTCCCTCAACGCCGTTGATCTGCTCTTCGAGCGGAATCGTCACAGCCGATTCGACGACCTGCGCGTTCGCGCCAACATAGTTGCTGCTGACCGTAACCTGCGGCGGGGCCAGCGTGGGATACAGCGAAACCGGCAACGTGGGAATCACCACTGCGCCCGCGAGAATTATGAGCAGCGCGCAGACTGTCGCGAAAACCGGCCGGTGAATAAAAAAGTCAACCAAGAGGAGCCTGCCTGTCTTTTATCAATCCTGATCGTGAATGGCTTGATGCCAGTTGCAGAGCGCTAGCCCAGCGGCTGCACGGGCATCTTGTCGACAAGGAACTGCGTTCCGGAGATGATGACCTTTTCGCCGTCCTGCAATCCGCCGAGCACCGCGTAATTGTTTCCGATAGTATCGCCAAGCTGTACGGAAACCTGGTGAGCGAAGTAATGGCCGCCCTGATCCTGCGCGACATAGACGAAAGCCTGTCCGCCCAGCCGGGTAACTGCAAGCACGGGAATCACCGGCGTCGGAGCGGTGCTCCAGATCACCCGCGCCTTCACCAGTTGCGAGGCGCGGAGCGCGGCTTGCTCTGAATGCACCGGCGCCTTCACCAGAATGCCCTGCAATCCGTTATCGACCTGGGGCGAAATGAAGTCGATCGCCGTGCGCTCAATCGGCTGCTCGTGGTTATCCAGAATCTCAACGGGCAGTCCCATGCGAATCTCCGAGGCCCGTTCGGCCGGGATGTAGATGTAGGCTTCAAGATCGCGGTTTTCATCGACCGTTGTAAGCATGGTTGTTCCGGAAACGTAATCGCCGACGTGGACCGGAATGTCGCCAACGATGCCGTCGAACGGAGCGCGAATTTTGTAGTAGCCAAGCTCTTGTTCCTGGGTCACGCGCGAGGCACCAGACGATTCGTAATCGGCTTTGGAATTGGCGTAGGCCTGCTCCGCTTGATCGAGCGCGTCGCGGCTGGTTACGCCAGCAGCGAAGAGCTTCCGCTGACGCTCGACCTCAGTTTGGTTGTACTTGTAGACCGCAAGTTTTTGCTGCTCGGTCGCGGCTTGCGACTGCACAGTCGCTTCCTGTTTGAGCGGATCGATCTGCATCAAGGTCTGGGCCGCCTTCACCCGCTCGCCAGAGTGAACCAGGATTGCCGTAAGGTTGCCGTCTACCTGTGGATTGAGTGTGGCCGAGCGCCGGGATTTGATCGTCGCCACATACTCATCCGAGCGCGGAACGGGCGTTGACGAAACCGTCAGCGTCTGCACGGGGAGCGCCTGGAAGGCCGGCCCCGCTGCGGGAGCCGCTTTCTGGCAGGCCGTAATCCCCAGGCAAAGTACTAGGGGGAGGGATGTGAGGCAAATGCGTAATGGTCTCTTCAAAGGGAAATCCTCAAGGGTTCACTCCGGTCATTGCCGGTTCAAAATTGCAATCGGAGCAGCTGCGTCTGCGACAGCAATGCGATATGGATTCAACTACGGCGCGAACGCTTCACGAAATCTTCGCTCGGGCGAGAAATTTTTGCATTCTGAAGCAATTGTCACGCATCCCTCGGAATACGAAAAGCGGAACAATTGAGTTCCGGCCATAGAATAAGAATAGAGAATACTGGTACGGGGCTCAATCGAGCACAATTAAGCGGACGGGGTTTTTGACACCGGTGCTTGCCCTTGATAGATTCAGATTGGCCCTTCTTGTCAGGCGTGTGTGTCGTTTCCGCGCCGGCCCAGCGTCCCCGTCGTCTAGCCCGGCCCAGGACACCGCCCTTTCACGGCGATAACACGGGTTCAAATCCCGTCGGGGACGCCAACAAGCCATTTTCGCTGGCAGTTGCTTCCAACATGCTGAATAAAGAAGAGTTAGAGCGGTTCAAAATTCCTCGTTCAGCCGAGTATGTCAAACCGTCATTGAAAAGTAGATTTTGAACCCGCTGGCGTTGCTCTGGGGCGGCAATCCGCCAAGCACCAGCGATGGCTCATCGCTCTTGAGAGCGCGACGAAGAACACCTGAGCTGTCGATGATGAGGGCAAGGATAGCCAATAAATCCCGGATTTCTTCCCGTTCGAAGAGACTGCCCAGATGAAGCACCGGAATACCACGGCTCTCGAGCTCAAATGCTATTTCGTTCAAGCGTGCATTGGTTCGGCACAGAATCACCTGTTGCCTCAGAGCGATGCCGGCGGCTTCGAGTTCCTCGATGCTGGCAGCAATTCCGCCAATCTCATCGTCAAGCGTCTCGAACGGCCGTATTTCAGGCGTACTGGTCCCTCGCCCCTTTCTGGCTGTGAGTGCAAGTGGCAGCATGCCCCTCGAAGCTGCCATCTGCTCCGAGAAGCCGACGAAGGTGCGCACAATCTGTTCCGTTGATCGGTAGTTGATTTTGAGCTGGTCGATCGTCGAGCCCGGATAATCGCGCGCGAAGTGACTCATGTTGACACTAGAAGCACCTCGGAAGCGGTAAATTGACTGCCGTGAATCGCCAACAACCCACAATCGACTTCCGTCGCCTGCGATCATCTGAAGGAGACGCGCGCTTGCTCTGTTCACATCCTGGTATTCATCCACAAGGATGTACCGATGCCGCAGCTGTACACCAATACGGACCGATTCATCCTCTTCAAGGAGCCGAGTGGGACGCATGACGAGATCGCCGAAATCGACTCCGTCTTGCTTGCGCTTTGCGGCTTCGTACAGTTCGTAGACACTCGCGATCTCAAGACACTTTTCCGCTTCTGCAATCTCTTCATCCGTCTTCGCTTGCAGGTGCATCTCCGATGCCAGGCCCCGATATCGAGCCGTATCGACCATCTCATCCTTCGCCCGTGAGATTGCTGATACGATATCGCGCAGAACCATTTGCCGGGTCCCAAAGATTGCGATAGTGCTTGAGAGGCAAAATGGGTAACAGTTCCTCAAGCACTGCGATTGCGTCACTTCGATCGAACAGAACCGGATCGGCTGAGAGAGAAAGCTTGTCGTGAAAACGGCGAATGAGGTCGAGGCCGAAACTGTGAAACGTGCCTACCCATATCCTGTCAACAGACTGCGGAACGGTCGTAGCAAGGCGGTCATACAACTCTCCGGCCGCCCGGTTAGAGAAAGATAGAGCCAGGATCGCAGCTGGATCGATGCCATCCTCAAGCAACGACTTGACACGAACCACTAGCGTCTTTGTCTTTCCGGTTCCAGGACCAGCCTGCACGCCCCCGATCGATAGAACACGTGGTCGTCAAGCGACACGAAGCTATGGCGGGCACTTTTTGCGATGGGAAATATCCTTTGATCGGAATATTCAGGCATCTGCGGATGCCTCTTCCTAGCCACCGATGCCCGCCTGAGACGATCCCCTCTGTGAAGCAGATATTCTCGCTCCTCGCAACTATATCGAAGCTATTAAAAAGGTATGCTATGTTTGTGCGATCGATATGCGCAAGCCTGTGCGAAAGATGTGGGCGACAGACCGAGTCGACTTGACGGACAAAGTATCGATAATTCGTCAACACACGACAGAATAGTCCCTCAAGGATCCGGAGTGCTTAGCGTCAGGAAGATACTGTGGCACACGCAGATCTACAGGAACGGCTAAGCGGGATTTTGGGAGGCAAATACCAGATTCTCTGTCGCATCGGTGTTGGCGGTATGGCACAGGTCTATCTCGCCCGACATCGCCTTCACGGCGGCCTGTTCGCCGTGAAAGTCCTGGCCGAACATTTGGCCCAGTCTCCAGACGTCGTCGCCCGCTTCGAGCAGGAGGCGCGTATGGCCGCTTCACTCGGCAGCCACCCCAACATTGTTTCTGTGTTCGACATCGGTGAGGGCGATGGCCTGCATTACCTCGTCATGCAGTATATTTCCGGGGAAGATCTCGCCAGCTACTTGCGGCGTGAAGGACGGTTCAAGTTGCCAACGGCGGCGAATATGGTTGCGCAGGCCGCTGAGGCGCTCTCCTGCGCCGAGGCCAGGCATATCGTGCATCGAGACCTCAAGCCGGCGAATATGCTGCTCGACGAGAGTGGCCGGGTGAGGCTGCTGGATTTCGGAATCTCCAAAATCACCGATATCTCCGACGGACTGACGCGACCCGGCGAAAGCCTTGGGACACCGTTCTACATGAGCCCCGAACAGATTCGCGGCGAGCCGTGCGACATCCGCAGTGATCTTTACTCGCTCGGCGTCGTTTTCTTCGAGCTGCTCTCTGGCCAGCGGCCCTTCGAGAACGAATCCGCAGCCGCCACGCAGGTCGCGCACCTCACCACACCGCCGCCGTCGCTGCTGGCCTCCGATCCGTCGCTGCCGCCAGCATGCGATGCCATTGTGCAAAAGTTGTTGGCGAAGCATCCTGAGGACCGGTATCAAAACACGGCGGAGTTGCAGCAGGTTCTGTTCACCCACGGGGCGGATGCCGGCCCCAGTGTGCTTCGCCCGAAGGTGGCATCTGAACTTCAACAGGCTATCGAGCACGCTCAAACGATGCCACTTGAGCGACAGGCGTCGACGTCTTCAGCGCTCTCAATGCCGAGTGCTGCGGACACCCTGGGTGCCACGTTGGCGGTTTCCAATTCAGGTGCAGCGGTGTCGCAGCCCAATTCGGTTCCGATCCAAGCTGCACCAGACCGCAAAACTTCGATGCGCTGGTGGATTGCTGGCGGTGCCTGCATGCTCTTCTTGTTAACTGCTTGCATAGTGGCGTTTCTGGTATTTCATTCAAAGCCTGCGAAATCACCCGCCAACTCTGCCGCACCCTCACAGCCAAGGGTATACTCCGATGCGCATGGCCGCATGCTTCTGGTCCCGGCAGGAGCCTTTCTCTTTGGCGGCGGAACAAATAACGGCGGTCCTGAGAAAGTGACCCTCCCTGCCTACTACGTGGATGAGACGGAGGTTTCGAATGCCGAATATCGCCGCTTTTGTGAGGCGACCGGGCACGCGCCTCCGCAGACCCCGGACTATGCTGCGCATCCCGGCTTCCCTGTGGGAGGTGTTTCGTACGACGATGCTGTTGCCTATGCCGCATGGGCAGGCAAACGACTTCCCTCCGAAGAGGAGTGGGAAAAGGCGGCGCGCGGCACAGATGGGCGCACGTATCCTTGGGGCGATGCGCCATGGACCGGCAGTGTTCCCGATCAATTGCAGCCGGTTACGTCAGAACCCTTGCGCCGCAGCCCTTACGGCGCTTATAACATGGCTGGCAACGTCTGGGAGTGGACGTCTGCACCGTACGCTCCCACAGCCGCTGACAGCGCCAGCATGAAGAAGCTTTTAAACGGTGAAAGCTTCTCCGCCGAGTGGCGAATCATCAAAGGCGGCAGCTTTTCACCCGGAGGAAGCAAAGATTTCTCCGTAACAACGCACCGTGGCCTCCCGGTTGACGCTCGCTCGCCCCGGATCGGGTTTCGCTGTGTACGCGGTGCGGGGCCACCGGCTTAGGACAACAATGCGGGGTGAACCCGGAGCTAAGAATTCCAGCAGCATTCTCATCCGAGATGGATGAGGAGGAGAAGCGATGAAATCGAGAAAAACGCTCCTGCTTCTCGCAGTTGTCGTGGTGCTGATGCCCTGGACAATCGCAGCCCAGCAGCAGACGGCCAGGGATGCGTTCTGGTCTTCCAGCGACCTTATCACCGTGACGCCTAATCCGGCCACTCATAAGCACGGTCCTACGCATCCTCCGCGTGCGCGCCAGACAAGCGATTCCAACTCTACAGAAAGTTCTAATGGCAGCGCTGTCAACAAGCAGTTTACAGCCAGGAAAGCCGTGCAGCTTGTCAGCGAAAATGGATACGGCGCCACCCCTCACCTGACAAAGACCGCAGAAGATCGTCTCGGGCTGCGCTGCTCAGTGCTGCTGCGCCAGACTGACGGTCAGTATGTTGAGGTTCCACCCGGCAGCATCTTTCACAGCGGCGATCACATTCGCCTGAGTCTCCTGGCCAATGAGTCGGGTTATTTGTATGTCATAGAGCAGGGGTCTACAGGGGTCTGGTCACCGATCTTCCCGCCGCCTAACGCGGACGCGAACAAGATAACCGCCGGGCAAATTCAGATGGTGCCGAGCGGCAACCGCGCCTTCGCTTTCGATCAGCATCCAGGCGATGAGAAGCTCTATGTCATTCTGAGCCGTACACCCATTAAAGATATCGACCGTGCGATCCAGAATCTTCAAGGCAATGAGCCGCCTACTCCTCAGCCGACGCCTGCTGGCGCACCGACACTGGAAGCTGAGAACAAAATTCCGGATCTGTTCGTTCAGCAGCTGGCAAGCCGCGATCTTACCCTCGTTGACGAACAGAAGGTCAATGAATCATCCACTGACTCTCAGGCCGGCGAGAAGGCAATTTATGTGGTGAGTAAAGGAAACGGGCCGCAGTCGACTTCCCAGGTGGTGCTGAGTCTTGATCTGCGTCACAACTAGATCTTACCCTGCCATTCATGCCTAAATTATCAGCGATTCAGTGATGTGAGGCGAGCGCAACATCGATACGAGAGATATACTGGCGGGCCCGGCCTGCCTCGTCGGTATCGGGATTGGCGGCCACCACGTTCGCAAACCGGACTTTTGCTTCGCTGAGAAGGCTCATAACAGCCTGGGTGCTCAATGCAGCGGTACCGCCTGCGCCCTGCCCGCCTGCGTTCGCCTGTTCCACATAGATCAGGCCGAGGCGGTAGTTCGCCCAAAGGTCTGACGGCATAAAGCTGAGAGCTTTTTCGCAGTAGGGAATTGCAACGTCATCTCGCTTCTCCATCCATTCGCAGTCGCAGATGCCAAGATTCGCCTGCCCCTGCTGTTCGCGCCAGATGTCCTGTTCAGCAGCGTGGTGCTTGTGTCCGACGCCCAACAGGAATCCGGCGATATAGTAGTTTAGGTTCCCCATGACTCCGGAGTTGAAGCTGGTTAGCTCAAGATACTGCCGATATTCCGCTTCTGCTTCGGCTGCGTCATTCAGGTGGCGTTCGCACTCGGCGAGCCAGAAATGAGCCTCGCCGTTTGCCGGGACCGCCTTCACTGCGCGCAACGCCGCTGTTTTCCCGTCGGCAAAATCACCCTCACGTGCATAGGCTTGTGAGAGGAGGTAAAGCGCAGTGCCATCGTCCGGCCTCTGCTGTAACGCGGCGTTTAATTGCCGGACGGCTTCATCGAGTCCGCCCTGGTCGAGCAGCGCCGCCGCGTAACTGACGCGCGCCTCCTCATAATCAGGATCGATGGCAATCGCGCGCTGAAAGGCCGCGCTCGCCTTGCCGTCCTCGTACAGAGCGTCTTCCACACGGCCCAGGTACATATACGCTTCGCTGTATTTCGGGTCGAGTCCGACGGCCTGATTGAGTTTCTCCTCCGCCTTCCTGTAATTGGACTCAAAGCCCTTCTTGTAATCCGCCACGCCATCATCGAGAAGGTCTACCGCGGCCTGATTGCGCTGGCGTGGGATGAGAATGCGCACGTTCACGGTTGTTTCCTGCCCAGGGTAAACCATCTCTTCTCGTGGGCCATCCGGTTCGTAGCCCATGTGGACCGCCTTGATCGTATGGGAGCCTGGTGTGAGTCCCGGCAGACGAAGTGCCGCGGCCTTATTCAGAGTCCCGACATCTTTTTCGTCCAGCCAGAGTTCGGTGTTATCCATATTGGTCTGGACGACAAGGGCTCCATACTGCAGGTTTGACGAGGGTGTTCCCTTCACATGCTCGGGGTTGAAGGCGAGCACCATACCGGGATCGAAGCTGCCTCGCTCGGAGGTGGGATTCTGGAGGCCATCGGTCGCGGCGCGGACGTTGATATGCACATATTCGGCGAGTTCATCTGCAGTGACGACTCCGTCGCCATTGGCATCGGCTGCGCCTGCAAGTCCACGCACCACGTAATAGGTGAAGATACCGTGGCCGCCGCCCCATTTCGGGCTTTCAAAGCTCTGCTCGCGATCGCGGCTCGCCGTGAGAGAGAAAATCGACTGGTGAAGATCCAGTAGCATGTGGTTGAGCTGCGTGGGATCTGTCTCGGGCGTGATTGCGCCGCTATGGCAGGCATCGGTGAGCAACACCTTCCACTTTCCCTGAATCCGGCCGCCGATCAGTGTGCCCAGCGTCTCCATCGGGATGGCCGTGGCAGAGATATTATGCAGATCGATGTCGTAAGGCGCCAGATAACCCTTCCCGCCGGAAATGAAGCCGTGTCCGGCGAAGTAAATCAGCACGCGGTCGCTCGGCGCAGATACGGAGGGTAGCCAGTCCTCCAATTCATGCAGAATGTTCGCCTGGGTTGCCTGCGCATTGGTCAATACATGCACGTGGTTGGCAGGAAACTGACCGCCTTGCTCGCTGATCAGTGTCGTGTAGATAGACTCCGCGTCACGGTCCGGATACTGCAGCTGAGCGGACTTCGGAAGGTTCTGGTAATGTGCGATGCCAATGACCAGGGCATAGCTTTGCGGCACGGCGCCGGGGCTCACCGAACGGTCCGGGGGACGGACAGGTGTTAAGTCTCGTGTGCCGTTATTCTGCGTCTGTGGAGGCGTCTGTCCGCCCAGCGGCAGGCAGAAAAAGAACAGAAGTACCGCAATCCAGGAGAACGCAGGAGTGCGATGCATGACAATCTCCTTTCAGTTCACTCACGGTGCGCCAGCCGGAAGGTGTAAATGAGCGGAAGCTTCGCTGTGGAACCGGGCTGCACGGCCGTGCCGTCGCCGTCATTGGTAAGAATAATATCGCGGGAGGCTGTCTTTGCAAGCGGGATCAGTTCGCGCGGCACCGGGCCTCCGGGAGCTAGCGGCGCAACGCCGGCAGTGGAGTCTATGCACTCGCCGCGAGCTTTGAATATTTCATCGTCGCAGCGCGGCAGTAAGCCTGGAGGGGGAGGAGGCGTGGCTTCCGGTGTTTCCTGATTCGGGGCGCCAGCGGCTGCCGGCGGTAGCTCGATCGGAGTGGCGCTCACCAAGAAGTACAGGATGTCGAAGCCGGGAGGCCCACTGACCTCAAACCATCCGTCGCCATCGGCCGGCACTAGATAGTTCTGGCCCGGCTCAATCCGGTTATTTGCAGCATGGCCGGAGCCCGGAAAGAGGGTGGCCGTTGTTCCGGTTGTGCCTTTGTCGACGACATAAAGAAACCCGGCGATGCGGCTTGTCAGGCGAAAACGCAGGATATCGCCTCCATGGAAGACTGTATTCTGAGAGACCGTCCGCACCAAGGCCCCTTGCTTTTGTTCAAGACGGATGGAAACCAAGCCCCCGGAGCCGGTCGTCTGCGCCAGCAGGCCAGTTGTAGCTCCCACCAACAACAGAACAAAAAGGACAAACTCGCAACGCCGTTGAAGTTGGAGGATGGTCATCTGTGGGCCTGGCTATCGGCGATGAAGATGCAGGGAGATGCGAACGCCTGCGGTTGTAGGAGCGCCGACCGTGGGGGGACCGGCAGCAATGTCCGTGGAGTTGCCGCCGCGGGTCGCCAATACCCCGGCGACCACTCCAGCAGCGGCTGCTGCCCCAACAATAATAAGAATCGACTTCATCGACAATCCGCGAGCCACAGGCGCGGCGACGGTACTCGCTGCGGACGTGTTTTGTGACGGCTGCTGCTCGCTCTCGGACGAGACATTCTTCTGGTGGATCGTCGTCTCGGCCGTCGAGCCGTTGTAAGTTACCTTGACGTGAATCTCATACGATCCGGAGATGCTGTTAGGCTGCAAGCCCGGGGCGGCGGCGCGTCCAGCGGCGTCCGTTACAGTCGAGAATATCTGCGATCCGTCCGCGAATCCTCCGCTCGGGCCGGAACCCGGCAGCAGGAACAGGACAGCGGCGCCAGCGACCGGTTTGTGGTTCTCGTCCTGCACCTCAATGATCGGCTCGCGGGCGGTGCGCTGACGAATATCGTTCAGTGCGCCTTCGCCGTCGAGAATCGTGATTACCAGATGCGGAGATGCTCCCGGAGTCTGCTGCGCCCACGACACGGGGCAGGCGCCGTTCACAACAAGGCAGCACAGCGTTAAGGCCAGTGATCTGTACCACGGGTTTATGGAAGGCATAGACGATCCTTTGTGCCGGCGCTATTGTGCGGTAGCTGGCTGCGAAGCGCCCTGGGAATTCGTAAGAGTGACGGTTACGCTGCCGACACTGGTTGCGTCAGAGTTGAGCGTGAACGGCTGGGTATAAAGGAAGGTTGTCCCGAACTGGTCTGAATCCGCCGACTGATACCAGCTACTGAACGGCGTCCCAAGCTGGACCGTCAGATCCGTGGTCTTGAGGCTCTGTCCTGGAGCAGCCGTGAAGTGGAACGTAGCCTGCGTCATATCGCGGGTCGACGACAGGCCGAGGATGGCCACGGTCATCGTTTCACCGCCGCGCGTGAGGGTGGCCGAGTTGATGATTGGCGGCGCCGCTGGGACCGTAATCACAATGGGGACGAGGTTCGCCGGGGTAATGTTCGCGCCGCCTGCCGTCAGCTGCACAGTCAGTGTGATCGTGCCGGCTGTCGAGCCCGGCGAAAAGTCTACGGCTGGGATGGGAGCGCCGTTGTTGGCCGGAATGTTGATGGTCGTCGTATCCGTATTGTTGGGGAAAACCACCGTCGGGTCGGTAAGGGTGTTGGGCGGGTCGGGCGTAAAACTGAGCGTCAGGGTCGCCGTAATCGGCACAGGGTAGGAACCCACCGTCAGAGTCACAGACGAATTCTGTCCGGCTGCAAGTGTGGCCGACGGAACCGTCGCCGTCGCCGTGGCAGGCGCGGCGACAACCGAAATCGTTTGCGATGCGGTCGCCCCGGTGTAATCGAAGCTGTCGGAGGGCAAAAAGGTCGCTGTGACGGTGGTTGATCCAAGCGGTAGCACCGTGCCTGCTGGCGGGTTGTAGGTGATCGTGCCGCCAACATTGGACGTAGCATCCAGTTGTGTCGTGCTGAGTGGCAGACCGTATTGCATAGGCGCGGGTGGTGCCCAGCTCAAAGTTGGAACAGTCTGCGTCACAATGACCGGCACGCCGGCCGAGGTGCTGGCGGCGAAGTTATTGTCTCCCGGGAAGGTTGCGGTAAGCGTCTGCGTGCCGGCAGGCAGCGTCTGCGGAGCTGTTGTGAGGGTGGCCTGCGAAGATGCCGAGTTCAGCAGCTCGAATGCGGAGGAGATCTGTGACGAATCGCTGAGGGAATAGTCCGTAAGCTCCGCAATGTCGTTCAGGCCGTCTCCGTTGAAGTCCCCGGCTGCTGTCAGGGAAGTGACGGTAGTCGCTGTTCCGACTGCGGTCGCAGTACTAAAATGACCGGTGCCGTCATTGAGGACAAGGCTGAGCGAGCCGTCGATTCCTGTCACCAGAATATCGGGGTACCCATCGCCATTGAAGTCCTGGATAAGCAGAGATTCCGGCACGATGCTGAGTGTGACGGTGGAAGAGGTGGTGAGATTGCCCTGGCCATCGCCGAACAGCACCTGAATATTGCCGCTTGTGGCATCCGTATCGATACAGATCTGGCCCGAGCTCTGGTTTGCGACCACCACATCCGTCAGGCCATCGTTTCTCAAATCTGCTGTAGCGATAGCGCAGGGATTCGGTCCTGTAGCAAAGGTCGTCGGAGATCCCAATGTGCCGTCGCCCTTTCCGGGAAACAGCGCCACTTCGCTCATGGATACGCCGGTTGTCACGTTGGTCAGTATGCCTGCGACCACCAGGTCAGTGTGCCCGCTTGATGTGAAATGACCCGACGCAATGGCTGACGGATTGAACGTCTCCGCTGCCGCTCCGCCGGTGACTGATGGAGCGGCAATGAAAGCAGACTCCGGGAAACTCCCAGGCTGGCTCGTCCCCGCATTCAGCGCCACCCCAATCGCACCGCCATAATATTCCGCATATGCGACGTCCGGATAGCCATCCCCATTGAAGTCGTCGACGGTAATCACTTCCGTAGGGTCGGAGCCATCGGTGGGCCCGAAGTCCGGGCTGACTACTTCCGTGGGTGTGGGATATTGCTCGGTTGTGCCGTAGGTGCCGTCAGGATTGCCCAGGAGAACAAAGTACACTTCCTGGGAAATGGCGTTGCCGCTAAGACCAGGCGCATATCCGTGCAGCAGCACATCGGGAATGCCGTCATGGTTGAAGTCGGCTATTGCATAGCCATCTACGTTGTTATAAAGTGGGCTGCTGTTCGGTATCTGGTAAGTCGTCGAGGTCTGGAAAAGACTCGCGCCCTGTCCGGAGTAGATCGTGATCTCCGGATTGCCGGCTGCCACGGGGGCCAGCGGTTGCACGTAATAGTCGAGCATTCCCAGCGTGGAGTACCTCGACGAAGAGGAGTTCAGGGTAAACAGGCCAAACGGTTGGTTCCCAAAGCTCCCCGGTATAGCCGGAGCCGAGAAATTCTCGGTCGAAGGAATGACACTTGGAGGCGCTGTGCCAAGCGGCGAAGTGCCGCCGTAGAAAAACTGCACGCTCCCGGAAGGCATCCCCGCAGTCGCAGACGACGGCGCCAGGATTGCATTCAGGGTCAGGCTGCCAGGCAGTTGCAGCGTCTGACTGCTGGGGGTGAGCGTAGCAGTGGGGACAGGCTGCCCATAGGATGCCGAGTCCAGCAACATCGGCGCCAGGAGCAGCAAAGGTAGCCAACACAGCAGAGGCCGATTCAAGGATGTGCTCCCTGCGTGGCGCTCGCAGTCTGGTCCGTCGGAATAAAGGCGAAGCGAGGCGTTGTGGAGTCGCCGTCGTATGCCCAGACGGTTCCCGAACCCGCCTCATTGAGACGGAAGACCAGATTGCCCGCCAGCGGTGCCAGTTCCGAGGGCGTGCAATGGCAGACGGACTGGACCGTGGCCGTCTGGCCTGAGAGATCAATTTTTACGATGGTGGAATTGTTCTGGTTAGCGACGACCGCGGTGTGTCCGTCAGCCGAAGCGGCAATGGCCCCAGGCTGGGCGATACCTTGGCTCGGACCAGCAACCTGTGCCAGGCTCAGGTTCCCGGCGATCTGTGAGGCCTCCGTCACGGTACTCACGCCGGCGTCTGCAAGAAGCGCCGTGTCCGCTCCGGGCAAAAATGCCAGGCCGCCGAGCTTCGAGAGAACCGCGATAGGGTGCAGAGTGCTGCTTCCGCCAGTTAGCAACTGGATGGCGACAGAGCCGTCGGCCTGCGGGACCCCGAGCAGAACAGAGCCCGAATCCGCGATTGCAGGGCCGGAAGCCGCTGCTGGCAGGGCCACATTACTAACGCTCGGGGTCGCCGGCAGGCCTTTCACAAGGAGAGCATTGGTGTTGCCGGAGGAGTAAACCAGCGCCGAACTGCAGGAGGGACTGAAGACAACCTGCGGCTTCGGAATACCCTGGCCGGTCACAGCAACGGGCTGCCCATTCGGCAGAATCGCGAGGGATAGGGCTCCAGCGGAATTGGCGAACAGCACCAGATTCCTGCGCGTGCAGACGAACGCGCCGGCCCACGCGCCACCGCCATAACTGGTCTGGCCCTCGAAGGCAGCTCCCGCAACACCGTACACGGTGCGCATCTGGCCCCCGGTCGAGTCCCACCAGGCGCCGAAGACCGGCCCGGACGTCATGCCTTTGCTGCTGCTATCTGCCGGAGTCGACGCGGCCTTGTTTGAAAAGGGCCCACCCATCCCGCAACCTGTGAGAATGAGGGCAACTGCCAGAAAAACGAAGACCCGCGAAAGATTATTCACGTCACGACACATGAAGAAACCTCGAATCGTGTTTCCCGACGGAAGGAGGGATCTGAATAAAGCGGCCATTATAGTTCCCGATGGTTCGGAATTTGTCAATGAAAAAGATGACTATGGGAGAGATTGATTCTTCTCGGAAGTTTTGGGTCTTCGATCCGGACCAGTAGTTCTGTGAGAGTCCCCAACCTCATTCACGCCTTATGTAGAATGCGTTTGTTTGGGTTCCCAAACCATGGCATCAGGATCGCGCAAAAAACCGCAGGGACGCCACAGGCGTCCGGATTCGGTTCCAGCGAGCCGCGCGGTTCGTCCTGCCCGTCGAGAATACGCGGCCGAGCCGGTTGCGGGTATGTTTGCAGGCGGAAGAAGAGTCTGGACAGCCATGGCCGCCCTTGCAGCCGCGGCGCTGACTGTCTGGCTCTGGTCCCCGGCATTACACTTCGGATTCATCTACGACGATCATCTACAGATCGAGTCGAACCCCTGGGTTCAGTCGTGGGGCCATCTCGGTCAACTGCTGCGCGAACCTCTTTGGGCGCAGCTAGGGCCTGAACGAGCCTCCCCCTGGTACAGACCGCTCTTCGCCGTTCTGCTGCTCCTGCAGTACACGTTGTTCGGACCGAATGCGGAACTCTGGCATCTGGCCGGCATCTGTCTGCACGTCGCTGTCGTCCTGACACTGTTCTTTTTTCTGCTGCTGCAGTTCCGCCGGCTGCTTCCGGCCTTCAGCGGAGCGTGCCTGTTCGCCTGCTCCCCCGTGACAGCGGAGGTCGTCAACTGGGTTTCGGCTTCCGACGAGGCACTCTACACGCTGCTCTCCCTTCTTGCGTTCTGCGCATTGGCGCTCTGCGCGCAAACCGGCGATCTCCGGCGAGTCACTCTGCTTCAGTGCTGCTCCGCGGGTCTGCTCACGCTGGCCGTCTTCGCAAAGGAGACAGCGATAGTGGGTGTCGTACTCGCGCTTAGCTATACATGGCTGCTGCTTCGCAATCGTCCTAGCCGCAGAAGCCCTACTGGTTATGCCGTGTACCTTTTTCCAGTTGCCACGTTTTTCATGGCGCACCTGTCGTTGCGCTCGCCTGACACGCGATCTGGTGAGAATGTCACTGCAGCGATGACCCATGCTGCGCTGCTGGCCCTGAGGAAACTCCTCTGGCCGGTTCCCGTCAGTGAGTTTTACAGCATCTGGCTTAATCAGGCACATACCGCATGGTCCACTCTTGGCGGTATTGGAACGCTTCTGTTAATTGGGATCGCGTGCTGGTTCCTCGCCCTCCGCTCGCGGTTTGTGGCATGGGCGCTATTGGTCGTGATGCTCCCGGTGGCGGCATGCGTCGGAGGCATCTTCCTGTTCCGTGACTACGATCTGTTCCACGACCGGTACTTATATTTGCCGGCCGCGGGATGCGCGATGCTGCTTGCAAGCGCGGTGGCCTGGGCGGCGTCACACACGCGTTTTCTGCGTCCAGTCATCGTGATCCTCGGCGTCGTGCTATGCCTGGAAGTGTGGTGGTCTCGAAGTGTTTCGCAGCAGTTTCGTAATGACCTGTCTTTGTATTCGCATGCAGTGCAGGTGGCGCCCCGAAATATCGTGGCGCTGCAGCTTCTGGCAGAAACGGAGGTAGGGATGCACGATTGCCCTGCTGCGATCGCCGAATATCGACGTGCGGAGCAGTTACGTCCTGATCTATGGAAGACAAGGTTTTACCTGGGGATAGGCTACTTGCATTGCGGCGAGCCTGCTGCTGCCGAGGAGGCCTTTGTCCAGGCCACGAACGTGGTCAGCGCCACCACTGAGCAAGCCGCGCTGGCCTGGTATGAACTGGGACGTGTGCGGTTGGCCCGACATGATCTCGCCGGCGCTGAAGTCTCGCTAAGACAAGCTGCCATGCGTGACCCCGGGTCCTGGAAGATTCGGAGTCTTCTGGCGCAGGTGCGTTCACAGGGCAATGCTCAATGAACCGAACGCAAATCCGGCATATGAGCAGGAAAGATTCGTACAAAAAACGGGCATTCGGAGCGGCTGAATAGTCTCCGTCTTGCAGATAAAGTACCCGGTACCGCGGATGAGAGAAGCCTCTACGACTACAGTCGGTCAATGTCAAGCCCCTACAAAGAACCTTTTAGAACTCTTTCGGGAAATGCAGTCTTCACGAATGTCTTAAGCAAATGCACCTTCCATTGCCTGACAAACGTGAAGTCTTCCTCCGTTGCTTTTCTTCAACTTTTCCATAAGGCCTGCGAATGCGTCGTCAGGAACAACTATGCAACCATCACTGCCATGAGGTCCCTGTCCGTGAATGTAGAAACCTCCCCGATGATTCGGTAGCGAATCGAATGGGCGTGACCTGCCCCCGGAAAACTCTACCAGTTGAAGCTGGAGTTCTCTCGTAATCTAAGGGAGGGAGCGGAGATGAAGCAGAGCCGGTATACGGAAGAGCAGATCATCGGGATCTTGAAGCAGCACGAGGCTGGGGTGAAGACAGCGGATCTGTGCCGGGAGCACGGGATCAGCGCGGCGACGTTCTATGGCTGGAAGTCGAAGTATGGCGGCCTGGAGGTGAGCGAAGCGCAGCGTCTGAAGGCGATGGAGGACGAGAACCGGCGGTTGAAGCTTCTGGTGGCGGAGCTGAGCCTGCACGGCGAAGCGCTGAAGGCAGTCATCCGAAAAAACGGCTGGAGCTTGCCGGTCTAAGAGGCGACGTGGCGTTCCTCTCGGCCGAGTTCCGTCTGAGCGAACGCACGGCCTGCAAGCTGCTGGGCGTGGAACGAACCAGCTATCGGTATGAGCCGAAGCCGGATCGGAACGCGGAGTTGCGCGAGGAACTGGTGAAGCTGGCGCGGCAGAAGCCGCGCTACGGCTATCGCAGACAGCATGCGCTGCTGGAGCGAAGAGGTCACGAGGTGAACGTAAAGCGTGTCTACCGGCTGTATCTTGAGGAGAAGCTGTCGGTTCGGCGGCGCAAGCGCAAGCGCCTGGTGCGGGATCGGGCCGCCGAGCCGCGGCTGACACGTGCCAACCAGGAGTGGGCGATGGACTTCATCAGGGATGGCCTGGCGACCGGGCGGATGGTGCGCATCCTCAGCGTGGTGGATGCGTACACGCGCGAGTGCCTGGCTCTGGAGGCCGACACCAGCCTCGGCTCGGGCCGCGTGACGCGGGTGCTGGAAGGGTTGATCGAAGAGCGTGGCCGGCCAGAGAACGTGCGTTCCGATAACGGGCCGGAGTTCACCTCGCGGCGCATGCTGGGCTGGGCAGAGGACTGGAAGATCGGGCTGGTGCATATCCAGCCGGGTCGCCCGATGCAGAATGGGCATGTGGAGAGCTTCCACGGGCGGCTGCGCGACGAGTGCCTGAACGCAAGCTGGTTCCGCACGCTGAATGATATGCGGGTTACACTGGCAAGCTGGCGGCGGGAGTATAACTGCGAACGACCGCACAGTGCGCTCGCCTACAGGACGCCGGAAGAGTTCCGGCAAGCAGGCTATGCAAATGTGGAAAGCAAAGAACGCTTCCCACATTTACACAGCCACGACGACGGCTGCGGGGCAATCTCGAAGCCAAACCAAAACTGGGAAACTCCAGTTATCAGTGGTTGAGAATTCGGGGGCAGGTCAGGCCCAACTTAGCACTCAGTTTCAATTTTGGATGAATTTCGGGAGTATAAATCTGATAGGAGCCAGGAGGAATGGGACCTCCATGTAGATGAACACGTGACTTCTTAGTGTCTACCTCTTTCAGCGCGTACATGTATGGATTGTTGGCGCTTTCACTGGGAGAATTTACTCGGCTTCCTCCTCCGCCCCCACTCCAGGCCATAATGTGAATTAAATCTGACTCGATGAATCCAACTAGAACCCCCTCAAATATGTAGTACGTCAATTGAGCGGTACCGAGCACCGGTCTATGAGGCTTTCTCGCGTGTTCAATTAGGTGATGATGAAGCGCAGTTTCCTTAGAGGTCATCGGAAAATACCCTCCTTACATTACTTCATCCGAACATTCTTTCATCAGAACGCTGTTTCGTTTGACATCCGAAGTTCCGACGAAAAATGACAATGCAACAAAAGAGAATGGCCGCTTTCAACCGTCGGGAGCTTCATCCTGTATCGTCGACACGGTTGGACCTTCACTGGCCCTGTTGACACTCTCCCTGATGATGAGTTGTGTAGCGACAATCTGAGGCGATAGAGGCTGAAGGCTAATCCGAACATGACGCTATCGGCCCTCAGTTGCTGGCGTCAACATCGAGAACCAAACTTGTGCGGGCGGAGAAAAGTGAAGAATTCTTCATGCACAGTTCATGCACAATAAGGAGGGTCTTATTTGCAACTACTTGATTTTACAGTGGCTTCAAAGTGCGACCCGTGCCATGTAAGGGTAAGAATATACTTGACACACCATAAGATATTAGCTAGCTTGATTAAGCTATGAAAAGCGCGAAGAAATTCCCGAAAGGCTTGCTACAGGCGACTCGCTACTTCGATGACCCCGATGTCTGTGTGGATTTCGTTGCATCGATGCGCTGGCCGCAAGGCGTCATCTGCCCGCATTGCGAGGGAGACAGGGTTTCCTATCTGTCTTCACGCCGCATTTGGAAGTGCATGAACAAAGACTGCCACAAGCAGTTCAGCGTCAAGACTCAGAGCGTTTTTGAAGACTCTCCCATTGCGCTCGATAAGTGGCTCACTGCCGTTTGGCTGGTCGTGAACTGCAAGAACGGCATTAGCTCTTACGAGATCATGCGGCATGTTGGCGTCACTCAGAAATCGGCGTGGTTCATGCTTCATCGGATTCGCCTTGCGTTGCGCCAGGGCAATTGGAGCAAGATTGACGGCGACAGCGGTCCTGTCGAAGTGGATGAGACTTTCATCGGCGGCAAGTACAACAACATGCACCGCTCACGGCGCATTGGTTTAGGCAACGGACTCAAGGCCGATAGGGGAAAGGCCGTGGTCATGGGGATGCTGGAGCGCGAAGCCCGCAGAGTCCGCGCCAAGGTGATCCCCGATGTATCGCGGGAGACCTTGCAGAATGAAATCCTGAATCAGATCGAACGTAAGGCAACTGTCTATACCGACAAGGCGACCGGATACGACCGGCTGAAGTCTCAGGATTTCGTCCACGAAACCGTGAACCACATGCAGGAATATGTACGCGGCGAAGTCCACACTCAAGGGATTGAGAACTTCTGGAGTCTACTCAAGCGGGGATTGAAGGGAACCTATGTGGCCGTGGAACCGTTCCATCTCGACCGCTACGTTGATGAGCAAGTGTTCCGCTACAACAATCGCGCAACCAAAGACAATCCGTTGGATGATGCAGACCGTTTCATGCTGGCAGTGTCGCAGATTTACAACAAGCGAATCACCTATGCGGAACTGACCGGCAAGGTGGGAGAAACGGAAACTTTCTAATTGGCCCGCTTGGATGGTGCGCCAGAGACGCGGGAAGCGGAAGTCTTAAGCCTCTTCCCGGTTTCCTTTGGCCGCTGTATCGCAGCCTTGGGCACGCGCATGATGTGGCGCATGGCATCCGTGAAACGCTCAAACTCCGGGCTGTCGGGTGGTCGCTTCATGGCGTTATGATACTCCTCCCCCCGGAAAGAGGAATTTCGATGGACGATACAAAACTCGACGAACTGCGTTCGATTCTCCGCGACCTTTCATGGTTGATAGGCCAACAACAAGAAATCATTCTCGCCCAAACGTCAGTAATTGGGGCGATTCGGATAACCCTACAAAACGATCCCGATCTTTCAAAAAAATATGCGGCCAATCTTCAATCCCTAAAAGATGGCGCGCATGGGAAACCAGATCTAGCGGCAATGAGTTTGGCTTCTGGCCTACTTGATCGGATGACACAGTGGTAGGGGATTTAAGTTCGCTTTGCATTCAGGCACACTCCATGCGATGATTTGAGTGAGCCGATATGTATCATCAAAGCCCCGCCCGCCAGCGGGGTTTTTACTTCAATGAACACTCCTTTATTCCCCAGATCGGCTCTAAAAATCGAAAGGGCCGAAAAGCACATCCTGGAACTTCACGCGGAACTTACTGCCTTCCAGCGAACCCACCCTTATGAAATCACCGTCGAGCACGATCCCCAAACTGGCTGCGATTCCCTCTACATCGTTCCATTCGAGAGCGTTCCGGAACGGGTGATGTGCATTGTCGGGGATGCGGTCCATAATCTGCGAACCGCCCTGGACTATGCGGCCAGCGACATTGAGTTCGCTACCACTGGGCAAAGAACCAAGTTCACGAAGTTTCCGATTGACGACACCAGGGAGAAAGTGCAAAACGCCATCAATGGAGGATTCAAACATAAGGCCCCCAAGAGGGTCTGCGACTTCATCTTGGACGTGATACAGCCTTACGAACGAGGGGATGGAAAGCCCATCTGGGAGCTTCACGCACTGGACATTTTGGACAAGCACAAACTCCTCATCGCCCAAATCCATCTCCAGCACATCAGGAACATCCGCATTAAAGACGAGACGGGCAAATCGTTCTTCTTCCGTGAATTGGCAACCACTTCGAACAGCCTTAGGCCCGTCTGCATCCCCACTGGCCAAAGAAACGTTCAAGTCACAGACAAGGGCAAGGCGTCCAGCGGCATATTTTTCGGCCACGGAATGCCCTTCGAGCGCCGCTTGATTCTTCCAACGCTCCGCGATCTCTCTATATTCATCAGCAGGACTCTGTTCGCCCTGGATCGGGAGTTCCAGAAGGCTCGCTCGATATAGATTTCTTACGTGTAGAGACGGGCGTGACATGACAGGATGTCTTTTATCACGCAGTTTTTCAAAATAAGTAGTTCACACACCAAACATGGTGCGCCTAGTATGTTTATGCCCATGTAAGTTACTGTTTTTATTGGTTTAAGATCGATTGACACTGTAGAGGTCAGGAGTTCGAGTCTCCTCGTGCCTACCATATTTTTCAGCGACTTAGCTTCTGTGGTTGTCCAATCTGGGTCCAAGTTTAGGTCCAGTTGGGTCCATCAGGCGGAAACCATCTCCGCCTCTGGCTCCGCTTCCAGGATTTTAAATCTGATTTCTCTTTGCGAGCCAGTAGTATCTCCGCCAGCAATTCACGCAGCGCACTGGAGACAGCGCAAACAGTCTGAAAAGAGGGTCGAGCGGATGCAAGTCTGCCGTCTGAAACTCGATTGAGTTGCAAAGAGGGCACACGCGGCGCCTCCAGAGCACTCGAGGAACGCCGCCGGGCCAACGTCTGTCAACAATTTCCATACAGCTCGCTGCTTTCTATTCGATATCTGTAGGGCTAGAAGCTGTCGCGGGTTTTTGCACTGGAATTCAACTCCAGCCAGGAGAGTAGACAGCGGATGCTTCCGGTGGCCAGGGCCATGCATGAGTCAGCTGCTCCGTAATAAAGGTTGATTGTGTCTCCATCCGCGCCGATGGTTTGCCCGCAGGGAAATACGACGTCGCTGACGTCCCCGCCACGCTCATAAGGAGCTTCCGGGCCGAACATCCACGAATCTCCCCGTTGCAGGCAGACGTCTGGTCTTTCCAGATCGAAGAGAGCTAGACCGAGGCGATAGATACTGCCGGATGCTGTCGTTCTGACACCGTGATACAGCACCAGCCAGCCTTTCTCTGTTTCAATCGGCGGGGAGCAGAGCCCGATCTTATTTGCATCCCACCATCCGCCGCGCCGGGCTTCGAGCATGACCTTGTGGCTACCCCAGTGCCGAAGATCGGGCGAATAGGAGATCCACATATGCGCGCCAAGGGTGGTGACAGGCCGATGAATCAGAGCCCAGTAGCCTCCGATTCGACGTGGAAGCAAAGCCGCGTCCTTATCCTCTGGCGGCATAATGACTCCGTAACGCTCAAAGCTCTTGAAGTCTTTGGTAAGTGCGAGCGAAACACCAGGGCCGCCACGCGCGAAAGAAGTATAAGCAACCGCATATTGCTCCAGCTCTGGAATGTACGTGATCCTCGGATCCTCGATGCCCCAAAGCTCTTCCGGATATTCCTTTGGGTTGGGCATCAGAGTTGGCTGAGGATCGATCCGCCAGCCATCGATGCCGTTTGCGGAACGCGCCGCGCAGAGATGGGACAGCCCTCGCCGATCTTCTACACGGCAGAGGAGCAGAGTGTCGCCATCGGCCACGCGGGTTGCGGCCGCGTTGAAGACGCTGTTGACCGCATAAGGCCAGTCTTTACCGCTGAGGATTGGATTGCCGGCATACCGGGTGAGCAGTGCTTCATCCACGCACGGGTGTGACTTTTCCTCTGCAATACCGGCAGGCTCAGGGGATATTGTTGGAAGCATAATTGAATTCAAAGGCTGACACTCATTTCCTGGTTCATTTCTTCTGGGATTGGCATTTCTATCTTTTGCATTTCCAGCAGGGCCATCAAGAACGACAGGGTTGATTCGGCTCCCTGATTTTCATTCACGCGGTCCGGATGGAGACCATCTCTACAACCACCGGTGGTTGCGTCATATAGCGGAACCTGGAGATCGTTCTCTCCAAGAAACCAGCGGAAGGCACACCATGCCTCCGCGAGCCAGAGCTTTTCGCCTGTCATCTGGTGTGCCTGGAGACAAGCACAGACCGTCGCGCACGCCTCGACTGGCTGTTGGTCAAAGCGTGCTTTCTCTCCGTTCTGGGAGAAGAATCCCATGGAGCCAATCGGGACGAAGATATCCTCATTCCCCGGGTGCTGTGCGGCAATCAGCCAATGGAGAGATTCATACCCTACGTCGACCATTCTTTGGTTGCCACTACGCCATCCCGCGATCAGGAGCGCCTCCGACAACCTCGCATTCGAGTAAGAGAGACTTTTCTCAAACCACTGCCAGTTCGAAGAATGACTGCGCTCATAGATGTCCAACAACTTATTCGCAAGCGAGTTTCGCGCACCCTGGATGACTCTGTCTCCCGGGAACCAATCCAGGTAAGCCTGCATCCCCAGTACAGAAAACGCCCAGGCCCGCGGACTGGAGAACGTGAGAGCCGCTGGCACGGCGGCCTCAAAGAGCCTCCCTGCCGCACCTCTCAGCCCGGAATCTTTTGAGGAGCCGAGCACCGTTCCCAACGCCCAGAGAGCTCGTCCATGGCTGTCTTCTGAACCGATTTCCTCCTGCCACTCGCGGTCGTAGCTAAGGAAGTTTCTGAACCTGCCCGTCTTTTCATGAAAGGCGAGCCAGAGAAAGGCCAAATACCGGTGGGAGAGCGACGCGTGCTGGTGACCGAACGGCGGCGCTTCGTTCAGCAGGACGGACACGATCAGCGCGCGTGCGTTGTCGTCGGTCGTGTAGCCTTCGAGACAATTGGGCAGCGTAAAGATAGCGTGCTGCAGGATGCCCGTGTCATCGGTCATGTTCAAGAGGTGCGTTGTATCAATCGCCGGCAAGCGGTCCGTTGCCTTTATGGCGAAGATATCCTGCAAAGCTGCACGCGGCCGTGACATCCTTTCCGTGCGCGCCCGCTGAAAGCTTGCCATGTATGCCTGTGCGGTCTTCTGCCAGGTGGTGCCGCGCGAATGTAGATATGCGCGCTTCCGCATGGCGTGACGACCGGCGTCGTCTTCCAATAGACTGACGGCCGCCTGCGCAATGGAGTCAGGATCGTCGAATGGAACGATAACACCCCGTTGATCGGCGAGAAGTTCTCTTGCATGCCAGTAAGGGGTAGAGATAATTGACTTACCGGCGCCGAGCGCAATGGCAAGGGTGCCGGAGACCACCTGAGCCTCCTGACGATAGGGAGTGATGTAGATGTCAGCAGCGCCCACGTGCTCGATCAGTTCCTCAGCACTTACAAACCGGTTGTTGAAGATGACGTGCGAAGCGACTCCGCATTCCACTGCGAGAGCCTGCAATTCTTCTCTATACCGTTCCCCCTCACGCCGCCTGATATGGGGATGCGTCGCTCCGGAGACGATGTACACGAGGTTCGGATGCTTCGACAGAATCGCCGGCAAAGCGCGAATCACATTCTCAATTCCCTTGTTCGGAGAAAGCAACCCGAAGCTGAGCAATACGGACTTTCCCTGACACGCAAACAGGTCCTTGAAATAATTCGGATCGGTGAAGGGAAGGTCCGGTACGCCATGAGGGATGACATCGATCTTTTCTCGGGGAACGTTATACACGTCACGCAACAGGAATGCGGCATGCTCGCTCATCACGATCAAGCGATCCGAAAGCTGGGCAACCTCATCCAGGACAGCGCGCTGATTTGCATCGGGCTCGCGCAGGACGGTATGAAGCGTGGTCACGAGCGGCATTTTTAATTTGCGCAGCAGCGCAAGGATGTGACTACCAACCACACCTCCGAAGATGCCGTATTCATGTTGCAGGCAAACCAGATCGTTCCCATTGAAGTTGAGAAATTCAGCAGTCCGCTCGTATGAGTCGTAATCTTCCTGGGTAAGTTCTGTCCGCACTCGTTCCGGATATTGATAGCTGGAGTCGGGATCGTTGACAGGAATTGCAAAAAGCCGGTCGCTCCCATATTCAGCGGCCACTGCATTGCACAGATCCGTGGTAAAGGTGGCAATTCCGCATTGCCGCGGCAGATAGTTGCCGATGAAAGCGATGCGCGTCGGCAGGGGCAGAGGCGGAGGTCCTCGATGCGACGCTTGCGCTGCTCCGTTGCTATGAAGGATCTCGGGAAGAGACATACCGCCTGCTTTCATGAACGTTGGAAGTGGACATGCCCGGCGTGAGCCTTTGGAGAGCGATATGGAGCACTCAGAGAGAGCTCCGCGCTCTACAAGAAGGCGCGCATGGCTTCCTCAATGGTTCCGGGCGCGGCAGCCTTCACCCTTGTGCTTTTCTGCCTATGGATGCTTTGATTCTCAACTGCGCGTCCACGTCATCCACAACAGGTAAGTCAGATTTCAGCACGCGAGGAGAAACTCGGGCATCCAGAGGCGCACTCGAACTGGGGGTAAGTACCTTTGCGCCCCGTGTTTCGCCGCCTGAGTAGCCGGTCGCGTCCGGTTGGCTCTTTGGCGGGAACAGAAGCAGTTTGCTGCTTGCTCTCGTCAAAAGATGCTTTTTCACATCGGCTTTCTTAATGATGCTCATGCAATAACTCCAGATGTGCTGCTGCTTACTTGAGAGGGTGCTCGTCTGGAGCGAAGCGTGGACGGCTTGAGGCGAGGAGGATATATCTAAACTTGCTTCTTAAGCATACGCTGCAAACAGTCAATGCGCGGTCAGCACTTCATGTTAACAAGCTTTTCTTGCGGCAGAACGCTGATAGGCAAACCTAAAACGATTCTTGTGCTTATCCTGCAATGCCCGCCATGAGCGAAATGGTTCACAGGATATCTTCAGCGCGAGGATTCAACGGCGAAGGCAAATCCTGAGAGTCGTTCAAGGAATTCACTCGTGTAGATACATGGTGCGAACCATTGTTTGAGTGATAGCTTATTAAGCGATGTAACAAGTCATTCGATGTCTCGCCCGAGGCATCAGGATGAAGGTCGAACGTCATGAATTCTCCATGGAGCGAGCGCAGCGGGTGAATGCCGGTTCTCTGAAGGCAAAGCTGCGTTCTGACTGAGAAGGTGAAGCGAAGAGGATTTGTCATACATATTCCTCCGGAGGCGTTGCGGAACTCAGCCTGAGGCCGATCATCGCCATCGTTGGCAGGGACGCTCATCGACCTACATGAATTCTCGAAAATGAGGAGAAAAGGCCGAACAGATTGACGATCCAAGCACGACCGCAATGGCAACGACTCCATTCAGGATGGATTTGATGCTCGATTGCATCGGAATGAAGCGGTTTACGAGCCATAACAGGAGTCCTACGACGACGAGTGTAAGGACTAGCTGCATGAGTGGCACTTGATATTCCCCTTTCGGGATTTACGAAGCTGATCGAAGTCCATCGAGAAGCTTGATCAGTAGAATCTGGTTTGCTGTCGCATTCAGGACCATGAGTGGGCCGATAACACGGAACCCATCTTCAGGGCCAGTGTTTCAGAGATGCGAAAGAATAACTGAGCTAAACAGCTCAGCTTGGCTGAAGGAGCGGAGAGGAGCTACTAAGCTGCAGGTGCCGCCACGATTCCTGGAATAGCAATTACCTCAGGAAGAGCAGCTGCCAGAACCGGCGTGGCTCCGCTGGATATGGACAGAACTGCATTCTGCTGAATCTGATACGGATAGACTCTGACTCTCGCGATAAAGAACCACGGATACTTCGTCAAATGAATGTGGTCAATGTTCGCGGCGTTAAAGTCCTGACTTACGTGACGAAGAGCCAGCTTGAGCGCTCCGGCAATCGCGGCTTGGGCTGTTTGCCCGAGACCGCTCCTCAGTGACGGCTCCGCAATCCAGATGAAATGCCATCCGCGTTTTCTGATTTTTTTGCCGATCCAATGCACATCACCGGAGAGGACGAATTTCCAGCCTTCCCGAAAGTCTTCGGTCGTAATCCTGAACTTATCGGGCAGGACAACAGTAGCGCGCGAGAGTAAGGTGTGTTCGGTGATGTCGTGCATGCGGGTCGCCTTTTCAGCCGCGGGTTAGTAAACGCTCGGAAGGCCGAGAGGCGTTAGCGTTCCCCTACTGGCTTCTGCGTGTAGAGTTGCGGAGACGCCGCCGTATGCCTTTCTCGACGCATCCAAGCTGCGCTGTGAACTAGAGGGTCGCATTTTCTCAATCTCGATTCTGTGCAATTTTGCTCACATTCTGCCCGCCTTGCGGGTAAACATCAGGCCAGATGCGGCGTTGAGAAGTCTTTGGCGACTTCCAGGGTCAAGACCAACAAGCAATTTTCTGCCTAGATTCTCACCTCAACAGGGACTGCGTGAGCAAAATGGGACAGATTTTCGCTTTCATTCAATGCGACGCTGACGCAGCCTGCGGGTGTACGTCACTCGCGATGGCGGTGTAACCTTATGAAAGATCCCCGGGGCCATCGCAATTCGAAAGAGAACGCTGTGGCAACTGATTCAAAACAAATCGCATTCAGTCCCGAGGCTTTTCTCGCGAGTGCCGGGCTGGGCCGTCGTATTGTCCACCTAAAGGCAAAGGAAACCTTCTTTTCGCAGGGGAGCACAGCAGACTCCATTTTTATCTTCAGAAGGGCCGCGCCAAACTAACGGTCGTTTCGGCGGCGGGTAAAGAGGCTACCATCACGCTTCTTTCCGCAGGCAACTTCGTTGGAGAAGAGTCGATTGCGGGAGCGATGGGACTTCGGCTGGCGATTGCGACTGCCATTACCTCCTGCATAGCGCTCAAGATAGAGCGGGTGGAGATGATCCGCGTGATGCACGAGGAGCATGCTTTCTCCGACCTGTTCCTCAAGTTTCTGCTGGCCCGGAGGGTGCGGGCTCAGGCCGATTTAGTGGATCAGCTGTTCAACTCAAGTGAGAAGCGACTAGCAAGGATTCTTCTGTTGATGGCGTCAACCGCTTTCGTAAGCTCGGCTTCATCGAATACGATGGTCGCATCCAGGTGCACAAATCGTTGCTCAACGTGATTTTGCGCGATCAGCTTTCCGACCAAAACGCCGTGGGTCCTTCCCTCGTCGAGATCCCGCCGGAGCAATTCGGAGCAGCGATGCGCAGTCCGGCAGCTCGGGCGCTCTAGCCTGTTCTCGCTATCCTCATTTCTGAGCAAAAGTGCACAGCCAGCTCATCCCGCAAACGGATATTCTCTGCAGCAGAAGTGATTTGCGGTGAAATCCTAAGTATGTCTTACCTATCCTTCTGCATTCGCCGCCTTGCGGGGTACTCGGCTTTCGGCTCGCACTGAAGCTCTTCTGAAGTTGTGACCGCTGTCACCGATGTTTGGCGCCGCACGCCGTTTAATGAAGAAGCAGGCAGATATCGTTACAGGTATCGGCACAGCAACGGATTCTCACATAGAGCGATCGAGGCAGCGCCTATCGTTCCAGCGATAGGGTCGCTGCCACAGACAGATGACGATCTGCAGAAACACCGTTTGAGGTAACAGATCAGAGGGACGATTATCGTGAAACCAAACGCAGATAAGCCCAAGAAAGGGACGCAGTCCGCGACCGATTCTAAAGACGACCTGAAGTCCCTTTCGATGCCGGAACTCGAGAAGAAGCTGGGATCGTCTCCGTATGGCCTCAGCCAGGCCGAGGCCACGAAGCGGTTGACGCAATACGGGCCGAACGAGCTTGCAGAAAAAAAGACCAATGTATTCCTGAAGTTCCTAAGCTACTTCTGGGGTCCCATCCCGTGGATGATCGAAGCGGCGGTGATTTTATCGGGAGTTGTCCGGCATTGGATGGATTTTTTCATCATCCTCTTTTTGCTTTTTTCCAACGCTGTGGTGGCATTTTGGGAAGAACACCAGGCGGGCAACGCCATCGCGGCTCTCAAGGCCAAGCTGGCGACGAACGCCCGGGCCAAACGCGATGGGAAGTGGACCACTCCGAAGGCGAGCGAGCTGGTGCCAGGCGACGTCATCCGTCTGTGCTTGGGCGACATCATACCTGCGGATGCGCGCCTGTTGGCGGGAGATCCGGTAGAAGTTGACCAGTCCGCGTTGACAGGGGAATCGTTGCCTGTCACGGTCAAACCTGGCGGGGCGGCGTTTTCCGGGTCGATTCTCCGTAAGGGCGAAATTGACGCCATGGTGTACGCAACCGGGGCGAAGACCTACTTCGGCAAGACCGCGCAATTGGTAGAAGAGGCGCATACCGTCAGCCACTTCCAGCGCTCGGTGCTGAAGATCGGCGACTACCTGATCGTTCTGGCTGTGGCGTTGGTGGCCGTGATTGTCACGGTAGCGCTCTTCCGCAGCGACCCGATTCTTGACACACTGGAGTTTGCGCTGGTGCTTCTGGTGGCAGCGATCCCTGTAGCAATGCCGACCGTGTTGTCCGTCACTATGGCCGTCGGCGCGCGCCTGCTGGCCAAAAAACAAGTGGTGGTGACACGGCTTTCGGCGATCGAGGAACTGGCCGGTGTGGACATCCTGTGCTCGGACAAGACCGGTACGCTGACCCAGAACAAGCTGACGCTTGGCGATCCATTCACGGTGAACAATATCCCGGGAGATCAGGTGATTCTCTGGGCCGCGCTCGCTTCACGGGCGGAAGACAAGGACACCATCGATCTGGCCGTCATCGGCGGCGTGAAGGATGATAAGCCACTGAAAGGCTATCAGGTACTGCATTTCCAGCCATTCGATCCGGTGCATAAGCGCACAGAGGCCACTGTGAAAAGCGGGGACGGAAAGCAATTCTTTGTGGCCAAGGGAGCGCCGCAGGTCATTCTGGAGATGTCGACGAACAAGGATGCGATAAGGCCCGCCGTCGAAAAAGCCGTGAATGAATTTGCAGGACGCGGCTTCCGTTCGCTCGGCGTGGCGCGCGCCGATGAGGAAGGGAAGTGGCAATTTGCCGGGGTGCTGCCATTGTTTGATCCGCCGCGCGAGCAGGCCAAGGCAACCATTGCGAGCGCCTACCAGATGGGCGTGAAGGTCAAGATGGTTACGGGCGATCAGTTAGCCATCGCTAAAGAGACAGCTAGACAGCTGGGGTTGGGCACAAACATCCTCGACGCCAGTTCGTTGCGCGATACAAAGCAGCAGGACAAAGAGCAGTCCGCGGAGGCAATCGAAAAAGCAGACGGCTATGCCCAGGTATTTCCGGAAGACAAGTTTCACATTATCGACGTTCTTCAGAAATGCAATCACTTCGTCGGCATGACCGGTGACGGAGTGAACGACGCACCCGCGCTGAAGCAGGCGGACTGCGGCATCGCCGTTTCCGGGGCGACGGATGCGGCCCGCGCGGCGGCATCTATCGTCCTGCTCGCGCCCGGTCTGTCGGTGATCATCGACGCAATCAAGGAGAGCCGCAGAATTGTCCAGCGGATGAACAGCTATGCGATCTACCGCATCGCTGAAACGCTGCGCGTGCTGTTGTTCATGGTTCTGGCGATCCTGGTATTTAACTTCTACCCGGTGACCGCTGTGATGATCGTGCTGATTGCAGTGCTCAACGACGGAGCGATCCTGTCAATTGCGTACGACAATGTTCATTACAAGGACAAGCCCGAGGCCTGGAACATGCGGCTGGTGCTGGGGATCGCCACGGTGCTGGGTCTCGTCGGTCCCATAGCCGCGTTCGGCCTGTTTTACCTTGGCGACCGCGTCTTTCACCTCGGCCATCCGCAATTGCAAACATTGATGTATCTGATGCTTTCAGTGGCAGGACATCTGACCATCTTCCTGACCCGCACACGCGGCCCGTTCTGGTCCATACGCCCCGCGCGCATTCTGTGGATGGCGGTGCTCGGCACGCAAGCAGTAGCGACTCTGATTGCGGTGTATGGGCTGTTTATGACGCCTCTCGGCTGGAAGCTGGCCGGGTTCGTCTGGGCTTACGCCATTGTCTGGGCCGTGGTCACTGACCGCGTGAAGCTGCTTGGCTATCGGATTCTGGACCCCACGGCTGCGCCGTTGCTGGCCAGTAAGCAGCCGGTCGACCTTACGCCGCAGATCGCCTCTCGGGCCTATGAGCTCTACCAGCAGCGAGTGAGGAGTGAAAGCAAAGGGGAAAGCCAGCAGGATCAGGACTGGATGGAAGCAGAGCGAGAAATTCAGAAAGATCTACCGGGACATTCGCGGGTTGCGTAAACGCGCTCGTTGCCACGCGTGATCGATGCAGCCCGTAACACGGAAGGAAAAGAGATGAAAATTAATTCAAAGGAGTTCCGTGTGCAGTCCGGGAAAAAGGTCAGGCTCGCGGAGTGGCCGACGATTGTGAAGCCTGTCTGTAAGTCGAAGGATGAATATCAGAATTTGCTGGCGAAGCACGTGGAAGAGCTGAGTTCACTGCAGCACCTTCACTACGCCTCGAACCGATATGCGCTGCTGCTGATCTTCCAAGGGATGGACGGTGCCGGCAAGGATGGCGCCATTCGACATGTGATGTCAGGAGTGAATCCGGAAGGGTGCGAGGTGTTCAGCTTCAAACAACCGAGTGCCGAGGAGCTGGAACATGATTTTCTCTGGCGCACGACGTGTCGGCTTCCCGAGCGCGGGCGAATCGGTATGTTCAACCGTTCCTATTACGAGGAAGTGCTGGTGGTTCGAGTGCATCCAGAGATTCTCCGCAGCCAGGGGCTTCCGGAAGAGCTGCGCGACGAGAAGAGCATCTGGGAGGAGCGGTATCGCTCCATCGTGGATATGGAAGCACATCTTCATCGCAACGGCACGAAGATCGTCAAGATATTTCTCCATCTTTCCGAGGATGAGCAACGCAAGCGGTTCCTGGCGCGCATCGATGAGCCGGACAAGAACTGGAAATTCAGCCTTGCAGATATTCACGAGAGGAAGTACTGGAAGGACTACGTGAAGGCGTACGAGGCTTGCCTGCACGCGACCAGTACCCATCATGTGCCTTGGTACATCGTGCCTGCCGACGACAAGGAGAACGCGCGTTTGATCGTTTCGCGAATCGTTCTTGATGCTCTTGAAAGCCTAAAGATGGCCTATCCCAAAACTACGGCAAAACGCCGTGCGGAATTGCAGTTGATCCGCAAACAGCTCCAGAAGAAATAACGTGTGACTGCCGCCACCTGGCTCTCAGCGCGGCGCAAAGCAGAGAGGATCATTCAGTATGTCTACCAAAGAGCAAGTTCTTACCGTCGATGAGGTCAGCAGCCCGGTATCGTTAAGCCAGTGCTATGAGAAAGCATTCACCTCATCCGATTTTATCTTCGAGGCCGGCTTATCCACTGCGATCGCAGCGGATGGCAAACAAGAGGCAACAGCCGCGATTCCCAAAGGGCCGCTCACGCCTGAGATGCTCGACAAAATGAATCGTTACTGGCGTGCTGCGAATTACCTTTGCATCGGCCAGATCTATCTCTTTGAAAATCCCTTATTGCGAGAACCGCTCAAAGCCAAGCAGATCAAGCCACGCTTGCTCGGACACTGGGGAACCTCACCGGGGCAGAACCTCATCTATATTCACCTGAACCGCCTCATCAAAGAACATGACGCGAACATTATTTACATCGCCGGTCCGGGGCATGGCGGCCCTTCGCTCAACGCGAGCTCGTATCTCGAAGGCACCTACACCGAAGTCCACCCAGAGATCACGCCGGACGAGAACGGCATGCGGTTGCTCTTCAGAAAGTTTTCGACGCCCGGCGGTGTGCCCAGCCATTGCGGGCCCCATGTTCCGAACTCCATGCACGAGGGCGGGGAGCTTGGATACTCGCTGGTTCACGCTTTCGGGGCTGCGTTCGACAATCCCGACCTTATCGTCGCCTGCGTGATCGGTGACGGAGAGTCTGAGACCTGCCCGCTCGAGGGAAGCTGGAAATCCGTCAACTTTCTCAATCCAGTGCGAGACGGCGCGGTGCTCCCGATTCTGCACCTCAACGGTTACAAAATCTCCGGTCCGACGGTTCAGGGAAGGACGAGCGATGAAGACCTGAAAGCCTTGTATATCGGACGCGGTTATAAACCTTACTTTATCGAAGGCGATGAGCCGGAAGTTGTGCATCAGCTATTGGCTCAAACGCTGGATGATTGTTACGCCGAAATTCGAGCCATTCAGCAGGAAGCGCGCAAGAGCGGGTTCAAGAAGCAGCCGGTATGGCCCATGATCGTCCTGCGTACACCGAAGGGATGGACTTGTCCGAAAGAAGTGGATGGTATCCCGATTGAAGGCACCTTCCGCGCGCATCAGGTTCCGCTTGCGACGGTTCGCGAGAACCCCGAACATCTGAAAATCCTTGAGGCCTGGATGCGAAGCTATAAGCCGGAGGAGCTCTTCGATAAAGACGGCAAATTCATTGACGAACTGGCGGAGTTAGCGCCGGTTGGCAATCGCCGCATGGGAGGCAATCCTCATGTGAATGGCGGACGGCTGCTGACGGCGCTCGATCTGCCGGACTTTACAAATTATGCGCTCGAGATTCCGGGACCGGGTCAGGTGGTTGCTGAAGCTCCGCGAAAGTTGGGGGACTTCTTTGGCGACGTTTTCCGGCTGAATCCCACCAACTTCCGCATGTTTTGCCCCGATGAGACGAACTCCAATCGCCTGAATTCTGTCCTCGAAGCAACCAAGCGTTGCTTTATGGCGGAGACAGTTTCCATCGATGACGAACTCAGCTGCGATGGCCGCCTGATGGAGGTATTGAGTGAGCATTGCTGCCAGGGCTGGCTTGAGGGCTACCTGCTGACTGGACGGCATGGTATGTGGTCTTCCTACGAGGCCTTTGCACAGGTCGTGGATTCGATGCTGACACAACATGCCAAGTGGCTGGAGCAGTGCCGCGACTTCCCCTGGCGCAGACCGCTCGCATCCTTGAATGTTCTGCTGACAAGCCATGCATGGCGAAACGATCACAACGGGTTCAGCCATCAGGCGACTGGATTTGTCGACAATGCGCTTGCGCGCAGAAGCGAAACCATCCGCGTGTACTATCCACCGGACAGCAATTGCCTGCTAAACGTCTTCGACCACTGCATGAGGAGCCGCAACTACGTCAACATTGTGACCTGCGGCAAGCAGTTTCAGTTGCAATGGCTGAACATGGATGAGGCTCTCGAACATTGCTCGCGAGGCGCATCGACCTGGAAGTTTGCCACCAACGACGGAGGTACAGAGCCCGACGTTGTGCTGGCTTGCGCGGGAGACGTACCAACCATCGAGATATGCGCAACCTCATGGCTGCTGCAGAAACACGTTCCCGGCATCAAGGTGCGGGTCGTCAATGTGGTGGACCTGAGTGTTTTGATGATGCCTGACCAGCATCCGCACGGAATGGACAACATGTCCTTCGACGAGCTTTTCACAGAGAAGGCGCCTGTCGTATTTGCTTTTCACAACAATCGCTGGCTCATTCACACCATGGTTCACGGACGCGCCAATGAAGGCCGCTTCCATGTGCGCGGCTATATGGACCACGGCACGACCACCACGCCGTTCGACATGGTCGTGCTGAACGAGATGAGTCGATTCCACCTGGCGATTGACGCGCTGAAGAACGTTCCCCGGCTGCGTTCCCAGGCTTCGGACGTAATCGATATGTTCAACAGGAAGCTGAACGAACATCACAGCTATATCCGGCAGCATCTCGAAGATATGCCGGAGATCAGGAACTGGTGCTGGACAGATGATTTCAACCAGCCCGATGCTCCACCGCCGCTGGCCAAAGGCCATCCCCGCGCTAGCATGTTCACCGATAGCTGAAGCGGAAAGTACGATGGGTATTTGTGCCATCACTGCTAAGGTTCGTCTCGTTGCGTTGGAACAAGCACTCCTGAAAGTTCGAACGGGTTATACCGTTGCATCTGGCGGATCGGCGTCTCCTTCCGGCGGCAGAGACTCGGGGACGTCGAGGCGCGCGACACCGATCCGGTTGTCAGCCATTCCGTAATAGACGTCGATGCGATCCGGCAAGCCAAGATCGTCACGCCGATCGATGCCAGTGGGAAACACTACATTGGCGATGGTGCCGCTGCGCTCCTGCGGCAGCTCCGGCCTCAGCACAGGTTCCACTGAGCGATAGCGGATCACGCGCGGACGCTTCTGTGAAAGCACCATGACCCCAGCCGAATAGCACAACTGGTGCGCTTTACTGTCTGGCTCCGTCAGGTTGCTGACTCCGTGGTAAACGATGAGCCAGCCGTGCCAGGTTAGGATGGGCGGAGTGCCGCCGCCGATTTTCAGCCGCTCCCAGGGCGACACCGGAGTGGCGAGCCGGTGATGGGAGGTAAACTGGCCGAACCCATCTTGCTCCGGGCCCTGCAGGGCCATTGGGCAGTAGGAAATCCAGATGCTCTCCTTGTCGAGATTCAACTGCCGTGACGGGGGGCTGCAGGCAGTCTGCTCCGGTCGAGTGCCGGGAAAGAGCGGACGATGAAGGATTGCGAGCTCCGGGATTCCAGATGGATTTGGAATGGCGACGGGAAAAAGGCTGGCATCTTTGTCATCGATGCCGTCTAGTTGAATTCCATGATACGGTGCAAAGGTCGCGAGCCCCAGACGCTGCCAGTGAAAGAGATCCTTCGACTCGGCCAGAGCGATCCGCGGACCCACCGGCGAATACGCTGTGTAGGTCATGATGTAACGCCGGAGTTGTTCCACAAAGGTGACGCGAGGATCCTCGCAGCCCCCACCGCCATCGGGCCTTCGCTCATAATCGGCTTCAGGCTCAAGCGCAATGCCGAGCCTCTCGACGCCTGCCGGGCCGCCGGATGAATTGAACCCCACCCGCGCCATGCCAATGCGCGAGTAATTTCCTTTCGCGACCAGCCGCGGAAAGAGGTAGAGCTGGCCATCTGGGCCGCGAGCGGCAGCCGGGTTCAGAACGCCTTCAACCTCCTGCGGGTTGCCCAGCGCCGGTTCCATGATCATGCCGAGGCGTTTTAGCTTAAACTCGCTCATCCAAGCCAGCCGTAAAATCAGTTTGTTGATCGCCACCTAAGCAAGCGATGATTGCTTCGACCACCCGTTTTGTGTCTTCAGGGTCGCGAACCGGAATCGAGATAACCCCGGTTTGTTCCGCCGGGTAGTCGTTGCCTCTTGGAAACAGAGCATCGCCAATGTAGATCATCTCTTTCAGTGAAATGCCCAGAATGTCTCGCAGCTTTCGGATTCCGTAGGCCTTGTCGATGCCGGGCTTCGTGACGTCTATGGATGTTGCGCCGCCGAGTCGCACGGAGAAGCCGGGAATCAAAGGGTCAAGAATTGCTTTGATCTTCTTCCGCTTTGCAAAATCCGGGTCCCACTTTATTTTTTCCGCCAGCGGAGCCTGCTGACCCAATGCGGACAGCGTAATCTGGCTTCCGCGGTCTTCAATGACTTTCCCCCAGACCTTTTCGACCTTGAAGCCCGCTACCTGGAAAGCTTTATCCAGAGAGTCGATGATTTTCTTCTTTTCGTCTGCAGTGAAATCCTCCGAATAGATCTTTTTCCAGTCACCCGAGTACCGGAAGAACTTGGTCCCGCATGTTGGAAGGACGGATAGATTGGCCAGGTCTTCGTCGTGGGGAAGATGGGAGAGCAGTTGTTTTTCAAACTGCGGCCAGTCGCCTCCTGAGATAACAGCTACCTTCGCGACGCCGAGAAGGTCATGCAGCAGCGTCGACATTTCGGCATCAAGAGACGATTTACTTTTAGCGAGTGTGCCGTCGAGGTCAAAGACTATCAGCTTCTTCATTTGCATTCGCCTTGAGAACCCTGCAATCTCAACTGGAAAACCCGTTCCGGCAACCTGAGTCGCTCTTGTCGCTTGCGAAATTTGCCGGTATTGCGAGTTCAAGCAAACTTACTGCGCTGCCAGGGCGAAAAGTACATGCTCCAACCACTGCCGGCAGGAGCCACACTTCTCCTTTTCCGACGGTATAAGTATCGTCGTCGTGTTCGATTTGTCCTGTGCCCTCAATGCATACCAGCACGTGTGGCGCATCTGTTGCGCCGACTGGGAACGGCGATTGACTCCGCAGGCGCCACAACTGGAATGCGTCGCAATCAAAGAGCCTCTCGCGCTCTACGGGTGTGGCCGCTTCCATCGTGGACATCACCAGACCGGCTGTGCCATCTACGAAATCAACGCATGCCAGAGCCTCCTCGACTTGAAGTGCGCGTGGGCGACCGGTCTTCGTATCCACATGTCCCCAGTCGTACAGGCGAAATGTCACATCGCTGTTTTGCTGAACCTCGAACACTACGAGGTCGCCGCCCAGAGAGTGCACCGTTCCAGCCGGGATGAAGACGCCATCACCGGGCTTTGGCGCGATCGATGCGAGGTGGTCCGCCAGCGTTCCGCTCGTGACCGACTGCCGAAGGATTTCCGCAGTTGTACGAGGCTTCAGCCCCGCGTAGATGCGGCTTTCTCTTCCCGCCTCCAGCACGACCCACGCTTCGGTCTTCGCTGTCATGCCAGCAGGTGGAACACCTGCGTGCTTATACCCGGGATGCACCTGGACGGAGAGCATCTCACGCGCGTCGAGGAACTTCAACAACAATGGAAAGCGGAGAAAGTGCTGCGCCAGCCTTCCCATCAATTGCTCTCGCGACTGCGCCATCACCTGACGAATGGTTTGCCCTTTAAGCGGCCCATTGGCCACTTTGCTCGGATGATCCTCACGATCACTAAGTATCCACGCCTCGCCGATGGGCCCGTCGCTTGGCAGTGGCGCAGTGAGTAGGCCGGCCAAACGGCGTCCGCCCCATAGCCGATACTGATAGATCGGCTCGAATCGCAAAGGGTAGAGAATCATCTCACTCACCTACTGACTCATGGGAACTGAATGCGGGTGCTTGTTAGGAACCAACGACAGGTCAACACTCGTCACATAAATGAACAGCGCAACCGAGACGAAGAACACGGCCACCCAGAAGCGCCAATCGCGATGCGCACGCTTCCAGTAAGGACGGCGAACACTGCTGGGATGCGGCCCCTGTTCGTGATGTGTGTGCGTGCTTTCACTCATTCTTCTTCTGCGTTCCCATTTCAGCCCCGGGCCTTGAACCTGTTTCCTGGATCATGCGGCTTCAGGCATACGGGGGTTTGCAGCGACTCGCCTAGGCAAGCACCGGCTCGCCAGACACGCCGAATGGGCTGTTCTCTATTTCCTCGATAATGTCCTTTACCTTTTTCGCGGCATCGGGTGTGTCGTGGACAATCAGGAGGAAGTGATTCGTCTTCAATGCGACTTTGTATTTCAAGGCACTGCCTTTCGGGATTCCGATGCCAACCAGGCCTGCTCGGAGAGCACCTAGTTTTCCAACAACCACGGCTCCCTCGAGCCCCGCAACCATCCAGGTCACCAGCTGACTCGCTGCGAGGATCGGAATTTACTGTCGACATTGATTTCTCCGGGTTTCCTTTTTGGATGCGACTGCTGTCAGGCTGCTGGTCTAGCAAAGGCCAGTGCTATAACAAAGGCATTCGGCAAAGCACGCGACCCTGCGTTCGGCATATGTCTCAACACGCAGTGAGCCTTAGCGCGCGGACAGCTCGAGTGTTCCACGCCGCACGATGACATACTGTGCAATTCGATACAGTACTTGGCGTATTACCGAGAGATACTTTGGCTGAACGGCTGGTGGGATTTCGCTTAGAACCAATACACGCGTCAGGTGATGCGAACGAAATACAGCGAAAACCCATCTTCCACGGAAGAGGAAAGAATCACAGGAGACGAAACGATGCCTAACGAAAGTGACAGTCAGAAAACGCTCAAGGTGAATGAGTCTAAAACAGCCGAAACTTTAGCGGACGAGAGATTGGACCGTGAGGCCGAAGACTCTGCGGAAAAAGCCGAAGCGACAGAACGGCGTTACGACAAGAGCCACGATATTTTTACAAAATAGCTGAGCTACCTCGCTTGGCAGCGAGGTCAGAATAGGTCCACGGAAGGGTCCTGAAAGGCACTTTGGTAGCCATCCGTGCCATACATTACCGCTCCAAACTCGCTTGACACGGTAGAGGTCAGACGTTCGAGCCTCGTCGTTGCTGCCATATGTTTCAACAGCTTACAGTAAACTCTGGGAGCAGGTACTGAGTGCGTGGGAACAGTACGGGAACAAACACTTCCTGTCTCACTGCACCAACAACTGTGGCACTTCAGCCTCCACGATATCCGGTGTGGAGCGAGGTGGGCACAAATCGTTTTGGCATCCGATAGTGGAATGGAATTCGAGATCAGAAAGATCCTTATGGCCCAGAATCAGCGCGACTTTATGAATGTCGGCTCCGTTCATGCACATCCAGCTTGCGGCAGTATGCTCAAATCGTGGAATCGGAAGTCCGAGATGTTCGCTGCTCGGCAGGCACGGAGGAACGAGAGCGATACGTTCCCTGGCGACATGTGCTCACTATTGAAGATTCGGTCGGTTGGGTTCATCTTCTTACGCAACCATGCAGGGGTAATTTCTAGACCAGCACCATATCCGCTTCAGTCTGATTCATACCAATGACGCCAGGACTCATCCCTCATTCTTCCAAGCCGCCGATCACGTCGGTCCCGAGTTCGGCAGCGACTTTCTCCGCAGCATCGATGATGTCGTATTGCTGCTCTGTCAGTTCGCCTACGAAGGTACCCCGATATCCCGGCATCGCGAGTCCGCCACCCGTGGTGCCTGATGGTCGCCGGCTATGAGACGCTATCAATAATGAAGCTTTTCGCAAATGAAGCTTTTCGCACCCTCATTTCGTCTATGCCTATAAGAAGCGAATAATGGCATCTTCCACCCTGCTTACACCCAGTTCCGGCCGTTCCGGATTCAAAACCGTTCTCTGGATCTTCCTTGGTCTCACTGCGCTCTTTGTCTTCATCACTTCAGAAGTTCTTCTCTTCACCGATTACCCCATGTACCACGCCTACCGTCTGCAGGTCATCGCCGACCGCCATCTGCTCATCCCCCATACGCTCTGCGGCGTCACCGCTCTCCTGGCCGGCCCTATACAGTTCTCGTCGCGCCTTCGCCAGCGTTACCTGAAATTCCATCGCGTCCTCGGCCGCATCTACGTCATCTCCGTCTTTATCGGTGCCTTCACCGGGATCGCCCTCGCCTCCGGCCGCCCCGGCATGCCAGGAACCTCCATGCAGGCCGCCGCCTGGATCGTCTGCACCACCGCCGCCTTCATCACCGCGCGTAACCGCCAAATCGCCCAGCATCGCCAATGGATGGCCCGTTCCTACGCCGTCACGTTTACCTTCGTCTCCAGCCGCGTGCTCAATCTCTGGCCCCGCTACTGGAGCCATCTTGGCGACACCTTCGCCGCCGTCGGCGTCATCGCCTTCACCCTGGCTTCCCTTCTTCTCGTCGACCTAGGCCTCAACTGGCACGAGCTCACCACTCGCCGCCGTGATGAAGGGTACAGCAATTTCGCTGGTGCAAAAAGCCCGGGCAAGGCGGGTGTGGCTCACCATTCTCGCTACGCCCCGTCAAACCCGTTACACTAGTCTTATTGATTTAAGACTGAACCGCTTCTCAATTGCAGCAGTGGTCATGCAATACCCATCAGGAGCGGTACAATTCCGGCGTATCGGATCCAAAAAAAGGAGATTTCCAGTTAAAACGTCCAATCTGAATCTGATTCCTTTGCGAGAGGAAGTTCTCATCCTCGGTGGTGGAGTGGCAGGCTGCGCCGCTTCCATCGCGCTCAGCCGCAAGGGACGAAGCGTTACGCTGATCGAACGCGAGCCCACATCGCGCCATAAGGTCTGCGGAGAGTTCCTAAGCGGTGAGGCCCTTGAGGACCTGCACGCGCTCGGCATCGACGTGGCCTCGCTTGGTGCCGTGCCCATCGACTACGTTCGCCTCGCCGCTGCCAGGCGCGCCGCGGAGGCTCCCTTGCCTTTTCCCGCAGCCTCGCTCACGCGCAAGGCGCTTGATACAGCGCTCATCGCCGAAGCCATCGCCGCAGGAGTCCGCGTAGAGCGCGGTCGCAGTGTGCAGGCGCTCGGTCGCACGACAAACAACACCTGGCAAGCTACGCTCGACGACGGGACCACCTGTGAAGCTCCAACGGTCTTTCTAGCCACAGGCAAGCACGATCTCCGCGGCCACACGCGTCCGAAGGACCCGGAGCGGTGGGTCGCCTTCAAGATGTATTTTCGCCTGGCGCCCGCGCAGGCCGCTGAGCTCACGCGCGCCTCTGAGCTGATGCTCTATCCCGGAGGCTACGGTGGTATCCAGCCGGTTGAAGGCGGCATTGCAAACCTCTGCTGCGTGGTGCAACAGCGGCATCTCGCACGTGTGAGCCATCGCTGGGAGAACTTCCTCGCGAAGATGCAGCGGGACTGTCCGCACCTTGCCATGAGGCTTGCCGGTGCGGAGCCGTTGCTCGCCAAGCCGATCGCCATCACCCATATCCCGTATGGTTACGTCCGCCGAACAACGCAGAATGGGCTCTACTGCATCGGCGATCAGGCAGCCGTCATCCCCTCGTTCACCGGCGATGGCATATCCATCGCGCTGCATACTGCACGTTATGCTGTCGCTGCCTATCTTGCAGCCGAGCCGGCACCGCTCTACCAGGCTAAACTGCGGTCCGCACTGCTGGCCCAGATGCGCCTTGCCGAGTTCGCCGCCGATGGCCTGAACAACTCACTTTCACGCGCTGTTTTACCATTTTGCCTGAGGGTCTGGCCCGGTGTGATGCGCTTGACGGCAAGGCTGACACGCATCTCCCAGCACCCCGTTGTTTCTCCACATGCAGTCGCCAGCTGAGATCCGGCCATGCCAAAAGCCACAACTCGACGGCCTTGCATGTCATCACTTTTGGGGCCCGGCAGTGTAACGAAATTTCACTGTCACATTGAGTTTGAAATGACTTTTGCGTGACGACCAGGATGCAAGGGTGTCGCAGCATGGAATGTTCGCCCCGCTGTCCGGGGGCAAAGACGGAGTTCGAATGATGAGTCCAGTTTGTATAAGCCGAATCGCCACCGCAACGCCGCCGCACGACATGCATGCGGCGTTCGTCGCCTACGCGTCCAGCGCGATGCAGGACCACCGCGCACGCTCGCTGCTTAAACTTATGGAACGGCGATCGGGTATCGAGCACCGCTATTCCTTCATTCAGGCCGAGGGGGATTTGGCGTCCAACTCGGTCGATGGGCATGAATTGTTTAAGACAGGACAGTTTCCGAAGACCGCGAAACGGATGGAATGCTTCGAGGCGTTTGCTCCATTGTTGATGCGGTGCGCGCTGGATCGGCTGGCGCTAACTCTGGAGGAGCGCCGCAGCATACGGCACGTTATCGTGACGTGTTGCACTGGCCTTTATGCACCAGGGCTGGATTTCGCGGCGATCGAGCATCTCGGGCTCGACCCGGGCACTGAGCGCACCATGGTTGGATTCATGGGCTGCTATGCGGCGATCAATGGGCTCAAGCTGGCGCGGCACATCGTCAGGTCTGAGCCTGATGGGAGCGTGCTGATGATCAACCTGGAGCTGTGCTCGCTGCACCTCCAGGAGACGCAGGATCTCGAAAAGGTACTGTCGTTCCTGCTCTTCGGGGACGGGTGCGCTGCAAGCCTGATCCGCCTCGACGATCACGGATTTGCCCTCGACAGCTTTAGGGCGGTTTCGATACCCGACACGCGCGATTTGATTTCGTGGCGCATCGGGGATCTTGGGTTCGATATGGTGCTATCGGGCAGGACTCCTGTGGAGCTGAAAAAGTCCATGCGCGAGCACGCGAAGGATCTTGATCCGGATGGAAACATTGACCTGTGGGCCGTGCATCCGGGCGGGAGAACGATTCTGGACGCTGTGGGCGAAGGGCTGGAACTCGCGCCGGAGAAGCTGGCGCCCTCACGTTCGGTGCTGCGGCGCTTTGGAAACATGAGCTCTGCCACGGTTATGTTTGTGCTGCAGGACATGATGCGCGAAGCTGAACCGGGGCAGCGCGGGTGCGCGATGTCGTTTGGCCCGGGCCTTACCGCGGAGACGATGAACTTCCATGTCGTTTAAGAACACTTCGGCAGGCGAGGTTACAGAATCCGCGATAACTTTCGATTTTTCGCGACGGGCCGATCTGTCTGAGTTGCTCGACGAGCCGTGCTCGTACGAAGATCTGCGCGACTGCCTGCGCGATCTGGAGCAGGTGAATCGCGTTTCGTTCGGCTATCGGCCAACGCTGCAGTGGCTTGAACAGTTTGTGCCGGAGCCGAACCATCCGTTGCATATTGTGGATGTGGGATGCGGCGGCGGCGATATGCTTCGCCGTATCGAACGTTGGGCTGCGCGGAAACGAGTGGCTGTCAAACTCACCGGGGTCGATCTAAATCCCGATGCGATCCGCGCCGCACGCGAGTTTACGCGCGCTGAGAGCCGGATCGAATGGATCTCCGGAGAGGCATATTCCCTCAACCCGGAATCGGGTCCGATTGATGTGGTCATCAGCGCTCTGTTCACGCACCATTTGACCGACGATGAGATTGTTCGCTTTATCGGGTGGATGGAGCGGGTCGCGCGCCACGGTTGGTTTATCAATGATCTTTATCGCAGCCAGACGACTTATACGTGGTTTAAAGTGCTCGCGGCCGCAATGCGGTGGCATCGTTTCGTGCGGCACGACGGCCCGGTTTCGTTTCAGCGGGCGTTCTTACCGGACGAATGGAAACATTACGCGCAACGAGCAGGTCTGTCCGCCCGAGATGTTTCTATCGCGACCGTCCGGCCGGCACGCCTCTGCGTGGGACGAGTAAAACCGAGATGAAACGCCTACGGGCTTGCGGCGCGCTCATTGCCGGCGGTGGTCCGGCGGGATCAATGCTGGCGATCGCCCTTGCTGGGGCAGGGCGGGATGTTGTTCTTTTCGAAAAAACGAGAGAGGCGCAGCACAAGGTCTGCGGTGAATTTCTGAGCCCGGAGAGTGTGCCATTTCTGCGGCGTGTCGGGATCGATCCGGCAGGGCTGGGCGCACAGACCATCCATTCGGTTCGGCTCGCCGCGCGCGACTTGCTCGCCGAGAATATCTTCCGGATAACGAAATTGCCTCCATCGCTTTTTGGCTGAGCCAAACCATGGTTTTGACCAAACAACTCTCAGTAGTCGAAAACCCCTAGGAGAGATGCAATGAAATCCTTTGCAGTCGTCGCCCTCGCTGTCATACTCGCTCCAGCCGCGCTCGCCCAGCATCAGACCTTCGTCGTCAATCCCGATGCCAGCGAGGTCAAGATGACGCTCAAAACAACCCACGAGCTCGTCAAAGGCACCTTTCACGTCCAATCCGGATCGATTGAGTTTGACCGCAGCACTCCTAAGATGTCGGGTTCGGTAGTCGTCCTCGCCGGCAGCGGCAAGACGGGCAATGACAGTCGCGACAAGAAGATGAACAAGGACATCCTGAAGGTCGAACAGCACGCAACTGTCTCCTTTGAGCCGAAGACCTATACCGGCGCCATCGCTCCTTCAGACGACTCGACCATCCAGGTAACCGGAATCTTCACCCTGCTGGGCACGCCTCACGAAATCACCGTTCCCATCCTGGTACATCTTGATGGCAACAGTTCAACTGCCAAGGCTCATTTTGTGGTGCCTTACGTCCAATGGGGACTAAAGAATCCAAGCTTTATGATTTGGAAAGCGGATAATGATGTCGCGATCGACCTCAATCTTGCTGGCACGATTTCAAAGTAGCCCACGGTTGTTATCGCGGGTAGTCTGATGGCTTATGGTCCACTTAGAGTGTTGGGTTGCAATGCCGGCAAGACGAAGTTCAATTCGTAACTGTAGTCAAAATTGTGTGCATCAGAGGTGTCTATAAAAATCTGGGCGTCCCGCGCCACGGTTCGCCCGACTCACGCATACGCTCGAAAACCCGTATTGATTCCCGCAGCCGCGTAATTCTCTCCTTTGCATCGCGGATCGCCCAATCCCACGACGGCGAATTTTCCACAGAATTATCAACTTTGCCTATTGGCCTTGTATTAGACATGCCTAAAAGCTCCAGAGTGTTTTTATGGATAAGTTTGATCCTTATCGCGAGCAAATCCGATTCGCCTTGCGCCAGTTGGGCGCGAAAGGCGAGCAGAGGAAGGAGATAGGCCGCGACATGGTGAATCTCCGTCAGCCCATCCGCGCCATTGCGAACATGCTTCCCGATGATGAGCGCCGAGTCTTTATCTCCGAGATGGATGAAGCCGAACCCGCTGGCTTTACCGCTCAATCCGCAGACTGAAGCTCACTCTTTGCCGACTGAACCCTTATCGCCGCAGGAAGACGGTTCGATCTGTCCAGTTCCAGGTGCGTGTTTCTTTCACCAACATGCCCAGAGCCTTGACGAGTCCTCCAATATCTGCGGGAGAAATCGTCTTTTCGTCAACGAAGATCTCGCCTGCATGGGGATGTGCCTCTTCCGCCCATCTTTTGAGCAGGGGTGGAATCGTTCGCCGATCATAAGTAATGAGAGTCAATCCCTGAACGGAGGCTTCCTCTAAGCACACCGAATCTTCTTGTCCGAGAAAGTTCCCGCCTTCCCATTCGACCATACTGCGGATCACGAGACCAGGGTTGCGGCGGCGTAAGCCTGCCGCAACAGCCGGTGAAATATGCTCATCCAGAAGAAGCTTGAGCATGTCAGCGCTTCGCCGCTCTTCCTGTAACGAACTCGACGGCTTGGGGCAACATACGTCTGATTGCCGTAAAGTTGCTGGCCTCATTCTCTGCAAGCGCCTCATTGATCTCGTCGGAGAACGCCTCCGCATAGTTGACCGCTGCCTGCACTTTGGCCTGCGGCCAGCGCATATGCCTGGCCACCGCCTGGAGATCGTTCTTATAGCTGCGAAGCAGCAGCATGACCTCCCATACGGCAAGACCGCTGCCCTGGATGTATGCCTGTCGGCCTACAGACGAATCCCGAAAATCAATGAACGCGAACTCCGAGCGCCGCAGACCCTCCTCGACCAGACGCGCGCTCGCATCACTGGGGGTCCACCCATGACGATTCGCCATGCGCTTCAGCCGCTTTCCGCTGGCGACCGGCAGACGCATACTTATAACGGTTGATGTGCTCATAGCAGGAGCCTCCCTGTAACTCATGTAAGGATTGTAACGCAAGGAGGCTGGCATCGGCGGATAGAGACGCCATCGGTTCAAGCTGGCTTGTCCATGCAGTCCTGATCCGCCTTGGAGGGTGTCGGAAATGTTTCCGTACTCACGTCTAAGCTTGGAAGCAGATCGTGCGGCAACATTCCATGCCGTGGCATGCCACACACAAGACACGCTTCGGCTTTCGGGGTAATTTCCGCTCCACAGCACGCACAAAAAGCCGCCATAGTATTTACCTCTCCAATTGTCGATTGGATGAAGAGCGAAAACACAAAGATTCGAGAATGGACCATCGTCTCCGCATGGACATCCAAACCTAAAAGTCGTAACTTTTCCTTCATGACCGGCTCCCTTCCGCTTGTGGCTCTGAGCTGTGCGTCCTTCTGAACTCACAGCTAATCCACGATCAGCGCATCGGTACCGGTCACTCCATACTGACTGTTAGCGCCAGTTGATGATCATCTCAGCCGCAAACGGTACAATTTGTTCGAAGCACTTTCGGGAGCGGCTTCGGCGGCATCATGCCTCAAGCCAACTCTGCCCGTGGGGCGACGGTCCCCGAGCAGCGCCGCGGGCTATAATGTCGCATCAATTCCACGTCGCCCAGACATTCAAAGGTGATCATTTGCCAGCCTTCGAGCTGTTCGAATACTGCAGTTGGTTTCTGCATGACTAGTGAAGAACTTATCCTTGTCACCGGCGCGACCGGCTTTCTTGGAATGCGGCTGGTCCACGAACTGCTGGAGCGGCACCCGCGCGCAGTGCTGGCGTTGCTAATCCGCGACAGACTCGGCCAATCGGCTCAGCAGCGCGCCGATTCGATTGTCTCTCAAGCCGAGCGGTCACGTGTCCAGATCTATTCCGGAGATGTCGGCCAGCCCAACTGCGGGATGGACGCCGCTGCCTGGAGTCGACTTTCCGCGGAGGCGACGCGCGTGATTCATTGCGCCGCTACGGTGCGTTTCGATCACTCGCTGGACGAAGCGCGCCGCATCAACGTCGAGGGCACGCGCCGCGTCCTGGATTTCGCAGCCGGAGCGCGGCGACTGCGAAGCCTGGCCTATGTCGGTACGGCTTACGTGGCCGGGGAGCGCGCGGACCTGGTGCGTGAGAACGAGCTTGCGGTGGGCCAGAGCTACCGCAACACCTACGAACAGACCAAAGCTGAAGCTGAGGCACTGGTCCAGTCGCGCCTCGGCTCCCTGCCGGGTGTGATTCTGCGTCCCAGCATCATCGTGGGCGATTCCCGCACCGGCGTGACCTCGAGCTTCAAGATGATGTATTGGCCGCTGAAGATCTACGCGCGCCGCCTGTGGCGCACGGTGCCTGGCTATCCCGATGCGGTGCTGGACATAGTGCCAGTCGATTTTGTCGCCACCTCGGTCGCGCGGCTCGTCTTTGATGAGGCCGCCCTCGGCAGCACGGTCCACCTCTGCGCCGGGCCACGCGGCAGCGCGACGATTCAGCAGGTCGCCCGGCGCGCCGCGGAGTACTTCCACGTGCCTGAGCCCCGTTACGTCGATCCGAAATTCTTCTTCGCCGCGCTGCGGCCGCTGCTGTTTCTATCTTTATGGGGGCGCAAGCGCCGGGTGCTGCGCGACGGCCGCGCTTACCGGGACTACTTCACCATGCGCATGCAGTTCGATACCAGCAATGCCGAGCGACTGCTGGAGGCTGCCGGAGTATGCCCGCCGCCAGTGCTGGATTATCTGGACCGCCTGTTCCATTATTGTGTCGCCAGCGACTGGGGCCGCAAGCCCGTTTCAGCCCAATGAACATTTTCAAGCGTCTTCAACTCTCGCGTGACAGCGACGTCACAGTCGCCAATCTCCTGGACGAGTTGGTTCGACGGAAAGGCGATTGCGAAGTCGCAGTTGGGGAGGACGGCCATTATCGTCTCGCCGATCTGTACGCCGACGTGTGCTCCATCGATGCCTTTCTCCGTCATTCGATCGCGCTGCGTCCCGGCCAACTCGTCGGTATTTATCGCAGCAACAACCGGCGATGTTTTCATTGGTTTCTAGCTATCCTCCGCGCCGGAGGCATCGCAGTTCCGCTGAACCCGCTTCTCTCACTCTCCGAAGTGCGTCGCATTCTGGCGGATAGCGGCACGGAAATACTGGTCACCGACAAAGCGGTCTTTGAACGCAACATCGCAGACCGCCAGGCACTGAATGTGCGCACCTGGATACAAGCGGACGACGAGACAGAGACACTCGATGGATTTCTACGCGCCGACAACACCGGGGCGTTTTTCCCGCCAGCTTCCATCGATCCGGCCGCGACTGTGGCGATATTCCATACCTCAGGTACCAGCGGTTTTCCCAAGGGAGCTGCGCTTTCGAGCAACGCACTGCTCGGGGGGCGCGCGTCCACGGTGCTGGCCGGACTATTTCTTGGGCCCAGGGATCTCGCGCTCATCGCTCTGCCCTGGTCCCACATCATGGCGGTCAGTATTGCGCTCTGCGGCCTGATGGCAGGCATTCGCGGCTGCTTCCTCGATCGTTTCGACGTCGCCGGCGCGCTGGACCTGGTCGAGCGCTTTGGCATCACCGCCTTCGTCGGCGTGCCCGAGATGTTTGTCCGGCTGGTCGACAGCAGTCCGGAACCCGCCCGGCTTTCGAGCGTGCGTGTGTGGCTCTCGGCGAGCGACCATCTGCCCTCCGAAGTCCGGCAACGTCTGCGGAAGTTCGGCGCGCTGGTCCGGTTGCCGGGTGGCCGGCGCGTTCCGCCGGTACTCCTGAACGGCTATGGCATGGTGGAACTGGGCGGCCTCGCAATGATGGGTGTGGAGTTGCCGCTGTTGCCTGGCAGCGGCGACCTGTGTTTCCCTGTGCCACCATTTCGCATCCGCGTGGTCGATGAAAACGGCCGGCCAGTGCGAGCCGGCGTGACCGGCGAGTGCCAGATTCGCCGTCGCGGACTTGCTCCGCACTATTGGAAGGACAAGGGCGATGGCGAGGGCTTGCTCACCAGTGATGGCTGGCTGCGCACCGGCGACCTGGCCAGGCGAAACCGCCTTGGAATGCTCCGGCTGGTGGGGCGCATGAAAGATGTGATCAAGTCGGGGGGGTACTCGGTGTACGTCCGCGAACTGGAAGAGGCGGTACTCGCTCATCCAGCAGTGGCCCGCGCCGTCGCCTTCGGCTTGCCCCACAAGGAGAAGAGCGAGATTCCCGTCGCGGCGGTCGAGCTGCACCCGGGCTCCGTGGCCAGCGAAAGGGACCTGCTTGACTGGTGCCGGCAGAATCTCGCGGCCTACAAAGCGCCGCGCCGCATTTGGATATTCGAGGCAGGCGGCTTGCCGCAGAATCACAACGGAAAGATGCTGCGGCGGGTTCTGCGGGAGCGGTTTTCGGCTGAGATGGACTGATACTCCTGCTGGATTGGCCCAGAAGCATACGCCAAGCGATCCCGCCACTCAAATGGTGGCGGCCATTTCCTCGGGAACGGCGGCCATCACCATCTCCCGGATGGAATCAATCACCAGCTCCGGTTCATCGAGATGAATCCAATGCGCGCTCGCAGTTGCGATCACTTGCTGCACGCTGTCGCCGATCCGCTGGAGGCAATCTTCTGAGAGCGGCGAGGATTTTCCCGGCGTCAATACAAGTACAGGGATCCCGCGGATGGGCTCTGAGTCCTGCATTTCCTGCACAGTCTCCGGCACGGCCGCCACATGGCTGCGCATGCCCGCATAGTAACCCGGCCGCGACCAGTGGGCGGCCACGATGGGCCAAACTTCCTCCGGCATTTTACTCACCTCGCCCCTGATCCGCCCGAGCACATGCTTGCCCCCATCGCCGGCGGCGCCAGCCAACCGCTCGGCGACGCGCCCTGATCGGCACAACAGCGAGGTCACTGCGAGGCGGGCCAATCCCAGGTGCGCAATCGGAATCGCATAACTTGAGAGTTTCAGGGCGCGGTCGAGCATCGCCTGTTTTGTCGAGTCCAGCGGCGGCCATTCTTCGCAGCGCATCGGATCCACCAGCACGATGCTGGTCACTTCTTCCGGGTACAGGAGCGCAAACCTCCGCATCACCAGGCCGCCGAATGAGTGTCCCACCAGGATGTAGGGTGGCTTGATCCCGGCTCCATGGAGCAGCTCATGTAGTTCCACGGCGATGTTTCCCGGCGTGCGTGCGGTCCGGCAGGCGCTGCTCCAGCCCAGGCCGGCGCGATCGTACGAGGCAGTGGTGGCGATCCGAGAGATCTGTTCCTGGATGTGGAACCAGTTCAAATTTGTGGCTGCGATCCCCGATTCAAACAGCACTGTGGCGTCGCCCGATCCCTTTTCCAGCAGGTAGAGCCTGCGTCCGTCTCCGATATCGATCCACCGTCCTTTGCTGGCATAGCGCAACCGGTCATAATGCGCGCCGAACCATTGATACAGAAACCCCATGGCGACCAGGGCCGCCGCCAAACCAGTAATAGAGAGAAGGTAGTACATGCACCGTCCTAGAAATGTGTGAGTTGTGTGGAACTAAAATCCTTCATATCGAGGTGCGCCCTTGCCGCGCCGTGATCGATGACAAGCAGGGTGGAACCGGCGCGGCCACGGATTTTCGCTTCCACCTGGCTTGCCGACCAGACGCCCTCGGTTCGTCGAAGCCCGAAGTAGGTGAACTCTTTCACAGTCCCCGAGCCTTTCAGCGTCTTTTCCACGTACACCGGAAAACCGCTTCCGAGATCCAGCCAGCTCTTTACCTCTGCGTATTGGGTCTTGTCTTTTGGCCCCGGCGTACTCTTCAACAGGTCGCAATTGCGCGCCCCGAACTTCGTTTCTCCCAGATCCGTCTGTCCAGTCCAAAAGTAAAACGAGTCGATGAAGTCTTCGTAGCTGAATCCCTCTCCCAACGGGCCCTCGTTCCACTTTTCAAAAGGCAGCACAGTCGCCACCGCGTCGCCCGGATGCGCAATTTGTATTGTGCTCTTTTCACCGGGCCGCATCTCCAGTAACACGTGAACCCGCGCCGTGGCCGGAGAACTGACCTCGACGAGCACTCGAAGTATGCCCGGGAACCAGCGCGCCTTGATATTGACGCCATAGCTGGTCCGAGCACCGCTCGCATCCACGCGCGCCAGGCGTCCGCTCAGGCGATAGTCGGCTGTCATTACTTGCTGGCGCGCCGCCGCCAGAGTCCCTGGGACATCCGCAGTCTGGGCAGGCACAGGAAAGAACATGGTTGCGGCCAGCGTGAGAACTCCGAATTTCATACTTCGACCCTTCCATCCCGCATACAAATCAGACGAGGCGCGGCATGCGCGATTTCTCGCTCATGCGTAACCACGATCAAGGTCATCCCCCGCCGTTTCTGAATCCCGATAAGGATCTCCATGATTCGCACCGAGTTCACGCTGTCCAGGTTGCCGGTGGGCTCATCGGCCAGCAAAATCTGCGGATCATTTGCCAGAGCGCGCGCGACCGCAACTCGCTGCCGCTCCCCCGCCGAGAGCTGGTTGGGATATTGTCCTGCCCGGTGTTCCATATCCATTTCCCTAAGCAAATCCCCGGCCCGTGAGGCGCGGTCGACCCTGGGGCGGTTCAATGCCAGCATTGGCACCTGCACGTTCTCGATTGCCCGCAGGGTCGGGATCAGGTGAAATGCCTGGAAGATGAATCCAACGTTCTGGGCCCGGTAGGTGTCCAGGTCAATACCCGAGCCGAGGCTGGCGTTCCTGAAGAGAACCTCGCCGCTGGTCGGACTGTCCAGCCCCCCGAGCATGTGCAGCAGCGTTGACTTGCCGCTGCCGCTGGGTCCGGTGATGGCAATGTACTCGCCCCCAGAGATCGAGAGGTCCACACCGCGCAGGGCCTCAATGCGCCCTTCGTCGTAGCTCTTGTAGAGGCTGCGCACTTCGAGAGCAGGATTAGTCATGCCGCAGCGCCTCCACCGGAGAAAGTCTTGCGCCGCGCCACGCAGGAAGCACCCCGGCTGCAAGACCCGCCAGAACGGCGATACCCAACGCCTCGGCCGAAAGCTCCCAGGAAAACGACGATGAGACGATGCTCGCGGTTTGCGGCAGGACAGCCAGCACGTGCAGGGCGCACCATCCAAGTGCGATGCCGGCAAATCCCCCGCCCAAACCAAGCACAACGGCCTCAAGCTGGATGAGAACCAGCACCTGGAGTCGCTTCCATCCCAACGCACGCAGGATGCCGATTTCCCGGGTGCGCTCAAAGACCGACATCGCCATGGTGTTGGCGATTCCCAGGATACCGATCAGCAATGCGATTAAAGAGGTGCCCCATGCAGAAGCCTGCGCCATTCGCACAAACTGATTGTTATTGGCACGCTCGGCTGCGGGCACGGCTCGTAGTCCCGGAAGAGCAGCCTCGATTTGCGCCTGTGCGACCTTTATATATTCTTCTGGTGTTTCTCCAGGAGGCGCGGGGCGCAACCGGACATGAAACGTCGAAACTTTGCCCTGCATGCTGCTGATCTGCTGTAACTGGTCGAGTGGCATAATGACCGCACCAGCCTCGAGCCCGGAGCCGCCATGGTAGATCGCGACTACCGTGAAGGGCGCACCTTGAATCTCCAGCGTATCGCCCGGTCTCTTCTTCAGATCCTCGGCCAGCAGATCACCCAGCATTACTTCAGGATGGCCATCACGAAAAGGCCGTCCGGAGAGCAACTTCAAGGATTGGAATTCGAAGGAGTCTGCCTTCCACCCATAGACCAGCGCATTGACCTCCGGCGTCAGATCCATCACGTTGTAGATCATGGGCGTAGCCTGCGCCACCAGAGGTAGCGCCTTTAGCTTTGCGCCCACCGACTCATCCACGGAGGTATTCAGAAAGGTCTGCTGGATGACGGCGATGTCGATGCCACTGCTCGAGTAGATGCGCAGCCATCCTTGTTCAAAGGCGCGGGAAAAGCCCACCAGGCCAACAAATGCGCCAATGGCCATTCCGATCCCGCAAAGTGTCAGCAGAGTCCTCAGACGTCGGCGCTTGAGATTCTTCCACACAAATCCTGTGAACGACAGTGGAGACGCCATGAAGTCGGAGTGAATCCTCGCATTTTCGGATCGGGGAAGGGCCAACTGCCAGTTTATCGAGCAGCAATCGCCGTGTCCATCCCAAACGCCTATGGGTAGTGGGTCAGTTTGGATTTCCACACGTCAGAGGAGTTATTTTCCTGACGGCACGCCTCGGGATACTTAGGTCGCCACAACATTGGGCTGGATTATCGCCTAAATGACTCGCCAGCGTTAGCGATTCCGCATCTTTCGCAACCAGCCAGCCAACTGAACGGCAATGCGTGATCTTGCTCTCTAGCTCCTCCAGACGCACCCATCCTTCGCCCCTGTTAGAGTCCAGCCACTCAACTAAAACCAGTTTGAACTCAGCGGCCACCAGAACGCCGCTGATTGCTTTGCCTTGCCCGTAACGCTGACGCCGACACTCTTCGCAAGCTCTTCCGGCCATCCTTCATCAGCTTCGCAGCCTCGCTTGCGACACGCTCTGATGTTTGCTCGCATTTCGACATTTCGGTTCTACCTTTCAAACCCATTATCTGAGTGAACAGGAAATGCCGCCATAGGAATCGTGTTTGCCATGCTAATCCGGCTATGGGACTATCAACGTATGACAGTCGGCAAGGGAAAACGCCCCCGCGATCCCAACCAGCTCGCAAAGTGGATTGTAGAGCACTCCACCGACGAGCCTCGGCCTGAACCTGTCGCCTCAGTTCCGGCTGACCTCTCCGCATACATGGCGGCTATGGGCCGCAAGGGCGGTCAGATCGGCGGCAAACGCCGCTTAGTGACAATGACCAAAGAGCAGCGCCGCAAGGTTGCAGCCAAAGCCGCGAAAGCGCGCTGGAATAAGAAGCCCAAAGCCTAGAGATGATCCTGAATTCGTTCCCAGATAGCTCCCCCGGCCCAATAGCTGAAACTGAATATCCCCGCGAGCGCTGCCAAGAACAAAACCGCAGCTAATCTTCCATGCGCGTGAAAATGCTCGAATAGGGAACCAACTGCGACGAGCAGAATTCCACCCACAACAAAAGCAATCAGGAGCTTGGGGATGTCCGCGACTCGGAGGAAACCTATCATCGAAAATCTCCGTGTGGGATACAATACCACCCATAAACGAAAACCCGCCTGCCAGGGCGGGTTAATACGGTTCACACTCTCAGGCGAATCATCGCATGGAGTGTGCTCTGAATGCAATCACCTTTGCAAAGGCAGCTTAGTCAGGCGGCAGACCATTCACGCCGAGAATTTTTCCGGTTGATCGATAGCTTTCCTCGATATTCCGCTCAACAGTTTCGCGAGATGAAACGGAAACTAGCGCATCCCACGCCTGAAGATCGCCCCGCCCGATCAGGTCGCGGCTTTTCAAGAGTTCAATCAAGCCAGCGTAAAACAAAGCCTGTTGCTTGAACATCTCGATCATCAATTGATGCTCTTCGGGTGTCATAGATTCTATTCTCCTCACTCTTTGCCCCCTTGACATGCTAAAGCGGCAATTGCATATTAGCTAGTATGAATTGCCTCGACTCCCAAACCCGCGCCCGCATTGTTGCATGTCTGATCGAAGGCTGCTCGATTCGCGCTACTGTGCGGATGACGGGGGCCTCCAAAAACACAGTCGTAAAACTGTTGGCCGATCTCGGTTGCGCTTGCGCTGCATACCACAACAAGCACGTCCGAAATCTTCGGGTGCGTAGGTTGCAGGCCGATGAAATTTGGAGCTTTGTCGGCTGCAAAAGAAAGAATGCCAGCCCTGAGCAGAAAGCGGAAGGCTGGGGAGACATCTGGACGTGGGTTGGACTGGACGCGGATACCAAGCTGGTTGTTGGGTATCTCGTTGGTGGACGCGATTCGGGATGGGCGCTTGAATTTATGGAAGACTGCGCCAGCCGCATCCGTGGCCGCGTACAGGTGACGACAGACTCGCATGGAGCCTATCTGGTTGCGGTGGAGGGTGCGTTTGGGATCGATGTGGACTACGCCATGCTCCACAAGGTCTACGGCGCACCGTCAGATGAGGAACAGCGGCGTTATTCTCCCGCAACCTGCATCGGCTGCGATATGAAAACCGTCATCGGCAAGCCCGATCCAGAGCATGTGAGCACAAGCTACGTCGAGCGCCAGAACCTCACCATGCGGATGCAGATGCGGAGATTTACGCGCCTGACCAATGGTTTCAGTAAGAAAGTAGACAACCATCGCCACGCGGTTGCGTTGCATTACATGAATTACAACTTCTGCCGCATTCATCAGAGCTTGCGGGTTTCGCCAGCGGTGGAAGCCGGACTTACAGATCACGTCTGGACAGTAGAAGACTTGATTGCACTTCTCCCGAAGCCTGTTGTTGGGCCCTCAAGAATTGACCAAGAGCTATTCAGAAAAGCACTTGGGGAAAGCGCCTAAACCTTCCTTCTAGCCCTTTCCATTCTCGCTTTACCCTCCTCGCGGACTTCCCGACATTGCCTCTCGAATTCAGAAAGTTTGGCCTCAAATTCGATATCTGAAAGCGTGGGGTTGGAAAAGGACATCAATAGCGGTTTAAGTACCTTGGCGAAATCCCTCGCCCGATATTCGATGTCCAGCAGGCTGCTAGGGGAAATCCTTACTATCTCGCCCTGCTTAGGTAAAATCACGACTTCACTAAAACGCCCACCACAACCCGGTACATTGCTCTTTACCTGGTCCAAAATTTGGACTGCCAGAAGCGCTGCTTCTTGCGACGTCTCACGCTGCGGCGTCAATCCTCTGGCAAGGTAGTTTGCTAACGTTTCACCGATCCCAATGCAGGCGTATTCAGTGACTTTTCTTACTGAGGTTGCCGAACTTAGAAGAAGGCGGAGCCCGCTCTCATCTCTGATTCCGATCAAGAGATTAAAAAAAGGTTTCTGCTCTGCCGGATAATATCGAACGTGCTTTCGGTGAACTTCTAGGATAGTTTGCTCAACAATCTCTTCAATTTCATATGCGTGACTGGCAAACGATGCACGGGTCATAATCTTATCGACGGTCATCTTCACAAAGTCGAACCAACCAGAACCCGCGAAAATGACAGTTGGCCCGGATAGCGACCTTTCATTTAAGGTGAATATCTTCGATTCATCAAATTTTTCCAAATCGGTCGAAACCTCAGAATCGGCGCAAAGCACGATCCCGTCGGGACAGAGAAATCCAGCAGCAATGGTCATCGGAGGCTTATTCCTCAACCGCTCGCGGTAGGGAGGACGTGGAGTGAATGGAAGCGGCTTAGGCAAAATCATACGCGCCTCCACTCTGACCCTGTGGAAATCCAAACTGACCCACTACCCGCCTATGTCAGTCGTGTTGCCGCGCCATCGGGGAGATTCCCGGGATCTCGAAGCGTTCGCTACAAATACGGTGGAGCGCAACTGCAGGACGGGGCCTCGGCCGTGAAAAGTTCTTGTCCTTCTCAGGGAGATCAACAAGTAGCGAGGATGCGCAGCAGCGCCAGAGAGCGGGCGCGCAGAACAGCAGCTTGCTCTCGTTCAACTTCCGGATTGTCGGTAATTCGTAAGTAATTCGCGTTACAAATTTCAATTGGTGCAAAATCGCCAACTCACTCTTCGAGATCGGACTCAAGTTCTACCCGGATTTTGGCCAATTCTTGGCCGACCCCATCTCCGCATAAGCAAATAAACAACATAAGCGCAGCGGTTGAAGCTGACCGAACCCGCGCTCTCCGCTGTCTCGGAAGCAGGAAGTTTCCGTCCTGATTTTGAAGCATCGCGGTGATCAGACCGGCTTTGTTCGCCTCATCTACACTGCGAATGAGCAGAACTTCAGACCGAAACAAGATAGACCGCCATTGCCAGTCCGACCAATGCCAGAAAAAAAGCGATCGCAACGGCCTGGGTAGAAGCACGAGAGTAGGATGGCGCGCCGCGGTCCAACTCCCCGACTAATCGGAGGTGGTGCCATCCAGCAAAAATATTCACGGTTACCCCAAGCGCAATAAGTGCCGTGCCGAACCACAGGGACAATCCATAGGAACGTGCCGCGGGAGCATGCTCCACAACTTGGAGTTGCTGCAGAAACAGCCCAAATCGTGCCACCACAAAACCAAACCCCATCATGGCGAGGCCCGTGCGGATCCACGCAAGAAGAGTCCGCTCAGCAGCCAGATAATCACTGA